>CAWGRA010000033.1:0-270729 GCA_963824835.1 Terriglobia bacterium | reverse complement strand
TACGATCACCGAAGAGCTGCGTCATCAGCTTGATATAAGGAGTTTCGCCACAGCCGGAGCAGGCGCCGGAGAACTCAAACAGTGGCTGCAGAAGCTGTACGTCCTTTACCTGGCCGCGGGAGAGCTTGGCGCGATCAAATTCCGGAAGGCCGAGGAAGAACTCCCAGTTGGCGGCCTCCTGTTCGCGCAGCGGCGGCTGTGGAACCATGTTGAGCGCACGGTGCGCCGGTCGGTCTTGCTCTTGGCCGGGCAGACGTCCACGCACAGAGCGCATCCGGTGCAATCCTCCGGGGCGACCTGAAGTGAATACTTCGATCTCACCATATCTTTCCAGCGCGCCGGAGCGGAGAGAAAATTCTCGAGGCGCCGGCGAGGAGTTCCTGGTCATAAACCTTGGCGCGGATCACGGCGTGCGGGCATACCAGCACGCACTTGCCGCACTGTATGCAGAGCTCTTTGTCCCAGGCCGGAATTTCCAGGGCGATGTTGCGCTTCTCCCATTGCGAGGTCCCGCTGGGGAAAGTGCCATCCACCGGCATCTTGCTTACGGGAAGAAAATCGCCTTCGCCGTGCATGATCGGCGCCGAGAACATTGTGCACGAATTCAGGCGCGTTTGCCGGCAACGCCAGCCTGAGATCAACATTGCCCGCTGACTTCGTCAGGCACGCTGACTGCGCGCAGATTCTCCAGTGTGCGGTCTATGGCGGCGAAGTTCTTCTCACTCACAGCTTCACCGCGCTTGCCGTAAGTCTTGCGGACGGCATTCTTGATGGCGGCGATGGCCTGCCCGGCGGCAACACGTTGCTGATGGCGAAGAAGCAGGTCTGCATGATGGTGTTGATGCGGCCGCCCATTCCTGTATCGCGCGCCACTTTGTAAGCGTCGATCACAAAAAACCTGATGTGCCTGGCGATGATTTCCTGCTGGATGGTGCGGGGAAGATTTTTCCAGACGGCATCCGGCGCGTATGGGCTGTTCAAGCAGGAATGTTGCACCCTCATCCGCGTTTTTCAAAACGTCCAGATGACTTGAGAAATGAGAATTGATGACATGCCACGAAGCTGGCCCTGGTGATGAGATAGCTGGAGCGAATGGGCCTGGGACCGAAGCGCAGATGGGAGGTGGTCATGGAACCGGATTTCTTTGAGTCGTAAACAAAATATCCCTGGGCATAGAGCCTGTGTCTTCACCAATGATCTTGATGGAATTTTTGTTTGCGCCCACGGTGCCGTCCGCACCCAGACCAAAGAATAGACACCGCACGGTATCAGGGTCTTCGGTGGAAAATTCGGGATCGTAGTCGATGCTGGTGTGCGTAACGTCATCAACTATGCCGACCGTGAAGTGCCTTCTGCTCTTTTCTTTCGTCAACTCCAGAAGATTCCCTTCACCATGGCAGGAGTGAATTCCCTGGAAGAGAGCCCGTAACGTCCGCCAATGACTTTGGGAATAGGCCGCACAAGTGGGTGGACTGCGCTCCTGATTCACTGAGCGCCGCAACAACATCTGTGTACAGCGGCTCGCCGATACTTCCGGGCTCCTTGGTGCGATCCAGTACGGCAATCGCCTCCACAGTACGCGGCAGGGCGCGAATGAAGTGCTCAATCGAAAACGGCCGGTACAGGCGCACACTGAGCACCCCGAATTTGGCTCCGCGGCGGTTGAGCACGTCAACCGCCTCTTTCGCGACCTCTGCGCCGGAGCCCATAAGCACCAGAACATCGGTAGGATCGGGCACGCCGTAATAATCAAACAGCTTGTATTGGCGCCCGGTGAGCGGCGAATTTATCCATGCAGTTCTGCACGATCAGCGGAGTTGCCAGGTAGTACGGATTGACGGCTTCACGCGACTGGAAATAAACGTCAGGATTTTGCGATGTGCCGCGAATAAAAGGATGGTCCGGCGAGAGCGCCGACTGACGATGCGCTGCACCAGCTTGTCATCGATCATGGCTTGCATGTCTTCGATGGTCAGTGGCTCGACTTTGGCAATCTCATGCGAGGTACGAAAACCATCAAAGAAATGAACAAACGGCACGCGGGCTTCCAGCGTGGCTGCCTGGGCGATCAAGGCGAAATCCATGGCTTCCTGCACTGAGTTGGAGGCCAGCATGGCCCATCCGGTCTGGCGGATGGCCATCACGTCCTGATGATCTCCGAAGATGGAAAGTGCGTGCGTAGCCAATGAGCGCGCCGCAACATGGATGACCGCAGGCGTCAGTTCGCCGGCGATCTTATACATATTGGGAATCATCAGCAGCAGCCCCTGAGAGGAAGTGAAGGTGGTGGCCAGAGATCCACTCTGCAAAGCTCCATGCAAAGCGCCTGCAGCCCCGGCTTCGCTCTGCATTTCAACCACCTGCGGCACCATGCCCCAGATGTTGGGCTTGCCTTCTGACGACCACTGGTCCGCCAGTTCTCCCATGGTGGAGGAAGGGGTGATGGGGTAAATTGCGATTACTTCATTTGTCTTGTGGGCAACGTAAGCGGCTGCCTCATTGCCATCGATTGTGACCCTGGCTGTGTTCATGCTATTCGCATGGGGCGCGGAGTCTTGCAACGGCCCCATTCCTCCCATCCAGCGTATGAGAACGCGTGCATGAATCAATGATCACGCCCGGGATGTGACCTTGCCTGTGACGGGCGTCACTTTGGAAGGTCAGACTTTGGAATGTCAGCCCACGTGCACGAAAGGCCGCTTATGAGGATCTTCAATTTTTTGGCGCAGGATCTCGTGAGTCACCGGCGGGACATCACCTTCGCCCAGGAAAAGGAACCGGAACATGTTGGCCACCGGGTTTCCTTCAATCCACTTGAAATAAATGTGCGGCATCTTTTCTGGTGACCTCGCAAACGTGAAGCAGGACAGCGGCAATGGCATTGGGGACAGCGGGGCTGGTTGCGCGCAGGATTTCATACTTGCCTACCTTCACCCCGCGCACATTGAGACAGGCTTCAAATTCCGAAGAGTCCTCGCGGGCAATCTCAAGAAAAATAACCTGCTCGTTTTTGGCGATGTTGTGGACAAAGCGCGCCGCGGCCGCCGCGCGAGCATAGGTGTCTTCATCAGAGAGTTGCGGACGATGACCGAGAAAATGGATGACCTGATCGCGATCATTGCGCAGGAACTCTTCTGCCGCGGCGTCAAACTTCACTTCAGTAATGCGGAGTTCGGTGGAACGCAGCGCGCGTGAGGTTAATGAGCTGACGATCGTAAGCGCAATAAAAATGCTGGCGATCTTGATGCCTTCCGGCCGCTGCACGATGTTGGAAAATGTGGTGTAGGCAAATACCAGAGCAATGGGCAGATAAGCCCAGCGCCACTTCGTTCGCCATGAAGAGATGGCCACCGCGAAAGCGGCGGAACTCATCAGCACCAGAACGCCGGTCGCATAGGCGCCGCCCTGGGCGTCAACATCGGCGCGAAAAATGATGGTCACCACAAACGAGATGGCCATGAAAACCAGCACCAGCGGCCGCGAAGCGCGTGCCCAGTCAGGCGCCATGCCGTAACGTGGCAGATATCGCGGAACCAGATTAAGCAGGCCGGCCATGGCGGAAGCTCCGGCAAAACTCAGAATGGCGATGGTGCTCAGATCGTAGATGGAGCCGAAAATCGAGCCTAGATACTGATGCGCAAGATAGGCAAGCGCGCGTCCATTGGCAGGGCCACCGCTTTGGAATAGCTTTGGTTCAATCAGGACCGAGGTAACAAAGCTGCTGGCAATCAGGAAGACGCTCATGATCAGCGCGGCGGTGAGCAGCAGCTTTTTGGTGTTGAGCACGCGATCACCGCTGATCAGAGGCATTACCGCCACGCCGGTTTCAAAGCCGGACAACCCCAACGCAAGTTTGGGAAACAAGATGCAGTGACAGCCCGATCATGGCGGGAATGCTGCCATGCTGCTGCCAGAGTTGGTGCTGCCAACCTTGAATCAGGTGGGGATGGGCCAGCACATGCGCGAGCGTTACCGAAACCACGACCGCATTCAGCACCAGATAAACTCCCACCAGAATCACGGCCAGACCGATGGCCTCCTTAAATCCTTTGAGAAAAATGGCGCCCAGCACAGCGAGCAGTACCAGAGTGAGCCCCATCTGGTGATGCATCCAGGAGGGCATGAAAGGATTTTCCAGCAGGTGAGCGGTACCGTCTGCAGCGGAAAGCGTGATGGTGATGATGAAATCGGTGGCGGCGAAGCCAAGCAGGCAGAGAACAAAAATCTTGCCGCGCCAGTTGGGAAACAAACGTTCCAGCATGGCGATGCTTCCCTGCCCGTTGGGACTCTGCTCAGCAACCTTGCTGTAGATGGGATACGCGCCGAAAAGCGTCACCAACACCAGAATCAGCGTGGCGATGGGGGAGAGCGCGCCCGCGGCCAGGAAGGCAATGCCCGGCTGATAGCCCAGCGTGGAGAAATAATCCACGCCGGTAAGGCACATGGCTTTCCACCAGGCGTGGGTGTGCTCGGCTTTACCGCCGGGACCATGAGGCACGCGGAGATCTTCCAGGAGCCATTGCTCAAAACTTTTTAGAATGTTCGTGCCCATTCTCACCATACCCGTGAAATGAAGAGCCGAGTAACTTAAAAGATTCAGATGCAATCCCATGCACCACGGCGGTGCAGGGATTGACGCCGCAACAAAAAACGGCGGCCTTTTATGGCCGCCGCTATTGTATCGATTGTGAATTGTTCTTTGTTTATGTGCCTTCTGACCAGCTGGCAAGATATTCTTCCTGCTCGGCCGTCAACTTATCGATCTTCACGCCCATGGATTCCAGCTTGAGGCGCGCGACTTTCTTATCGAGTTCCTCAGGAACCGCATAGACCTTCTTCTCAAGTGTCTTGTAGTTCTTGGCCAGGAATTCGCAGGAGAGCGCCTGATTGGCGAAGCTCATATCC
Source organism: Terriglobia bacterium (assembly GCA_963824835.1). Taxonomy (GTDB): domain Bacteria; phylum Acidobacteriota; class Terriglobia; order Terriglobales; family Acidobacteriaceae; genus Angelobacter. The sequence continues at coordinate 265,824 of CAWGRA010000033.1, read as the reverse complement.
ATCACGGAAGCGGGATGACCTTCAGCGGCAGCCAGGTTGATAAGGCGGCCTTCGCCGAGAAGGTAAATCTTGCGTCCGTCCTTCATGACATACTCGTCAACAAAGTCGCGGGTTGGACGTTTGGAAGAAGCAAGCTTCTCGAGCGCCGGGATGTCGATTTCAACGTTGAAGTGTCCGGAGTTGGCCACCACAGCGCCGTTCTTCATGGCTTCAAAATGTTCGCGGGCCAGCACGTTCTTGTTGCCGGTAACGGTCACAAAGATGTCGCCGATCCTGGCCGCTTCAGCCATGGACATCACGCGATAGCCTTCCATGACGGCTTCAATGGCTTTGGTCGGATCGATTTCAGTGACGATCACGTCAGCGCCCATGCCGCGTGCACGTGAAGCCAGACCGCGTCCGCACCAGCCGAAGCCGGCCACTACGAACTTGCTGCCGGCGATCAACGCGTTGGTGCAGCGGATCACGCCGTCCATGGTGGATTGGCCGGTGCCGTAGCGGTTGTCAAACATGTGCTTGGTCAACGCATCATTTACGGCGACGATGGGATAGCGAAGCTGGCCATCCTTTGCCATGGCGCGCAGACGGATGACGCCTGTGGTGGTCTCTTCGGTGCCTGCGATGATCCCGTCCAGAACATCCTTGCGCTTGGTGAGAGCGGTGGAAACCAGATCAGCGCCATCATCCATGGTCATGTGCGGCTTGTGATCGAGTGCGGCAAGAATGTGCTTGTAATAGCTGTCATTGTCCTCGCCCTTGATGGCGAAGGTGGAGATGTTGAAATCACGCACCAGCGATGAAGCCACGTCGTCCTGAGTGGAGAGCGGGTTGGAAGCACAGAGCACCACGTCAGCGCCACCGTCACGCAAGGTAATGGCAAGGTTCGCGGTTTCCGTAGTCACGTGCAGGCAGGCGGCGATGCGAATGCCCTTGAGTGGCTGGTTCTTGATGAACTCTTTGCGAATGCTCTGCAGCACCGGCATGGACTGGTTGGCCCATTCAATGCGCCGCTTGCCCAGATCGGCAAGCTCAATATTTTTCACGTCAAATGCAGTTTGCGTTGTGGACATAATTTCCTGTTTACCTTGATTTGCTTGTTCTGAAAAGTTGCAGGATACCTTGACTTCAGTTCACAGTGGAATTACCTCAGCGGCTAAAGCCGATTGTGTCTATCCCTTTTGACGCAGGGCTGCCAGCACTGCTGGCTGATTCCAAGTCGCATACAGACGTAGCGACTTGGCTGAAGCTTGCTCCAGCCCGATCGCCAGGTCTGGCTACTTGCTGGCTCCTACTTTTATCTGAGCACCGGCAGCCTGGGCCTGCTCACGCAGTTTGGCGGCCTTGTCAGTCGCTTCCCAGGTGAAGTCTGGATCTTTGCGGCCAAAGTGCCCGTAAGCCGCGGTCTTTTTATAAATCGGACGGCGCAGCTTGAGTGATTCGATGATTCCTTTGGGCGTGAGCTGGAAGTTTTCGCCGAACCAGCGCTTCCAGTTTGTCTTCATCCAGTTTGCCGGTGCCGAAGGTATCCACCAATACGCTGACAGGCTCAGCCACGCCTATGGCGTAGGCCAATTGGACTTCGCAACGGTCAGCCAGGCCGGCCGCCACCAGGTTCTTGGCAATGTAGCGGCACATGTAGCAGGCGGAGCGGTCAACCTTGGTCGGGTCCTTACCGCTGAATGCGCCACCGCCGTGACGGCCCATGCCGCCATAGGTATCCACGATGATCTTGCGGCCGGTGAGGCCGGTGTCACCCATCGGGCCGCCGATTACAAAGCGCCCGGTTGGATTGATGTGGTATTTGGTATCCACGTCCAGCAGGTGAGCAGGGATGGAAGCCTGGATCACGTGCTTCAAAATGTCGGCACGCAGCGTTTCATTGTCGATTGAATCGGCATGCTGTGTAGAGATGACCACGGCATCCACGCGCCGGGGCTTGTGATCAGCGCCGTATTCAACCGTGACCTGTGATTTGCCGTCGGGACGAAGGTAAGGAAGCATCCCGCTTTTGCGAACTTCTGAAAGGCGAAGAGTGAGCTTGTGGGCCAGAGCGATGGGGGTGGGCATGTAATCTTCGTTTTCGTTCGTTGCGTAACCGAACATCATGCCCTGATCACCGGCGCCGCCGGTATCCACGCCCATGGCGATATCGCCCGATTGCTTGTTGATGCTGGAGATCACCGCGCAGGTATTGGAATCAAATCCATAAAGTGCGTTGTCATAACCAATGGACTGGACCACGCCGCGAACTACCTTTTGAAAATCAACGTAGGTCTTGGTGGTGATTTCACCTGCGATAACCACCAGGCCGGTGGCCGTCAGCGTTTCACAGGCGACGCGGCTGTGAGGATCCTCCGCAAGACACGCGTCTAAAATTGAATCTGAAATCTGATCTGCGATTTTGTCTGGGTGGCCTTCCGTGACCGACTCAGAGGTGAACAAAAAACGTTCCCGTGGAGCCAATTGACCGTCCTCCTGAATATCTATTTCCGCTCTGTCAACTCCAATTAAGATGCTGAAAGCAGACTAACCGAATAAGTGGTCCACCAACAATGCTTTAGCTTTACTGGGCTGGAAAAGCAGGCGAATGGGAGTATTCGTACAGCGAAATGAGCCGAACCCATTGTAAATCGTCCAGCAGTTTCAGTGCTATAGGGCTATTCCTGTACCTGTCCGGCAGGAGTAAACATCAGGGTTCGGGCTTCACTTTCACTGCCAATGGCGCCGAGCGGCCTGCCATTGAAACTCACATCAATGCCACCGGCATTGCCGGTAGTGAATGATCTGTTTGTCAGCCCGAACAAAGCGCTGCTTATTGGCGCGCAGGGTTCCATGGCTTACCCGTCGGCCATCGGCGACAACAGAAATCCAGGCATCTTCCTTGGCCTTGATTACGACAAAGAAATTCTTCTTGATCTGAGCTGGTCTGGTTCGGGCCGGATCCGGGGTGGAGCCATCCGACAATGGTTGCCGGGTGCTTCAAGACGTGCAACCTGCTTTACCGGGGTGGCAGCCACTAAGGTTTGCTTGATAATCAAGCGGCCTGAGCTTTGGCAATCTGCGCGTTGATTTGGCCGCCCGTGGTATCCGCCTCGGATTGCCGTGGCATCGGCGGACTTTTCTGGCGTTGAGGCGCCCGTCTTGTTCGCCTTCTGACGGAGATGCGGCCGCTACGGTGATTTCAGAATTCTCCGTTGGGCGGACCTTGGACCGCCAGACGGCATATCCGCCGAGTACGCCAACAAGCGCCACCACAGCCGCGATCAGAGGGAATTGCGACTTTCTGGGGTTCAGCTCACGATCAGGCTTTTCATGGATTTCCAGGGGAAATTGGTCTTCAGGAGGCAGGTTCTTCCTTGGCCACAGCTACGTAGTCCGCAACCGCCTGCTCTTCATCCAAGCCCCAGGAATCGGGCATAAGCCTTCACGAATCCTTTGTTAAAGACGCCGCCGGGGAGTGATTCAAAATTCTCGCGCTCCAGTGACTCCAGATAACGCCGGGGAATCTTGGTGGATTCTGAAATCTCATCCAGCGTGATTCTGCGCATTTCACGTTCACGCTTTAGCTTGTCGCCGAATGCTCCCATATGGGGTTAGGTGTTGACCTTTTGAATTAAGCTGATGCATGGGATCATAGGAAGGTTGAAGGCCCTCTGTCAAACCAAAAAACGCTGTAACTGACCGAAGGACAAGGACTTTTGGGGTACCTTAGGGCAATAACTTACGCGTTTCAGGACAACTCCCAGGTTGCCGATTTACGTAAATCGGGTGATAATACGCCCAAGATAGAAAACGTGTGTCCGCCAGAGAGTCTAAAGGGCGTATTCCTAAGTGAACGAGGCAACAGGTACCAGAGTGGAGTCAAATCCTAAGCGACAGCTACAGGAAGTCGCCATCTTTAATGATGTTGCGAAAGCCCTGACCTCGTCCCTGAATCTGGATTCAATCCTGCAAACCATTATGGACAAGATGGCTGAATTCTTTCGGCCGGACACCTGGTCTTTGTTGATGGTGGATGAACAGAAGGATGAGCTCTACTTTGCCATTGCCGTAGGCGATGCTGCCGAGACGCTGAAGACAGTAAGGCTCAAAGTTGGTGAAGGCATTGCGGGCTGGGTGGCCCGGCACGGTGAATCGCTGATTGTTCCTGACGTTTATAACGATGAACGCTTTGCCAAACGCATTGACGAAATGACCAAATGGAAGACACGGTCCATCATCTGCGTGCCGCTGCAATCCAAGCATCGCGTGCTGGGAGTGATCCAGCTCATCAACTGCGCCATGGAGAGCTTTGGCGAGCAGGAAATGTTCTTCCTGCACGCACTTTGTGATTACGCCGCCATTGCCATTGATAACGCGCGCGCCGTGGAAAAGATCCAGGAACTTACCATCACGGACGATTGCACCGGCCTCTACAATGCGCGTCATCTTTATAAGACTCTTGAGTCTGAGGTGTACCGGTCAGCCCGCTTTGGATACGAGTTCAGCGTCATCTTTCTTGACCTTGATCATTTCAAGCATGTGAATGACACCTATGGTCACCTGGTAGGGAGCAAGCTGCTTCAGGAAATCGGATTCAAGATCAAATCCCAGCTTCGCCTTATCGATTACGCCTTCCGCTATGGCGGCGATGAGTTTGTCATTCTGCTGCCACAGACGGACAAACAGTCCGCGCTCATCGTGGCCAAGCGCATCCAGGACATGATGCGCAAGACCGTGTTTCTCTCAGAAGATGGACTCAACCTAAATGTCCGTTGCAGCATGGGACTGGCCACTTACCCCGAAGATGCCAAGAGCTCGCATGAGATCATCCGCCAGGCTGACGAGATGATGTACATGGTGAAGAACTCCAGCCGTGACAATATCGCGGTCGCCCAGCAAGGTTTGCTGAAGTAGCTGCTGCCTTTATCCCGAGCCGGAGGCGAGGGTATCCCTACAATCTGGTAATGATCGAGCTAATTTGTAATTGGGTAAATTTGTAATCCGGGCAATGATTTGCCATAACCTTCATAGGTGACTTCATTTTCACAATTACCAAATTATGCAATCGCGTAATCCAAGATTGCAGGGTTCCCTCGCTTCGCTCGGGAGTAAACCAAAAAAGCCTAAATCACAAAGTCTAAACCCCAGGCGGCCTCTTCTCCAGCTCTGGCGACTTATTCTCCTCACCAGGTTGCACTGTACGTGATTTCCATGCTCCCGCATTGTCCGGCGCGGAAGGATCAACGCCGAAATCCCATACATAAAGATTGATCTGCCCTTTATCCAGCAACTCAACCACGGCGTACTCTCCCGGTGTAAGCGGCTCGGTGGGCGTGATCTTGACCCAGTCACCGCCGGCGGATTCACTCACGGTCTTGACCCAATTCTGTTTCTGGCTGACCTTGCCGTAAATCGCCACGTTTAGATCACCCACCACGCGAACGTCTTTCTTCTTTTCCATACGCACGATGCGGTATTTGTCATTTTGCGGAGCGACCTGTTGGTTTGGGCTTAGGCGCGCGCCGCTGCCAGGGCCGGACGAAGCCTGGTCCAGCGCGGAAGCCGCGTCTTTATTCTGGTTTTCGATTCTTGTTCTGACTGGAATTCTGGTCCGGCGATTGTTCCACGCTCACATAAACGGACGGCTGCGGAACATGCGACTGCGTTTTGGAACGGTCACCCTTCAATTCAATGGTCTGTTTGGAAGAAAGCGCCAGCGGATTGATGGCCGCGCGCAGAATGTTTTTTCCCATATGCTTGTTCAACTCGCCACCGCTTTGCGTGAGCTCCACCAGTTCGGGATGCGTCTGGTAAGTGTCCATCAGGAAGACGCCGCCACCATCGGGAAGGTAGAGTCCCGGCGCAACCATGGCCGGTTCAGGCTCGTCCGCCACCGTCGGCGCAGCGGCCTTGAGCACTTCCTGCTTGCGGATGGCATCACGATCTTTGTTGAACTTTTCCGTGGCGGGCCAATCCACCATGTCAGATGGAAGCTCTTCCCAGCTATAACGCTCGGCGCTGTAATAGCGCACGCGCTGCCCCTGCACCTCATATTTTGTGACCGTCTGAAAGGATCCGTCTTTCAGGATCAACCGTTGCGGGTTTTGCTGGGCGACCCCAGCAAGACACGCGCAAACGATGAATAATAAAAATGAATGTCGCGTGATATCTGACTTTTGTTGGCCGCATAAGAACATCTCTGCTTCTATTAGATGCCGCTTTGCACCGGACATCAAGTAGATGCAGCCCTCCTTTACATAACACGGGAGCCCACAGAATGTTCCCTGGCAAGGAACTTATTCGTCATGATCATAGGCAGCTTTTCTGGTATTGTTCTTCTTCCGAATAATCCCAGTTTGAATAATTCTTTCCCAGGAGGCTTCTTGATGAAGCTTCGACATGCCGTAGCTTTAACTCTTCTGCTGATCGCTGACCTTTGCTTCCGGGTACAGCCAGACGCCGGCAACGGGCCCAACGCCAGCGCCACCGGCCGCAACTTCTGCGAGCGGGGGAACACAGACATCGGTTTACACCTTGCCGCCGGACAAGCTTGCCAAGTCCAAAGCACTGTATGATCTGCGCGGAACCCTGCGGATCGTCGGCACAGTATGGTCATTTTTGGTGTTGTTAGCATTGCTTTATTTGGGAGTTGTTGCGCGGTATCGTGACTGGGCAGAGAAGATTATCAAAAAACCGATTTCGTGCAGGCGCTGGTTGTGGTTCCGCTTTTCGTCCTCACGCTGAATATTCTGGATCTGCCTCTGGATGCGTTACCAACACAGCATCAGCCGGCAATACGGACTTTCCGTGCAAGGCTGGGGATCATGGTTTGGCGACTTCCTCAAAGGAGAACTCATTTCGCTCATCATCGCGCTCCTGCGTTGTTCGCCCTGATCTGGCTTATCCGCAAGAGCCCGCGACGCTGGTGGTTTTATTTCTGGCTGATTGCCGTGCCATGCTCGGTCTTCCTGGTCATAATCACCCCCTACGTTATCGACCCCATGTTCAACAAATTCGAGCCGCTGGATAAAACCAATCCTGAATTGGTGAACGCAGATTGAGAGAGTAACTGCCAGAGGCGGACTGAATATTCCGCGCGATCGCATGTTCCTGATGAAGGCCAGCGAAAAAGTCACCACACTGAATGCCTATGTGACCGGCTTTGGCCCCTCCAAGCGCGTGGTGGTTTGGGACACCACGATTCAAAAAGCCACCACGCCGGAGACCCTCTTTGTGTTCGGCCATGAAATGGGACACTACGTCTTAAATCACGTGGTCATCGGATTGGCGGCTAGCGCATGTGGGATTGCTCATCGGTCTATTTCTCCTTTACTGCCTTTCCGGCTGGTTCCTGAATAAATTTGGCGTGCGCTGGCATATCCGCGAACTGGGCGACTGGGCAGCGCTCCCCATGATCTTTTTGATCTTCAGCATTCTGGGTTTCATCGCCCAACCGATCAGCGCAACCGTAGGACGCCAGATTGAGCACAACGCCGACATCTACGGTCTGGAAGTCACGCATGGCATCAACGCCAATGCGCAGGAATCCGCAGCGCATGCCTTTCAGGTGCTGGGCGAACTATCATTGGCTTATCCCTACCCGAGCCCGCTGGTGGTCTTCTGGTATTACGATCATCCTTCCATTCCTGACCGCGTCCGCTTTGCCCACCAGTACGATCCGTGGGCAAAGGGCGAGCAGCCGAAATATGTGAAGTAAGCCAGAAGAATTAGCCGCGAATCAACGCGAATGAATCCGAATCCAGGATATTCATTCGCGTAATTCGCGGCTTAGACTTTTCTCACCAGCGTGTCACACAACCCCATATAGTCCTGCGGGACGATTCTTGCTGCGAAATACATAGATCCTTCGATTCGCACTCGCATTCGCTCGCACTCGCTCAGGATGACAACTTTCAGGCTTTCGCTCCTGGAAATAGGCCTGCCAGGTCTTCAAGGCCACTAAAATAAAGGCCCGCGGACCACGTGAAAAAACCAAATCTATTCGCCCCTATTCGCGTGAATTCGCGGCAAAGGTTCTACTTCTTCGCGATTTTTACCTCGCTCTTGTAGTTGAACGTCAGCTTGGTCTCTTCGTCGAGCACCAGCGCGCGGGTGAAATGATAGGAGTTCCCGGCACGCGGCACGTCGATCCTGACCGGCAGCACGCCGGAAGCTTTCTTTTGCAGGTTGTACACGTTGCTGGAAGCCTGGTTCTGGGCCTGCTGTTGCTGTCTCTGCCTTTCTTTCTTGTCATCGCGTTCACCGCCCAGGCCGTTCGTGCTTAAATCATTGCTTCCGCCGAATGTGGTTGTTACCGATGATTGGGTTCTATCGATCAAGGGTGCTGCCGCGGTGACTTCAACGGTTTCAGTCACCGATCCGACGTTTAGTCTGGCTGGTCCGTAATCTTCGCTTCGTCCGGCTTCATGGGCTGTTCCGCGTATGGAAGCACTTTGGAATCCCGGTGAAGAAATCTCGATCCTCACATCACCAGATGGAACGCCATAGACCACCCACCTGCCTGCGCTGTCCGTGGTGGCAATCTGGCTGCTCCCGTGCGCGAGGCTCGTCACCTTGACACGTGCTCCGGAAATCACGGCGCCCTGTGGATCAACAACGGTTCCGCTCATCGCATTTGGCATCGGACCGTTGGAGTTAGTGAAACCTCCCACAACGCCCGGGTTTGTGACAGACGGCTCCGCCAAGGCCAGGGCCGAATCGTCTGCCGTAACCGACGTCATAACGCGCGGATATTCATTCACGGCAATCGCGTCCCCGCCAAAGTCCTTCACCTTGTATTGCTCGGGCAGAAACACTTCCCACTCCATCACGCTGATGGGAACGTCCATCTTCGGAAGAGAGAGTTCTGATTCACCTTTGCGGGCAAATGGACTGCCGGAATGCACAAAGACAAACGACACGGTATAGGGTCCACTGGGGCGGAAGTTGGCGCGCAACAGCGGCACGCGATTACCGTCAGTGCCTTGAACGGGCTTTACCTTTTCGCCCGCGACATCCGCTGAAAGAATAGACGCGCCCTGGGGCAGATCAACTTTCATGAAAGGCTGCGCCTGGTTTTTGATGGTGAGGCTGACTTCGGTGAGCGACCGGCCTTCTGATGTAACCAGCGTAGTCACCACGGCACGTTCGGCGACCGCGGCGATCACCTCGGTATCAGGAAAACGTTTCCAATCCAAAGCCAGTGCGGGCGCCTCATTCGGCTGGCGGTGAAAACGGAAAGCCGCATGCAAAGGATTTCTGGCCAGCGCACGCAGATACGGGTTCACTTCCTTTACGTCCATGCGCTTGAGACTGCCGCTTTCCTTTGCCGTAAGTTCCATGGCGCCGGCGCCTTCCACCAGCACTTCACCGGTTTCCCGCTGTGAGTCTTTGAAGGTGATGAAAGGAGATTGAATGTTTGTCTGCGTGAAAGGACGCTCCATGGAGATCAGGAACTGGTGCGAGCGCACGCTGCCGTTGTTCAGATACACAATCAACTGGCCATTTTTGACTTCACTGGTTGAGACCGTGGCGCCGGAGGCATTGGTGACTTCATAGCCTGCGGGAATGTCCACAACAAAACGGCTGGGCTGGCCTTGAAGCACGGTGATGTCCGCCAGGGCGGCGATGCGGAAGTCGCTCTCATTGACCGAGACAAGGGTCTTCACGTCAGAGAGGAAGCGCACCTCCTTGGGCACAACGGGCGCGACCACTTCGCGCGTTGTCCACCAGATGGTGGCAGGCTGTCCGGGAGCGAGCGCGGCTTCAATGGTGGTCTGCCCGGCGGAAGATGAGCGTCTGGTGATCAGGCCCGGGGTGATGCGAACGTTGGTGCGGTCGCCGGGGACGACCAGCGTCATCTCCACGCTGCCGGCGGAAGGCACGGCAAGGTTGAATGAAGCGCGGCCGGGTTCAATCACCAGAGGCGTGCCGGTTTCCAGGGTCACGGCAAATTCGCCCGCCGTGGGCAGAACAGCCGTGGTTATTCCATTCTCCTGCAATAAAGGAAGCGGCTTGCCTTCACGCTGCGCGCTCAGCACCGTCACGCCGGAAGCCAGCGGGACCTTGGCGCCGCTCTTCAAAAAGACCTCGCCATCCAGCGCCACCGTACCGAGCACGTTGCTGGTGGAGACGTGCAATTTAAGATCGGCACGTTTCAGTGTGTAATTGTTCGGCGGCGGCTCCGTGCTCTTGATGGACCTGCTGGCCAGGTCAACCAGCCGGTTGTATTCCGCCAGGGGCAGCGTTACGTTGCCGGATGTAGGCAGAGGCAGCTTGAATGCTCAGGAGCATTCCGCTCAGAAGCCGCGGCACACAGAGCAAACGTCAGGACGAACGCGATCAGATTTTTCAGGCTTTTCATTTTTTGCCTTCTTTCTTTTCTTTCTGGTAGCTCAGGTCGATTGCAGGCGCGTGGTTTTCCGCCGTGAGTTCCGCAACCAGATAAACGGAGCTGCCAAATGTCGGGAATGAAATGGCTACCGGGAGTGAGCGCGACGTGCGTCCGCCGGAGACCTTGTTGCGAAATTCATCCACCAGAGCGCGCATGCTGGGCTGCATCTTTGCTGTCAAGCTCGCCGGCTTTAGCTGGTACCGGCATCGAAGCCGGCTTCTCGCTGTCAGCGCGGAGACGTCTTCATTTAAAGCCGGTGAAAGCGGTAGCGCGTAAGGTTCCATGCGGAACGCGCCTGGATCAGGCGTTACGCGGAATTGCGGCGAGTGATAAAACTCCACGCCAGTACGCGAGATGGCAATATCAACCGTCGGAAGCGTGAGGTGGGCTTTCCCCTTGTCAGTCCACGCCGGTTCCCGGCTCAGGTACATCACCTGCACGGCAAAGGCCTGCGACTCATTGCCGGCGCGCGATTTCTCCAGAGGCAGAAGCAGGCTGTGATCGTCGGCTTCACCGGGGCGGACAGGAACTCCGTTCAGCGTTGCGCTCCAGACAACCGAGCCCGGCGGCAGCTTGATGGCAAGAAAATTTTTGTGATTGTTGCGCACGGCATAATTCGCCTGCACCAGGGTCTTCCCTTCACTGCTCATCAGCACCCTGTAACGGGCTTCTTCGATATTGGCCAGCAGCACCGCCTGCTGTTCATAGCGCGCCACGTTTACGGTGAGCGAACGGGTCAACTGATTTTCTCCGGAGCGAAAGCGAAATGCCTTCATTGAGGGTGATTGGCGATTGGCCACCAGATCTCCCAGCTCAGCGGCGTCCACTCCTTCCAGGCCTTCGCTCTTCGTGAGCTTTTCTTTGATCTCTCCCGCGCCCGAGCACTTCCACGGCAACGCCGCCGTTTTCACGCTCTACGTTGAGCAGGCGAAGAATAGGGACGCTGATCTCGCCTTCGCGGGGCGCGTGTATCTCTCCGCTGATCACAAAGCGCGTGGATTGCTCAACCGGTTCCACCATTGAAACGATCAGTTCACCAGCCTTCACTTCCCAGTCACCCACCATGGCTCCTGTTACCTGATTGATGGTGACTTTGTCCGGCACCTGTATGCGGGCTTCCTTCGCCGAACCCTGCGTGATGGAAAGATCCACCTCAGCGGTGATGGGCGTGAGATCTTCACTCATGCCCACGGCTTCCACCAGTGACCCGCGCATGCGCAGCGGCAATTGAATGTGCGCTGCTCTTCAATTTTGCGTCGCCAGGAAAAAGTAAGCGGCTCATTGCCGTGTCCGTAAGCCAGCCATTTTGTAACGCCCGCGGACTCGGTCTTGTCACTGAGAAGGCCGCCGTTGAGCGTCAACTCCACCCCGTAACGCGGCAATTCCACCGAGGCGCGCGTGACGCCGGAGAGTGTAGCCGGCAACGAAAGATTTTCCTCGCCTGCTGAGGCATTCACCGGCATGGCGATATCGAGCAGAAGCAGTGCGCGACCAGGATGAGCAAGAATGGCGGAGAGCTGATGCCGCCTTTGCTTTCGATCCGGCACCAGAGCCAGCGGCTTGCCGTCAAGCCGGGCTTCGCGTACGAGTAGCCCGGCGGGAATCGCCACACGCACCCAGCCGTCTTTGATTACGTCCACGGTGAGGGTGGCGCGGCCGGTGGCGAGATCGCCGTTGATGTGCAGATCGTAATCCACGCGGGTGAGCGTGACCTCAACCGGCGGCGGCTCAGGCGGACGGTCGGCCGGATAAGCGCGTGTGCGCAGTTGCTGATATTCATCCACCGGGATCACGACCCAGCCCGGCGCGGGAGCGGTTTCCTGGCGAACTGCGAAAAGCCGTGCAGAGACGCAAACGGCCATGAAACATGCGAGCACAGTGAATAAGAGAGAGAATGTGCGAAGCGATGCGTGCGACCTTCTCATAGAGAATGCCTTTCGTTTTTGCGAGATGGATACGGCTTGCCAGAGGTGTGCGGCGCGGGGGGAAGTTCATTCGCGCGGCGTAAAATGCGCCGTTGCAGCACACGCTATCAGGAATCACGGTTCTGTCCCTTGATGGCAGGGGCCCAGTGGTGGTAACTGATCTAAGAACGGAGTTGCGGGATTTCTTGCAGGATTTTTTACGCGCTCAGTGGGCTTTATCGCCAGCAACAAATCAAAATTTCACCACGGAGACACGGAGGCACGGAGAAAAGCGTTTGGTCGAAATGCTTCCAGGAACTCATGAGGCGGGGCAGGATGCCCACCCTGTTGAGGTTACGAAATTACGTCAACATGTGGGCGATGGCGGCTTCCACGTGAATCTGTGTGGTGTCTAATACAGGGAGCCGCAGACTGAGGCTCGCGGAAGATGAGCGACAGTTCCGTTCCGCCGACGATCAGTCCTTCGATAGCATTCCGCGGCTTCATGGATTCAACAATGTCTTCCAGACGCCGGCGCGTTTCCGGAAGAACCGTGCCATGCACCAGCTCACCAAAATATTTTTCGTGAATGTAATCCTGCTCTTCCACGTTGGGAACCGCCAATGAGATTCCGTGTCGCGAAAAGACATCCGGATAGAAGCTGGCCTGCATGGTGAATTTGGCCGAAGAAGCCAGCTTACGCGGCGAGATGGTCATGGTGGCAGCGGACTGGACGATGCTGATCAGAGGAATAGGAGATCGTCTTCCGCTCGGGGAACAAGATGAGGCGCGTTGGCGGCAATCAAAGCGAAGTCGGCTCCAGCACGGGCCAGGTCTCTACTGCGCGAGCAGAATGTGGCAAGCTCCTGCAGTCGTTGGCAGAAATCATGCCCAGCATCTGAGTGAGATTGATGCATTGAGGATGAGGTGCGGATAGCTTCCATCAGCATTGTTCGCGATAAGGAATCAGCCGGCGATAGTATTCAATGGTTGATCAGGACCGATGCCGCCGATGATGCCGAGTGTTTTCATGTAGTGAGTTTCAACAGGGACTAAGACTCAAATGCGGATCGCGGATTCAACGCATTTAGCGGATAACCTGCCCAATTATGATGGACTTTGAGGTGTTCACGATAGAACCTGAGTCAGTTTGCCAACCCAAATCTGGTTCGGAGTATCAACCACCACTGTTATATCTCTCTTGCCCGCAGCATTGGGTCACATGGTCCCATTACAATGACAAAGACGAACTTGATTGTGCCGCCCTACGGGGCTCGAATCTCTCTAGTTACCCACAGTTCCGGCTTCGCGTGCGCTCGCCTTCCTCAGCTACCTTCTGTCGCGCCTCTGGCGCTCGCCCACAAAGGAGAAGAAGGAAACAAAGGGATCGTCAATTCTTGCCCTGCTTTCCACAGGAGAGTTTTGTATAATTGATCGTGCACCCCAATTGCTTCCAAGGCCAAGGGCAACAAGCTCTACCGCGCCGGGGACAAGCACCCCCAAAATTCACCACAATACAGTCCCAAAACAGCATTCAATCCCCAAACAACTGAGACGAGGAGTTCATGGCAGCGAAATATATTTTCGTAACCGGCGGCGTTGTGTCTTCCCTGGGCAAAGGTCTGGCAGCGGCTTCCATTGGCTGTCTGCTGGAGAGCCGTGGCCTGAAGGTCAACATCATGAAGTTTGATCCCTACCTGAATGTTGATCCGGGCACCATGTCTCCTTTTCAGCATGGCGAAGTCTTTGTGACCGATGATGGCGCGGAGACCGATCTTGATCTTGGACATTATGAGCGCTTCACCCACGCCCGCCTGCTGCGTGACAACAACTGGACCACCGGCCGCATTTACGAGCAGATCATCACCAAGGAACGCCGCGGCGATTATCTGGGCAAGACGGTGCAGGTGATTCCGCACGTCACCAACGAAATCAAGGCCGCGATGAAGAAGGTGGCGCAGGACGTGGACATCGCCATCGTGGAGATCGGCGGCACGGTGGGCGATATTGAATCTCTGCCCTTCCTGGAAGCCATCCGCCAGATGCGCCAGGAACTGGGCCGCGACAATACGCTCTTTGTGCACGTAACCCTGGTCCCCTGGATTGGCGCTGCCGGCGAGCTCAAGACCAAGCCCACGCAGCACTCGGTAAAAGAACTGCTCAGCATTGGAATTCAGCCGGACATTCTTCTCTGCCGCACGGACCGGTTCCTTTCAAAAGAACTCAAGGGAAAGATCGCGCTGTTCTGCAACGTGGAAGATGAAGCCGTGATCACCGCGAAGGACGTGGCTTCCATCTACGAAGTCCCGCTGGTGTTCGCGCATGAAGGCGTGGACGCGCTGGTGCTCGCTATCTGCGCGTTGATGCCAAGGCTCCCGACCTGAAGCGCTGGGAAGAGCTGGTACACAAGATCTATAACCCGAAGGACGAAGTACATATCGGCATTGTGGGCAAGTACGTGGAGTATGAAGACTCCTACAAGTCGCTGAAAGAGGCGCTGGTCCACGGCGCCACGGCGCAGAACCTGAAGCTGAACGTGACCTGGGTGGAAGCGGAAGGCCTGGAGAACAAAGACGCCGGCAATCGCGATTACGAGGTTCAACTGGAGGGCTTTGACGGCATCCTGGTCCCCGGCGGCTTTGGCAAGCGCGGCATTGAAGGCATGCTGAACGCGATCCGTTATGCGCGCGAGAAGAAGATTCCCTACTTCGGCATCTGCCTGGGCATGCAGACCGCGTGCATTGAATTTGCCCGCAACGTTTGCGGACTGGAGCAGGCCGATTCCAGCGAGTTCGATCCGGCAACGCCGCATCGTGTGATTTACAAATTGCGCGAACTGCGCGGCATTGACGAGCTTGGCGGCACCATGCGGCTGGGAGCCTGGGCCTGCAAGCTGGAACCGAACAGCCATGCTGCGCGTGCTTACGGGACAACCGAGATCAGCGAACGGCATCGCCATCGCTATGAATTCAATCGCGAATATGAAGCCATACTTACCGGCGCGGGCATGCGTCTAACCGGCAGCACGCCGGACGGAACCTACGTGGAGATCGTGGAAATTCCCGATCATCCATATTTTCTGGGCTGCCAGTTCCATCCGGAATTCAAGTCAAAGCCGCTGGAGCCGCATCCGCTGTTCAGCAGCTTCATCAAAGCTTCTTACGCCAATGGCGCGTCACGGCGTGACAGCCGCATGCAGGAAGAAGACGAGCAGTTTCGCAGATCAGAGCGGATTGTGAGGAGATAGCGGCGCCGCGAGCTTGAACTTATGCCATCAACACCGTCATTCACGCTTCCCGGCCTCGACCTTGGCTCTTCGCTTTTCCTCATCGCCGGCCCATGCGTGATCGAAAGCGAAGAGCATGCGCATCCGCATGGCGCAGGAGATCAGCGCTGTCGCCAAGAAAGCTGGCCATCCCCTACATCTTCAAAGCGTCATATGACAAAGCTAATCGCACGTCACTGAAGAGCTTTCGCGGGCCTGGGCCTGGAAGAAGGTCTGCGCATTCTGCGCAAAGTGAAAGAGACAGTCGGGGTTCCGGTGCTCACGGACGTTCATGAAGCCGTGGACGTACCGAAAGTGGCCGACGCAGTGGACGTAGTCCAGATCCCGGCGTTTCTCTGCCGCCAGACTGATCTGCTGGTGAAAGCCGCGCAACATGCCAGGGCCATCAACATCAAAAAAGGCCAATTCGTTTCTCCCTGGGACATGAAGCACGCCGTGAATAAGGTGCGCGAGTCCGGCAACCAGAACATTTTTCTCACCGAACGCGGCAGCTCATTCGGCTACAACAATCTGGTAGTGGACATGCGATCACTGGCCATCATGCGTGAGTTTGCGCCGGTGGTATTTGATGCCACGCATTCCGTGCAGCTTCCTTCCGCGGGCGCAAAAGGCCAGGCTGTATCAGGCGGACAGCCGGAGTTTATTCCTTTGCTATCGCGCGCGGCGGTGGCTGCTGGAATCGATGGGATTTTTATGGAAGTGCATGACAATCCAGCGCAGGCAAAATCAGATGGCGCGAATGCGCTGGACCTGAAGAACCTTGAAGCCACGTTGCGGGAACTACTCGCCATTCGCAAGGCGCTCGACACGTAACCGCGCACAAACGATGATGAGAGCGTTCCCGGCCGGGAGAGGGACTCCGCGTGAGAGGACCCTCCACTAAAAATCGGCCGGAGCGCAGCCAAATCTTAAACGTTAATCTTTCGCCTTTGGCGCCATTGTATTTTCAGCAGCAGAATTTCACGGAACAATCGCTCTGGTAGTTTCAGAGTGATGCAAGCCGATCTCCTGGCTTTGCGGCTTGCTGTTCTGGGCTTGCGCCAGCTTGCCTTCAGGATCTTTGCTCTGCTTTTTGAGAAATTCAATGATCAGCGCCGTATCCTCGTCACCTAAACGCAAGTCCGGCATCCGCACCTGTTTATATTTCTCAAACAATAGGGTTGCGATGGGGTCACCGGCAGCGACCATTTTGTCCGGTGTCTGAATAAAATGCGCCAGCCATTTGGGATCGCGAACATCCGTTACGCCCTGAAGATCCGGGCCGATCTTATCGCCATGCCCCATGGTATGGCAGGCCGCGCACTGAGTGGAAAAAAGATACCGGCCCTGGTCTAAATTGACCACCTGGGCCTCTGCCGTGCCGTCGGCTTTGGTTGCTGGCGGTGAGCTTCCAGTTATTCATCCGATCGCCGATAAGATTCATCAAAAATCGAGGATTGTCCGTGGCCGAATTGCGCATCCACTGGCCGGTGGGCTCATTGCCGATCAACACCGCGGGCTCATGCCCATCACGGTCATTGGGGTCCGGGTCAGAGTAAAGGCCCAGCTTCTTGCTCAACAGCTCAATATCATCCTTTTTGCCGGTGAGAAATGTCCATCCTGGGCCGACGTGATATTTTTCGGCGTAATCTTTGAGCACCGCCGGCGTATCCCGCTTGGGATCGATAGTAATGGAGTAGAAGAAGATATCTTTGCCAACCGAATCGCCGAGCATTTTCTGGACTTGAGCCAGGCGCGCCGTTTCCAGCGGACATGAATCCACGCAATGCGTATAGATAAAGTCAATGACTACGGTCTTTCCTTTGATTAGATCGGTATAAAAATGGACAACTTTGCCGTCCTGAGTGGTCAGTTCAACGTTGGGAAAATAGTTTGCTCCCCAACGCGAGTTGTCTGCCATCACAGAAGCCGGACGTATGACAGCCAGAGCCGCCAAACATGCCAGCGCAACCGCCACGATCCGTGTTGCTGACTTCGTTTTCATGGTTTTTCGTCTTTCCCCGGGGCACCCGTTACATCTGATTAAAGAACGGGCGGACCGCAATCAGCAGTTGCGGCCCGCCTGTCTGGTTTTTGTCCTTCAGCCCTGGTTATAAGGCTGTGGGAGCTATGTCATCCGGATTCACGAACGTAACGCCGGTGGGCTTGGCGATGGGCGTGGGTAGCGGCCTCAGGAACGGCGTACCCGCGTCATCAATTTCCCAACGTACCAACATGGCGTTATCTTCGTGGACCGTGTTATGGCAGTGCTCCATGTACATGCCGCCCCAATCGCGGAACTGCATGGTCAAGGTCACGCTTCCACCGGGACGTAGACGATACACGTCCTTGCGGCCCTGTTCCCACGCCGGCACGTTGCTGGCTTTGCCGTTGCGGGCCAGGATCTGGCCTTCTTCAAAGTGGATGTGGATTGGGTGGTCCCAGCCACCGCCACCGTTCTGGAGGGTCCAGATCTCGCGAGTGCCGAACTTCGGCGCCGCTGACAAACGACCGAAGCTGGCGTTCATCATCGGGCCACCATCAGTGGACACGCCCCACGGACCAGGCTGATTGCCTGCGCCGGTGAAGAAAGCAGCGTCGTCCGGTTGCGGCAAGGGTTGGCTTGCGCCTCTGCCGAAGACGAACGTTCTCTGGCGGGAAACCGGAACCTTGGACAGATCCGGGTTCGGAATCAAGTGCGGGTACTTGGTCAAGTCTCTGCTCTAGGTCAGGCTGCGACGGATTCACGCACAATGCGGAACTCGAGGAACTTACCAACGCAGGGATCAAGTGAGGCGCCGGACAAGGCCTGGGCGATGGTCAGGTCTTTGTTCGGCTTCTTGCCGTCAACGTGCTCGGCCACGTTGACCATCCAGACTTTGCTGCCAATGGAGTACTTGGAGAAGTCAATGACCCAGTCATAGCGCTCGGCGATACCCTGCTCGTCAGATACAGCTTGTGGCACAACGGTGGGCAGCAGGTTGCCGTCGTTGGCAATCTGGATCATCTGCGTTCCGTCAGACAGACCGTACTTGAAGAAGCGGGAAACGCTGGCGTTCAGGATGCGGAAGCGGTACTTGCGGCGCTCCACTTCGAAATACGGCAGGTAGGTCAGGTTGACCGTCATCAGCGTCGCCGAGGAAACCGTCGAAATCGAAAATGTCAAAAAAGAGTTGACCACTCGAATCGAAAGCTTTATCAGCCAGCATGAGGTTAACGTCATAATCCAGGTTGCCCAAGTCCTTGCCGTTCGAATAACCGCTGGGCAGCTGCAGGTTGACGCCGTCATTGATGGATTCATTGCCACGGTCAAGGAGCTGTAGATGTTGAACATCGCAGCGTTGCCTTTGTACACGTTCTGCGAGGTGAAGCTGAACATGTGATCGTGGAACCAGTGAGTTGACATGGTCTCACGCCAGTCGCCGGGGACGTTGTTGATCCCGCCGTTGCCATCGGGGCTGCTGGCCCGGGGATCCGTGGCGCCAGTGTTGATGGTGTTGCGTCCAGCCAGAACGATTGGCCAGTGATAATCGTAAAACTGGTTGGGGAAGAAGAACGCGCCGGTAAAGCCGTCATTCTCCGCGCCGTGGTGACCGTTGTGCTCGTGGGTGGAGATGGTGTTGCGTCCGAAACCATTGTTCGCATTCACGTCAGCAGGAAGCCGGTTGTGATGGCGGAAAATGATCGGCTCACCGTACTTGCCCTGGACCAGCTTGGGAGGAATGGTTCCCTGGAACGTCCACACTGAATTCGCATCCTGCGTGGGCAGGCCGGGGTGGAACTTCAGCGGAAGTGATGCGGTCGGGTCGATACCTGAGTTCAGGGTGCTGGCAACAGCCGGGTTGTAAGTGGTGTTGGCCTGCGCCTGAGCCTGGCTCATTTCAATTGCGATCTGCGGCGGGAACTTATCAAAGCCCTGGTGGGCCCAGATTGCTCCACCGGGACGGCCTTCGATTGGTCCCGTCAGAGCCGGTGTTGCCGCCGACCAGCGCCGGATCCAGCAGGCTGCTGTGTCTGGTTGGCCTGCAGCCTGTAGGAACGATGGCGACCAAACGGATGTGGATGGTCGCGTCAATGATTGCGGATCGGCTTGCGATCGATCACGTCGAAGCGCGGCATGGCTGTGGAGAACGGCTGTACACCGAACAATGGGCTGCGTGGTGCGCCGGTCGGGATTGTGGCGTATGCACTGGAGACAAACGGATTGAGTCCGTGAATTGGCGCCAGGGCTCCGGCGGATGAGATAAGACCCCATTTAATGAGGTCGCGACGTGAGACTTTGGCCTTGAGAAAAGGCTTTTACGATCTCAGCTCTATTCTTTCTGGCTTCCTCTGCTTCCTTCACGCGTGCACGGGAAGCATCCTTGGGTAAATAGATAAAGCTCATTGGCTACGCTCCTTAATTTCTACTTGCAACCTTGCCGAGCCGGGTGCAGGGGCTGTTTTGCCATTGCGTGTGCCGGAACGGGTGGGCATCACCCGCCAATCTAAAGAGCGCTTTTTTGGGAGCAAACGCCCTTCAACCTCTTCAACAAAGTGTTTGACTACAACCCCGCTGAGGCCTGCTTTGCGGAGCGGAAAGCCCGGAAGTATCGAAGATCGCCACACGTCTGCCTGCGACACGTTTCGTCTTACGACATTAAGCCGATTGAGAGTATGCGAAATTTACCATGAGAAAACCATAAGAATAACATTAAAATCCTTAATCTGTGCGTAACCACGCTATTTGTACGACACGCAACCTGGTCGCATCCTGCGCTTCATTCGAGGTAATCATCTGATTTCATTGGGTACTTGCGTTGCGAAGCCCCATTACCAGGGCAAACCCGATCCGTGGACGGCCCTGCCCATTTTGGGAATCATTTGGCCACGTCCAGCATCTATTTGGTATGAATGGTGTAAAAACTGCTTTCCTGCTCACTCTCATGACCCTTTTGGCCATTGGGGTTGGCGACTACTTTGGCGGCCGCAACGGGATGGTACTTGCCTTTGGGTTAGCGGCGATCACCAACTTTGTTTCCTATTTCTTCTCTGACAAGATTGCGCTGGCCATGTATCGAGCCGACGCCGGTGACGCGAGAACAGCTGCCGCGGGTATATTCCGTGGTGGAAAGACTTACGCAAAAGATCGGCCTCCCGATGCCGAAAATCTTTGTGATACCTGACGATTCGCCCAACGCCTTCGCTACGGGCCGCAATCCGAGCCACGCATCGGTTGCGGTGACGCAGGGGATTCTGGGTTTGCTGAGCGATGAGGAACTTGAAGGCGTGCTGGCGCACGAACTTGGCCACGTACGCAATCGTGACATTCTCACCAGCTCCATCGCGGCCACATTGGCCGGCGCCATCACCATGGCTGCGCGCATGTTCTTTTGGTTTGGAGTGGGCGGAGATGATCGTGATCGCCGCGGGGGCGGATCTGGGAGCAATCCTGATGCTTATCCTGGCCCCGATTGCCGCCATGCTGATTCAACTCTGGGTTTCACGCACGCGAGAATATGAGGCTGATGCCACGGGCTCGCATTTTACCGGCAACCCTTACGCTCTTGCCAGGGCGCTGCAAAAACTGGACGCTTATTCCAGACGCGTGCCGATGGTGGCTACGCCCTCCACGGCACACCTGTTCATCATTAAGCCGATGATGGGCGTGGATTTCGGCAGCCTGTTTTCCACCCATCCGCCGATTTACAAGAGAATTGAGCGCCTCACGGGGCACGCTTCAGTGCCGCAGTAAGGTCTGGCAGTTGTTTTTTGTCGCGAGTTAGCGAGAGATCAACACCCGCATAGGGTGTTACTTTTCCAGGACAACAAGCTGTCCATCTTCCACGCGCAGGTCGGCAACATAAGACGGCAGCTTCATTTTTTCGCGATTTTCGGGCTCCCGGAGCTTGCTCTGGAGCTGCAAGGCGACCAGGGAAACAGGAACTGGCAGATCGCCAATCTTCATTTCTGCCAGATCGAAAGTGAGATAGCCTTCCACCACGCGCAATTTTCCAGACACAGTGAGATAAACATCCTTGCCGTGCACACTGGTCACGAATTGCCCGGTCACGTGATCACCGGCAAAGAAAACCTGGGCCGGCTTTGCGGGGGCATAATTCTGTGAGGCAACGTCTCTGCTGCCTTCCACGCTTTCCTGAAATGCGGCATTCACCTCGTCAGTGGTGAAACGGAATTCCGAACTTTCGCCGCGAAGGTGGGCCTGCTCAAGATCAACCCATTTGGCCTGGAAGCTCTGGCTGTCCTGGCGCATTGCGGCGCCGGGCGATGGTTCAGCCAGCAGAGTCGGGCGTTTTAACATCAGTGCCGATACCAGCAGCATCAGACAAAGAATGCCGTAACGTGCAATCTTCCAGCCTGACCAAGCCTTTTTTTGTGCTGACATAAGGCAAATTCTGGCACAGATCGCGCGCCAAAGCAGGTTACTTTAGGAACCATCGCGCAACACGGTTGTTCTTGAGGATATAAGTGCACTGCGCGCATAGTAGAAGGAACAACGTCCATAGTAAGGGGGCATGCGCCCCGCCCTGATATAGCCACATCACGATTTAGCCAACATCACGTTACAATAGAGCCAAGTACATGGTTTCAACACAACTCCACACAGCATCCGGGACTCGCGCCACGGCCATTGAGCAGTCCCTGCGCAGCATCATTCGCGGCAATGACGAAGTGGTGCGCATGGCCATGGTATGCGTGCTGGCCCGCGGCCACCTGCTCATTGAAGGCGTCCCCGGAGTTGGTAAGACCACTCTGGCCCATGCTCTTGCCCGCACCCTTGAATGCACCTTTCAGCGGCTGCAATTTACCAGTGACATGCTGCCTTCTGACGTTTTGGGTATTTCCGTGTACTCGGCGGTGGAGCAGCAATTTGAATTCAAAGCCGGACCGGTTTTTACCAACATTCTGCTGGCGGATGAAATCAATCGCACCACGCCCAAGACCCAGTCGGCATTGCTGGAAGCCATGAATGAAGGCCAGGTCACCATGGACGGCCACTCGCATCCGCTGCCACAACCTTTTCTGGTCATCGCCACGCAAAATCCCGTGGAACACCACGGCACATATCCTTTGCCGGAATCGCAGCTTGACCGTTTTCTGTTGCGCCTGCACATGGGCTATCCTCAGAAAGCCAATGAGCGTGAAATTCTCCGCTCCGAAGCCGGAGCGGCAAGACTTGACCAGATTTCTCCGGTCGCCACCGGCGCCGAAATCATGGCCATGCAGGAAGAAGTCAAACTGGTAAAAGTGGATGACAGCCTGGTGGATTACGCGCTGGAAATCGTAAAGCGCACGCGTGAATCTGATTCCCTGGCGCTCGGCGTGTCGCCTCGCGGATCATTGATGCTGTACCGTGCCGCGCAGGCCATGGCCTATCTCGATGGCCGCAAGTTTGCTACACCCACTGACTTCAAGAGCCTGGCCACTCCTGTGTTTTCGCATCGCGTGGTGGTGAATGCGCGTTACTCTTCCACCATGAAAAAGACCGACCAGGCTGAAACCATCATTCGCGACATTGTTCAAAGCATTCCCGTTCCGGTATGAGCCGGGTTGGATTGGCTTTGCGGAGCTTGATGCTGCTGGCGCTGATCACATGGATCGGCGGCATCATCTTTTTCTCTTTCGTGCTGGCGCCGACGGTGTTTACGGTTCTGCCAACAACAAAACTTGCCGGCGATGTAGTGAGTGTAAGCTTGAGCAAACTGCACTGGATGGCCTACGTCTCCGGACTGCTTTTCCTGCTCGCCTCCTTTATCCATGAGACCATCGCCGGCAAGCATGACGGGAACTCGGGTGGGGCTGGCAGCAAAATGTTATGGGCGACTCACTTGCTCGTCATCGTCATGTTGGCGCTCACGTGGATTTCACAATCCGTGATTACTCCGAAAATTCGCGACCTGCGGATTGAAATGGCTTCCGCCCAGGGCATCTCCACTGAACATCGCAGTCAATTCGATCATCTTCATGCCTGGTCCACGCGCGCCGAAGGCGGCGTCTTCTTCTGTGGACTGGTTGTGATTGTGTTGACGGCGCGCAGGTTTGGGGAATACAGCTCTTAGCACTTAGCCGTTAGCACTTAGCCGTTAGTCGCAAGCTGCGAGCATTGATCGCGGAATCAGCCGTTAGCCTTTAGCACTTAGCAGCACTTAGCCACTTAGCCATTAGTGGCGAGCTGCCAACGTTGATCGCGGGATCAGCACTTAGCCATTAGCACTTAGCCGTTAGTCGCAAGCTGCGAGCATTGATCGCGAATCAGCCATTAGCCGTTAGCCTTTAGCACTTAGCCCTTATTATGGCAGCTCATGGCGGCTAGCATCTGCCCCTTCTGTCGTTATGCCCACGTTC
This sequence comes from Terriglobia bacterium, assembly GCA_963824835.1. Lineage (GTDB taxonomy): Bacteria > Acidobacteriota > Terriglobia > Terriglobales > Acidobacteriaceae > Angelobacter. The sequence continues at coordinate 241,934 of CAWGRA010000033.1, read as the reverse complement.
CTCATTTACAATCAACGGTTCGAGACTAAGGGCTAATGGCCAAGGGCTAAGTGCTGGTACTTTCAAGGGCGAGGCCGAACACGCGCCGAGACCCGCTGTCAACAAGCGCAGAACAATCTTAAAGAACACGATTCGCTTAAAGCGGTTTGGAGCGCAGCGACAAAAAACGAAGTGACATAAACAAGGGCGAGGCCGAACACGCGCCGAGCCCGCTGCCAACAAGCGCAGAACAACCTTAAAGAAGACGATTCGCTTAAAGCGGTCTGGAGCGCAGCGACAAAAAAATGAAAACAGGAATTATCGGCCTGCCCCAGGTAGGCAAAACATCCTTATTTAAGATCCTGACCAAGGTGGATGTTTCCGCCCGTGGTCATTCCAATCCTCGGGAAGCGCATCTCGGCATCGCCAAGGTGCCGGACGACCGTCTGGACCGTCTGGCTGTGCAATATAACCCCAAGAAGCTAACGCATGCTGTGGTTGAGTATGTTGACGTAGCTGCCATTGGTCAGGACGCGCTCAAGGAAACGGCCTTCCTCACCAATTTACGCACCGTGGACGCGCTGGCGCACGTGCTGCGCGCCTTTGATGATCCATCCATCCCTCACGTGGGGCCGAATGATCCGTTGCGTGATGCAAAGAATGTTGATTTTGACCTGATCGTCAGTGACCTGGGACAGGTGGAAAAGCGTCTTGAGCGTCTGGAAAAAGATCTGAAGAAAATGAAGACGGCGGAACTGGAACGAGAAAACGACTTGATTATTCGCGCCAAGGCCCATCTGGAGAAGGAACTGCCGCTGCGCGAGATGGAAATCAGCGCCGATGACGAAAAGCGCATTCGCGGCTTCATGTTCCTCAGCCAAAAACCGATTCTTTATGTGCTCAACGTGAATGAATCCACTTCGCTGGGCGAGGACCTTGAGAACGCGGTGACAAAGTTCAAACTCGAGGAGATTGCTGCCCGCAAGAACGCAGGCGCAACCGCCATTTGCGGCAAAGTGGAAGCCGAACTTGCCGACATGAGCGACGAAGAATCGCAGGAGTTTCTCTCCAGTTACGGATTGAAGGAAAGCGGGCTGACCAGGTTGATTCGCAAGACCTACGAACTGCTGGGCGTGATTTCCTTCTTCACCATCGGGGAAGATGAGTGCCGAGCCTGGACGGTGCCGCGAAATTCACGTGCCCAGGCAGCGGCTGGGGCGATTCACTCCGATCTGGAAAAGCACTTCATCCGGGCTGAAACCATCCATTGGGACACCTTGCTGGAAGCCGGCTCAGAGGCCAACGCCCGCTCCAAAGGCCAATTGCGACTGGAAGGCAAAGACTACATTGTGCAGGATGGCGACGTGTTGCATATTCGACATAGCGGATGAGCCCGCTGCATATCCGTTGTTACGGCATATTGGAGCGTGCTCCATGCAGGCAATTTTGATATGGCCTTTAACAAAAATTAAATTACATATTCTTGATCGGCTGGAAGGATCAATCAAGTATTCCTGCTATTCTGATTGATCCCTCAATGACTTCTATTACAACAAGTATCCTGTTGGGCGCGACCGCGGCTCTGGCGAATGGCTTTGGCGGCGCGGTGATCGTTCAAAAAGACTGGGACAAGCGCTACCTGCGTTATTTCGTGGCGCTGGGCGCCGGGTTCATGCTGGGCACCGCCTTGTTGGAGATGCTCCCGGAAAGCATCCGCCTCTCCGGTCCCAACGCTCCTTTGCTGTTGCTGGCCGGATACTTTATCGTGCACTTTTTTGAGCACACCGTGACTTCGCATTTTCACTTTGGTGAGGAGATTCATCACGAGGAATTTACGCAGGTCCACCGCAGCTACTCCGTTATGTTTGGGCTCATCATTCACACGTTTTTTGATGGTGTGGCCATTGCCTCGGGGTTTTTGGTCTCGAACTGGCTGGGCTGGCTGATTTTCCTGGCCGTTATCCTGCACAAGGTGCCGGAGGGCTTTACCGCATCTTCTATCATGCTTGCCGCGGGACACAGCAAGGCCACTGCGTGGGCCGCATCGGGCGCCCTGGGAGCGGCAACTGTGATCGGCGTGCTGACGGTGATGGAATTTACGAAATCGCTGCCTGCGGGACTTCCGCTTTCGGCCGGCGTCACCCTTTACGTAGCGGCTTCAGACCTGATTCCAGAGGTCAATCGCGAACGCGGCATCGGCGTGGCGCTGGCCGTTTTCGCCGGCATTGGAATGTTCCTTTTGCTGCAACACTTCTTCCACTAAACTGCGCGAAGTAACCGGTACGCAATTTGCAACAGACTGCTATTCGACCTCATGTTTGGCTTTATAGCCTTCGCGGGCAATGATCTGGTACTTCACGTCTTTCCCTTTTTCATCCCGCATCTTCAGCGGACTTCCATCCGGCCCCACCAGTTCAACCTTGATCTTGCGGAAAGACCCGTCCTGGGTCTGGTTGGTAGGATGATAAGCCAGCGTGTACTGGTTTCGAATGGTCTGCGCGATATCAGCGAACGTGTCTTTAAACGAGCCCTGAAACATCGGCTGGTAAAATTTTCCGCCTGTCATCTTGGCAAAAGTCTTCATCTGGTTGTCCGCCTGGAGCCACTCCGTGCGGCAACTGAATGAAGTGATGTTACAGAGGGCGCTGCTCATACCGTGTGACTCCGCATATTCACGCATCGCCGCGCCGGTACTGATGGAGTAAATTGCAATGTCCTTTGACGCTTGTACCTTTTTGTAAATCTGGTCGAGCGTATGTTTACTGAAGGTGTCGCGCCCACTGGAGATCAGCATGATGTACTTGCGGCCTTCCACGGCGTCGAGGCGGTCCAGGGTTTCGTACAGCGCGTCAAAAAGGTTGGACTCCGCCGACATGGCGAATTGCAGGCTGCGCAGTCCTTCATAGATTTCGCGCTTGTCCTGGGTGAAATCGGCAAGTATGTGGGGACGGATATCGAATGTGATCAGGGCAATCCAGTCTTCTTTTTTCAAGGTGCTGGCAAACACGCTGGATGCATAAAGCGAGTCATACTCCAATGGATAAAAATTATTCGCAAACTCCACCAGCATCACCGCCGTGATAGGCGCCTCAGACTGGTTGAAGGCGGTGATCGTCTGCGGAACGCCATCTTCGAGAACGCGGAAATTTTCTTTACGGAGACCGGGAATGAACGTGCCCTGCTTGGAGAGCACGCCCACATCGAGCGAAACCAAAGGTACGTTGACCCTTAGTGTGAAGTTGGGCAGGCCCTCCACTTTCTTGGGCGGCTTGGGCGCTTCTTCTTTTGGCGGCGGCTGATCTTTTTTCTTCGGCACCGCAATGGGGCCAATGTCACCTTGGGGGCCGCCGGCTGAAGGCGTGGAATTCTGTTGATTCTGCTGCTGTTGCGTCGATTGCGGTTGCTGGCTCTGTTGCGATCCGTTGTCCTGGGCCGCGAAAAGCGGAAGCCCATCAAAAGCGATTATGAATGCAGGGACCAAGAGCAACCGGGCAATCCCCTTAGGGATGCTAGACAGTTTTCGGAGCTGTGTTAAGGACATTTCTGGCTGCCTTTTTGGATATTTGTATTCTAGTATAGATGCACGAACTCACCTTTTTAGAGGCCTAAGGCCATTGATTGCGGCCCGAGGTGTATTCGGCAAAGGTTTTTGTCCGTATGAGAATAACCGCTTTAGCCGCCGCTCTCGTCATTTTTTCAGGGGTTTCTCTCGCCCAGGCTCCTGCACCAAACAACTCTGCCGCGCCCAAACCCGCGTCCCAGACCCAGATGCCGCAGAACCAGATCATGACGGTGGATGAGGTTCGCCCCGGCATGAAGGGTGTGGCCTACACGGTTTTTCAGGGCACCCAGCCGGAAGCCATGGGGGTTGAGGTTCTGGGCGTACTCAAGAACATGAACGGACCCAAGAGTGATGTTGTCCTGGTCCGTCTTCATGGGGACAAGGCAGAGTACACGGGCGTTGTCGCCGGTATGAGCGGCAGCCCTGTTTATATTAACGGCAAGATGCTGGGCGCGATCGCCTATCGCATCGGGCAGTTCTCGAAGGAGCCTATTGCCGGTGTAACGCCCATTTCGCAGATGCTGGAAATCAACGAGTTTGATAACAGCATTCCGCAACAGGGCGCGTCAGCAGCAAACAGACCGGCGGGCGCGGAAAAGACCAGCGGCCCGGGCGCTCCAGACATGAGTTCATTCCAGGGCGTAGCGCAATATCTTCAGCCGATAGATGCTCCATTCGTCTTTAGCGGGTTTACGGAAGCGTCCCTGAAACAGTTTGGAACACAGTTCGCGGAAGCCGGCATAACGCCGGTCATGGGTGTGGGTTCCGTGAGTGACGCGAAACAGCCTGAACCTCTGGTCCCCGGCTCCGCCGTCAGCGCCATCATGGTTCGCGGTGACATGGATGTGGCCGCCACCTGCACCGTCACATACATGGACAAAGACCACCTGCTCGCCTGCGGCCATCCGCTCACGCAGTACGGAATGGTTGATATGCCCATGACCAAGGCAAACGTGATTGCCACGCTCGCTTCGCCGCTGAACGCTTTCAAGATCGTAAATGCCACTGAAGCGGTTGGCGCTTTCGTGCAGGACCGCAAGACGGGCATTATGGGAATGTTTGACCGTGCGCCGCAGATGATCCCGGTCACGCTCAACATACATGGGCCCAGCGGCCCCAGGGAATTTCACTATGAGGTCCTGAACAATCCCAGGCTCACGCCGCTGATGATGATGGCCACCGTATTCAATGCGCTCATGGGAATGAACCAGTATGGTGAAGAAACCACCTATCGTATGAACGGCAAGATCCACGTGAATGGATATCCTGACGTGAAGATGGCCAACATGTTCTCACCTACTGATTCGCAGCCAACGGCGTTTGCCGTGGCCGTTGCCCTGGGCGAGCACTTCGGACGCATCTACGATAACCCCTACGAAGCGCCCACCGTAAAAGGCGTGGCTCTTGACTTCGACCTGGAACGCGACCGCCACTCCGCCGTACTGGAGAATGCACGAACAGACATGACGGAAGCGCGGCCCGGCGACGAAATCACTATTGAAGCCGTGCTCCGTCCTTATCGTGGTGACCGTATTGTGCGCCGTATCCCGGTGCGCGTGCCCACTTCAGTGCCCAAAGGCAATTTGCGTATCCTGGTCAGTGATGCTGAGACTCTTGACCATGCGCGCCACGGCTCCGGCAGTGCTCGCGGTCTGGATCTGGGTTCCACCATTGAGCTGCTCAACAAGGAACATCTCAATGATCACCTCTATGTTTCGCTCCTGGAATCAAATCCTCAGGCGACCGTGGAAGATAAAGTCATGCCCGGCGTGCCGCTTTCCGTAATGAACGTGATGGAAGGCATGCGCGCTACTCAGCAGATGCAGGTATTTAACGAATCTGCCGTGAATGAATCCAACACGCCGGTGGGCTATGTGGTTACCGGTTCACAGGTCATCAGTATTACCATCAGGTAATATCATTTTAAAGGGGGCCGTTGCCAAAGCGGCTCCCCTTCCATCTCTCGCGTCGCGTATTCCGCTCGCACTTTCGCTCACTGATTACCGGCGCGTGCTCTGCCCTGTTACTCTGTTATTTTCTGGAATGCCATCACAATGAAAAAAATCTACTTTGCTTTTATTACTCTTATCCTGGTTGGCCTCGCCATGGCCGAAGGCACACGCCAGTGGAAAGAGACCGGCTACGAGGAATTTGAACGCGGCGCAACGCGGGGTGTGGCCATCCGCAGCACCGGCCAACTGGAACTGGCGCCCGCCTTCAAGGTACTCTCCACCACGCCATCCACTTTCATATGGCGCATCGTGGCCGATCGTGATGGAACGGTATACGCCGCCACAGGAGCGCCGGCTCGTGTCTATCGCATCACCCCGGATGGAAAATCCTCAGTGATCTTTGAGCCGAAGGAGCTTCAGGTCCAGACCGTGGCGATGGGGAAAGACGGCGCCATTTATGCCGCGACCTCGCCTGATGGCAAGGTCTATCGTATCGCCCGCAATGCCGCCGCTTCGGCCAAGGCCGGCCAGCCCGCCGCTTCTGACTACGCCGCCACCGTGTTTTTTGATCCCAAAACGAAATACATATGGGACATGGCGTTTGATAATGACGGCCGCCTCTATATCGCCACGGGCGATAGCGGCGAAATCTACCGTGTGGAGAAGACAGGCCAGGGCGCGGTGTTCTTCAAATCAGACGAAGCCCACATACGCGTGCTGGCTTTTGATCCCAAAGGGCAATGTGATTGCCGGCTCTGATGGCGGCGCACTCATTTATCGAATCACTCCCGCAGGTGAAGGCTTTGTTCTCTACGCCGCACCGCGCAAAGAAGTTACCGCCCTCGCGGTGGATGCCGCGGGAAACATCTATGCCGCGGCGACTGGGGAAAAACGCGCGACGCCTTCAGGCAACAACGCTCCTTCTGCCCCGGTCATCACCCAACCCGGCGCCCAACCTGTCACGGTGCCGTTTGTCGGCAACGTGAACCTGGGCGGCTCTGACGTATTCCTGATCGCGGCCGATGGCTCTCCGCGCAAACTGTGGTCCTCACGCGATGACGTGGTTTACGCCCTGGACTTCGATGCCGCGGGCCGGCTGATTGCCGGGACCGGCAACAAAGGCCGCATTTACGCTATCGAGAAGAATGGCGACTACTCTGATCTTCTCCGCGCCAGCGCCAGCCAGGTCACCTCTTTCAGCAAGGCCCCGGGCGGAGCTCTTTATTGCTCCAGCAGTAACCTGGGCAAAATCATGCTGATCAGCAACTCGCCTGAAGCGGAAGGCACGTTTGAAAGCGACGTTCAGGACGCCAAAAACTTTTCTCGCTGGGGACGCGCCGAAGTCCGCGGACACGGCAACTATGAACTCTTCGCCCGCAGCGGCAACGTTGATAACCCTGATCGCAATTGGAGCGCATGGACGCGCATTGATCTCAGTCGCGATGCCCGGCTGGAAATCCCCGCGGCCCGTTTTGTCCAGTGGCGTGCCGTTCTGAAGCCGGCGAACCCGCCCACGCAACTTGATGACGTCACCATCAACTACCTGCCCAAGAATGTTGCCCCCGTGATTGAAGACGTTAACGTGCAGCAGGCTACGCGATACCAGGCTCAACCCCGCAATGACATGGTCATGACCCTGGGCGCCGCGCCGCTGGTGGGCAAGGTGGATGTTGCCCCAACGGCCACACACGATCGCTCCTACGTTGGCGTTCACTGGAACGCTCATGACGATAATGACGACAATCTGGTCTTCTCTCTTTATTATCGCGGCGATAATGAGCGTGACTGGAAGCTATTGCGCTCAGGCATCAGGATAAGTTCTATTCCTTTGAATCTGGCCTGCTGCCCGACGGTGGATACACCGTGAAGGTGGTGGCAAGTGACGCGCCTTCTCACACCCCCGAAGAAGCCTTGACCGATGAAAAACAGAGCCAGCGCTTTGAAGTGGACAACACTCCTCCACGGATTGAGAACCTGGCGGCGCGCGTGGAAGCCCAGCAACTTCATGTGACGTTTCACGCTACGGATGATTCATCGCCGATCCGTCGCGCTGAATTCTCAGTGGATGCCGGGGACTGGCAATATCTGGAACCAGTAGGACAGCTTTCAGATGCGCGGACAGAAAATTACGACTTCAACGTCCTGCTGAATGCCACGCCGGTAAGCGACCCACAGCCTGATGCGAAGCGCGGGAAGCAAAAGCCTGCGGCCAATATTAGCGCAGCGTCAGGAGAGCATGTTGTGGTGGTGAGAGTCTTTGATCGGACTGACAATGTTGCCACGGCAAAGTTCGTGACACGTTAGTTTTTGTCGCTTCGCTCCAAACCGCTCGAGTGCTTCTATCTTGGCTGATTTGGTCGGGCGCTTTTGGCAGGCGGTTCGGCGCGCAAGTCGGCCTCACCGCAACGATTTCTGGTGAATTTTTTGTCGCTGCGTCTAGTTGACCGGTATTCGGGATGGCGAAGTTCTATTCCTGTTTTCGCTCAGAGAGATTCCCTGAAGCAGCATGGTCAGGAATGGCATCCTCGGGATCCTTCGGCTGCGTCGTCGCATACGCTCCGACTTCGCTCAGGATGACAAGTGTTGACGTACGCTGTTGAGAGTAACGCCGTGTTGAGAGTAACTTCGGTTCGTCATGAACCGGCTTCGGGATGAGGTGATCTTTTATCGGCGCTGATTTTGAATCAGATTGGCGCCTTCTGCGCTTTTGTCTATTCGCGTTCCTCGCCCCAAACATATGGGCAGCTCTTCTTACCTCTGAAATGCTTTTCACGGTGTAGTCCGCCTGCTTCGATCTTGCCTTGCGACTCCTGGCGCGGCGAATTCGCCGCGACGGATGCGCACGGTATGCATGCCGAGTTCATTGCCGGCGCGTATCTCGCTCATGGCCCGGTCACCGACGATCAGCATCTCTCCCGGCTTGAACCCAAGCTCTTTCTGTATCTGCCTGAACGCCGCTTCCTTGGTGAGCAGGTTTTGCCGGTCCGCATAAAAGATCCGGTCAATAGCCGCGGTGCGATCCAGGCCGAGGGATCGGACTTTGGCTTTTTGAATTTTGGGTTCGCCAAAGCTCACCACAAAGCACTTGATGCCGCGACCATGCAGAAAGCGAAGGAGAGGCATGGTTCCGGAGAAAAGCGTCAGCTTGCCGACCGGGCAGTTGAAATAGGCATCGCGCGCGGCCTCACTGATGGCCACCGGATCACCGCCGCCGTAATGCTCACAGACCACGGCGTCAATGTGCCGCAACATGGGATCGTCATTGAAAGCTTTCATGCGAGCACGGTAGGCAGCTTCCACCGTGGCATTCAGTCCGGCTTTGACCATGGCCTCCGCGGCATGATGGTGCGCGGGCTTCACACGCTGGCCAAAACAATCGTAAAGCGTGTCATCCAGGTCAAAGATGACGCAGCGAATGAGAGGACTTGGGGCAACACGCTTACGCGGCGGGCTTTTTTTTCTGGTTCGCGATGTAGAGGTCATGGACGAGAGAGAGACCTTTCATTGTAAACATCATCTTTCGTTTTGGCAGCCATCAGCCAGACCCGCTGTTACAATCAGCTTCATGGAGGCAATGCTGCTGGGAATATCGTGGTTGTTGGTAGTTGTCTATAGCAGCATTCCGCTCTTCTGGTTTGCTATTCATCCCTTTGCTGCGGCATGGCGCAGACTCCACGGTCTCCCTATCGAGCGCTGCTCCCGATATGGGCCGTCATTATCCTGGCTGAAATTTGGGTCACCTGGCCATGGCACGCATTACGCCTGTACTCTGCTCCTTATACATGGCTGGCCGCGTTGCCATTTTTTGCCCTGGGGTGGCGGACTTATCGCCGTATCTTCTCTGAGTTCGGCGGGCGCAAACTGAGCGGGGAAGTAGAACTCCGTCCTGTGGAACACGAGCAGCAACTGGTAACCACCGGCCTGCACAGAGGCATGCGCCATCCCATCTACTTTGCCCATCTCTGCAACATGCTGGGCTGGACTGTGGGCAGCGGATTGGCTGTGAATTTTGTTCTTCTCGCAATCAGTCTGATCGTGACTTACCCGCTGATGATTGCGCTGGAGGAACGCGAGTTGGAAAAGCGTTTCGGCGAGAGCTACCGCGAATACAAGACGTCTGTTCCCTTGTTCCCCCTGCCTTTTGCTCGCCCCATGCTGAAAGAGACTCGGAATTGAGCGCACCTATTTCGTGCGAAAGACCGCTCGACCAGCGTGCCGAGGCGAACGCATCAGGCTCCGGAAGAGAACACGTGCCTTGCCAGGCGGTTCGGAGCGAAGTGCGATGAAATTCGAATTTTACGTCGCTGCCCGATACCTGCGGGCCAAGAGGCGACAGGCAGTGATTGGTGTGATCACCATCATCTCTGTGATCGGCGTAGCGGCGGGCGTGGCCTCACTGGTGGTGGCTCTTTCCATTAATGCTGGTTTCCAGAAAGACCTGCAAAGCCAGCTTCTTGGCTCAACCAGCCATGTGCAATTGGAGAAGACCCTGGCTGATGGCATCTACGACTGGCGCTCAATGCTGCACAAAATGTCTAAGCAGCCCCATGTAATTGCCGCTGCTCCCTCTCTATATGAAGAGGTCATGATCAATCGCGCGGCGCGGGCTGGCGGAATGGAATTAAAAGGTGTAATTCCCGAATATGAGAATCGGGTAAGCGAGCTACTGAAATCTGTAACCATTGGATCGGCTGCGGCGCTGGCCCCCAAACCGTCACCAACGCCGTGCCCCGCGACAAGCGAAGACTGCCGCCAGTCAGACGAAATGCCTCCTCTGGTGTTAGGTAAGGACTTAGCGGAATCCATTGGGGCCACCGTGGGTTCGACTGTGAACATTACCAGTCCTCAGGGTGAACTCACGCCTTTTGGACTTGCGCCCGAAGTTTGAACGCTTCAAGGTGGTTGGGATCTTCCGCTCTGGTTTCTATAACTATGACAGCACCTGGGGCTTCACCCGTCTTGCGGATGCGCAACGCCTGGCCAGCCTGGGCGACGTAATCTCCGTGATCGAGTTCAAGATTGATGATCTCTACAAAGCTGAGCAGGTAGGGGCTGAACTGCAAAAAGCGGCCGGTCCTGAGTACACGGCCAAAAGCTGGATGGAGCAAAACCGGGCCCTTTTCCGCGCCTTGAGCCTGGAACGGGTTGTGACATTTTTGACCATTGGGTTGATAGTTTTTGTCGCAGCTCTCAACATCCTGATTTCATTGATCATGATGGTGATGGAGAAGACAAAAGACATTGCTGTGCTGATTTCCATGGGCGCAAAGCGGCGTCAGGTGCGGGGTATCTTCATTTTCCAGGGAGTCTTGATCGGCGTGATCGGGACGGTTTTGGGATTAATCCTGGGATACGGCATTTCCATAGCTGGCGCAAGATACCATTTCATCGCTTTGAACCCGGAAGTCTATTCCATTAACTATGTCCCTTTTGCGCCGCGTGTTCTTGATGGCCTCCTGGTGGCTGGCGTGGCGCTGCTAATTTCCTTTGTTGCCACACTTTATCCCTCCTGGTCAGCCGCTCGCGTTCTGCCTGCGGAGGCATTACGCTATGAGTGATATGCCCCATTGCTTATCATGCGCTCTTGAGAGCAAGATGGTGCCAAGATCCTCAGCATGTCAGGAATTAAGGAAATTAATGCTTTCTTGAGGATTCTTATATCCAACATGGTTGAGTCTAGAGAGCAGATTTGGGGTTTGAAAAAGACAGCGAATTTCAGTTTGAGAACGGAACTGAAAATGCTGAAGAAAGTAGTGGATTGCACCATTGGGGTAGGTACGTGCATCCAATAGTAAACGGGACTGAAATCCTTCGCGTTGATGGACTTAAGAAGGTTTACAAGTCGGGTCAAACAGATTTAGTGCTCTTTGAAAATTTGTCCTTCCGGGTGAGGAAGGGAGAAATGCTGGCCATCGTTGGCGAGTCTGGGGCTGGAAAAAGCAGCTTTTGCACATTTTAGGAGCGCTTGATCGTGCTTCAGAGGGTGACGTATACTGCGGCCAGACTCAAATAGCCAAGTTGGATGATGATGCCGCAGCGGAGTTTCGCAATCGTGAGATTGGCTTTGTATGGCAGTTTCATTACCTGTTGCCGGAATTTACGGCGCTGGAAAATGTTGCCATGCCGCTTCTCATGAGAGGTCCGGGCTGCATCGGCGATGAAAGAAGCCGCTCACTGGCTGAATGAGGTGGGACTGGCTGATCGCAGTCATCATCGCGCGGGCGAGCTTTCTGGTGGGGAGCAACAGCGTGTTGCGCTGGCCAGAGCCCTGATTACAGGGCCGAACATTTTGATGGCCGACGAGCCCACAGGCGATCTGGACAACCGCACCGCGGATATGGTCTTCGAATTAGTCCAGAGAATCCATCGGGATTACCAGTTAACCTCTCTCATAGTCACCCATAATCTGGATTTCGCCGGTCGTTGTGACCGCGTACTTAGGTTACGTCGGGGTCTTGCGGAAGAGGTTTCACCCAGCTCACTTCGGACTTAGAATAGAAGGAGAGCAGGGGAAGGACATTTAGGTTTTAAACTTTGCGGTCTGAAAGGCTGACCGTTGGATTGTCCGGCAAAGCAGGAAGACGTTCAGGGAAGATTGGCCGGACGGAAAGCTTCTTCTTGGAAGTACGGTGGTTCGTACCAGGAGAAGAGAGAGATGCATTCGGCAGAGGTGACTGAAGGCATCTGGGGTGAGGTAACATGTTCGAGCGGTATACAGAAAAAGCCAGGCGTGTGATTTTCTTCGCGCGGTATGAGGCGAGCCAGTTTGGCTCACCTTACATCGAGACGGAGCACTTGTTGCTGGGTCTATTGCGTGAAGACAAGGCGTTGACAAACCGCTTTTTAAGGTCCCATGCGTCAGTGGAATCGATCCGGAAACAGATTGAGGGACACACCACGATTCGGGAAAAGGTTTCCACGTCAGTCGATCTTCCCTTGAGCAACGAATGCAAGCGGGTGCTCGCCTATGCGGCGGAAGAGGCGGAACGCCTCAGCCACAAGCATATAGGCACGGAACACCTGCTGCTTGGGTTGCTGCGGGAAGAGAAGTGTTTTGCCGCGGAAATTCTGCATGAGCGCGGGCTGCGCCTGAGCGCGATTCGTGAAGAGCTGGCGCGCAGTACACAGGAGAAGGCCCAACCCCAGCGCGGACAATCGCGCGAATCTTCCCTGCTGTCAGAATTTTCCCGTGACCTGACGCAAGCCGCCATGGACAACCAGCTTGATCCGCTGGTGGGCCGTGACGGTGAAGTGGAGCGTGTGGTGCAGATCCTGTGCCGCCGCACCAAAAATAATCCCGTACTCATCGGCGAGCCGGGCGTTGGCAAGACCGCGATTGTGGAAGGCCTGGCGCAGCGCATCGCTGATGGTGACGTGCCATCATTCTTAGCTGATAAGAGAATCCTCGGCCTCGATCTTTCATTGATCGTTGCCGGAACCAAATACCGCGGCCAATTTGAAGAGCGCCTCAAGACCATCATGAAAGAACTGATGGAGAACCAGAACTGCATCATCTTTATTGATGAGTTGCATACCCTGGTTGGCGCCGGTTCCGCGGAAGGCTCACTGGACGCAGCCAACATCCTGAAGCCGGCCCTCTCACGCGGCGAAATTCAGTGCATCGGCGCAACCACGCCGGGCGAATATCGCAAGTCAATTGAGAAGGACCGCTCGCTGGAACGCCGTTTCCAGGCCGTGAAAGTCCCACCGCCCAATGAAGAGCAGGCAGTGAAGATCATCTACGGCATCAAGGAGCGCTACGAAAAATTTCACGCGGTCAGTTACACGGATGATGCCGTCAACTTCGCCGTGTATCACTCCAACCGCTATATTCCTGACCGTTTCCTTCCGGACAAGGCGATTGACCTGCTGGATGAAGCCGGTGCGCGCGTAAAGCTGCGCCAGACTTCCCTGCCCGATGAGATCACCGAAGTCCAGAAGCGGATCAAGTTCATTGTTCACCGCTGCGAAAACGCCGTGGCGAACCACGAATTTGAAAAAGCACGTTTCTACTCCGATGAGGAGCGCAAAGAGCGCGAGAACCTGCGCGGTCTGCGTGAAAAATATCACCTGGATGAGTCCGCCACCGGTGTAGTGAACCGTGAGGACATTGAGGAAGTGGTCAGCCGCTGGACCGGCGTGCCCGTCACCTCCATCAAGGAAGAAGAAACGCAAAAGCTGCTGCGTGTGGAAGAAGAGCTCCACAAGCGCGTGATCTCACAGGACAAGGCCATCAGCGCCCTGGCCCGTTCGATCCGCCGCTCACGGGCGGGCTTGAAGTCGCCCAATCGCCCCATCGGCTCGTTCCTGTTCCTGGGCCCCACGGGCGTGGGGAAAACGGAAGTCGCGCGCACGCTGGCGCAGTTCCTGTTCGGCAGTGAGAAGTCACTGATCCGCTTCGATATGTCCGAATTCATGGAGAAGCACTCGGTCAGCAAGCTGATCGGTTCGCCTCCGGGATATGTGGGCTATGAAGAAGGCGGTCAGTTGACCGAGCGCGTGAAGCGGTCACCTTATTCCGTCGTCCTGCTGGACGAAGTGGAGAAGGCGCACCCGGATGTGTTCAACATCCTGCTTCAGGTATTGGAAGACGGCCAGCTTACAGATGGTCTGGGCAACACGGTTGATTTCAAGAACGTGATCATCGTGATGACCTCGAACATTGGAGCGCGCCACCTGATGAAGCGCAAGGGACTCGGCTTCTCCATTGACAAGGAAGAGATGGTCAGTGAGAAGGTGGAAGATCTGGTCAAGCAGGAAGTGAAGAAGACCTTCAATCCGGAATTCCTGAATCGTCTGGATGAAGTCATCATCTTCAACGCCCTGGCTGACGCTGATCTGATCCAGATCCTTGAATTGCTGGTGGGCCAACTGAACGGCAACCTCGCGCAACGGCACATCACCATTACCGTGAACGAGGAAGCCAAGAAGTGGATCCTGGATAAGACGCTGGGCGACCGCAGTTACGGTGCGCGTCCTCTGCGCAGGGCACTACAGCGGTATATCGAAGATCCGCTGTCAGAAGCACTGATCCAGGGAACGTTCACTACGCGTCCTGCATTCATCGAGGTTTACCTCGAAGGCGAACGCCTCTTCTACCGTCAGGTAGGCGAAGGCGCGGAAAACACGGACGGAGTGCTGCTCTACAGCAACTAGACAGTCAACATTCAAAAAGAAAGCCGCCAGGAAATTGGCGGCTTTTGTTTTTGCGCCTTACTTCGCCCTGAAATGATCCGGGTTTGCGATCATTGCCCCAAAACTTGCTGGATAAATGGCTCACATCTTTGTTTCGAACTTCGACCGGAATCTGATGACCGTATTGAGGATAGATGATGGCTCTCGCATGGCCGCCGTGTTTGTTGATGTCCTCAGCGAGTTGCAGCGCCTGCGTGGGATCTGTCCGATCGTCTTTTGCACCATTCAGAATCAGGGCCGGAGCTTTCATCTGGTCTGCGAAATTAATCAACGAACGAGAGCGCAGCGCTTTTTCGCTTCCACCCGTCTCGCTGATCAACGCGTCCACGACCGACTTCTGCATCGGCGATTTAGCTTTTCGCACGTACTCCGGCAGATCGTATGCACCGGATATCATGACGACGCCACCTATTCCAGAATCCTGAGCCGCCAGCAGCCCCGCCACCATCGCGCCACGACTGACGCCCTGTATCAGAATCCTATTCGCCTTCACATATCCATCGGCTCGAAGCCTGGCGATCACGGCTGCAACAGCGTGTTGCGTCAATGGGCCGCAAAAATCCGCCGGGCCGGTCGAGTTGCCGTAGCCCGGCTGGGAAATCGACACGGCCAGATATCCACGATTCGCGAAATCGTCAAGCACTCCCCAGGTGACAAAATCTTTGCCGCCCGCACGAGGCGAGTCCTGATGGCCGTGAAGAAGAATAATCGCGGGCCACGGTCCGGGAGCTGCAGGCTTTCTCGAGAAAGTACTCAACCTTTCTGGCCGGATCGTCAGGATGGGGAATGGAGAGAGTCTGTGCGCGCGCATTCTGTGCGGCGAACATGCAATGATGCCGGCAAATATCAACAGAATCACTCGTCCGGATTTCTTCATTGAGTATCTCCGCTTGCTTTTGTCAGGCTTGAGCCGCGCTGCCGCATGTGGATTGCCGGCCCGGTACGAAGGCGATCTTATAGCAATAGCGCCAGTGCCGCTCAATCACATTGACCAAATCCGAAAAATCCTGGGCTGATTCTGCTGGTTGGCTTTACGGGTGCGGCTTTTCTGTTGAGCGCGCCTTGGCGGCCGCTCGCAAAGCTTCACGGCGGCGCGCCATGATTTTCTCCGCGTCCGGCGCGGCCAGAACAACGCTCTCAATGTGTTTGCATAGTTCGGGTTCGCCGCTGGCGGCGCGCAACTCCGCCAGAAACGGGTGAACCTTGCTGAAGGCGGCGAATATCTCTCCGTGGGCGGCCCTGAAAGCATCGCCGTCAATGGCGCCTGTGGTGGCAAGCGAAGCAGCCATGTCCCAGTAGCCGATCACCATGCGGAACTGCGCGTTTTTCTCGCCCCTCGACGATCGCCGTAAATTCAGCGAAGGTTTCCGGATGGAATTCCAGCACGAACTAGTTGCGCGCATCTCGCAACACGGATTCCCGGCGGAGATCAAAAAGCTGAAGATTGAGTTGCGCACTCTCGAAAGGACTCGGCATAGAAATCATTTTATTCGAGGATCAGCCTTTCCAGATTTGGCTTGGAAGAATCGTCACTTAACCAGGGTTCCGCTCATTTGCGGCAGACCTTCATTTACGGCCCAGTAACCTGCTGAACACAAAAGAACTGAAGAGGGCACTCAGGTGCCCTCTTCAGCGCATCGATTCCGTTGTGGCGTTAAGGCGAGCCAGGCTGCTTCGCCGTGAATAACGGCTTACCGTGCGGCGCGTTTCTGGAGTTGTTCAACCACGCTATTAAGATCAGGATAGCCGGCGCCGAAGCTTCTGGTGAGCCAGTTGCCACCGCGTTCAGCGACTCGTTCACCATCGGCAAACACTTCAAATTGACCGGTGCTGCCAGACGTAACCACGGCATCAATGCCGAGACGCTGCTTGATGAGGGCCACGAGACTCGCGACCTTGGATTTGTTATTCCCTCAAGTAGGGCAAGAGCGTATTTCGATTTTCATGCTGTCCCTCCAAACCGTGGTTATAGCAGCTCAATGTTAAACCGGCGCGATCCGGGATAGCATAAAATTCGGATTTGCATTCGACTGACGCTCCGACTTCGCATAGGGTGAGAAGGTGAGAATGCTTCGAGAGAATTTCCTGGACGCGTACTCAGTCGTCCCTGGCGGGACTTGTCTTGGTGGTTGAGTTCCCGGCACTTGCTTCGCTGCGTGCCGGGCTACTTTCATTCGCGCCTTCGGCGCTGAAACAAACACATAGCCATGGCGGCCAACGCCTCAGCCCGAAGCCATCATCACGGAATGCAAATGGCCGCCGCGACTCCTGCAGCGCGGTGATTGCGACTGTGTTGCATGCAACCGGCTACCTTCGCCGCCGGGATTCGCGACGGAAGTCTGCGAATTCATCGTTAGCACCGGGCTTACGGATGGAGATTAGCGCACAATCAAGGTGCCTCTCATGTTCGGATGGAGTTTACAATAGTACTTGAACGTTCCTTTTTTCACCGCCTTGTAACGCCACGACTTTCCCATGCTAATGATGCCGGAACGTAAAGTCGCATCACTTATAGAAGTTACTGTATGTTGATAAACATCTTTATTCTTCCATTCGATTACATCTCCCACTTTCGCGACGACAGTTTCAGGTTCGTATCTGAACTGGCTAGTCTGCGTGTTCATCTGCATGAGCACTACGTGCCGCTTGTGTACCTTCCCTGTGGGCGTGGATGGTTCAGCAGCTACCTGCCCTGCGGCGGGAGCCGTAAAAGCAACTCCCGCTGCGAACGCCAGTAGAGCCACTGTCGGCAGGATTGCAGGTCGCATAAACATACGACCAAGAAACATTCTCAGGTTTAATAAAGACATACTGCTGAGCCTGATCATGTTTTAGCCCAAACTTGAGGCTACGTTCTGAGCATGTTCAAGGTGACCCTGGAAAAGCGGTACTGCGTTCTGCAATGCACCCTTGAGCTCGGCATTTTTAGCGTTGGGAATCAACACTGAATTTGTCGCGTCGATTACTTGTTTATGAAACGCGATTTCATTGTCGATATATGCCTTATCGAACGCTTTACCTTTAAGCGCCTTCAGTTTGGCATTAGTCTTTTCCGCTTGCGACTTCAACGATGCCTCAGTGGTGCTATCGGCGGGCGTCACGTTGAGCTTTTTCCCGAGTGCGAATACGGATTTCTGCAGCGTGGAGTGGTCTCTAATCATTTGATGGGCGAACTCGAGAACTTCCTTGTTTTTCGACTTCTTCAGGGCAATCTTTGCATATTCGATGTCGATATTGTTCGCCGTAACTACAATTCCCACAATCTGAGGATCTGTGGGGCCGCCATCTGCGCCCTGGGCTTGCGTACTCGGACTGAATACCATTGCACAAACCACCACTATGGTAACGGCAACTGCTTGACTCATGCGTAATTTCATCCTAAGTCTCCTATCTGTTTTGGTGCCACAATCGATCGACCTGACTCTCAACCACCCAATCTCGCACATCGTGGACTTGCAAGTGATTGTCGCGTTGTAATGGGAAAGTCATGAACGCGATCGCCCCAACTCCCTGCCACGCGCCGTTTAGAAGGTTTCTGGCCCGAGCGGTTTCCGATCCGCCCGCATACATGCCTTATCCAGGGTCTAGTTCAATCTCTCATCGGATTGGGTTTGGGAATCCGGTCTTTGATTTTCTTCAGTATGAATATCGCGCATCGGTCTTCGGTCGCCATGGAAACTCCAAACTCTGGCTACTTGGTGCGATGAGTTACCGCAAGACTGAGTTGTTATCGATGGCAGAACTTGACGCTGCAAAAAAAGCGACATTGATAGTGACCATCCGATGCTAGCAGCCGTTCTGGTCGCTGACAATCTTTTCAATCTGGCGCAGATGGTTGAGATCATGTCCGGCGGTCATGTTGACCATGTGGTGAATGGTTTCTTTCCCACGCTCCTGGTGCATTCCGTAGTTGTCCCACAGAGCTTTGGGTACAGACTTCAAAAGTGCGACATCAGCGGCGCGCAAAGCACGGAAGGTGGCCAGGGATTCACGGGGATCGCGTTCAGCATAGTTGAAGGTCGAAGCCCAGCTATCTTGGTCATAAGCCTGGAGCGGGACGCCGTTGCTGCTGAGAATTTGACGAAGGCGCCACGCGATGGCCAGTTCCGCATCGGCAAGATGCGCCATGATCTCCGCGATACTCCATTTGCCCGCGGCAGGCGCACGGAAGAGCTGTTCACGGCTACGATCACCGATTAGTCCGGCGAGTTTATCGGCCGTGCTGGCTTGAATGGAAAGAGGATCAGATCCCTCAGAATAACTGAGTAAACGCTGCGTGTATTCAACCACTGTCTCTGGCAAGCTTCCCTCCCGATGGTGCTGTGGGTTACTCACAACAGATGTGAGGGGATACTGCGGAGGTGCAAAAAATGTGACCGAGTCCCAAGCCCGGGTCTGGCTTGATTGGGAAGAAGTGTCCTGCGTTGGGAAGTACCTAATGTGGAGCGCCGAATTATGAAGGTTGCCACAACTCGATGGGATTTCCCTCAGGGTCATGCAGACGAGCGAAGCGTCCAACGTTGGGATAAGATTCCGGGTCTTTGACCTCAATTCCTGCCGTTCTTAGCTGAGCTACCATTTTGTCAAGGTCATGCACTCGAAAGTTCACCATCCAAACCTTGTTAGGATCCCCGAAATACTTAGTCGTTTCTGGAAAGGGAGTGAACACGGTCGGTCCGGCCTCTTGCTGCCAAACGGTTGCGCCCTCGCTGGTTGGTGTGGGCGCGATCCCTAAATGTTGCTGGTACCAGTGCCCCAACGCAACAGGATCATGAGCTCGGAAGAACAACCCTCCGATTCCGGCTACTTTTTCCATTTGCGTTCCTCCCGATTGATGTTTAGCAGCTTCCTTCGCAGGCGGAGCAGGACTCGCTGGCTGTGCGGGGTTCTGTGACGCCATGGCTAATTTATTCCGGGGCAGAATGAAGCTGCCACACGAAAACATAAGACAAGATTTGAAGTAGCTGGCGCCTTTGAATGCTCATTCCATCCTCCTCCCGAGACTTTGTGCAGCTTATCTACGATACCGATTGATGAGCGAAATTCAAACCAGCGTAGCTGAAACTAAAGATTACTTGCAATGGATGCAAGACAGCGGCAGACTCGGGGAAGCAACTGCTAGCTGCTGGCTGCCATGAATCGCAGCCCACAGCCGCGGGCGGCTGCGCCACACAGGTATGGGCTGGGATCACATCAGCTAAGTCCTTTAGATCTTGGGATGAACGGGGGTGGGCTAGTAAATTGGATAAAGTCCGGGTAGCTAAGGCGCAATCAGAGCAATAGACACGGCGCTTTGTCCTGCGGGATAACTGGGAGGATCGAGTGGCGTGAGTCGCTTATCGCTGGCCACCCTGAAGGCGTCAATCTGGCCGGTATTCGTGTTTAGCGCATATGCAAACGAGCCAGTGGCGTCAATAACCGGGCCGCCCGTGGGGTTGGCGGAAGAAACAGCCATCCCAGAAGGCGACATGGCGCTAGTAGTTCCTGACTGGGCCACTTGTGGAGCGCTGCCGATGGTCCGCAGCATGCCCTTGACGAGGCGGTAACTCATGGTTTCGCCATTGGATGTGCAATACACGATGTTGTTCGCCGGATCGAGGGCGACTACCGGAGAACTGGCAGCGACCGAGTCCGTCTGGCGAAGCGCGCCGCTCGTTGGGTCTAACTGGAAAACGATGATGGCTGCCGACCCAGACATGATCAGCGAGTCGCCCGACGCAAGCAGGTGATGTGGCGTGTCGCCGATCTGAAACGGTGAACCCGTTACAGCGGACAGGGCGCCATCAGCGGCGATCCTGAAGCCCTGCAATGAATTGGATTTTTCGTCGGCGACGAACAGGAACTCAATCACGCGATTCACTTTCGCTGACATTGTTCCAGCTCCACCAACAGGAGTCGGGGTTGGCGAAGGCGTGGGAGTGGTGCCCGGCGTTGGGTGGCGTGGGCGTGGTTCCCGGGGTTGGAGTCGTGGTGGGAGTGGGTGACGGCTGGTTATCCACAATACGCCTGGGCGAGATTACACAACCGTTCAGACTCAACGCCAGTATGACGCCGGCGAAGCACGCGACAGCAGCTTTCAGAGAAGGCTCCACATCTTGGATCACTTCGGAAAGGATGCGCTGAAGCGCCAGTGCTGTTGGCTGATCAATGAAAGAGATCCTGCCGCAGGTGTTACTTTTGATGGTTACTTAAGTGAAAAGCCAGTTTGCACAGCTTTGAAAGGGATGGGAAAATGCTGGTATGGCAAAAACTACCTTAACTTCCTGGATTTTAGCCCTGGCCCTGGTCGCGACCGCAGGATTCGCGGCAGCGCAAGGCTCATCCGCTCCGAAAAAATCTTCTGCGCAAGGCGCAGCCAAGACCACACAGGCAGCCCCTGCTGCTTCACCCACACCGGCTGCGCAACCCACAGCAACGCCGAACCCGAACTTTAAGTCCGATAAGGAACGCCAGAGCTATGCCGTGGGCATGAACATTGGCGAGAGCCTCCACAGGCAGCCCGTGGAGCTGGATTCCAACTCGCTCATACAGGGCCTCAAAGATTCAATGGCCGGCGGTAAAACGCTGATGACAGAGGACGAAGCCAAAGCGAGCTTTGACAGAATTAGGCCAGCAGGTAAGGGCCAAACAGGAAGAAAAAGTGAAACAAGCCGCCGAAACCAACAAGAAGGAAGGCGAAGCCTTTCTGGCCGCGAATAAGACCAAACCAGGCGTGGTAACAACGCCCAGCGGCCTGCAATACAAGATTCTGAAAGAAGGAACCGGTCCCAAGCCGACCGCCGCTGACAAAGTGGTTTGCAATTACAAGGGCACCCTCATCAACGGCACTGAGTTTGACAGCTCATACAAGCGCGGCCAGCCGGCAACGTTCCCCGTGGGTCAGGTCATTAAGGGCTGGACAGAAGCCCTGCAGCTGATGCCGGTGGGCTCCAAGTGGCAGCTCTTTATCCCTGCCGATCTTGCTTATGGAGAGCGTGGAGCCGGCAATGACATTGGACCGGACTCAACCCTGATTTTTGAAGTCGAACTGCTATCCATTGAGGGCAAAGAAGCTCCTGCCAAGAAGTAATTCCTGAACGTAATGAAAAAGGGCCGGCGAACGGCCCTTTTTTTACTCTCTTACGCAACTCGCCTGAACATGCGCAAGCTGCTAAAACTGTTTAGAGTTGAAACTTCAGACTTCCTGGAAACATCCAATAGCGAACTCTATGGAATTGACCGTCTATTCAGCTCCCTGGTGCCGGGACTGCCATGTTGCCAAGCGTTGGCTGTCTGAGCACAAGATCAACTACAAGGAAATCAACATTGACGAAGTTCCCGGCGCGGCGGACGAAGTGATCGCCAAAACCGGCAAGCGGGCCATTCCTCAATTCGTACTCAACGGCAAGTGGATCCAGCCGTATATACCTGGCGGTGGGTTCAAGTATGACGAAATGGCGGCACTTTTTGGCATCCAGCCTTGACGTTTGGTATTTCGCGAATATCAAATACCCTCCGCGCGGGTACTCTCGACCAGCAGGCTTAGTTTTTGGTGTCGTTCCCGTTTTTGGCCCAGGGCATGCGCCAGCGCAATGAGGCTGGAACACGCACCCGCAGAACACGTTCCCGATGATGTTCCTCTGCCATGGAGAGCTCTCTGGCCTTCAGCAGGTCCTGCAAACTAATCAGCCCCAGTAATTCAGGACCACCTTGCTCCCGCACCACTGGAAAACGCGTAAGGCCAGTTGCGGCCATTCGATTCACAACCATACGAAGGGGCTCATCAGGATAGGCGACCACCGGCGGGTTCACCAATAGCTCTGAAAGCGAAACCTTGCCGCCATCGCCATTCTGTACGCTTTGCAAGTTCTTCAAAAGATCGTGGCGCGTCATTACGCCCAGCAGAATTCGGTTCTCATCGATCACGGGATAAACGCGCTGGCCACGAGGATTGTCATTGTGATCCAGGGCATTTCCCAATTCGGCGGTGGTGGTCTCGCCGGGAAATGCGGTGATGTTTGTGCGCATCACGTCTCCCACGGCCAGTGCTTCCATAGGATCAACCACGTATTCACGGGAAAGATGATGACCGCGGCGGCTGATTTTTTCTGTCAGAATGGAGCGGGACATGGTCAACACCGTGAATGCATGCGCGCTGACGCAAGCAATCAAAAGCGGCAGAATGGAGTGATAGTCGCCCGTAAGTTCAAAAGCAAAAATCACTCCTGTAAGCGGCGATCGCATGGTTCCGGCCAGCATGGCTCCCATGCTGATGAGGGGCCAGAATCCCGCTCCCTGGTGAGGTAGAAAAAGCGCATCAACCGCTCCCAGAGCTCCACCCATCATCAACAATGGAGCCAGAACGCCGCCGGAGGTTCCTGATCCGAGCGAAAAACTCCAGATCAAGATTTTGACGATCAGAACACCCAGGATCAGCTTGACGGTGGCATTTCCCTGGAGGAGTTGCTGGATTACGTCATAACCGACGCCCAGTGCGCGAGGATAAAAATAGCCGCCAATGCCAATACCCAAACCGCCAATTGCGGGCCACCACATCCAGTGAAGGCGTTTGAGATGGAAGAACGCATCTTCAAATGCATAGACCAGTTGCGTGAGCAGCGCGGAAAGGCCTCCGCTCAGCAGTCCGGCGAGCAGGCAGCCGAAGAGAACCGCGGGCGCCCATGCCACGTCATGGGGCGGAACAGGAAAGATTGGGCCTGCTCCAAGCAAATGGACCCGAGCGGCCGCAGCCGTAATGCTGGCCAACGCAACCGGGATAAAGCTACGCGGCTTCCATTCGAACAGCAGTAGCTCGATTGCGAGCATGATGGAAGCAAATGGCGCTGCAAAAGTCGCGGACATGCCGGCGGCCGCGCCTGCGACCAGCAGCGTCTTCCGTTCGGCCGAAGTAAGATGAAAGAATTGGGCGATCAACGAACCGAACGCCCCGCCGGTCATGATGATGGGACCTTCCGCGCCGAATGGACCTCCGGAACCGATGGAGATCGCAGTGGAAATAGGCTTGAGTATAGCCAGCCGCGGCTCAACTTTGGCCCCTCGAAGCAGAATGGCTTCAATCGCTTCCGGGATGCCGTGCCCGCGAATTTTGTCCGAGCCAAACCTGGCCATCAGCCCCACGATCAGGCCGCCGACTACAGGCACCGCGATCACCCAAAGGCCCAGATGTGAATTGCCGGGGAACGCCGGATCTGAACTCAGGCGCTGAAAGAAAAAGACATTTGTAAAGAAAGCAATGAGTTTAAGAAGAACAACAGCCACATAAGCGGAGATCACTCCAATCACAATGGCTAGTCCAGTGATTGGTAACACGCGCCATGTGGTGGTGAAATCCCCGAGAACTCGGACTGGGCTTGCTGCTTTAAGTTTGCTATTGAATGGGTTCGCCTGGGCTGGATCTTTCATGGTTGCGTTTTCTTTGTTCCTCCGGTTCGCGTCCAATGGAACGCAATTTCGTGTGTGGCAGAACCGCTCTCGCGCGTCAGGCCTTGAATGGCATCCACCAGAATTGGTCCTCTCTTCAGTAAGCGTTTCACCCTAAGGAGTGACGGAATGCATAGCCTGGCGCCGGTCTGAGGGAGAGCGAGCGCTTGTGAACGCGTCAACCTTTGTACTTGTTTCATGTACCTGCTTTCCTGATGTATGCCAGCCGCTTCTTGTTGTCCGCGCCTCCTTTCGCCGGACGGTGTTCTCCGGTAAGCTTCAGCACCGAGTCAACCAGGTGGTGGCCAACTTCCCGCAGTTCACTGCGCGCCGCACTGCCCAGCTTATTCAATAGCGCTTCACCATCACTGGCGATGGTAAGCGTTACCTGGCGCCGGTCAATCCCGGAGCGCACGCGCCGAAGCAAACCGCGCTCCTCACACCGGTCCACCAGTTCAACCATGCTGTTATGGTTGAGCTGCATCCGCTGCGCCAGGCGGCTGATAGAGGGTACTTCGCCCTTTGGCAGCCCTTTGATTGCCAGAACCAACTGATACTGCTGGGGGTTGACCTGAAACTGCCTTACCGCTTCTTCCATGTTGCGCATGAACCGGCGCAACTGGAAACGGAACTCCGCCAACGCCATGTACTCGGCCTCAGTCAGCGGCCGTGAAGTCTTTGCTTTTGCCATTTTATCGTCTCACGATGTTTTTGTCGCGCTTTAATGGATTCGGGCCCAGGACTTTGTTGCGGAGGATTCCGCCAAACCCCAGCTTTTCTTTTATGGCATGCCGGCGGTGATCTGGATACTTGGCCATAAGGTCGTCCAGCAGCCACGCACATAATAACGATTGCGCTTAATTATGGTGCACAAGCGCGATTCTGAAAAGCCCAGATTAGCACTCACGCGCCCGTACCAGTTATTATCGGTATTCTACTTTGCCAATGAAACTTTAGGAGCGCCTTTGATCCCCCGCTATACCCGCCCGGCGATGGGCAAAATCTGGAGTGATGACAACAAATTCCGCTGCTGGCTACAGGTGGAAACTGCCGCCAGCCTCACCCTGGCCGAAGCCGGCATTGTGCCAAGCGAAGCCGCGAAGGCCATTGCCGAGCGCGGCGACTTTGACCTGAAACGGATCCACGAAGTGGAAGCCGAGGTAAAGCATGATGTCATCGCTTTTACCACCGCGGTAGCGGAAAAGGTGGTCCCGAAGCCCGCTGGCTGCACTATGGCTTGACCTCAAATGATGTGGTGGACACCGCCCAGGCCCTGCAAATCAAAGAGGCATCCGCCCTGATTCGCGAGGATTTGGAACGGCTGAAAGAAGTGCTGGGACGTCGCGCGCATGGAATTCAAGCACACGCCCACCATTGGCCGTACTCACGGAATCCATGCCGAGCCCACTACCTTTGGGCTGAAGCTCGCCAACTGGTACGCAGAGACGGTTCGCAACATTGCTCGCTTTGAACGCAGCGCTGAGGAGATGCGCGTAGGCAAGCTTTCCGGCGCAGTGGGCACGTTCGCGCATCTTGAACCTGAATTTGAAGAGAAAATCTGCGAGCGTCTGGGACTGGAAGCGGCGCCGATCTCATCCCAGGTGATTCAGCGCGACCGGCACGCCTACTTCGTCGCCACTCTGGCCACGATTGCGGCGACTCTGGACAAAATCGCCACGGAAATCCGCCACCTGCAACGGACGGAAGTCCGCGAAGCTGAAGAGTATTTCAGCGAGAAACAAAAAGGCTCGTCGGCCATGCCGCATAAGCGGAATCCCATCACCAGCGAGCAAATCTGCGGACTAGCCCGCGTGGTGCGCTCAAATGCCCAGGCCGCTTTTGAAAACGTGGCACTGTGGCATGAGCGTGATATTTCCCACTCGTCAGTGGAGCGCGTGATCCTGCCAGACTCAACCATCCTGGTGGATTACCTGCTCACCAAAACCACCAACCTGATTGATACGCTCATGGTCTATCCCAATCGCATGCTCAAGAATCTTGAAAGCACGGGTGGGCTGGTTTTTAGTGGTCAATTGCTTCTCGATCTGGCGGAAAACGGCATGTCACGCGAAGACGCCTATCGCCTGGTGCAGAAGCACGCCATGCGCGCCTGGAAGGAGGATCTGAATTTCCGCGAAGAAGTAATGAAGGATGCGGAGATTACCTCACGCGTGCCCCCGAAGCAGATCGAACATGCTTTCAGCATTCAGAGGCAATTGAGGAATGTGGATAAGATCTTTAAGAGGGTGTTTGGAATCCAAACCTGCTTCCAGTCACACTGAAAAGCAGAAGAAAACATCTGTTGCCGCCACAGACGATGACGAGGAGCGTTTCGAGCCGAGAGAAATTTAGGACTTAGAAGAATTTATGCGGGTAGGGTTCCCTCGCTTTGCTCGGGACAAACAAAACAATTACACCGAAATCGTGAACGAAGTCTCAGTTCTGACTACCGGACGGTACAGGGTGTCTCGCTCCACCGGTTCACGTCCGGCTTCGCGGATTAGACGCTCCAAGTCAGCCCGGCGCATGCCCTGCGGCGTGGTGGCGCCGGCATCGTGATAAATCTTTTCTTCAATCACCGTTCCATCAATGTCATCCGCGCCAAAACGCAGTGAAATCTGCGCGATCTTTGGTCCCAGCATCTGCCAGTAGGCCTTGATATGCGGGAAATTATCCAGCACCAGGCGGCTTACCGCCATCTGCTTGATATCCAGCATGCCGGTGGTGGTGAACAGGTGCTCCAGCGGCGTGTTTGCCGGGTGGAATGCCAGGGGAATAAATGTCTGGAAGCCGTGCGTTTCGTCCTGCAAGTTGCGCAGGCGAATGAGATGGTCAGCGCGGTCTTCTTCATTTTCAATGTGACCGTACAGCATGGTGGCATTGGATTTCAATCCAACTTTATGAGCAGTGCGGGCGGTATCCAGCCACTGGTCGCCGTCAATTTTGTGGTCGCAAATCACGCGACGGACGCGTTCGTTGAAAATTTCAGCTCCGCCGCCGGGCAATGAGTCCAGACCGGCAGCCTTGAGTTGAAGCAACGTTTCTTCAATGGATAGCTTGGCGCGCTTGGCGAGAAACGCAATCTCAACCATGGTCAGGGCTTTGAGATGCACTTGCGGGAAGCGCTGCTTCAGACCGCTGATCAGATCAAGGTAATACTGAAACGGCAGATCGGGATGGAGTCCGCCAACAATATGAAATTCCGTCACCGCTTCCGAGTAACCCGACGCGGCAGTCTCGTAAGCCTCTTCCAAAGCCATGGTGTAAGAGCCTTCGGAATCCTTTTTGCGGCCAAAAGCACATAGACGGCATGCAGCAACGCAAACATTGGTTGGATTGATGTGCCGGTTCACGTTGAAATACGTAATATTGCCGTGCATACGTTCACGAACATGGTTTGCCA
Source organism: Terriglobia bacterium (assembly GCA_963824835.1). Taxonomy (GTDB): domain Bacteria; phylum Acidobacteriota; class Terriglobia; order Terriglobales; family Acidobacteriaceae; genus Angelobacter. Next base: position 214,423 of record CAWGRA010000033.1, on the reverse strand, counting down.
GCCAGCCCACGGCGAGGATGTCAGGTGAGCGGTAGAGCGCCACAGCATCATCGAAGGAGAGGCGCTGCTGAGCGAAGACCTTCTCCGCAATGGGTTGAAGCCGTTTGTCGTCAGTCTGAAAAGCATGACGGGAAGCGGTAGCGATGCTGGTAGCCATGTGTCTATATGATAACGAAAATAAAACATGATAGCGACCAGTGGGAACACGTTTGCGGGCAACGGTTTGCCTCCGGCCAGTTCAAGCCAGCGGCCCCGGATTGGGCGCCGCATTCAGCGGCGCACCCCCACCGGACTGGCGGGCAACAAGGTCAGTACCGCAATAAGCGCATGCTTTCCAGTTTGGCTCCACGGGCCGGTGACAGTGTGAGCAGGTCCGGGCTATTTCAGTTCCACACTGGTAGCAGTAGGCGAAGGTTGGCTTCACTGCCGTACCGCAACGAGGGCAGGTTGCCATGACCGGCTCCCGCATGAATAAGTAGAGAATGATCCCAATGGCATTGGGAACAAAGATGGCAATCAACGTCCATAGCACCGGGCGCATGCCGCGGCGTCTGGCGTCTCGCCCAGATATAGCCAACCAGCAGGATATAAGCAGCCACGATCAATGCGGCGAATGTGGAAAGCCCGGCCTGGGCCAAAAATGGCCAGTTCCTCACGTTGGGATCGTCAGGAAAGGCAAACCTCAGCAGCAGAAATTCCATACACACAGCCACCACAATTGCAATCAGCCATGCGACCACGGGGATAACGCGAAGTTCTTCTCGAAAACGACTCATACCAATCTCCTCTCATTACGATGGCGGGTTGCCAGCATTCCGGCAAAGGCGAGGGATGCAGTTCCGGCAAAAATGGCATATGCGATGAACACGGTCATGCAGGCTTTTGGTGAAATACTCAGCCATGCAGCCACTTCCAGCACCAGGAACCTGCCTGCCGCCACGGTAAGCCCCGTAAAAATCCAGGCAAAGCCGATCACCCATGCCAGCATTCGCTGATTTTGCCGCCGCTCCGCCTTTGCCGCCATTTCGCCCGCAATCCGGGCACGGGTCCTCTGCGCCAATCCGAATGAGGGTTGCGGCGCCGGCATGGATTTCAAATCACCTGTAATCATGCGCAGGGTCACAAGTTCGTCGCGACAATCACTGCATGCAGGAAGATGTTGGTCAACGCCGGCTTCTTCTTCCCTGCTCAGGCCTTCGTGAGATACAAGGCCAGCAAACCGCGAACGCGAATGTGTTCATTCATTTCCAATCCCCTGAAGTTGCTCCTGCAACATTGTGCGCAAACTGTCCAGCCCGCGACGCAGCCTTGATTTCACGGTTGAAAGCGGAACCTTGAGCAAGGCTGCAATTTCTTCAAGCTTCATTTCTTCTTCAAAGCGGAGCGTCAAAACCTCACGAAAAATCAATGGCAGTTGAACCATGGCCTGGGCCAGCAGAATGGCCCGCTCCTCGGCCAGCAATGCCTCCATCGCTCCGGGTGCATGGTGCGGGACCAGGTCCTCACGGTGTTCGCCGGATGGCAGTGGCTCATCCAGGCTTGCGGGCTGATAGCGGCGGAGATGATCGAGCGCCAGATGGCGCGCGATAGTAAAAAGCCACGGCGCAAAATCCCGCGATCGGATCGTAGCTCTTGATCTTTTCCATAACCCGCAACCAGGTCAATTGGAACAGATCTTCCGCTATCGGCTGATCCTTTACCAGGCGCACCAGAAAACGCAGGAGGCGTGCCTCGTATTCGTCCATGACCACGGCCAGGGCGTCCAGATCACCCTTGCGCATTCTGGCGAGGGCCACATCTGCACTTTGCCGAATTGCAAGCGGGCCAGCGGACACATGCGTCATCATAGCGTCTGCTCTGAGCATGACTACCTCTGTTACGGACCGTGACAAGAAAAAGACCCAGGATTTCTTTGTTTAGGCTGTCTTGACCTGCGGGAGGGTGGGTCGCAGTCGCAGTTCTGTAATTCCATATCAAGGAAATATTAAATTGTGTATTCCTGCTTGGATTTGCACACCGATTCGATTCGTAAAGTTCTACCTAAGCTTCTTGTTTTCACAACTTAGCCGCTTCTGAAGTCAATTGAGATACCCGGCCCAAAAATTGCGATAAAGAACCGTTAAGCGGTGCCGCTGCGGAAACAACAGACAGTATGTTTTCGTGCCTTCGCGAGCTGCATCGGTGAGGGAAATGATAGGGGACTCGCCACTGCTTTATTAAGCGGCAGTCAATTTCCAGATTGGCTTTATTTTGTTCAGCAAGAACATTTTGGGTCTGCGAGCGTGGGGGTTAGGAGCGCCAGCCACAGGTAAAGAACTGGCTGCGTGTACCACTCCTTCCAAAACTTAATTTTCCAAAAGCAAACGCATAGTCCTGAAGAAAGCGACGGAGGCCTGGCCGATTCGAATTGCCGGTTTTCCCAAATTCTTCATAGTTCGCCCGTTGGGTCGTTGACGATCGAGGATTCAAATTTGGCGGAGTAACGTCTGTTCTTCCGTCTTTTTGCTCCTCAATCAGCAAATGATCCGGCCCGATGTTTTTTCCCTTAACTTCCGGGATTCAAGATCGGGGTTTCAGAGAACGTGTTCGCGGCGACCACGCGTCGCCTGTATATCCCCAGAGGAGAGAATCAACAAATGAGAAAGATGAATCACAAGCAGCGACTTGTTGCGCTCGGCCTTGCTGTTTTCATGCTGTTAGGTTGCGCCAGTATGTGGGCGCAGAGCACAGCTTCGTCCAATTTGCAGGGAACCGTCACGGATAAAACACAGGCCGTGATCAAATCTGCCGAAGTGACTTTGACTAACAAAGCCACCGGCGCAACCCGCACCGCTCAGACCAATGATGCCGGCGAATATCGCTTTGAGTCCATTGCGGCCGGCGTCTATACCGTTCGCGCAAAGGCGGCCGGTTTCTCCAGCGCGGAAGCAAAAGACGCTGGAAGTTCTGATCGGCAGAACCGCCACGCAGAACTTCACGCTGGTTCCGGGTGGAGTGAGTGAGACCGTGGAAGTCACGGCAACCGCTCCCCTGGTTGACCGGGAAAAAACCGATGTCAGCACGAACATCACGCCGCAACAGATCACGGACCTTCCACTGATCGGCCGTGACATCGCCGATCTTGCATATCTTTCACCAGGCGTAAAAGCCGCAGACTCCTATGATCCCACCAAGAACCGCTACGCGATCTTGTCAGTTAACGGCGAAGGCGGCCGTAACGTGAACGTAACCGTGAATGGCGTCGACAACAAAGACAACACGGTGGGCGGACCTGTGATGCAGCTTCCTGCTGAAGCCGTGCAGGAATTTCAGATTTCCACGCAGCGTTTCTCGGCCGTGAATGGCCGCTCCTCAGGCGCGGCCATCAACGTGATCACCAAGTCCGGCACCAACAACTATCACGGTTCTGCTTTCGGATTCTTCCGTGAACAGAACTTCAACGCCGACCAGAAGACAAGCGGTCGGTGACGGCACCACTCACAAAGGCCAATCCTCCCTATGAGCGCCAGTTCTTCGGTGGCTCCTTTGGCGGACCGATCAAGAAAGACAAATTGTTTGCTTTCTTCGCCATGGAGCGTCAGCGCGAGCAGACTTCCATCGCGGAATCACCGCTGGCATTCTCAGAACTTTCCCTGGTAACCAACCTGGGGGCACAGCCGATTTCGATCGTCCCGACGCCATTCTTCGAAAACCGCATCAACGGCCGTCTCGACTACATCATCAACAACAAGAATTCGGCCTACTTCTCGGTTTCCACTCAGGCCAACAACAGCCTGAATGACCAGAGCGGCGCCACTTTTGACGCGACCGAAGGAAACTTCACCAAGAACCATCTTCAGGTGGCCAATCTGACCGTTGAACTCCGCGTTTACTCCAACCCTGGTCAACCAGTCTACTTTCGGGTTCCAGTATTGGAACAACCTGATTGACAGCAATACGCGTGCGCCACTGTTCACCTTCACCAATGCCAGTCCAGTTCGGCACCAACACCAACGTTCCGCAGAACTCGATCCAGCGCAAGTTCCAGTTCAAGGATGACATCAGCAAAATCGATTGGCAAGCACACCTTCAAGACCGGCGTTGACTACATCTTCACTCCGTTCATGGGCGGTTTCTTCGAATTCAACCCGACTCTGGAAATCGATTACGCAGACTTGCCCAGCGAGATCCTGGGTCACAGCCGCAGGCTTCTCAGACGCCCGGGTCTGGTCACCGGGATGAGCATCGCCGTGGGTGATCCTACATTCATCATCAAAGACGCCAAGCAGTTTGGTCTGTACTTCCAGGATGACTGGAAAGTCAGCCAGCGCCTGACCGTGAATCTTGGCCTGCGCTGGGACAAGGACTTTGACTTCATTGGCGGTTCCAAGATCGCCAACAGCCGCACCTTCCAGGAACTGCAGGCGATGCCCAATTCAGCCCGCTGGCAGCATCGCTGGTTGCTAAGCAAGCCACACGATTACAGCAAGGGCTTCAGCCCGCGCGTTGGCTTTGCCTACGATCTGACCGGTCACGGCAATCACGTGCTCCGCGGCGGATTCGGCATGTACTATGACAACACCTTCCAGAACATTCCTTTGTTCATGGAACAGCAGGCAAACGCAACCATCTTCCAGACGGCCTTTGCCCTCTGCGGCAGTGACATTGTGCCCGGCACCGGAATTACTGCTGGATCAATGGCATATGGGCGATCCTCTGCCGACGATTCCGGCGCCGTCATCACAACTTGACGCCGGTTCAACCGGCCGTCTGATGGATCCCGAACTATCGCACGCCAGTGACCGAAGAATTCAACGCCGGCTACACCTGGGCGCTCAACTCCAAGTCAGCGCTTGAAGTCGAATACGTTCACGTGCTCAGCCTGCATGAGAACAAGACCATCAACCTGGATCCGAGATTCCGTCAATCCAGCCTGTTGATCCCAATAACATCACCACGCTCAGCAGAACGGGCTGCCTCCTCAGGCGGCTTCTTCCAGTCCTCTGGATGCCGCGTTCCTGCGGCCGGAGTAACCCGAGCTGGGCAGCCTGCGTGATGAAATGTCGATTGGCCGTTCGCGTTACGATGGCATGAATGTCAGCTATCGACAGCGTGGTTTCCACAAGACAGACCTCACCATGAACTACACGCTGGCGCGTGCGGTGGGCTACAACGAAGATGGCGGATCTTTCCGCTATTATCCACGTGACCCGCAGCACCCGCTTGCGGCCAATGATTTCGGCCCATCGTTCAACGACGAACGGCACCATCTCACGATCGCTGCGACCGCTCACCTGCCTTGGGGCCTGGAATTCTCTCCGATTCTTCAGGCCGGCTCGGCACGCCCCTATGATCCGATCGCCGGCGTCAACAAATGCTGAACTTCGGCGGCGGCAGCGCTGCCGGCGCGCTGGTCGTTCCCAAGACGATCAAACCAACCTGACTGCCTTCCATTGACACCAGTCGACTCGGAGCACCCAACAAGCTGGGCTGCGATCGCAATGCTACTATGCCGGCAACTGCCATTGTGGCTCCTTATAACTCTCTGCGTGGCGACCCGTACTTCAATATGGACGCTCGCATCGCAAAGAACATCAAGCTTGGTGAAAAACGCAACCTTCAATTGATGTTCCAGGCCTTCAACCTCACCAACCACGCCAACTACGGCAATAACTTCGGCAACCGTCGTGGACGACCACGACGCACTTCAAGCAGCCGCAGTTGGCTTCATCAACCCGACGAGCAGCTTGCTGCCTCGCGCGTTCACCGGTGAGTTCGGAGCACGCTTCAGCTTCTAACTTCAACGCACTTCAACCAGAAAGGGCCGGTTCGCCGGCCCTTTTTCTATTTTTGTCATGTTGTGAAAATGGATTGATGGATTCTAGCCGGTCGCTGCCTCTTTCCAGTTTCAAGCGGATATTCACGAAATTATAAGGCGGCCAGGGGCCGGTGTATCTGAAATTCAGCCGCTCACCAAATTTCTGCGCCACGCGGTTCACGGCGGCGTCAAATTCGCTTTCGCGCTCTTTTTCAATCAGGAAAGACGCATTCAGGATCATCTTGTCGCCGATTGGCTTATTGTCTTTGGAGGCTACGCAGACCGAGCGCAATCCTTCATAGATTTCGCGCACATAGGTGGCTGAGAGTTCGGTCAGGGCCTTGTCAATCATCCGGCCGAGTTGCATGCGGGCAAAGTAAGTGGATTGCAGGTGTTTGCGCGTAACTCCTGATGAAACCGGCGTATCTCTTCATTTTCCCGCTTCAACTCTTCGATAATGCGATCACGGTCCCAGGTGACTTTGAGTCCGAACTCCTGCTTGCCGGCCATCTGACGCAGCACGTCTTTCAGTGAAGCATGAATGCTCTTGAGCACTTGCTTGATATCTTCAGCCGTACGAAATACGGTGCCAAAGGCCATAGGCACAATGGCATGGTTCTTCATCACGGTCTCCACCACGTGCTCATGAGCCAGGGCATTATCACGCGTGGGATCAAAGATGAAAACAGGAGTGCGGCTGACGACGGCAGCAACATCACCGTAATGGACGGCGAAAACATCTTCCTGAAATGCGCCAATGCTGCTCCGGCCAAAGCTGCCGGAAACCGGGGTCTCAATGATGCCATAAACATAAAGGCCCTGATGGGTTGAATGGCTGCCGCTTTCCAATTTTGGCGGCACTGCCTGCGGGCCCGCTGCCGCATCGGTTCCGGAGTGCCGTTCCTGGTCATTTTTTTAGAGGCTGCTTTGCGAGTCACTGTTTTTTTGGCCGCTTTCCTGGTTGGACTCATCATTTCTCCTGAGCATCTTCGCGGTGGTAGCCAGAAATTCCTCAATTTCAATGGGCTTAAACATGATTACAATCTTACGGCTCGCCGCTTCATCGGCCGTTTCCCTGGTCGCATATCCGGTCAGCAGCGCGGCGGGTATGCAGCCATCGCGTTTTCTTGCAGCCGAAATCACTTCAAAGCCGGTATGCTGGTCTTCCAGTGAGTAATCGCACAGCACAAGATCATACTTTTCTTCTTCTTCAAGCGCACGAATTGCGTCAGATGACCTGCTGAACGCCCCCACGGTATAGCCCTGCTGCTCAAGAATCAGCCTGTAGGTAATGAGCACGGAAGCTTCATCATCCACTACCATGATCCGGTTTTTTGCGTTATTGCTCACGGTCTCACGACTGGCAGATCGATTCTGAACACGGTGCCCTTACCCATTCTGCTCCTGACCAGGAGCTTGCCGGCATGATTTTGGATGATGCCCTTCACGATCCACAAGCCCAGCCCTGTTCCCTTTTCGCCTTTCGTGGTTACAAACGGCTCGAAGATGGCACGCGTCATCTCCGCGGAAATTCCGGTACCGGTGTCGGCGATTACGATTCGCACCCAGCTATGCAGTTCATCTTTTCCATGTATGTGGCGAGTCCTGATGTGCAGGCGCCCGCCGTTGGGCATGGCGTCCTTGGCATTGATAATCAGGTTGGAGAGCACCTGACGGATCTGGTCGGCGGCAATAATGGCATCTGGCAGGACCCGAAGCCTGGTTAAGAGCTCCACGTTGGCCCGCTGAAGCTGCCGGCTCAGGATCAGCAGAGTATCCTCAACGATGGTATTTACACTGACTGGTTTGACCTGCTCCGTATTCCGGTACAGTCCCAGCATCTGTCGCACAATGCGGGCCACACGCTCGGTTTCTGACTTCAAGAATGTTGTAAACCGGTATAGCACTCTCAGGAACCGCTCCCGCCAGGAGATAAATTGCGTTCTTGATCGCTTCCATGGGGTTGTTGACCTCATGGGCGATGGTGGCCGCCAGGCGTCCGGTGGCGGCAAATTTTTCGATCTCCAGCATGCGACGTTCCACTTTGAGCTGCTCCACTTTGCGCAACGCCGTCAGGTCACGCAGCACGGTAACCGTATATGAGACCTGGCCGCGTTCATCAAATATCTTTCCTGATCGCGCATCGTATTCGATCACTTGCTTAATGGCGGGGTTGTAAATGCGCAGCGGAGCGGTCTCGCGTTCCGCGAAAGAGAAGGTAAACGAGCTGATGTAGCTGGTGAAATCGTTCTGGTTCTTCACCAGAACAGGGTCACGCGGCGACTTCCGACGATGCTCCGAACAGTTCCTGGGCCAGGGGATCCACCAGCACGATGCGGGCCGCGCTATCGCAGACCACGATCGGATCGCCTACGTTCTCAATGATAAGATTCAGCCGGTCGCGGTCCTGACGGACCATCTCTTCAGCCTCGCGCAATTTGTCGTAATTGACCCACAATTCCTGGTCTGCCCGGCGCAGGTCGGTGACATCACGCATCACCGTCACGGTTCCGACCTGTACGCCGTCGGGCCCGAAAGTAGGCCCGGAAACAGCTTCAAAAAGCATTTCCTCGCCTTCAATGGCATCCACCAGAGTCAGGTCACGGTGGGCCTCATTTCCCGCAACCAGCATGGAGGAAAGCGCCGCCGCAAAAAGCATGTTATTCAGCTCAACGGCGCGGATCAGGCCTTCGGTCATTTCGTCAGGCACTTTAAAAAAGCGCTCGGCTGCGCGGTTCTGCATGATCACCCGATGCTGTGTATCCGTCAGGATCACAGGATCAGCCATGCTTTGCATGACCGTTCCCATCTGGGCAATGGTGATCTCCATGTCACGCATGCGGTTGTAGTAGTGCTCAACCTTGAACAGACGGGAGAGACAGCGATTGGCGAGCTCGATAATCTGCGCCAGATCCGCTAACTCAGCCTCACTGTTATTTTTCGCCAGCTCAACCACGATTACCGAGGCATAGCCGCGCATCTCACAGGTGGAGCAGGTCTGTTCTTCCAGCCGGATGCGCTTTTCCCGCAGAAAATTTTGTACCGCCAGGCAGTTTGCGGAACGCATCCTCTCAGCTTCCCAGCACGGAGATTTGTTGGAATAGCAGATCGGATGCACATAGAGGGGCCGGTTGTGAATTGTGCTTTTGGGGAAAGCCGCAGGTAGAGCGGAGTTCAAAACTCCGGCAATTGGATTATCGGTTGCCCAGATCTGAGTCGCGAATTTGCTGACTTGCTGGCGCGGCCATTTGAGAGCAGCCGAAGGAGTGACTTCACCGGTATCGAAATCAACATCCAGCACCATGGCCCGGTGATGTCCCAGGGCCACTATCTCTTCCAGCAGAATGGGGAAAATTGCTTCGGAGCGTTCTGCTTCCAGAAGCCGCAGAGCCGCAGGAGTGCGGCGCTTCGGTCCACGCCTTCCATTGAGCTGTATCTGCATTTCGGCCGTGGCCACGCGCTCCCCCAAAGTGACCCGACCTATCGCCGCTTGCGAATTGGGCTGGGCTTTAAACCGTTTGTCTCTTTTTCCGCTGGACCCCGAACAAGTGACGGACGGGGTCTCGTTCCCGCCAACCCACCTGAATCAGCGTATCTCAGATATGTTTCACTCGATGCCACCACCACGCGGGATCGTTCACTGATCAAATCAATACCAACCAGTGAGATGCGCACCCATGCGTCGATCACGATGCCTTTGTCCAATACCCGGTCCAGTACATCAATCAGGCTTGATCCACCAGACACGCGCTCAATGGCCATTGAAGGTCTCCCTCATCCTGCCTACAAGACTATCCGCTTGCACAAACTCCAGTGCCGACAGGCCTTCCGCAGCCACGGAACCCTGATTCATTTCTTTTGTTTGCCAGCCATCCCCGGAGCAGTTGTGAGGAGGAAACAATTCAAAGTTTACCAACGAAATGCGACTAAGCTTCGCGGCCAGCAGACTTTATCCAATGCAAAAAAGCATGGTTTGATCTCAGGCAGTCTGGCGGTTTCGGATACAGTCAGACCGTTTGCATGTGAGCTCGGGAAATTGTGAGAGGATCGCCCAGGAAAGGTACCCGTATTGACCTGTTACGCATCCTAAATAGCTCGTTAAAAGCTGTCAACCCTAACCGCTTCAACTAATTACAGCCATGCCTCTCACGTATGAGATGGCACGCGCCAAGAATCTTATGATGCCAGGTAATCAATTCCCGGGTTGGCTGGCTACCCTTCGGAGCCACCTGCACCGGCTCAGGACAACCTGAATGCAGTTTCGGGCATTGACGGGAGTCACTTCCCGTCCAGCCGGAAGGCAGCCAGCAGAGGCAAATGGTCAGATGCCATCAGTGCTTGCCGGCTGCGATGGAGCAGAAACTCTTCCAACGCCAATTGCCGGTCAAAATACATATGGTCAAGATGCATGATGGGCAGAACCCCAGGATACGTCCTGCGGCGATTCAAGTGCATTTGAATGTCAACGCTTTCAAAGTGCTGCCGCAGCATTCGAGAGACAAGTCCATTGGTCCATTCATTGAAATCACCCACAATCAAGCGCGGATGTTTCAATTTGGGCGATAAAAGCACTTCCCTGCTCACCAGCATGTGCGCCTGCTTGCGCCGTTCCAGATATCCGGTGCCCAGATGGACATTGAAGATGTGGACAATCTTTCCCGGCGAAATTTCCACGTCACAACGTATGCAGCCGCGCGCTTCCCGCCGCGAAGCAGTGAGATCATAGACTTCCACGTCCTTCACCGGCAGCCGGCTCAAAATCACGTTGCCGTAAGCGGCTCCGCGGAGTTTGCGGGTTTCTCCCATGCGAAATTCAAATTCCACTGCATCTGCCAGATACTGCGCCTGGTTCTGCTCGCGTCGACCACCGCTCAGGCTGACAACTTCCTGCAAGAGCGATGATGTCGGTATCCAGTTCACGCAATACCTGGGCGATCCTGAGCGGGCGTATGCGTCCGTCCATTCCTCTGCCCTTATGCGTGTTGTAGGTGGTGATCCTGAAAACCGGCTTTTCTTTCATTGTCCTTGTGCATGTCCTTGTGCATCGTCCTTGTAGATTTCCTGATCTGCCACTTAGCATTTCGATGCTCGCTTTGACTTTCCTGTGACTAGCCTTCCAGCCAAAGCCAATCTAGGTGATTGAATCCGGTAAAATTGAAAGTGTCCATGGTAACCAAGCAGCGCATCAGCACGCCGAGAGCGTTCATCGGCATCGCTAAAGCCAATTCAGGTTCCGCAGCTCAGCCGGCTTTCGTGGCTGGTTCACGGGTTCAGCACCCGCAATGGCGGCGCCACAACGTGCTATGGCGGCCGCAGCCTCAATCTGGGCTTCACACAACATGATAAACGGACAAACGTGGAGCAGAACCGCAGAAAGCTGCTGGTCAAGTTGGGCGCCAGTTCAGGGAAGGGCACGGCGGTCAAGCCATGGCCGCTGATAACACTTCGCCAGATCCATTCCGACATAATTCACCTGGTCACCACGCCCACTGACAGCCCCTTGCGGGCGATGGGCTGGTAACTAATGTTCCCGGCATGGCACTGGGCGTACAGACGGCAGATTGTTTCCCGGTGCTGCTGATTGATACGAAAAACAAAGCTGTTGGCGCTTTCCACGCTGGCTGGCGAGGCACCGTACAACGCATCACAGAAAAAGGCCTGGGCTTGATGCGTCATGAATTTGGCACCCGACCGGGCGACGTTCTGGCCGCCATTGGCCCCGGAATTCAGGGATGCTGTTATGAAGTGGGAGAAGAGCTGAAAGCAAACTTCGAATCGCAATTTGATTACGCGCAAGAGCTCTTCCGTGATTCTCAGGAATCTGACCCGGTACGCGAGAAATATCCAATGCTCTTTATGAACCAGCGCGCGCCAGGCCATGGCGACCTCTGCCTGAAGCTTTTCCTGGATTTGCGGGAAGCGAACCGTCGCCAACTGATGGCCGCTGGGCGTACCCGAACAAAATATACGTGGCATGAACGATTGCACGTCATGTGATCCGAAGCAGTTTTTTTCTCATCGCGCCGAAAGAGGCAATACCGGACGAATGATGGCCGTGGTGGGAATACGCCCTTAAATATCAGTCACTTTGCGTCACGTGAGAATCACAATGAGCCGATCAGGGTTGTGAAGGCGGTTCCGGAGTTGCGGGGACTGCGGCTGCTGCCGTTGCGTTATCGTGGTTGATAACGTCTTTCAACTCTTTGCTGGGCTTGAAGTAAGGAATCTTTTTTGCCGGCACTTCTACCCGCGCACCTGTCTTGGGGTTGCGACCAACGCGAGGCTTGCGCTGGCGCGTGCGGAAGCTGCCAAAGCCGCGAATCTCAATCTTGTCGCCCGATCGCAGAGACTTCACAACGCTGTCAAAGATCGTTTCCACGATGATTTCACTGTCTTTGCGGGTAAGTTCCGCCAAACGTGAGACTTCCTCGATAAGGTCGGCTTTGGTCATGGCCTTATTCCACCCGAAATAGAGTTCCGCGTCAAGAAACCTTTTTAGCTCAAGGATTTGGGGGCTTGGGCTAGTCCGGGCTCAATGGCTGAATTACGACGGATGATAGTGGAGCGCAGGCGCCCTCGGCTGCGTGTGTCCCTCAACCCTCACGCCACAACCAAGGGTATGCATCCGGCTTGCTGCAGAGCCCGGCATTGACCGGATTCGACAAGATGTAGATCATCTTGGCTTCGAAATCGGCATCGGAGCGAATGATCCGATCAAAAGATTCCGGCTCCCACAACGGTCCTCTACGCCTGCATCAACTTGTTCACACTGTGACTTGATGCTCCCTTGATGCTCGTTCATGATTTCCGCCAGCGGGTGAGGCTCGCCGTTGCTATCAATGATGGGAGTGAATAGCAAATGGACATGGTTTGGCATCACTACAAAGGCGTGCATTTGTACAGTCCGAATGTTCTCATACAGAGCAGTGTTCGAAAACCAACGTACGTGCATGCTCCAGGAATAGACACGTCTCCACGGGTTCTGAAGGTGACGAAATAGCTCGCGCCATCCTTTTCGATGTGCGGGAGATTTCGGCGATAACGTTTGCCCATCGTTAAGTTTTAGAACCCGCAGGCGAGGGCGCCTGCGTTCCATTCTTTTTAACAACTCTGCGCAACCGCCGGGCGGCTGTGTTCCAGGATTCTTTGTTCTGGTGTGCAGTCTCCTGGGGTACCACTCCGCGTCGGGTGAGACGCGATTGAAATCAAAACTTTCGCCGCAATATCGAGGCCGCCTGCGTTCCCCTAACTCAGCTTTATCCTTTTAATCCTGCGTCCCACCTGCAAGGTGAATTCGTTACTTTCAAAGACACTGGGTTCCAATCGAGCATTGGATTCGGTCATAACCTTGCCATTGATCCGGACGGCATTCTGTTTGATCTTACGGGCTGCGTCAGAGGTTGAATCCGCCAGCCCGGCATCAGCAACAATCTTGTTCAGGCGCACCATGGTCCCGTCGCGCTTGAGATCACTCATGACCATGGCGGGAGACATCAGATAGCGTTCCAGCTTGATCTCGTGTGTCTCCAGATCCTCCGGCACCTGGTCTTTCTGAAACTGCCTGGCCCAATTTTCGCCGGCTGCAATTGCCGCCTGCTCACCATGGAAATCCTGGACAATCCTACGCGCAAGTTGCTTCTTCAATTCCATGGGATGCTGCTTACTGGCAGCAACATCGGCCTTCATCTGCTCGATCGCATCAAGCTTTACGTCCGTCAACAGCTCGTAGTAGCGCCACATGAGCGTGTCTGAGATCGACATGACTTTGCCGTAGATCTCCTGCGGCGGCTCATTGATGCCGATGTAATTGCCGTAACTCTTTGACATCTTCTGCACGCCGTCCGTGCCTTCCAGCAAAGGCATGGTAAGCACGATCTGCGACGGCTGGCCGTAGTCGCGCTGAAGGTTACGTCCCATGAGCAGATTGAATTTCTGGTCCGTGCCGCCGAGTTCCACGTCAGCTTCAAGAGCAACGGAGTCATAGCCCTGGCAAATCGAATACATCAGCTCGTGCATGTGGACGGGCTTCTCTTCCTGGAAGCGCTTGTGAAACTCTTCACGTTCCAGCATCTGGGAAAGCGTGAACTTGGCACACAGACGCAGAAAATCTTCCACCGTCATCTTCGAGAACCAGCGCGAGTTGAAGTCGATCACCGTCTTCTCGCGGTCAAGAATCTTGAACACCTGTGTCTTGTAGGTCTCGGCGTTGCGGTCGACATCTGCACGCGTCAGCGGCGGACGTGTGACCGAGCGGCCTGTGGGGTCGCCGATCATGCCGGTGAAATCGCCGATCAGGAAGATCACCGTATGGCCCAGGTCCTGAAAGTGCTTCAGCTTGCGCATGAGCACCGTGTGGCCCACATGCAGGTCTGGCGCCGTAGGATCAAAGCCGGCTTTCACGCGCAGGGGCTTGCCCGTTTTCAGGGAGTTTTCCAGGCGCTCACGCAGGTCGGATTCGCGGATGATCTCCGCCGCGCCCTTCTTGATATATGCCAGTTGTTCGTCAACAGGTGGGAAGTTTGCCATGAGAGTTGATTATAGATAGACCTTCTGAAATCCCGAAGCGCAGCGGAGGATTTCATGCCGTAAAGAATCAGGAAAGACTACAAGAGCTGATTCGAGAAAACATGGAGTCTCATGGAATAGAGATCCTCGCGGTGCTCGGATTCGACCAGAAAAACGATCCCTTGCTGCGCTCGGGATTTCAGAAAAAGCATTTCAGAAAAGCTAGCGTCCGCTCGATCCAAAACCGCCGGCTTTACGCCTGGATTCCGCCAGGTCATCCACGATCTGTACTTCGCCGGTGAGCACCGGGTACGGAATCAGGTTGGCGATTTTGTCGCCCGCTTTGATCACCGCATGTTCATCGCCCAGGTTTTCCATCAGCACTTTGATCTCGCCGCGATAACCTGCATCAATCACGCCGCCGGTCAGCGCCAGGCGTCGTGCGGCCACAGACGACTTATCCCGCAGCAGCGCTCCCATGGGCTCACCGGAAGGCGAAGTCACTTCTACTGAAATTCCCGTTGCCACAATCGCCTGGCCGCGCGGAGGAATCGTCACCAGATCAAGAGCATAAATGTCATATCCCAGGTCCTCACCCGGATGGGCAACCGTGGGAGCTTTGGCTTGCGGAGAAAGCAATTTGACTTTAAGCATGTTTGGTTTGTTTAACTCGATTTCGGTAACTGGATATTCGTGCGAACAACGCGGCCATCCCGCACTTCCACCGCGCCGGAAAGAACCATGCCTATCGCTTCCGAATAGGCCAGATGCTCCTGCTCGAGAATGCGTGATGAGAGCGAGCCTTCATCATCGCCATCCAGCACTGGAACAGTTCTTTTGCAGGATGATCGGCCCGTGATCAAGATGCTCGTCCACAAAGTGCACGGTGCAACCGGAGACTTTCACGCCGTAGTCCAGCGCCTGTTTCTGGGCATCAAGGCCGGGAAATGCCGGCAGCAGTGAAGGATGGATATTCAGGATGCGGTCAGGAAAAGCACGCACAAATTCGGGCGAAAGCAGACGCATGTAACCGGCCAGGCAAACCAGATCCACATTCGCTGCTTTTGAGCGCCGCAATCACTTCTGCGTCATGCTCTTCGCGAATGCGTCCTTTGGAAACGATAAGCTGCGTTCTCAAACCTCGCTGTCTGGCTGATTGCAGACCTTTGGCTTCGCCGCGATTGGAAATCACGATGGCGATCTCAGCCTGAAGCTTTCCAGTCTGGATGGAATCGGCAATGGCTTCAAAATTGGAGCCGCGCCCGGAAAGCAGAATGCCAAGTTTTTTCAGGGCAGTCATGCTCAGGCGTAGAGGACCTTGCGGTCGCCCTTGACGATGCGGCCGATCAGGAAAGCCTTCTCGCCGGCCTTTTCGATAATGGTCTGCACACGTTTGTATTTCGTGGCCGGCACCACCAGCACCATGCCGATGCCCATGTTGAAGGTGCGCATCATGTCATCCTGGGGAACATTGCCGATTTTCTGCATGTGGCTGAAGACGGGCAGAATCGGCCAGGTCCCCATCTCCACGATCGCGGCCATGCCCTTGGGCAGTACGCGGGGAAGATTGTCCGTGATCCCGCCACCGGTAATGTGCGCCATGGCGTGGACCAGCTCGGCGTCAATCAGCTTGCGCAAAACCGGCCAGTAGCTTTTATGGGTCTTCAGCAGTTCCGCTCCGGCTTTGCCATGCAGGTCATTGATGTATGTCTCTGGCGTGTATTTTGCCACGTCGAAAAAAAGCTTGCGCGCCAGCGAATAACCATTGGTGTGCAGGCCGTTGGAGGGCAACCCGACCAGCACGTCTCCGGCAATAACGTCTTTGCCGGTGATGATCTTGCTCTTATCAGCCATGCCCACGATGAAGCCGGCAAGATCATACTCGCCCTTTGGATAGAAGCCCGGCATCTCCGCGGTTTCACCGCCGATGAGCGCGCAGCCATTGTGCTTGCAGGCTTCGGCAATGCCTTCCACTACTTTCTCGGCGATCTCAGGGTCAAGGTACCGGTGGCCAGATAGTCCATGAAGAACAGCGGCGTGGCGCCCTGTACGGCAATGTCATTCACGCAGTGATTCACCAGGTCGCCGCCCACGGTGTGATGAATGTTCATCATGAAAGCAAGCTTCAGCTTGGTGCCTACGCCATCCACGCTGGAAACCATCACAGGTTCGCGAAACTTCTTCTTATCCACGGCGAACATGCCGCCGAAGCCGCCAATTTCGCTGACTACGCCCTTGGTGAAGGTGCGGTGAGCCAGATACTTGATGCGCTGCTTGGCGCGGTCGGCGCGATCAATGTCAACACCGCTGTCTGCGTAGGTAATTGGTTTTTTCAAAATACGTCCGTTTTTGATTAAGGTGAAGCAGGTATCTTCAGCGGATCAAGAACCGCTATTTTAGCATTGATCGCCGAGGTATTTGGGGGCCCTTGGAACTCTCAGTTCTCGTTTACTTCGTCAGATCTTTGCCGACCGAATCAAGCACGCCGTTGATGAACTGGACTGATTCCGGCGCGGAGAATTTACGGGCAATCTCCAATGCTTCATTGATCACCACCGGACGAGGCGTCTCTCGGGAGCTCAGGAATTCGGCAACGCCTGTGCGCAGAACGTTCCGGTCCACGGCCGCCATGCGCTCCATGCGCCAGTGCTGCGCGTGCTTCTGGATCAGCTCATCAATCTGCATCTGCCGGTCCACGGCCACGTTGAACAAGTCATCGGCAAAGCCTCGGGTATCGGCATCCACTTCATCGCGTTCAGCCCAGAACGTCTTACGCACATGCTCAGGCGATTGCTTTCCCATGTCCCATTGAAAGAGCATCTGCAGGCAGAGCTCGCGCGATTTACGCCGTGTTCCCATAATTTTATTTCGCCCGGCCGTTCTGCTTCCATGTCTTGCGTTTCAGGCTGACCATCTCAATGGCTGACATGGCAGCTTCAAATCCTTTGTTGCCGGCTTTCAGGCCGGCACGATCCAGCGCCTGTTCAAGGTTCTCACAGGTCAGCACGCCGTAGGTATGAGGAACGCCGGTTTCCTGCGCCGATTGGCCGATCCCGCGCGTGACTTCCGTAGCAATGTGCTCGTAATGCGTGGTCTCGCCGCGGATCAGGCAGCCCAAAGTGATGATGGCGTCATACTGTCCGGTTTCAGCCAGAGTACGCGCCTGTGACGGAATCTCAAACGAGCCGGGAACGCGGACCACTGTGATGTCTTGATCGCGACAGCCGCTGCGCCGCAGGGCATCCATCGAGCCCTGCAACAGACGTTCGGTGATGAAAGAGTTCCAACGCGCTACCACGATGGCAAAGCGCATGCCCTGAGAGTTCATGTCGCCTTCAATGGCAATTTCTTTCGGGCGATTCTTTTGCCAGAAGGCGATCTTTAGACCCTTGCTGGGCTCGGCAATGAACGCGCGCGCATCCCAGTCAGTCTCAAATTTGTAAGGCACTGCTTTGATTTTCAATTTGCCCAGAAGGTCCTGGATTGTGTCCAGGTCAGTCACTTCAACCCATAGGTCCGTGAGGTGAGCTGCCTTGCCTTGCACCAGTTCAAGATTCCCTACCGGCGCCAGGAAAGAAGCGCCTTCGCTGACAGAATCCTTCCAGCCCTTGCCCGGCTCAAAACCCAGCGAGGCAAAAAGGTCCTTGAGCGCCTCAAATTCCTTGGCGCTGCCGATCTTGCGGACTGTGGTGATGCCTTTGATCATGAAATCTAACATCCATGGCGCTCTGCCATTTGTTCCCGCAATCCATGCATTTCCAGGACTTCTTTGGAATTGGCACAGGTAACGAATATAGCCCACAGTGCCGCCAGAGCGATTCCCCTGTTCATGGTCTCAAAACTTATGTCCAGAGATCCGCACTTTGGGCAGCCAGGCTGCTGGTACTCTTCGACCAACTTCTTCGGCGGTGAAGCCGCACGCGGATCTCCTGGGCTCAGCACTTCCAGACGCAGACTCGCCGTCTTCCAGTCCGCACCGCAGCCGCACACCATCCCAATCCGTCTAGACCAGAACCAGTTTAGGCGCACGATATTGTCGATCGGCTAGTAAAACAGTCAAACCCCTCGGCAGCTCCAATTTTGCTATGGCGCAATCAGCGGCTTCCGGCATATCGCGATACCGCCACAATGTGATGAGATCATCAGACATTGTGTTTGATTATACGAAGGCCAGCGATCATTTACCCTGAAACTTCGCTTTACGCTTTTCCAGAAACGCCCTGGTGCCTTCGTTCTTGTCTTCCGATGAGCAACAGACGGCAAAGAGCGTCGCCTCCAGGAACAGCCCTTCCTGAAGAGTCATGTTCATGCCTTCATTCACGGCTTCCATGCAGTACTGAATGGCCAGCGGCGACATGCCAATGATCTTGCCGGCAATCTCTTCCGCCCGGGCAATCAGCTTGTCAGCGGGAACAACCTCATTCACCAGCCCGATTCGATGTGCTTCCTGCGCGGAAATCATTTCGCCGGTGAGGACCATCTGCATGGCCAGACCTTTGCCAACCAGCCGTGGAAGACGCTGAGTCCCGCCGTAACCGGGAATAATTCCCAGCTTCACTTCCGGCTGGCCGAACTTAGCGTTTTCGCTGGCAAGACGCATGGTGCAGGCCATGGCAATCTCACAGCCGCCGCCCAGAGCGAATCCGTTGACGCAGGCGATCACCGGTTTGCCCAGGTTCTCAATCAGGTCAAGCACGGCTTGTCCGCGATGGGTGTAAGCCTTGGCTTCAACAGCGTTGTTCTTCGACAGTTCGTTGATGTCTGCGCCGGCGACGAAAGCTTTTTCGCCGCCACCAGTCAGGATGACCACCCGGATGTCCCGATCGGCGGCAAGATCGGTGAATACTTCCTCAAGCTCACCCATCGTCGCCATGTTCAGGGCGTTCAGCACTTTCGGCCGGTCAATGGTGACGTAGG
The DNA here is from genome assembly GCA_963824835.1 of Terriglobia bacterium. GTDB lineage: Bacteria > Acidobacteriota > Terriglobia > Terriglobales > Acidobacteriaceae > Angelobacter. Next base: position 195,204 of record CAWGRA010000033.1, on the reverse strand, counting down.
CTATGTTGTTTTTTTTCTCGAGCTTTACATTTTCGAATGCCATGCAAGAACCTTTCAGGACAGATATATTCCTGGTTTACGCAGATTCAATGAGCCGGTGATTTTCCTTCTTGCGCTGGATCAATTTGCGCGCCGGCAGGGTTATCAAAAATCCAATCGCCAGAGCAAAAAGAACAATAAAAAACCATTCATCAACATCAGGCCACACCCGGCGCTCGATGGGGTCCCACAAAAATATGACCAGGCCTGCGGTGTCGGTGAACATTGCGAGCCAGCAGGCCCAAGCCTTGTTCCTCCAGAGCCCGCGAGAAGATATTAATGCGAGGACAGCCATCAAGCTTAGGATACCGCCGGCCGAGATGACCAACCCATTCACCTCGCCCGCGTTTCGAACTGCGACGAACAGATACACGGCGCCAGCCAGAAGCAGCATGACGAAGCCCTGTATAACTGCCGCGGCTGTTACTAGCCAAGGGTGTCGCACGATTTTTTAAAATTCCTGAGCCACGGGATTATTCGGGTCAGCGTAATCGTAAAAACCTTTGCCAGACTTCCGTCCATACCAGCCGGCCATCACCATCCGCTTCAGCAGCGACTGGCGAAGCGAAGCGCCGTTCGCGGAACTCGTCAAACATTACATGCGTGATGTAGTACGTGGTATCAAGACCTACGAAATCCAGCAGCGTGAACGGACCCATGGGATACCCGCAGCCCAGCTTCATGGCGTTGTCAATGTCCGGAATGGAGCCGACGCCCTCTTCATAGGCGCGGATGGCATCGAGGAGATAAGGCACCAGCAGACGATTGACGATGAAGCCGGTCTTGTCACTGGTGCGAACCGGAACTTTGCCCAGGCTCTTGCCGAAATCGTAGGCTGCGTCAAAGGCAGCGTCGCTGGTGGCGATGGTGCGCACCACTTCCACCAGTTTCATGAGCGGCACGGGATTGAAGAAATGCAGGCCAACGAATTTGTCGGGACGTTTAGTCGCCGCGGCAACTTCGGTGATCGAAATGGAAGAAGTGTTGCTTGCGAAGATGGCGTCTTTTTTTACGATGGCATCGAGCGCCGAGAACATTTTCTTCTTCTCTTCCACGTTCTCAATGATGGCCTCAATGATGATGTCGCAATCGGCCACGGCAGAGTGCGTGGTTGCGCCGGTGATCCGTGCGCGCGCCTGCTTCGCCTGCTCAGGAGTGATGCCGCTCTTCTCCGGCTTCTCGGCAAATCTGTTCAGCGACTTCTCAATGCCGGCAAAGCCCTTATCCAGAAACTTCTGGTCCTGCTCCAGTACCACCACGTCATAACCGGCAACGGCGCTGACCTGAGCGATGCCTGAACCCATCAGGCCACAGCCGAGTACACCTACTTTTTTGATAGTCATCTCTTCCTCTTTTTAACCACGAAGGCTCACGAAGGATTTACCACAGAGGGCACTGAGGACACAGAGAATCAAGCAAAATTCGTCACACCGATCTCATGATTCGCGCCTAAGTCAGTTGCAGTTAGGGTTGGCGCATCCAAGCCGAAATATTTCTTTGTGTTCCTTCGTGCCCATGTGGTTCAACTGTTTTTACTCTGTGCTTCTCTGTGCCCTCTGTGGTGAAACTTCTCTATGTCTGCAGATTCTCCACAATCATCGCGATGCCCTGGCCGCCGCCGATGCATGCCGTGGTCAGGCCGTACTTTGCTTTGCGCCGGCGCAACTCATTCAGCACGGTAATCACCAGCCGTGTGCCGGTTGCTCCCAGCGGATGTCCCAGGGCGATAGCGCCGCCGTTCACGTTGACCTTGCTGCGATCCAGACCCAGTTCCTTTTCCACCGCTAGATACTGTCCGGCAAAAGCTTCATTCACTTCGATCAGATCGATCTCTTCCAGCTTCAAACCGGCTTTCTTCAGAGCTGCGCGGGTGGAAGGCACCGGACCGCTGCCCATAATTTTGGGATCCACGCCGGCTATGCCCCAGCTCACAATGCGTCCCATCGGCTTGAGCCCCTTCTTGCCTGCCTGATCCAGTGACATCATCACCACGGCCGCGCCGCCATCCACAATGCCACTGGCATTGCCTGCCGTGACGGTGCCGTTCTTGCCGAACGCTGGCTTCAGCTTGGCGAGAATCTCCATGGTGGTATCGGGGCGGAGATGATCGTCTTTATCAAACTTCTCGCCCGTAGGCTCGCCTTTACGGTTCTTCAGAGCCACCGGCACGATCTCATCTGATAGGCGGCAGGCCTGCTGGGCCGCGCCGGCCTTCTGCTGCGATTGCAGAGAGAATTCATCCATCTTCTCGCGCGTAATTCCCTGCTGCTCGGCATAGAGTTCGGCGGTATTCGCCATATAAAGGCCGCAATAAGTATCAAGCAGCGCAACCATGAGCGAATCTTCCATCTTGCCTTCACCCAGGCCCAGTCCCCAACGAGCGCCACGAATCACATGCGGCGCCTGTGACATGGATTCCATGCCACCCGCCAGAACGGTAGTGGCTTCACCAAGCTGGATCATCTGCGCGGCATTGACCAGTGACTGCATGCCGGAGCCGCAGAGACGATTCACGGTCAGAGCAGGCGTTTCAATGGGCAATCCGGCTTTCAGGGCCACGTGGCGGGCGCCATAAAGCGCATCACCTGACGTTTGCTGCGCATTGCCGAAGACGGCATGGTCGAACTCTTTGGGATCGACCCCAGAGCGGCGAATGGCTTCCTGGCTGGCGATGGCGCCCAGGTCCATCGCGGTGAAATCACGCAATTTGCCGCAATAACGGCCCATGGGCGTGCGTGCGCCACTTACGATTGCAATATCAGTAGTTTGTGCCATAAGAGAACCTTATATGAGAGTCTGATTGAGCAGGGGCAAACCCTTAAGTGTAACAACGGCAGGAAAGACGGGCAAATGCGGGGGCCAGGAATGTGCCTTGGACGTGATCAGTCGGAAACCCCTTCTCGTCGCCGAAAATCCGGGTTACGGCCTGAAGTGCGGCGTGCGGGACTGCATGCAACTTCGATAAGTGGAAATTTTCCGAGCAGCACGTTTGCCGGTCCCTGAAATCCCATAAGATGCTGGCCGCGCCTGAGCGGGTCCAAGCGTTCTCTTTCTTTGTGTACTTTTCCCTTCACCCTTTCGAAGTCATTTCCGAACTGAATGTTTGGCCTGCTCACGGCGACACTCAAGCAGGAGGGATACATGTCTACCACGTGGCCGGACTCGGCCGTCATGATTACTCTTTCCGCCATCGGTTATCAAAGTGACGTTGCAGGGCAACTGAAGAATACGGAGTATGCAACGGGAGGGAACTGGTCTCTGGCCTGGGGACCAGTACAGAATGACTACGGCAATCTTGCCTACGTCGCGAAAAACCTGACTACAGGATCTTACGCGCTGGTAATCCGGGGAAGCGAGTTTGGGTTCTCCTGGACGGCATTCGAGAACTGGTTTTACGATCTGGATGTCCTTTTCCAGATTGGCTGGCCGTATTTTTCCAACGCTCCCGACTCCGCAATCTCACTGGGCTCTTACGTTCAAGCCATGCACATCAGCACAATGACGTGGAACGGCCAGAGCCTTGCCAACTTCTTGACGAGTGGCGGGCCGCAATCCGCGATGCTCTATGTCACCGGCCACAGCCTGGGCGGCAATCTGGCGACCGTGCTGGCTTCGTGGATCTCTTCTTTGCGAGTAAAGGACCCTTCGCAACCCGATCCTTCCACGCAGATTTACACCTATGCCACCCCGTCGCCCGGCAACGAAGCCTTCGCGACAGCGTACAACAGTCGCTTCCCCAATAGCTGGCGATACGTGAACCATCTTGATATCGTTCCCAAAACATGGGACCACCTGGTGGACGTGATCGGGATTTACGACGATTACTTCCTCTTTGCGCCGGACCTGGTGGAAGCTGCAATCTACAGCATGCAGGGTTCACTGTGGAGTTCCGAAGAACTGTCCGGATCGTTTTACCAGCAGACCAACGGAGATGGGACTACGCTTCCAACAGTGTTCATTCTCCCAGCTCCGGACTGGTTCTCTGAAGTAGCCGGACAGCACGCCTCCAACACCTATTTGAGTTTGCTGGGTGCACCGCCCATAGCGTCAAGCCCCATTGCAGGTCCAGCGGCGAAGCGCATGGGAATCACTCCAGGGCCGGTGATACCAAGGCCTGTATTTAGAAGAGGACACATACGTCCTCCCCAGGGCTCCCGGCCACGGCCGAGTCTCTGACGGCCATTGGTGACCATTGACGATTGACGACGTGGCGCTAGCGGACGGTCCATTTCCGTGGGCGCCACGCGAAGCCAACTACTCGCTCCTCAACGCGATCATGGGATCCACCCGCGTAGCCCGTCGAGCAGGAATGAAGCACGCCGCCAGCGCGACCAATGTCATCGTCAGAGCAACGAGCACAAACGTCAAGGGATCGGTTGGGCTCACGCCGAACAACTGGCTGGATATGATCTTCGTGAGCCACAGAGCAGCTCCGATCCCGATTACCAGTCCGGCAATGGCCAGAATAAGCCCTCTGCGCAGCACCAGCCATAAAACGTGCTCACGCGTGGCGCCCAGAGCCATGCGAATGCCAAACGCGCGTGTAGCGCGCGCCGTGCTGTAGGAGATCAAGCCAAACACTCCCGCAGCAGCCAGAGTGACCGCCACCAGCGCGAACAACATAAGCAGACGACCAAGGAATTTCTCGTCTTCCAGCGTGCTCTCCACTTGCTGGGCAAAGGTTCGCTCATGAAAGACCGGCAGACCCGAATTAATCTTCGCCACAGCCGAACGAATGGCGGACAGCATCAGGTGGGAATCGCCTGCGCCACGGGCAAGCAATGTGACGTCCGGCTGCCAGGGAAACATCAGGTATGCCTGGGCCATAGGTAGATATACAACCGGGGCAGGCGCTTGCCGAACGTCATAGCCGGCTGTATCAGCAGCCACGCCGATAATTTCAAAACTTTGACCGTGCGGCCCCACATGGTCTATATGTTTACCCAGCGGGCTTTCATTCGGGCCAGTACTTGTTGGCCATGGTGCGATTGATGATCGCGACGCCGGGAGCTCCGGCATTGTCCGCGCGCCTGAAGTCACGTCCGGCATACAGTGGAATGCCTAGCGTAGTGAAGTATCCGGGAGTTACGCGCGGGATCTGTACCCAGTCTTTCTTGCCGTCAGAAGAGTTATGTCCCTCAATCTTGACTACCGTGCTCTGTGCTCCTTGAAGCGGTAGCGGCCCAATCGCGCACGACTCAACGCCGGGTTGCGCACATAGCGAGTCCAGTAAGGGATCGAGCATGGCGGCAGCGGCTATCTTGTCATATCCCTGGCGGATTAAATCGGTGGATGCTCCAGCGGCATGGCTGGGATTGAATCCCAAATTAATTTGTGAAGCGTTCCACAAAGTCCTGGCCATCACTCCTGCGCCGACCAGGAGCAATACCGAGGCAGCCAACTGCAAAACCACCACCGCGGATTGCGGGGACAGCTTGCGTGTGAATGCCGTGGAACTGCTGCCGGTGGAGCCGTGAATGGCCCGCATAATTGCTGATCTTGAATATTTGAGAGCTGGCGCCAGCGTACTCATCAAACCGGCAAACACGGCTATGACTGCCGTAAACAACAGCACACGACCATCAAGCAGCGAGCTTACATGCTCCATGGGAAACGACAATGACTTTGGCGAATAGTGCACCAGGACTTTGAGTCCCACGGCAGCCATGCCGCAGCCGAGAATGGCGCCCAGAGCAGATACGATCAGGCCCTCGCTTACGTGCAAAGCAATAATCCGGTGACGCGGTCCGCCCAGCGCCAGGCGTACGGCCACTTCTCTCTGCCGCGCCTCTGAACGAGCCAGCATCAGACCGGCAACGTCAGCACATGCGATCAGCAATACCAGAAGAACCACGCCGGCCAGTAGCAATGAAATTTGCCGGTTCGGCTGGCGCGCGGCTTGCGTCGCATTGACAAGGGTGGGCCACAGACGATGAAAATCTCCTTCCTCGGGAACAGCTTTCCCGGCTCCCAGAGCGGCTGCCAGGGCGTCAAGCTGGGATTGTGCTTGAGCAATTGTGGTTCCCGCCTTCAGCCGTCCGACAACGCCAAAAGGAGAGAATGACTGGTGATTCAGCGGAATCTGTGCCTTAAGCAGCGGATCAATTTTGACGCCATGATTGAGCGGCACCCATACTTCGGGAAAGTTGGTGAAGTCGATTCCTCCGAAGCCGGCGGGTGTAACGCCGACGACGGTGAACATTTGACCATCCACCAGGATCTGCGTATTTGAGGATATGTGTATTGAGCACGCCTGAATCGTGAGCAAAGTGCCTGCGCCAGAAACTGTGGCTCAGCATGACCACGGGCGGAGCATTTGCCGCATCATCGGCTGGAACCAGCGTTCGTCCCAGCTCCGCCTTGGTGCCCAGCACTGTGAAATAGTTGGCCGTAACAAAGCCGGCGTCGATCCGCTCGGCGCCAGATTTGCCGGCGGAGACGTTGGCCGGGAAACGATCGAGGTAAGCAGCAAGGCCGGAGAAGGCCGTCATGCCGTCACGATATTCAAGATAGTTTGGTAGCGATACGAAGCCTCCCTCCGGATTACCGCGCGCTTCACCATTGAACACCCGGACCAGCTCTTCCGGATGTGAGATGGGCAGCGGGCGGAAAATAAGCTTATCCACCATGCTGAAGATAGCGGTGTTCGCACCGATGCCCAGCGCGAGCGTGACGATCGCGATGGCGGTGAAGCCGGGATTCTGCGCAAGGCGCGCGCGCTATAACGGAAATCCTGCAAGAAGTGGCTTAGCATTGGTTCTCTCCAGCAGCATAAATCTAGCAGTTCCTGCAAAGAACGAAAGTACCTTAAGTTCATGCGGGCGCAGTGAGCAAAGGCGTGAGCTTAGTTTTGAGACGCAGCATGCCGACGGCATGCCGCGTCTCTACGCCAGGCTTTTCTCGTTTTCATTCACTCGCGCGGCGCGAACACTATTTCGATGGCGGGTTGCGCGCTAATGCGAGGTCTGTCCAAACAAAAAGGCCGCTCCGAAGAGCGGCCTTTTTCCAGCGCTGTGATTTTCGTGATTGTTGATTATTTCAGGAAGCTATCAGCCTGCGCGAGGCGCTTGTTGACTTCATCCCAGTTGACCACGTTCCACCAGGCTTTCAGGTAGTCAGGCCGGCGGTTCTGGTATTTCAGATAGTAGGCGTGTTCCCAGACGTCATTGCCCAGAATTGGGAATTCGCCGTTGCTGATGGGATTGTCCTGATTTGGGGTTGACGTGATTTTGAATTCGCCGGACTTGGTCTTGACCAGCCAGGCCCAGCCGCTGCCGAACTGGTTGGCGCCGGCCGCCTCGAACTTTTCCTTGAACGCGTCAAAGCTGCCAAACGTCTTGGTGATCACCTCACCGATGGCGCCGGTCGGTTGCCACCTTTGCCGGGTCCCATGATCTGCCAGAACATGGTGTGATTTACGTGTCCGCCGCCGTTGTTGCGGATCACGCCGCGAACATCTTCCGGCAACGAATTTAGATTTCTGATCAGCTCTTCCGGGCTCTTGCTGCCCAGTTCAGGATGTTTTTCAATGGCGCCATTCAACTTGGTGACATAAGCAGCATGGTGCTTGTCATGGTGAAGGTGCATGGTTTGCTCATCAATGTGGGGCTCCAGCGCGTTGTATGCATAGGGTAGCGCCGGGACTTCATGGGCCGTTACGGTTCCTTGTGCCATTTTTAAATCACCTTTCCTCGAAAGTTATGATGACCGGCATGAAAAAGGCGTCGCAATCATTTTAGCAATTTGGCGGGAGATGTAGACGCCTGCCGCATGTCAAAACCCCCGAAACCAGGACGCGAGAGTCTCGGGAGAATTCCCTGTGGCGGCATCGTTACGAACTGCATCCTCGGGATCCTTCGACTACGTCGTCGCATGCGCTCCGACTGCGCTCAGGATGACACGGGTTAGGAGCGATCTAAAAAGCCGCGAACGCCAGTTCCAGCAAAGTCTTCTGTTCCATCTCATGCGCCGTGTGTGATCCCGTGGACGGGCTGGCGCGGCCGACCGCTTTACTGACCGCAACGGCATCCGTGCGCCAGGCGCTCAAGCCGCGGCACCACAAAAACAATGCCCCCATGTTGGCCGGCTCTTCCTGCACCCAGAGCAATTCCCGGCATTTGTATGCTGCGCCAGCGCGGCTTCCAGTTCAGCTTCCGGGAAAGGATACAGCTGTTCCAGAAAGATGATGGCCGTCGTGGTGTCTTTGCGCTTCTTGCGTTCGCGAATGCTCATGGCCGATCTTGCCGGTGCAGATAATCAAACGCTCAGCGTTGCTGATCTGTTTGTCCGGAATCACGGTCTGGAAGCGGCCGCTGCTCAGTTCGCTCAACGGGCTGGCAGCGTCAGGATGCCGCAGCATGCTCTTGGGCGTGAAGACGATCAGCGGCTTGCGCCATTTGCGCATCGCCTGCCGCCGCAGCAGATGGAAATACTGCGCCGCGGTGGAAGGCTGGCAGATCTGTATGTTGTCGCGCGCCGCCAGTTGCAGGTAGCGCTCGATGCGGCGCGCTGGAGTGCTCCGGTCCCTGGCCTTCATAGCCATGCGGCAGCAGCAGGACCAGGCCGGAGAGCAGTCCCCACTTGTCTTCGCCCGCGGCCAGATGAACTGATCGATGATGATCTGCGCGCCGTTGGCGAAGTCGCCAAACTGCGCCTCCCACAGCTACCAGAGCCTCGGGATAATCGCGGCTGTAGCCGTACTCGAATCCCAGCACGGCCGCTTCCGAAAGGATCGAGTTGTAGACTTCAAACCTTGCCTGGTCGGGCGCGATGTTGGCGAGCGGAACATATTCTGCTCGTTCTCGATATCGATCAAGCACGGTTGACGCTGGTTGAATGTGCCGCGCCGGCTATCCTGGCCGCTGAAACGCACCGGCATTCCCTCCATCAGCAGCGATCCGAACGCCAGCGCTTCGGCCATGCCGTAATCGAACGGCCGCTTGCCGTGCCCCATCTCGCACGCTGCTCGAGCAGTTTCTTGATCTTGGGATGAATGTGAAAATCTCGGGATAGCTGGTGAGCCTTGCCGCATCTCGCTCGAGCTGTCTTCCGCGGACAGTCCGGTGTCGACTTCGTATTCCGGCTTGTAGCGGCCGCCTGTGTACGTGTCCCAATACCTGGGCAAGCTGCGCAGCACGGCGGCTTCTTCTGCATGCTTGGCCGCTTTGTCTGCGCCTCGTCAAGCTCCGGCGCGAACTTGCCGCCACTCGCGCGTGGGGTCAACCCGGTTCTTCTCGGCATAGATCTGCTACAGCGGCGGATGATCCTTGATCTCCGTAGCGCATCGGCTGCGTGATGGTGGGATCGTCCACTTCGCTGTGCCGTGACGCCGATAGCCGATCAGGTCGATGACCACATCGCTGTGAAAAGTGTAGCGGTACTCGACCGCCATGCGGCCCACGCGGACGACCGCTTCAGGATCTTCCGCATTCACGTGGAAAATGGGAATCGGCAAGCGCTTCGCCATGTCGGAGGAGAAGCGCGATGAGTGCAGCTCGCTCGGGCTCGGTGGTAAATCCGATCAGGTTGTTGACGATGATATGGATCGCGCCGCCGACGGTGAAACCCTTTAGTCCGGCAAATTCAGTGTCTCCGCCCAGATTCCCTGCCCGGCGAAAGCGGCGTCACCGTGGATGATGCACAGGCAGACACTTGCTTTACGCCCTCCGCGCCTGCGGATCCTGTTTGGCGCGGGTGCGGCCGATGGCTACCGGATCGACTGCCTCCAGATGGCTGGGATTCGACACCAGGTGCATGCGCAACGTCTTCGCCGTTGCGAGTGGCGTATTCGCCAGTGCGCCCAGGTGGTACTTCACGTCGCCGCCGCCGAGAACGCTGCGCGGATCAACGTCTTCAAATTCGGCGAAAACGTCTTCCGCCGGACTTGCCGATGGTGTTGACCATCACGTTCAGGCGTCCGCGATGGCTCATGGCCATGCACTGCGTGGTCGGCGCCGAGTTCGGCCGCGGTTTCAGAACTTGTCCAGCAAGGGAATCAGCGCGGTCACGCCTTCAAGCGAGATATCGCTTGGTGCCGAGATAGCGCGACTGGAGCACCTGCTCGAAGAGATCGGCCTGCATCAGGCGCTCGGCGAGCCAGCGGCGGTCAACCTGTTGCTTCTCCGGCTTTCCATTTGCGCCTGGATCCACTCCCGGCGGTCACGCTGAGGCAGGTGCATGAACTCGGCGCCGATGGTGCCGCAATAGGCTTTCTTCACTCCTCAATGCCTTCGCCTTGCGTGGGAAGGTCAGGGTAGCCCCCGCCAACCGGCCCTCCAAAGGGATTGAGATTGGCGTTGAGATATCCCCAGCGACGGAATCGTCAAAGACGCTCTCACGGACCTGTTCGCGTTCAAGGGAAATTTCATTTGTAGGTAACTGTGCGCTTTTGCTGCTCATCGTGTGTGGTCCAGACTGATGAAGGAACACGCCAGCCTTATTGCTGAGGGTTCCTAACACTTTGAGGATAACACTTTGCGCGGGGGAAATTTAAGGGCGGCCCGGATGTAATTTTGCGTCTTGGGCGATTGCCGAATGCAGGTCAGGCGCGCAACCCTGATGAGGTTCCTCTTCACCGATTGTTAAATTTGGTTTAGCCTCTCTGAGCAGTACTTCCCAACCCGCGCGCCGCTTACATCTGAGCCCTGCACCTCTTACATCTAAATGAATAACAACATCATGCACGCGGGAACAAGGAGGAGACAGGCCATGCGCCTATTGTCAGGACTTTTAATTTCTACTTTCGCCCTGGGAACATTCGCGACGACCGGATGCGCGGAGCACCGGTACAGAACCGATCCATATTACGGGTACGGCGGCGGTTACAGTGGGTACTACGCAGATAACGATCCCTATTACCGTCAATGGCTTGCTGAACGCCGGTACGACTATGTGGAATACAACCGGCTGAACCGTGAGCGACAGCAGGAATATTGGCAATGGAGACGTCAAAATGAAGCGCGCTTCCGTCAGGACCAGCGCTTCCGTGACAATCAGCGCTATGCCCAAAATGGGAATTACTCCAACGGTCGTTACGCAAATGATCACGACCGCGATGACCGCCGGACTGACAACTGCGCTCGAACCCGGGATGGAAATAGAGATCGCCACCAACGGGACCGGGACCGCCACCAGGTGCGAAAGGATAAAGGACAGTACAAAGATCGCGATCATGACCGGGCACCACCACCGACTATAGCTTACGGCCGAGCTTAGTGTCTTCTTAGCTGCCCAAAAAGTAAGCGTCCTGCGAAGTGAATCGCAGGACGCCAGGCAGCCCTCCCCCAGAACTGCCTTACCACCGAGAAGGAGAATAGCTCCGCCCTGGCCCCTCGTCCACGTCACTTTGGTAACCGGATTTAGATTTCCCTTTCTCCGATCAGGAATTCGCGACTTATTGCGCAACCTATCTACATTTCGCAGATTCAAAGCTTACCGAAACATGAACCTTGCACCCTCCAGCAACATCTAATCATTTGTTACGATAGGTAGACGAAGAGCACCTAAATTTTTAAGGGCGATGAACATTTTAAAAAAGGCAGGAATGCAATGGCGAGCGAGAGCGTTTTGGAAATCACTGACGGGAACTTTGATCAGGTAGTGCTGAAGAGCGACCAACCAATTTTGATCGATTTCTGGGCAGCCTGGTGCGGCCCGTGCAAGGCGTTGGCGGCCAATTGTGGATGAAGTAGCCGCGGCGTATCAGGGTAAAGTACGCGTCGGCAAAATGGACGTGGATAAGAGCCCGATCACCCCGCAACGCTATGGAGTACGTGGCATTCCTACGCTGCTGATCTTTAAAGGCGGCCAAGTGCAGGAACAGATTGTCGGCTACGTTGGACGCGACGTCATTGAGAAGGCCCTCAACAAGCAAGTAAACGTGGTTGAGATGCCGAAGGCGAAGGAAGCCGCAGAAAACCAACGTTCGTAAGCCGAACTTTCTTGATATTGAGCCGGCCCGACATGTTCCGGCCTTTTGCATTGTTGACCAGCCATTCTGTCATCTTCATATTTGCGCAACACGCCAATAACGCGTCCCTGTATCTGCACCGATCCGCCGGCACGATGATTGGCTTCATGGCGGCGTTCGACGGCTGCAGGCGGATCTTGTCGCCTTCCCGGTACATCCGCTTCAGGGTCGCATCGGTGCGCCACCTGCGTCACGATATTTCGCCATCGCGGGAGGTGTTGGTCTTCTCCACCATTACGTAGTCCCCATCGACGATGTGTTCGTCCTTCATACTTTCGCCGTTCACCTGCAGGACGAAAACATCTTTGGATCGGGTGATGTCCCCCAGCGAATCGTTTCGGGATTCTCGATCGCTTCAATCGGCTGGCCGGCGGCAATGCGGCCCATCAGCGGCAAGGCAATTGCCGATGAAGCTTTTTGCGGCTGCCGCTTGAACAGGCGACGCACGGGAGCACGTCGATGGAACGTTTGCGTTTGTAGTCGCGCTTAATCAGCCCTTTCTTCTCGAGATTGGAGATGTGCTTGTGGACGGTGGCCAGTGAACTCAGGCCGAGTCCGTTCCCGATTTCCTCGAACGAAGGCGAATACCCGTTCTTCTGCACAAAGCCGTGAATAAAGTCGTAAACCTGACGTTGCCGTTTAGTAATAGCCATCAGGCGAAGTATTCACGAATAAAAGGCGAACTGTCAAGCGAATTTTGCAAGATTTCTTGTGCAGGTTGACCAGCAAGGTTCGGGTCGGGCAAATAGCAATTGGCAATTGGCAATTGGCAGATGGCTTGCAGATTGGCAATTAGCAAATGGCCACTAGTGTCCGGTTAAAAGTCGAGTAGTTCCAGTTGTTTAGGGAGACCGCTTGCTGGGAAAGAAGATCGTTCAAGGAAAAAGCTTGATTTATCGGGGTTTTCTCGAACAAGGAGATGCTCAGAATTTGCAGCATTGTGTAGAGATTCAGGGGCAGATTGAGCCGTTTGCGGACGATGGCCACCAGCAGATAGCTGCAGACGGCGATCCAGACCTGGGTCTTCACGGCGTTCTCGGAAGTGCCATAGAAGGCTTTGATGCGCAGATGCTGCTTGATCCATTTGAAGAACAGTTCGACTTGCCAGCGGCAACGGTAGAGTTCGGCGATGACGTGAGCGCGGGAAGAGCGAAGTTGTTGGTGAGAAACACCAGCGCTTTTCCCGCTGGGCGTCCCAGAAGCGGATGCGGCGCAGCTGAGTCGGGATAACCCTTGGTGGAGTAGAACCACTGCAGAGCGATGGTCTGATCGCAGCTGCACGCCCGTGTCTTGTCCACGGGATGCGAGACGAGGCGCAGCAAAGCGAAAATTCTTGCGGCGCGGGTGACGAAGAAAGCGCCATGCATGGTCAAGCGATACAGTCGCGCGAAGTCGAGGTAGCCGCGATCCATGATGTAGAAGGCGCCGGGCTCCGGAGTCAGCTGATCGAGCATATTGACGTCGTGGATTCGGGCCGGAGTAATGCGAATAAACGCGGGAATATTGCCGCGCAGATCCAGCAGCGTGTGCAGCTTGATCGCGTGCTGCGTGGGCCGGAAGTAGGCCCACGGAAACAGCGACAGACACAGATCGATGGTCGTGGAGTCGAGCGCGTAGACGGTGTTGGCCAGTCGACGCCCAGGTCTTCGTCGCATACAGTCGTCGCGCCTCTGCGATCAGCGCCTGGGCGAATCGCCGTAGATGCGCCAGTCGCGCGTCTCGTTGGCGTCGGCCAGCGTGCTGCGAGAAACCTTGGCCGCGGATCCCGAGATGGTAGAGCTTGCGTTGCTTGCGAGCGCAGGCAGGCGACGATGTCGCGCAGACTTTCGCGGTAGCTCAACTGAGCGAACATCATCGTAAGAAACTCGTCCCAGCAAGAAAAGCTGCGCACCCGATAGTTGCCCGCGTAACGTTCGACACAACGCCGAAACTCGTGCGGCAAGTGATCGATCAGTTGCGAAAACAGACTTTGTCCGCTGTTCATCGTGCCGCCATTTCGTGACGGCAGAGCCGAGAGGACGAGCCTCATGAACTTCAAATCGATCACAACGCCAAACACATTAAACGACTGCCCTGCAAAGGCTTACACCTAAACTCAAATACTTAACCGGACACTAGTGGCAATCGCCAATTGGCAGTTGACGGATTATTGGCGGATGGCAATTGGCAGATGGCAATTAGCAGATGCCATTAGCCATTAGCACTTAGCATTTCCTTGAGACTCTGAATGCAGTCAGGGATCCCTCGCTTCGCTCGGGATAAAAAACCCCGATCCCTCGCTTTGCTCGGGATGAAGAACCGGTCAATGGCAGTAGCGCTTATCATTTCCCGGCCGGCACGCGCATGCTACTCAGGATTTCATCCACCGTCTGGATGGTCCGATCAATCTCTTCCATGGTGTTGTAGAAGTGAGGCGAGCAGCGGACCCCGGCCCTGGGCCGAAATCCACCAGCGCATCACGACGCAATAGTTCCGCCCGCAGACCTCTTTCGCATTCGGCATATCGATGGCCACGGTGCCGCCGCGCTGTTCCGGATCTCGAGGAGCGTTCACTTTCCAGCCGCGCTGGTCAGCCAGTTCGATCAACCGCGAAGTCATCTTTTTCGACTTGGCACGAATCCGATCCACGCCGGCTTCTCTAATAATCTTGAGCCCGGGCATGGCCGTGTAAAAGCCCGGAACATTCGTGGTCCCCTGCATGAAGCGGAATGGCGGCTCAGCGTAGCGGGTAGCGCCAATTTCAAAGTTGAACGCATTTTCGTGGGCGAACCAGCCGGTGATCGCCGGCTCCAGCTTCGTTCCCAGGTCGGGCCGGACATAAAGGTAGGAAGTGCCAGGACCGCCACAGAGCCACTTCAATACCCCGCCAACAACAAAATCAACATTGAGCGCCTGCACGTCAACAGGCACGTTGCCCAGTGACTGGAAGGTATCCATCACCACGTGCGGCCCCACGCGGTGGGCCTTTTCGATGATCGCCTTCACATCCTTGATATATGAGCTGCGAAAAACGACATGAGAGATGGGGACCAGAAGCGTCTCTTCGTCAATGGCGTCAAGAGGCCTTCAACTGGTACGTGGACACCGTCATCGGTCTTTACCATATGCACGCGCGCGCCACGCCCACGCTGTGCTTCCCAGAAATACATGACCGAAGGGAAATTCATGTCACTGTAAACCACCTTGTTACGCTTGCCGCTGAAATCAAAGCAACCGGCCACAACCGCCTGGCAACTGGTGACGTTCAGATGAACGCTGACCGAACCGGAAGGCGCATTCATGATAGCGCCGATTTCGTCGCCGACTTCACGCGCCATCATCCACCACTTTTCTTCCCAGGCACGCACTCCGCGAGTGGCCCATACAGTCGCAGAATGAATGTACCGAGTCATACACGCCGCGAGGCATGGCCCCAGTGAGTTGCTGATCATGTACGTGGAGCGCTCCAGAATGGGAAATTCGGAGCCGAAGAGCGAAGTAATTCGTCAGTCATATATCAACCAATTTTGCCTGAAAGATTCGGTTTGCCTATGGCTGGTTCTCGTCGCCGGCATCAAACGATTGTGCTTCTAAGTGCTGAAGTAACCGGCGCGGTACTCTGATCCGCGGAAAATTTTATTAATCAATTCTCGCATCGCCGGAACAAGATGCTATATTTCGCATCACGACAATGCAGAAAAATCAGGTTGGTTCACGCCGCAAGCTGAGTCTGATCTCACTGGCTGCGGCAACCTATTTCATGGTTTCAGGCGGCCCGTACGGGGTTGAAGAACTGGTCCAGGACTCCGGCTACAAGCTCGCTCTGATCGTCCTCTTTGTTATTCCCATCTTCTGGGCGCTTGCCTACCGGCTTGATGGTGGGCGAACTCTCCGCCGCCATGCCTGAAGAAGGCGGCTTTTACGTCTGGGTGCGCCGCGCCATGGGACCGTTCTGGGGATTCCAGGAAGCGTGGCTCTCACTGGTGGCCAGCATCTTTGATATGGCCATCTATCCCAGCCTGTTCGTCGCGTACCTGGGCAAGCTCTTCCCCGCCGCAACAGTCGGCGGTCGCGGGATCGCCATTGCCGCCGGCCTGATCGTGCTTTGCCTGCTCTGGAACCTGATGGGGGCCAAAGCCGTGGCGATAGTTCAGTGGTTACGGCATATTGTTGCTGAGCCCTTTCGCCGTGATCACTATCATCGCGCTGCTGCGCCACATTACCCGGTGCATCCACCACATCTGACGGCAACTTCCTGACCGGCGTGCTGGTGGCCATGTGGAATTACATGGGATGGGACAACGCTGCCACCATCGCCAACGAAGTTGAGAATCCGCAGAAGACCTATCCGCGCGTGATGATGGTCACCCTGCTGGCGATCGTTCTCTCTTACGCGATTCCGGTGGCGGCGTGTGGCACACGCACATCCCGCAGGATGTCTGGAACAACGGAAGCTGGGCCAGCATCGCCAGCATCGTTGTGGGACCGTGGCTGGGCGTGGTGCTGGTCTGCGGCGCCATGATGACTGAATTCAGTTCCTTCAATTCGCTCGTGATGTCCTATTCGCATATTCCCGTGGCGATGGCCCATGATGGACATCTCCCAAAAATCTTTACCCGCAAACTGAGCAATGGCGCTCCCTGGGTAGCGATTCTGGTGCTGGGATCGGCGTGGGCGCTATCTCTGGGATTGAAGTTTGACCGGCTGGTGATGCTGGACATTCTGCTCTATGGCGCCAGCCTGCTGCTGGAGTTTGCCGCCCTGATCATGTTGCGGGTGCGCGAGCCGCAAAATGCCGCGTCCATTCCGCGTACCGGGAGGAATGCTGGGAGCGGTTCTGGCCGGCGTGGGTCCGGCGGCGCTGCTGGTGTTTGCCCTCATCCGCAATCGTTCGGAACAGATCGAACTGGGCCGCTTCGGAACCATCAGCACGCTTACGCTTGGCCTGGGACTGATGGCGCTGGGCGTTGTGTATTACTTTGTAGCCGGAAGGCCGAAGGCAATGGTGGCGGAAGTGGTGAGCGGGGATTTAGTATTTGGCGTCTGGCTCCTGGTATTTGGACTTGGTATTTCGTCCCGAGCGGAGCGAGGGAAGCTGTTTACATCCCGAGCTAGAGCGAGGGAGCCCTACCATCACAAAAGAATGGCTTCGCGGGTAGCCGAACTTTAATCGTATCAGCCGTCAAGCTGCTCGGACCAGACAATGCGTCGACGCATAACTTAGCTCTAAGCGCGTAGGCGGACCACGCGCCGAGCCCGCTGCCACGAGGCTCGGGATAAAGAAAAATAGCCTAATCATCCGCGCTCACCTCTTCGCCGGGCACGCCCAATTCCTGGTCCTTATACTGCAACTGGTAGAGCTTCCAGTAAATGCCGCGTTCGGCCAGCAGTTCCTGGTGGGTTCCGATCTCGCGCACCTGGCCTTTGTGCATCACGATGATCTTGTCTGCACGCTGAATCGTGGACAGCCTGTGCGCAATGATGACCGAGGTACGCCCTTGCACCATGCGTCCCAGCGCTTCACGCACTCGGATCTCGGTCTCGGTATCCACGCTGGACGTGGCTTCATCCAGAACAAGGATTCGCGGATCGTGCGCCAGCGCCCGCGCAAACGAGATGAGCTGTTTCTGGCCGGTGCTGAGCGTGCTTCCGCGTTCCAGTACCGGCTCTTTGAAGCCTTGCGGCAGGGTGCGAATGAAATCGGCCACGTTCACATTGGCCGCCGCGGCTTCCACCTGCTCGTCAGTAATCCAGTTCGATCCCAGGCGAATATTGTTTTCAATGGTGCCGCTGAAGAGGAACGGGTCCTGGAGCACCACGCCGAAACGGCGGCGGAGATCGCGCAGGTCCATCTGGCGGATATCGACGCCATCAATGCGAATGGCGCCTTTCTGAATATCGTAAAAGCGCATCAGCAGCGAGATGATGGTGGTCTTCCCCGCCCCTGTGTGTCCGACAATAGCCACGCTCTCACCCGGTTCGATGGTGAAAGATACGTCGCGCAGAATCCAGTCATAGCCCGAACCGTCATGGATCACCTCGCGGGCCTCCACCATGTCTGGAACATGACCGTTGGTTGAGGCTGGAATGAGCGATTCTTTCGCTTCTGCCGGGTCCAGCTTGCGATAGGCGAACCACACATGATCGAACTCGATGCGGCCGCTTGCCTTCGGCTTTCACCGGGTTTGCCGGCGAAACAATCTCGACGGGACTATCCAGCAGCTTGAACACGCGCTCGCTGGATGCCATGGCCGATTGCAGGATGTTGTATTTCTCGCTCAGGTCCTGGATGGGACGGAAGAAGCGTTGCGCATATTGAATGAACGCGGTGACAATGCCCACGGTCACGGTCTGCATGTGGAACTCGAGTCCGGATTGCTTCAACGCCCAGTTGCCGCCAAACCATACCACCAGCGCAATGGCCAGGGTAGAGAGAACTTCCACCACAGGATAGTAGATGGCATAGGCCAGAATGGCGTCCTTGAACGCCTCCATGTGCTGAAAGTTGATATCAGCAAATTGCTTATAAGCGCGCTTCTCCCGGTTAAACAGTTGCAGCACCACCATGCCGCTGACGTGTTCCTGAAGATAGGAATTGATGCGGGCAATGGCCAGGCGTATGCGCCGGTAAGACTCGCGCACTGACTTGCGGAAAATCATGGTCACCCAGAAGATCACCGGCAGCACGGCAAAGGTAATGAGCGCAAGCTGCCATTGCATTCGCAGCATGACAATGACAATGCCGCCAAGAATGAAAATGTCTTCAAAGATGGAGACCACGCCGGCGGTGAACATTTCATTGAGCGCGTCCACGTCCGTGGTGACGCGCGTCACCAGACGGCCCACCGGGTTCTTGTCAAAAAAGCCAACGTGCATCTGCTGCAGATGGCGGAAAATCTGGCTGCGTAGATCAAACATGACCTTCTGCCCGGTCCATTGCATCAGGTAGGTCTGCACAAATTCCAGCACGAAGTTGAACAGCAAGGCAGTGAAATAGATCAGCGCAATCTGGCCAACGCCCACCAGCGGATTTGGGTTCAACCAGCGGTCCAGAATGGTATGCCGCGTGCCATGGGCGAAGCTGAGGTATTTATCAATGGCAACGGCGGTGAGGAACGGGCCAATCACATCTGGTCCCAGCACAACCTTAAGCAGGATTGAGACCAGCGCGACGGTGGTTTGCCACCAGTAGGGACGCAAATACACCAACAGCCGCTTCATCAAACGGCTGTCATATGCTTTGCCTAATACTTCTTCTTCCTGCGCCATGAATAGAGTTCTATTTTACCGTGCCTTGCGGAATGGCACCCGGGCGTCCGGATATGCACCTTAGCATCGGATGATTAAGGCGAGAAGCAGAAAGACGCATGAATGCTATTTCGTTCGCGATGACTTCTGACTTGCATCCCGATGCGCAGTCGGACTGCATGCGCGAGTACAGAGTTCTGAGGTCCTGAGCGTGACAATTGACATGCGGCAGGAGATCACGATATCCATGTGGCACGAGCGCCTCGGAGCGCAAGCCGACGTAGTCGAAGATCGATGCCTTGTACTAGAGCCGCAGAGCTTGCTCGAACGGTCATGACCGCCTCTAACATGACGTCCGGGTGTTTCGATCCAGTCACGAGAGTGCTTCTCAAGCGTGACAAGGTAAAATCACGGCAACGGCAGAACTAAGGGCGAGGCCGACCACGCGCCGAGCCCGCTGCAACAGGGCACTTAGGAAGCACCAGGAGAAATGCTCTTAAAGCGGTTTGGAGCGAAGCGACAAAATTGAAGACCCACTCGGGATAAAGGCGAAAGTGAAGAGCCTAAATCTTCCTCAACACCAGCGCCGAGTTCTTCGAGCCGAAAGCGATGCAGTTGCAAATAGCATGTTCAATCTCAACTTTGCGGCCAACGTCAGGCACGTAATCCAGGTCGCAATCGGGATCAGGCTTTTCCAGGTTGATGGTGGGTGGAATCTGGCTGTGCTGCATGGCGATCAAAGTGGCCGCCACGCCTGCCGCTCCACACGCTCCCTGGGGATGGCCGATCTGCGACTTCAATGCCGACATCGGCACGTTGTAAGCATGGTCACCCAGCGCCAGCTTGAGCGCGCGGGTCTCAATGCGATCATTGAGGTCAGTGGATGTCCCGTGCAGGTTCACGTACTGAACATTCTGCGCGCTGACGCCGGCTTCCTTCATGGCCAGACCAATGGCCCGCGCCGGCTCTTCGCCACACTCCTGCAGGCGCACGCGATGGAAGGCTTCACAGGTTGAACCATAGCCGGCGACCTCGGCATAAATCCGCGCGCCGCGGGCGACAGCGTGCTCATACTCTTCCAGCATGAAAATCCACGCGCCTTCCGCCACCACAAAACCGGAACGGTCGGCATTAAACGGACGCGACGCGCGTTCCGGCTCGGCATTCCACTTCTCCGTCATGATCTTCATCAGCGTGAAGGCTTTCAGAATGCCCCAGGACAGCGGCGTATCCACGCCTCCCACCATCATCATGGGCTGCACGCCAAGCTGTATCTGGCGCATGGCATAAGCAATGGCGTCTGTGGATGAAGTGCAGCCCGTGGTGATCACGTGACTGAGCCCACGGAGCCCGTACCGCATGCTCACTTCACTGGCCATGGTGCCCATGGTGGAGCTGGGAATGGTGAAGATGCTTACCTGCTTGATCTTGCCGCTGAAATAAAGCTGGTACTGCTGGTCAGTGAAATCGTTGGCGCCGCCGCCGGAGCCGAGAACCACCCCGATCTCACGCTGCTGGTCAAGCGAGAGCCGGGTGTGGTCAATGCCCGAATCTTTCAGGGCTTCACTGGCCGCTGCAATCGCCATCGGCACGGAACGCGATACATGCTTGCGCTCTTTGGCTTCAATCCAGTCGAGTTCGTTGAAGTCCTGGATCTCGCCGGCGATCTTTACCGGCAGGTCGCTGGCATCAAAGCGGGTGATATTTTTCACGCCGCTTTTGCCATCGAGAATTGCGCGGCAGAACGCCGTTTTGCCGATTCCATTCGGGCTGACCACGCCCATTCCTGTGATGACAGCCCGTTTTAGCATAGATGTGATTCTATCATTGATGCAGAATTTCTGATCGAGAGCAGCAGCTTTCAATGGCAGATAGCAGAGACCATGCAAGTCTATTCTCTTTTACGGCTTAGCCGGAAGTTGGGAATTGTAAAGTCGCTATGTCCGATGTCGGACATCGCTTAAGGCTTGAATCCGGCGATTTGAGCGTAGTTTATCGTTTAACCTTGATAATGTCCTCTGGGCCTCTACATCTCGGTGCCGTTTTGCCGGACGAAATGCTCCTACTGCAATTTTGCGTCGGGCGTCTTCTCCGCTTCGCAGATGGCGCATTACGTGGAACGCCTGTCGGCCGATGTGGCGGCGATTCGCGGGTTCGCGCGTGAACATAACGCGGAAATTACCGAGCCGGTGGACACGATTTATCTTGGCGGCGGAACTCCCAGCCTGCTTCCGCCGGATGAATTGAAAAAGCTCTTCTTCGCCTTGCGGCAGCAATTCAAAATTCTTCCCAAAGCCGAAATCACCGTGGAATGCGCTCCCGGCACGCTGACCGACGAGATCATTCAGGCGATGGTCACGCGTGGCGTGAATCGCGTGAGCCTGGGCGTGCAGTCATTTATGGATAAGGAAGCGGCTTCCGTTGGACGGCTGCATACCCGCGAAAAAATCCTCCATGATATCGAACGGCTGCGCAAAGCCGGGATCAGCAATATCAATGTTGACCTGATTGCCGGCCTGCCTCACCAGACCCGCGCAAGCTGGGACGAATCACTGGACCAGGCCATCGCCAGCGGCGTTCCCCATGTCAGCATTTACATGCTGGAGGTGGATGAGGATTCGCGCCTGGGCCGCGAGCTGATCGCTGGCGGCACGAAGTATCACGCGCATCACGTGCCGGATGATGATCTGACCGCCGAGTTCTATGAGACCGCATGCGCCAGGCTGAACGCTGCCGGCATTCAGCAATACGAGATCTCCAACTTTGCGCGCGCGGGATTTGAGTCACAGCACAACAACTAAGTACTGGACGCGACAGCCCTATCTCGGCTTTGGCGTGGACGCACACTCCATGCTGCCGTCGACTTCGCGCGACCAGGACATCGATTGTGTGCGGTTTTCCTGCGTTGATGTGTACGATCGGTTTCTTGCGGCGCCGGAAATTTCGACTGCACTGGTTTCCACGGCACAGGCGCTGGAAGAAAGTTTCTTTCTGGGATTGCGATTGAATCGCGGAATTGATCTTGGTGGCTTGCGTTCGCAATTTGGGGAACGATTGGCAGCCTATGAGCCAGTGATCGATGAATTGGTTTCTTCAGGACTGCTGGCGCGACGGCGACAATCTTCGGTTGACGCCGCGTGGGCGGTTGCTATCGAATGAAGTGTTTGAGAGGTTTGTTGGGGAGCCGGAGGAAAAACGCTGACTGTGCCGCCCCTACGAGTGTGCGTAGAACGACACTCTACGGAGCTTTGTTTTTTTATTAACGCTTACCCAGCGTTCCTTCGCTTTCGCTCGCCTTTACGCTGGGCTAACTTGTGTCGTGCCTACGGCTGGGAGCATCGTTCACCGGGGAGATATGGCATCTCCAAGAGCCTGTTTGCCGGTTGTTTGGGTTGAGACCCTTCTACCTCGCGCCATTCGGTTGTTGCAGGGAAACTTCTTAATACGCGCTTCGCTTCAGGATGACAAAGGTTGCGTAGTTTCTCGGTAGCTGATTACTCGAAAAGATCGAAAGGAATCGAAGGAATGGCGCCATGAACACTCAAGGGATGATGTGGCAGCGAAAACTGCCCAAAGCTTGTCATCCTGAGCGGAGCGCCGGTAGGTATTCAACGCAGGAGGTTGATAGGCGCGTAGCCGAAGGATCCCGGTGCAGCTATTTGTAACGATGAAGCTACAGGGAGTTTGACCGAAGCCGCCGATTGTAAGCCCATCCTGTCAGTCTAAAGCCAAAAGTGCGGGGAGAATTCCCTGAAGCAGATTTTTACTTACCATCATCCCCGGGATGTTTCGACTACGCCGTCGCATTCGCTCCGTCTCCGCTCAACATGACAGAGGGTCAGCGTGTTAGTTAACTGATGCAATAATCTGCCACCAATCGAAAACGTGCCACCAATCGAAGAAGAAAGAAGAGAGGAGTTGGAGAGCACCGCAGCCTGGGAACTGCAAAGCTGCGCTCGCGATTCGAAAATGATACCGGAGATGACGAATCTGATGAACTATCGGTATCCTGTATGACGACAGGACAATCATGGAAACCAGAGTCGCCCAGCCCGAAACTTCAACAGCCGTCAGACAAGAAAATTAAAGCCATGCTCGATTTCCGCAGTGACACGGTCACCAAGCCCACGCCGGAGATGCGCCGCGCCATGGCGGAAGCCGAGGTCGGCGACGATGTTTATGGCGAAGACCCGACCATCAATCGCCTGGAAGAACGGGCCGCGCAAATCTTTGGCCGTGAAGCTTCCATCTTTGTTCCCACCGGCAGCATGGGCAATGCCATTGCCATCAATATTCATACGCGTCACGGGCAGGAGATTATCTGCGAGGAGCGCGGCCACATCTTTAATTATGAGATGGCCACGCTGGCCACTTTCTCCGGCTGCCTGGTGCGGCCGATTTACGGTGAAGACGGATTGCTGACCTGGGCGGAGATCAAGAAACGCATCGCGCCGGGCATTTATTACAAGGCGCAGACCGGACTGGTGTCACTGGAGAACACGCACAACATGGCCGGCGGCACGGTTTATCCGCAGGACGTCGCCGACGATATCTGCGATCGCGCTCATGAAGCCGGTTTGCCGGTGCATCTTGATGGCGCTCGCGTATTCAACGCCGCGACCGCGCTGGGCAAGCCAGTTGCCGAAGTCACGCGCAAGTTTGATTCCGTGATGTTCTGCCTGTCAAAAGGACTGGGCGCTCCCGTGGGCTCCATGCTGGTCGGCAGCAAAGCATTCATCCAAAGAGCACGCTCGGTGCGCAAAGCTCTGGGCGGAGGCATGCGCCAGGCCGGCATTCTGGCTGCCGCCGGATTGATCGCGCTGGAAAAGATGCCGCTGCGTCTCAAAGAAGATCATGACAATGCGCGCTTTCTGGCTGACGGTCTGGCCCGTATTCCCGGCATCAAGATTGATCCGAAGAAAGTCGCCACCAATATCCTTGTCTTTGACATCACCGGAACCGGCATGAACACCGCCGATTCTGCAGAAGCTGGCGGCAAAGAACGTGCTTGCCGCGGGCATCAATCCCGAGCAGATGAGGTTTGTCACCCACATGGACGTGAGCCGCGCAGATTGCGAAGCAGCGCTGGAAGCGGTAAGGGCGATTTGCGATGACAACATCAGGTGGCGAGAGTAAATTGCGTTTGTCAACGGGCCAGCACTTCAACGTGCCTTTCTTGGAAACATACTATGCCTTCCGCATAGCGATACCTGTGTGTGACGATCAAGGAAATAGCAGCTCGCACTATCGCGAAGGAAAGCTGTTGACCGCCGCACGAACCCTCTCAGGACACGGAGGTTGGGAAGCCTGACGCATCTCATCGCATATGGCCGGGTTTGACTCTGCGACGCGACTTTCGTGCGGGATCAACATGGGTGGTGATTGATTGACGAAAGACGGTGAGACAAGTTTGCACTAATCGGCATTGCTCTCCTAAAGGCTAGCGGCTTGATGAACTATCGGCCTTCCTGAACCCATAAAAGCTTTGCCCATCCCCTGCAAATGCGTTAGCTTACCCGCATGGCCTCCGAACAAGATGATTTAGCCGCGCTGCGGGCGCAGGTCGCGGCACTGACTGCGCGTGTGCACAAACTGGAGCAGCAGGCTGGAGTTGATCCGCTTTCGGCGCCAGGCATACCGGCTCCGCGCCCACCGGCGGCGCCACCGCCGACAATCGCGGTCCCGGATTCTGCAACAACACCGTCGCGGCCGGCGATTCCACCGCCGCCGCCCAGAGCTCCTTGGTTTCCGAGCATAGGAAGCAATATGGGAAGCGACATGGGAAGCAACATGGGAAGCAACATGGGGAGCAACAAGGGAGCTAAATCAAGTGACGATCTTGAAGGCCAGATCGGCAAGCTATGGCTGAATCGGATTGGCGTGGCGGCGATCCTGATCGGCGTTGCGTATTTCCTGAAGTACGCATTCGATAGCCAGTGGATCGGGCCCGGCGGGCGGATTGCGCTCGGGCTGATGAGCGGTATCGCCGTGATTGTGCTGAGTGAGATTGTGCGCCGCCAGGGCCAGGCGGCTTTTTCCTATTCGCTCAAGGCTGTCGGCATTGGCGTGCTTTATCTTTCGCTGTGGGGAGCATTTCAGATCTACCATCTCATCTACGCGGAAGTGGCTTTTGGCGCCATGCTGCTGGTCACGCTCTTCACCGTGATTCTGGCGTTCACGCAAGACGCGGAGATACTGGCCGCGTTCGCCATTATTGGCGGCTTCAGCACGCCCGTGCTTCTTTCTACGGGAACAAACGCGGAAGTCTTTCTTTTCTCTTACGTCGGACTGCTCGATCTGGGAATGCTTGCCCTGGTCTTCTTCAAGCCCTGGCGAAGGCTGCTGTGGGGCAGCTTTATTGGCACGCTGATTCTCTACCTGGGCTGGTATTTCACTTATTATCGCCTGGCTGAGCGCGACACCACGGTCGCTTTCACCTTGCTCTTCGCCGCGATCTTTGCCGTGGTTCCTCTGGTCACGCCGCTCACGCGCTCACGCTGGCACCAGGGATTTTCCGTCACGCTGACGGTCCTTCCGCTGCTGAATGCGGCGTTTGTGTTTCTCGCGCTGTATGCGATGTATGACCGCGAACTGGTGACGCTCACCTGGTACTCGCTGGCCTTGGCTGCCGTGTACCTGGGGCTGAGCAGCCAGTTCAAACGCCGCGTAAGCAGCGACCCCGATGTACGTGAAGCTGGTTAACCTGATCCACATTGCCATTGCGATTGCCTTCATCACCATCGCCATTCCGCTCAAGCTTGACGCGCACTGGATCACGCTGGGCTGGCTGATTGAATCGGCTGTGCTGCTGGCCATCGCTGTGCGCACGCGCACGGATTTTCTACGCTACTTTGCCGGAACCACGCTGGCGCTGGGGATCTTCCGGCTACTCGCGCTCGATAACTTCCAGGTGGACACGCTGATCTTTAACGCACGCTTTGCCACTTACCTTGTGGCGATTGCGATTCTCGGCGGCATTGTGTGGGCTGCTGACCGATCAGCCTCAGACAGAGAACGACCGATCGTGCGGATTGCCGCGATCGCCCTGAACCTGCTGGCATTATGGGCGCTCACCCTGGAAGCAGACAGTTATTTCGGCCGTGAGCTTGCAGTTTGGAATGCCGCTCACCGCAGGCCGGGCAGCTATGCGGGATATCAGGATATTCAGTTCGCCAAAAACCTGAGCTATTCGGTGATCTGGCTTGCTGTACGGCGCAGGCTTGATGCTGTTTGGATTCTGGAAAAGATCTGCCTTCGTACGCTGGCAGGCCATTGTGCTGCTTGCCGTCACTATTGGAAAAGTGTTTGTGTTTGATACCTCCAACCTGCAACAGGGCTACCGCATTCTGAGTTTCATTGCTCTGGGCGTGGTGCTGATGGGAATGTCATACATCTATCATCGCGGCTGGCTCAAGCTGACAGACAGCCGCAAAACCTCTTCTAATACGATCAACCCTTAAGACAGGACCAACCATTGATGATGCCTACTACAAAACTTCTGGCGCTGGTGTTGCTGGGCGCCTCATCGTCCATTGCGTTCTTTAAGTATCAAAGGCCCGTCGAGACTTCCGGCACTGGCCAGAACTATGTCACGCTTGACGATTCGGTGTGGAGTCACTCGCGGGCTGATCTCGGCGACCTCCGCCTTTACAACGGGCAGACGGAAGTCCCGTATGCTTTGCTGGCGGAACATGGAAGCCAGCAGCATGAGCACAAGGAAGTATCCGTGCTGCAGCAGTCAGTGGTCGGCGGCAAAACGCAGTTCCTCATCGATATGTCGTCGGTGGCTGAGTATGACCATGTTGATCTCCGGCTGGGGGCCAAGGATTTTGTGGCGCATTTTCGCGTGGAAGGCCAGGATGATCTCCATGGAACGCAATGGGCTGCGCTGGGAGACAGCATTCTTTATGATCTCTCGCGCGAACATCTGGGCAGCAACTTCATGCTTCGCCTGCCGCGCTCCACATACAAGTATTTGCGCGTGACCGTGGACGGTCCGGTAAAACCCGCGGACATTCTTGGCGCGATCTCAGAGTTGCACGAAGAGCGCAAGCCCCTCTGGCGCAACGTGAACAACGCGCCTGCCATTCAACAAGCCGGCAAAGACACCGTTCTTACCTTCACCGTTCCGGCGAATGTTCCTGTAGAGAAGATCGTCTTTGCCATTGATGCGGCTCAGCCCAACTTCCGCCGCTCGGTGGAGATTCGTGACGACAAAGACAACATCCTGAGCACGGGTGAGATTAATCGCATACACATGGTGCGTGCCGGACAGCGAATCGATTCAGAAGATGATGAGGTCGATTTTTCTGAAATCGGCCAGAAGTCGCTGAAAGTGGTCATCCACAATGGCGACGATGCGCCGCTGAAGGTGAATTCCGCCAGCTTGCAGCAGATCGAACGGCGCCTTTACTTTGATGCGCCTTCAGCAAGCCCAGCTTACGCTCTACTATGGCGACGAAAAGCTGGAACGTCCTGAGTACGATTACGCCAAACTTTTTCTGAACTCAACCGACGCGCACGCGGCACAACTGGGCGCAGAAACGAACAACGCAGCTTATACAGGAAGGCCGGATGACCGCCCGTGGTCGGAGCGGCATCCAGCCATTCTGTGGATTGCGATCATCGCCGCGGTGCTGGTGCTGGGCGTTCTGGCGCTCAGGTCCATGCGCACCGTAGCCGCTTAGCGTGGCCTCGGTTTAGCGATACACGCCCGAGGCGTGCATCGGCTTAGGCTGGGTTGCAATGTGATCCAGCAGCGTCTTCAACTTCTGTTCACTTTCGCGGGCAAATCCCTGAAACGCAACTCCCATGCCGAAGCCAGGATGTGAGCTCACCGCTTTGCCGGCTACATCCAGATCGAGATTGCCGGTCTTGATGGTCAGCGTAACGGTTTGCCCCACCGGCAGCGGTGAAGGTAAACAGACGTAACAGCCTCCCAGCGAAATGTCAGAAAGCGTTCCCCAAAAACTCTTGCTGCCGAATTCCGGGAGAATTTTTACTCCCGTGTCACACGGATAGCGCGGATATCTACGTTTGATTTTGTACTCGGCCATTGCATACTCCTTGGTGCCTATATTGTTCCACGCTTTGGAAATTCAGAGTTCATTACGGAGGAACACGTAACTTGCGTACAGCTGGCCTATGTACGGACCATGTCCTCCGGAGTAATTGAGTCTGAAGCTTTTCTAAATTTTGAGTGAATGGAACGAGCGCGCGCGTTTATCAGCGCATGAGCAGAACAGGGGACCTTGCGTTGGCGGCCTGATACATCGAGATTAATTGATGGTTTAAGTGCAGGAATTGAGCACTAATCGAAAGCGCGGCGGCGGCCGCGTGATCAAGAAACTCAATCAGCGCACGCAACAGTTCAGAACCTTCACTGCCGGCAGGCGCGGTGAACTCAATGCCCATGCCGCTTCCTGGCAGGCTGGTCACGGTTTTACCCAACAGCGCAGCCTGCTGTTCACTGGCTTTGAAGTGGACCAGAACGCTCACACCCGCAGGCAACGGCGTAACCGTGGAGATATAACAGCCACCCAGACAGATATCGGCGAGCTGGCCGTATAAATGTCCGGCTCGTTTGTGGGTTGGACTTCAACCGTTAAGTCACAGGCGTAGCGAGTATGTCGGCGTCTTTCCGGTAGAGGCATTTGGGAGAAGTAAATTGCCAAGCGTATGTTGCTCCTTCGCGGGAAGGAAAAGCAAGATCGTTACTAGTCAGTTAGTCTTAGTCTCGACTATACATTCATCGCGGAGCGAGGGATTGCTTCTCTGAAATCTCGAGATCTTCTGAAATCGCTGAGCGCAGCGAGCGATGCTCTTCGGATCCTGAGCATAGCGACGGATCCTCGACGTGAAGATCCGAGCTGAGTCATGACGCAAGATCAGCGATCTCAGTGAATCGCTCAACGAAAGTTCTCAAAGACTGTAGGGATCTCTCGCTTGCGCTCGGGATTTCAGAAAAAACTCGGCATTTCAAGCAAGAAGCTAACGCAACGCCTCTTCCACTTCGCTCAACCAGTCCGGACGCTTCAGCACTTCACGCGGCTTCGGACCATCCGCCGCTCCCACGATTCCATCTTTTTCCATCAGGTCGATCAGATGCGCGGCGCGGCCATAACCAATGCGCAACCGGCGTTGCAGCAATGACGTTGACGCCTTGCCAAACTCAATGCACCAGCTTCACCGCGTCATGATAAAGCTCATCATGCTCCTCGCCGTCGTCATCGTCGCCCGCACCGGCTCCGCCGCCGGCGATCTGCTTCTCGTCTTTCGGAGCTTCAAGGAATTTCTGATCGTACTGGGCCTGCGCCTGTGAGCGCCAGAATTCAACCACGGCATGCGTTTCTTTTTCCGTGGTGTAAGGCGCATGCACGCGATTCACACGCGCCGATCCCGACGGCAGATACAGCATGTCGCCTTTGCCCAGCAATGATTCGGCGCCGTTGGCGTCAAGAATGGTGCGCGAATCAATCTTGGTGGCCACGCGGAAGGAAACGCGTGATGGGAAGTTGGCCTTGATCAGGCCGGTGATCACGTCCACTGACGGACGTTGCGTCGCCAGCACCAGATGTATGCCGACGGCGCGCGCCATCTGCGCCAGACGCGTGATGGATTCTTCCACGTTTGACTGGTCCAGCATCATCAGGTCAGCCAGCTCGTCAATGATGATCACGATGTAAGGCAGCGGCTTCTCTTCGTTGCCTTCTTCCTCAAACAGGCTGGGCGTGTCTTTTTCAAAAGCTTGTTGTACTGCTCAATGTTGCGGACGCCTTTGGCCGCCAGCACCTTCAACCGGCGCTCCATCTCGCGCACGGCATTGCGCAGCGCGTTGGCCGCCAGCTTGGGCTCGGTAATAATCGGCACATAAAGGTGCGGCACACCTTCATACACGCCAAGCTCCAGCCGCTTGGGATCAACCAGGATCAGCCTCACCTGCTCCGGCGTGGCCTTGTACAGAATGGACATGATCATGGCGTTAATGGCCACGCTCTTGCCTGATCCGGTTGAACCGGCGATCAGCAGGTGCGGCATGGCCGCCAGGTCCGCCGTGATAATGCGGCCATTGATGTCCTTGCCCATGGCCAGCGTGAGCTTGCTCTTGGTGCTCAGAAATTCCGGCGACTCCACCATCTCACGCAGCCAGATCGTCTCGCGCTCGTGGTTCGGCACCTGAATGCCGACGGTAGATTTTCCCGCCATGCGCTCGATCAGAATGCTTTCAGCGCGCATGGCCAAACAAAGATCGTCACACAGGCTGGTCACGCGACTGTACTTCACGCCGGCTTCCGGCTTGAATTCGTAGGTCGTCACCACCGGACCGGGATTGATCTGCGTCACCGTCCCCAGCACGTCAAACTCAGCGCACTTCTCCGTCAAGACCAGCGCCAGCTCTTTCAATTCCTGCTCATTGATGGCATGGCGATCTTCTGACCGTTGCAGCAATGAGCTGGGAGGCAGCTTGTAACCTCCGGCAGCAATCTTGGGCAACACCGTCTTGGCCTTGCTCTCAAGGTCAGCGCGTACGGCGACCGGCGGCTCCGGCTCCTGATTGCCAGAAGAAAGATTTGTGGCGAGCAACAACCTGATGCGCCGCGGACGCCGATGTCTGGTTTGCGGGACTCGGCGCGGGGCTGGCCGCGGGACGCGCCATTGCATGCAGCGGGCCTCGGCTGCTGTTCGGTTTTGTGTGATTCGAATTCTCTTTCAATTCCGCTCCGCACCGGCTCAGCCTGCGTGCGACGCTGTGCCACCGCCGGTCCAGCCACACGCTGGGCTTCCCTGGCGGCCAATGCTTCTTTCTCTTTGTTCTGGGCCTGCTTCTTCTGGGCCAACCCAGCGTTCTTCTTTGCCCGCTCAGCACGCCAATCCTGGAAGCGCTGCCACAGGGCAAAGGTAAAGGCAAAACGTGTGTGCATCCAGATTTGCGCGGAGCTGAAGGAGAACGCCGTGGAGAGATACAGCGCAACCGCCACCACCGTCGCGGCGACAATATAAGCGCCAATCAGGTTGAAGTAATGCAGCAGGACGTCGCCCAGTATGCGGCCCAGCAGTCCTTCAATGGGGACAGCATGCCTCCAGCGCATATGTCCGGGCAGCAGCGCCAGCAACGCCGGCGAAAACACCAATAATATGGACGCACCCAGGGCCTTGGCGCCGGGCGAGGAAACATCGCGAGACTTGAACCAGCGTATGCCCAGCAGCGTGATCGCCACCGGCAGCAGGAAAACGCAGATCCCAATGCTTTGCAGCAGCAGGTCGCTGACCATGGCGCCAAACAGGCCAATCCAGTTATTGGCGGATTGCGACCCATGCGTTCCGGACAGCGGACGCAGCCGTATTCAAAGACGGGTCAGTGGGCGAATAGCTCACCAGGGCAAGGAAAAGGAGGACCGCGGAGACAAACAGAAGAAACCCGGCCAACTCATTGAGTCGACGGTTCTTTGTGGGCGTAAACACGCGCGAGAAAAACTTCATTGGGACCTGTCTTTCAGCCACGGACACACGGCTTCAGCCGCGATCTTAGCCAAAAGTCCAGAGTACACCAGAGCCAGACTCATTATATCGAAAAAGCCGTGGAAAGTTGGCAGCAAAAGCGTAGTACTTCCGGACTATGGGGTAGCAAGCCATGTTCCTGGTTTTAGATGACAGCCGGGGGCGTGGCGAAGGCTGCTTTTTGATTTTCCGTTTTGGGTTATCAATTACCCAATCAGGTGGCCATTTGCTGGATCCACTGCTTTCGCCAGGCCGGCGCTTCGAAGGGATCAGCGAAATACTGTGTCTCATGCAGCACCTTGCCATTGCGGAACTCCATGATGCTCACGGTGTATGCCGGCCGGCCCTGGTAAGTGGTGGTGTATTCGGTGACCCAGAGATCACCTTTTCCTATCATTCGCCTGACTTTGAAACCTGACGGCCGCTCGGGATGGTGACTCCGCAATGCGTGCAGATTGCTTCGCCTGACTGGGGATAATCACAAATGGAATTGTCGTCGTAAATATCGTGGTCTGCGTTTGTATCGCCGGCTGCCGAGGCGAGCCAGTGTGCATTCAGGACTTGGCGTATCTGTTCTTCTTGTATCGACTGCTCTACACTCTGTTCGGCTTTGATGTACATCTCCTCTGGGTGATAAAAGCGGAATTCTCGCGGTTTAATTTTTGATCGTCACTCCGGGTGAAATGCAAACTGGGCGTGAAGCAGCGCCATCCGCCTAAGCCAAGGTTTCGCATTCTGAATTCACCGCCTGTGGCTGACCGGGCCGCTAGCTGGCAGAGGCATAGACAAATGGTCTGTCTCCGCTGCTCTTCCAGAAATAAGCCAGGATAATTACGCTGGCAACCGCCGCGTAGGCACACCACACAGAAGTGAAAGCGTAACGCCTCACCGCCATAACCACCAGCAGTATGACCAGATTCGCAGCTCCGAGCTTCACCATGGCTTTGACGTGGGAGAAGAAAAGCGAACCGCATACTGTGATGACATAGATCACAGCCACGAGCGTGTGATTCGTGCCCTGATTGATATATACGATGCTGTGGCCCTTTACGAAGATCTGCAATGGATAAGCGATCAACGCCCAGAGAATATAGAGGGAGGTCAAGGTCCCCAGGGCAAGGAACGGCAGCATGCGCCTGCGGTTTTTTATGCCGGGCTCAAATAGAAGCACACTCAATGGAATTAGAAACGGCAGCAACCCTTGCGCATAAAGCATGAATGCCGCGCCCATATTGTGCGTAACCGCGGCAGATAGTATTCCATCCAGACCGAGCCAGACAAAGCCTTCAATAAACTGGTGAATCGCAAAGAGGGTTGGAAGAGATGCGAACAGAAGCTCGCGTCTGTGTTTCACCTGGGTCAACGTCATGACACCGACCGTCGCCAAGACTGCGCTGCCGGCAAAATTTACCCCCGCTGAAACACACATGTCGTACCTTCCTTCATGTTGTTATAGACGGGAATTGGTTATCGCGCGGCGAAAAAGATGATGTTTCTCGACTGATGAAATTGGGCAGCCTGAACTGCCTGGACCTCCTGCACGCCCGCCAATTCACTCCGCCGGGCCGGCAAAGAGAATGAGATTACCATCGGGATCGACGACGATGAAGGTTTTGGCGCCCCAGGGCTGGTTTTTCATTTTTTGGTGGAAGCGAGCTCCGGTGGCCTGGTAGCTCGCAAAAAGCTGTTCGATCTCCTCAGTGGCAGCAACCGTTAGCGTAGCGGAGAGCAGATGCTCACGCTCCCGGATATCGCCGGCGAATACGGGTTCGCCAACCGCGCGCAAAGAAAGCCGCGCATGATCGCGGGAGACTTGCGCATAGAATGGCGGATCGCCATGGACGAAGTCGACCTTGAAGCCGAGCTTGTCGGTATAGAAATCGCACGACGCTTTGATGTCGGCGACGAACAGTTGCGCAGCGGTGGAGTTGAGAACAGGGCGACGCACAGTCGGCCCAACTTCATGGGTCATGGGATTCATGGGTCCTGAGCATGGCTCTTCCCGCTTCCACCGCGAACAGGCCGGCTGGTCTGCGTTACGAACCCAGCCGGCCTTCGAGTATCGCCATCCGTAGGAATGACGGTCAGGGGTCTATTTTGTTGGCGCGGCTTTTGCGGCTTTTGCCGCCTTTGGTGGCGGGCTTGGCTGCGGCGTGCTTGCCCTTCAGCTCGACCACGATCACGTCCATGGGCGCGTCGCCAACGTTCTCCGGAAGGTGAAGGCCGGCGGGAACAAACATCGCGTCGCCTGCCTTGCCGTTGCTCTCCTGCGTTTTCCCATCAGGCAGATGGAACAACACTTTGGCGTCTGTCAGATAAACGGCGACCACGTCCGGATGGCTGTGCATGACTGACTTTTCATGCGGGCCGTAATGGGCCTTGAGTATGCGGACCTCATTGTTCTCGCTTACCACTGAGTAATGTTTGGGGTCAGCTTTGACCGCGTCCTGGGCCGAGATGATCGGCGTCAGGCAAAAAAAACAGGTTGTAAGGCTCAAGAGCGCTAGTGGAATTCGCATATTGTCTCCTTATGGGTCATCAGGTTTTATAGGTCAGCAGGTTTTTATGGTCAGCACGTTTTATGGGTGAGCACGTTTTGTGGGTCAGCACGTTGACTGGTTTGCGCATGATTGTGTCGCTGGTTGCAGGGCCTGGTCGTGCGAAGTATGCCTTGAAAGCTACGCCGCCAGGAAGAAGATGTCAATTTGGTCGCGGAAAATCAGGGTGGCAGACTTTGAATTTCTTGTGAGCTCGCTTCAGCCGCGTCATCCGGAATATCTGGGAATATTTATAAGGAAGCAAACAAAGCCTTTTCGCCGCAGATACACGCGGATAGACGCAGATCAGGCAAAGGCTCACCACTGATAGGCGACGCCTGCGCTTGTTTTCTCTGTGTTTCCGGACTCTGTGGTGAGCTCTGGCTTTTGTTGATCCGCGATCATCCGGGGTCCCGGTCCCAGTCGTTCCAATTTGTCATAGACTTCAGCGATTTCCACCGAGGAACTGAGCCCTTTCCAGATCAGTGCAGATCAGTGCAAATCAGTTTGATCAGTGTGATCAGCGGTATGGTTTGCTTTTCCGATTGCCGGCGACGTACGGCGATCGCGGCGATTCATGTAATATCCAACCAGAATGCAATTCCTCCTCTCCGCCGGTGAAGCTTCGGGAGACAACTACGGCGCGCAACTCATTGACGCGCTGCGCCGGCTTTCGCCGGGCGCGGAATTTTTCGGTATGGGCGGAGAGAAGATGCGTGCCGCCGGCGCCGAATTACTGGTCCATGCCCATGAAGTCGCCGTGGTGGGACTGGTGGAGGTGCTTACGCACTTGCCGGCCATCCACAAACGATTCCGGCATCTGGTCACCCAGGCCGCGCAACGCAAACCCGACGCCGCCATCCTGATTGACTTTCCTGACTTCAACCTGCGTCTGGCTAAAGAGCTGCACGCGCTGGGCATTCCGGTTTTCTATTTTGTCAGCCCGCAGATCTGGGCCTGGCGCACCGGACGCGTGAAACAGATCCAGCAGTACGTAAAGAAGATGATCGTGATCTTTCCTTTCGAGCAGGAGTTTTATCGCGCGCATGGCGTTGAGGTTGCTTACGTTGGCCATCCGCTGGCGTACCTGCCACCGCCGGAGGTGAGCCGTCCGGAATTTGCTGAGCAATACGGTCTCTATCCCCGCAAACAATGGATTGCCTTGTTGCCGGGTAGCCGCCGCAAAGAGCTGCGCATGAACCTGCCTACCATGCTGGAATCCGTTGAGCTATTGCGCAAGCAGGGCCACGACTTTGAATATCTGTTGCCGGTGGCATCCACGCTCGATTCTGAATGGGTGCGGTATCAGCTTGGCCCCGCCACTGACTGGGTTAAGCTCACCGCCGACGCTCGCGCCACCGTGATGCTGTCACGCGCGGCCGTGGTCGCCAGCGGCACTGCCACGGTAGAATCCGCGCTGACTGGTACCCCGTTCATCGTGGTGTACAAGCTGTCGCCTTTGACGTGGCTGTTGGGACGGCGGCTGGTCAGCCTGGATACGTTCGCCATGCCCAACCTGATTGCCGGACGTCGCGTGGTGCCGGAGCTGATCCAGGGCGGATTCACCGCGGAAGCCGTGGTGCGCGAGCTTACGGCGATCATCGCCGACGGGCCGGTGCGCCGCGAGATGCAGGAAGGCTTGCAGGAAGTGCAGCAGCGCCTGCGCGAAAACCCCGGGCGGCGAATCACCGGCCATGCGGGCGGCAAGGGAGATACTGGCTGTCCCAGGGGGAAAGGCAGGGGCGATACGATGATCTTCCGCAGATGCGAAAGTCAAAGGCGCATCTGCTTCAGAAAGGAATGGGGGTACTCCGTCCTTTTCGAATGAACAAATTTCAGAACCTAAGAAGGCTGGGCCACCTCTTCCGGCGTTTTGATCACGTGCTGGCAAGAGCAGTATTGACGATTAAATCTACTGAGGAGATTTTCTCAGGGCAGAGTTGATCTTAGTAATTTGACGCGAGAAGAAGTCAAAAGACGCCAACGATGTGATCGCGGTTTCGTCCCGAAAACAAGTAATCTTGAGAAAGGAAATTTCCCGTTTGGCCATGGCAAATAGATTGACACTGAACCAGATTCACAAGAAACGTTCCCTGTTAAAGCATCGCCTCAACCAGATCTCGAAAAACAAAAACCTCCGGAAAGTGGGTGAGCCCGTTCTGGGAGTGGCGGAAGGTGATCCCCGTGAAATGGTGGAAGCGGAAGATTCAGAGGTCCATGCGCTGCGAAAAGAGCTTAGTCTCCTCGAGGAAGCTGAACGAGAAGCGGACGAGGAGGGTGAACCCACACGGGACACCTATTTTCCGTCAGGTGCTGTGAATGTTCCATTGTTAGTCTTGCTTCATGGTGCAGGATGGAATGGTGGCTCTCAAGTAGAGCTATGGGAGCCACTTGCGGAACGTGAGAAGACCGCGTTGCTGGCGCCGACGAGCATAAGTCCGGTAAGAGACTGGACAGCTCCGAATGACTACAGCGCGATAGTACAGCGGATTAGCGAATTCACTGCTGCGAATGCGGTTGATCGCTCCGAATTTATGTTGTTGGGCATTCGAAGGGG
This sequence comes from Terriglobia bacterium, assembly GCA_963824835.1. Classification (GTDB taxonomy): domain Bacteria; phylum Acidobacteriota; class Terriglobia; order Terriglobales; family Acidobacteriaceae; genus Angelobacter. The sequence goes on along the minus strand of CAWGRA010000033.1, from coordinate 158,378 downwards.
GGGCAGCAAGCGTTACGGCTAGGTCTCTGCAATCCTGAGGCGATCGCAGCGCTGGCATTGCACTCTCCGAGTTGGGACGGTTACCTTCTCAACGAAAAATTTCTTCCGGAATCGCGAAGAGTTCCGGTCCGGGTATGGGCAGGAGCGGACTATGAGCTCGATCCAAATCGCCATTGGAGCGAGGTGTTAAAATTCCATTTTCGTGAGCACCCGGAACGCTCGAACGTTCAATTGGATCTTATTCTTCTAGAAGAACACGGTCACCGTGATTACAACACACGCGAAGGATTGCACGATGAGATGTGGTCATTTCTTAAAGACAAAGCGCTGAGCAAAAGATAAGGCTGCGCTCCGCCTCCCGTTGGGCCGAAACGCAATTTGTTCATATGAGCTTTAAGGGCGCTTTGAGCATCGGGAAGAATAATAAATGTTCCCGTCTGCCCCGAAGTTCGACCAACTATGCTCAGCGTAGCTTTAGGTTTTCCGATCGAGAATTTTTCCCTATTAACCGCGAAAACCTGTCTTCTGTCCCATGGGGGCAAGGAATAGATTGTGCTTCAGCCGGTAACAAGCGGCCTTCACCAAGTCTTTTGCAAAATCAGCGGCTGTAACTTGGCCCGGGATGATGCTTGTGTCCAGAGAAGGTTCGCTGTGTCAGCGATTACAATAGCGGTCTCTCGACAGCTCACTCCCGGCCTTGTCGGCATCAATCTCGGATGTGCACCGCCGTTACGAAGTGCACGCAAATAATGCAACAGAGACCTAGTTTCATTGTCAATCAGCCTGCCGCCGTTCGCTTTCCAGCGGATTTGGTACATTGCCTCAATCAAGTCGTAGAAGTCGCTCTCGTAAGCCGGTAAAGGTTTTCCTTTTACCTCAATGGCAATCTTGCGAGCATGTGCAATCTTACGCAAAACGCCTTCCAGCCCCCGTCCCGCTATCAGTAGACCCACTTCGTCGAAACCAATCGAAAAGAGGTGCCTGGCAGTCTGAAAGTCCGATTCCAAATCAGTAGGCAAATCAAGGCGATCGATGATAAAGCGCTCTTGAGTTCTCAGAAGATGGTGGTAACCTTCGATGAGTTCGCTAAGATCTGCCGAGAGCTGCTGGATCTCTCCTGCGATTCTCCCGGTCTCAAGAAGCTGCAGGGAGCGATCATTGAGGGGACGCTGGACGCTCGCCAAGTGGGACAGCTGGCGTACACGATCCAATTGGCGGCGTGGAATGTGGGAAGGACGTCAATCATGAACAGAAATGAGAGTTAAAGGCGAGCGCCCGCGAAGAGATGAATGAAAGCCACTTTCCTCAGTGGTAAAAATCGCCTCAGAACGCAAGCTTTGAGGCCATTCGCGTTCTCAAAAGTGGTATAAAAGCAGCTTTTTTGAAAAAATGGACATCTAAGCTGATTATCGCCACCGGCTCTGGAGAAATTCATGTACATAGCACGACCGCTCAAGCGACGTGCCCGCCTTTTTATTGGCGCTGCCCTTCTTGTTCTATTTGCCCTGCCTGCGTTCGCCCAGAAAGCCCGCATCAAGGCCGACGATTATCAGATTGACGCTGAGATCGTCCCCAAGACCCATCATCTGACGGCCCGGGCCAAAGTGAAGTTCACCACCCTGGAAGACGTGAACTTTGCCAGCTTTGAGCTGCATAACGCCCTGCACCCAACGCGCGTGACTGACGAAAAGGGCAAGCCGCTCACGGCTGAGCGCGTAAGCCAGGACAATGCTGTGCGCGTGACCTTCCCCGCGGCCATCCCCAAGGGCACCACCACCACGCTGACCTTTGAATATGAAGGCGCGCTGGCCAGCGCGGAAGACAGCCCGGTGGAAGGGCTGAAGCTGGCCTATATCGGGGAAGACGTAACTTATCTTCTATATCCCGGACGCTGGTTCCCGGTGACCAACTACGGCATTGACCGCTTCACCTCGAACATCAACATCACGGCGCCCGCGGGCACGGTGATCATCGGCAGCGGCAGCGTGAAGCCTGAAAAAGCTGCTCCGGCCGGAAAAGTTGTGGCTTCGTTCAACTGGACCAAGCCCAGCTTCCCCGGAACCGTGATCGCCGGACCATTTATTGACCAGGTTTACGGTGGCGGCAACGTGCACGTGTACTTCACCAACGCCAAAAAGCAGTTTGCGCCGTTTTACGGTGATACCGCCATCAAGGAGCAGGAATTTTTCAGCAGCGTGTACGGGCCTGTAGGCACGGCCATGTTGAAGCTTGTTGAGCTGCCGGACGATACGGTCCCCATGTGGTGGGCGCCGGAAATTTCCGCCATCGCCACGCGCGACATCAACGAAAAAACAAACTACCGCCTGCTGGCTGACTCAATCGCACACCAGTGGTGGGGTGGATTGGTTAGCGCCGCCAGCAAGGACGATTGGTGGCTGGTGGATGGAGGCGCACGCGCTTCCGAAATGCGGTATGTCCAGAATGCCGCAGGCGCCACTGCTTTTGAAGATGCCACCCGCGATATGGCCGTAGGCGCGCTGGCTTATGACACAACGCCGCTGGCCAGCGTAAACAAGCTGGACACATTCTCGCCGCAATTCCAGTCACTGGTCACCGACAAAGGTGGCATGATCTTCCACATGCTGCGCTGGGTGATTGGCGACCAGGCTTTTGACCAGACGATGAAGGAGTTCATGTCCAAGTACGCCTATAAGTCTGCGACGGTGGAAGACCTTCAGGCGATTGCCGAAAAGTATCATGGCGAAAAACTCACGTCATTCTTCACGCAATGGGTGAACGGTACCGGCGCACCGGAATTCAAGATGAAGTACACCGTCTATCGCATCAAGAAAGGTTTCCGCGTGGTGGGCGAAGTCACGCAGGACCTTGACCTGTTCCGCATGCCGGTGGAACTGAAAGTTGATACGGATGGCCAGACGGAGATGAAGCGTATTGACGTGGTAGGAACGGAGTCTCCATTTGCCATTGAGACGTTCGGCAAGCCGCGCAAACTGTCTCTTGATCCCAATAACTGGGTGCTGAAGAATTCGCCCGATCTCAAGGTCCGCGTGGCCATCCGCAGAGGCCAGGAGTTGACCACCGAAGGCAGCCTGGCTGAAGCGCTCACCGAATTCAACAAGGCGCTTGAGGTCAATCACAACAGCTCCCTGGCGCACTATCGCATTGCCGAGGTCTTTTACCTGCAAAAAAACTACCAGTCGGCGGCGAATGAATATCGTGAAGCGCTGAATGGTAATCAGGACCCGCGCTGGACTGAAGTGTGGAGCCACATTATGCTGGGCAAGATCTTTGATGTTACGGGCCAGCGCTCAAGGGCGGTGAATGAATATCGCCAGGCCATCCAGACAGGTGACAACACGCAAGGAGCACTGGATGAAGCCAGACGTTATCTGGAACAACCGTTCCAGCGTGAAAAGAAAACCAACGGAATCTAGAGGAATTGACGATTGAGTAATCGGGTAATTGAGTAATTGAAATGCGGTAGTTGGTAGTTGGTTTTGGTAGTTGGTATCTGGTTAGGACAACCTTAAGTGCGGGCAACCTGCTAAATACTAAGCAACCTTTTCAAAGTCATTTTCAAATTACCCGATTACCCGATTACCCGATTACCCGATTACCCGATTACCCGATTACCCGATTACCCGATTACCCGATTACCCGATTACCCGATTTTCATTGCAGGCTCTTCAAAAAGCTCACTATCTGCCAGCGCTGTTGTTCGGGCAGTCGCGACCATGATGGCATGCCATTTTTCATGCTTCCGTTGGTGAGGAGCCATTGCAGTTCACCCGGCGTGGCCGAACGAATGCGTTCCGTGCGGAGGCTGGGGTGCTGGTTGCGTCCGGAACCGTCGTCGCCATGGCAGGATGAGCAGTTCTGTGCGAATAGCTTGGCGCCGGCAGCGTGCGCCATGGGATCACTGTCAAAAGGATTTTGCTTGGCGCGGGCTTTCTGCGGAACGCGTGTCATCCACAAACCGTCGCCCGCCGCTGCATAAAGCAGCGAGGCCGAAATCGCCAGCACAACCGCACAAAGTGAGATTCCGGATGGCCTCATTTACTTCCTCCGCAACCGGGACAAGAATTGTGGAATTTCGTACGAAGCGCCAAAGCGCAGCAGCAGTCCATGGCTGTTGTGATTGAGGCCGGCTGCCGGCGAAAAGCTGAGCGTGGGACCGTTGGGAAGCTTGAACGCCATCGTCGGCGCCAGATAATGCGAGGTATTGGAGAAGCCAAAGCTGTAACGGTCGCCAAGACCGCCGTAGAGTTCCGCGCCCAGAGCGAAATTCTCACGGCAGAATGTGCAGTTGGTGGCGCTGGCCGCCAGTGATAATGGCCTGCTTGCTGCCACGGCGTATCCAAATTCCCACGGATCGCCGGCAAGGTTCTTCTCGCCAATAAAGTTCTCGGCAATGTTCCAGCCTTTCAAGTTGCTGGAGAGAATCAGCTTCAACTCGATCTCACGCTCTTTGTCTGTGCGATCATTGCGGCCGAGAAAATCAGCAATGCCGTCATGTCCAACCACTTCAAGAAGGTCCTTGTCCGCGCTGATATCTTCAAATTCCACATACAAGACTGGATTGATCCAGTGTTCGCTTAAGAGCGGCCGGAAACGATTTTCAAAACGGAAGCCGGTAAAAATCGTGCTCTCACGGGCTGTGGTCTGGCCGTCAAGATAAAATTCGCTGGTCCACCAGCTTTTCACGCCGTATTCCAACTCCACGGCGCTGCCCAGAAATCTGTTGCCTGCCCGCGGAAATCCGGCAACCGATTTGGTGGCAAACTCCAGGCTTCCCGGCTCCTCCATGTGGTGCGTATAGGTGACAAAGTAATTCTCCTGCGCCTGAACGAGCCTGGGAAAGACCAGCGCGGGAAAAGCCATCAGGCATGCCAATGCACCAGCTATAGCGAGGCGATGATTCCAGCGTTGACTCACTTTGTTCTCCTGCCCGCTCGGCCTCATTTTGAAATTGAAATTGAATTTCATTTTCAAAATCAATTCTAGCCTACCTCAGCTTCCCTGTGTGGCGTAGTGATAAAAATCACACTGAATGGGTTAAGACTTAAAAAAGCGGCGGTGGGAACAAAAAACTCTCCCGCAGGGGCAAAGCCCGCAGCCGGAGAGCCTTGGCGGCATTGGGAGAACTCCCTGTTGCGGCTTCGTTATGACGGGCCACATCGGGATGTTTCGCTCGAGCTGCGGCTTCCGCGCAGCTCTTCGCTCAACATGACAGAGCCGTATCGGAGTCGCCAAAGTTTGCGATGATCCGGCCTCACTCATAGCGCAATGCTTCAATGGGATCAAGCCGCGAAGCCTTGAGTGCCGGCAGCATGCCGCTGATGATCCCCACCACGATCAGAATGCCCGTGGATATCAGCAGGTTCATCGGCGAGATGATCAGGCGAATATCGGCCGCCTCAGCGTTCTTGGCGATCACGCTGTAAAGAGGAATTCTTCCCACGGTAAAAGAAATTACGTAAGCCACCACAATTCCCATCAGGCCGCCGGCAAACGTGATGGCCATGGCTTCCGCCAGGAATTGCACCAGAATGTCCCGCCGGCGCGCGCCCAATGCCTTCTCCACGCCGATTTCGCGGGTGCGTTGCGATACAGAAACCAGCATGATGTTCATCAGGCCCACGCCACCGATGCCAAGCGTGAGCGTTCCGATAAACGTGAGAAGTATCTGAAGCGCCACGGTAATGATGGTCCAGTTGTTCACGTTTTTCATGGCATTCCAGATAAACACGGCACGCTGGTCCTTGGGGTTAAAGCCGTGAACGGCGGCCAGCGCCTTGCGTATGTTGTCTTCAATGGTGAGAAATTCCGTGCCTTCGTAGCCAACCCATATGCCGTCAAGATATTTGGTGTCTTTCAAATCGCCGGCGGCGGAGAAAGGGATATAGACGATCTTATTGATATCGTCATCGCCTTCCTGCATCTTGGCCGCGAGCACGCCAATCACCTGGAAACTCACGCCCTTCACGCGAATGCTTTCCCCGATCGCGGGCTTGCCGGAAAAAAGTTTCTCCTTCGCGTCCGAGCCGATCACAGCCACGCGTGCGCGCTGAATTTCATCTTCAGGACTCAGGAATCTTCCTTCGGCCAGTTCAATGGCGCGAATGTACTGGATCTGCGGGTAGAAGCCGCCAACCGGAAATGTGTATGACCGGGTTTCATACTGCACGGTGGTGTCCAGGTTGGCCTCAGGCGAGATATGGCGTACCAGCGGGACCTGGTCCTGAATATGCTGCAAATCGTCCAGAGTAAACCGCGTTTGTACCCCTGCTTTCGCGCCACCTACCTGCAGGGAACTTCTACCCGGAAAAACGCCCATCATCTGCAATCCGAAATTGGAGAAGATGTTGTGAATGGCGCGGCCGAAGCCGGCTCCATAAGCCAGCAGAATTACCACCGTGGCGATTCCCCATGCCATCCCCGCCATGGTGAGCGCGGTGCGGCGGCGATTGTGCTGCATGGCGCTCCATGCCTGCCCAAGAAGATCGTGGACCATGGCGTTATTCCTTTCGCAGCGCTTCAACCGGCGCCATCATCGCGGCTTTGCGCGCGGGGTACAGACCGGCAATAATCCCGGCCACTGATAACGATCCCACGGCCAGTGCTGCCGATGCGGGTACCAGATGCGGCGGATCAAAGCCGTTTGGTGGCTGAAACAATCCCAGAATCGCCATCAGCCCCGCCGTAGCGCCAATGCCGATGCCGCCACTGATCAGGGTGAGGAACGCGCCTTCGAGGAAGAATTGCATCAGAATATTGCGATTGGTGGCGCCAACGGCTTTCATCAATCCAATTTCGCGCGTACGTTCCGTCACGGAAACCAGCATGATGTTGATAATCCCAATCGCGCCCAGCATCAGCGTGACCATGCCGACGCCGCCTAGAAAAAGATCCATTCCGGTAAAGATCTTGCCTACCGCTTCTGAGTTCTTCACCGTGTCCCAGCTTTCAAACGCGTCTTTGTTGTCCGGATCAAATCCGTGATTGCGGGCGATGATCTTGTGCACCTGCTCAATGGCATTAGCATGCTGATCACGGCTTACCGGGCGCAGGTTCATGCCGCTAATGTCATCAGTGGTTTTGGCCGTTTTCATGGGGAAAAACATCCGCATGGTGCTGAACGGCAGATAAATCCGCACATTGTTCATGTTGTTTTCTTCTCGCCCGATATTGGCCAGCACTCCCACCACTTCAAAGCGCACGTCGTTGATCAGAATCGTGCTGCCGATGGCCGGACGTCCGGGAAACAGATTCCGCATCATTTGATACCCAAGAACGCAAACATTCCGCCGCTCCGCCTCGTCAGCATCGTTGAACCATCTTCCCTGCCCGTTGGGAAGATAACGGATGTTGGCATAATTCGGCGTGCTGCCGGTGACAGAGCCGCTGCTGGTGTTCCAGTCACTTACCGCGCGCAGATCACCGCGATTGATGAGCGGCGCCACGTCGCCCACCAGCGTGGCTTCCCTCTTGATATCGAGATAGTCATGATAGGTGAGGAAATAAGGCCGCATGGACTGGTGCTGCCCCGGAACCGCCGGAACCTGCCCGCCCCAGATGAAGATGATGTCCTGGCCGATGTTGGCCATGTTCTTGACTTCGCCCGAGCGGAAGCCTTCACCCAATCCCACCAGCAACAGAAGAGAACCCACGCCCCAGGCAATGCCGAACATGGTAAGAAATGAGCGCAGCTTGTGCGCCCACAGAGTCCTGATTACCTGGCCGAAGATGTCGATCGCCATCCGCATGGGTCAATTGGTGAATACGTGGAGCGAACGCCCAGGGTTCCAAATAAATGCGCCCCCAGATAACGGCATTCCAAAAAGAAATTTTAGCGGAAGCTCTGCCTTTGCATTAAATCCCCTGGGTTTAGACGGGAAGGGCGGCAGGACGTTAGGGGTTGACGAAAGCGGGCTTAAGTTTCAGTCAATTCGCCCGATTGAGGCAATCACAGTCATGGTTCAGAGTAGCCTTCTATGAAAGTGGGGACCGTCTGGGAGGGGGGCCACGACCATGATTGGAAAAATCCCGAGATTCTTTTGAAACTGGCCATGGGCCTGCCCGTCTGCATTCATCTCTTCTCCTGACATCTTTAGAAATTCCTGAGAAAAGGAAACGTGTGATTGCCCATAGCGATTCCAGGTTCCTTGTGCCTTTTGAACATTGCCGGAGCGTCTAAACTCTTGCAGAAAAGTGTGATTAGAGCGCAGATATAGCGTGCAAGTTTCTCCCTTGCCCTTATAGTCATATGTTCCCTCCAGAGCAGCATAGCTATAATTTGCGGCAATGCTATACCAAACGCAGAACAAGATGATTGATCCTCCGAGACCGAATAGTGACTTCGCAAAAATGGGCTTTATCAATTTTCCCTCACAGTTTCAGACTCGCCTACTTTTCGTTCAGCGTAGCTCATAGCGTACGGCAATTCTTCTTTCCTTCTGGATCCGTCACACGGTTCATTACCTCTAGCTTTACGGTCGGCTTGGGTTCGGGCTTGGACTGCGAAAGGCTCAAAGATAGCTCGGAAATTGTTCAGACCGTACGGTTCCCGGGCTGCGCTCGGGATTAAACAAACAACGCGGCCAACTGTCGTGCGTGGTTAATCCGCCACCTTGGCTTCGCCTCACCAGCCAATATGCCCCACTTAAGATCACTATATAGAAGACCGCGCTCTTGGCGGCCACGCTCGACTGCTGCACCCACCATGTGCTGGCGACCACGGCCACAATCGCGATAAAACCAAAGATTGACCCGGCGGCGCCGAATCGCGATCGCAGGCCAAGCGACTTAAGCTGTTCGGCCGAAATGGCACGCCGAAATCGCACATGCGCCAGCAGCGAAACCAGCCACGCAATCATTCCGCCCACCAGCGATGTATTAATGATGTAGAGGTAGGCCTGCTCCGGGGCGCGGAGTTGCAGAACAATGGCCAGCACAATACCCAGCATGGACGACCAGCAGCGCACCCATGGGAACGCCAGCCAGGTTGAGCTGTCCCAGGCGATGAGGAGCCTGACCAGCCCGTGCCAATGAGAACAACATACGCGAGGTCACATAGAGGCTGGCATTGGCCGCGGAGAGCGCTGCCGTGAGCACGACAAAGTTCATGATGATGCCGGCCGCGGGAATGCCCGCCACTTTGAATACGGTCACAAATGGACTTTCCGCCACGCCGGCGTTTTTCCAAGGCATTACGCCTACCAGAACGGCCATGGCGCCGATATAAACAAATGTCAATGTGGCAAAGGCGATGCGAGTAGCACGCGCAACTTCCGCTCCCGATCGCGCTTCACCGGACGAAATCGCCACCATCTCAATGCCAAGAAAGCTATACAGTCCGAATGACACGGCCATGAGCGAGGCAGGCCAGCCGTTCGGCGCAAAGCCGCCCTGGGTAAGGTACTCAGGATGTACGCGTCGTCCCAGCAGCAAAACCGCACCCATCAGAATAAAAACAAAGATGGTAACCACCTTGATGAGCGCGAACCAGTATTCGAATGTCCCGTAATGCGCAACGGAAAAAAGATTGATGGCAATTAGAAATACGCCGAATCCAATCATCCATAAAACGATCGGGATATTCGGGAACCATATGCGCATGTACGTGCCGGAGGCCACCAGTTCTGCACCAATGGCGATGACCACTGAAAACCAGTAACCATAGCGGGCAATGAATCCGGCCCAGGGATTGAGATACAGCTCGGCATAAACGCCAAATGACCCGGCAGCGGGGTGCACGGCGGACATCTCACCCATCGCCAGGCTACGGTCCACGCGACCATGCTGCTGAGGACGTATGTGATAATCACGGCCGGACCGGCAACCTGGATGGCAGCACCGGAACCCAGCAACAATCCCGTCCCGATGGAGCCTCCCACGGCCACCATGGCCATTTGGCGCGCATTTAATTCGCGTTTAAGTCCCTGCTCTTGATCGCTCATTCAGTTTTGGGCTGCATCTTCCCAGGTTGTTGCTAGAAGCTGGTCGCGAGAGAGTATCACAACTGGCGGAAAACTCCAGTGTTTGGACTGATGGTTGCCGGGCAAGCATTGAGCCGCGCAGTATTTCCGCATAGAATGAAGACACTTCTTGCCTCAGTCTATCTTGGCCGTTATTCGCCAGACGCCCTGAGGAAACGAATCGCATGGCGGACATCTCAAAACGGCTGGATAAAGCGGAGAAATACCTGCAACGGGGCAAGCCCGATGCTGCCCTGGATGAATACCTTGCCATTCTCCATGATGATCCCCGGAATGAACAGGTCCGGCAGACCGCGGCTGACCTCTGCCTGGCCCTGGGTCGCGGGGCGGAAGCGGCTTCCCTGCTGAGCACCATCTTTGAACAAGAGGTGGAAGTCGGTGACACTGCAAAAGGCGTTGTCACCTTCAAGAAGCTGTTGAAGATATCCATACCCACGGCCCTTCAGACCTTCCATTACGCGCAGTTGATCGAAAAAAAAGACCGGCGCGAATCCCTGGAAGCCTACGAAACGGCGCTTGCCGGATTTGAGAAGCAACGCAAGACCGCGCAGGCCCTGGCCGCCATCAAGCGGATCGTTGAGCTTTCGCCGACCATGGAAAATTATCAGCGCACGGGTGAAAAAGCCGCGCTGATGGGCGAAGGCAAAGTGGCTGCAACCAGCTTTGTGCAGTTGGGAACGCTGAAAGACGAAAGCTCACCCGGTTCCGGCTTCCAGTGGTTTGAGCGCGCCTACAACCTTGATCCCATGAATCCGCGCGCGGTGCTCCAGTACGGACGCGGACTTTTTTCGCGTAACCATCTGCCTGAATGTATTGACGTTCTTACGCCCATGGTGACCCGCTTCCAGAGCACTCCGGAGGTCCGCGAACTTTACTCCCATGCCCTGATGGCGGCCCGACGTCCTGCTGAAGCTGAACCCTACGTATGGGAGCTGTTTGAAAAAGATCCGCGGCTTTTGGAAGACATCGCGTCTCTGGTGGGCGTTTACATTGATATCGGCGACGTGGACGGCGCCCTGAAGCTGGCCAGAAAACTGGAGAACTTTGAGACGCGCGCGGGGCGTCGCAGAGAATTTCTCAATGCCATGTTTGAGATGTCTGACAAACGTCCGCCGGCGTTTCATTTTTCCGAGTACATGGAGAAGCTATTTAATAATGCCGGCCTTGAGCATGAATACAGCCGTGTCCTGCTCAAGCTGTTCCAGCTCTATTATGACGCAGGCCGGTTCAAGCAGGCCGGTGAGACGCTGGACCGCGCCGCCGAGCTTGATTCCTACGAAGCTGGACACAGCAAGCGCCTGGCCATGTTGAAAGGCAAGATCGAGCAGTCACAATACAACCAGATTTCCAATCGATTTCAGAAAGCTTCCCGGGCGGTTGAATCTGCACCCGCGGCCCGCGCCGGCCAAAGCCCCAGAACCGCCGCAACCCCTGGAAGACACCGTGCTGCAGGCCGAAATCTATCTGCAATATGGAATGCGCGCCAAAGCCATGGAGTGCATTGAACGCATGCACAAAGCGTATCCGCGGGAAGAAGAGACCAATGAAAAGCTGCGCAACCTTTATCTCTCCGCCAGCTTTACACCCCGCTACGCTGAAGCAAAGCCCGCGGCAGCTCCTGCGACTGCAACCAACGTCACGCCCGGCTCCAGCCAGCAGGAAGAGAACGCGGCAGCGGACAATTTTTCCCGCATCAGTGAGATCACGCGCACGCTGTACCGGCAAGCCAACGTAAAGGGCGTTTTGTTTACGGCGGTCAATGAGATTGGCAAACACTTCACCGCCAGCCGCTGTGTGGCTGGACTGTGCACGCCGGGCAAACCGCCCTCAGCGGCGCTGGAATATTGTGCGCCGGGCGTAAAACAATCAGACGTGATGTCGATTGTGAAACTGATCGCCGTTACCCAGCAACTTGCAGCCAATGGAACTGTAGCGATCCCCAATCCGCGCTCAGCCAGTGAACTTGCTCCTGCCCGCGAGCAGATCCTGGCGCTGAACATTGAATCCCTGGTCGCCATTCCGCTGCTGGATGCCGGCGAGCAATCCGGGATATTGATCCTTGAACAGACAACGCCGCGCCAATGGCGGCAAACTGATCTGGTGATTCTCAAGACCATTGCCGAACAGGTTGTACTGGCCGTCTCCAACGCGCGCCTGCGCACGCTGATGAAGACCCTGGCTGTCACTGACGAAAAATCCGGCCTGCTCAAACGTTCTTCTTATCTCGACGTGCTGCTGTCAGAGGTGAAGCGCTCACTGCAACAGCAGACGCCGCTCACCATGATGCTGCTCCACTTCGGCAAAGCATCCGCACTGGTCAAAGAAGTGGGTGAAGCGCCGGTGGAGAACATGATGCAGCAGATTGGCCAGACGCTGGCTTCACACATTCGCCAGAATGACGTGGCCGTCCGCTATGACCTGACCACCATAGCTCTGGTGCTTTCCGATACGGGTGAAAAAAACGCCTTCCTGGTTGTGGATAAAATGCGCAAGGTGCTGCGCGAGATAAAAATTCCCAATAGTGATCGCCTGCCGCCCATGACGGTGGGAATTGCCGAGGCAGTCATGCAGGACCGCTTTGATGCCGTTGACATTGTCACCGAAGTCATCAATCGCGTGGAAGACGCGCTGACCGTGGCCCGCACTGAAGGTGGCAACAAGGCCCATGCGGTTGCTCCCAACCTTCAGCCCAATGCCGTGGCTTATTGCCGGCAATTCCATCTCTAGACTTAAAACGAGAACATCACCTGCAGATCAACCCTGCGATTTGCCGACTGTGAGTTAAACGGCCCGCCTGCCAGTGCCGTGGACTGCAGAAAATTGGCGGAACTCACGTTGCCGATCGGGCGCTGACGGATTGACGTTGTTGAACAGGTTGCGTGCATTGGCGCTGAAAGTCAGGCTGTATTTCTGACTGGAGCGCTCGCCAAACGGTCCGCCGGGTCCGCGACCGCCTCGCATGCCGCCCATCGGGCCACCATGCGGGCCGCCGTCACCGGGGCCACCACGACCACCGCCACCTTGTTGAGCCCTGCGGATTACTGTTGGCGCTTTCAAGTTTCGGTCCCAGCCCAATGGTTTTGCTGAGCACGCAGGTTGAATGTGAATTGTGACGGGCCGTCACCAAAGTTGATGGGAACAATCGTCTCGCCGGCAACCGGCTTTACATCGAAGTTGCCGAGCGGCGTGGATACCAGGTTCGCCGGATCGGTGAGGCTGCTGGCGAAAGCCGGACGATCATTGAATACCGAATCGCCATTCAGGTCAGACCCTGTCGTCAAGTTGAAAGGCGCGCCGCTGAAGAACAGGACGAATGGGCTCACACGGAAACCGTGCGGCATGGAAATACTTCCACCCAAGAAAAGCCGGCTGCGAACATCAAATGAAGCGCGCCCATAGTCCGCGCTGATGTTTCTGGAATTTGAGGCAAAGCTGTTCGCGCCGCCGGCTGTCACTGTTGGCGTAACTCAGGCTGTAATAGCTGAAGAGTGTCAGCTTGGCCCCGGCGCGCACGTTCAAGTTCGCGATCATCTGGTTCTGTTTGAAGTCGGCCCCGGATGTGTACTGGTTCACGTTGCCGCGCGATGGGTCAGGGCGCGTACGCTGGATCGAGCGGGTTGACCGGCGCATTGGTGTTCAGCAGCACAAACTGGTGAACGCCGCGCGAATGTATGTACGTGAGCGAAGCGGTGGCCACTTTGCTAACCTGCCGCTCCACCGAAATCGCGCTCTGGATGGTGTACGGCGAGCGGAGATCAGGACTGATGACAAATATGTTGCTGGGTATGTTCGAGCTGCCCGTACCGGCGAATGAACCCGGCAGCCAGAGGAGTGGCCCCGGAGAACAAGTTGTTCAGGAGCGCCTGGTTGGCGGGGGTGGTTCCATTGACCGTGAATTGTTGCTGAACGATTCCGTTCTGGCGGTCTGCTCTGAAGGGCCAGGTCCTGGCCGAAGCGGTCATAAAAAATGCCGAAGCCAGTCCTGATCACAGTTTTAGGTGCGGCGTTCTTTTTACCTCCGCCGCCCACTCCCCAGGCAAAGCCAATACGCGGCGCCCAGTCATTGTGATCGTGAATTTCATTCTGGGTTTCGTAACGCAGACCCGCAGCTCAAGCGTCATGTTCGGGCGCAGCTTCCAGTCATCTTCCGCATAAAGGCCGGTATCAAAATAAGTGTTGCCGATGCTCGGTTGCCCTGTGGAAAGCGAAACCTGTGTGGGCTGGCCGGCATCGAAACGCAGCCAGTGAGGTGAACACAAATGAGCCATTGAAATTCTGGAGACGATGTGTTCGAAGTGGATGTGGCGCGCAGCCTGCCGCCAAAGCGGGTGAAATGCGTGCCATGGCTGATGGACGTATAGTTCTGGACCTCATAGTGGTTGTTATCCACATTGTTGATGCCCAGCGGATTTCCGCCCGTAGTAAATGTATCCAGAACGCTGATGGCGGGCGCATTGGTAAGGGCATTCCGGTCATTGCTGGTGCGCTGGTATTCAAAGCGCGTTTCATTCACGGCTTTGCCGCCCAGCACCTGCGTATCACTGAGTCTGGACAGTATGTTCGGTCAGGCTGGAATTAAATCCATAGCTGGGGAGTATCAACTGCCCGATGCCGGCATTGTCCTGCGTGTCACGCACGTACTGGTAGCGCGCGGTCAGCGTGTTGTTCGCCGAAAGCTGGAAATCAACCCGCGGACTAAGGTTGGTGCGAACGTGTGGATTGGGAACCACGGTGGCGAAGTTGCCCGGGGCCACGCCGACAACACTCTGGTCAATCAGGGCAACATCATTGATGTCGCGACGTTCCATGGTCACAAGAAATGATGATTTCTTGCTGATGGGGCCACCGAAGCTGCCGTTGTACATCTGCGTGCTGAAATCAGCCCTGGCCGGCCGCGAACGGGTTCCGCGCATCCAGCACCGAGTGATTGTCATTGAACATGAACTGTCCGTGGTACTTGTCAGTTCCCGGCTTGGTCAGGATCTCAATCCGGCCAAATCCCATGCGATCAAACTCCGCCGAAAAAGGATTCTGGTTGATTCTGATCTCACGAATGGACGACTTGGGCGGAAGCTGTCCACCGGTAAAACCGTCAATATAAATCTGTCCGCCATTCGGCCCGGCTGAGGGACCGGCCAGCGCCTGAAGTTCAGATTGAAGCTCGTCCGGATCGTCAGAGAGCGCTTCAAGATCTTTACCGCTGATCACCACTGAGCTGGCGTTGCTGTCTGGATTCACGTTTACCGATGCCGCGTCACTTCCCACGTCCACATTTTCCTGTTTGATCTGGACCAGCAGAGTGATATTCATCTTCTGGTCCGCGCCGGCAATCACCTCCACTTCCTGCAAATATGGAGCAAAGCCTTTTTCCGAGACTGAAATGTTGTATTTTCCGGCAGGAAGATCTTTCACCGTGTACGAACCAATACCATCAGACTTAGCGGAAAATGTTTGTCCCGCATCATTCTTCAGCGTGATGGCCGCTCCAGGAATCACTGCGCCGGTGGGATCGATTACCTCGCCATGCAGGCGACCCGGCTTACCCGGCGCAGAAGGCGCCTGAGCAGAAACTGGCTGAGTAAATTTGGCTGAGTAGAAGATGCCTGGGCAGAAATCACGCCCGGCGCCAGACCCACGATCATTACACACGCAATAAAAAGGGCGCGCACATGCGCCGCTTTCGGCCAGAAAGTCATTCACTTCTCCTAAGATTTCTTCCGCACTACTGCGCGCCGGCGTCGCCGCCGGGGGCAGAGAAGATTCCATCCATTCAAGAGCGCTGCCGCATTGGAAGGCGACGCAGTGATGATGGGTTCCACGCCGCTTAATAGCGTGATGGCCGCAACTTCGGCTCCGCCGGTTCCCGGCGTGGAGACGATCATCACAGCCTCATCCTTCTGTAAATCAGATATGGTTACGGCCGGCAGGCGTCCAATCACCTGCTGGAAATCGGGCGCGCCACCGGGACGGCCTCCGCCTGATCCGCCAGAACCAAACCCGCCTGCGCCGGATCCACCGGATCCTCGTCCGGGCTGTGTGGCGCCGCGCCGCGGCAACTCCGCCTGCATTACCGCGCGAGGCCATGGCCTGCGCGGCGTCAGGTGACTTCAGGAAGAACGCGATCCGTTGCGCCAGTTGCGCGGGCAGCTTGCGCATTTGCGACTCAGTTGTAAGCTTTACGGTTACGTTTTTCCTGCTGAGTACGTCTTTCACCACGATGGTTCCGGCTGCCGCATCAATGCTGCTGATGGTCCCGGCAATGTTGCGGAAAGTGCCGGATATCACTTCTTCCGCCGTGAGCTCTTTGCCATCTTCGCTTTTTGTGCCACGGGCGCGAAGCTGGTCACCAACTTTGATCTGATCAAAGCTGCCTTTTTGCGCGTCAGAGAACTTCACGGAATTGGGAGCGTAGCGCAGAAAGTCCGTATCTTTGGTCGTCTTCACCTTCACGCTCAACGCGGGATTCACAGATACAGTCACGGCCCCCGTGGCCGCATCAATCGCAGTCACAATACCGCCGCTTCCCCGGCGCTGCCAGTCCTGAAGATCTTTTTGCTGCTTCTGGGTGACGTCAGCCTGCTTCATCACGATGATGGATGAGGCCGCCAATGAATCCTGGCTGTCACCGGCCTTACCGCGTACCAGCATGCGGTCGCCTACCTGGATTTCCTGTAGCGTGATCGGCGTGGCTGATTTCAGGTCAGTCTGTCCAGGCGCGATTCGCACTAGCTTGGCGCCATCCTGCACCGTCACGTTGACGTCTGCACCGCTATCCGGCTTCAGCGTAATGGCATTGCCTTTAATGGACTTGACGGTACCGGTCTTACGCGCCACCGTGGCGCTGCTTTGCGTATCTTGCGCGTTCAATGGCGTGCTCATGAATACGCGCGAGCCTGCCACAGTCGCCGCCAGCAGCAGCACAAGTCTTATGCTCTTCATTCTCAATGCCTCAATCCGATCCAAATATGGCGCCCACATTGACCCGGCGCAGTCCTCTTCTAAGCCCGGGAAATTTAGAAGGAGAGAGTCGCGGTGGTCAAATACGGCGTTGTTTTTACAAACCGTTCGACAATGAATGAATATAGCTGAATATCATCTCAAAAAGACCTGTTAAACCGTTACAGCGAACAAGTAAAAAGATGGAAAACTTTTGTTAAGGTGTCCGCCTGTTATTGCCCAGAAAAGCCCCTAGTTGAACGCGCTACAATTCGCACAGCACATAGCCACAGGAGCCCAATGGAAGTCCACCTGCTTGACGGCACCTACGAACTGTTCCGGCACTTTTTTGCCGTGCCTTCCTCCACTGACATCAACGGCCAGGAAGTGGGCGCGGTTCGAGGTGTGCTTGGTTCCGTGATGTCAATGATCGAAAGCGGGGCCACACATATTGGCGTGGCAACTGACCACGTGGTGGAATCGTTTCGTAATGATCTCTATGGCGACTACAAAACCAGTGAGGGCGTTGCGCCGGAGTTGCTTTCACAGTTCCCCATTCTGGAAGAAGCGCTGCAAGCCATGGGCGTAGTGGTCTGGCCCATGGTCTATTTTGAAGCCGATGACGCGCTCGCCTCAGCCGCCGCCAAAGCCGCTGAAAATAAAGATGTGGGACAGGTGTTAATCTGCACTCCGGACAAGGACCTGAGCCAGTGCGTGGTGGGAACACGCGTTGTCCAAATCGACCGCCGGCGTGAGTCAGTGCGCGATGAAGCCGGCGTGGTGGCCCGGTTCGGCGTGAAACCGCAATCCATCCCTGACTATCTGGCCGTGGTGGGGGACAGCGCTGACGGCTTCCCCGGCGTGGCCGGCTGGGGAGAAAAGGCAGCGGCTTCCACCCTCTCTCATTACCAGCATCTCGAACATATACCCAAAGAGTGGCAGCAGTGGGACCCATCCATCAAAAAGGCACGCACGCTTTCCGAGTCACTGTTCAGCGCCTGGGATGATGCCCTGCTGTTTCGCACTCTGGCCACCTTACGACTGGACGTGCCGGTGTTTGAGAATGTGGATGAGCTTCGCTGGCAGGGGCCGCGGGAAGATTTTGCCGAACTTTGCCGGCGCTTGAAAGCCACCAACCTGCCGAAGCGCGTTCTGGCAGCAAAAGCAAAAACAAAGTAGCGGCGGCCGGGATAAAAAAACGGCAGAACTTCCACTCATCTGGAATATTCTGCCGCGATCATTCAAATCTCCGATCTTATGCTACGTTGTCATGCTGCGTTGTCACGCTACGTCGTTATGCGAAGTTCTTATGCAACCTGGGTGCTTTCCCGTTCCCGGCCGATGAAGTTGAGAAGTTCCTGATTGACCTGGTCTTTCATGGTGGAACACAAGCCATGCGGTGCGCCTTTATAGACTTTGAGAATTGAGCCTTTCACGAGCTTGGAGGAACGCATTGCTGCCGCGCCGATCGGCACAATCTGATCATCATCGCCATGGATAATCAATGTGGGGACATCGAACCGTTTCAGGTCCTCAGTAAAATCAGTTTCGGAAAATGCCTTGATGCAGTCGTAGGCCGCATTGAAGCCGCACAACATGCCCTGCAGCCAGAATGAATGCTTCAATCCTTGTGAAACTTTTGCATTGGGACGATTTGCGCCATAAAAAGGTTCGGCCAGCTCCTGAAAAAACTGTGAGCGGTCGGCAAGTATAGCGTCGCGAATCTGGTCAAATGCTTCCATGGGAAGACCGCCGGGATTTGCCGTGGTCCTTAACATGAGCGGCGGCACAGCGCCAATCAGCACAGCTTTGGCTACACGTTTTGTGCCGTGGCGGCCTATGTATCGCGCCACTTCACCACCGCCTGTGGAATGGCCAACATGAATGGCGTCCTGCAGGTCCAGCTTTTCCGTCAAAGTCGCCAGATCATCTGCATAGGTATCCATATCATTGCCATTCCATGGCTGGCTGGAGCGGCCGTGTCCGCGACGGTCATGGCCGATGCAACGATATCCATGGGATGCCAGGAATCTCATTTGATCTTCGAATGCGTCAGCGCTGAGCGGCCAACCGTGGCTGAAAACTACAGGCTGTCCGCTGCCCCAGTCTTTGTAATAAATTTCGGTTCCATCTTTGGTGGTAATGGTTGACATGCTGATCTCCTTCTTTGGGGATTAGAAGGCGAGGCCTGCCCTGCGGCTCTGCCGATTGCGGAAAAGCTACAAAGACAATCACCCGGGCGACGCCTGCTCTAGAATCCTACGCCTTTGCCGGCACAGGCGCGTTACCAGACAATTAAAATCGCGAGCTGCTCATTTTGGCTCAGCGCGTGCTCCTGAATTAGACTTTCCACCTGCGCGTAACGCAAAGGAGAGAGCATGTCGTTCAATTTACTGAGCAAGCGCCCCCGCGGCTTAGCGCCTTCATTCAATCGGACAAAGCAGGCATTACCTGTACTCTTCGCGTTGTTGATGATAGCTTCCGCCTGCACGGCTAGCGCTGCTCCGGGCCCCAGGCTATCGCTTCAAAATTTGCCACCGTGAACGGTCTCAAACTGCATTACCTGACTGCCGGACAGGGGCCCACGGTAATCCTTCTGCATGGCTACGCTGAAACATCTCGCATGTGGCGTCCGCTGATCCCCACACTCGCGGAAAAATTCACGGTGATTGCGCCCGATCTGCCCGGGATCGGCGATTCAGACATTCCTAAAGAGGGTCTGGATATGAAAAATGCGGCCATCACCATGCATGCTCTGGCCAAATCACTCGGGGTTGAGAACGCACGCGTCGTGGGACACGATATCGGACTGATGGTGGCCTACGCTTACGCGGCGCAGTTTCCCACGGAGACGGAAAAGCTGGTCCTGATGGACGCGTTCCTTCCCGGGGTGGCTGGATGGGAGGCCGTGTACAACAATCCGGCGATCTGGCATTTCCGTTTCAATGGACCCACGCCGGAAGCCCTGGTCAGCGGCCGTGAACGGATTTATTTCGAGCACTACTGGAACGATTTTGCCGCCAACAGAAACCATTCCATTCCGGAAGTTGAGCGCGCTGCTTATACCGCAATGTATGCACGTCCAGGACGTATGCGTGCCGGTTGGGCCTATTTTGTTTCTTTCCCCCAGGCGGCCAAAGACTTTGCCCAGCTTGCGCAAACCAAGCTGAGCATGCCGGTGCTTGCCATCGGTGGTGAAAAAGCCAATGGAGAATTGCTGGGGCAGCAGACGAAACTGGTCGCCGGCAATGCCACGGTGGTCGTGTTGAAAAATACCGGCCACTGGCTCATGGAAGAAAACACTAAAGAAACCAAGGATGCGCTGCTCAAGTTCCTCTGATCCCGAAGAGGGAAGCATGATGTGAAGCATACTCGTCCGGTATAGTGTCTCAATTCAGATTTGATTTTGCTGTGGATGAAAGGCGGTTAGTAAAACAATGATACGCATTCTGCTCTGCTGCATCCTGCTGTTCCACTGTGCTGTACAACCCAGGCCGCTACGCAAACTGCGCCCAAGCCGATCATCGACAATGAGCGCGTGACGGTTTTTGATGTGACCAGCGCAGGCTCTCAGGCTTCAGATGCTGTGGTTGTTTCCGCGGCAGGCAAAGCGGCATTCGTGCAGAAGGGCATGGAGCCGAAGATTGACGGACGTTCCTTCGTGATTGACTTGAAAGACCACCCGGTGGCGCCGATCGAAAACAAAAGCGGTTATCCCCTGGGTTTTCCGCGGCCAGGTTCGGTAAAGGTCCTGGAGAATGATCGCGTGATTGTGTGGGACTACACATGGATCCCCGGCGTGCCCACGCCGATGCACTTCCACGATAAGGACGTGGTTGTGGTGTTCCTCCAGGATGGCGATCTGAAATCTACCTCTCCCGACGGCAAATCTGTGGTGAATGAATTCAAGCCGGCCACTGTCCGCTTCAGCCCGCGTGACCGCACGCACACTGAGACTCTGGTGCGGGGACAACAGCGGGCAATCATTACCGAGCTGAAGTAGGTAAGAGCTGTAGATTTTAAGACCCGAATGCACAGGACGGCCGCATTTCAGGAGCACTGTTTATTGTTTCAGCAAATGCTCTAAACCTATTTACCCGCCTGCATTGAAAGGGTAATAATAGGGGTAATTGAAAGTTTAAGTTCCCCACCCAGGCAATATCGAAAAATGGCATCCGCACCCACAGTCCGTCTATCGCCGGTTGCAATCGTGATTGATGCTGCCGGCCAGCAACGTCGAGTCGGCATCTCCACATTCCCTTTCAGTCTGGGGCGTTCGGATGAATGTGATGCCGCCATTGCAGACGTAAGGGTTTCCCGCGTCCATGCCAGGATCGTCAAAGAGGGGGATGCGTATTTCATTATGGATGCGGGCAGCCGCCATGGGACCTTTGTGAATGGCGAGCGGCGCGAACGTGCGCCGTTGAATAACAAAGATGAGGTAAGACTTGGGGCGGGCGCCAGAATCGTTTTCCTCTGTGAAGAATCCACCGCCAGCGGCGCCCACCTGCTGCTTACCCGTTTGTCATCCAACTCAGACGGCACTGATCTGGAAAAGCTGCGCCTCTTTCTTGAAGCCGCCCGTAGCCTGAGCAGCGGGATGGTGCTACAGGACGTGCTCTGCACCATGCTCAGCTTTGCCCTGAAGATATCGCGGGCTGAGCGCGGATTCGTGTACCTGAAAGACAAGAGAGGCAGGCCGGCATTCACCTGCGGCATTGATAGCTCCGGCGCCGCGATCACGCATGACGCGAATGTTTCTCATTCAGTGGTAAATGAGGCCATGGTTTCCGCCTCTGAACTTATTACCGAAGATGCCAGCCTGCAGGCAGCACTGGCGGGCCGGCAAAGTATCATGCTGAATGATCTCCGGACGGTGGTAGCCATCCCCCTGCGCGTGCGGCGTGGCACAACCCAGACGCCCATGGTTCCCGAGGTTGATGGCGTGCTTTACCTTGACAGCAAGTCTGTCTCGCAGAGTATTTCCGGTGTTAGCCCAGACGTGCTGCGCGCCCTGGCCAATGAATGCGCGGCCGTGCTGGAAAGCGCCAAGCTGGTGGCAGCAGAGCATGCCGCATCTCTGTACCAGCAGGAGATGGAAATCGCGGCCTCCATCCAGCACAGTTTGATCTCGTTCCCAGCTTCGCAAAGTGACTTCGCCCGCGTCGCCGGCCAGAGCATTCCCTGCCGCGAAATTGGGGGCGATTTCTTTGACATCAACATTTCCCCTGACGCAGTGACCGTGATCGTGGTGGATGTTTCGGGCAAAGGAGTCTCCGCCGCGCTGCTGGCCTCAGTCATCCACGGCATGTTTTATTCCCAGATTGCCAGTGGCGCCACGCTTGTAAACGCTGTCTCTTCCATCAATCGCTTTTTATGCTCGCGCGTGGCAGGCCAGAAATATGCCACGTTGCTGGCAGCGCAATTGCTGAGGGATGGCACGCTGCAAATTGTGAATTGCGGCCATGTCCCCGCCTTGCTGGCTTGTGACGGCTCAGTCAATTACGTAATGGATGGCGATTTTCCCGTGGGCCTGATCGGGGATGCGGTATTCCATTCCATCCAGTGCGATTTCCCCGCCGGTTCCCGCCTGTGCATCCTCACGGATGGAATCAGCGAGACCGAAAATCGTGCCGGCGAGGAATTCGGAACCAGCAGGGTCGAGCCCTGCTTGTTGGCAGACGAGCCAGTACCGCTGGTCATGTCAAGCGTTGTGGCCTTCTCTGACGATCTGGAAGCACAGGACGATCGTACGATCGTGGTATTGGAGAGGATTTGCTAGCCATCCATCCAATCACTCGCGGAGCTTTGATCCGAAGATCTGGTAATCCAAAGATCTGGTAATCCAAAGATCTGGTAATCCAAAGAAACTTTTCCACTCTTCGAGAAAAGTCTTGTTCAGGTCCTCGATGGATTTGATTTGCGAATGTGGACGATAAAAATCTGCTTGCGGCGAGTTGGGCAGGTCTGGCTGGAACGCGAGATGGTTACGCCTGCAAATACCAAGGCACGTTGATCACGATGATGCGCTGGTTGCCTCGTACGTAAAGTATCAGTTTGAGTATCGTGGAGCGTTGATTGTGGAGGAGGTAATTGATCCAGCGCCGCTCGACCAACTCTGGAACAATCACCGCAATCTGCCGGTCAGGATATCGCCTTTCCAATTCACGAACAAAGTCCAATATCGGCGTCATCACAAGCCGATAAGGTGAGCGCAGTACAACGCATTCTGGAGCTTTCAGTCCCGCCTCTTTTGCGGGCATTTCGACGTATTCACTCCACACGCTGAGTAGTTCATCGGCGGCTTTGTCGCCTTTCTCCGTCTCGGGAGCAATGTGCACCACGCGAACATCTTGCGACAGGGTATAAGCAAAACGCAGCGCTTTTTCTGCTACACGACTCCACCGCTGCATGGGCACGACTACGATAGGGGGAGTGATCGTGCGCAGGTCCGCTGGCGCGTCATAAGCAGTTTCACGAAGAATTCTTGCGTATTGCCGGCGCACTCCCAGCATCAGCATGATGAGAGCAGGAATTGCCAGAACCGTAATCCATGCTCCTTCGGTAAACTTCGCGACAATGATGACGCAAACCGTGATTCCGGTGGCCAGCGCGCCGAGCCCGTTCACGAACATACTGCTCCGGAATCGACGCCCTCGCGATCTGCGCCAATGCATCACCATGCCCGCTTGTGAAAGCGTAAACGCCATGAAAGCGCCCACCGCGAACAAAGGGATCAGCTTGTCAGTAACTCCTTTGAAAGCGATCAGCAGGATCCCTGCGCAAAATGCAAGCGCATATACGCCGTAAGAGAATGTCAGCCGCCGGCCGCGCAGGCTGAACGGATAGGGCAGATACCCTTTCTCCGCGATTACCCGACAGAGCCGCGGAAAATCAGCGAAGGAAGTGTTTGCCGAGAGCGCCAGGACCGTCAGGATGGAAGCAATGGTGACGAAATACAAAACGCTCCGGCCTTCTACGGCGGCGGTGAGCTGAGAAAGTACACTTTCGTATCCGGGTTGGCCCGGAGCGGTAGCGCCAATGTGATACACGCGTACCAGATAAGCGATGCCCGCTAACAGCACGATTAATATGCCAATTATTATTGTTAGCGTTGCCTGCGCCGATTTGGTGCGCGGTTCGCGGAAAGCCTGCACACCATTGCTCACTGCCTCTACGCCGGTCATGGCAGTGCAGCCGCTGGCAAATGCCTTGAGCAAAAGCCACAGGGTTACTCCTTCCACAGCGGGTTTAAGTCCCGGAGGCTGCACCGCGGGAACAGGATGCCCGTTGTGAACGATGGTCTGATAAACACCCGCCACTATGACCCCCACCAGACAGGCCGTGAACAGATAAGTGGGGACCATGAAAACTACGCCCACTTCCCGCAAGCCACGCAAATTGATGACCGTCAAAACTAATAAAATGCCCAGACATAGCGCCAAGGTGTGTGGTTGCAAAGTTGGCAATGCGGATACAACGGCGCCAACCCCAGCAGAAATTCCGACCGCGACATTAAGGATGTAATCGATCATGAGTGCGGCGCCAGCGAGCAGTCCCGCATGCGCGCCAAGATTTTCACTGGCAACGGTGTATGATCCCCCGCCACCGGGATACTGCGCGATGGTTTGCCGGTAAGAGAAGTAAACGATGCTGAGCAACACGATGATGATTATGCTGATGGAAACGACATGCTGGACACCGGCGATTCCCATTGGGATCAGAATGGTGAGAGCAGCTTCCGGCCCATAGGCCGCTGAGCTCAGGGCATCCAGACCAAACACGGGCACACCGGCCGCTGGTCCGACTCGCTCAATCGGCTCTTCCTCAGAGGCCAGTGGACGCCCGAAGAGAATGTCTAGCAGTGACTTGCCTTTTGAAGATTGCGCGGTTTCCTTGACCTCGACGTGATCCATGGGCCCGGTGAATGAAACGTCTGACCGATTCTCGGTAAGATGCTTTTGGGCAAAATCTGTTGGCCGTATTGCTCGATCCAGCTTCCTGGCTCGATCCAGCTTCCTGGAAAGGAGTGGGCGCGGAAGGCCCGGTTGAATTTATTTAAGTATTTAAGGTTGGTGCCGGGAGGGGGAATCGAACCCCCAAGGGCCGAAGCCCGGCGGATTTTGAGTCGTCATCACGGCTTTCACCAAACAGTGACAACATTGAACTTACAGGTACCTTAGTGTGGGACGGGGGTTGCTGTTGGGTGAGGTTTTGTCGGGGCTGTTGAGTCATTTAGTTCATCATTAGTTCCTATCGAACTGCCGATTTTTCCCGAATTTATGGAGTAGTCCGCTTCCCTAACCGACGCGCCAAAATCTTGGAAACATCATTGGGGAACGTGAGAATGATTTGCATCCTGCCCGCCTTCGGTTGCAGGTGGAGTTGTACGTCAACTTCTTCCAACTTCATGTAAGAAACCTTCTTTTTCTTTGTCGCACTCTTTTTCGCGGTTGCCATCCCTACTCCTAAAAAAGTTTTATTTGGTTTACTCGGCTGCCTTCTTCTTCCGCTCAGCCCATTTCTTCTTCATGGCCACGCCGATTCGTTTCCGTTGGGCGGCGGTCATATGCCGCTTAGGGCCATTGGTCTTACCTGCTGGCCTGCCACGTTTGGCGCGATTGCCCTGTAAGGCTGCAATGGCGCGATTGACGTTGTTCAGTCCGTTTTCCAGTTCTTCAATGATGTGGGCCGTATCCATGGCCAAGGATTGTAGCACCCATTCAAAAATGAGCAATCAGTGAGCCGTTCCGGCAACAATTGGTTATTTTTTCTCGCTATGGGCAAACACCACAAGGGCAGCAGCCAATACTGCGGACGATAAGAAGCCGAACAACATGTCCGCAAATTGGTTTGATGTGTGATAGCTTCCGCCGTTTAAATCATTAATTACCCAAACAGCAGCAGCCAGTGAAGCCAATAACAGGATTACCCCTGCCGCGACCATCGCGCCTGACTGGTTGGAAGAGGGTGCCGCAATCGGCTTTTCTCCCAAAGCTTTGATAGAGGTGTGCTTTCCTTAGCGAATGTTTCGAGTCTGTTCATAGCCCCTGATCCTTTCGGCCTATCCCGTTACGTATCCGGGAACGTGAGTACCCGGTATCATGCGCTAGAACCAAAAAAGACGAACGGAAAAGTTTCGAATTCCGAGTTTATAATCCCCGAACTCACCGCTTTGCTTTGGAAAACCCAAACGGTTCACCTGTGCCGGACGGTAACGTCCTGCCACCTTCGAATGGGTTAAATGTAGGTCACATCAAGGCTTCTAGGGGAGGAAGGCACAACGCTATTCAGTGAGTCTGCTTGATGAGAGAGTTCGGTTGGTGCCGGGAGGGGGAATCGAACCCCCAAGGGCCGAAGCCCGGCGGATTTTGAGTCCGCTGCGTCTGCCAGTTCCGCCATCCCGGCGCACAAGGATGAGACAACAAATATAGCAGAAAATTGTGGCTAAGTCGGGTGCGTGACGGTTTCGAAAATGGGTCTTTGGTGAAAATGGACTTCAGTGCTGGGCCGTAGCGTTCCGCAGTTTCCACAAAATCTGTTTCACCATTCCCTGCACCAGGTCGGCATCATCGGACGTCAGGCGCATACGGCGGACCAGACGACGCACACGGTCTTCCACGGTCGCGTCTGTCCCGGGCTTTACATATCCGCTGATGCTCAGCGCCTGTAATAGTGAGGCCGCCAGGCGTTCGGACTCTTCTGAAGTAGCAAGCCTGGAATTGTCGGACTCAGAGGGCCGCTGATGATCGATTTCCGGATTACCGGAGTCGAGCAGACGTGACAAGGTGAGAACTCGGCAGCGCCGCATTATGTTCTGTTGCGATCGGCAGTGGATGGTGGGACGCATCGGCCTGGAACGATGCGGGCAGCCGTGACGATGACTGCTGTGACAATGACGATAACTGCTGTGAGGCCGATTCAGGCAGCGCCGGAGCACGCGTGATCTCATACAGAGACACGGCCACGGCCTGGCCAAGATTCATGGACACATGGTCCGCAGCGGTGGGGATGTGCATGGTCCAGTGGCAGTAGCTGAGATCGTCATTGGACAGGCCGCGCTTCTCCGAGCCAAAGACGATGGCGACCATGCCACGCGCGGTTTCCTTTTCAACCAGAGGAGCCGCGTCCTGAAGGCGGCGCAACGATTTGTCCAGGTGGCGGTCACGTCCACCGGTGGTGCCGATCACCAGGGCGCAGTCGGCAACGGCGTCGGCCAGGGTGGCGAATATGCGTGCATTCTCCAGGGTTGCGGCGGCGCCCACGGCTGATCGCGCTTCGCGAAACCCCGGCTCATAGGGCTTGACCAGCCGCAGATTGCGAATGCCGAAATTGCTCATGGCGCGAGCAGCCGCGCCAATATTCAGAGGATTGCGGGTGGAGACCAGCACAACACAGATGCGATGGATATCGGGCAAGGGCATGAAGGGCAATTATTTCATTGTTGTCGCGGCGCTCCAAATTGCCGGACGTTCGCAGCCGCGGCGATTTATTATGTCGCTTGGCTGTCGCCACGCCTTTTATGATGTCGCTCCGCTGGCGCTATGCGACGGGCCTCCGGCGTAAGGAAGTGTTTGTCGTCACGCTTACCCATTACGGCTTCGCTTACGCTCGCCTTCACAGTGGGCTAACTTCTCGTCGCGCCTACGGCGCTTAAAGCATAGTTAGAACAAGCACCTTCCTCGCAGATTTATTTGTTGTAGCCGCCGATGCATTACGGCTATTGAGGTTCAAACAGCCGGCAGGCGATCAGGCGCTCAGGATGATCTCTTGAGAATCAGAGTGGCTTTGGCAATTTCTGGTAGAAATTCCCTGAAACTGACATGGTTGTGATTGGCATCCTCGGGATCTTTCGACTTCGCGCCCATCGGGTTTGGCAACTCAGTTGTTTACCTGCGCTTCGCTCAAGATGACAGCTCTAAACAGTTAGGCCGTAGCAAAAAGTTACAAAATGTCAAGATGACAAGTTGGGAAATGTTAGTGTCTGCGGAACAAAAGGTAGATCACTGCAATAGTCACCACTGCGTTCCAACTCAGCAAAGCGATCACCCAGATGCGGGCGCTCTCGGCTTTTCTGGCAAGTTCTTGATGCAGAGCAACGATCTGGGCTTCCGCTTCCACGGCCCGCTGGTTGGCCACGGCGATGCGCTGGTCAAAGGATGTAAGTACCTGGGTCAATTCCTCAATCGGGTTGGGACCCTGAGGTTGAGGATTGTTTGCTCCCATGCGCTCACGCGCGATGTCCACCGCGCCCCTGGCCATGTGCGGCGCCGCGTGCGTGGCCGCTGTTTTGAGCACCTCAAGTAGTACGCCCCATAAACCCATATGCTTTGCACCTGCTGTGATGGGCTGATTGTACATTTATCTTGTATGTTGCCGCGAATGGACGCGAATGTTTGGTGTCACAATCACGCCTGCGGCGCTCGCCGGGAATGCTGAACACATTTTGGGGAGAATTACCTGAAGCGGCATTCCTGGCTGTTCTCATTGTCGGGATCCTTCCACTCCCACTCGCCTCGCTAAGCTCGCTCGTGGTCGGTCAGGATGACAGAGGGAAGAATGTTCGCGGAGATCCAGACGTGGCGGTGCCACGTCTCTACGCCCACAAGTTATGTTATGCGCGAGCAAGCCAAAGCTGGGATAATCTGATGTTTGGATAATCCTTCCCTTCATTCTTACGATGTGATCATTCTGGGCGCGGGAGCAGCCGGGCTCATGTGCGCGATGGAAGCGGGCCGTCGCGGACGACCGGTGGCCGTGCTGGAGCGGGCCGAACGGATCGGCAAAAAGATATTGATCTCCGGCGGTGGGCGCTGCAATTTCACCAACCTGCATTGCCGTCCGGAAAACTTCATTTCCACCAATCCACATTTTGTGAAGTCATCGCTGGCACGGTACACGCCCGAGGATTTCATTGAGCTGGTACGAAAGCACGACATTCGCTTACCACGAAAAAACTCTGGGGCAACTTTTCTGTGATCATTCGGCCGCGGAGATCGTGAACATGCTGGAAGCGGAATGCCGCGCCACAGGTGTGGAGATCTTTACCAACATCGACGTAGAAGCAGTGGAGGCGAACGGCGGCTTTACGGTTCGTTCCGCCACGCAAGACTTATCATGCGCCGATGCGCTGGTGGTTGCCACTGGCGGCCTCTCGATTCCGAAGATGGGCGCAACCGGTTTCGGATATGAACTGGCACGGCAATTTGGGCTGAAGATCGTCGAGACGCGGCCCGCGCTGGTGCCGCTGACATTTGGTGTTGAAGATCGCGAGGCGTATTGCGATCTTGCGGGATTATCGGCCGACGTGGTGGCATCTATCGGCAAGCAGAGTTTTCGCGAGAAGATGCTGATCACGCATCGCGGGCTGAGTGGTCCGGCCATCCTGCAGATTTCTTCTTACTGGCATGGTGGCGACGTGGTGAACATCGACCTCTCGCCGGAACAACGTGTGATGTATGAGCTGCTGGAAAGCAGCGCGAGGCGTGACCTGTACGCCGCGAAAGGATGCCATGCGAGCCGTGCTGCCGCAACGCTTTGCCGACCGCTGGGTGGAGAAGAACGCGCCGCAACGCTGGACCAACCATGACATTAGACGAATTGGAGCAGCGTATCCATCGCTGGCCGGTGAAGCCCGACGGAACCGAAGGCTACGCGAAAGCGGAAGTCACCGCCGGCGGCGTTGACACCAACGAGCTTTCCGCCAAGACGATGGAAAGCAAAAAGGTGCCGGGCCTTTTCTTCATCGGTGAAGTGGTGGACGTCACCGGGCATCTGGGCGGATTTAACTTTCAGTGGGCGTGGGCTTCTGGGTTTTGCGCGGGACAGGCAGTTTGAGAGTGTTTTAAGTAGTTCATCCCGAGTGCTTGTCTTTCTAATCCCGAGTGCAACGAGGGATGGCTTTACGCATGCGGAGACTGTAATGCATTCGGATGAGACTCGCATGCGGCGGCATCGGCATCCCGGATCTCACTCCAGTCGCAATTGTGCACAGCCGAGGGCGGCTGTGCCACACGCGTCTCGTCAGCGCAGGGCCTGTTAGTCAGAAGAAAATTTCCGCCGTTTTCCTTCACCACAATCAGATTCGCCCGGCCGACCAGCTGTTCCATGTGCGACATGTCAGCGCCGTAGGTCAGCAGATAGTAGCGATCAGGTTTGCTCCACAATTGCGCGAACCGCGCATCATCGATAAAAATCTGCGGCGCTTTGGGAGCATACGATCCGTATTCCAGATTGTTCATCCGGCCGTTCAGTAACAGCGCTGTTTGGTCTGTATAAAAAAAGACGGATGAGAATGCGTAATAGGCGTCGGCTTCAATGAGTTGGCCGGGAGGCGATTGCTGCAAGGCAATCGCCAGCGCATGCGATCCAAGATAAGGATCAAAGCGCACCAGCGCGATGCGCGACGCCTGAAAGAAAGATAACCATCCCGGCGGCGATGGCCAGCACAGCGCGGCGCGTGCTGATTGCGAAACAGCAAACAGCAGCGCTGCAATCACGCGAAGGCAATCACGGCCAGCAGCAATGGCAATTTAAGATAGGCGAACGACTGCCAGGTAAGGTCGCCCATGTGCCCCAATGACAACGTGTAAAGTTCGGGATGCTGGCTGAGCGCCTGAGAGATGTCACCCGGCGCGGAATGTTTCGCACCCAAAGCAGAACACCCAACCAGCACAAGACAGAGTGTGGCGGCGACTGCGAACACGATCCACTTCCCTGCCCGCACCCAGCGCGAATCGGAATCGATGCGCCGACCCGATCAGCAGCGCCAGCGCGGGATAGATCGGCATGGAGTAGTACTCCTGCGTGGTGGAAAAAGTAAAGAACACCATGACAGCGCCGATCCAGCACAAGGCCATCAGGCGTGCGCGGGCGGCGCGTGAGTTCTCACGATAAGGCAGATTGACGGCGGCCGGAAGATAGGCCGACCAGGGAAAAAGCCAGATCAGATTGAACAGCCAGAACAGAGCGCGGGGAACGGTGTTGTAATCGCGCGGGTAGCGCAGATTGAGGAAGCGCAGAAGATGTTCATTGAAAAAATAAAACCAGAAGAAACCGCGGTACTCGCCGGGGCCGCTGTGCATGGAGAAAGCAAAGTACGGCGGATTGCGCAGAGTGGCAAGAATATGCCAGGGCGCGGCGATCAGCAATGCCACGGCAAAAACCATCAACGGATTAAGCTTGCGCCACGCTGCGATTGAGAACGCCTGTCGCGTTACCACCATGAATACAGACGCCGGCGAGAATGGGAAACACAATGGCAATCAAGCCCTTAAGCAGCAGTCCCAGGCCAAAGCACACGCCCATGATCACGGCCCAGCGGCGGGGATGTGTTTCGGATTGATCTGGTTCGAGCAAGCGAAGCCATGCCCAGATTGCGCCGGTGATGGTGAGCGTGAGCATGGCATCGGGAATCAGGATGCGGGTGAATAGATAAAGCCCGATGCAGGTGGCCAGCGCCACGCCGGCATACATACCGGCTGCATCAGAAAATGCCCAGCGCCCAAAACGGTACGTGATCCAGCAAAGCAGTACCACGCAAAGAGCGAGCGGAAGACGCGCGGCCCAATCATGCACACCAAAGACACGATAAGAAACCGCCATGGCCCAATAAACCAGCGGGCTTTTTTCAAGATAAGCAACTCCGTCCAGGCGGGCGGTGACCCAGTCACCGGATTCAAGCATGTTGCGGGCAATCTGCGCCTGCACGGCGTCCACATCATCCATCAGACGCGGAGGGCTTAATACATTGAGGAGAAAAACGAGGCAGGCGGCAGCTACAACGATCCAACCTGATCGAACGCGAATGCCGGCGTGTTCAAGCTGGTCATGTCTTCCACTGGAAGTGGCGGCGCGATCTTCCACTCTTTCATCCATAGCAACAGAATCATCAGTCCCCATAAGTGATACCCCAGGTTCGCCCGCCTCTCCAAGTGGTCCGCGAGAATTTTTTCCACGCCGCTCCAGTGAAAGAGGCCGCTGGCCCGGACAGCATCTTCTGAAATCGTATCCAGCAGCAGAGGACAAAGCACGCCGCGCAGCCAGTCATGCACGGGGATGTCAAAGCCAATCTTTGGACGCCGCATAATCCCCGCCGGCAGCTTGTCTTTCATCAGCTCGCGCAGAACGAATTTTGATTTTGATCCGTGCAGCTTGAAGTTCTCAGGAAGCGAGAGGCAAAATCAACGATCCGTGGATCCAGAAACGGAGGGCGCGCTTCCAGTGAGTGCGCCATGCTCATGCGGTCAACCTTATAAAGGATGTCATCCGCCAGGTAATAACGCAGGTCAAAATCCAGGAAGCGGTTGAGACCAGACTTGGACTTCATTCCGCGAAGTACATCATCAAGGGCGGTGGAATCGGCATAGCGGAAAAATTCCCGCTTCTCCGCTTCAGAAAATGTTCCATTCCAGTAGATGTGCGCCTGCTCCGGCGAAAGCAATGATCCCTGTAGAAAACGCTTGAGCTTGTACTCAAAGCTGATTTTGTCGTCAGAAACAGGAAACAGATTGGCAGCTTTGAGGGCGGCGCGGCGTAGAGCGGACGGAACTTTGCGCGCCATAGCAGCGTAACGATCAGCCTTATAAGTAAGGTAGCCGGCAAAAAGTTCGTCAGAGCCTTCCCCGCTCAGCACGACAGTGACATTGCGGGCTGTCATCTCTGCCAGGAACCAGGCAGGAAGCGCGCCTGCATCGGCACTGGGCTCATCAGAGAAATAAGACATCTGCCGGATCGCGCCTTCCAGGTCAACATCCTCACCCAGATTGAATTCCTCATGCACGCTGCCGTAGTGGCGCTGAATCTGGCGGATGGGTTCGCTTTCATCGAACGTGCGTCCGTGAAAAGTGATGGAGAAAGTGCGAACGGGATCCGGACTGATTTTTGATGCGTAATGAAGGATGGTGGAAGAATCGAGACCGCCGCTGAGCCATAATCCCACCGGCACGTCAGAGACAAGCTGCTCTTTCACTGATTTGGTGAGAAGGTCATCCAACTCTTCGGTGGCTTCGCGGATATTGCGCGGCGCTGCAAGAGCGGAGCCAGCCGGAAGATAAGAACGCTCCGTAAATCGTCCGTCCTGCCATTCCAGCATATGTCCGGGCAGGAGCTTGCGGATTCCTTCCACCAGCGTATAAGGCGCGGGAACGTAGTTGAGACGAAGAAAACAATTCAGGCCATCCAGGCTGATATGGCGTGGAACTTCCGGATGAGCAAAGATGCACTTGAGCTCGGAGGCGAAGAATATCTCGCCCTGGTGCACACAATAATAAAGAGGCTTGATGCCCATCTGGTCGCGGGCAAGAATCAGGCGGCGTTCGGATTCGATCCAGATGGCCAGGCCAAACATTCCCCGAAGGCGGGCAAAGCATTCCGCGCCCCAATGCGAGAAAAGCGGAGAGCACCACTTCAGTGTCACAGGTTGTGGAGAAGGTGTAGCCATGCTGCTCCAACTCGCGGCGAATCTGATGATGGTTGAAAATTTCGCCATTGAAGGCGACGGCCACGTCTCTATCCGGGCTGAGCAAAGGCTGGTCGCCACCGGCCATGTCTAAAATGCGCAGGCGCGTGGCGCCGAGTGACAGAGCTTCCGTACTGAACTGACCTTGATGGTCGGGACCGCGATGGGTGAGCGCCTCCAGGCCCCTGTCGAGGACACCAAAAGGCAGCCGATTTGATACGTGAGAGTACCCGAGGATTCCGCACATAATGTTTTAGTTTTTTCTGGGCAGACGAATGTGAGAGTCTATCCGGCCCGACGGACTCAATTCGGTAACACGCTTCCCAAAGGCTGATTTGGTCAGCTTGCTACCCCCACGGGTATCACCTGGATCTCTGAATTCTTTGCGAGATTATACGCGGGAATTTAGTTTTGTGAAGCAGCAAATTAAGAAATGTAAAGCGGGCAGATCAAACGGACGAGATGCCACGACAAACTTTAGATTAATTGACGGGGCAGCGATCAGAAGATAGATTGCCAAAATCAGCTACTAGCTACAGCTCCTGGCTGCTAGCGAAACCGGGGCCCCACAGCCGAGGGCGGCTGTGCCACATATGTGTATCGCTTGGGGTGAATCGGCTAAGTCCTTTAGATCTTGGGATGATGCCATTGGGCAAGTGGGTAACTTGGGAAATGGGTAATTGAAAACAAGCACTTAGCCATTAGCCGTTAGTTGGCCGGGGGCGCATCCCTGACACTACGACCAGGCGGAAAGCTGGACACAGTACAGCTATATTGAATGAGAGTGATGCTGGAGCAGAGCCGGGAGCCGAGGCCAAAACAAGAATGAAGATCGGAATCATTGGAGCAGGAAAGATTGGCGCGACGGCGGCCCGGCTATTTGTGGTGGCGGGCCATGACATTGCCATCAGTAACTCGCGTGGGCCAGAGTCACTGCGGCCGCTCATCCAGGAGCTGGGTACAAAAGCCAGGGCAATGTCAGTGGATGAGGCTGGGACTTTCGGCGATCTGGTATTGCTGGCCGTGCCGTGGCATCGGCAAGACGCGCTTCCGGCAGCGGAACGGCTGCGCGGCAAAATCGTGATTGACGCGATGAATCCTTATAACCCGGCCGGAGGCTTTTTCGATCTGGACAGTTCCACCTCCAGCGAGATCGTGTTGCAGCGAATTCCGGGGGCGCGGCTGGTCAAGTCTTTCAACACCATCTACTACGAACATCTGGCAACACGCGGCCGCAAGGAGCTTCCGGTGCAGGAACGCCATGCCATTTATCTGGCGGGTGATGACGCGGAAGCCAAGGCAGTGGTGGCCCATTTAATTGAAGAGATCGGTTTTGCGCCAGTGGATACAGGATCACTGCACGAAGGCGGACAGCTTCAGCAACCTGATTCACTGATCTATAACCAGACATTCAGCGCGCGCGAAGCACGCTCTTTTCTGCGCAACCAGCTCCACAAAGTAGTGGACAACCTTCCTGACAGCGCACTTGCGCAGGCACTGGAAATCCTGAACAGGCATAAGACATAAGGAAGAGAGGACGGATGTGAAGTCAGAAGCTTTTTCACAAGCCCTGAACATCGTGATCACAGGCGCGGGGCGAGGCCTGGGGCTGGAGTTTGTAAAGCAGTTGCTCCCGCGCGCGGAGTGGCTTATCGCAACAGCGCGTTCACCGGAAGGCGCGCTGGAATTGCAGGAGCTCGCGGCCAGGAATGCTGGAAAACTTAAGATTGTTCAGCTTGATGTAAGCGACGAGCACTCGATTCACCAGGCTGCGGAAGAGATCAGAAAAATCGTCAGCTCAATTGATTTATTGATCAACAACGCCGGAATTTATATCGGCCGGCCGGGAACAGCAGCGGGATCTGACAAGCTGGGTAAGCTCACCATGCAGAGCGGAGTGGAGACGTTTCGGACCAACGCGATCGGCCCCATGATCCTGACGCAGAGTCTGCTGCCGTTGCTGGAAGCAGCCGAACCAAAGGCCAGGATCGTGAGTCTGACGTCAGGACTTGCTTCGATCGCGAATTCGGCCGGCCCACCGTTCCATTACAGCGCCAGCAAAGCCGCGCTTAATATGTACATGCACGGATTGGCCGCGCAGGTGCGCAAATCAGGGATCATTTCCGTGGTCATGAATCCCGGATGGGTAAAGACAGACATGGGCGGACCCGGAGCTTCCATCACCGCGGAAGAATCAGCCAGAGGAATTTTAAAGGTGGTGGATGGTCTCACTCTTGAACAGAGCGGAAGCTTTCTGAACTACAAAGGACAGAGAGAGCCATGGTAAGACGCAAGCTTCTTGCGGATTGAGCGCCACTTTCAAGACCACGCGGAGAGAATTGAGTGAAGAACTGGTCAGCAAGGAATAAATCTGTAATCGCATATGCTTGCAGGCGTGTGGCGATAGTCAGTGCGCTGGTGCTCAGTTGCGCAGCCATTGTTTCAGCATCGCCTGAACTAAGCGGGCAGCAAAAGTCTCAAGAAACGAAAAAGGTGTCTCTGGGTGAGGCAGCGGAAAAGGCGATGCAGCAATCACAGCTAACATTGCCGGGAAGTTCACCGTTCCATTTAAAAGCTGCCATCGCGGACGCCAATGGTACTCATCCTGAATACCAGGCTGAGTTGGAAGAGTATTGGGTTGCGCCGAACAAGTGGCGCCGCACCATCCACTCGGCGGAATTCTCACAAACCCTGATCGTGAATGGCGACAAAGTTTCTGAACAAGATAGTGCTGATTATTACCCTTTCTGGTTGCACAACCTGGTGACTGCGGTTTTTGATCCCCTGCCAATGCTGGCGCAGATAAAACAACTTTCCGCCGGGTTGGAAATGCCGCAGGAAGATAAATCCATTTCATGCGTGAATTTCTCCAGCCCGGGAAATAATCCCGCGGTCCCGGTGAGCTCTGCGTACGCATTTTGCTTTCAGGACCGCCGGGGCCTGCTTCAGGCTGTAAATACTCCCGGCTACAAAGCTAATTTTGAAAACTACAAAGTATTCGGCAACAAACATGTTCCGTATCGCACGAGTGAAGACTTGCGACCAGGGCTGACGCTGGTGGCGAGCATCGCCGAACTAACGCCTCTTTCCTCTCCGGATGAAACGCTTTTCGCGGTTGATACTCCCACTTCGCTCGAGCATCAGATACGGAGCTCTCAGGTAGTGGAGACCACGGCGCGATCCATCGCCATTGACACGCCCGAACCGAAGTGGCCCGCTGTGCGTGAAGGCAAGACCACGGGCACCGCGAGCGTGTACGTGTCAGTGGACCGGAGCGGGCATTTGCGAGAGGTGTGGCCACTCAGCACAGATAATCCGGAGATCACCTCCGCACTTCAGGAGCAGCTTAAAAGCTGGCGCTTTAAGCCATACGTGAACGGCGTGCCCATGCAGATGGAAGCCGTATTCGCTTTTGGATTCGCCACCCAGCAAGGCCCGCCGATTCCTCGACTGGATAATGCGGAGGCGCGCAAACTGGCGAAGCACGTGGTGGAACCCAATATCCCGGTAAAGGCCGCGAAAGCGGGAACACATTCATGGTGCGAGTTCGTGTGGATGAAGAAGGCAGAACCGTGTCAGTCACGAACCTCAATCACGTCAAACCGGTTCTCTATCAGGCTGCGGCAAAGGCCCTGAGGCAATGGGAGTTCAAACCTTATGTTAAAGACGGCAAGCCGGACCGCTTTGATGCCGACTTGGTTTTCAAGGGTAGGTGAACCTTGGCGCGGGCGAGGGTTACAACCTGGCGAAGAGTTGCTGTCCAGCGCTGCTCGCAATGCCAAACACTCGTTCGGAAGGCCGCTTGGACCGATTTTGCGCCTTCCGCGGCATCATTTGAGCCACCAGGAGTCATCTAACCCCGCAGTACCTTTAGACTTCGGGGCCTCCCAATGAAAACCAGTTTTGTCTCCTCATTGTTTCTCGCAGCAGTGATGTGCTTTTCGCTCAGCGCACAACAGAGCACCCCATCAAACACGGACCAGAGTTCAGGCTCGGGGCAGAGTTCACAGGACGTAAGTCAGGCAAACCAGAATCAGGCAAACCAGAATCAGGCAAACCAGAATTCGACCAGCCCGCCTTCGACCAGCCAGAACAGCAGCTCACAAAGCAGCAGCACCACTGACCAGAGTTCTTCGTCCTCTCAGGAGACGTCCGATCAAAATTCGGCCACTCAAATCGACGAATCAAAACCCGCCTTCGAGCAGTCAAAACCCAGCCAACCAGAATGCGAACGAGCAGGGCAATCAAGGCCAGGTACCAACGTATCGCGTTACGGTGGTGGAGCGGAGCACCGAAGCGGTGGACTATCGCGACCGTGGCGGCACAACTCAGGTGGATTTTAAGGGCACCACACTGGCGCCCCGGGTGACCGGCATTGCCAAAGTAACCGGACACACCGGGCGACTCGCCATTGACGCGAACGTTCGCGGCTTGCCCACGCCACGCACGCTTTGGACCGGAGTACCTGACGTACGTACTCTGGGCGATTACGCCCGAAGGCCGCGCCGTCAACCTGGGCGAGATGATCCCGAATGATGATGGCAACTCGCGCGTGCAGGTGACAACTGGATTGCAGGTGTTCGGTTTGATCGTAACCGCGGAACCATATTTCGCGGTTTCGCGTCCGGGCAATCTGGTAGTGGCGGAAAACATTGTTCGCAATGATACCGCCGGGGGCATTCATCCTATTACGGCCAAGTTTGATCTGATTGAGAAAGGCCAATATACGCAGCAACTCACCCCGGACCAACTGCCGGCAACCACGGCAGACAAAAAGGTCCCGCTGCAGTTGCTGGAAGCTGAAAATGCCATTGCCATTGCCAGCGCAGCCGGCGCAGATACATATGCTGTGGATACCCTGGGCAAAGCGAAGGCTTTTCTGGCACAAGGACAGGATTACTATCGCCGCAAGCAGGGCATAACGCCGATTGGAGCGGTTGCGAGGGCGGCCACGCAGTCGGCGGAAGACGCGCGGCTCTTGACGATCCAAAGAAACAGCAGGAAGCTGCCGCGGCGGAACGGCAACGAGCCCAGGACCGCATTCAGGCCGCACAGACCCAGGCCGAGCAACAATCAGCGCGGGCAGCGGCTGCCCAGGAAGATGCCAGACAACAGACTGAACAGCGTGCGTTAGCGGACCAGGAACGCCAGGCCGCGGAGCAGGCAAAATTGGAAGCACAACAGGCTGCGCAACAGGCGTCAGAAGACCGTGCCGCCGCCCAGCAGCAACTTCAGGCAGCCCAGCAGCAGCAACAGGCTCTGTCCGCCCAGGCGGAACAAGCAAGACTGCAAGCCCAGCAGGCTGACCAGGCACGCCTTCAGGCAGAGCAGCAGGCAGAGCAGCAACGCCAGCGGCTTTTGACTCAATTGAACCAGGTGCTGCAAACGCGTGATACCGCACGCGGTCTCATCGTTAACATGTCAGACGTTTTGTTTGACTTGAACAAAGCCACGCTTCGCCCCGGCGCCAAACTGAGATTGGCCAAAGTCGGCCGGCATCATTCTTGCCTATCCTGATCTCAGGTTGGAAATTGATGGTTTTACTGATAACACGGGTACACCACAATACAATCAGGCGCTTTCTGAAAAGCGCGCCGCCGCCGTGCAGGACTTTCTTGTTTCCCAGGGCGTGACATCCGGCAACGTCAATATCAAAGGATTTGGTCAGCAGAATCCTGTGGCCACAAACGCGACCGCCGCCGGACGGCAGATGAATCGTCGCGTGGAGCTGGTTGTGAGTGGTACAGCCATCGGCAGAAGCATCACGCCTGGCGTCAACAGTCCGGGAGCACCCACGGGAACTCCCGGCATGAGCAGTACCGGCAGCGTTGGCGCAACTGGCCAGACCAGCCCCACACCGCCGGCAACCAGCGCGGCACCCGGTAATTCGCAAACGCCGGCCACTCCGGGCGTATCTGGTTCCGGCGAGCGGCACTGTGAGCGCTCCCACCGCAAC
Organism: Terriglobia bacterium; assembly: GCA_963824835.1. Classification (GTDB taxonomy): domain Bacteria; phylum Acidobacteriota; class Terriglobia; order Terriglobales; family Acidobacteriaceae; genus Angelobacter. Next base: position 119,047 of record CAWGRA010000033.1, on the reverse strand, counting down.
TGTTCCGTCCACTCCGTCAACACCCGCGTCCGGAACGTCTCCGGCGGTAAACACCGCGCCTGCGACCACCGCGCCTTCATCTACTCCTGGAAGCACGGGAGTACAGCCACAGGGAACGGGCACGATGCAGCAAACGCAACCGGCAACGCAGCCGCCAACCAGCCGACAACCAAAGACTGCGCCGCCTGTACCATCACCAACACCCAACCCGCGGTAGTTCAAAGTTGCAAGGCAATGGAAGGGGGAGATGCTTAACCGGTTTCTCCCCCTTTTGATCAGGTAAACAAACCTTTTCCTTTCATTGACATTTGCCGACATGGGGCGTCTAATCTCCCATAGATTGTCTATGAAGGAAGTCTATGGTAAAGAACGCCAGCAAGAATGAACTGTTGCCGGGCACGCTGGACATGCTGATCCTGCAAACGCTCAAGCGTGGTTCCATGCATGGCTATGGGATCGCCCAATTCATCCAGTCAATTTCCGATGATGTCTTGCAAGTGGAAGAGGGCTCGCTGTATCCAGCACTGCAAAGGCTGCTGGTGAAAGGCTGGGTCGAAGGCCGAATGGGGAACTTCTGACAACAACCGCCGGGCACGCTATTACACCCTCACGCCGGCTGGCCGGAAACAACTGGGCGTGGAATCTGACAATTTCAGCCGCATGGTTGAAGCCATTGCCCGGGTGATGCAGACCGCGTAAAACAGAGGTGGTTTATGTCATGGATGGGACAGACGTTGCGCCGGCTGCTCTTCCTCTTCGCCGCTCTCAACTTGATCGTGATCTTGCGGAAGAAATGCGCCTGCACGCTGAACTGAAGGCGCGTGAAAATGTCATTCAAGGTATGCCGGTTGAAGAAGCCCGGTTTGCGGCAAAGCGTCAACTGGGAAATCTGACTCAACAACGCGAAGAGAGCCGCCGGCATTGGGGATTCCCTGCCGTGGACAGCGTATTGTCAAGACGTGCGCTACGGCGTGCGCGGGCTGCGCAACTCCCCTGGCTTTTCCCTGGTTGCGATTGCCACACTCGCTTTGGGCATCGGCGCAACCACTGCGATTTTCAGCGTGGTCAATGCGGTGCTTTTGCGGCCGCTGCCTTATAAGGACTCAATCCGGCTTGTCAATTTATGGACGGTCTCGCCGATGTTCCCGGAATTTCACATGGGCCAGTCAATCCCCAATCTGAATGACATTCGCTCGCGATCCCATGCTTTTGAATTGATCGCGGCTTACCAGCCCCAAACCACAGCGCTGACCGGCAACGGCGCGCCGGAGCGGCTTTTTCGGCGCCGTGACAGCGGACTTCTTTTCTCTTTTTTCCATTCATCCAATTCTCGGGCCGGGAAATGATTGCCGCAGGATGAAACCGGCAAAGATGGCAATGTGGTCTGGCTGAGCTACGGTCTTTGGCAGAGAAGATACGCTGGTGATCAGGCCATTGCAGGCCGCACCATTTCGCTCGACCAGAAGCCGTATGTGGTCGCCGGCGTTTTGCCCAAGAGTTTCGATTTTCCGATGAACCCGAAGTATGGAAGCCGCTTGCTCCCAACGCCGAGGCCGAAACAAACCGTCGAAATGGATGTATTACACCATTGCGAGGCTCAAGCCCGGCATTTCCCCGGCCCAGGCACAGTCTGAGTTGAACAATATCGCTGCCCAGATTGAGCCGTGAGAATCCAAAAGAAGCTGAGGGACTGCACTTCTTATTGAAGTTGCTGCAGGACGACGCGGTTGCCAAAGATTCACGAAATCTACTGCTGATGTTGCTTACGGCAGTGGTTTTCTCCTGCTGATCGCCTGCGCCAATGTAAGCAACTTGATTCTCTCGCGCAGTATTCAGCGCCAGCGGGAGATCGCGGTCCGCGCGGCGCTGGGCGCCAGCCGTCTTCGCATCTCCGGCAACTTTTGATTGAAAGCCTGGTCCTGTCATTGGCCGGAGGTCTTTGCGGGCTTGCCGCGGCCATGGGCGGAGTGAGGGCTTTCCGCTCATTGGCGCCGCATAATTTTGCCCGGCTGCATGAAGTGGCTGTTTCCCCGCTGGATGGCGGCAATCGCGTTCGCTCATTGCCAGCGTTACCGGAATCATTTGCGGACTGGCGCCTGCCATGCATGTGTCACGCTCTGATCTGAATCTGGTCATCAAGGAAAATACAAATGCGCCCGCCGGTAAAGGACGATTCTCCATGCGCAATGTTCTTGCTGTGACTGAAGTTGCGCTGGCTCTGGTGCTGCTTACAGGCGCGGCGCTCATGGCGCAGAGCATTATTCGCCAGCTTCGCGTGGATGCAGGTTTTCGCACCGACCACCTGCTTACCGCAAAGTTGCACCTCGACCCCACCAACTATCGAAAGGAGACGCGCAAAGAATATTCATCCAGAAGTTGCTCGCAGCTTTACGCGCTCAGCCGGGAGTGGACAGGTTGGCATCAGCAATGCCAGCCGTGATGGAGGGCACCTCGCTGATGTCCTTTGATCCCAGCACGCTCGGGCTGGCGACAAATATGAGGCCATCCAGGTCCGCTCGATTACGCCAGGGTTTTTTGAAACCATGGGCATCCGCTTGCTGCCGGCAGGTTCTTCATATGATCGCGATGTCAAGGGCGCTCCTAAGATCATTGTTATCAATCAAGCCATGGTCAGGCGCTTCTTTGCCGGAAAGATCCGGTGGGACGAACTTTGAGGTTGGCAGTGACCCTGAAGATCAATATGAGATTGTGGGAGTGGTCTCTGACACGCGTGACATAAGGCCATCTCAACAGGCCCGTCCTGAGATTTATTTTTCACTTTTGCAGGCCCCGATGCGATCGCTTTACGTGGTCGCGCGCGGTCCGGCCGACAGCCACAAGCTCTTACACACTCATGCTGCAAACAGTGTTTGGTCAGTGGATAAAGACCTGCCGTCAACAACGTGAAAACCATGGCGGAAGTCAGTATCGGCCACGGTCTCTGAGCCGAAATTTCACACCTGGCTGCTGATTGCTTTTGCCGGAGTCGGACTTCTGCTGACTTTGATCGGCATTTACGGAGTGATCTCTTATTCGGTGAGCCGGCGCACGCATGAAATAGGAATTCGCACCGCATTGGGAGCAGAGCCGCAAGCGTTTTGCGCTGGTTTTGAAACCAGGGGGCAAAGCTGGCATTTGCAGGCGCAATCATTGGATTGCTTGGGGCCTGGCGCTCATGCGCTTTCTGGGCAGCCAGCTCTATGAGATCAAGCCAGGCGATCCTGCAACGTTGTTGGCGCGCTTTGCTCATGCTCACGGTTGCGCTCGGCAGCTTCTTATATTCCAGCCCGCCGGGCCACCAGGGTGGATCCCATGACGCCTTGCGGTATGAATAGCTCTGCGACGGGGATAATCGTGAATTGCAATTCAACGTTTTCCCCCATGCAGTTGTATGCTTGGAACACGGCGCGCAAAGGTATGATTTCATGCGCAGTCGCAAGACCTTAAGAGTTCGCAAGTCACACCGGACTTGGGGCGTACTCTTTAAATTATTGTCTGCCGCGGAAAAAATCGGATACTATGTGTCGCGTGGCTGTCTGTGTCAAGCGCGCGATCTGGCTTCTGGTGATTTATGGCATTCTTTATGTGCTGATCATGCCGATACCGGAACTTGGGAGCCGCTATTTTCGGCTAAATCAACCATTGCAACATTTCGCACTCATAACGTACGCTCTGCTGGCTTTTTGCTTTTTACTTCTTTCAGTACTATCCCGCACTTTGGATTCGGGTTCGCTTTCCGCTTCCGATGTTCTCGAACGGCTCTGCATCAGACTGTGTTAAGGCGAAATTTTCGCGCCGCCGGGCTCTGTGCAGCAGAGCTTTCGCGAGATGTGCTCCGGGGCCTTGAGCGGCCTGCGGGGTCTTCGCGCCTGAACTGAACTGGAACCTGAAAGACCATGCTACGGGAAGGTGCGGTCCGCAATGAGCTTCATAAAAAAACTCCTCGAAGGGGCAATGCTGCTGCCTTTTGTGAAACTGCCGTTGCCGGACGCCCCGCCGGTCAGATGACCAGGTCCGCCACGATCTGGTTGAATTCGGACGCATGCTGCATAGCCAGGGATTTGTGGCTGCCACTGACGGTAATCTCTCCGTCCGTCTGGATCGCGATCGTGTGATGGTCACCCCGACCGGTGTGAGCAAAGGCATGATGCGGCCTGAAGATATGGTCATGGTGGATATGGACGGGAATCGGATCAGCGGATGCTGCTCACCAACCAGTGAAATTGATATGCACCTGACCATTTATTCCATGCGTCCGGATGTCAGCGCGGTGGTGCACGCGCATCCCTGCACCGCCACTGCGTTTGCGTCCGCCGGACTGGCGTTGGATGAACCTCTTTGCTCAGAAGTGGTTGTCACCCTGGGTGAAGTTCCCCTGGCGCCGTATGCAACCACCGGCACCATTGAACTCAGTGATTCATTGCGCCCGTTTATTCCCGACCATAACGCAATCCTGATGGCCAACCATGGCGTTGTCACCTACGGTCACGACTTGCGGAAAGCGTACCTGCGCATGGAAGCAGTGGAACACTTCGCGAAAATCGTGCTGGCAGCCCGCCAGCTCGGATGTGCACGATCATTGGATGATGAGCAACTGGAAAAGCTTTTTGAAGCAAGATCGCGCTACGCCGGCAACACCCACTGATGCGAATACGAATTGAATAGTAATACCATCTAAGCGCATTTTCGGGATTTCCTGGCCCTTAATCGCCCATCCAGCAACTTAGCCGGCTTACAATCTATTTACCTGTTTCTTACAGCGCCCTGATAAGAGCACTTTGGCCGCGTGCTTAGATTGTCTTAACGCCCCAGGGAATGAGATCTTTCATGTCGCCTCTGAATATCCGCATCTTTTATCTATCCTTATGTACTTTATTTCTGTTTCCGTTTACACCTTATTTTCACAGCCTGCAGGATGGCGGCACTTATTCGGTCAAAGTGAAAGTGGTGAATGTGCCGGTCACGGTTCGCGACAAGCACGGCGAGATCAAGCGCAACCTTACGAAAGATGATTTCCTGCTGGAAGAAGACGGCCACGCGCAACCAATCCGTTATTTCTCCACTGAAACCGACCTTCCTCTCACGCTCGGTTTGCTGGTGGATACCAGCCTGAGCCAGCGTCGGGTACTCGATGATGAGCGGCAGGCAAGCTATGCATTTCTGAGCCGGATCCTTCGTGAGGACAAAGACAAGGCGTTCATCATCCACTTTGATCGAGAAGTGGAACTGTTGCAGGACTTGACTTCATCCCGCGAAAAACTTGAGTCGGCTCTGCAAGGTCTGCATACGCCACCGATGGACGATCAGCGCGCCGGCGCAGGCAATGGTGGCGGCGGTGGTGGCAGTGGTGGAGGAACTTCCGGCGGCAGCTACCCCGGCGGAGGATATCCTGGTGGCGGCTATCCGGGAGGGATTGGTTTTCCCGGCGGTCGCCGTGGCGGTGGCTACCCAGGTGGTGGCGGTGGAGGAGGAGGCCGTGGGGGCGGAGGTGGAAGGTCCGTATGTTCCGGGCACTCTTCTGTATGACGCGGTGTTCCTCGGCTCTGACGAACTGATGAGCAAACAGCAAGGGCGAAAAGCCGTGATTATTCTTTCAGACGGCGTGGATACTGGCAGCAAATTTCCTCTGGAGCGCGCAGTAGAAGCCTCACAACGCGCTGACACCATTGTTTACTCAATACTTTTTTCTGATGAGACTGCTTACGGAGGTGGCGGATTCGGAGGATTCGGCGGCCTGGGACGCCACGGCGGAGGACCACGGCAGGACCACCCCGACGGCAAGAAAGTTCTGGAAAGAATCTCCAGGGAAACCGGCGGCAGGATGTTTGAGGTCTCAAAGAAGCTCCCCATCGAGAAGATCTATAGCCAGATAGAAGAGGAGCTGCGCAGCCAGTACAGCCTGGGTTACTCACCCGATCGTGCCGATCTGGCAGCCGGATATCACAAAATTGCGGTCAAGACTAAAGACAAAGATCTGGTGGTGCGGGCACGCGAAGGATATTACCTTGACCGTTGACCGTTGATCAAAGCTCGCGGACAAAGCTATCCGCGGATATATTTGCCTAGCAATGACGCGACCACCCCAAGGCCGAGAATCGCGATGGGGCCGTGGTTTGCCTGCAACGCCGCGCTGAAATCGGTGGTTTGGGTATAGAGATAAGCAGCCCAGCACAGGCCGGCGACAATACAAATTCCGCCCAGCGTGCGCAGTAGCGGGGACCCAGGCGAAGGGCGGCTCTCACGCAGCTCACGATGAACACCGCGGTCCTCATAGCCCTCGCGGGCGCCGGTTCCCCACTCGTCTTGATAGATTTTCGGCTTTCGTGGTTGCGTTTCTGGCATACAGCTCCAATGTGACCAATTTACCTGAAAAATTCAATGGCGGAAAACACCTAGACGGCCTTTATCCGCCTTTGAAGCACTATTCGGCAAATAAAGTGCGCCGCCGAACGCTCAGCGAGCCCCCATTTACAATCACATCTTACAAAACTATGGCCAATCTCTTTGAACCCCTCCGCGTGCGCGATGTTGAGTTTCCCAATCGAATTTTTGTTTCGCCCATGTGCCAGTATTCTTGCGTGGACGGCATGGCCAATGACTGGCATTTTGTTCATCTGGCGTCGCGAGCCGTCGGCCGTGCAGCGGCCGTGCTGACAGAGGCAGCGGCAGTCACGGCGGAGGGACGCATCAGCCCGGATGATCTCGGGATCTGGAGTGATGCTCATATAGAGCCTTTGCAACGCATTTTTTCTTTCATCAGCCGGCAAGGTTCTGTGCCCGGCATGCAACTGGCGCACGCGGGTCGTAAATCCAGCACCAGCGCACCATTTAAAGGCGGCCGTCCTCTTGCTCCGGAACAGGGTGGCTGGACGCCAATTCTGGCGCCATCGCCAATTCCCTTTGCTGACGGCTATCAAACTCCCAAAGAGCTTACGAAGCCGGAGATCAAGAGAATCATTGCCGCCTTTGCTGAGTCCGCGAAGCGCGCCGAGGCTGCCGGCGCCAGGGTGATTGAACTGCATGGAGCCCATGGCTATCTTCTTCACGAATTCCTCTCGCCTGCCAGCAATCACCGCAAGGATGAATACGGAGGTCCGTTTGAAAATCGCATTCGCTTTGTTTGTGAGTTGGTGGATGCCGTCAGGAATGTCTGGCCGGAGAAGTATCCACTGTTCATGCGGATATCCGCCACCGACTGGACCGAAGGTGGATGGACGCCGGACGACTCAGTAGCGCTGGCGCGGATCCTGAAAGGTCAGGGTGTTGATCTGTTCGATTGCTCTTCCGGCGGCAACGTTTCCCGGGCCAAAATCCCTGTCGGCCCCGGATATCAGGTGGAATTTGCGGAAAAAATTCGTCGTGAAGCCGGAGTGCTCACGGGAGCCGTGGGAATGATCGTGGATCCGGCGCAAGCCGATCAGATCATCCGCTCATCACAGGCCGATGTGGTTTTTCTTGCGCGCCAGTTTCTTCGCGACCCATACTGGCCGCTCAAAGCCGCCAAAGCCCTGGGCCATGACATGCCATGGCCACCGCAGTATGAGCGTGCAAAGTAGCGGCTGCCGCAGGCAGAATACCTTGGCCCGCTGGCATCCCATTACTTGAAAACGAAAGGAAGGCATGCAGTATGCCCAAGAGCAAAGGCTCCATCGCGGACCCCACCAGGTTGCTGGCGTTTGAAGACAAAAAAAAGGATGTGGTGCAGGTGGTTATTGAAACTCCCAAGGGCAGCCGAAATAAGTTTGCATTTGATGCAAAACAACATGTCTTCATTCTGAAGAAGGTCCTTCCTGAAGGCATGGTATTCCCTCACGATTTCGGTTTCATTCCCTCCACTCGCGCGCAAGATGGCGACCCGATTGATGTGCTGATCCTGATGGATGAACCGGCATATCCAGGGTGCGTGGTTCCGGCCCGGCTGGTCGGTGTCATTGAAGGTGAGCAAACCGGGAAAGGCAAGACGGAACGAAATGACCGTCTGCTTGCCGTGGCTGAAACCAGCCATACTCATTCGAATGTTAAATCCATCAAAGACCTGAATAAATCTTTTCTCGACGAACTGGAGACGTTCTTTGAGACTTACCACTCGAATGACGGGGAGGAATTCAAGGTCCTGGCCTGCAAGGGACCCGGAGCCGCTGAAAAATGCCTTGCGCAGGCACAACGCAAAATCAAAGCTGCGTGACCTGGGGATTGCCCGCTGGTTATGCTGCCGTGGATAGCGGTTTACGTCCAGCAAGCCGCTTAAAATCGATTTCTGATGAATCGCAGATACAAGCGTGCGTGGACTTTTCCATATTCCGAAGCGCGGCCGCGGTTTCCTTATGCGAATTCGAGGCGACACAGTCGCGCGGGACAATGATTTCATAGTCGCGCAAGTGGGCATCATGAGCCGTGTACAGGATGCATACGTCGGCGGCAACTCCGGTCAGGGATGAGTGTTTTTGTTTCCAGATATTGAAGCAGCGTCTGCAAAGTAGTGTCAAAAAATGCTGACGACTTTGGTTTAAGCACAAAATAGTCATAACGGCATGGCTTTAACATGCGCGCGATGGGTTCGCCGCGAACTTTGTCCTCTATGCAGTGACGAATTTGCACGTTGAGGTCTGATCTCCAGTGTCCAAAATTGTCATTCACATAGATCACCGGGACGCCGGCAGCTTCTGCCCGTTCTTTGAGGCGAACGATTTTGCGTGCCGCTGGAAGTGCATGCTCAAATAGCTGTCTGCCTTCCTCAAATTCCATGTCATTGATCAAATCGATAAGCAACAGCGCTACCGGAGAGCGCGACTTGGCTTTCCCTGAAATGTTCGAATTCGCGCCGGCTGGTCGTTGCCGATTGCGGCCATTTCTATTCTTCGTTTTTATTTTGGTCATAGCAGGATTCAGGTTTAGCAGCCTGCTCCGGAAAAATACCATCGCTACGGGCTACAGAAGCTTTGCTGCACAGCAGTTTGGATGAGAGCACGCGCCCTGAGTTTGTTTGAAAATCCGCGAGAACATGAGCTTGGTCTGCTGAGTTGAGCGAAACTCGGGAATCGGGGGCAGTGAGCCGGAATGGCTGACCACGCTCTTTATTTTTTGGGAGCTGCCTGCGCTGACACGGCGTTTTCAAGCTCTTCCGGCTTCTGAATTTCGCGGCGCTCCACCGGCGACGAAAGCACGATGGAAGTGGAAGTGGTCCCAAACGGAGTCAGCCGGTCAATGAGGGATTCCAGATGTTCCACCGAACGCACATGCACCTTCATGATGAAGGAGTCTGCGCCGGTACCGCGATGGCACTCCACCACCTCGGGAAAGTTCTTAACCGCGGAGGTGATTCTGCTGAACACATCTCCCACCACTGACATGCGAATGAAAGCGGTGATCGGCATGCCGACCCTCATGGGATCGATATCGGCATGGTAGCCGACAATGATTCCGGCTTCTTCCATCCGTTTCACGCGTTCCACAACCGCAGGCGTTGTCAGACCAACCCGTCGGCCGAGTTCGGCATAAGAAAGCCGGCCATTGATCTGGAGCTCATTTAATAACTTCCAGCCAATTTGGTCTAAAAGCTTGTCGTTTTTTAGATTGGAATCCATTTTAGGGGGTCATTGTAAAACAGAATCAAAATTCTTGCCTGCTTCTTCTGTCAGCAATCAGGAAATTACCGGTTTCCCGACTCTGGTTATCCGAATTCTGGTGTCCCGAATTGGAAGATAACAATTAAATCATTCTCAGCCTAACTCTGACCACAAAAATCACTTCAACTCGTCGGGAGTAACTCACAATGTTGCCAACTAATTCGCTGGGTACCCGATAGCAGTGTCTGTTGGCGATCATTTTACATCTTCTCGGGATTGGCCGACCAAGTCAGCTTGAAAACTGTGGCCTTTTGGCTGCGGTAAAGTTAGCCGCCCTGCCTTTCATCTGCCGATCGAATTCGCGTTTCCATTCAACGATGCTTGCCGTGTTTACGTAAACACTAGAACGCAAATGCACCCGGCCTCCCTGAATCCGGCTTGCGGATTTGGCAACCGCACACAGGCGCTAAAATCCGAATCTCCCCCGTGGGCAAAGTCCTCTTGAGCAGCGGACCCGAGAGTTGTACGTTAGTGCTGATTTTTTTTTGATCGTGTGCCAATTTGGGACGACACTTTTCTGTTTGCGCTACCCGCCTTCGTAGTAGACTCACTCCACATCAAAATGCTTCATTCGCTTTCGGGTATAAAGGCGACGGTTGAGCGGCACAGCAAGGCACGACAAATAAAATCATATAAATTACCAGACAAGACTCTTGCTTAAACCATCATCATTACCCGGCTTCCTCTGTTTATTCAGGTTTCAGACAGATGTTGCACACTTCAATTCAGTGAGGTCAAGAATGACAGCTCCCCTTGCAAAAGTACGTTTTGCATTGGCATTTCTCTTTGTAGTTCTCGCCGTGAATTTCCTGGCGGCACAGGCCGTCCGGCCCGGAAGCGGTAATGGCGATCCAGTGCCGGACGACGTCACGCATTCTCATAAAGGCAGCCCCAGCCAGACTCTGCCGGCGATTGTTGGTCCCATAGGCGAAACGGTCGTCACGGGCAATGGGATCAATTATCACGGCGGCCCGGTGTTGAAGGGCAATCCGGTTAAGTACTACATCATCTGGTATGGAAACTGGGCCGGTACCGGATCCAATACCGCAGCAACGGTTAGTCTGGTTGAGCATTTCATCAGCACGCTGGGCGGTTCAGCCATCGAGCATGTTGCCACAACATACGGCGACACAACCGGCAACGTGAGCGGCAATGTTTCCCTCGGCGGCGCTACTTTCGTGAAAAGTTCTACAAACCTGAATGACACCAGCCTCAAAACCACCGTCAGTAACGCAATCACCAGCGGCGCGCTCCCGAAAGATGCCAACGGTGTCTACTTCGTGCTGACTTCCTCCAACATCAACGAGACTTCGGGATTCTGCACCCAGTACTGCGGTTTCCACACGCATGGCACAATCAGCGGTTCGGATATTAAATATTCTTTCGTTGGTAATCCTGATCGCTGCCCCAGCGGCTGCGAAATTCAGACCACCGGCCCGAACAGCCCTTCCACCGGGGTAGGCGGAGCCGACGGCCTGATCAACGTGCTTTCGCACGAGCAGTTTGAGGCCATCACCGATCCGGATCTGAATGCGTGGTTTGACACCAGTGGCCAGGAAGATTCTGACAAGTGCAACTTTAACTTCGGCGCCACCTCCACCTGCACCTCAACCAGCATCTGCTCGGCCGCCGGCAAAGCTGCAGGTGCAAAGTTCAACCAGACGTTTGGTAACAATGACTGGATGCTCCAGCAACAGTGGGAAAATGCCGCCGGCGGCAAATGCGTCCAGCACTTGTAATGACTGACCTGATGCCTCATTCAAATTGATTGATGTCTGCGGGCTGGGGCACCGGTTCCCGCCGCAGACATCAACACAATATGGTTTAGGAATTAGGACGTTTTGTCGAGTCGCGGATAAAGCTCGTTTTTTGCGAATTCCCAGGTTCGTAGTACACTACCCAGCAACATTCTGGCGTCTTTCGACTCGCCTCATGCTGCAAGTGCTTCGATCCAGATTCTCGGACTTTCGCAATGCAATGGCTTCTTTTGTCTAAGCAGCAGATTTAGTAATTTCAAACTCGTGAGGTCCTGAATGACATCGCTTTTTGATAAAACAAAACTTGGATTGGTTTGTCTCTTCATTGTCCTGGTGGCTAACGCCCTCATGGCACAGAGCCTTCGCTCCGGCCAGGACAAGGCGCCTGATGGCAAGCATGGCCAATCCGGCCAAACGCTCCCCGCCGCCCCGCCCATCGGTCAAACCGTTGTCCAAGGCAACGGAATCAATTACCACACCGGCGGAACTGTGCTCAAAGCCAGTCCAGTTCCGATTTACATCATCTGGTACGGCAACTGGAACGGCGGCACCAGGCCCTCTGATAGCCAAGCTACGGTAAGTCTGATTGAAGGGTTCCTGGGCAGCAGTTCTCTTGGCGGCTCCAGCTATGAAGCCATCAACACCACTTACGGCGATACAACGGGTAACGTCAGCGGCCACCTGAATTTCTCTGGCGCCGTTTTCGACAACTACTCCCAGGGAACCAGGTTCGGCGACAAAAGTCTGACCACCATCGTCAGCACCCACGTCGGCCATGACCTGCCTTCTGATATCAATGCCGTTTACCTTGTGCTTACCTCATCTGACGTGAATGAGAGCTCAGGCTTCTGCAGAACATATTGCGGGTTTCACACGCACGCGACTATCGGCGGCGCGGACATCAAGTACGCGTTTGTCGGCAACGTTGATAGATGCCCCTCCGGTTGTGAAATTCAATCAACCGGCCCCAACAGCCCCTCGGCTGGTGTAGGCGGCGCTGATGGAATGAGCAATACCATTACGCACGAAACGGAAGAAGCCATTACTGACCCGGACCTGAATGCCTGGTTTGATTCCAGCGGCAACGAAGATGCCGACAAGTGCAACTTCAAGTTTGGCCCAACAAAGACGGCTGCGAACGGCGCCAAGTTCAACCAGACCTTCGGCGGCCATAACTGGATGATCCAGATGGAATGGGAAAACAGCCGCGGCGGCGGTTGCGACCAGACCCTCGGCGGAGCTTTCTTCACCAACTAACTTCAACCTCGATCTGGCAAAGCCGTCCGGTATATTCGGACGGCTTTTTACTAGAATCAAGCCACCTCTCAGGAGAGTGCAATTTTATGCGTTTCTTTGATGCTCTTTTTTCCGCTTCAATCTTGCTGGCATCGCTCGCGCCAGGCCAGGAACCGGTCAAGCCTGAGCTGAATCCCAGAATTATGACCGCCACCAGACAAGTGGTGATGTTTACTTTATTAGAGAAACAGATGATGCAAGCAGTCCAAAAGAAGGATAAGACCGCGCTGAAAGCCATGCTCACGGATGAAACCGCCATTCACATGCCAGATGCGGATCCTTTGGCGGGCGATGATTGGGTGGACTCTGTCATGAGCAAGGATTTTGCCTTGAATGCCTTTGGCATCAGACAAGTGGATGTCGCGGACCTTGGTACTGCCGCAGTGGTGGCCTATGACCGCATTCAGGATTCTAGGTTTAAAGGAAAATCCGATGGCGGCGAATTTCTGGTTGTCGATCTGTGGAAGAAGGATGGCGATAACTGGAAGCTCGCGGACCGCTACGTCTCCAAAGTCAGTTCGGTGATACCCCGGCAACAAGACGCTAGACCGACCGGAAAACAATAGCCGCCATCACAACCGATTCCCTTCCATGAATTTGGCCACAAGCGGATCGGCTTCATCCTGGGCGTCGGTGAGCAGGTAAAAGCGGAGCCCACCCTGCTGCCACGTGGTTGAGGTGAAAGACAAGTTGCGGGTCTTCACGGGCGCGCGCTCACGATTGTCAGTTCCCTGGAAAATGAAGACGGAAACCTTATGCTGGCCGGCCAGGTACAGCAGCTCAGCACCGGGCAATTGCTGGGCATACACCAGCTTGCCGCCAATCAAGTTGAATGACGTTCCGGCAATTTCCGGCAGATTGAAGGTAAACGGCAGTTTACCCTGGAACCACGGCTTCACAACGTGCCTGTTGCTATTCGCAATGTCGATGGGGTTGGGACTGGAAAGCGCGATCACATGTTGATCAATCAGCTCAGCCATCATGGGATCCTTCGCCGGTCGCTTAGGCCACAGGGCTGCGCCCAGTGCCACGACCAATGCCAGCGTTACCAGTGACATCCCCCACTTCCACCACGGACTCACCCGTGCATGTGGGTGCAGTTGGCGATAGATAGTCGCGTGCAGTTCAGGCGGCGCGACAAACTTATTGGCTGCGACTCGAACCGCCTTTTTCAAGGCCAGATGCTCCGCCATCGCCGCCGTACATTCGGAACAGCCGGATAAATGGGCAGCCGCTTCCTGTTGCGCTGTTGCGTCCAATTCGTCGTCCAAGTAGGGCGCGATTTTTCCTCGCCAATCGCAAGTCATGATTTTGCCACCAACTTCTGGGCTACCTGCTTACCTTTGAATGCCTCGATCAGAAACTGCCGCAACTGTCTGCGCGCCCTCGCCAACCGGGACATCACGGTACCAATCGGAACGTCCAGCACCTGCGCGATTTCCTGATATTTCATCTCTTCCAGATCGGCCAGGATCAGCACTTCCTGAAAAGCAGGCTGCAAGGTGGCAATTCCCTGCTGGACCAGATCGGCATCGGCGCGACGAATGAGCACCAGTTCCGGAGTTTCCTGCGTAACCACCAGGTCTTCGAAGCCCTGCTCACTTTCCTGCTCGGTGTTCCGGCGCTCCAGCCCGGTGCGGCTGGTCAGGAAGGTGTTGCGCAGAATGCGAAACATCCAGGCGCGGAAGTTTGTGCCTTCGCGAAAACTGTTGACCCCTTTCAGCGCCTTGGCGAACGTTTCCTGCACCAGATCGCGGGCTTCATCCGGGTCGCCACACATCCAGCGAGCGAAGTTGTACAGCGGATCCAATAACGGAAGCGCCAGTTTTTCGAACTCCTGCCTGGAAAGACCGCTCACGTCTCCTCGACTTGCCGTTAACATTCGTCCATTTCCGCTGCTATCGCCATTCAGCAGAGCTGCCCCTGCTGAATGCCTGGCTGTCTCGATTTCAACCCTGATGATTCCACATTCTCCGCGTTATTGCACGATAACTTTTGCGGTCATCTTCGGATGAAGCGAGCAGAAGTACTCATAGGTGCCGGGCTTGTCAAACTTGTATTCAAATTCTTCGCTCGTATCCATCACCTTCGATTTGAAAAGCTTGTCTGTGCTGGCCACGTTGTGAGGAATATCGTCACTGTTCGTCCAGTGCACCGTGCTGCCCGCCTTGACCGTTACAGTGGCAGGGTTGAACGTAAAGTTATCGATCTTCACAGATGCCTTTTGTGCATTAGGCGACGCAGAAGCGTGTATGGCGATGGTGATCAGCATCACGCCTGAGAAAATTGCCAGAAGAGCTGCAATGAATACATTCCTTTTCATGACTTAAAATCCTTTTCTTTAAATTTCTTACTATTCTTCGAAATCAGTCCTGATGCCTATCCCAGGTTCGAATCAACTACCGCGAGCGCATGATGGCCACGAACGTAGTTGACGTCAGTTACACCCAGCAATCCGCGCAGTTGTTCTGCGGGAACTTTCATAGGGCCGGCCGACGGAGCTGTTCCGGGCCTGGGTTGCGGAAACGCCGTGGATGCCGCGGTGTGGAACGTGACGTTGCCTTCAACCTTCTGCATGGTCTGATGAATGTGTCCGTTAAGCACCGTCACGGAACCGAATTTTTTGAGATAGGAAAGCGCCTGCGCGCCATCGTCAGTGCCCCAGCCCCACTCGGGATATACGGACCACAACGGGATATGTGCGAACACCACAATGGGCGTGCTTTTGGAAAGGTGCTTCACATCTTTTTGCATCCACTCAAGCTGATCATTCCCCAGATTTCCCAGGCCGCCGGCTTTCAGATTCATCACATTGTTCAGCCCGACGAAGTGGACGCCCTTATGGTCAAAGCTGTACCAGCCCCGCCCCTGGGAAAGCTTGCCAAAGCGATCATGGAACTGCTGGCCTTCGTCGAGAAGGTCATGCTCGCCGGGAACGTAAAACACTTCCTTGGCCGGGAATCTTTCAGCATCTGCTCAACCGTATCGAACTCCTCGGGCTTGGAGAGATGAGTGATATCGCCGGTGTGCAACATAAACGCGGGCGACCCTGGAAGTCCGTTGATCTTATCAATGGCTGCCTTCAGCGTGCCGACCACATCCGGGTTCGCAGCTTTGTCAAAGCCCATGTGACTGTCACTGATCTGGACAAAGCTGAAGTCGCCGCTGGCCTTAGCGTCATCAATCTCCGCCAAACGGCTCAAGCTGTACGATTGCAGCACGCCGCCTTTAATGACACAGAATGCCCCCGTTCCGGCCCAGGCCATGCATTTGAGAAAGCCACGGCGATCAACGCCGTCATGATTGTGGTCGTGTTCGATCTCATCTTTTTTGTGGTTCGCCATTGCGCTCTCCTTTGCATTTCTTGCACGTCTGCAATGGAGATAACTGAGGGGCTTAGAGTTTATTCCCGGGCGATTCAGGGCCTGCCTTGCCGTTGTCACCAGGAGAATTGCTCCCGCGGTTTGGAGGGAGCGACAACATTTAAAGAATCGTCATCCCGAATCCCCGTCAGCGAGCCAGCGTTTTCTTAAGCTGGCGAGTAGGGGTGAGGGATCTTGCGCTTGCTATTTTGCTTGAACCAAAACAGGCTTGGAATACACGGAATGACCAATTAACATTCCCCTCGCACCATGGACAAATCGTCGTACATTTACATGATGGGCAATGCGTCCCGGCGGTCGCTTTATGCAGGTGTCTGCGCCTCGCTGGAAAAGCGTGTGTGGGAGCACAAGAATGGATTGGGTAGTGCTTTCACGAAGAGGTACAAGTGTGATCGCCTCGTATATTTCGAGAGGTTCTCAAATATCGAATTCGCCATTGCACGCGAGAAAGAGATCAAGGGCTGGAGACGTCCCAAAAAAGACAAGCTCGTCGAATCCCTCAATCCCGACTGGAAAGACCTGGCCGCTGGCTGGTATACAGATGAATTGCTTCTTGATGGCAAGCCGGTAAAGTGACGAAGCACAAGATCCCTCACCCCTGCTCGGCGGCTGAAGAAAACGCCGCCTCCCTGACGGGGATTCGGGATGACGTTGATCTTTATAGTGGTCGTGCTGTGAATCGTCAAGATAAACATTCCTCATATAAGCAGGCCGCTTCAGAGAGTTCTCTCGCGGTGGCTCGTGCAATCAGTGTTCTGGCCGAAGCTGTCACAAAATTTACAAACATATGATCCTCATCCGGTACTCAGCCTGGCTTCTTTGAGGAAACCTGCATCCTAACTGTTAACATCAACGCACCTTAGGAACCCAGAGTTGAAGGAATGAAGGATTTTTGCTGGTGAACATCATCCGATCCAGGACCGCCTGCCTTGCCACCGTGTTTCTGGCAGCGGCGCTGCTTGCTCCGTTGGCCCGCGCTCAGGTGGTGACGGTACCGCAATCTCAAGTGTTACTGGACCAGGCTTATACGGCAATGTACAACCTGAATTTTGAGGCGGCTTTCCAAAAGGCCGAGCAGGCCAAAACTTTCGCGAAGGATGATCCGACTCCATGGGTCGCCGAAGCCTGCGCTGCGTTGTTCCGCGAGTTTGACCGGCTTCATATCTTGCGCAGTGAAATGTTCTCGTCCGATGAAACCTTTGATGCCCGTGAAGCTTACAAATGGAATCCACAATCAAAGCAGCAATTTGAAACCGCTTTGGCCGGCGCTGAGAAACTG
This sequence comes from Terriglobia bacterium, assembly GCA_963824835.1. Lineage (GTDB taxonomy): Bacteria > Acidobacteriota > Terriglobia > Terriglobales > Acidobacteriaceae > Angelobacter. Next base: position 101,706 of record CAWGRA010000033.1, on the reverse strand, counting down.
GCAAATGACCGCTTATCACACGACAAAAATGATGCCAAGGCCCTTTTCGCGCTGGCGTTGACGCACGGCCTTCGCGCGGACGACGCTGCGCTCATCGGCAGGAAGAACCTGACGGCTCTGGGCTTTATCAAAGCAGCAAACGGCTACGCGGATCGGCTGCTGGCGCGTTGGCCAGATTATTACGACGCATACGTGGCCACAGGGATGGGCAAGTACGTAATCGGAGGCAAGGCGGCGCCGGTTCGTTGGGTGTTGCGGATCGGCGGAATCAAAGGTGATCAGGCGGAAGGGGTTAAGGAGCTGTCACTTGCAGCCGAGAAGGGACATTACCTGGCGCCCTTCGCCAGAATATTGCTGGCGTTCGATGATCTACGGCACAAAAACAAAGTTGAGGCACGGAAAATCTTCGCCAGCCTGCATGATCAATTTCCCGGCAATCCGCTTTTTCCGCAGGAGATGGCCAAGATAGACCAGCCGGCGCATTCAGTTGGTCCCGGTCAATGATGTTTCCGTAGCGGCCAGTATTTTTCCCACCGGCTTTTCCTGGACGAAAATAACCGCGCGCAGGTCTCCGCGCTTCCAGTCTTTCCCGGGGTTGAGCGCCACATCCGATTCGAATCCGCCGCCGCTGGTCTGGCCGATTTTGCGAAACTCACGCACCACTGCGGCGTGGCGCAACACATGTCCACTATTTTCGCCGGATTTCACGCTGCTGGAAAGATTGTCTTCCGTGATGGCCAGCAGGATATCGGCTGGCTTCAGTGGAGGCTGAGCTTACCTTCACGTGCAATTTGTCGCCGGATGAACGCGTGACCTCCACCTGGCCGCCGGGACTGCGGCCCGCAGCCTGCAGCGATTGCATCGTGCGCCCGGCCAGTATTATTGCCAACGAACTCAGTCTCGCCATCCACAACCATCTGCGGCGTGTATGGCCCATCGAGTTTCATGCGGTGGGCGTAATCTTCCTGGCGCCGGCTGTAATCAGCGGAAGAAAAACGATCACGCCATCCCAGGCCGATTCCAGTAATCCACATGGAAGCCCAGCGGAATAATCTCCACGCCGTCATCGCTGTGTTGCTCACGCAGCTTGATCAGAAGCGCGTCCGCCGGAGGACAACTGGAACATCCTTCTGACGTAAACAACTCAACCACCACCGCTTTTCTGGCGGGAGTTGGCGCCGGAGATTTCGGAACCAGTGCCACCGCAACAATGGCTGCGAAGACAACGAAGGCGATTGCGTACGCTTTGTTCATGTCTATCAGATGCGCAACTTACTTTTTGGCTACAAGAATAAAAAGCACGGTAAAGCACGCCGGCGGTTTTAGCGCGCCTGCGGAGAAGCCTCAGAAGCCTGCCTTTCCAACTCCTTGCAAAGATACATGATCTGGCCGGTATGGTGGCCCAGGTGAGAAGCGCAGTCCAGGAAAACATAAAACCTGTCGCCCGCCTGCTCCATACCTTTGGCTGTGTAAGCAACGGACCAGTCCTTCGCCGATTGGGCTCCCAGTGCGGCTAGCACCATGGCGATTGCCTGGTCAAAATCTCTCAGCAGCCGGTCTCTGGGATGAGCCGTGGGATCACTGAATTCAAGCGGACGGTCGCGCACGTAACCAGTTCCCATGATCTGGGCGCCAATGTAATAGTTCAGGTTCCCGGTCAGGTGCAGCAGTAAATGTCCGATGCTGTTGCCGTACGGAAACGGGCGAATCCAGAGCTGCTTGTCTGACAGCGGCGCCAGTAATCGCGAAAATGGCGGCTGCCTTTTCGCGATAAAAGCGCGCAAAATCAGCGGCAATGGTGGCATTTAATTCAGGCATGATTTCTCCCAACAGGCAGACGAAATTCTAACAGCCACTTCAGCTAATTCTGGGCTCTTTCACGCCCCAAGGCACAACCACGCTAACGCGGTAAAATATAGGGTTCAGTTGAGACCATCCGCTCACCCCTTGAGCTAAAAAGGAAAATTATGGCAGCGACCCTTGATATCTCCCGACCCACCCTGCACGTTCCCACTGACGCATTCCGCAATGAGCCGCTTACCGATTTCAGCAATTCTGAAACCGCGCGGCGCATGCAACAAGCATTGAGTAAAGTACGCGCCGAACTGGGCCGCGAGTATGACATGGTCATTGGCGAGAAGCTCATCCGGACCACGGAGAAGATCACATCCACGAATCCGGCAAAGCCGTCAGAGGTGATTGGCATCTTTCAAAGCGCAGGCAAGGAACACGTGGAAATGGCGATTGCAGCCGCGACCACTGCTTTTGAAAGCTGGAAGCGTACATCCGTGGAGCAACGCGCATCCATGATCCACGCCGTAGCGGGCATTCTGCGTGAACGGAAGTTTGAATTCGCGGCGTGGATGGTCTATGAGGTCGGCAAGAACTGGGCTGAAGCCGATGCCGATATCGCGGAGACGATCGACTTTGCCGAATTTTATGCGCGTGAAGCGTTGCGGCTATCCAAGTCACAAACGCCGGTGCAACTGCCCGGCGAGCATGACACGCTTACTTATATTCCGCTTGGCGTGGGCGCAGTGATCCCACCGTGGAATTTCCCCTGCGCCATTATGGCCGGGATGACCATGGCCGCCATTGTGACCGGAAACACCGTGGTGTTGAAGCCTTCGCACGATTCACCGGCCATTGCCGCGAAATTCTTTGAGGTCCTGCAGGAAGTCGGCTTTCCTGACGGCGTGGTGAATTTCTGCCCTGGCTCGGGCTCCAGCTTTGGCGCCGGACTGGTGGAGCATCCACTGATGCGCTTCATCGCCTTCACCGGATCCAAGGAAGTCGGCCTTGATATCAACCAGCGCGCGGCAACTCCGCGGCCGGGACAAAAATGGATCAAGCGCACGGTCCTGGAGATGGGCGGCAAGGATTCCATCATCGTGGATTCTGACGCCAACCTGGACGCCGCCGTAGAAGGCGTTGCCCAGGCAGCGTTTGGCTTCTCCGGGCAAAAATGCTCGGCCTGCTCGCGCGCCATCGTTGACGAAAACATTTACGACGTGTTCATCGAACGTCTGCGCGACCGAGTGGCGAAAATCACGGTCGGCGATCCAGCAACCAACCCGCCCATGGGACCGGTGGTCAGCGATAAAGCGTATAAGAGCATCCTGCAGTACATTGAGATCGGCAAGAAAGAAGGACGCGTGATCAACGGCGGCGGCCCGGCCCGGGAAGCCGGAGATGGCTACTTCATCCAGCCGACCGTGATTGCTGACGTCGCGCCAACGGCACGCATTGCGCAGGAAGAAATTTTTGGTCCGGTGCTGGCGATCATCAAGTCGCGCAATTACGATGAGGCTCTACAGATCGCGAACAACACTGAGTTTGGCCTGACCGGCGCGGTGTATAGCACGTCACGGGAAAAGCTGGAGCGCGCGCGCCATGAGTTTCATGTCGGCAATCTATATTTCAATCGTAAATGCACCGGCGCCATGGTAGGCGCGCATCCCTTCGGCGGCTTCAACATGTCAGGCACGGATTCAAAAGCCGGCGGTCCGGATTATCTGCTGCTTTTCACGCAGGCAAAATCCGTCGCGGAGAAAATCGGCGAAGCCGGTCCTGTTAATCACGACATGACGGCCAAAGGCGAGGAATCGCGTTAGTCCGCCTTCATTTACGAGAACAGGCCGGAGCCGAAAGGCTTCGGCCTTTTTTTTTTCATGCGTCATCCCGAATCCGAGTCAGAAGGCGGCCCTTACATTTCTCTTACATGCCGTTAAGAATGCTCAAGTGTGAGTGATTTCCGTGCCTTCGTATTTACCTGGCGCGCGTCTTAATGAGTAGCTCAAAATCAAACAGTCGGCGGCCAGATTTTCCAATCGGGATTAAGAGATTCGACGAGCTTGTCTTTTTTGACACGTCTCCAGCCCTTGTATTTCATTCTTACGTGCAATTGCCGAGTTCTGGATGTTGCGCAGAACCTGCGTTCCGAAATCAGCATTCAAGGCACTGGCAACATCTCTCGAAAACTCCGACAATCTTTATATTCCGCATGACGCCTTTTCCAAAAGCGCGCGGCTTCCTTGCATGGAGTATCGCTTTCACCTTACCCATGGTTGTAATGCAAGACGACTATGGCTATTATGCGAGGGGAATGTTAATTGCACATTCCAAATATTTCGATCCCGTTTTGGTTTCACCGCCATTCAAGCGCAACGTGCAGCAGCTTACCGCTGAAGCCGTAGATAACGCTGCGCTCTTACCAGCAGCCGGGTGACGGTCCGTTATGGTTTGGTGGGCCAGCGAGCTGGGGATTATTCTTTCGTCCTACCAACAGCCTGAACAATTCATTTGTGGGTGTGGGCAATAACACCGGGAACAATCAGGCGAAAGCTGCGTTTGTTTACGGCGGCGGCGTGGATTTTGATCTGACTCGCTATGTCGCGTTCCGGCTGAGTACCGCGGATTGGTGTACAAAATTCCTGACTTCCAGATTCCAGGCCTGGCGTCGGATGCATTTACACACACAGCACAACCATCCATTGGACTCGTTTGGCGCTTCTAAGCACTTGAAAACAACGCTTCGCAGGCTGGCCGGACGGCCAGCCTCTGAAGCTTGAGGCAGACGGCAGCTCTGGAAACCCTTTATTTGACTTACGATTGCGGGTGCCTCAAAATAAGGTGTTTGATTAGCAGCGTCTAAGCTGCATCCCTGAAGAGGCGCGCGTGAGTGGACGCCGCTGGAGAAGGACCTAGATTATGGCCAGGATCCTGTGCGTCGACGATGAACCACACGTAGTCACCCTGAAGTGCGCCATTCTTGAAGCTGCGGGCCACACGGTTACGGCGTCAACATCGGCTCGTGATGCGATGGAAAAACTCCAAAATAACACCTATGACGCGGTTGTGACTGACTGGAGACTGGGTGACGCGAATGGCCGTGCCGTGGTCCAGGCAGCCAAAAACAATACGACCATGCCAGTGGTGGTTGTGTCAGGATATGTGGCGGAGGCGTTCCAGGCGGCTGAACCGCTGGCAGATCTCTATCTGGAAAAGCCGGTCAACCCAGAAGAGCTGGTCACCATTGTGAATGAGCTGCTCAAGAGCAGCGAACGCGCGGCACCGCGGTAATCAGCGGAGTGGCCTGAATTACCGCTGGCTCGCTGCCGCTACTGATGTGGCCGCAGCTTCGGCCAGAATCCGGTGATGGATGGTAAAGAGCGCCAGTTCCAGCCGGTCAGACACGCCAATTTTGTCATACACGTTCCGCAAATAATTCTTGATGACCTGCTCCGTGGTGCCGAGCTGGGTTGCGATTTCCTTGTTCTTATATCCCTGGACAATCAGCGCAACAATTTTCAATTCCTTGGCCGTCAGGCGGTCGCGCACACGGGCGCCCACCAGATCATTCTCAGCCGTTTCCTTGCTTTCCTGCGTGTCCTGCACCCATGTTTCACCCTTGCTGACTTTGCGCACGCAGTGGGTAAGCGATTCACCGCTTACGTTGCGGTAAATAACGCCATTGATGCCATTGGTGAGGTAGTGCCGGGAGTCCTGGCCGGTTTCCGCAATGACGACCAGGCGGGTTTTATACTTTCGGGCCGCGTCCACCACTTCCTGAAGGTTGGAGTGCATGTCCACGCCAAAGATCATCACGGTGGCATGGAACTTTTCCAGCGCCATCAGCATTTTTTCAGAGTTTTCAGCCTGGGCAACAATGCGAAGATCGTCCTCAACGGCAAGGACTTTGGCGGCCCCGGTGCGAAAGATTGCCTGGTTGTCAGCCAAAATGATCTTCAGCATCTATTTGCTTCCTTTGCTTTTACGAATGAACTTGTACTGGTCGATCACGCAGGCGACTCCGCTCTTGGTTTTTTTACGCTTGGAGGAATTGGCTGCGGCGGCCACGGCAGTGCCATCTTTGCGGACGACTCGCCCCGTGCAGCGGACCTCAACATCAGTGGGTGTTCCCAGCACTTTGGCGGGAAGAGTGATATCAAATTCAATGGAAGACCCGATGGTGAGATCGAGATCGGCCATGATGTACACACCGGCTGCGCTCATATTGGCCGTGGTAGCGCTGTCGTCCCCGCGCTTGCCATGGATCTTAATGGGCAGTTCCAGTGGGAATCGTTTCCCGGTTCTAGCTTCTGATGACAATGTGCCTCCTCGAAAAAACACCCGGTGCCCGCCAAATCGGGGGCGTACTAGTTTGGTGGAGAAGAACGATTCTGGTTTATATCACGAAATTGTTGGGCAGGACAGCGGATTCATCTACTTAGGTAATAGCCTTTAAAAGTACCCGACCTTTACGGCCCGTATCCGCGGATGGATCCGGCTGGGAAGGGCTGTTTACCCCTGTGGCCGGCCGGAAACCTCTGTCCGCTCGAAAGGAAGCGTGGGATCGGCAGAAATCACGACCATGAAAATGGGCATCCCGCCGGATGCCCTGTTGAGAAGAAGCTCGGTTACAACGTTAATCCCTGGTGAATATACCTGCCACGGAATAGCCCAGAACCAGACCCACCACCGCCAGTCCACCGGAAACGCTCCAGAGGTGGTCGCGCATATTGCGCTTCACATCCAGACGCTCGCGCACGCTATCTTTGAGTTCAACAACGGATTGGTGAAGCTGCTGGCGCTGCTCAGCCGCCCGTCTTTCAAGAACTTCTACCGGCAATCCCGAATTCATGCGGCTTTTGTCTCTTTCTGGATCCAAATCTGGTCCTGTTTCAACACTTCAATGGTGCGTGTTGGTGTCATATTCACGGCCTTGATGCGGTTAAAAGTTACGGCTCCCACTATGCCGCCTATTACAGCATAGAAAATGGTCACGATGAGCCCGCCATAGAACCACGCTAATGGCCTGGGTTGAAATAAGCCCGCCACCAGGGCTATCAATGTGAATGTTGTGGCCAGCCACGCCGTCCCCAGGAACAGGACTGCCGCCACCGCGACCGGAATGACTGCTTTGGCATTCTTGATCTTTTCCGAGATTTCAACCTTGAGAATCGCCAGACGGGTCTGAACAAAGTTCTTGAGCTCTTCCTTGGTTTCAGCCAGCACGTCGCCAATCGATTTTTCGTTATACACGGTTTGCCCTCCAGATTCGCAAGCCAATCCCAAGCGCGACGCCAAGCGCACCAGCGCCCATGACCACCCTCTCAGGATTATCGCGTCGAATTTCTTTGGCCCGTACCTGGGCGCGTTTCAGGTTCACCCTGGTGCGAACGCGCAAATCGTCGGCGCGCCGTTCTCCCTCAGTCCAAAGCTCCTGCGCCTTGTTGCTGGCCACCTGACCCACTTCCGCGGCCCGAGCTTTGGCCGTGCCGGCGGTTTGATTCAGGGCCGCGGTTGCATCTTCAGCCATCACACTGAGCTTCTGCTGGGCAATTCTCTTTCTGTGGCGCAATAGCACCATGAAGTGCCCTACCGCCGCACCCAGCCGCGCGGCCCTGATTTCCAGGCCAGAACGCTCCGGCGTGTCAAAATCATCTCGCGCCAAAGCCGATTGGGAAGTATCAAACTTGGGAATATCTGAACTGCTATATCTTGGTTCGGACATCAGCGGCGCCCCCTTGGCACGTTGTGTGCTCACGCAAAGAATTAACACTTACTAGGATGAGGAATACAAACGCCGCGTTTGTAGGGAGTCAGCCATTTGTAAAGCAGGGTTGCGTAAGGGAGGGTTGCGTAATAAAACGATGATTGCAGGAACAACGGCCGGAGCGGCTGAACGGATCCCTGCGGGACCTTAGATTCATTGCTGGGAATGAAATGGGGGAGGGCTTTACCAGCCGCCTGTACCGCCGCCGCCAAAGCCGCCGCCGGAGAAGCCGCCCCCGCCAGAGCCTCCGCTGCCGAAACCGGAAGAGCTGGAGCTGGCACGGGGGGCCGAGACAAAAGCGCTGGTGGCCTGTTGTGACATGCTGCCCAGGCTGTTCACTAAATAGAAAGTGTTGAATGTGGTCCAATTGCCGGAATACCAGGTCGGCGGGTTCTGGATAATGCCCTCAAAAGCCTTGGCCCAGCGATGTTCAACGCCCAGAGCCATGGCAAAGGGCAGAAATTTCTCAAACGTGTCCGGCGGCATGCGCTTGAGCCGGTCTGAATCCACCCGGTTCATGAATTCCTGAAACCCGAGTATCTGGACGCGAGTTTTCGCGCCTTTCAGGCTGGTGGCCGTAAGCTGGCGACCAAAAAGGACCAGAAAAATCAAAGCCAGAATTGCACAAATAACTGTGGGTGCAATGGAATCAGTGAAGTCGGCGATGCCCATCCATTGGACAAATGCAAACGGAGCAATGATCAGGATGGCGCCAATCACCCAAAGTCCAGCGGCGGATTCGGGATCCACTGCATACATGCCCTGGGACTTAAGAGCGCTGAGTACTTCGCCCTTGATGGTGGGCAGAACGGTGTAGAAGTGGTTTTTGAGGTCAGACAACAGAGTAACTTTCCCGCCGGCGAAGATCTGGTCCAGCATGGCACGTTCATAGTCAGAAGCGTCGCCCCATGCCTCACGGTCTTTCAGTAGATCAAGCTGGTAGTCCTTGCTGCTGAAAAGCAGGCCTTTGTGCTGGACTTCAGTGATCTTCAGGTAGCCGCGAACAGCCAGATCTACCATGATCGAAGTAATGTCCCGCGGATCAACGCTGTCATCAATCAAGGCGCCCACTTCCGCAGGACGCATATTCTCCGGCGGCCCGTACATGGGAGCCACGGACATTCCCGGGTTTGGATCGCGGCCTTTCAACCACCATAAGGTGAACATTACGGCGAATGCCCAAATGGGAAGAGACACGATGGGATTGCCGCGGATAAACCAGGAAAATTTGGTAAGAGCACCCGGTTCATGTAACAAGCCCTTGGGGATATAGACGTCAATGGTCAGGCCGCCATGCATCGGCAAAGGGCCATTCGTCTCAAAGCTGGCAGCCGCTCCCTGCACGGAAGCTTTGGCCTGTTGCGTGGATCCGTAAACTCCGCTGAAAGCCTGGGCCCGCAGGGAACCGGCAGTTGACGCGGGAAAGAAAGCATCAGCGGCGGCATACTGAATTGGCAGTGGTGAATCATTGCCGGTGACATTCCAGTAAAATTCGTCGTGATCTTCAAAGAACTTCACCGCGTCGGCAACGGTGTATTCAATGTTCACCATCTTGTCTGAGTCAACCGCTCCGGGCACGGTGACCTTGAGCTTGAGATATCCGTTACTGACTTTTCTTTCATACTTCAGCGGAGTTCCCAGCGCATCCGTGATGCGATCAACTTTCACAAACAATGTGTAATTGCTGCCCTTGGGGCCGGGATACTCAATGGGAATATCACGGTAGATGCCGTGATAAGAGCCGCTGAAGGTGTAAGTGATCTGCTCAGAGACGCGAGCCGATCCGTCATCGTCAACATGAATGGTGTCAACCCATCGAGTCACGGTGATGCTGCGCGCCATCGCGGAGGACGCGGTAAGCAGCAGAAGCGCTGTAATCGAGAAAAGAAACCGAGTCAGACGCGCGCTGGAATATCTTTTCATGAACGTGGACAGCGCCTAGAACTTCACCTGAACATTTTCACGGTCAGCGGGCGTTTCCATCTCAAAGAACTGCCGGGCGGTGAAGCCAAACATGCCGGCAAGGATATTGGTCGGGAATGATTGCACGCGCGTGTTGTAGTCACGGATGACGGCATTGTAGTAACGGCGCGCGTTCTGGATGTTGTCTTCCACCGAATTGAGCGAGCCTTGCAGGCTGGTGAATTGCTCCGAAGCCCTCAGTTGAGGGTAATTTTCCGCCACGGCGAACAAGCCTCTGAGTGCGCCTGAAAGCTGGGTTTCAGCCTGGGCTTTGTCGGCTGGCGTGGTAGCCTGCATGGCCTGGGAGCGAAACTTGGCAATGTTTTCAAACGTGCCCTTCTCGTGAGCGGCGTATCCCTTTACGGTCTCCACCAGGTTGGGAATTAGATCATGGCGGCGCTTAAGCTGAACATCAATATCAGACCAGGACGAATCCGCGCGCACGCGAAGCTGTACCAGGCTGTTGTACATCCCTGCAAGGACCAATACGGCAAGGCCCACCAGCACCAAAAGCACAATAATGCCTGTCATCTCGCCTCCGGTTTCCACTTTCAGTGAAATTGTTCTTCGCCGGAACTTAACATAATCGAACTTGACGGCGCAAATTTTGGGATGCAAATATGTATTTCCAGAGATGCTGGATTCTAAAAACCATAGCGCCATGCCGCGCCACACCTCCAGAAGAGCAGCGATTTCAATCAGGTTAACAACTTAGAAATCACCCAGGTTGTGGAACGCGGCTTGCAGTACTAAGACACTGGTTGTAAATGCCTTCTCTGATCAGAAGTCTCCTGTTAAGAACTGTTTGCCCGCTCAGAGGCGTGGCTCAAATCCCACCCAACAACACGGTGCTCGGAGAGAAATTGAATGAATCGGCATAAAATGCTTTTGCTCCTCCTCCTGATTCTTACAATGGCCAATTTAAACCCGGCCTGTTGGTCACAATCGACAGTGTCCACAGGTAGTATCCAAGGGACAGTCACCGACCCTAATGGGGCGGTTATTCCCAACGCTTCCATTGTCATAACCAATCAGGCCACTAAACAATCGGTAAAACTAACCAGTTCCTCCACCGGCAGCTTCGCATCCGGGGCATTGCAGCCTGGTCAATACGAAGTTCGCGTGACGGCGAAAGATTTCCAGACACAAGTCTTGACCCTCACTGTGCAGGTGGGCGTCACCAGTTCAGCGAACGCGAAGTTAACGATTGGCTCCGCCTCCACGGTAGTGGAAGTAAATGCCACCGGGGTGGTTATCAATACGGAGCAGGCGACAGTTCAGGGCGTATTGACGACGGAGCAGATTGAAAATCTGCCGATTAACGGGCGCAACTTCCTGGACCTGGCCCAGCTCGAGCCGGGTGTTCAGATTCAGGACGGCGGCAACTTTGATCCTACCAAGAACGGCTTTTCTTCCATTTCCTTCGGCGGCCGTTTTGGACGCACCGCCCGCATCGAAGTCGATGGCGTGGACATTAGCGATGAGACAGTCGGCACCACAACACAAAACCTTCCGGCCAGCGCTATTCAGGAATTTCAGGTAAGCCAGTCATCACTGGATCTCTCGACGGAACTCACATCGTCAGGAGCCGTGAACGTGGTAACCAAATCGGGAACCAATAAACTTCACGGCCAGGGTTTCTATCTGTTCCGGGATCATACGCTCGGCGCTGATATCGCCGATCATGACGTTCCCTTTCAACGGAATAACTTTGGTGGCAGCATCGGCGGGCCGATTATCAAAGACAAGCTATTTTTCTTCCTCGATGTGGAACGGTTGAAGCAAGATTTGATTGAGACCGTGGCGAATCAAAGCACTTTCGCCAGTCTCAATGCCGGCTTCAATTCACCTTTCCGCGACACGGAAGGCGTAGGCAAGCTCGATTGGCAGATCTCTCCCAACTACAAGATGTTCTACCGCTTCACCTATGAACAGAACCGAAGCGTGAAGGGATTTATTCCGAACAGCTTCCAGCCTTTCGCAAACGTCAACAACACACCTGTGCACATTGTGGGATTGGATTTCCAGACCGGCTCCTACACACATTCAGCCCGATTCGGGTACACGAAGTTTCGTAATGCGATTGCCGACGCAACCGGAAGTGGTGTTTTCAATCCCGCGCCTCAAGTCAGCCTTACCATTGGCTCGGATCCATTCTGTTTGACCGGAGGCGCGGATTCTTTCTGCTCCGGCCCCAACCTGCTGGCCCCACAGAAAACATTGCAGCAGAATACCCAGGCGAAGTATGACGGCAGCAAGCCGATGGGCAGCCACATCCTTCGTTATGGATTCGGCTTCAACCATATCCAGGGAGGGGGCTTTGCCAAGTTCTTCTCTCTGGCGCCCACGGTAAACGCTGATCTGACTGACTTCAACATCGCAAATGCACCATTTCCCGGAGGAGCAGCCAATCCATTGAATTACCCAGCCCAGTTGGTGGTGATGGGTAACGGCCAGGGCTTCTCTTCTGAGAAACCGGCGTTTGGCTTGCCCGGAGGCGGGTTAGGGCCAGACAACCGTATTCAGTGGTACGTGGGAGATTCGTGGAAAATGAAACCGAATCTCACCGTGACTTACGGACTCCGATACGTACATGACACTGGCAGGACGGACAGTGACCTTGGCCCGATTGGCTGCAACCAGCTTGATCCAGCGCTTGCAGCAACACTGGCCTCTGCGGGCACACCCTGCACAACCAACATTCTGGACCTGTTCGGCGCAGGGCTCGGCAATCGCGTACGCGATCCAGGCTTGAACTTCGCGCCGCAAGTAGGAGTAGTTTGGGATCCTACCAAGAGCGGAAAGATGGTGATTCGCGCCGGAATGGGTCTTTTCTATGAAAATTCCATCTTCAACAACAACCTGTTCAACCGGCCTGGCCGCCTGGCCCAGGGGTTGTTCCTGAATGAAGCCATCCCGTGCGCCGGCGGAGCTCCCGTGTCTGGATTTTCGCTTCCTGGCAATACCCCACTGCCAGCCGGTCTTGATCTGACAGCGATTTGCGGTGCTCCAATAGGCTCCGTTGCCGGTCAACTATCCCAATTGCAGGCTGCGTATCAGGCTGCCACTCTGGCGGTGGGTCCGGCCAGCAACGGCGGATTTATCGGCAACACCCTCGCGGCTGGCGGCGGAGTGAACGGGATCAACCTGTTCGCACCCAACTACCAGACACCTCGTTCGGTGCAGATGAATATCGGGTTTGAGCGCCAGCTTTCAAAAGGCGTGGTCTGGACGGCCGATTACATCAGAAACGTAGGCACGCATACGCTGCTCGCCATCGACGTAAATCATGTCGGCGACGTGCGGTTTTTCAATAAAGCGAACGCAACCGCGGCTATCGCTACAACGAACGCGGCCTTTGGCTGCGGCTCAGTGGCAACCACTGCCGCCATCAACTGCGCGATTGCAGCCGGCGCGACGATGGGAGACTTCGCCGGCAACGGTTTGGATTCAGGCACAAACCTTTGCGGTGGTCTGCCGTGTCCAACGGCGGCGTTCCCAGGTAAGAATGCCAACCTTGGCGTGAACCAGATGCTCTTCCCCTCCGGAAGATCGGTTTATAACGCGTTGCAAACATCTTTGAAAGCCAACGTGGTAAACCCATTCGCCGGCGTGAAGGCACTCAACTGGCAGGTTTCCTACGCTTTGTCCAAATATGTGGGTTCGGCGCTGGATTCGGACTTCATCAATACGGCCATTGACAACAATCATCCCGTTGGTTCACTCGGACCAAACGGTCTTGACCGCACCCACCAGTTCTCCTTTGGTGGCACGTTTGATTTTCCCTGGTACATTCGGTTCAGCGTGATTGGCCACGTTTATAGCCCGCTGCCGGTAAGCTTGACTCTGCCGGCTCCAGGCCCTGGCGGCATCTTTATCAGCGATGTCACCGGTGATGGTTCAGGGGATGGCAGCGGTGTTTATCCCACTGGCGACCTTGTTCCGGGAACTAAGATCGGAGCTTTCGGTCGTACCGTCAAACCCGGCGATCTTGCATCCTTCATCAGTAATTACAATTCTACGCAGGCCGGAAACGCCACGCCCGCTGGACAGGTGCTGATACAGAATGGCCTGTTCACGCAGGCGCAGTTGCAGGCCCTGGGTGGCGTGTTGCCCGCCCTGGCTGCGCCGCCCGCCTGGAGCAGTTGGGTTGGGCTGGCTCAGAACCTTCGATCTCAAATTTGCGTATCCAAGAAAGATCCGCGAAAACCTGGTCATTGAGCCCAGCGCTTCCATCTTCAATGCATTTAACAACTCGAACTTTGACTTGCCGGGAAATACGCTGAGCGGAGTTCTTAATGCGGCGGATAACTCTTGTGTAACATCGCCGGGAACCTGCACCACTGGGGCAGTGAACAGCACTACGTCAGCCACTCGGACAACGCGAGTTGTTCCCGGCTCCGGAGTGTTCGATCTGGGCGCCCCTCGGGTGATTGAGTTTGGTCTGAAACTGACCTTCTAATTCAGTCCGGCATTGACCGTTATGAGACCCGCTGTCAGCTCTGACAGCGGGTTTTTTCGTGTGCCATTGATTTAGACTGGATCCAGAGAAATGTGCCAGATCGCAAAAATTCATCTCCCTGGGACGTTCTTTTTTCAAAATATGGCATACGGGTCCAACCCTCTGAACAATCTGGGACGAAAAATACGCGTGATTGCCGCACTTTTGTTTCTTTCCCTTGCAGCCCGGGCCCAGGCTCCGTCTCCAACGCCAGCTCCCGCGGTTGAACGCCAGATCACTGGGAGCGTGAAGCTTGCCGGGCAGCCCGCGCCCAAAGGGGTAAAGGTGTCACTGCAAATTGCTTTTCGCCCGGAGCAAAAAGATTCCGGCGCAGAAGTTGCCCGCACCGAAACTGATGCTGCGGGAAAGTTCACCTTCACCCATCTTGAATTGCTGGGCGATAACGAAGGCAAAGAGGCCTTTGCGGTAAGCTCAGTGCACCCGGGATACAACGGAGATGTAAAAGTCGTTGACCTTACCACCGAGACAAGCGGTGAGGCCGAACTGAGTTTGCGGAGGCTTGCCCCGGAGAGGAATCCGGTAACGGCGCACGCACCGGCGGCTTCCGCAGCTTCACCGCTTGCAACTGCGCCGCTTGCAGCTTCGCCCCTTACACCAGGGCGTCCATCAAAAAATCCGCAGGCACAAGAAGCGATGCAGCAGGCGGAAGATTTATTGTTCCGCAAGAATGACGTTAAAGGTAGCGTTGACCTTCTGAAAAAAGCCGTGAAGCTTGACCCCTGGTAGGTCTCCGGGTATCTGCTGCTGGGAGTGGCGCAGATGCAGCTTGGCAACTGGAGCGACGCGCAGTGGGCATTTGAGGAAACGGTTAAAGTGGAGCCCGGCAACGCGCGCGCATATCTGGGAGTGGGATCGGCGCTCAATGAGCAGGGCAACTATGCGGCAGCGGAGAAGGCGCTTCAGCAGAGTTTGGAAATCCGGGAGGATTCCGCTGAATCGCAGTATGAACTCGCGCGCAGCCTGGCCGCTCTGGGCAAATGGGAAGCGGCCGCGCCACATGTGCGCCGTTCCATTGAACTCAATCCCGACTACGCTGGTCCGCATGTGCTGATGGGAAACATTGCACTGCAATCCGGCGACGCCAACACTGCACTCGATCAATTCCGGACATACCTGAAACTGGCGCCACAAGGCAGCCTGCGCCTCAAGTGAAGGCAACCATCAGCGAACTGGAAAAAGACCTCGAGCAGGACAAATCCAAGCCCTAGCTGCTGGACCAACCGGCTGTCGGCTACTTCGCTATGGTCAACGCAACCTGGTTGCCCATCACCATCCGCTACTCCGGCAAAAAATTTTCGTAAGTCAAATGAGAGTGCCAGGATGAACACTGCAAGCCGCAAATGCCGCATGGGCAACCCAAAAAACAGGATTGGAATGGAAGAGAAGCTGTTTTATAGCCCAACTTATGTTCGGCATCAAGCACTACTCGTCCATGACCCGATCTATTTCGAACCGGCTCTGGATTGCGCCAAGAGAACCGTTCTCAAACAAAGTCTTAACGTAAGAAGACGTTTCCGCCATGCTGACAAGGGCTATAGTGTTCCTATGGCGGATACAAAAGATTCCGACTCCGCGGTTATCGAGGTAACGGCTTATGCTCCGGAGCAGGGACGCTGGTACTGCGACCATCTGGAACGGGGCAAGATCCTCTTCTTCCGCGGCATGCCTTTTGAACTTCCGGACAGCGCCATCAAATTTCTGCTGGGTCACGGCGAATCCGCCTCAACACTTCATAAGAATATTTCCTACCGTCCAGCCAATGACGTGGTGAAAGGCTCAGATCTCAAAGGCGCTGATCGCGATCATCTTCACGCGGTCATGAGAACGTTCTCCAGGGAAGTTACCGCATTTATCACGCAATTTCTCCCGCCCTATGGCGGCAAAATGAAGCTTGATTACGCCAGCTTTCGGCCCGAGCAGGAAGCAGGCCGCAGAGCTTTTCCCTGCACAAGCGCAATGATCTGCTGCATGTTGACGCTTTTCCCACGCGGCCTACCAAAGGCGCGCGATTTTGCGGGTCTTTCTCAATATACATCCCTCCATGTCCCGCATATGGAAGGTTGGCGCGCCGTTTTCATGTATTTTTTCCGCGGCTTGCCCAGACTAGCAGAAAATCAATCCGCCGCGCGCGCCCGCCCGATGATTGCCGCAGTTTCGGCCTTTGCCTCGGCATCTTGGACTTCCTCTCACAGTACGTTCACGGTATGACGAGTTCATGCTCGTATTTGCATAACCGGCTGAAGGAAAATACAGAGTTTCAAAAAGCAAGCCGCCAATCGGCAACTGGAATTTCCTTCCGGATCATGCTGGATGGCTTATACCGATGGGATTCCGCACGCCGTACTTTCCGGGCAGTTTGCCCTGGAACAAACTTTATAGTCTCGCCGGAAGCTCTGGTCAGTCCCGAAGCCGCGCCGGCGCGCGTGCTGGAATCCACAACCGGTCAGCGCCTGGCGAGCTAAAAAAATGGCGGCCCCTGACAAGGCCGCCCTACCTACCGTAACCAAACCTTTTAAATCTCTTTCGTGACCTTTACGGCGGTTTTGTGTTTGTCGTCGCCACGCGTCGGCATTGTCATGCGTATGGGCTCTGGTTGTGGCAGATGCAGCTTGGCCGCCGCGGAGCGGACATCGTTGTCCCCTCTGCGCCGTGCAGGTCTGCCTTCGCTTCCTTCTCCGCCGTCTTCTCGGCGGCCTTGGCGTTGACTGTGGGTGCAAGAGCCAGCGATCGCCTTGCGCAGATTTTCCGGAGCCAGGTCCGGTCAGCTTGGCTTTCAGCTGATCAAACGGGATGCCCAGATCTTTTAGAGGCATGCAGCGCGGCCACAAAATCACGCATGTTCTTGAAACCTGCCGCTGCCGCATTCAAATCAGTTCCGGAGGCAACAAGGCAGAGAGCTTGGCGCTAAGCTGCGGGTTTTGGCCAGCTTGGCAGCGATGTTCCGTGGCCGCCGTGACCGCCGTGGCTGTCACCATCTTTATCTCCGCTCTTTCCGGAGTCGCCATCATGGCTGCTGCCTGAGGTGGATGACAGCGTGCGAATCGTGACCGCCGCCTCCGCCCGAGCCGCCACCGTGTCCGTGCTGCGCGAATGCGGGAAGAGCCGAGAAGCCCGCCATCGCCACCAAAGCAAGAATGAATTTAAGTTTCATGTGAGTAGTTCCTCCTTACGAAGACTTTCTGGAACGCAACATCTTGCCCACGTTGAACCGCAGATTGAAGGCAAAGCTGTTCAGGTTGAAAGTGGCGCTACGGGTGAAACCTGCTTCCACCCGCCACAACTGGCGTGGGTTCAAATGCCATCCAGCGTTGAAACCATTTTCCCGGGTCAGGTCGGCGCCGCTGCTTACGGCGTTGTTATCAAAAGTGTTGCCGCCTTTACCGCCGCCACCACCCTGGCCTCCCTTGCCCACCAGTTTGCTGAAAATCTTCTGGTTGCCGAAGGGGACAATCTCATAAGCAGATGCGCCAATGTATGTGCGCTTCACCACTTCGTAGTCAGCGCCTTCTTCAAAGTGCGTGATGGCGCCCAGTGAAGTGAATGGCCGCGTGAAGAACGTGGAGTCAGGGACTGTGTTGCTGACTCCTGCATCCAGAAACGGAGTGAAACTCGAAAACGAATGATCAAAGTGGTTGGTGAAATCAACGCCGGCGCGCCCCGTGCTCAACCGGTGGACGTGCTGCCAGTGGGAGCCGAGACGGTGAGGGCGCCACGCGTAATCCAAAGTGGGACTCGGCGCGCGAAACGCCATGCCGACGTACGCGTTTCCGATGCCGTGCGTGCTGGTGGAAGACGTGGCTGCCGTCGTTGCTGTAGCTGTAGCTGCCAGGAATGCTGGCAATGTAAAACGGCACGCCGCCGTACACGCCAAAGTGTCTTATTGAAATCCCAGCCAACTGTGGAATCAATCTTGAACAGACGGCTGTCTGAGTTCAGCGTGCCCTGAACGGTTTCAAACTCAGTGAAACCTTTTTGTATGCCGAAGTTCGCCTGCGGGAACATCGGCTTACTGGCCATCAACATCGCGGCGATAAATATTGCTCTAAACGATAGTGCTCTCACTTCAACCTCCCTCGTTCGCTGCGCGACTTTTGCCCTCTTTGTTTAAGCCTTCGCTGGATTGTTCGCGCAGTCGCCACAGGATTTTTTTAGACGACCTGTGGGTCGTTGCCCTAAAGTAACCAGCGCATCATCGCGACCGGTCCGTTGCGATATGTAAAGGCAAGCCGCATGCCAAAAAGCGAGGTTGTTGATTTCATTGAGAGTAGGTGGATTGGAGAGCTTTCTGGGAAGAAAGAGCGTGTTGGAAGGACACAGTATTGTATCCCTTCTTTACCCACGTCCAGCTTGAGGATCGTTCGTCTGGAAAGACGTTTATGATTCTGCAATGGCAGGTCGGTTCAAAAACAAATACATAGATCGTTCGACTACGTCATCGTGTACGCTCCCAACTCGCTCAGATGACAGTGCAAGACAGTTTTGTCCTAAGTCTAGCTAACACCATATTCCTACACCAAAACGTAGCTCAGCTTGTAGAATCACACTCTCAAATCAGTTGCAATCTGAGGGTCTCATCTCTTGTGCTGGTGAAAACTAATACAACCCGATCGATTCATTCACGTCTCGAACTTCAGTCGTCCAGTGGGGCGACTGATCTTGCTGGGGCTGATGTTTGTGGCGTCCACGGCCTATTATGTGCGCGTGACCATGTATCGTGAGCCGCATTGGTTCGGATGGAATCCCGGTGGCGCGGCCGTTCTTTGTTGGCGGGCTGGCGGAGATCGACCAGGAGATATTATCCACGGATCAGCTTTCTCATCTCACGCTCCGCTTACAGAGCCGGGCTTAAACAAAAACGATGTTCTGCTGGAAGTGAATGGACGCAAGGTTTACGGCGCAGCCGTAGTGGGCGAAGTATTGCGCGATGCCAAAGACGGTGACACCATGACGGTTAAGGTGGCACGGTTCGCGCCTGAACGGTGACGCCGAGCCAGGCCGCCCAGGCCACGGATTCCGAAGAAAGGATTGCGGAGGCGTTTCGGCAGGAAAAGCCAGCCTGAGGAAATGCACTGTTTCATTTTCGCCTGACCACCGAAGATCATGGCCGGTGGCTGGACCACCTTATCGCAAGCCACGCTGCTTATCTTTTTACCTTTTGTTTCCATGCTCATAGGTTTCTGGGTTGCCGCGTTGCGTCCCCAGGATCCATTGGGCTGGCTGCGTGCTGGCCCTGATGCTCTGCTTTGTGGCCTTCGGTGATCCCAACGTGATGACATGGCCGCGCTATTTACGTGATCTGGGTGTTTTGTTTCGAACCGGCAGCAATTCTCTGTTCGCAATCTGGCTACTGTTGTTTGGGATCTATTTCCCGGAGCCCTTTCCTCCTTCCAGCCCGCGGACAAATGGTTGAAGTTGAAATGGGCTTTCATTGTGCCGCTCTCTGGTTTCGCTCTGGTGCACATGATCTTTTCCAGTGGGCTATCTGGAAAATCTGGCGAGCATTCGCTACTCTGGTGCACCTTCCCCAGGCGCTGAACATCACCGAGGTCTGCCTCACATACATGGCACAAGGCCTGGGCGTCACCCTGATCGCCTCCAAATACAGGGCCGCCGTTTCTGCTGACGCAAAACGCCGCCTTCGCCTGCTTGCCGCTGGAGCAGCCATGACCATGTCTCCGTTTTTCGTCGTGCAGGCTTATGCCATTATCAGCGGAGTAAATCCGGAAATTGAGTTTCCCAAAGTCGTGTGGTTTGGCGCGGACGTGCTTTTCTTTCTTTCCCGATTGTTCTGGCTTACGTGATTGTGGTGCATCGCGCCATGGACGTCCGTTTCGTGTTCCGGCAGGGATTGCAATACGCTCTGGCGAAGAACGGCGTCCGGGTGATCCAGTTCATTTTCACCGCGATTGCGCTGCTTGCTGCCGTGAGGCTCATTTCCAATAGCGGAAGCAATCCCTGGTTGAAGCTACTGGTCATCGCCGCAGGACTTGGACTCATCCCGTTGATCCAGAGCAGTGCTGACCGGCTGCGAAACTGGGTGGATGCGCGCTTTTTCCGTGAAGCTTACAATGCCGAAAATGTGCTCAACGAATTGAGCGACCAGGTACGCACCATGGTCCAGCCGCAATCTTTGCTGGAGACGGTGGTCACGCGCATCTCTGAGACGTCTGCACGTATCCAAGATTGCCGTGCTGCTGGATTCCGGCAACCCATTTCGTCCGGTGTATGCAGTTGGTTATAGCGGCATGCCGCAGCTACAGTTTGCCCCCAGCGCGGGCAGCGTGAAACTGCTGCGGGCTGAGAAAGAGCCACTCGCGTTTATCCAGACGACGAAAATTCCTGGCTTACCGGGAAGAAAATGTCACGGCCGAAGAACGCGAAGAATTGAAGGAATTGAGCACGGAACTGCTGCTGCCGCTCGCATCGCGAGACAAACTGTTGGGCTTCATCAGCCTGGGGCCGAAACGATCAGAAGAGCCTTTTACCGGCAGTGATCTGCGATTGCTGAAATCAGTGGCGACGCAGACCGGGCTGGCGCTGGAGAATGCCCAGCTCATGGCCGCCATCACCGAGGAGATCACACAGCGAGAACGACTGAATCGCGAAGTGGAGATTGCGCGCGAAGTACAGGAGCGGCTCTTCCCGCAGGAGCTGCCGGCAATCGCAGGGCTTGATTATTTCGGAGCGTGCCGCCCGGCTCTGGGCGTGGGTGGCGACTATTATGACTTTCTTGCTTTGCCAGAAGGCCAGCTCGGCATTGCGCTGGGGGATGTGTCCGGCAAAGGCATTGGCGCCGCTCTGCTCATGGCCAGCCTGCAGGCATCACTGCGATCAGAAGCGGCGCGTGCGCCGGAAGAGATTGCGCCGGTGGTGGTCAATGTCAACCGGCTGGTTTATCAGGCATCCACCAGCAATCGTTATGCAACATTCTTTTACGCCCAATACGATCCTGCCCGCCGCCAATTGACCTACGTGAACGCCGGCCACAATCCGCCCCATGTTGTTCCGCAAGAATGCCGATACCTGGCAGATGTTGCGACTGGAAGCCGGCGGCACTGTGGTTGGACTGCTGGAAAGCTATCCGTATGAGCAGGAGAAGCTGGCGATCTCTTCCCGGCGACTTGCTGGTGATCTTTACTGACGGCATCAGTGAAGCCATGAACCATGAAGACGAAGAGTGGGGTGAGGATCGCTTTGCCGAAGCCGTGAAAGCCTGCAGCCACCTTACGGCACACGAAATTCTTGATCAGCTCATTCGCGATGCCGACAGCTTTGCCGCAGGCGCGAAACAGCACGATGATATGACCCTGGTCATCGTTAAGGTGGAGCGTTGATCAGAACAAGGTCAACCCACTGACTTAAAACCACAGTGATGGAATCACGCCGGGAAGCCGCTACGGCAAAGGCCCTAGCCGCCGCCCGAAAAACATTTTTTGCAAACGAACTTACCTTTTCAGAACTGTTGCTACTATTAGCTCACACTCGTTAAAAAAATCTCAATCGCTTGGAAGAGGGATGAACCGCCCCTCAGGCACGAAAGTGTCTGCTGTATGGAACCAGAAATCGCCGGTAAGCGCGCCAGTTCACGTATCCTGCTCCGCCTGGCTCGACCCTATTGGCCGCATCTTCACCCATCTTCCTGCTTAGCCTGATCTCGGCTCCACTCACGTTACTGCTGGCATTCCCGCTCAAGATCGCCGTAGACAACGTCCTGGGCAGCCATCCATTGCCCGCCTTTCTGCAATCATTGCTGCCGGCAGCGGCGGTCGGCTCAAAATCCGCCACCCTATTATTGGCGGTTGGACTTCTTCTGCTACTGAGCCTGCTGGCCAATCTCCAGTCCTTTGCTTCGTGGCTGCTGCACACTTACACGGGAGAAAAGCTGGTTCTGGATTTCCGCACACAGATCTTCTGGCATGTGCAGCGCATGGACCTGATGTTTCATGACCGTCGCGGAACCAGCGAAGTGGCCTATCGCATACAGACTGACGCACCCGCCATCCAGTATGTTTTTCTGCAAGGCGTCATGCCGCTGGTCAGTTCCCTGCTGAGCTTCTTCGCGCTTGCTCTACGTGACCATGCGGCTTGACTGGAAGCTGGCCGTCATTGCTCTCTGCATTTCGCCGGTGCTTTTCTGCTGGCGCGCAAATCCAGCCGGCGCGCACGCCACGGCTGGGACGGCATCAAGAAGCTGGATAGTTCCGCCATGCTGGTGCTCTATGAGGCGCTTTCATCGATCCGCGTGGTCAAAGCCTTTGGCCAGGAAGAATTTGAAGACCAGCGCTTCAAATTGCGCTCACGGCATCGCATGGAGGAGCAGGTAAAGGTCGCGTCCATGCAGGCGATGTTTCACGTGCTTATCAGCACAACGATTGCGCTGGCCTCTGCGGCAGCCATGTGGATTGGCGTTCATCACGTGCAGTCCGGCGTGCTCACGCTGGGCGAACTACTGCTGGTGCTTACCTACATGACGCAGCTTTATGAACCGCTGCGCAGCATCAGCGCAAAATTCCCTGAACTGCAAAGCTGGATGGTAAGCATAAATCGCGCGCTGGCGTTGATGGACGAGGCGCCTGAGGTTAACGAACCGCAGCATGCCATCCCGTTAACGCGCGCGTTCACGGCCATATCCAGTTTAACAATGTCAGCTTTGAATATCCATCATCAGGGCGGGCCCTGGACAGCGTGAGCTTTACGGTAGAGGCAGGCACGCGCGTTGGCATTCTGGGGCCGAGCGGTTCAGGCAAGAGCACGCTGGTAAATCTGCTTACCCGTTTCTACGATCCAACTGTCGGGCGAGATCCTGCTGGACGGAAACAACCTGCGCAATTACAAACTGGCCGACCTGCGGCAACAATTCTCCATCATCCTGCAGGAGCCGGTGGTATTTTCCGCCACCGTGGCAGAAAACATTGCTTATGGGCGCAACAACGCCACGCGCGAAGAGATCATGGAGGCAGCCAAAGTCGGCGCGCGCGCATGATTTCATCATGGCGTCTTCCGGACGGTTATGACACCAAGATCGGCGAAGGCAGTTGCCGCCTCTCCGGCGGACAACGCCAGCGCATTGCCATTGCCCGTGCCTTTGTGAAAGATGCGCCCATCCTGATTTTTGATGAGCCCACCAGCGCCATTGATATCCATACCGAGCAGGAGATCATGCAGGCTACCGAACAACTCGTGCGCGGACGGACCACGTTTGTGATCGCGCACCGGCTCAGCACTATCCAAAATTGCGATCTGCAACTGGTGTTAAAAAATGGGAAGCTGGTGGCGCTGACCAACGACTTCCAGAATGCCACTGCCGTCATGGCGGCCATGAGATGGAAACGGCCACGGCGAGCGGGTGATCGGGAGATCCGGCGATCGGGAGATCGGCGGATCTGGTGACCGGAAGTTCAAGAAAACATCATCCCCGCGACGCTGCAGAAGCTCTACTTCGAGCCGACGCTCAATTCAACGTCACGTATGATGGCAGGATCAGAGGGCACGATCACTGTCTGGGTAGTTTCGTTACCCTGATATTCAACTGCAATGGTGCAGGTCCCGGCAGGAAGATTGCGGAAAATATAGGCGCCATTTTCCGCGGCTACGGTCTGCAGGGAAGTTCTTTGAGGCGAACGATTGCGCCCGGCAAGCGGAACTGCCCGCATCAAGTTCTTGTCATAGACGGTGACCTTGCCGGAGATGGAACGCAAGGCCTTCACGGTGAATTGAACGCTGGCAGGTTTACCGGAATCCACGGCCGCCCATTGCGGCTCCAGGGCCTGCAACCCATATCCCGCGGGGAAACTTTCCGGCAGCGGCGTCACAGAGTAGGCGCCGGGCTTCAATCCGGGGAAGGAGAACTTACCGTTGCCGGCGGTGGTCACGCTTCGCTGGCCAGCTTCGCCGGCTGCGGTTTCACCAGTTAAGGCTTCGCCACGCAGGACAAGGGTGATTCCGCCAATGCCCTTTCCGGCGTCATTCAAGAGATAGCCGAAGAGCTGGCCTTTGGCGAAGTTGATGCCGAAATTCACGGTGTTGTTGATGTCAGTAGTGGCCGGCGAGTCCGTGGTGTAAAAAAATGGTTCGTCGCTTTGATGACCCTGCGGTTTGATGAATCTCGCTTTGATAAACGGCCTCCACGCGGTGGACTCCGTACGGCACATGATGGAAAGCGTAATAGCCGTTCTCATCAGTACGCGTGGTGCGCTCGTCATCCAGCTTAACTTCCACTCCGGCAAGCAATGGCTGACCGTTATAGAGGCCGGTTAACTCGTCATCGCGAAATATGTGGCCTTCAATCACGCCGTGGCGTCCGGGAAGAATGAAACTGGGCACGCTATAAAAACGATGCTGAAGGGAAATGCTGAACAACGGATGCGTGTCAGCGATGCCGCTGTTGCTGCTGTGAATCATCGCCGCGGAGCCGACGATGCTGTTGGCTGGCATTGATTCTCTGGGAATAGCTCAGAGTCGCCGTGGATAGCAAAGACTTCCCCTGCAAGAGTTGTGTGTTGCTGTTGAAATAGCTGAGGTCAACCTGCTCACGGCGGGAGGTATGCGATGTCCAGTTCACTGATCCGCCAAAATCGTCGCGTGAAGGAGCAAGGTTGACGGTGAGCAGATTGGTAAAGCCAAGTGTCTCCAGCAGCGAAGTATTGCGCAGAAGCTGGGCGAGTTGGTCAGGCGTGTTGGCCACGATGCCCGCACGGTCGAGTGCGTCCTGAAGTCCGGGGACCTGCGAGAAGACGGCGGCCAGTGTGGGCACTTGAACATCATGCCGGTAAAACGCGTTCGCCTGAAAATTGCTGAATGCCCCGCGCACCGTGCCGGAGTAATCATTGCCGCCGGCGCCATCAAAGTTGATGGTGCGCTGGTATTGAAAGCCGCTGCCAAAGTGCCGCGAGGAGAAATCAAGCCCGGCGGGAAGATTAAGGGTGTCAATGCGCTGCCCGAGCGGAACCTTGGATTGGAAAGTGGAATAGGCGCTTCCGCCATTGAGCGAAAAATTGCGATTGATGCGGAAGTTGAGCTGCCCGCTGCTGGTAAACGTGTTCTGTTGCAAGGTGCGCAGATTGAAGTTGGACTGGTTCAGGTCAAGGCTGGCATACAGTCGCTTGATTCAATTTGCGCGTTGCCGTTCAGGTCAGCAAAAGTGCCGTGCTGGTTATTGATGGCCAGCGAGGCAAAGCTGCGCGATTGCGATCGGAAGTTGCCGGTGACGTGGTTTTTTTCATCGTCATAACTGCCGCGAGCGGCAAAGCCCAGGCCATGGCTGACTCCGAGTTCGGAAAGAAAGTTGATGTGGTCTTTGCGTAAGAAGCGATAGACCAGCGATCCGGCCGCACCGTTGGAAGCAACAAGCTGCTGCGAATCAGGATTGGTGAAATGATACGCATTGAGCTTGAAGTGAACTTGATTGATTGATGGAGTAAGAGCGTGAACCGCCGACCACATACTCGCGGTCAGTGGCGAGAAACAGTCCCTGAAAGATGGCGATGGATGTGAATCCGCCGTGGAATTGCCAGTCGCCTTCGCGCATGTGGAAGCCGCGCACCATGTAGTTATCCAGCGTCAGCGGAGAGTTGGCGACTGTCTGATCGAGGAACGTGTAATCGCGGCGGGGGCGGCTGATCTCATAGGAAAGATAGGGAAAGCCGATGGCGGAGGTGGACGAGCCGGCGGAAAAGAGATTGGCATTGACCATCTGAAAACGATCGAATGACGGCCCTTGCGTGCGCTTCATCTCCAGCGAGTTTGTAATCTGTCCGGGATCTGAGTTGTAACGGAATTCGTAAGTGCCGCTCTCGCCATTTTCAGCATGAGGAGGATCAAAGCCCGCCGGCAACGATGGGAGGAGGCGCAGTAACGGTAACGGAAAGCGTCTGCACTCCGGCCTGGGTGACGATTACGATGTTGGTGCTGCCGGGCAGCTTGCCGAGATCCTGGATCATTCCGTTTGCAGCGGTGGCGTCAGCAATGTTGGCGTTCAGCGCATAGGCCGCAGTGGCTCCGCTGAGAGCGATCTCCACGCTGCTTCTGATAGCCGACAATGAGCGGAGCCTGCCCCTGCATCGCGAAACATGCGCCGCGCAAACAGAAAGAAGCCCGAGCAGATGTGCGGCTTTTCATACGCTTGCATGG
Organism: Terriglobia bacterium; assembly: GCA_963824835.1. GTDB lineage: Bacteria > Acidobacteriota > Terriglobia > Terriglobales > Acidobacteriaceae > Angelobacter. The sequence goes on along the minus strand of CAWGRA010000033.1, from coordinate 75,535 downwards.
CTGGCTTACGGCACCTTGAAGTCAGTGGAATTGGTGAGGGTCTTGCCTTCAAACTGGAAGGAACATAGCACTCGATAATCACCAGGTTGCAACTGGTCAGGATAATCGGCAACAAATTCAAGCCGCTCTCCGGGCAGGAGACGCTGCGGGCTGAAAATGGCTTTACCCACCAGAGCGCCTTTCGCATTCAGCACGGCGGCAGCGCCTTCAGGCAAAACCGGCTCAGTGCCTGTGTTGGCGATGAATTGGGTACACTGACATGTTGGCGCTGGCCGTGGCCGGCGTTACATGCGCCGGTTCCTGGTCAAGTCTTACGTTGTCGCTCAGATTGAAGGTGATCAGCGTGCCTAAGGAAGCCGTCATACCTACGGCTCCGGACGAAGAAGGCATCTTTCTGTTCCGCGAAACATGGCGACGATGGCACGAACGCTGGTCTGTTTGGGCAAAGTCAGACGGACGTCAACTGACGCCGAGCTGAAGGCTTTAACCAGGACCGTCTTCTGTGAAAAGACAGCGGAGCCGGCGATGCCGTCTAAAGTTTCACCGGCAGGCACGAAGACACGCTTACCGTCTTTTACCACCACATCTTCCGCGACCAGTTCAAAAGCAAACTCGCGCCCGGTCTGGTTGGAGAGAGTGAGGGTTTGCGTGAGTCCTTGGCCGAAATTTCCTTTCGCCATGACAACGGCGGGACTCAGAGAAATGGATGGAGGCAGGTTTTGCGCACCCTGCATGGGAGCCGCAGGCTGAGCGACCGGCGCCGCGGGCGCCTGGGCAAGCAGCGACATCGATGAAACAGCAAGTCATCAACAGCAGGGAGGCGAGAAAGCGCGCACCAGCAATCTGCTTGGATGAGAAGGCCGTCATGCTGCGCGTTTTTGAAAATGTGGCGTTCTGAATGAAGCACTGAAATGAATCTCCGATTCGCCATAAGCTAGTTGGCGATCACCTGAAACAGGATTGAATTTTGCAATTGTGAATTTTTTTCCGTGAGCGAAGCTGGGAACTTCAATCTCCAGCAGGTGCTGGACCGGTGACGCCCGGCTTTACCTGGCGCCTGAATCAATTGCGGAGTGGTTCCCATTTGAAAGCCATCCACCCGAAAAATAAAAACGTCAGGCGCGGCCAGAGCGGCAAGTACCGTGGCGCTGCCCACTTGTCCTGTGCTGTCCTGGACGGTCATAGCAAATTTGGTGGAGACAACAAAACTCGTAGCAAGTTTTTGCACGCCGACGTTCAGCGTGCTGGGGCCGTTCTGGTAGGAAACAGTGCCCAGGTCCAGGGACCGCTGGCTGGAGTTACCGCCCTTTAGCGGAACGCCGTCCGGCGCATTGCCAAGGCTGAGCGATATCGTCCCTGTAGCCTGCGCTTTCATGTTCAGAACTGGGGTGGGGTTGCGTTTTTTCGTAGCTCTTACTCTGCGCCCATCCGTCAGTGACGAGGGAGGAACCAATCACCAGTAACGGCACATAAGTAATGCAGCTTAATTGCCACGCCCCACCCTGTTGCTCCACATCGCCGCAATGCAGCTGACACTCATTTGCATTCCAACGTTAGTTGGAGGTTGCGGTGTAAGTGATCGTGTTGGATAATGCTTCCGGCTGGGCCGGTCAACGGAATCGGATCGCCACCGGAAAATTCGTGGTTCCATAAGCACCGTTTGTCGTAACAGGGGCAGCCGCTCCACTGGTGACTGTTACTCCACCTACGGTCCATGTGTTGGTAGCATCCGCGGCGGCAAGTTGCGCCGTCAATGTGTAGTTTGCGCTGGTGGAGTTCGCCTTGGTGACAATAACGTCAACCGGCGAGCTCACCGTAAAGTTACTGGCGCCAACGATGCGGGTTACGCCGGTTGCGAGCACGCCGCCGAATGCCTGCACGGTTCCGAAAGCCAGGCTAGACGCGCTGGTGTTTGGTGCACCGAGGGTGACTCCGCCCGTGCTGGTATTGAAGACCAGGTTGATGGAACTGGTGACATTGGCAGTGACAGCCAGCGTTCCAGTGGCGGTATTTCCTGCTTGAGCTGCGGCGAATGAGCTCATCATCACCGCGGCAAATACGAGAATCATTAGTTTCTTCATTGGTTCCTCCTCAGAATTTATTGCTGTTGCAAATTTGTACTTCGCTAAAAACGAACTTTCTACATACAAAATCAATTGGCCGTAGCCGTAAAGTTAATGGTGGCGGTCAATGGCGTTCCCACTGCCGGACCACCCGCACCCGGGGCCGCGGTGGAAACCACCAGGTCCAGGTTGTGCGCAATGTCATTTCCGTAAACCGCGTTGTTCTGAATTGTCTGCTGATTCGTGTTGAGCGTGACCGCATCCACCTTGTAGCTGAAGCCGGTGGGCGCCACAGCGGCCAGGTTCGCCAGTAGGCGGTAGCTGGTGCTGTTCAATCCGCCCTGGGTAACTTTCACATCAAACACAGTTCTCACCGTAAAGCTGGCCGCGGTAACGGCTGGCCGTGTGATGCCGGCGGAGAGAGGACCGAATGCCGAGATGGTGCCGAAGTTCAGCGTTACGGCGGACGTGCCGGTTGCGCCCAACGTGGCGCCTGCCGGATCGGTATCAAAAACCAGCGCAATACCGTTGCGATTATTGAGCGTGGCGTTGATGGTCCCGGTCGCGGTTGGGTTCTGGGCGAAGAGCGAGGCGCCGGCCAGCAGCAACATCACCAGTGCCGCGCGGAAAATCGTTTTGTAAAGGCTCTTCATAACTTCACTCTTCATTCCTGCTCAATTGGCCGTGGCCAGAAACGTTATCGTCTCCTGAAGGTTTTGCGCAGGCACATCATTGCGCACCCGTACCTCCAGGGTTTCAGTCACGGGCTGGCCGTAATTATTTGCGCTCTGCAGCACGACGAAAGTGGTACTGAGGAGTTTCTGATTCAATCTCCACTGCACATTGGCCGGAGGCACGCTGGATATCTGGGCCGCCAGTTGATAACTGGTGCTGCTGGTATTGGACTTGGTCACCAGCACATCAAAGGCGCTGTCCACCACATAGAAGTTGCCTTGCTGAGAGAAAAGAATGCAGGTAAGGCTGTCGCCACCGTTATAAGAGGCGCTGCCCAGGTCAAGCGAGGCGGCGTTGGACCCGGCGTTGCCCAGCGGGCAGAAGCCTTGCGATCCGACCGAAGGATTGTTATTGAAGACCAGGCCGATGGAAGACTGCACTTTCATGGTGATGGAAAGCTGCGCCGAACCGGTCTGAGCCACCGCAGGCACGGCGAACATCCATGAGCACAGAACCAAGCAAGTACTGCGCAAGCCCGGAAATGCGACTGATCTTCATAAAACTTCGGCAAACTTGCGGAGCTTAGAACCGCTCTTTGCCGGATAACTTCTCCGTTATATGCCTGCTGAAACGCACGCCTCGACAAGAGACATCATTGTTAAGACAATCCCTGTTAACGCATGCTTTTCAAACTGTTTTGTTTTCTGTGGGCACAGAAAAAATGCAAATTGCTTATAAATGTTGCTCAATTCTAAGGGCACTCAGGCCCATCGGCAAACATTACCGTAAGTCATCTCTAATCTGCTGCAAACTGTTATGGGATAGGGGATTTGTACTATGTGGAGGGGCTGAGGGACAATCCAAGAATTGCCCTTAAATGGCGAAGGAAACGGCATTAGCGAATTTCCAGGCCCAGTGCCACCGGACGCGAACTCACCAAGAGGTCAGTATTGGCCGCGGTTTTGCCAGCCCGCTCTGCGCTGTTAGCAGAAGTTCGTGGACTTTGATGGCCAATTCTCGCAGAGTGTATGGCTTTTGCAGAAAAGGAGCCGGCATCACAGAACCCGTCATGCAAGAGCACATCGTCGGCGTATCCGGAAATAAATAATATCTTGGTGGCGGGCCGGGCATGCAGAAGGCGCTCGGCAAATTCACGCCCGTTCATTTTAGGCATCACCACGTCAGTGATGACCAAGTCGATTTCGCCGATGTCATCTCAACATTGCCAGCGCCTCCAGTCCGCTGCTGGCACAGCGCACTGAATAGCCAATGGATTTGAGAAACTCTGCGTTGCTGGCACGTAGATCAGCTTCATCCTCAACCAGCAAAATGTTCCTTGAACCATGCATCACCAAACCATCCTCCCTCTTTCACCACCCGTGTCCACAGGTGGAATCTGAACGTCACTGGTTGTTGGCAAAAGTATGGTGATTCGCGTGCCTTCGCCGGGGTTCGATTCAAGCTTGATCTCACCCTTGATCTGCTGCACGATGGCATAAACCGTTGCCAGGCCCAGGCCTGTGCCGCGGCCGATTTCCTTGGTTGTGTAGAACGGCTCAAAAGCGTGCGCTCGTGTCTCATCTGGTCATACCGCATCCGGTATCACGCAAGGATAAGGCCGACAAAGTGTTGCCCAGTCGGTGATTGCCATTCGACATCATGAGCAGGTCGGAAAACGTCCTCGGTGCTGATGAACAATTGGCCGCCGTTGGGCATGGCGTCACGCGAGTTCACGACCATGTTAATAACAACCTGCTCAAAGTGGGTTTGATCAATCACCACCACGCCGCTGGAACGAAGATCGAGTGATATCTCAATGTCTTCTCCCACCATGCGCGGCAGAATGCCGGCAAGCTCCGCGATCGCCTGGTCCGGGCGCAACGGCATGGGACGCGTAACTTCCTTGCGGCTGAAAGTAAGTAATTGCCGCGTTAAGCCGCCTGCGCGCTGGGTGGTATCCAGGATCTTGGCACAATAGTGGCGGAGCTGGTCCTCGCGTTCCAGCTTGGTTTCCAGCAACTCCGCGTATCCGCCAATCACCCCAAGAAGATTATTGAAATCATGGGCGATCCCGCCAGCGAGCCGGCCCAGTGCCTCCATTTTTTGGGCTTGAAGGAATTTTGCTTCGAGCTCACGCTGCTCCGTCGGTCCACCAGCATGCCAAAGATGCATTCCTTATCGCCCACCCGGATCAGAGTGGCAAAGTAGTTGCCTTCATGGCGATTGCCTGCGGAGTCCTCAAACTCCACCTGCAGGTTTCGGATGGAACCTGCTTTTCTCAGTTCCTGATAAAACTTGTCGCGCTGTTGCTGGGTTTTCCATAAGCCCAGAGATCAACACCTGTTTTGCCAATGACCTGATGCGCTTCCCGGCCCAGCATCTTCAGCATATTGTCATTGACATCAAGAAACCTCCCTCCAGCGAAACGATGCAGCAGCCCACGGGACCTTGGCGAAAAATCTTGCTGAAGCGCTCTTCTGACTGCTTCAGCGCCAGCTCAGCCTGTTTGCGCTCCGTGATCTCAATGGCGGTGCCTTCGATGACGTCATTGCCATTGCCGGCCTTCACAATCGTGGCGCGTTCCAATATCCAGAACGGAGTGCCATCTTTGCGGCGATGGCGGCACTCATGGTTCACCACCTGGCCCTCTCAAGCAACCGTGCTGATGAAAATTCTCGCGCTCCTCGGCTATCACACCAGGGCAGGGAGTCTAAATTTGCCACGGCCTCTTCTTTTGACGCAAAACCATACATCCTGAGAAATGCGCCGTTGCAATCCAGCAAGTTTCCCTTGAGTGACGAAACATACACCGCGGCCAGATTGTCTTCAAAGAGCGCCTGATATTTTCTGGCGACGCCCAGAGCCACTTCCGCTTCACTTTCGAAAAGAGTCAGGATCATGCCGAAGGCGACGAAATATTTCGGCAAGTCCCAGACAACGGCGTTCAAGAAAGATCTGGTGGGACGCGAGAAATTAGCCACCGGGAAAACCGCGCCCCAGGCCATGAACGAGATAGAGGTCAGGACGCACACCAGGGCTCAACCGCCGGAAATGGCGGTAATAAAGCGCGCCAGTGATGGCAAAGATGCCAAAGAGAAAAACATCCAGGCCAGCGCCAAACTTGCCGTGGACCACCTGAACGCCGGCCCAGGTGGCGTAAGGCACCACGGCGAGCATCAGAAACCAGAAGAATCTGCTCTTCCATCCGTTCCTCTGGAATGCCTTGCCCACAGAGAACGAAGTCGCCAATATCAAAATTCCAAGATAGACCCATGCGCTGACGAACATGGAGAACCAGTAAAGTCAGATATGCCGATGCGGCCCAAAGAAATGAACACAATGAACCACGCGGCACGAAGCCTTTGGCGTAAAAAGCGGAAACAGAGAGAAGGAAAAATGTTCCCGCCACAATTAGAGTAGCTCGGTTAACCCATATTCGCTAAAGCAGGAGACCAGCCCGGAATCCAGGTAGCCAGCCAGCGGCACGGCAAAGTGAACGAGTATCGCGATCCAGCCACAGCAACCACATGCCTGATCTTCGTTCCCGATTGCGCAGGTGATCCAGGCGAATAACCCCACCAGAACGCTGATCACGCAAAAAACCAGGATTTGTTCAAACCGAGAAGGCATAGACCGTGCCCTTAAACGTTAATCCGACACCTGGGAGCGTGAGTGCCGGAAACAAAATAACTCGCCGTTCTGGGAATATTAAGCCGTTTTTGCGCAGTCTATGACAAGAAAAGTTTAAAAAATTCAATATAGGGAGAGCGCTTAGGGACCTCAGGCAGGCACTGGGTTACCGTTTTGCCCTTACTCTCCCGGTTTGTTCTTGTCGGGCTTTTCCGCCGGATTTTCATGGACTTTTTCGCGGAAGCCGCCGCGCATGCCTTTGGCCAGAAAGATTGCGGAATCGCCATATTTGTCCCGCAGTTTGTCAGACGCGGAGATGGCGCGCGCCCACTTTTGCCGGCCTTCATCTTGCAACAAGTCCATCTGTTCCGGAGCATCATCAAAATTTGAAGCTTGCACGCCCAGCAGGCGGATGGCACGGCCTTTTGCCAATTATCCTGAAACAGCCTGCGGATGGTTGCGAAGATCTCGCTGTCCACGGTCGTCGGACCTGGCAGCGATTGGGCACGTGTGATGGTGCTGAAATCTGAATAGCGAAGCTTCAATTGCCATGTGCGTCCAGACAGACCCTGCTCACGCAGCCTGCGCGCCACCATTTCGCAAAGACGCAGCAGCGTTGACTCCAGTTTCTCCACATCCGCCGTATCTTCATTAAAGGTATGTTCATGGCTTACTGACTTGGCCTGCCAATCCTGGCCTACTTCACCTTCAAACCATGCGCCCTGCATCTTCTCCACGTGCCTTGCCGGCCAACGCAACGTCCCCACTTGCCCAGAGTGCTTTCAAGTACGCCCGGCTCCAGCCGCAGCAGATCGCCGATGCGGTGGATCCCCATTGAGTTCAACTGGGATTTGGTCACCTTGCCCACGCCGGGAATTTTGCCGATGTCCAGAGGAGCCAGAAACGTCTGCTCCTGTCCCGGCAGGACATACAGAACGCCATTTGGTTTGGCCTGGTCCGAACAAATCTTCGCCATCAAGCGTGAGGCGCCAATTCCCACCGAGCAATTCAGCCCCGTGTGTTCTTTCATTGCGGTATGCAGTTTGTGGGCTGAGCGTAATGGAGGGCCGTGCAGCTTTTCAGTGCCTGTCATATCAATGTAGGCTTCATCAATGGACGCCATCTCCACCGCCGGGGAGAACATCTCCAGCACGGTTCGGGCTTTGCGCGAAGATTCGCGATAGAGATCAGGATGGCCGTCCAGAAAAATGGCGTGAGGACAAAGTTTGGCAGCCGTCCGTAACGGCATAGCGGAATGTACGCCGAACTTGCGCGCTTCGTAAGAAGCTGCGGAGACCACGCCCCGCTCATCTCTCTGGCCCCCCACAACTACCGCTTTGCCCTTCAGGCTGGGATCGCTTAGCTCCTCCACGGAGACAAAAAAGGCGTCCATATCCACGTGAAAGATGGTTCGGCCAGAGGGAGGCACGGTTCTCACATTACATCAAAAAGGCCAATATCGGCGAAACCCCGGCCTGTGGCGAGCATCCAATCAGAACGCCCAAACAGCTCGCATCTGGGCGGCGTTGCTATCAATTTGCCGCGTGGTGGGAGTAGTATTCTTTACCTAATTACCGTTCCCTGGCGGTCTGTTCAAAATGGCTCAACTCAAGTCAATTCTTAGTTTTTCGAACGCCGAGGAATCACCGCTGGAACGGCGCGGTCACTGCGGATCTGTTCGCATCCGTGCGCAACCAGACGGATGCTCTGGTCGCCAATTTAAGTGCCGAGGACCAGATGGTGCAGTCCTGTCCCGAGGCGAGCCCGGCCAAGTGGCATCTGGCGCATACCACCTGGTTTTTTGAGACCTTCATTCTTTCGCCACATATGCCGGGATACCGGCCGTTCAATCCAATCTTCCGCGATCTTTTTAATTCCTATTACAACGCCGTTGGACCTCAACCGGAGAAAGCCCTGCGCAACACGTTTTCCCGCCCGGGTCTGGATGAAGTCAGGAAATATCGCCAGCACGTGGACGAGAATATGCAGCAGCTCTTGTCCGCTGGCAACGTTTCTGAAACCGTGCTCACGCTGGCTGAACTGGGACGCAATCACGAGCAGCAGCATCAGGAACTGCTGGTCACCGACATCAAGCATGGCTTCTGGAGTAATCCGCTGCATCCGGCTTATCAACCCAATGTTATTCCCGCAATTGAACGAAACAGTGGCTCGCGCAGAAGCCGCAGACCTTTGCAGGCGGACTTGTAGAAATCGGCGCCGAAGGCAATGCCTTTCGCTTCGACAATGAATTGCCTCGCCACAAAGTTTTTGTGCAGCCATTCCGTTTTGCCACACGACTGATCACTTGCGGCGAATATATGGCCTTCATGGCTGACCGTGGCTATCAACGCCCCGAACTCTGGCTCTCAGAGGGTTGGGATGCCGTACAGGCAAATCGCTGGGTGGCTCCCCTTTACTGGGAAAAATCCGGCAATGACTGGTACCAGTTCACCTGTTCGGGTTTACGACGGGTGGAAGAGAATGAGCCTGTTATGCCACGTCAGCCTTTTTGAAGCTGACGCTTTCGCCCGCTGGGCCGGCGCCCGGCTGCCGACTGAAGCGGAATGGGAGATCGTGGCGGCGTCACTACCTGTGGAGGGCAATCTGCTGGAAAACGGCGCTTTTCACCCGCAACCCTGCCGCGCCCGGAAATCAAGAACGGCACATTGCAGATTTTTGGCGACGTGTGGGAATGGACCGGCAGCGCCTACCTTCCCTATCCGGGCTTCAAACCGGCAGCCGGAGCATTGGGCGAATACAACGGCAAATTCATGAGCAGTCAAATGGTACTGCGTGGCGGTTCATGCGTAACTCCCCAATCCCACATACGTGCAACTTACCGCAATTTCTTTCCGCCGGAAACAAGATGGCAGTTCTCCGGTATCAGGCTCGCCGATGACAGCATTTAGAACGCCAGCAGTACTTGGCAGTCCCATTGCGGAAGATGTTCTCCAGGGGCTCAGCGCAAATCCCAAACGGCTTCCCGCCAAACTTTTCTATGACGCGGAAGGCTCCCGCCTGTTTGAAGAAATCACCCAGACAGCGCGAGTACTATCCCACGCGGACGGAGTTTTCCATTCTGAAGGAATACGCCAGTGAGATAGCGGCGCACCGCCGGCATCAAATCTCACGCTGGTGGAACTTGGCGCGGGCAGCGCGACAAAAACTCGCGCGCTGATTGAGGCCATCCTCCGCCGCCAGTTGCGGCTTGAGTTTCATCCCGTTGACGTTTCTCCCGCGGCCTTGCAGGACGCAGTCACCAGCCTGAACGGCGACTACCCGCATCTCCACGTCAGCCCAATTGTCGCCGACTACACGGCAAATTTTCCCGGCGCTGAAATCTCTTCCCGGACGCAAGCTCGTGCTCTTTATCGGCTCCACGATCGGAAACTTTGAGCCGAGTGAAGCAGCGCAGTTCCTGCGCGATATCCGCCATTCACTGGAACCAGGCGACGCGTTTCTTCTGGGCATTGATCTGGTGAAAGACGCCCGCGTTTTGAATGACGCTTACAATGACGCACAGCTTGTGACCGAGCGCTTCAACCAAAACGTGCTTGTCGCGCATTAATCGCGAACTGGGCGGCGACTTTGACGTTCGGCTGTTCAAGCACATCGCTTTCTGGAATCCGGGCGCATCACGCATTGAAATGCATCTGGAAAGCCGCGTGGCCCAGACAGTGAACGTGCGCGATCTGAACCGCAGCTTCCACTTTGCCCGCGGTGAACGCATCCACACGGAAAACAGCTATAAGTTCACGCCGGCATCCATCGCCAGGCTTCTGCACGAAAGCGGCTTCCGGCTGGAGAAGAGCTGGACCGATCCAAAAGAATGGTTCTGCGTGTTGCTGGCACGGGCGCTGATTGCGAGCTGGGCTTATTGGTTGAAGCTGAAGTTCCCCGGGAGCACACAATCGCGTTATCCTGCTTGCGAGGAATTTGCCCCATGCGCAAGCTTTTCCTGCTCCTGATGGTGTGTGCCACTATGACTCTTGCACAGAAGTCTTCTGCTCCGAAAGCTCTACCCAGAAGACCAGCACTCCTGCTTTCCCTGATGCCGCTGAACTCAACAAGATGGCTGCGCGCTTTGCGCCCACGGAGATGCGGGTGGACACGTCATCACTCTCTGCCGGTGACAAAAAGGCCCTGGTGAAACTCATTGAAGCGTCGCACATTGTTAACCACCTGTTTATGCAGCAGTTCTGGAGCGGTGATCTCGCCTTGTATAGCAAGCTCCAGCAAGACAAATCGGCTTTGGGCAAGGCCCGGCTGCATTACTTCTGGATCAACAAAGGTCCATGGTCAGAGATTGATCAGCACAAGGCATTTCTGCCCAATGTTCCCGCACACAAACCTCCGGGCGCAAATTTCTATCCTGAAGACATGACCAAGGATGAATTTGAGAGCTGGGTGAAAACGCTTCCTGAACAGGAGAAAGCACAGGCGCTCGGCTTCTTCACGGTGGTCCGGCGCGATGCCAGCAAGAAACTCAAGCTGGTTCCCTACAGCCAGGAATACAAAAGCGATCTGGCTCAGGCCGCTAAGCTTTTGAATGAAGCCGCCGCACTCACTGACAACGCATCACTCAAGAAATTTCTTACCACGCGGGCTGCGGCCTTTAGCTCCAATGACTACTACGAAAGCGACGTTGCCTGGATGGACCTGGACGCTCCGCTGGATATCACCTATGGTCCCTACGAGACTTACAACGACGAACTATTCGGCTACAAAGCGGCGTTTGAAGCCTACGTAAACCTGCGCGATGAAAAAGAATCCTCACGTCTGGCATTTCTGGGCCAGCATCTTCAGGACATTGAAAATAATCTTCCTGAAGATCCGCAATATCGGGTGGCCAAGCTGGGCGCGGCTGCCCCTTTACGCGTGGTCAATGAAGTCTTCGCTGCCGGAGATGGCGCTCATGGCGTCCAGACGGCTGCCTATAATCTGCCCAATGACGACAAAGTGGTGCAGGAAAAAGGCGCGAAGCGCGTGATGCTCAAGAATGTTCAGGAGGCGAAGTTCAAGACCATCCTGGAGCCGATATCGAAAGTTGTACTCAAACCAGATGCTCAGAAAGACTTGAGCTTTGATCTCTTCTTCACTCACATCGTGGCCCACGAGCTGTGCCACGGCCTTGGTCCCCATCAGATCAAAGTCAGTGGACGCGAGACGAACCCGCGGCTCGAGTTGAAAGAACTGTACAGCTCGATTGAAGAAGCCAAGGCAGACGTGACAGGTCTGTTTGCTCTGCAATTTCTGATGACTCAGGCCGACAAGGGCGCGATCACGATGCCAGTGCCTCACGGCCCTGACGCAGAACGCCAGCTTTATAACACCTATCTGGCTTCGGCCTTCCGCACTCTGCGTTTCGGATTGCAGGATTCCCACGCGAAGGGCATGGCCATACAGTTCAACTACTTCCTCGACAAGGGCGCCTTTGTTGCCGACCCGGACGGCACCTTCCATGTGGATTTCAGCAAGATCAAGGACGCGGTAAATTCACTTGACCGCGAGTTTCTCACCCTGGAAGCTACGGGCGATTACGCCGGCACAAAGAAGATGATGGACCAGTTGATGAACATTCGTCCTGTGGTTGCGAAAGCGATTGAGAGTTTGAAATCGCTGCCGACGGACATTGAACCGAAGTTCGTGACGGCGGATGAGCTTACTGGCAGGAAAATGCCGGGCTCCGCGCCAAAATAAGATTCAAAAAAGTTTTGCGTGAGGGCATTTGAACCTGTTGACTTTTTGTAAACCGATGCTATTCTGTGTTTACACGGGAAAGGAGGGCGATCCTATAAATGAAAAGTTCTGATTGTAGTCATATACGTGAGGTGGCTGAGGCTTAAGGCGTGAGTCTTTAAGTCCTAGCGAAAGTTGTGAGATTCGCACAAGGCCAGCGCGCCTTCAGCCAATCCCAACAGCTATACCGGCAACCCCGCAGAGTTCCTGCGGGGTTTGCTCTTTTTAGAGGCAATCTACTTCGGACTAGCTATTCACTTTGCCTCTGTCTGTGACGCGGAGAGCTTGGTGGCGCCTCTCGATTGACAGCCAAATCGCGATCGCGATCTGAAAGAAGATCGCTCCCACCATATCCAGCAGCACGTCACGCGGGCTTGCCGTCCGTGAAGGCACAAAGCTCTGGTGAAATTCATCTGCGCTGGCCGCCAACAAAGTGAGCAGCAACGCCAAGCCGCTCCAGCGGACGCTCCATGCCTTGACGGCGGGGAAAGTGGCCCGCCAGGAGAAGAATGCAAAGGCGCTCAGCACCCCATAGCTGCAAAAATGCGCGCTCTTGCGGACCAGAAAATGGATCAAACAAAACGCTGCTCGGAAATTTCCCCGAATAGGGCCTGTAGGACCTTTTGCAGGATGCTGCCGGTATGCTCGGCGGAAAATACATCGACTGGAAAACACCGCCAGCAGGCAGAGCCATGCAATGGTCGGTATCCACGAAACAAACAAGTTGCGGCGCGCCGGGGGCGCATAAGCTTCAAGGCTGGAGACTGGCAAAATCAAATACCTACTCAATCCTGTAATTTGGGGCTTCACGTGTAATGATCACATCATGCACGTGGCTTTCGCGCAGTCCTGCTCCGCTGATGCGAATGAACTTTGCTCTCTGTTGTAACTCCGGGATGGTTCTGGTGCCGCAGTATCCCATACCGGACCGCATGCCGCCCACCAACTGGTAGATCATCTCTGAAAGTGTTCCACGGTAAGGCACGCGGCCTTCAATGCCTTCCGGAACGAGTTTGTTCAGGCGGTTACCACGAGCGCCGTTCTCCGGCGTAAGATCGGTGGAAGAATCGTCTGCGGTCTGGGCATAGCGTTCGGCAGAGCCCTCCGCCATGGCGGAGAGCGATCCCATGCCGCGGTAGGATTTAAACGATCGTCCCTGGTACAGAATCGTCTCTCCCGGACTCTCTTCCGTGCCGGCAAATAGCGAGCCGATCATCACCACGTTGGCGCCGGCGGCAATGGCCTTGGTGATGTCGCCGGAGTACTTGATGCCGCCATCGGCGGTCACCGGCACGTTGGCGTCACGGCAGGCGCGATAGGCTTCCGCAATCGCGGTAATCTGCGGCACGCCAAACCCGGTAACAATGCGAGTGGTACAGATGGAACCTGGCCCAATGCCCACCTTTACGCCGTCTGCGCCGGCCTTCACCAGCGCACACGCGCCTTCATGCGTGCCCACATTGCCGGCCAGCAGGTCCACTTCCGGCAGTTTGGACTTGATCATCTTTCACCGCTTCCAGCACCCGGCTTTGATGCCCATGCGCACTATCAATCGCCAGCACATCAACCTTGTTCTTTACCATTTCCTGCGCGCGCTCCAGATAATCTCCGGTAGCGCCAATGGCTGCTCCCACCCGCAGACGCCCGTGCTCATCTTTGGCCGCGTTGGGATATTTCAGTTTCTTCTGGATATCTTTTACCGTGATCAGGCCCTTCAGGTTGTACTTATCATCCACAACCAGCAGCTTCTCCACCCGATGTTCATGCAATATCTTTTCCGCATCTTCCAGCGTGGTACCCACAGGCACGGTAATCAGGTTGTCCTTGGTCATTACCTGGCTGATAGGAACGTCCGTACGCGTTTCGAAACGCAGATCGCGATTCGTCAGAATGCCAACCAGCCGTTTGTTTTTTGTCACCGGCACGCCGGAAATCTTGTATCGCCGCATTAAATCCAGCGCGTCAGCAATCCTATGGTCGGGGGAAAGCGTGATGGGATCCATGATCATCCCGCTTTCTGACCGCTTTACCTTGTCCACCTCATCGGCCTGGTCTTCAATGGAGAGATTACGATGGATAATTCCCAGCCCGCCCTGCTGCGAGATGGCGATGGCCAGACGAGATTCGGTTACCGTATCCATGGCCGCGCTGATGATGGGTATGTTCAACCTTATGTTGCGCGATAGCTGAGTTTGCGTGGTTACTTCTGACGGAACAATATCCGAATGCGAGGGTAGAAGTAATACATCATCGAAGGTCAAAGCCTCTGGGACAGGAAAATGAATCATAATGTTTTTATCTCGAAGGAGGGCTGAATATTCATTGTAAATGGTTTAGCGCTGCTCGTCAGCCCGGTGGTCTGGCTCATGCCCCGCGGAGCTTTCGCGTTAACGTGTTAGAGAAAACCAGCCCTGATCCACGGCAAGAAAGATCGCACCGAAGTAATGTTGACGCCTTAGATTACTCCTCCGATACTCGTCAAGCATGTCGAACGGAATCCCGTCTAAATCTGTCCTCGGTTCTGAGTCCCCGATCCTTGATTCACGTCGTGATGAGCAGCGGCTTCACATCGCTGTTCCCGTGAAGGTATTTCCGGACCTCAAGAGTTTTGAATCGCATACCTGCTGCACGTATGAAATATCTCCCCACGGAGCCCGCATCGCTGCCGTTCCCGGAATCAAGCAGGTGGGCCAGTTGATCTTCATCCAGCGCCATAACCGGCGCGCCCGCTATAAAGTAGCCTGGATCGGCAACCCTGATACAACACAAGCCGGCCAGATGGGCGTGGAGTTACAGGAACCCACGAACGTGATCTGGGAAACCGAGATCAAAGCGCGACTGAAACAGTCATAAGCACGAAATGCTCACCACTGATTTCCACAGATCACACTGATAAACCAAAATCCCTTACCGCAACCAGGGTCTCCGACGGATGCGATGTTTCCCGTGTTGTTGAGAACCTAAAAGTATCTGCCCAGGTCCGCGGCTGCCAAATCCGCGGCACTGCCAGCAGATGTTGGATGGCGAATCTCTGTAACTTTCGTAATTAGCCGGTGCTTTTCTTGCATGAGAAGATCTCAAACACATTAAGAGACGAAACTTCCCCCTCCGGTGCGACTCGCATTGCAAACCCCTGATCGAGTCCATCATCATAAAGCGAGGAATATAACGTGAACGCGCGAGAGAGTATTAGCCGGCAAATCGCGTGGGCACCTTTGATCATCGCGGTGTTCGGACTCGCGCTGTTTCTGCTTGGCGCGGTACGTTTCATCCTTAAGCATCGATTTGGGTTTATTGACGCGCTTTATTGTTGTCTCGCTGTTGTCCCAGCCGGAGTTCTTCTTCTCGTTTTTTCCTACGTCCTTCAACACGCCAAATTCGCATCCATCATTCCAATTTTCGCGAGCGCAATCCTGATTTTCTCGTTCCCCGTAATGGATGTTGCACTCGGATTGGCGATGATGGGGGCCGTAGCAATTCCTGCGCTAGATCAACATAAAAGCGATCAATGTAAAAACGATCAATGTAAAAACAAAGAGGGTCTGCCAAACTCTACGAGCTCGCAGGGTGGTGGGAATGAAGGACGCGAGTAACGGCATGCGCATCCTCGATTCCTCTGTCCAATGAACCGTGGCATGTATCTACTATCATTTATCGTCATTTATCAATCCCCTACTCAAAGCAGAGATCTCGAATGATTGCTTCGCCTAGACAGCCGATGCCGATTCAGCGCTCCTGGTTCCGGACCGCGGGCTGGGCGCTCAGCGGAATCATTCTGCTGGGGCTGGCCGCATTCTTGGGCCAGTTGGGGAACTATTTGATGGCGGGAGTGTTCGGCTTTTTTGCATTGTTGTCACCAATTGGGATCGGCTCAGGCTCTTACGTTACAGCGTGCCCGGTATGCGGCAAGCAATTGCGCGGCCTGCTCGGGCTCACGCGCTGCCCGCAATGCCTTTGCTACGGGAAAGTGTCTGAAGGGCAGTATCACGAACTGGCATCGGATTTTTTGACCAAAGTTCCGCTCCTCGCGCTGCCCCTGGGAGACCGCAGGGAGATGCCACCGCTTTGCTGTGCTTGTGGCGCGGCATCTGCCCGAACGGAAAGATTACGCATTATTCGTCTGGAATTTGCCTTCTACCTCGACGCCCCACATTGCGCTTTCCACACCGGCGGCGCGGACCTGGACTCAGAGACTATTGCGGGAAAAGGCAAAGCCCAGTCACCCGTGCTGAAGGTAAAGTCGTACGCCTTCTACCTGGCTTGCGTAAAGGCAAATTATCCGTCCCTGGTCAACTTGCATCATTTCAGCAATGATTCGAATCGCGCAGTTTTACTCGCGCGACATAAATCTTAAGGAGGCCCAACATGCCGAGCAACGTTAATGGTTTTGGAACCAAGTACTACGGCCAGCGAGACTTTCGCAGTGACGGTTCTTATCTCACTACAAATTTCTTCTGCCTGGCGTTTGTTCCTGTCGTCCCCCTTCATTCCGTACGTGTAATTCCAGACCCCAAAAACAGCGCGATGCCGTTTTCAAAAAACTATTACGCCATTCTGGAGAAGCGCTGGCCCCACCCTCTGCAGGTGCTCTCCATTTATTTGTGGTCGGCTGCCGCGGTTGGCATGGGCATCCTGTTCCTTTGGAAAATCGAACCTCTTCTCAAGAAAAATGGCGTGTCGTTCACGCAAGGCTGGGTGGAGGTAGTCCTCGGCACAGTTTGCGTTGCAATACCGATCTTTTTGGGGATATTAGTGCGTACTTTGCTGCGTAACCGCGTACAGTTGAAAAACACGCAGGCCCTGTAGCAAGACCATGGTGTTGCGTGAGAATAAACAAAGAGGCTCAGGCATGCCCAATCTCGATCCATCCGGCAATCTGCCGGCAGAAAGCACGCCACGCACTGCGGCGTTCGACCAGTGGCCGGCACGTGTGTCCGGATTGGCGTCACTCACCATAATGTTTGCTGCGGTGGCCTATTCACGCGAATTTGGATTCGTGCTATATGCCTTCCTTTTCGCGCTTCCGCACGCTGTCTTTGTGGCAGCCCGGAGTAGCAGGAAGTGGCAGGCCTGGGGATGGGCTATTGCGTGGGTAACCCTCGCTTTCGCGCTGCTGCTATCAGCATTTACCGCGATTAAAATGATGCATCAGGCGCGGAGCTCTGAGATGGCGATGCTGGCTTTCCTTTTGACCCTATTGATCAGTCAAATTGCACAATTGGTTTTTGTACGACGCGCTTTCCCGGGAACAATCACGTTCGGCAGACCACTGTTCCGAGTTGTTCTCTATTACGTATGCGTATTGCTCGTCGTGGGCGCCACTTTGCCGAATTGGTATGTCCCGCCTGATGTGCGCCGCGGAAATAAACCGCTGGACAGCCTGCGCGAAGATTACAGCGTTATCGAATTGTATGCGGCGACATCGAAGAACGTGGGCAGCCCCGTAGGTTTTTCGGCGCAAAACGGGGAGATAATCAATCGCTGATCGGTCACCCCTTTTTTCCTCGGGTTCTGAAGCTTCGGCTGGTCAATCGTGCGCTCTCCCCAGCCTTTTGGCCGTCCCAGGCTCTAGTGTACCGGGGCCGGCGTTGCCGTGGCCCCTGGTTTTACCCCGGAGAAATCAACTTTGGGGACAGTCTTTGCGCCTTCACTGGCGGCAAAGTAGGCGTCATTGCGTTTGAAGCCCGCGATTCCCGCCCAGAAACTATTGGGGAACAAGCCAATGTAAGTGTTGTAGTCCTGGAGCGCGTCGTTATAGCGTTTGCGCTCCACGGCGATGCGATTTTCCGTGCCCGCCAGCTCGTCTTGCAGGCGCAGGAAGTTTTCATTCGATTTAAGCTGCGGGTAATTTTCCACCACAACCAGCAGGCGTCCCAGCGCGCCATCAAGCTGCTGGTTGGCGGCGATCTTGTCCGAAGGCGTATTGGCGGAGAGCAGGCGAGACCGCGCCCTGGCGATGTCGCCGAAAACGGTCTGCTCCTGCAAGGCAAAGCCTTTCACCGTTTCCACCAGGTTGGGAATCAGATCAGCGCGGCGTTGCAACACAATGTCCACCTGTGACCAGGCGGCTTTCACCGTTTCATTTTTGGTCACCATCTGATTTTTGGCGCCAATGTAACTGCTGGCGCCGGCGAAAATCAGCAACACGATAATTCCGATCGCTATCCAGGCTTTCATGTCTTCTCCCTGTCCGTGAATGCGATTCTAAAGCAGAACCGCCAAAAGTCTTTCGGCTAGAGCGCGTCCACGGCTTGAATTGCCCTCTCAATGCCTTCCATATATTGAGCAAACGCCGCGTGCGGATCCAGGTCCTTCTCCTTGGCCTTCCCGGCCCGCACCTGCAGCAGCCGTACAAATATATCCGGATCAAAATGGATGCGCGCGGCCAGTTCGCGAATGCTTTCTTCTTTACTTTGGCTGGGGCTTGTCTGGCTGGGCTTTCGCCAGGCTGCTCTCCCATGGCGATGAGTGCGTGGCGGAAGAGCGTGGCGAAATTCGACACCGAATCCAGCATCAATCGCCGGACGCGCCGGTCGTCATCGGCAAATTGGGCATACATCTGGCGCAAGGTCAGCAGTTTCGTGCGCAAGTTGTGCTCCACCTGCACGCGATGAAGATCCATGGGTACATGCAAATTGCGGAACACGTCTTCTCCATACAGCATCCGGTGATTCTGGCGGATATCAAGAAGTTCAATGGCAAAAATGTCGGCGGATTTTTCCAGCTCCGTTCGGGTGAACAGAAGCGGAGCGGGAAAATTTTTCTTCGTCCACCAGCGCATGAGCGGTACCAGCCGCGCCAGTGAAGGTGCGGAAAGCTCGCGAAAAATGCAGATGATGTTGATATCCGAGAAGCCGGCATGGAATTCCCGGGAAACCGCCGAGCCAAAAAGCGCGACGCAGTTCAGGTTCTCTCCAGCCAGGACCTTAAGCCGTTCCACCAGTTCGCTGACCTGTTTTTCTGTTTCCATAGATGTCGTTGCGCGTGCGATTTACCAACTACCGCTCGCGCCTCCTCCGCCGGAACTGCCTCCACCAAACCCGCCAAATCCGCCGCCACCGCCGAATCCGCCACCACCACCCCAGCCACCGCCACCGCCGAATCCGCCACCGCCCCAGCCTCCCCGCCCGCGGCCGCCGCCACCGGACGACAAGAACATATTGAACATGAAAAAGACGACGTTGAAGAGGCCGCCGAAACCAAGCACGCGGAGAAAAATCGCCAGGCCGATAATGCCGACGATGGCGATAATAATAATGGCGCCAAAGGAAATCGGCGTGGGCTGGCCATCAATGGGGCGATCTCTATCCGAATCCGGCGCCGGTGCTGGCGCTTCAAGGCCGTCAATCTGTACCTTGGCGTCCGCGGCAATCACGCTGGCTACCCGCCGCGTCATCAACAGCAATGCCGGGCCAAACTGGTTTTGCTTTAAGAGAGGAACTGCTTCCCGGCCGAAGCCGCCTACCTTGCCATCGGGCAAAATGGGTTCCAACCCATAACCAACCTCGATGCGATAGTGATGCTCATCCACCACCAGAAGAATCAACACACCGCGATTGTCTGATTTGGGACCGATACCCCAGGCCTTGTAGAGATCGGCCGCGTAGCTTTCTACATCGGCTCCATCCAGAGAATGAATGGTGACCACCGCGATCTGGGCCTTGGTCTTTTGATCAACCTGTTCGCACAGGCTGCGCATAGACTCCGCCGATGCGGGATCGATAACACCGGCAAAATCGTTGATGTAACCCGTGGGATGGAGTTTCTTGATGGGCTCAGCGCGGAGCGTGGAAATCAGACAGGCCAGGGCGAGAACCCATGGCAAAGCCCGCCGGATTTTAGCGGAAGCCATGCACAACGATTATAAGCAGAATGCGCCGGTTATAAGCAGACTGCACGCCGGTGCCGTTTGCAAGCTCTGGCTACTTAGGTTTATTTGTGGCTGCAAGCTCCTGCCACTTCAGGTGCAGATTCGCAGCATCTTGCTGCAAGCGTGCACGGCCAGGTAAAGGGAAATGCAGCTTCACTAGAGTTCCATGCCGTTTTGTTTCCGTTCGACTACGCACTCGAATTGAGCCACCATGTTTTTGAACAATCTGCCGGCTGATCCACAGTCCCAGACCAGTCCCGGATTCGTTCTTCGTGGAGAAGAACGGCTCAAAGATGTGTTCAAGATGTTCACGGCGTATTCCGCTGCCCTGGTCAGCAATGAGCAGAACCACGTGCGAGCGGAGCTGCTTAATTCTAATGGCGATAGGTACACCACTTTTGCTGGCATGCAATGCGTTAATCAAAAGGTTCGCGATGACCTGTTTTATTTCTCCCGGCCAGCCTTCAAGCGCAACCTTCTCCGGCGGAAAATCGCTGATCACCACCACCCCGCTGTCACGGATCTGTTTCCCAAACAAATCGAGAGTCTCTTGTGTGATGCTGACAAGATCGAACTGGACCGATTGATTCGAGTCTCTATAAAATCCAAGCGTCTGGCGGGTGACAGCGGAAATGTGCGAAAGTTCGCGATCTGCCATCTCCAGCAATTCCTCCGTGCGGCTGGGATTGGATTCACCCCTTGCCAGATAGACGAGATTGACGATGGCTTCCAGGGGATTGTTGATCTCATGTGCGATACTCGCAGCAAGACGCCCGGCGGCCGCCAATTTTTCCGAGCGGACAAGAGCCTCTTCCGTCATGACGCGGCGCGTTATGTCCATGCTGAAGCCAACCATGGAAATGGCTTCGCGTCGCGCATCCTGGAGCACAAGCGCGCGTGATGCAACAAACCTGGTTCCGCCGTCGGCCGTGATAACTCGAAAAGAGAGGTCATAGTCTTTTTTTCCTTCCCCGGCTGCGCCAATATCGGCAATGACCCTGGGACGGTCGTCTGGATGAATGGTTTCGATAAATGTATCGATACTTTCTCGCACGCCCGTCAGCGGCAACCCATGTATTTTCAAGACCTCTGGCCCGAGATACATCTGGCCAGTAGTCCGGTTCCACTCCCAGATACCCATTCCTGCCATCTGCCGGGTTAATTCAAGCCGAGCTTCCTTCTGCCGAAGGTCTTCCAGAAGAGATTCCTTGGTTTGCAAGACCTCCGCCAGGCGGTCATGAGCCTCGCTCAATGATTGCGAGAGTCTACGTGACTCTAACGCGCTCTGATGTGCGAACCGCGCTTCGCCTTCCGCGAACGCCGTGTGCATTTCCGAACCTAAGAGGGCAGCAGCCACCTGAAGTGCCGTGCAGAAAGCCTCATCCAGTTCAGAGAATTGCCCCTCTCCAAAAAGGACCGCTATGGCATTTTCCTGAAAGTGAAACCCGAACAGATGCTCTTCTTGAGCAGTAAAAGGCGAGATGAGCGTTGCGTCTGCCTTGCGTGCATCTGTCACGCGAGTGAGGAATTTTCTCCACTCAATGCCCCGGGCCAAGGTCTGAGGGAACCCCGGTCCAGGGATGAAGTTATGCAATGCAGGGTCCCGGATAAAGATGCAGAGGTGGCTGGCGCCCGCCAATTGGGCCAGCGCGGGAACTCCGCGTGCGCGTTCCGTTCTCAAGAGCAGTGACGCGAGCTCATCAATCATCAGTCCACCGCTAGTCCGGGAATACGCAAACCACCGCTGTACAATTGTGAAATCCCGTGAACTGTCCTTCCGCGCTGGCTACTTGGCCGTAGGTGTTACAACCGGCCAAGGGAACATTTCCAACAGCGTTCCTGACCGCATCCAACTCGTTGCCAAACTCCTTGCCCAGACGCAGCCTGGTTGCCACGCAGTCAAAGAACAGCGCACCGCTGGGTTTCGCATCACCCAGTTGCCTGATCGCGTCCCCCGCCGCGTCTTCAGCAGCACCTGTTGAGGACACAGCGGTCGATGCCATGATGCTGATGGTGGAACTCTGGGGTATTTCCGCAGCGAAAGTCACAGCGTTGTCCGCCGCGATGCTGAGCGGTACCCGCAGTTTGTAGCCCTGCTCTGATTTAAGACCCACAATATTATGCAGGAAGAAAGGCAATGGAGTGGCTGGATCAAACTTTTGCCCGGTCTGCCTGGCGTACTCTTGGAATACCTCGCCAGCAGGGACCGCATCCAGACTCGCCACAGTGGTAGCGGAGGATTCGGTGACGCGCATCAACTCGGTTGCCGGCTTCCAACCGTGGCGAACACCTACGCCAATGGGTTTCATGGAAAGGATCTCCAATGCAACGGCCGCATTTGTCACCACTCGGTTTCCAAGGAAGACATGAGTACCGGTAAAAGCCGCGTCATCCCCGGCGCCACCACCAAAAAACTTGTATTTACCGCCGGTTTGCATGTTCAAGGCGTGGACAAGTTCATCCGCCGAGCCGGCAAGAGCGTCATTGAGAATGAGTGCTGCGCGGTAGCGGTATTTGCCCTCACCAAACCCGCGAAATCCCTTCAACAGTTGTCTGGCTGCTTCTTCGGGTTTGGAAGAAATATCTTCTGCGATAGAAGCTGAGAATAACATTTCATCGGAAGACAAGGCGAATGCCGACACGCTTCCTTCCCCCTGAGTGGCTGAATCAAACTCACCGGCCGAAGAGCAGCCAAGCAGTACCGCGCCTGGAAATTTCTCCGCTACTTCCGCAATCAGTTTCGAATAGTCATGCTTCGAAGAGGAAAATACGATAACAACGGCCGGTGACTGAATGGATGCGGCGATTTGATTACCAATGTCGCGCGCAGCAGCAGTCGGGTCATTAAGATTGCTGTACGCGCTAACTGTTCTGGTCATTACTAATCCTTCCACTGTTCGAGAGCTGGTTCACTTCAACAACCCGCTTGATGATGGATGCACTACAGGCAATATTTTGATGTTTCACCGCCATAAAGAGTTGGCCTGAAAAATGACAGTCGCGCTCGGCCGGTGGCACACCCTCCCTGGTGGGCCGGGGATCCAGGCAATCCACCTTTTTATGCCCCATCGTGTAACGCAAGGGGCAGCTTCCAGGGTGCGGAAGAAGCGCGGTTAAAGCTTTGCAGTGGGACTAACTCCCTTGGCGGTTCCCTTTCGGGTGATTCGACGTTCTACGCACGCCCCGGTCCCGCGCAACGGGATGAAGGATAAATAATAACCCGGTATGCTTCCGACGCGAGCGGGGTCTGATGATGAAAGCGAGCCGAGAAATAAGTACCGAGTCAAGAGCAAAAGCCAAAAAACCAGGTTACCTCGATAAGCGCAAAATCCCCAACCCCTAAGCAAACTGCCTTAGTGCATGCGGAGTGGCAAAATCCAGAATTCATCTACTCTGCTTTTTGACAGGCTGGCCATGAGCGCAAACTATCCTTATATTGTTCGCTGCAATGATTGTGATTTCGTCAGTGAAGTTTTCATGGACGAAATATCTGGCATTGAATGAACGCGACGTGCACTCCTTTGAGCATCTTCACGCCGTCTCCATCTGGCGTTATGCCTGGGAACAGTGGGTGATGGTGACCGAACTGATGGGCGTGGAGCTGCGGTAAACCAGCCCTTAGCCGTTAGCCATTAGCACTTAGCAAATTAGCCATCGCGCCGCCACATTGCCCCTGAGATTCCCTGCGTGTTACCCTCTAAGTTCTCTACACTTATGCTCCGCGCTTATCAGGGAAAATCACCACGCATTCACGATAGCTGCTATATCGACGAGTCCGCCCAGATCATTGGCGACGTGGAAATCGGCGAGAACTCCAGCGTATGGATGAATGCCGTCATCCGCGGTGACGTCTTTGCCATCCGCATCGGCAGGAACTGCAGTGTGCAGGATTGCAGCGTGCTCCACGGCATGCGCCACAAATACGGCGTGATCATGGGCGACTATGTCACCGTGGGCCACTCCGTCACCTTGCACGGCTGCACCATCGGCGACCGCTGCCTGATCGGCATGGGCTGCGTGATCCTGAACAATGCCAAAATCGGCGAAGGCTGCATCATTGCCGCCGGCACGGTAATTCCAGAAGACACCGTGGTTGAGCCGTATTCGCTCTGGATGGGTGTTCCGGGAAAGTTCAAAAAGAAGATTGACGACGAGAAGACCCAGCAAACCATCATGATGTACGCCAACAACTATTACGATTACACCCAGATCTATCGCAAGGAATTTGGTAAAAAGTAGAAATCCTCATTTGTGCGCTCTGAGCGCTGATGATTTGGGACTGCGAGGATGCTTGAAACATTGGAAAGGTCTTGCACTCAAGTGCTAATGGCTAATTGCTAATGGCTGGTCTTATCAAAGCCGTACGCGGTACCCGCGATATCCTTCCGCCTGACACAGCGCTATGGCAGCATGTGGAACAGGCGTGCCGTCATATTTTCCGGCTCTACGACTTTCACGAGATCCGCACGCCTATTTTTGAAGATACGCAGCTTTTTGCTCGCGGCGTGGGCGAAGATACTGACATTGTCTCCAAGGAGATGTTTACCTGGGAGGACCGTGCTCGCGCCCAGAGTGAAAAAGCGCAGTCACTCACCCTGCGTCCGGAAAATACCGCGGGCGTGGTTCGCGCCTACATCGAGCATAAGATGGGCGATACCGGCAAACTGCAAAAGCTGTATTACATTGGGCCGCAATTTCGCCGCGAACGTCCGCAGAAAGGCCGCTACCGCCAGTTCTATCAGATTGGCGCGGAAGTGTTAGGCCCGCCCGCTTCAGGCAGCGAATCACCTGCTCGCGACGCCGAGATCATTGCCATGCTCGCCCACTTGCTCCGTGAAGTTGGAATCAAGGAGTGGACTTTGCTCATCAACTCCGTGGGCAACGCCGACGACCGCGCCCGCTACAATCAGGCGCTGCGCGAAGCGCTGGCCCCGGTGAAGGACAAGATGTGCTTTGACTGCCAGCGCCGGGCGGAAACCAATCCTCTGCGCGTGCTGGACTGCAAAGTCCCGGAAGACCAGCCCATCATTGATGCGCTGCCTAAAATTTCCGCTTACCTGGGCGAAGAGAGTCGCGAACACTTCAACGAAGTGAAAAAAATCCTCAATCACGTGGGCATTCGCTATCAGGTGAATGAGCGGATGGTACGTGGTCTGGATTACTACACCCGCACCACCTTCGAATTCACGCATGGTGGTCTGGGGGCACAGAGTGCTCTTCTCGGCGGCGGGCGCTATGACGGCCTTTCTGAAATGCTGGGCGGCCCTAAAGCTCCCGGGCATCGGATTTGCCCTTGGGCTTGATCGATTTGTGCTGGCGCTGCAGGCGGAAGAAACCGTTGCTGTCCCGGACCTGAGTCCCACGGTTTTTGTTGCGCCCCTGGGGGCAGGCATGAACGCCGAAGCTGCGGTGATTGCCCGCGATTTACGCAAGCACCAGATTGCCACGGAACTGGGCGATGATAGCTTTCGGGTGAAAAAGTCTTTTGAGGCGGCTGAACGCGCCGGAGCAAAGTACATCCTGTTTGTTGGCGAAAATGAAGTTGCATCCGGCCAGTTCGCGCTCAAGAATCTTGCCACGGGTGATCAGATCAGCGTGGCCCGCGAGGACATCGCCGCAAAGCTGAGATAGGTGGTCTGCTCGCTGACCAGAGCGCCGCGTCAAGCAATATCTTGCTTAATCTCCTCGACTTTTTGACTCTTCGAAAAGACCTGCGGCAGACGGGCTCAGAAACAAATGCCTTTGAACGTCATCCCGAATCCTCGTCAGCGAGGCGGCGCTTTCTTCAGCCGCCGAGCAGGGGTGAGGGATCTTGTGCTTCGTCACTTTATTGGTTTGCCGTCAAGGAGCAATTCATCCGTATACCAGTCGGCGGCCAGGTCGTTCCAATCGGGGTTGAGGGATTCGACGAGCTTGTCTTTCTTAGGACGTCTCCAGCCCTTGATTTCTTTCTCGCGTGCAATGGCAAATTCGATATTTGAGAACTTCTCAAAATATACCAGGCGATCACACTTATATCTTTTCGTAAAAGCACCACCTAATCCGTTCTTGTGCTCCCACACACGCTTTTCCAGCGAGGCGCACACACCTGCATAAAGCGAGCGCCGGGACGCGTTGCCCATCATGTATATGTAGGAAGATTTGTCCATGGTGCGAGAAGAATGTTAATTGGTGGATTCAGTGTATTCCAAGCCTGTTTTGGTTCCATCAAAAAGCAAGCGCAAGATCCCTCACCCCTACTCGCCAGCTGAAGAAAGCGCTGGCTCGTTGACGGGGATTCGGGATGACGATTAAGTTTTGTGGTGAGAATCCGATTATCGGGACGGTCAACTTTTGTTGTGAGAATCCGATTATCGGCAAGGTTAAGCAGAATATTTATCGCCATCACGCACAGCAAGGCCAAAAACAACCTTACATTGCCCTTATAATCAATGTCTTAGCCCCTTGGTCATTCATTTTCAGAATAAAGGCAGGTAACGTCTTTTGTCGCTCGACTTTTTAGGTGAACTTCGTCGCACGCACATGTGCGGAGAGCTGCGCGCGGAAAACGCCGGGCAGCAGGTCATCCTCATGGGATGGGTCAACCGTCGCCGTGATCTGGGCAACGTGATCTTTGTTGATGTCCGTGACCGCAGCGGCCTGACCCAGCTTGTCTTCGACAAAAGCGACAATCCCGCATTGCATGAAAAAGCTACAGGCCTGCGCTCTGAGTATGTGATTGCCGCCATTGGCACTGTGCGCAAGCGCGACGAGAAGACCATCAACCGCAATATCCCCACGGGTGAAATCGAAGTTGTGGTCACCGAACTGAAGCTGCTGAATGAATCCAAACAGCCGCCGTTCCTTCCCGGCGATCCCACGCTGGCCAATGAAGAGATGCGCCTGAAATATCGCTACATTGATCTGCGGCGTGAGCCCATGCAGTACAACATTGAACTGCGCCACAAAGTCGCCCTGGCGATCCGGCAGTATCTTTCCGGCAAAGGCTTCTTTGAGATTGAGACGCCGTTCATGACGCGCTCCACGCCGGAAGGCGCGCGTGATTATCTTGTGCCCAGCCGCGTTTACCCGGGTGAGTTTTATGCGCTGCCGCAATCGCCGCAGCTCTTCAAACAGATCCTGATGATCTCCGGCTTCGACAAATATTTTCAGATCGTGCGCTGCTTCCGCGATGAAGACCTGCGCGCCGATCGCCAGCCGGAATTCACCCAGATTGATCTGGAAATGACTTTCCCGCAGATGGACCGCGTATTCGAAGTAGTGGAAGGCTTTCTGCAAGCGGCGTTCAAGGTCGCGGGCTTTGAGATCAAGCCCCCATTCAAACGCATGACGTATGACGAGGCCATCCGGCAATACGGTATCGACAAGCCTGATCTTCGTCTGCCGAAACTTACTAACGTACGTGAGGCCTTTACCGCCGAACAGTTACAGACGCTGCAACTGAATCCTGAACTGCCTGTGGTTGCCATCCGTATTCCGAAGATCGGTGAGCTCTCGCGCAAAGAGCGGGATGAGAACCGTCCATTGTTCGGCGAGCGCAAAGAAGCGCGCCTGGTGGATGACATCAAGCGTCTGGAAAAATCTTTTCCGGAGGCCGTAGCCAAGGTGCGGGAAATGTCTGGCGCTGAAGCGGACGATCTTCTTGTGCTCGTCGCCGGGACCGGCCCAAGTTGAAAAGACCGGGCTGCGTCCTGACTATGGTGTATTCACCGCTGCGGGTGCGTTCCGCGTTGAGTTGGCGCGAAAATATGCCGACCGGCATATGGCGTTTCGCCAGGGCGGATTTCATTTCACATGGGTCACGGATTTTCCCATGTTTGAATACGACGAAGAGACCAGGCGCTGGAATGCCGCGCACCATCCTTTTACTTCACCGCATGATCGCGACATGGACAAGCTGGAATCCGATCCAGGTGCGGTCCGCGCATTGGCTTATGACATTGTGCTGAACGGAACGGAATTGGGCTCTGGATCAATCCGTATTCATCGCCAGGACATACAAAGCACAATCTTTCGCGCAATGGGCATGACTGACGAGGAAGCTA
This sequence comes from Terriglobia bacterium, assembly GCA_963824835.1. Lineage (GTDB taxonomy): Bacteria > Acidobacteriota > Terriglobia > Terriglobales > Acidobacteriaceae > Angelobacter. The sequence goes on along the minus strand of CAWGRA010000033.1, from coordinate 47,513 downwards.
AATCTCGCTTCGGTTTCTTCCTGGAAGCGCTGGAGTACGGCACGCCTCCGCACGGAGGCATTGCGCTGGGCCTTGATCGCATTGTGATGATTCTTGCCGGTGCGGAAAGCCTGCGCGAAGTGATTCCCTTCCCCAAGACGGCGAAAGCTGTTGATCTGATGGTGGACGCGCCGACCCCGGTCAGCGAGGCGCAGTTGAAGGATTTGGGCATCAAGGTCAGGTAGCCTGCGGATCAAGATCGAGTAACCTCAGCGGCTAAAGCCGAATCTTTTTAACCATTATTGCCGCAGGCCTGAAGGCCTGCTCCACCCGAGGCAATGAAAAAATTGCTATAGCCGACGGCCGACTCTGATCTGTATCTAATTTAGCTACGCTCGCCGCATGTCCTTCACAATGCTTCGTGATCCCGCCCAGAGAACCAGCGCCAGGCAAAGAGCCAGCACAGGCACCACCAGCATGGCCTGTTGCAGGCCGATGGCGCGAAATACTTCAGTCACCTTCGCCGACCCCGCAGCCGCCGCGGCACGATGCGCCAGATAGTCGCTCAGCTTACCGGTGATTACAGGTCCAAAGGACGCGCCCATGATGTACATGGCAAGGAAATAGATCGCCATGGCGGTGCCGCGCACAGCCGGAGCAACAATATCCTGGATGGACGCGTACACCAGACCGTAATACATATTCAGCAGGCCATAAGCCGCGGTAAGGAAAATTACGGCCATATAGAGTGATCCCCATCCCTGCCGTACACCGATGAATGCTGCTGGAGCAGCGATCAATGCCGCAATGGCCGCAATCAGCAGGCGGCCATCGGAGCGGCGATGGGCAATCTTATCGCCCCAGTGTCCTCCAAAGGTCCCACCCAGCAATCCGCCAACCAGATAAACAATTCCCGTAGCGATATTGGCTTTGCCCACTTGTAAATGGTGAACGCGCCCCATGAACGCCGGCAGAAAAGTCCCCAATGCGTAGAGATTGAAGTTGACCAGCGCTCCCGAAAGAATGATCCAGTAGAAGGTGGGGATTTTAAAGACATCAAAGATGGAAGCTTTCTCAGTGGGCCGCGTAATCTCCGCGGCGCCGCGTTCCGGTTCACGCAGCATTAACACCACCGGAACCAGCAGCAGGGCAGGGACGGCTGCGGCAATCATGGCCCTGCGCCAGCCGAAGGCCTGGGCGATGGGACCGCTAAAGAAAAAGCTCAATGCTCCGCCCACAGGTACACCCAGCATGAAGAGCGCCAAGGGGCGTGATCGCCGCGCCGGGGGATAGAGATCGCCAATCCAGCTGGTGGCAACCGGAGCGCATGCCGCTTCGCCAACGGCAAGCCCCAATCGCGAAACCAGCAGCATGTAATAAGTGGTGGCCCAGGCAGCCAAACCGGTGAGCGATCCCCAGACCGCCATTCCCGCAGCCAGCAGACCTTTTCGACTCATGCGGTCGGCCAGCAGTCCCATGGGCAATCCCACGATGGCATAGAGCCACGTAAAGATGGAACCGATCATGCCGATCTGCGTGTCAGTAAGACCGAATTCACGACGCAGAGGTTCCGCCAGCGCACCACCCACGTGACGATCATAGAAATTCATGATGTTCACGAGAATGAGAACGATCAAAGACTTAATTGCGATTCCTGAAGCAGTGGAAGACGGTGCCGCCGCTCTGGTAGCCATGTGCGGCATACTAACAGAGAAGTCACGGTACAACGGATGCCAATCATCAAAATCGAGCAACAATGAAAAAGGCAGAGCCGGCGGCCCTGCCTTGGATTCCGAATGATCTCTATTCGGAATGTCTGTTATTCAGAATGATCTGTGAAGTTATTTCCTCTCCACCGTCCCTTTGAGTACGACTGTGCTTGATGGAGTAGCGGGCTTGGCCTCATCTTCCGCGGTAATCAGCACCTCAAAATCCTTGTACGTTGTGGATGATTTCAGGCTGCCGCTCAGATCGGAATTCACACGCAGCGCGCCAAGCATTTCCGCTTCTTTCCCGCGTGGCTGCACCCAGACCATGTAGGATTGCTTCGCCGGCGTGAGCGATTGCGGCGTGGCCATGTGCTTTACCTGTATTTCCACTTCCGTGTTGCCGTTCCGGTCAGTGGACGTTATGACCTTACCTTCAGCGGCGGGCGCCGCTCCGGTATTAACAAGCCTGTCTTCTCTGGCCCATGCGCTTATCACCAGCACAAAACTCAAAGCTGCCAGAAATATTAATTTATGGTTCCTCATGACGTTCCCCCGGGTGTGCATCTTCTGTATGTAGTTTCTAGAGTCATTGGATGTATCAGCGCGGAATCACGTTGTCGCAAGACAAGCGCCAGCTCTGGATTTACTAAGGTGGAATCGGAACCTGCCGCTGGTTTCGTCTTATTGGCGGGGATTCACGCTTTGATCACCGGACGCGCCTTTTGAAAGCAAGTTTGTTCCCGTGATGCCCGGTCCAGTGCTCTTCAATCTCAAGTGGCTTTCGAACTGAAAACATGGCCGGGTGGTCAATCCACAATTGCCTAAATACGTTTAGTGCGTTCCTGATATCTCAAGCCGGTTTTTGAACTAAACATAGCGGCGATTGGTGAACTCCACCAGTGAGGCAAGCTTTGTGCGGGCGGAACCAGAGTCAATCGACTCCACTGCCAGGGGAATGGCGTCTTTGAGTGAGTCGGCCTTACCGGCAGCCACCAGCGCCGCGGCAGCATTCATCAGGACGATGTCACGGCGGGGCGACTTCTCGCCTTCCAGAATACTCCATATGATGGCGGCATTCTGCTTCACGTCACCACCGGAGATCGCGCTGAGTGGGGCCGTCTGGAAACCAAATTGATCGGGCGTAACTTCATAAACCCTGACCCACTCGCCGCGCACTTCGCCAATGGTGGTCGGACCGGTGATGCTTATTTCGTCCAGACCATCACTGCCATGCACCACCAGTGCGCGATCCAATCCCAGCATCTGCAGCGCCTTGGCCAGCTTGCCTACCAGGTCGGCTGAATAAACTCCCACTACCTGCGCGGAAGCGCCGGCGGGATTGGTAAGCGGTCCCAGAAGATTGAACACGCTGCGCAGGGGGCGCAGTTCGCGACGCGCCGGCTGAACGTATTTGGTTGCCGTATGCATGGCCGGCGCGAACATGAAGGCGATGCCCACTTCCTTCAGGCAGTCGGCAATGCGCGCCGTTGGGATGGTAATGTTCACGCCCAGCGCTTCCATCACATCCGCTGATCCGCATTTGGAGGTGATGCCGCGATTGCCATGCTTGGCCACGCGCACGCCCGCGCCGGCAATGGTCAGCGCCGTCACGGTGGAAATATTGAAGGTGTCACTGGCGTCGCCGCCGGTGCCGCAGGTATCCACCAGGGCGTCGCGGTCCGTGCCGCTGACGTCAAGCGCGGAGCCATCCAGATTGGCGATGGGCTGAGCGGCAGCGCGTATGGCTTCAGCGAAGCCAACAATCTCCTCCACCGTCTCACCCTTCATGTGCAGGGCCACCAGCAAGGCGGCAATTTGCGCGTCACTGGCCTTGCCCGCCAGAATTTCCGCCATCACCGTGCGCGATTCTTCGCGACTCAAATTGATGCGGTGGTGCGCGATTTTATGGATGGCGTCTGTGATCATTTGGGTGAACTACAGCGTACCGTTAACCGCGCATTTTTGCCAACTCACTCGGCTGGTATGGCGGGTAATTGCTGGGCCGCTACGGACCTGCTCATCAGCAGTGTCAATCATTTCACTTCCTGAGAACCGCAGTGTAAAAGTCTCCGCATGCATTGCTGAATCTGCCGCTCGTCTTATAAAATCACAGGTTCCTTTCTACTTCCCAGCGTCACCAGTAGAACCCAATCGACATGAAAATACACGAGTATCAGGCAAAGACAATCCTTGCGAAATACGGCGTGGCCATTCCCCGCGGTGAGATGGCCCAGACCCGCGAGGAAGCAGAGTCAGCCGCCCAGCGGCTCCTCCATAATGGTGCAAAAGGCGTGGTGGTGAAGGCCCAGATCCATGCCGGAGGCCGCGGCAAAGGCGGCGGCGTGAAGGTTGCCAAGACCCTTGAAGAGGCCAAGAGCTGGTCAGACAAGATTCTGGGCATGAAGCTGGTCACGCACCAGACCGGTCCGGAAGGCAAGATCGTGCAGCGGCTTCTGATAGAAGAAACTCTGCCCATTGAGCGCGAACTCTATCTCGGCATTGTGGTGGATCGCGTTACGGCCCGGCCGGTGTTTATGGCATCAGTCGCCGGCGGCATGGAGATTGAAGAAGTCGCCGCGAAAGATCCAAAGGCGATCATCAAAGTCGCCATTGATCCAACCATCGGGTTCCAGCCTTTTCACGCCCGTCAACTGGCCTTTGCTCTCGGCCTAAAGCCTGAGCAGATCAATGAAGCGGTGAAGTTTATGACCGGCCTCTATCGTGCATTCGTGGACACCGATTCGTCACTGATGGAGATCAATCCTTTCATCACCACCACGGACGGACATCTGTTTGCGCTGGATGCCAAGGTCAATTTTGACGATAACGCCCTGTTCCGCCACAAAGAGCTGCGCGAGCTGCGTGACGTGAACGAAGAAGATCCGCTGGAAGTGGAAGCCTCAAAGTACAGCCTCAACTACATCAAGCTGGATGGCAACATTGCCTGCATGGTCAACGGCGCCGGACTGGCCATGGCGACCATGGACATTGTGAAGTATGCGGGCGGCTCGCCGGCCAACTTTCTTGACGTGGGCGGCGGCGCCAATGCGGAACAGATCCGCCATGCCTTTGAGATCCTGCTGAGCGACAAACACGTGAAGGCGATCCTGATCAACATCTTCGGCGGCATTCTGCGTGTGGACACGCTGGCCAACGGCGTGGTTGAAGCCGCCAAAGCCACCAATCTTAAGCTGCCGCTGGTGCTGCGACTGGAAGGAACCAACGTGGAACAGGGTCGCGAGATCCTGAAAAACTCAGGCCTGAACTTCCAGGTGGCCGACACGATGAAGGACGCGGCGGAAAAAGTTGTGGCCGCGGCAGGAAAGTAATGTGAAAAAGAACGGCTGGTTGGTCTTATTGCTCTGTTGTGGTGCTATCTGTTTCGCGGTCCAAAGAAAAACGCAGCCGCTTAAAATCACAGCTTTTGAGCTTTATAGCTGGCAGGATGCAAAAGGTAGATGGATATTCAGTTTGTTGCCGGCTGTCAGTAACTCCGGATTCCATCCGGATGTGATTATGAGCCCTGCCAACGCAACACCAGGGCTGAAGGGGCTAAAGGCAAAAATAAAGCCGCTCGCGGAAGGGTCGGAAATTATCTGGCTCGACCATGCAACCGGCATGTGGCAGAACGCTGGGTGGGACAGGATCAAGCTGCCAACACCAGAAGTCGTAGAAAGAGTTCGACAATACTGTGAGGAGAAGCACCTTAAGCTCTCCATAGATGCTAAGAAAAATTGAGACGGGGAAATCATGGCCGTTCTAGTCAATAAAACACCAAACTCATTGTCCAGGGCATTACCGGACGCGAAGGCACATTCCACGCCAAAGGCGCGCAGGCATACGGCACCAAGGTTGTTGGCGGCGTAACGCCCGGCAAAGGCGGCACCACGCATGAAGGCTGGCCGGTGTTCAACACCGTGCAGGAAGCCGTGGACAAAACCGGCGCCAACGCCACCGTAATCTTTGTCCCGCCGCCGTTCGCCGCCGACGCCATCATGGAAGCCGTGGACTCGGAGATTCCACTCATCATCTGCATCACCGAAGGCATTCCGGTGCTGGACATGGTCCGCGCCTACGAGTATCTGAAGATCAAAGGCAAATCGCGACTGATCGGCCCCAACTGCCCCGGCATCATCTCACCCGGCAAGTGCAAGATCGGCATCATGCCCGGCCACATTCATAAGGAAGGTAACGTCGGCATCGTCTCGCGCTCCGGCACGCTGACCTATGAAGCCGTCTATCAGCTCACAACCCGTGGCGTGGGACAATCAACGGCCATCGGCATTGGCGGCGATCCCATCATCGGCACCAACTTCATTGACGCGCTGAAGCTGTTCAATGAAGATCCGGAAACCGAAGCCATCATCATGATCGGCGAAATCGGCGGCAACGCGGAAGAAACGGCGGCTGAGTACGTGAAGAAAACACGTCAAAAAACCGGTGGCTGCCTTCATTGCCGGACAGACCGCGCCTCCCGGACGCCGCATGGGCCACGCGGGCGCCATCATTTCCGGCGGGCACGGCACGGCCGAAGAAAAGATCAAAGCGCTTGAGGCAGCCGGCATCCACGTGGCCAAGTCACCGGCGATGATTGCGCAGACACTGTTTGATCACTCCGGCATCAAGCCGACCAAATAACAATCTCAGCGCGGCGTTCAGGGAACGTCAACAGCAAATTTCAGGAGAAGCAACCAGGACATGGATACATTGCAGAGAACTTTTTCGATTGTGAAGCCAGACGCGGTAGCCAAGGGCGCAACCGGCGACATCATTAACATGATCCAGCAAAATGGCTTCCGCATCGTCGGCATGCGCATGGTGGAGATTTCCAAGCAGCAGGCCGAAGGCTTTTACGCCGTGCATGCCAGCCGGCCGTTTTTTGATTCGCTGACCACCTTCATGTCCAGCGGCCCGATTGTGGTGCTGGCGCTGGAAAAGCACAACGCCATCGCCGATCTGCGCAAACTGATGGGCGCAACCAATCCGGCGAATGCAGAAGCCGGCACTATCCGCAAGAAATGGGCGGAGAGCATTGAGAAGAACGCGATCCACGGCTCTGACGCGGATGATACCGCGCGTTTTGAACTCAGCTATTTCTTCCGTGGCTGCGAGATCGTGAAGTAGATTTCAAAATAGCAAGGCCGCGAATTTCCTGGACGGAGTTCGCGGCCTTTATTTTTTTAGTTCTGCTCTTACTTTACTTCCCGATACAGCATGCGCGATCTGTCTTCCATGATTCCATCCAGGCCGCCGATCACATATTGCTTGAAATGGGCGGAATCGCGATGCGCCTGCAATGCTGCTTCATCCTTGTAAACTTCGTAGAACATGAATTTGCGCGGGTCTTCCGTGGACTGATGGCCCACATATTGAACGCAGCCCGGCTCTTTGCGCGAGTGCTCATGCAGATGCCGGATGATTTCCTTGCATTTCTCTTCCATGCCGGGTTTCACCTGCATGTCAACTTTCAGGACGATCATTGGATTCCCTCCCAGCAGTGGCCATTAGCACTTCGCCTTTAGCACTTGAGCACTTGAGCACTTAGTCTTTAGCACTTAGCCTTTAGCACTTAGCATTAGCAGCCTCATGCCGCGTACTTATGCACGGGCGAGGCCATTAAACCCTTGTCATCGCGAGCGAAGCGCCTGAACCAGCTTCGCCTGCGAACTTTCATCGGCGCGCAGTCGAACGATCTATGCATGTGGTTTCGAGACCAGACGGTTCCGGAACGCTGAAAGCGCTACTTTGCCCTGGCGATCTTTGGGCCCTGCGTACCGATGATCTCCGCTTCAAATTCCGGCATGAACATGGTCTGATCGCGGTCGGGTCCGGTTGACACCATGCCGATCTTCGCTCCGGATTCCTTCTCCAGAAATTGCAGATAGGCCTGGGCTTTCTTCGGCAGTTTGTCAAACACGGTGATGCCTTCGGTTGACGTCTTCCAGCCCGGCATCTTTTCATAGATGCACTCAACGGTCTCAAATCCAGTGGCCAGCGCCGGAATTGAATCAGTCTTTTTGCCGTTCACTTTGTAGCCGACGCATACCGGCACTTCGTCCAGCTCGTCGAGCACGTCAAGCTTGGTCACCACCCACCAGTTCACGCCGTTGATCATCTGCGCGTAACGGAGCAGAGGGAGATCGACCCAGCCGCAACGCCGAGGACGCCCGGTAACGGCGCCATATTCCATGCCGCGTTTACGAAGGTCTTCCGCCAGCGGCCCTTGTATCTCCGTGGGAAATGGTCCGCCGCCCACGCGCGTGCAATACGCCTTGGTGATGCCGATCACCGTCTGAATCGCATTGGGCGGAACGCCGGTGCCGATCACCGCTCCACCGGCGCTGGCGCTGGAGGATGTCACAAACGGATAAGTGCCGTGGTCAATATCAAGCATGGTCGCCTGCGCGCCTTCAAACATCACGGATTCACCAGCGGCAATCGCCTTGTTCAGAAGCAGCGCGGTATCGGTGACAAACGGCGCAATCTTTTCCGCGGCTTCCGCGTACTCGCGATACATGGCTTCGGGATCAATGGGCTCAGAGTTGAAGAGCGCGTGCGCGATCATGTTCTTTTCGCGGCAGGCATTCTCAATGGTCGCTCTTGAGCAGGTGGAATCCAGCAGGTCAGCCACGCGCAGCCCGCGACGGCCCATCTTGTCTTCATACGCGGGACCAATGCCGCGCGAGGTGGTGCCGATCTTGACGCGCCCGGGAGCATTCTCCGCTCCCATCTCAATCATGCGGTGATAAGGCAGAATCACGTGCGCGCGGTTGGAGACAAACAGATTGCCATCAACTTTTACGCCCGCCTCGCGCAGCTTACCCACTTCCTTCAGGAACGCCATGGGATCAAGCACCACGCCGTTGCCGATCACGGCGCGGCATCCGTCACGCAGCACGCCGCAGGGCACAAGCTGCAAAACAAATTTTTTACCCTGGATGATGACCGTATGGCCGGCATTGTGGCCTCCGGCATAACGCGCCACGACGGAAAAATTGTGGGAGAGTACGTCTACGATCTTGCCTTTACCTTCGTCGCCCCATTGGGCGCCGACAATCACCGCTGTCTTGCCACGCTTCACTCGATTGCACACTCCTCGCCCGCGGATAGTTTTCGCAGAAATCAGAATTTTCCGGAAATCAGGACGGGAAAGTCTTGGTATTACCCATAGATTTTAACAAAACAAAGCGGCTGGGAACCAGAACGCTGTCTAAGCCTTTTGCGCGGTAAGTCCCACAAGCGTTACTCTGGACAGTCATGCTCCCATTCAAACTGGTGTATAGCGACGATTATTACCTGCCGATTGGAGCCCATGTTTTCCCGGCGGAAAAATATCGCCTGATCCACAAGCGGCTGCTGGAATCGGGATTGGCGGAGGCCAGCGACTTTGTCACGCCGCAACCTGCCAGTGATGAAGATGTGCTGCTGGTACACACGCGCGAGTACGTGCGCAAGCTGAAAACAGGAACACTCTCCGCCGCGGAAGAAATGCAGATGGAAGTCCCCTACTCGCCTGAGCTGGTGAAAGCATTCTGGCTGGCTGCCGGTGGCTCCATTCTTGCCGCCGACCTGGCCCTGCGCAGCGGCGTGGGCATCAACATTGGCGGCGGATTTCACCATGCTTTTCCTGACCATGGCGAAGGCTTCTGCGTGGTGCATGATGTTGCCGTGGCCATCAAGCGCATGCACCATGAAGGCAAGATCATGCGCGCCATGATCGTTGATCTGGATGTGCATGACGGCAACGGGACCGCAGCCATCTTTCCGCCCCGGGAAAATCCCAATAACCTGCCGAGTTCCGGAAGCATTCGCCATGATCTGCGGCGCACCATGAGCGACCTCAACCTGCACGGGCCCAGCGCATGGCGAGCTTGAGGTCTTCACCATCTCAATGCACCAGGCGCATAACTATCCGGCTTACAAGCCGCCCTCATCCATTGACGTGCATCTTCCTGACGCAACCAATGACGAAGAATATCTTGGCTGGCTGGACCAGGCATTGAGTTCGGCATTCCGGCATTTTGAACCGGAGCTGATCTGCTATATTGCCGGCGCTGATCCGTATAAAGAAGATCAGTTGGGCGGACTGGCGTTGACCATTGATGGATTGAAGCGGCGCGATGAACTGGTGTTCAAAGTCGCCAAAACTCGCAACATTCCCGTGATGGTCACGTATGCCGGAGGCTATGCTCATCGGGTGGAAGATACAGTCACCATCCACTGCAATACAGTGCAGGCGGCGAAAGAGATCTTTCCAGCCATGAGGATCCAACTCGTCCGCCACGCGACTCTCCTGATCGACTACGCGAACATGCGGCTGCTGGTTGATCCCATGTTAAGCGACGCCGGCGCCATGGCGGCAATTCAAAATTCGCCTCATCCGCAGACCGAATCCTCTTGTGCCCTTGCCAATGCCGGTGGAACAGGTGCTTGATGGAGTTCATGGCGTTCTGGTGACGCATACGCATCGCGATCACTGGGACGATGCTGCGATCCAGCTTGTACCGAAAGACCTGCCGTTGTTTTGCCAGCCTGAAGACCTGCCAAAGATGGAATCCACTCACTTTGTGAATGCCGCGGCCGTTCACGAGGCGCAGCAACTGGAGCAAGATTTGCATCACACGCACCGGCGGACAGCACGGCACAGGCGACATTGGCAAAGCCATGGCGCCCGGTGAGCGGCTACGTTTTACAGAATGAAGGTGAGCCCACGCTCTACATTGCCGGAGATACCATCTGGTGCCATGAAGTCTCTGACGCCATCAAGCAGTTTCATCCCGATGTAATCGTGCTGAACGCGGGTGGAGCAAGGTTTCTGGAAGGCGATCCCATCACCATGATGCCGGCCGATGTAATTCATGTTTGCCATGCAGCGCCGAAGGCGAAGATCATCGCCGTGCACATGGAGGCCATCAATCATTGTCTGGTGACGCGCAATGAGCTGGCAGAAAAAGTTGAAGCTGCGGGAGTGGAAGTGATGATCCCAGAGGACGGCGAAGCTTTGGACTTCGCCGCCTGAGATGTTACTATTGATCTTATCTGGCGGCTGGGAATACTAGGAAGCGATCTTCTTGTCCTGGCATTATCAACTGCATGCACCAGCGGCATGTCCACCAGATGCTCACTGATAAACCAGGACTGGAGTTCATTGGTGCGCAGAACTTCGCTGACCACCAGGTCATTGGTACCGTCATCGCCAATCTCCTGCGCGCGCTTGGCCATCTTGCGGCAATCAGCAATGATGATCTGATGGGCATCCAGCAATCGCGATATCTGCACCGGCACTTCTTCACGGCCGCGCGGCGGGCGCGGAATCTGGGTCGTTTCCGCGATATCAGCCGCCATGGCGAGACTCACGCCGCCCAGCAGTTGAATGCGCTCAGCGATGGCATCAACCAATTCCACCTGCTCTTCAAAATGCTTGTCGAACAATAAATGCAGTTGATAGAAAGTTGGTCCGGCAACCTGCCAGTGAGATTTCTTATACAGGTCACGCAGCGTGCTGGTATCAGCCAGAAGCTGGTTCAGGTTTTCAGTACTCTCAAGGCGTACGGGCTCTTCCAGGTCCAGGGGAAGATTCAGGTTGACGGTGCCATAAGCCTGAATTTCCGCGGCTTTCTGGTGGAGGCGGGGTTGAGCGCTGACTTTGCGACGACTGTGGATAGGATTGCCTTTTTTCGACATCGGATTTTCTCCTCAATAAACTTTGATGCTTTGAGCTGGATCAAGATGCACGGCCAAGTTCACCCTCCACCTCATCCACATAACACCACGTCCATGATTCGCCCGGCTCAATGGAGCGGATGATGGGGTGTTTGGTGGTGTGAAAATGTCTGGTGGCGTGCTTGTTTTTGGATGAATCGCAGCAGCCCACGTGGCCGCAATCCATGCATAGACGCAGATGGACCCATCGGTCGCCCATTTTTACGCATTCTTCACAGACATGCGTCTTTGTTTTGGTGATTTTCGGGTGGGATAGATGCTCGCAAGCGCTTTCCATGAATTCTCCTGAGTGAGTGTTTGATGTCAGCATGCGGTTTGAATTGTTACGCTACGCCGCAGCGAGTAGCTTCCTCGCTGTTCCAGGGCGTCGCGGTCCCACTTGCCGGTGATGGCGCCGGCTTCGTACGTGCTCTGCAGGAAATCAAGAACCGCAGCGCTGGGTGAAGCCGATTTATTGATGGCGTCATAGGGAAGCACAAACTCGCCCATTGCCGGCGTGATAATAGCCCGGCGGCAGGCCGAATTTTGTATTCCTTAAAGCCTTTTGGCTCGGGCGCTGCATAACAATAGAAGGCTGATCCGTTCAATTCGTCAGTGCCGGGCCACCAGCCGGCGCTGATCACCTCATGCGAATAAGCTTCCTGCATGATTTTGCGCAGGACGGGATCAGGATCATTGCGCGGCGGCGCTTTTCTACCGGAGAAGCGTGTTACCGCCAGATCAAAGCTGCCCCAGAAAAAATGCACCGGGCTGGACTTGCCTACGAATCGCGAACGGAAAACCTTGAAGACAGCATCCAGTGAGAGCAGGATTCGCCATAACTTTTCCACCGCCGCCCTGTCATAGGATGCGTGCACCGTGTCCTTGTCGAAGGCGATGGGATCGGCGATCTCAACCGGCATCTTCCATATTTTTACGTCGATCTTCAGAGACTTCAACGCAGCCATGAATTCCTGATAGAAATCGGCAACGGTACGCGGGGCAAGATCCATGGACCGAATAGCAGGCTCATTCGTGGTGATCAGCAGCTTGTGCTGGTTAAAATCGAAACTCCATCTCAAACATGCGATTGCCGTAAGTGATGGGAGCTGAGCGCAATCCATGCTGGCTGACATGCAGAGCGGTATTCCACCAGTGATTCACTTTTGGCGTTAGAGCAAGCTGCACCTTGCCCACCATCTGTAACCACATATGAAGCGTGGCCAGGGTGTCTTTCCAGGAGTTGTAAGGCAGATCGGGCCAGCAGTGCGGGAGAATCAGAGACATCGGTCGCGCGAGGGAGTATCCATGGCTGTACCTCATATTGTGATTATATGCGGGAGCAGCAGTGCTGATTGGCAGCGCGCCTGCAACCCACGTCAAAGTGGCTGATACAATATTGTCTGGCCCGCATGGCGCATCCAATTCTGCGGGCATTTCACTGGCCGAAAATACTTCTAGCCACGAAAACGGTCATTATCTATGTTTGAGAATCTTCAGGAAAAACTTCAGCGTGCATTCAAGAACCTGCGCGGACAGGGCACGCTCACTCGCGGAAAATATTCAGGAAGCGCTGAAAGAAATCCGCATGGCGCTGCTGGAAGCCGACGTCAATTTCAAGGTGGTCAAGCAGTTCATTGACCGCGTGCAGGAAAAAGCTGTTGGCCAGGAAGTGCTCACGGCGCTGTCTCCGGCACAGCAGGTGGTCAAGATTGTCCATGATGAACTGGTGGACATGCTGGGCAAAGATACGGCCAAGCTGAAGTTCGCTTCGCAGCCACCGTCGGTGATCCTGATGGCCGGCTTGCAGGGTTCCGGTAAAACCACCACGTCGGAAAACTGGCAGCGTGGCTTAAAAAAGGCGGACATCGCCCCATGCTGGTGTCAGTTGACGTTTATCGTCCCGCGGCGCGCCAGCAGTTGAAAGTTGTTGCTGAAGCCATCAAGGCCAACCTGTACGAAGGCAAGGTTGAGCAGGCGGACACGCCAACCGTTGAGCGTCTGGCCAAAGAAGCGCGTAAAGAAGCCATCAACTCAGGCTGCAATTTCCTGATCGTGGATACGGCAGGACGCCTGCACATTGATGACGACCTGATGGGCGAAATGCAGGTCCTGAAAAAACTGCTGAACCCGCAGGAAATCCTGTTCGTCGCTGACGCCATGACCGGACAGGACGCCGTGCGCTCGGCCGAAGAGTTCCACAAGAAGCTTTCGATCACCGGCGTGATCCTGACCAAGATGGATGGCGATGCCCGCGGCGGCGCGGCGCTTTCCATTCGCCAGGTAACCGGCCAGCCGATCAAGTTCATCGGCATCGGTGAAAAATACGATGCGCTGGAACCGTTCCATCCTGATCGCATCGTAAGCCGCATCCTCGGCATGGGCGACGTGATGACGCTCATTGAAAAAGCGCATGAGAACATCGACCAGAAGAAAGCTGAGGCGTTCGCGCAAAAAGCTCTGGGCGGCGACGGCTTCTCACTGGAAGATTTCCGCGATCAGCTTCGCCAGGTAAAGAAGCTGGGCTCACTGCAAAGCGTAATCAAGATGCTGCCCAGCATCGGGCCATTTGCCAACATGCAGAAAGCCGCCGATCAGGTGGACGAAGGCCAGCTCGGACGCGTGGAAGCCATCATCAATTCCATGACCCAGAAAGAACGCCTTCACCACGAACTGATCAATGGCAGCCGGCGCAAGCGTATTGCTCGAGGATCGGGAACCAGCGTACAGGAAGTGAACCAGCTTTTGCGGCAATATGCGCAGATGCGGAAGATGTTCAAGGACATGGGCAAAGCCAGCTTTGGACGAAAGCTGGCCGGGATGAAGTTCCCGGGAATGTAGCGGGGCATTTGATAATTGTGTAAGCGGGTAAATGGGTAATTGGCAAAACCGACTTAGCCGCGAATTCACGCAAATTAACCACAATTTTCCGTGCCTTTATCAGTCTGCCAACGTACTCGCACGCTAAGTTTGCTGCAACTCCAGTTTTGGTTTTCTCCGCGTCTCCGTGCCTCCGTGGTAGGTTTTTTCAGTGACCTTGTCAGCACAACTCGAAGAACTCACCACCAAACTGCGCGCCATGGTCCCTGCTGAGCGCCTGGCGGTGGTGGATCAAACAATTGCAGAGTTGGTTGGCAAGGGCGTGGCTGGGCAGGCGCTGAAAGCCGGCAATGCAGCGCCTGGTTCGAACTCCCCGACGGTGACGGGATGCTCTGGCGATCAGAAGATCTCCTGCGCAACGGGCCGCTGGTCATCGTCTTCTATCGCGGGCGCTGGTGCGCTTACTGCAACACGCAGCTCGCTGCACTTCAGGAAATCCACTCGCAGATTGCGGCTGCGGGTGCTTCGCTGGTCGCGATCTCACCACAGACTCAAAAGCATTCCTACCTCACCCGTGACATGCACAAACTTGGCTTCCCGGTTTTGAGTGATGCGGGTAACGCAGTCGCCGAAAAACTTTGGGCTGGTTTATCGCGTGCCTGCGGATCTTCAGAAAATGTACGAGAGCATCATGACCAAGCTTCCGGGCTACAACGGTGACCAGAGCTGGGAGCTACCGTTGGCGGCGACCTACATTGTGCAGCCTTCGGGAGAGATCAGCTATGCGCGTGTGGATGCGGATTGGCGGGTGAGGCCTGAGCCGGAAGAGATTTTGGAGAATTTGTGATTTGTGATTTGTGATTTGTGATTCTCTGTACTTCCGAATTCATGCGGAGCGAGGGATCTCTATCGGCTACGACGATACCAACTACGGATATTACGTCAGATCTTGAGGATATTGTGATGGTGGGTTCCGCTTTGCCAGCACTCAAAGCGAGGATCTCCTCGCTCGTACATCCGCAGGGATCCCTCGCTCCGCTCGGGATTTCAGAGCAAGCTCGCTCGGA
Source organism: Terriglobia bacterium (assembly GCA_963824835.1). Lineage (GTDB taxonomy): Bacteria > Acidobacteriota > Terriglobia > Terriglobales > Acidobacteriaceae > Angelobacter. The sequence continues at coordinate 32,236 of CAWGRA010000033.1, read as the reverse complement.
GTGAAAGCTAAACAGCAAAGCAAAAACACGGAGGAACAATTCTCCTCCGTGCCTCAGTTTGTTTCTAAGCTGTAGGGATCTCTCGCTCCGCTCGAGATTTCAGAAAAAGCTTCGCCGAGAAAAACGCACAAGCCAACTAGTCTCTACTGGCCGCGGCTGGCCGGAGGCACGATGCCGTTCATGCGCAGGTATTCAATCATCTGGCCATATTCATCAGCCGCGTGGATCACGCAGGCGCTCGCAATATAGAGACGAGGCTGGGTGCCGCGGAAAAACGGAAGCTGCTCCAGGGCATTCTCCTGGGTGATGGTCTTTGCCGCTTTGTGTCCCAGGGCAAATGAGTCTTTCAGAAATTGAATAATCTGGTCTTTGGTCTTCAGATCATCAGGGCCATTTGGACCTTTGATGTTCTCCGGCATCTTGTCACCGGTAAGAGTGCTCCAGAAACGATAGTTCGCCGCAGCGGTGTGCTTCACCAGGGTGGCAAAGCTACGCACATCAGAGTACGCTGCGCCCTTGATGTTCAGGCTGGCGGGATTGAAATCAAACTTATCGGCGGGCATGGCTTCGGCAGCTTCCACCACATTTTTTTCATACTGGCTGACTTGCCGGTCCACCAGCGCGGAAAGGCTGCTGATGGGAGCAGGCGTGGTTTGCGCCTGGGGAGCCGGAGTCGCGGCGGGCTTGCGATTCGGCGCCGCCCTGGGCAAAGGCGCCCATGCTAAAACTGAGGACCAGCAACAGCAGCAAGATTCTGAGATGTTTCATTTTTCTAAAGTCTCCTCGTGTTGATTCAACAAATTAAACCAAAATACTGAACGGCAGCGCATGAGCAGTTCACAAACGCGCCGCAGAACGCTACTTCCGCGGGCGGCTGGCGGGCGGAATGATGCCATTCATGCGCAGGTATTCCACCATCTGTCCGTAATGATCAAACCCGTGGGCAACGGCGAAACTGGCGCAGAAAAGCTTTGTTGTCTGTCCCTGGCCGAAGGGACTGGGAACCAGAGCAACGGCAGTTTCCGGGGTGAGTGATTTGGCTGCCTTGTGTCCAAGAGCGAAAGAATCTTTCAGGTACTTGATGATCTCCGCTTTGGTCTTCAGTTGTGGCGGGCCGTTATCTTCTTTCGTTTCGATTAGTGGTTTGTCGCCCGTGACCGCGTCCCACAGCAGGAAATTCGTGGCCGCGACGTGGCGCACTTCTTCGGCAAAGGTCTTTACGTCTTTGTACTCGCTGCCGTTGATGTTCAGCGAACCTGGCGAAAAATTGAACTTGTCGTCGGGCATGGCTTCAGCAGCGCCCACAAATTCACGTTCCAGAATGCCGACCTGAACATCGATTGCGGAAGCAATGGTCGGTGGTGGCGCCGGTGCGGCGGATGCGTTCTGTGCGACCCCGCCGGAGACGGCGAAGATGAGCATAGCCGCGAAGGGCACGAATCTGAAAATCAATTTCATGGTTTAAACCTTTCAAGAAAAAGTGTTTTGACTTTAAACTTTAGAACTAAATCCCAATAGCAACTTTCCATGGCCGTGGGCCCCCAAAGCAAGATTGTGAGATCAATGCATTGTAAGATCAGACGTCACTTCTGACGAGGGCGGCTGGCCGGAGGGATGATGCCGCTCATCCGCAAATATTCCACTCCCTGCCCGTAATGATCATTGGCGTGGCTAAAGGCCAGAATAAGCAAGTAGAGGCGGGACACTTTGGTTCCACGGAACTCCACCATCTCAGTGGCGTTTTCAGCGGACAGGCCAAGAGCCGCCTTGTGCGCGAACACAAATGAGTCCTTCAGAAAGCTGATGATTTCGGCGCGCGACTTCATCTCATCCGGACCGTTGGGTGAATGAACGAATGCCGGTTCTGGTTTTCCTGTGAATGGCGCCCAGATGGCAAAGTTGTCAGCCGCCAGATGCTTGAACTGATCAGCAAAGGTACGAACGCCTTTGAACTCCGCACCTGGTATTTTCAAGCCTTCCGGGCTGGAATTAAATTTCTCTTCGGGCATAGCTTCCGCCGTGCTGACCACCTGGTTTTCCAGATTACTGATTTCCTTATCCACCACTTCCGCATACGAAGAACGTGTCTCAGCCGGCATCATGGTGGAAGGCTTCTGAGCCGTCAAAGACAGGGCCGTTACCAGAACAAAGAGCAGAGTCAAGGCTTTCATAGACTAGTTCTCCTGCTTAGATTTTTAGATCTTGAATCGCTGGACCATGCGGGCCTTGCAGGCGATACCACGGAGCTAGCAGCAGTCCCAGGATTAGCGCGGCAGCAGCAAAGGTAAGTGTGAATTTTACGCTGGTGTGGGACGCCACCATGCCCCATAACGCGCTGCCCAGCGCCATGCCTCCCTGCAGAAACAAAACATACATGGAGAGGACGCGTGCTCGTATCCATGAAGCGCAGGCGGTTTGAGCCACCAGGTTCAAGCGTTGCCAGAACACTGATCCAGGCCAGTCCCGCGGCGGCAGCGAAGGCCGAAGCGACAAAAAGATTGCTGGTGCGAACCAATCCGCATAGCGCGACGGCGAATATCAGCGTGGCTACAACAGTGATTTTATCCAACGAAAAATGACGCCGCGCCGCGGCCAGAAGAAGCGCTCCAGCCAGTGCTCCCAGTCCGAAAAAAGCAAGCATGGCGCCGTAACCTTCGGCTCCAAAGCGCCTGGCAATCAACGGCAGCAGGGCCCAGAAGGCGCTGGCAAACAGCGAAAAGGCCACCGTTCGGGCGAGTACGGCCCGTATCCGCTTATCCTGTTTTACATAACGCAGGCCGATGGATATGGCTCCCGCGATGGTGGCTTTTGCTTTGTCCGGCACGTGCGGCGCAGGCTTCCAGCGATACAGAAACATGATGACGCCGAAGAAAGAGACTGCATTCAACAGAAAAGCCGTCCCTGATCCGGCCATGGCGATTACCAGTCCGCCAATCGCCGGACCGGCGGCACGGGCGATGTTGAATCCGGCAGAGTTAAGGGCAACGGCATTGGCAAGCCCGGTAGCGGGAACCAGTTCCGGGGTCAGCGCCTGCCATGCTGGATCATTCATCACCGCGCCAACACCGAGCAAAAACGTGAATATCAGCAGCAGCGTGGGCGTGCAGGTGCCAGTGATGGTAAGAATGCCCAGCACCATGGACGCGCCAACCATGGAAGATTGCGTGATCAGGAGAAATTTACGGCGATCAACCAGATCAGCAATTGCTCCGGCCGGGCAGGGCGATGATCAAGACGGGCAAGCTCAAGGCCACCTGCACCAGTGAGATGAGCATTGGGGAACTGGTCAGGGACGTCATCAACCAGCCGGTGGCGATATTCTGCATCCAGCTTCCGGTATAGGAGATCACGGCAGCGATCCAAAGCGAGCGAAAGATCGGGTCGCGCAAAGGTGAGAGCGCTCCGGCTTTCACCGAAGCAGTTGCCGCGGGGAGCTGGGCCGGATTTTCCATCGAACTGGCGGAGCTGCGGGAGGCGCTGATGGACATTGCGGGTCTTGGTCTTAGTGTTGGCCGTGACCATCATTGGACTCTCAGCTTGGCTATCTGGTGAGCAGGCGAGTTGGAAAAAGGCCATTCGCGGCGACGCCACGAACGCAACAGGTAAATGGCAATACCCAGGACGATGATCACCAGGGCGAAGCGAATTTCACGGACAAAGCCGGGCCGCATGAACAGCACAAAAATGAAGCCCAGGCCTGCCATGACTGCCGGAATGGGATAGAGCCACATGCGGAAGGGGCGGGGAAATTCCGGATTCCGCGCACGGAGCAGAAACAGCCCGATGATTTGAGAAAGAAACTGGACCATAATCCGGATTACGACCAGGGCGGCGATCAGGTCAGCCAGTTTCAAGATGCAGAAGAGAGTGGCTACGCCTCCGAGGGTCAGCAGGGAAACGTAGGGAAAGCTGTGCCGCGGATGAAGGCGCGCGTAAGCGCGAAAATAATTACCGTCAACAGCAGCAGCATACGGCACGCGCGAATAGCCCAGCATGAGCGAAAACACAGAAGCAAAGGCTGTCCACATGATGAGGAAGGTGCCAAAGGTCGCCACCCAGGGGCCGAACGTCCGCTGCAAAACCAGCGAAGCCACATAAAAGCGTGTTTCTGAAGCAGCCGCCGCATCCAGTTCCTGCCAGGGGACAACGCCCAGGATGCTGATGTTCATGACGATGTAAACAGCTCCCACCAGCAGAATGGAATAGATGATGGCGCGCGGGATGTTGCGTTCAGGCTGGCGGATCTCGCCGCCGATGAAGCCAACGTTGTAATACCCCCAATAATCGTAGGTGGCAATCAGCATGGCTGAGCCAAGGCCGGTGAGGAAGTCAAAAAGGCCGGAACCGTGCGTGAGTCCGGCAAAAGCATTGGGAGGAAAATTGAATGCCAGCGAAGCTTTGAAGTGCGTGAGACCGGCGAACGTGACCAGGAGAATCGCGCCGAGCACGCCTGCCGAAAGATAACGCGCCATGCTGCCGACCACCGCGATTCTCCGGTAAAGAAGAAACAGCGCGAGCAGGCAAACGGCCATGGCGACGAAGGTGCCGAGGGTGATCAGAAGCTGAAATGGAAAGACACCAAAAAAATTGAACCTGCGATCCACGAGCACGTGTGCGAGTGAAGGCCACACGTAAACGGCATAGCGGGCCAGGCCGACGCAACCCGACGCAATGGACAACGGCGCGCTGAACAGAAGCTGCCACACAAAGAGGAATGACATCATGCGCCCGAGCTTTTGCGCGCCGTAACTTTGTTTCAGATATTCGTAAGAGCCGCCGGCTTTGGGCATGGAGGCGCCGAGTTCCGCCCAGACCAGGCCATCACACATGGCGAGCAGTGCGCCCACAATCCATCCCAGCATGGCTTGCGGGCCATGCATGGCGCTGATGATCAGGGGAATGGTGATGAACGGGCCCACGCCGATCATGTCAATCACGTTCAGAGCTGTGGCTTCACGCAAGCCGATATCGCGAGCCAGTTGTGGCTCGGATGATTTGCCTGCGACGATGGGAAGTTCTGTCATTGGGTCCAGGACATCTTTGGCCGGAAGGTGATCAATGTCCCGCACTCAGCAGGTTGACCATCAGGCGCACCGCTCCAGGCACACCCGCCGGAAGCTGACGAAAGAATGCGTATCCCGAATAGATATAGATGCCCTTGCCGTAATGGGCCAGAAGCAGTCCGCCTTTTTGTGATGGCTCGCCGGGATCATTGCTGGCCAGCAGCGGCTTGAAGTGCGGGTCCCACTGCGACATGAAGTAAAGACCGCGCTCCTGCACCCATCCGTCAAAATCTTTGGCAGTGATTTTGTTCGGATAAGAGAAGACGCGTTCTTCCGGCGCAAGAATCTCCACCGGCTGCTCTTCCACGGAGACGCGGGCGTTGCTCAGCGTTGCCGGGTAAGGCGTGTAATGACCCTCGTTGAAAACACTGGTGCTCTGGTTGTACTGGACAATCAGCGTTCCACCGTTGTTTACATATTCCAGCAGACGGCGATTCTGCTCGCGCACGTCAGTCCGGACATCGTAAGCGCGTATGCCAACCACGATAGTGTCATAGTTGCTCAGGTCTCCGGAAGCGAGTTCCTGCGGCGTAATGATGTTCAAGTTCACACCCACGCTTCTAAGGACAGCAGGAATTTCATCACCTGTACCCATGATGTAGCCGACGCGGAGTTTTGCCGGCAGCTTCACGTCCACGGCCTGCACGTTCTCTGTCGCGGGGCGGTAGGCGTAGTAGGAATCGAGGTCAGGACGAGTGATGACTTTGAAGCCTTCCGCGTATTGTTTGCCGTTGTAGTCGGCTTTGGCGGTTACCTGATACGCGCCTTCGTGCAGGTCCTGCGGCGTAATCTGGAAGCTGTAATTGTTGACGTCACCGTCATGGTCAAGTTTTACGTCAACCGATGCCGGTTGGACCTTCCAACCCTGGGGAGTCTCAATGTGAAGCGTGGCTTTCACCGGTGATTGAACATTGCTGCGAACACTCACCTCAATATTTGGCTTGCTGGTCCCGCTTACCGGCGTAACCACAACCGGCGTTGTAAGCAGCACTGATATGGGCGGGCCCACGGCAAGCGGACGTTCTGACTGGCCGAGCGTGGGATCCAGGAACTTCACTTTCGCCACCGCCATGGCTTCGCTCGATCCCTGCTCAGCGGAGAAACTGGCAACCGCATGCACGGGATAAGGAGGCCAGGGCTCGGTGACCAACTTTGGATCGCTAATGGTATAAACAGTTTCCGTTTCAGGATTTCGACGGGTGAAATAAGGCTGCGTGTATTTGGCGTCATCCGAAACACCAATTCTGAACTGGAAGGAAGCCGATTCGCCGGGAGCAATGGTTTGCTCCATTTTCTGGCTCATGATTGGCGCTGCCAGCCAGCCTTGCGGAACCAGCATGCGAACAGTATTTGAAGTGATTGGAATCTTCCCGCGATTGTAAAGCCTTGCCGTCACCGTGAAGTTTTGTCCCGGTACAGCCATGCTCATGGTTTGCTCGGCACGGGGAAAGTAAGATGGCCCTGGCGCCGGGCCGGGCGGATCAACGGAGACGTCAAAGTAGATCCCAAGGGCCTCATTGGCGGCCGCCTGAAATTGTTCCAGCTTGGAGTTGATCTCCGTCAGCAGCATGGCTTTGTTTGCAGGCGAAAGCTCAGAGCGCTCAATCTGCTTGATCAGCGTTTCAGTTTCGCGAATGCCAGCCAGCAGAGGAGCGGCGCAGGGCAACGTGTCCTGGACTGAAAATGCATTATTTGCCTCCTCCACGTGCTTTTGCAGTGACTCCAGCGCGGGACGCAGGAACTCGGCTTTCGATTCTTCCGCACCAAGCCGCGCCGCCAGTCCGGGCAGCGTGGCGTCAATACCATCAAAAAAATCATTTTCATGCGCGTCCAAAGAACGAGGAGCGTCAGAATCAATCAACTTGTAATAGGTATAGCGATGTCCGGGAGGAACACGGATTCCACCGGTTCCCTGCGAGGTCTGGTGGGCCAGACCTTCCAGTCCAAACTGTGTGTAAGACATGCCGAGGAGGGGCGAGTAATCGCCGGGATCGAGCTTGACAGTGTAGTCTTCGTCGGCGACGGTCAATCCCTGGAACATGCGAGGCGGATTGCCAAGGTAGAGCTTCTTCGCCTGCCAGGGCAGCAGACCTTCTTTGATCTGCTCAGGAAATCTTTTTGGATCGCCGGCGGCCCGGAAGGCTTCACGGGTGAGGACTCCGGACGCTTCATGATTGCCATGACCATCGCGCGGCGTGCCGCTGAAGCGGCTGGTAAGAACGTCTGGACGGAAGGTGCGGATGGCGCGGACCAGATCGCCCAGGGCAATGTCATGACCGTGCCACTTGTTAAAGGTTTCCTCGGCTGTCTTGGAGAAGCCGAAGTCAACCACATGGCTGAAGCGCTGTTCGACGGCGTAATATTTATCAGCTTCAAGCAGCTCAAGCGTGCGGAGGATGCCTAGCTCGTCAGAGCTTTCAGCGCCGAACTTATTTTGTCCACCTTCACCGCGCGTTACGGTAAAGAGAAGGACTGAATAGCCTCGGCCACGTGACTCCATGGTCATCATGCCGCCATCTTCGTCATCAGGATGGGCAACTACCTGCATAAGCCGGGCCGTGGTCTTAAGCCGGGTCAGCAATTGATAAAGGTGGAGCGCGCCAAGGTCCTCCGGCAACGGCCGGGTGTCAGATAAAGAAGATTGGACCAGCACGATGGAAAGGGCGGCGCAGACAAAGGCCTTCAAAGTCCTTTTGCGGTTCAGGTGCATGGGAAACATTGTCGCTGTTAGACGCCATTCCGGGCAATCCGTAATCGAAACTGCCGGATAGGGAGCGATCGCAAGCGCCGACGCTTATCAAAGTTTTACTTGTGGCATTGCGCTATCAGGCCTAACATTCTGGAAAACCATGAAGTTCAGGCTGTGCCTCCGAAATTCAATCATTCAGAAACTGCCACGCACCCTGTTGCTGCAAGGTACGTTGATCATTGGGCTGACTGTTCTCACAGTGCCGGCGCGTGCTCAGCCAATGCGCGTTCCATCCACATTGACGCCCAGCAGCACCGCTCAAGAAACAGCCAGCGCCGAAAAAGTTTTTTCTGAAACACCTTTTCAAGAATGGCAAAAGGCAGGCCAGACGCGCCAGATCCCGTGGAAGATCTCCATCACCGGCGGCGGCCTTGGATTTCACCAAAGATTAATTTCCAAAATAGCCGTTGAACTGCCGGGGGCTGAGCTGATCAGAAGACGCCAGGATGGGCAGCTCATTCTGCTGGTCCAGGTCACAGACGCCTCCGGGCGGGCTTACAGGAACTTCGGCATACTGGGGCTGGAATCGCTCAAGCCGGAGATGGTGAAGAGTGATGTGGTCTTTAGCTGGGGAGCGTATGCGCTACCCGGCGATTACAAAGTCGCCGTGGCCGTCTATGACAAAAAGTCCGGCGAGCATGATTTTGCGGAAAACTCTTTTCGGGTGGAGAAACTCAAGAATGATCCTCTGCCTGAAGCATGGCAGGACGAGCCTTCCTGGGAATATTGGGATCCATTGGCAGATTCGATTGATGTCATGTTACGCCCAGATATAGAAGGCCGGCTACACCTGCCGGTGAGTTCGGCGAAGCCCATGCATGTGGAGGTGCTGGCAGACGTTACACCGTCAGATTACTTTCACGGGTCTTACGATTTTTATCAGCTTTACCTGCGCGGCGCATTGCCGCTTTTCAAAGCGTTCACGCAGCTTTCCATCACAAACGGATCATTGCAGGCGGCAACACTGGACCTGGTGCAACGGCGGGTACCGTTCTCGCAGGATGAGCTGAAGAACAAAGAGTTTGACTGGAAAAAGCTAAAGTCAACCCTGGGATCGGCCAATGGGCCCGGCGTGGTGGATGTGAGAAGTGTGCAGCACGGGGGCCAGAACCCGGTATTCCTTCGCGATGAGATCGTTCGCCGCATGGGCAAAGCGCTGGAAAGCCCCGGGCCAGAAGTCTTTATCATCGTGGGCAGTCCCATGGATTCATATTCATTTCAGGACCTGCCTCCGCTCTACATGGCAGAAGGCCACGATGTGCGGGTTTTTTATGTACAGTACATTCCGCCATCACTCCAGACGGTTGATATGAGCCCGCTGCCGGGAATGCCGGCCGTGGTGGGGCCAAGGCAGCGAAGAAACGGCCCAATCGTGAGCCGGCCTGTTTACACAAGCTCGCCCGCTAACGTCCAGAAGATGCTGAAACCATTGAAAGTGAACGCTTTTCAGGTTTCAACGCCTGAGGATGCGCGAAAGGTACTGGCACGCATTCTGGAGGAGATCCGGAGACCCTGAACACACCAGGAAGATGGCTTCGGCATCTTGCCAAGCGACGGCAACTTACGCGATAATAACGGTTTGCCCGTAGTTCAGGGCCCTAAACTGAAAGGATTCACCCAAAACTGTGTTAATGATTCGACTGGCGCGCATAGGTGCGCGCAAGCAGCCTTATTACCGTGTGGTTGTAATTGACAAGGAACGTGCGCGCAACGGGCGTTCCGTGGAAGTGGTGGGTTTGTATAATCCCCGGACCAATCCGGCAACCGTAAACCTTAAACGTGACCGCATTGATTACTGGGTTTCAAAAGGTGCGCAGTGTTCAGACACCGTGACCCGCTTGCTTGCGAAGTCTCCAGCTCCGGCGGGTACCGCGGCGTAGTGATCGGTTCAGCCTTCCCGGCAACAAAGTACGAGATTAAAGAGTGTACCGGCCCCAAGCAAAGCGATTAAGGACATGCCACTATGACCGAATCGGTCGGCGATGTGCGTACACTGGTGGAGCAGATTGCTCACGCTCTGGTAGATGCTCCCGGAGAAGTTCGAGTAACCGAAGTTGAGGATGGCGATGCCACGGTGCTGGAATTGCGCGTGGCGGCAACGGACCTTGGCAAGGTCATTGGCAAACAAGGCCGCACAGCCAAGTCCATACGCACCATTCTCGGCGCAGCCAGCATGAAGCTGAAGAAACGCTACACGCTGGAAATAATTGAAGATTAATTAAGCAGCAGTATGGCAAAGCAAAAGCCTGGCACTGTGGCCCCACCTGGCGGCGAGAGATCACCGGGGTCGGGCAACGAGGGTGATTTTGTCACTGTCGCCAAGGTCATAAAAACGCAGGGACGGATCGGCGAAGTTGCCGCCGTGTTGCTCACGGACTTCCCACAGCGGTTCTCTCAGCCGGGCCCGTATTACTCTTTGGACAAAGAGAACAGGCGCCGTGAGATCCAACTGGAAGATCACTGGTTCCACAAAGGCCAGGTGGTGTTGAAGTTTGCCGGCACGGATTCAATCAGCCAGGCTGAAGAGCTGATTGGCTGTGAGATTCAGGTGCCACTGGAACAGCGAATCGAACTGGAAGAAGGGTCGATTTATCTCAGCGATCTTACAGGCTGCGAGGTATTTGACGCTGGACGCGAAATTGGCAGGATACAGGATGTACAGTTCGGCAGCGGAGAAGCTCCGCTCCTGATTGTGAAGAGCGGCAGCAACAAGGAATATATGATCCCCTTTGCCGCTGAGTTCCTGGAAGAATTGGATATTCCGCACCAGCGCGTGGCCATGAAGCTGCCTGCCGGAATGCTGGAACTGGATGCGCCGCTGAGCAACGATGAAAAAGAGCGGCAGAAAAACAAAGATTGAGATCCATTGATGAAGTTCGAGATCGTAACGATTTTTCCGGACTTTTTTCGCGGACCTCTGGATTATGGCATTGTGCGCAGGGCGCGCGAAGCCGGGCTCATTGAAATTCTGCTGCATGATCTGCGCGCGTCCACCACGGACAAGCATCGCACGGTTGATGACCGTCCGTTTGGTGGGGGTGAAGGCATGGTGTTGAAGCCGGAGCCGCTTTTCAAGTGCGTGGAGACACTGGGAATAGCGGCGCGGGAACACCGCATCGCCGGGAAATCAAGTGATACGGTCATCCTGTTGTCGCCACATGGGGCCATGTTTACCCAGGCGGTGGCACAGGAACTGGCGGCGAAAGAGCGGATCGTGATCATCTGTGGCCGGTATGAAGGCGTGGATGAACGAGTCTCAGAAGGGCTGGCCGACCGGGAGATTTCCATCGGCGACTATGTTCTGAGCGGCGGCGAGCTGGGAGCAGCGGTGCTGGTTGACGCGGTGACCAGGCTGATCCCGGGAGCGCTGGGCAACGAAGCTTCAGCCCGGCAGGAAAGTTTTACTGCTTCGCAAAACATCGGCGTGGAAGGTCCGGACAGCACCTGCGGCTCAGGCGGTTTGCTGGATTATCCGCACTACACGCGACCGGCAGAGTTTCGCGGTATGAGTGTTCCAGAAGTACTCATGGGCGGCAACCATGAGCAGATTCGGAACTGGAGACGCCGCAAGGCGCTTGAAAAGACATTGCAACATCGGCCCGATTTGCTGGAAAACCAGCCATTGAGCGCCGAAGACAAGAAGATAATCGCCGAGATTGAGCGCAGCAGGAAATAAGCTTGAGCGAGAGCGAAGCAGAGATTGAAAATTTCAAATTTGCAATTTTAAATTTAAAATCTTTTGGGCGTATTGCGTCCCTTGAGAAAAGAAGGAAGAAGTCATGTCACAGCATCCGATCATGGAAAAACTGGCTGCCAAGCTGCAGCGTCACGATCTGCCCCAGGTGAATGCCGGCGATACTGTCCGGGTCCAGGTAAAGATCAAAGAAGGCGACAAAGAACGCGTGCAGGCTTTTGAAGGCACCGTGATTTCGCGCAGCAGCGGACCAACCGGAAGTTTTACTGTCCGCAAAATGAGCTTTGGCACCGGCGTTGAGCGTATTTTCCCGTTCAACTCCAAGGTGGTTGACAAGGTTGAAGTGCTGAAATCCAATCAGGTGCGCCGCGCCAAGCTGTTCTACCTGCGTGGACTCAGAGGCAAAGCTGCCCGCTTGCGCGAAATTGATACGCGAATCAAGGCCGCCGCAACGGCTCAGAAAGCCTAGCCGGAATTCACGGACCTTCGTGGCGAAAAAAGCTGAGACTCAACCCACGCGCGTTCTCATCTGGGCGACCTACGAACAGGATGTCGCCCAGATTGCTTCCAGGTTGCCGGCCGATGCGCGCAAGTACGCGCTGGCTGCATGGCACTGCGATCTCACAGACCGCCGCTGCATACACGATACGTGGATCGAAAAGATTGACGTTGTGGAAAGCGGATCGGGTGGGCCGGGCGACACGCGGTCTCTGGAAATTTACATTCGCCTGCTGGGCGCCCATCGTGATCGCCACCTCATGCTGAAATTTCCTTCCGTCCGCCATTACACCATTGAGAGGCCACTCTCGGATTCCAAGCGGCAGGACGTAGCCGGCCACGGCGACGTGCTGGACGACTCCATCAAAATGAGCGCCGATGGAGATGTGATTTACACGTTGCGCATGGAGCTGGGCAAGATCGAGATCGCGGCAAAAGATATACAATTCTCGCAAGAACCACTTTGATCGGGTGATCTGACGATCTGTTGATCTGTTGATCTTTAAATTTAGCGCCCGCTTGATCTTTGCGTCTCTTAACCTTTATTCAAAAACATTGCCCGCTGTCCAATGCCGCAGTCATCGCCCCAATCCGAACAAAACGATCTCACTCAAGACAAGCCCAGCGAAAAGAAGCGCGGTCTTCAAGAGACCGTCAAGAAGAACGTTCAGAAGAAAAAGAAAAAGAAGAAGCCTGCACCGCTGAACCCAGAAACCGGGCTGCCTTATTCCAAAGGCACGCTCAAGATGCGTCTGCTCAAACGGCTGAAGTGCACGCAGCAATTTGAAAAGCTGGCCTGGGCCGCGGGAGCAAAGCTGGTTGCCGGAGTGGATGAAGTGGGTCGTGGATCACTTTTTGGACCCGTGGTGGCCGCCGCGGTCATTCTTGAACCCGACTATCGCATCAAAGGGCTGCGTGACTCCAAGCTGCTTGACCAGGCCACGCGCGAAAAGCTGGCCGAGCGCATCAAGCAACATGCCATCGCTTACTCGGTTGGGGTTGTGGACGTGGCCCGCATTGACCAGCTCAACATCTATTGGGCTTCCCTGCTGGCGATGAAGAATGCCATTGCGGAACTTGCGCCCGCGCCGGACCACCTGCTGCTCGATGCTGTGCGCGTGGACCTGGATTGTCCGCAGACCAAGATCATCCATGGCGACGCGCTGTCCATTTCCATTGCCGCGGCTTCGATCATCGCCAAAGTGCATCGCGATGAGATGATTCGCCGCTGGTCGCCGGTGTATCCTCAGTATGATTTGGCGTCGAATAAAGGATATCGCTCACCCAAACACCTGGCGGCGTTGAAGGAATTTGGCCCCACGCCGCTGCATCGCCTGAGCTTTGCGCCGGTATGGATGTGCAATGTGAGTGCCGCAGGAACTTTTCGGTTTCATGGATGAAGAGCAATTGGCAGATGGCACTTAGCCATTGACGGTAGCAACAAAGTCAAAAGCTACTAGCTCCAAAGGGCACAACAAACACATGGAACTGCACGGCTTCGTTCGGGATCAGGCTTCATCTGCTTAGAATCTGCGGCAGAATGTTTTGCACTCAGGCTGCGCCGGTAATGCTGATTGCTTGCTTTTGCTAGGTAAAGGCTTTATTCGGCGTAAGCATTCATGGCTAAGTGGCTCATGGCTGCCATCAGCTAGTTGCCAGTAGCTTTCGGTCCGTCTCTTTCGCCACGTCCGCAACAGAACCCTTCAACAAATCCCGCAACACGCTCACCTCGGCGGCGATGCCGGTCTTCAGCGCCGGCTCGTACACCGGAGCAAACAGCGGAGAATGATTCGAAGGCAGCTCTTTATGGCTGGCGCGCGCCGCAGCCAGCTTCTGGGGATCGGCCACGCCCAGAGTGAAATAAAAAGACGGGAATTCCCTGCTCGATGTACACCGAGTAATCTTCTGACGTCATCAGCGGATCTTCCTTCACCACGTTGCCCTTGCCGACCACCGATTCCAGCACGCCGGAGAGATGTTCAGTCAACACTTTGTCGTTGTACACGGCGGAGGTGGATTCGTAATTCTCAATCAGCGGCATCTTGTCCATGCCGCTGGCCACGGCCTCGGCGTCGGCAATGCGCTTGATCGCCGCCAGCAGATGCTGCCGGACGTCGGCTTTGTATGAGCGCACGGTCAATCCCATCTGCGCTTCATTGGGGATAATGTTGTTCTTGGTGCCGGCCTGTATGTAGCCCACGGTGATCACGGCAGCGTCACCGGGATGAATCTCGCGCGAGATGATTGTCTGCAGGCGCACGGCAATCTGCGCCGCCAGCAGCACGGGATCAATCGTGCTCTCCGGACGCGCCCCGTGCCCGCCCTTGCCATAAACGGTAATGCGCAGCGAATCGGCGGCGGCCTTGGAGTAGCCGGGCGTCACGCCCACCTGGCCCACGGCAATGCCGTTCTCATCATGCATGGCCACGCCGATATTTGGTTTGGGAAACTTAGTGAATAGGCCGTCGGCCACCATCGCCTTGGCGCCGGTAATGGTCTCTTCCGCCGGCTGGCCAACCAGCATCAGCGTGCCGTGCCATGTGTCTTTACTTTTGGCCATGATGGAGGCCATGCCGTAGAGGGTGGCCATGTGTATGTCATGACCGCAGGCGTGCATCACGCCCACGTCGCGACCGCTATCGTCCTTGGCGCGGACCTTGCTGGCGTAGGGCAGGCCGGTCTCTTCGCTCACCGGCAGCGCGTCAATCTCGGTGCGCATCATCACCACCGGACCGGCGCCATTCTTCATGATGGCCACCACGCCGGTGCCGCCAATGTGCTCGGTCACCTCATAGCCCAGGCCGCGTAGCTTTTCCGCCATCACCTGCGCCGTGCGCGTCTCATGTCCGGAGAGCTCCGGATGCTGGTGCAGATCCAGATAGAGCGCCTGGGCCTCGGGATAGACGGCGTCAACTTTCGTTTTGAGTGTTGGCGTCCTGGGCACTGGCAGCGATGCCGGTTAGAAGTACCACGCTGGCGACGATTAGCGTGTGGGTGAGTTTCATGGGGAAGATGATAGACGATTCGGGATTGGTACACGAACATTATCGATCGCTCCTCTTCCCAGCATAGGCATTCCTGTCTTTCATTCCGAAGAAGCCGGAGCGTAAGCAACGCCGCGAGACGATGATTGCACAACGATGCCAATGCAGGGAATTGCTCGACACTTTTGGCTTTGAATCATGGCGATGAAGCCGGCAACATTTTCGAGAAAATACCTTGCATCTACCTTTACGCTGCACGCATTTTCGGGGTGCCTCTCTGCGCTCTAACCGCTGCGCGGCTCACGCTCGCTCGGCATGACAGACGGGGAAATCGCCGAGATCGCACGTCATCGCGCGACATCGCCGGGATCGGAAAGGCAAGTTCAGCCGCGAATGGAGCGAATAAACGCGGAGACATAAGACGCTTCACCACAGCGACACGGAGAAACACGGAGAAAAAGCGAAAAGCAGATCCCTCGCCTTCGCCTCGGGATGACAAGGCTTAAAAAGGCATCTCGCTTCTTGCTATTTTTCTTACTACTTTCTTGCACATTTCTGCACCCGGCAGCGCACCTGCCGCATCTAGATGAATAGAACAAATAAGAGAATATTCAGGAGGTGCAAATGCAAATCAGATTCGCGGATGGCACGCAGATTGAAGTATCCGCCTCAGCGTTGGACGATTTTGTCCGGCATGACCTGAAGTGGGCGGAGTACGTCCACGGCACCGCGACGATGAAAGCATCGGCCGATCCGACTCATCCGATCCATCCAATCCAACCGTAAAGTTCGCCCCCCAGCGGGCGAAACAGATCGCCAAGAACATCGTGCGTTGCCCTTCCTCGCAAGGGTGTTGAAACCCCTTTCGCCGCAACAAGGGAAGCCCTTTCGCCACAGATGAACGCAGATCTACCCGGATCAGAAATTTCTAACGCCTTACCACAGAAAACACTGAGGAACACAGGGAACTCAAAACCGGCAACCACAAAGTAGACGAAGAAAACAAAGCAAAATATTTTTTCAGCGTTCATCCGCGTTGATCTGCGGCAAGCGCCTGTTTTGCTCTTCTCCGTGCCTCTGTGTCTCCGTGGTGGGTGTTAGGACTGCGCCATGCTCGGGATTAAAAACAATCAGTCAGGCTGGCGGTCAACCGGAAATGTAATTGAGATCACGGTCCCGTGGCGTTGCGGATTTTGCGAGCTGCGAACGCGGGTCCTGGCGCGGTGATTGGCCAGAATTTCAGCACTCACCCATAAACCCAGGCCTGTACCGGTGTTGCTCTTGGTGGTAAAGAAGGGCTCAAACATATGTCGTTGGGTTTCCGGCGACATGCCGGCGCCAGTATCGGCAATGGTCAGGCGAACATGCTTATGTCCGCCGTTGCTGTCGGCTTTACTGTTGCTGTCGTTTACTGTTGCTGTCGGTTTTACTGTTGCTGTCGTTTTTACTGCCGCTGTCGCTTTTACTGTTGCCGTCGGCTTTACTGTTGCCGTCGGCTTTACTGTAATTGTCAGTTTTACCGTTGCTGTCGCTTTTACTGCTGCTGGAATCGTTTTTCGACTCGCTGTTCCAATCTCGAATTTCGCGCACCCGGACCATGATCTTGCCGCCGCTCTGCACGGCATCCAGAGCGTTCCCGAGCAGGTTGGCGACAACCTGGCGGATATCTCCCTCAAACACCACCACCTTCTTCTCAGTAAGGTACTTTGAATCCACGGTTATGCCGGCATTGGAGATTCTGCCGTGAAACAGCGCCAGCGCGCTTTCCACCACGTCAGGCAGCCGGACCTCGCGCGCATTGGTGGACTGGCGATGGAACCTCAGAGTCTGTGTGGCGATGGCGGTCACGCGTTTAAGCTCATTCTGGGCCAGTTCCAGATACATTCTTGCCTGCTGGGAGAGATCCAATCTCAAACTGAGGTAAATGAGATTGGTAACGGCTTCCAGGGGATTATTGATCTCATGGGCAATGCTGGCGGCCAGCCGGCCTACGGCCGCGAGCTTTTCCGTATTGCGCAGGGCCTCCTCAGCACGCTTGCGCTCGGTAACGTCAACGCCGAGAACAATGATGCCGGAGATTCGCCCGTCCGGCTCACGCATGGCCTGATAGACAAAATCCAGGAATCGCCGCTCCAGCGGCTGGCCACTGCTTCGCTGAATATCAATGGGATAACTCTGGGCGAAAAACGGTTCGCCGGTTTGATACACGCGATCCAGAATGGCTGACGAAGCCCTGAGCTTCAGTCTCTGGCAGCGCTTCACGGACGGATTTGCCAATTACATTTCTGCCGCCAATCAGTTCGCCGTACGGGGGATTATGCAGTTCAAAGACATGATTCGGGGCCGCGCAAGACGGCCAGAAAACCCGGCGCCTGCTGGAACAGATTTAACAAGTCTTGAGCGTTCGCTGCGCAACGCGCGTTCCGCCAGCACGCGTCCGGTGGTTTCTGAGCAGGTCACGAGCGTGCCGCGGATGACGCCCTGCGCGTCGCGCACCGGGCTGTAACTGTAGGTCCAGTAAACGTCTTCCAGCTTGCCGTCACGATAGATGGGAACCAGCGCATCTTCATGCCAGGTGGACTGCGCCGCGCGACATCACGCCTTCAATCTGCGGACCGATGATATGCCAGATTTCAGGCCAGCATTCCCGCCCGGGCTGCCCGAGAGCTTTGGGATGCTTATCAGAACGGATGCTGGGGCGATAGCCATCATTATAAAACTGGATGAGTTCGTCACCCCACCAGAGGAACATGGGATGACGCGTCGCCAGCATGGTGTTGACGGCGATTAGCAGAACCTCCGGCCAATTCTCAATGGGGCCGACGGGAGTTGTGCTCCAATCAAAGGCACGGATTAAATCCGCCATCTCGCCGGAACCAAAGATTTTTGAGTGTTGGCTTGATTGCCGGAAGGCTTCATGTCCTCGGACATTCACTCATTTCTGCTTCAATGTTCACGCAGGGTGCGATAGGAATGCGTGGCTCAGTTAATAGAAGTTTAGCATTGCTTCTTACTAACGTACAAAACGGCCCTACCTGGTTACGCACGCAACTCTTAACCTGCGGTTCAAAGGCTCTGAGTAAAACTTTGCCACCACGATAGCCGAGCATGCCGGCCAGGCGGTGATGGCCATAAACCAGAGCGGAGCATAGTTGATGGGCTGATGCAGGTCGTAGAAAATTCGCATCAGCGGCCAGACCACAAACATGTGCGTGAGGTACACCTCATAGCTGTTACGCCCGAACCAGCGGAACAAGGCATTGACCGCGTATGGACGGCCCAAGCCGGAGTCAAAACGCTGTTGCATGGCAATGAGCATGAGAGCTGTTCCGAGTTCGAGCACAGTGACGTTGAGTCCGGCTTTGGGAAGGCCCAGTATCCATGTGGTATGCCTGAAAGCAATGATCAGGATACAGAGCGCGGCACCGCCGAGTCTGAAATGCTCTTAGACGACGCGATGTACTGAAGCGGAACTTATGCGAACGATGATCGCGGCAAGGCAACCGAGGGCGATGCCATCCATGCAGGCCAGATAGCCATAATCCTGCCAGAGACTGTATTTGGGTAAGGATGGTGCGCGCGAACGGGCCGATGATCACGAAACCAGCCAGCACCGCAATGAACGCATTCAAATTGCGGGTGAAGCGGCAGACCAGCGGAAAGAAAACGTAAAACATCTCTTCCACCGAGAGGGACCAGAGCACGTCCCATGAGGCGGGAAGATAACCGCGGGTGGACTCAAGCCAGTTCACGTGAAAGGTAAGCGCCGCCAGCAGAGCACGCGGCAGAGTGGTGGGAGCGTGCCTGGTATTGATCACAAATCCATAGCGATGCGTGAGATGAAGAATGCTGAGGATAGCGAGCAGTGCAAAAAGACATGGCACGATCCGGGCGAAACGCATGCGGTAAAACTGCCGGATATTTATTTGCGCCGGCATGCCCCAGCGCTTAAGTGACCAGGTGGTGATAAGAAAACCGGAGATGACGAAGAATACGGTTACGCCGTAAGCGCCGTCCCAGAATAAAATGCGGTTCATGGCAGGTGAGAGCAGCGCGCCGAATGCGCTGTTCTTAAATGGGATGCGGATGTTGATGTGGTGAAGGACAACGCCGAGGATGCAGAGCCCGCGAAGAACGTCAATGGCCGGAACGCGATGGCCGGTGGAAGCCATTGTGATTTGGGGGGCTGGCGAGATGGCTACGGACATTTGTGAAGACATGGTAAAGGAGCGATTGAAGTCAGGCTTGGGTTTGTTTTTGGCAAGGGGTAAGTGAAAAGAAAGCCTGGGGAGAATTCCCTGAAGCTGTCTGGGCGCGGTAAGCAGTATCGGGATGTTTCGACTGCGCCGTCGCGTTCGCTCCGGCTTCGCTCAACATGACAGGGTTTGAGGGCAAGGTTGATGGAAACATCCTCGTAAGTCACTGGCTTCTCCTGCTTCCGGACACATCACAGGAACCACCGCGTGTGCTCAACAATGCAAAAAGGCTATAATCGCGAACCGATGAAGCCTTATAACTTTTTTTCCTCGCTGAGATTGTCGGCCATGTTCATGTTGATTGTTGCCTGCTCGCTGCTGGCCGGGCAAATGCTGATCACGCCTTCCGCTCTGGCGCAAACACCGCAACAGCAAGGGACTTCTGCTCCCGCCCAGACTGAACGGCCGAAGTATCCAAACTATCCCAGCGAGACTCCGGCGCAGTTGAAGCCGGCCACTTCGTCGTTTGATTATCGAGCGCCGTGAAGTGATGATCGCCATGCGCGATGGGGTGAAGCTGCATACGGTGATTCTGGTGCCGCGAGTCGGCGACCAAGGCAAGCCTGCGCCAATCCTGCTTACGCGCACTCCCTACGAGCGCCGACGAACTGACGACGCACGCGCAGAGCTCGCATCTTGGCCCGAACCTCTACGGCTATGACAATGCCACGGACGTGATTGTGGAAGGCGGATACATTCGCGTGGTGCAGGACGTGCGCGGCAAGTACGAATCAGAGGGCGACTATGTGATGAATCGCCCGCTGCATGGGCCGCTGAATCCCACGCCAGTGGACCACTCCACTGACACCTATGACACCATTGACTGGCTGGTGAAGAACATTCCGGAATGCAACGGCCGCGTGGGTATTCTGGGAATTTCCTATGATGGATTTCTTCCTCTGATGGCGCTGGTGAATCCGCATCCGGCATTGAAGGTTTCCGTGCCGATGAATCCGATGGTGGATGGCTGGCTGCGGCGATGACTGGTTCCACAATGGCGCTTTTCGGCGCAGAACCTGCCGTACATCTACGAGCAGGTGGCCACGCGCAAGAATGAAGCCAAGTGGTGGACCGATCATTTTGACGACTATGACGTGTATATGGAGGCCGGTTCGGCGGGTGAACTGGGACGCAGCACGGCGAAGAGCAGATCGGCTTCTGGCGCAAAGTGCTCGAACATCCGAGCTATGACTCTTTCTGGCGCGATCAGGCCGTGGACAAAATTCTTGCCGCGCAGCCGCTGAAAGTTCCGGTGATGCTGGTGGACAGCCTGTGGGACCAGGAAGATATTTATGGCGCCATGGCTGTGTACAAGGCCATCAAGCCCAAAGACACGGGCAACGACAAAGTTTTTCTGGTGATCGGCCCGTGGCATCATGGCCAGGAGATTGAAGATGCCAGCACGCTGGGCGCGCTGAAGTTCGGCAGCGATACCGGACTTTATTTCCGGCAGCATATTCTGCGGCCTTTCTTGATCACTATTTGAAAGATCGGACGGCGCCGCAAAGTCGAAGTGCAGAATAGTTCCTCCGGTGTCAGCATTTGAAACCGGAACCAATACCTGGCGACTGCTTGCCGTCGCTGGCCGCCGGGATGCGACGGCGCTGCTTGCACCGCGCAACCAAGGCAACGCCGCTTTATCTGCAACGCAGGCGGCAAGCTGGCTTTCACCGCACCGCAAGTCCGGGCGATGCCAGCGGAGCCATACGACGAATATGTTTCTGATCCGGCAAAGCCTGTTCCCTTCCGCTCACGGCCGATTCATCCCGTGGGCTATGACGTTGATAAAGGTTTCACCTGGGCCGACTGGCTGGTGGACGATCAGCGCGAAGCTTCCGGACGGCCGGATGTGGCTGTGTTCACGTCCGACGTGCTGACCTCGCCGGTGAAGATCAGCGGACAGCCGGTGGCGAACCTGGTGGCTTCCACCAGCGGCACGGACTCAGACTGGGTGGTGAAGGTCATTGATGTTTATCCCGACGAAGTGGCCGAACAGCCGCAGATGGGCGGATACCAGTTGATGATCTCAGCCGACATCTTCCGCGGACGTTATCGTGAGAGCCTGGAAACACCCAAGGCCATCGCCGCCAACACAGCCGCTGCTCTATCGCTTTGAGCTGCCTACGGCGAACCATGTTTTCCTTCCCGGACACCGCATCATGGTGCAGGTGCAGTCAAGCTGGTTCCCGCTGTATGATCGCAACCCGCAGACCTTTGTGCCGAATATTTTCTGGGCGAAGCCGGGCGATTATCGCAAGGCCACGCAGAGAATCTATCATTCGCCGCGGCGAAGCGAGCTTTATTGAGTTGCCGCTGGTGGAAAACCCTTAACCTTAAAGGACACGAAGGATTGTTTTATCTCGAGCGTTAGCGAGAGATCCCTACCCGCTTCGGTGTCTTTTCGCGATGTAGGGATCCCTCCTTCGCTCGGGATGGAAAATAATCCCTCGCTCTGCTCGGGATTGAACCAAACAGCTAAAGCGGCTATCTATCCAACGCCGCCATGGCTGGTTCCGGATAGCGCGCACCGGCGGCTGCGCCATGCGGAGCAACTTCATTGATGCGAGCAAGGTCTTGATTTGTAAGTTTGATGTCCGCAGCGGCCAGGTTCTGTTCCAGATATTTGCGGCGCTTGGTCCCGGGGATGGGAGCAATGTCATCTCCCTGGGCAAGCACCCAAGCCAAAGCAAGCTGCGCGGGAGTGACTTTTTTCTCCGCGGCGATCTCGCTGATCTTCGCCACCAGATCAAGGTTCTTCTGGAAATTTTCTCCCTGGAAGCGCGGCGAGAAGCGGCGATAATCGTCCTGCGCCAGGTCGTCAAACTTCTTGAACTGTCCAGTAAGGAAACCCCGACCGAGCGGGCTGTACGGCACAAAGCCGATGCCGAGTTCGCGCAGTGTGGGAAGGATTTCCTCTTCGGGCTCGCGCTCCCACAGTGAGTACTCACTCTGCAAAGCGGAAATTGGATGGACCTTGTGCGCGCGACGAATGGTTTTGGGTGACGCTTCAGAAAGTCCGATGTAGCGGACTTTCCCTTCGCGCACCAATTCAGCCATGGCGCCCACGGTGTCTTCAATGGGTACGTTCTTGTCCACACGGTGCTGGTAGTAAAGATCGATCACGTCAACGCCCAGGCGCTTGAGGCTCGCCTCACAGGCTGAGCGAACGTAATCAGGAGTTCCCTTCACGCCGAGAAATTCGCCGTTCGGCCCACGCACGTTGCCGAACTTGGTGGCGAGCACCACTTTTCGCGACGGTCCCTGATGGCGCGTCCGACCAGCTCTTCATTTTTGCCCGAGCCATACATGTCCGCGGTATCAAGAAAGTTGCAGCCCAGTTCGAGCGCGCGGTGAATGGTGGCGATGGACTCCGCATCGTCGCGTCCACTATAAAACTCTGACATTCCCATACACCCGAGTCCGATGGCCGAAACGGTGAGACCTTGAGTGCCTAATTTTCTTTGAGCAATCATTTTTTGGATACCTTGAAGATGAGATGTTAACGGAAGGCACCGGGATTGGGAAGGTTCTTACATATCAGGTTAAGAACAACTACAAGTAAAATGACGAACAATACTGAAGCAGTGATTTGCATCAAAACAGCATGATGGACGGACACAGACTTACCTTCCTGATCATTGAAGCCGAACCCGGCCAGGGTCTTTCAACGCGCAAGCTGCTGCTGGAAACCGCCAAGCACAACGTGATCACCGCCTACAGCGCCGATGAAGGCGAGCGCATGTTCAAGCGCTTCCCGAAAGTGGATGTGGTGTGCATTGACACTGAGTTGCACGACCTGGACAAAGCTAATCTGCCCGGAAAGGTGAGGAAACAAAACTCCGACATCAAGATCCTGGCGCTGACGCCGCGGATTGGCGCCCATTATGACTGGGCGGATGAGGTTGTTAATTCTCATGATCCGGCCGCACTGCTGCACTGTCTGGAGAAAATTGGAGGGCGGACGGATATTTAACTGTTACGCGCTCTTTAACTGTCGCTGAGAAAGAGTTCTGTTGATGGTAGGGACCAGCTCAGAAAATTGGTCAGATGCAATGGGTTCCGCTCCCGCGATTTGCGGTTTACCTGAAAACATTTCCACCACCGGCGCCCAGGGACAATGGCTGCGCAGCAACAATCCAATCGCCCTTTTCACCTTCGGCATGATCTCTGATTCCACCAGCGCCAGATCAAATTTCCCCCGAGTGCAGAATTCTTCAAGGTGCTTGAAGTCAGAAACGGTTACCACGGAAAAGGAATTCTGCTCCAGCACGCGCTGCGTGTCCTCAGCAATTTGATCACGAAATGCGATGGACAAAATGGTACAACTCAAGACCCAAGCCCCTCCCGGCCGTCAAAAATTAATGAGCGATCTATATGGTGTGTTAGGTGCGGCCTTTGCATGGAAAGGTGCCCCTAGCGTACTCTGACCGCAAAATAAATGTCTGGTAAGTAACATAACCAGAGCTGCCGAAAACAGAGCGGCAGCGCCAAAGCGTTTCAGCGCGAGCGGAAGGACCTGAGATCCGCAAGTCACAGAGCTTAGGCGTGCACCGTCTGGTACGCCTCGTAAGTCCCCTTGAAGTCTTCAATCTTTTCATGATCAAAGTGCCAGATGCGAGTAGCGACTTCATCGATGAGGTCATGATCGTGCGTGACCAGCAACACTGTTCCCTGGTAACGCTGCAGCGCGATATTCAAGGCGTTGATGGACTCAAGATCAAGGTGGTTTGTGGGCTCGTCAAAGACCAGAATGTTGGGTTTGAGCAGCATTAGCTTGCAGAACAGCACGCGCGCCGCCTCGCCTCCGGAGAGTACTTCAGTCCGTTTAAGAGCTTCATCTTTCTGGAAAGAGCATCTGTCCCAGCAGGCCGCGGAGTTCTTCGTTGGAGACGCTGGGATCGAATTGGCGGAGCCAATCCATGATGGTGACACCCGGTTCGATCAGCGTTCTGTGGTCCTGGGGAAAGTAGCCGACGCTGGCTTCGTGTCCGAACAGCACCTTGCCTTCATCAATCAGCGGACCATCATAGGCGCTGGTCTGGCGCAGCTCAGCTTCCGGCGTGTTGGGTGAATTGGCGAGCAGAGCATTCAGCAGAGTAGTCTTGCCTACGCCGTTGCGGCCCATCAGCCCGATCTTCTCTCCTCGCAGCACGCTGGCGGTGAAGTTGCTGATCACCTGCTTGTCACCATAGGCCTTGGAGACGCCTTCAATCTCCAGCACGTGCTTACCTGACGGGCGTTTCTGTTCGAACTTGAGGAACGGACGGGCGATGTTGGACCGCGCCAGGTCCGTGACCTGAAGTCGCTCAACTTCTTTTCTGCGCGATTGCACCTGGCTGGATCGAGTGCCTGCAGAGAAGCGCGCGATGAACTCATTTAACTGGGCAATCTTCTTTTCGCGCTGCGCATTCTGCGATTCAATCTGCGAACGAACCTGCGTCTTGGCCATGACCATATCGTCATAACCGCCGGTGTAGGTGATGATGGTTTCGTAATCAATGTCCGCGATATGGGTGCAGACAGAGTTCAGGAAGTGGCGATCATGTGAGATGGTGATCAGCACGCCGTCATAGCGGCTGAGAAAATCCTGGAGCCAATGGATGGAATCGAGATCAAGATGGTTGGTAGGCTCGTCCAGCAGCAGAGCTTCAGGATGCCCGAACAGAGCCTGCGCCAGCAGCACGCGGACTTTCTGTCCACCTTGCAGCTCACTCATCTTGCGCTCATGGACTTCGTCAGGAATGTCCAGGCCTTGCAGCAGGATGGCGGCATCACTCTCCGCGCTGTAACCATCTTCTTCGCCGACGATGCCTTCGAGCTCGCCCAGACGCATGCCATCTTCATTGGACATTTCCGGCTTCTCGTAGATATGGTCGCGTTCCTGCATGGCGGCCCAGAGGCGCTTGTTGCCCATGATCACGGTATCAATCACGCGAAAAGCATCAAAGGCAAACTGGTCCTGGCTAGCACGCTGAGCTTTCGCGGACGCACCACGTTGCCCTTCTGGGGCTCAAGCTCGCCGGAAAGCAGGTTCATGAAAGTGGTTTTACCGGCGCCATTAGGGCCCGTAAGGCCATAGCGCTTTCCCGGCGTAAACGCCGTGGAGACTTCTTCAAACAGAACTTTTGCGCCGTAGCGCATGGAGACGTTACTGACTGTTAGCATTGGTTTTTATTGGCTGCGAGGGGTATTCCGGCTTGCGAAGGCGGGACCGCAGTAAGTATTGATTTTATCATGGTCAGAGACGGTACTTGGGCTTTTGGTAGTTGGTAGCACGAAGATTGGTAATTGAGTAATTTGGTAATCGGGTAATTGGAAAATCAAAAACCTCTGCCATTGACCGCACAGGATCCAACAGATAACCACACATCGAATCGCTTGATCCAGCAATGTAGTTTTCTCCGTGCCTCTGTTCTCGTGGTGAAAATTCGGGTTTGAAGTTCCAATTACCCGATCACCAAATTACTCAATTACTAATTTTCTGTTGTCTCCGTGGTAGATTTTGTCGTTGCTTTTGGCTAAGTGCCAAGTGCTAATCCCCAGGTACTCTTTTTCGTACTGGTGTCTAAGAAATGAGCTCACGGTAATCGCGTGCGTTCGTCTATGCTAAGTACCTCATCGAGGGATCTGACCATGAAAGCATTCGCTCTTCTGATTGTTCTCGCATTTGTTATTCCCGCCGCAGTTCCCGCCCAGGCGCCGCCTGAAGGCATATGGATGGGCTATGACGGCGAGTGGAAACATGTCACCCAGCAGCTTGTATCGCTGGCAGAGGCCACGCCGGCAGAGAAATTTTCCTTTCGTCCTACGCCGGATGTGCGATCAACGTCAGAGGTGTACATGCATATCGCCATCGCCAACTTTTATCTGCTGAGCCAGGCCGACCCTTCGTTCAAGTTTCCCGATGCTTTCAAAAATATGAAGCCGGACAAGGCGGAAAAGTCGGTCACCAGCAAGGCCGACGTGATCAAGTGGCTCAAGCAGTCAATGGACGTGGTGAATACTGCGCATCAATCGGCCAAGCCGGCCGACCTGGCCCGCAGAGTCCACATTGCTGACCGTGACACCAACGCTGACGGCATGTATCTGCGCATCATCGTCCATGCCAATGAGCACATGGGACAGTTGATCGCCTATGCCAGAATGAGTGGCGTAAAGCCGCCGTGGAGCAATTAGGGTTTCCCGTCCCGAGCACAGCGAGGGGATCCCTATCCGAGCGATGATTCAACGGCCTGCTTGGGGTTCGGTTTTGCTTTTGATTGATCAAGCTCAACGGCAATTCTCCCGCCTGCCAGATTACCTGGATTAGTCACCCGTTCCGCAACGCCACCATTGGCTCCACGCCAGCCGCGCGACGGGCTGGGATTGCCGACGCCAGCAACGCAGCCAGGCTCAGCATCAGTGCTGCCGTGACGAGCATTACGGGGTCCCAGGGCTTTACGCCGAAGAGTTGATTGTTCATAAGCTTGCCCGCGCCAATGGCTGCGGGAATTCCAATCGCCAGTCCAATCCCTATTTGCAGGAAGGCGCCACTTACCACCATCCTGGTAATTCGCAGGCGATCTGCGCCGAGAGCCATGCGGAGACCAATCTCACTGGTCCGCTGTTCCACCATGTATGACAGCACTCCATACAAGCCGAGTGCAGCCAGCACCAGCCCGAGCGCCCCAAACAGAGATGTCAGCGTAGCGACCATTGCTTCCTGTTGAAAATCATTGCTCACGACCTTGTCGTAAGGTTCTACGGCATAAACAACCAGGTTGGGATCGATGCTCGCCAGCTCCTTGCGTACCCGCTCTTCCATTCCGGGCGGATTCCCCGGCGCCCAGATCACAATGTTTCCCAGGAAGTGTGCCGAAACCTCGCCAATGTTGAAGGGTGGATCGTCGTACTTTACCGTCTGTGCCTCAGCAGTCCAGAACATCGGACCGACCGGCTTTCTGTCGCCCCATGTCATGTAGCGAATATCTTTTGAACGCCAATGACTTCGTAGGTGGCAGAGTATTTGATTCGATTTTGCCCGAAGTGCTGTCCGATCGGATTCTGGTCCTTGAAAAACTTCTTTGCAAACGCTTCATTGATCACCGCTACGTTGCGCGTCGTCGCTGTGTCCTGATCAGTGATCGGACGCCCCAGCACCATCTTGGCTCCAATGGTGTCAAAGAAATCCGGAGTTATCATCGCCCAACCTGAGCCCGTATCTTCTTTTGCCGGCGGTTCTGGTCGTCCTTCCACGCGAATGCCCTCATTCCAACTGTCGCCGGACATGGGAGCATAAAGCGCAGCCGTGACCATTCGGACGCCAGAAACCTTGCGCAGTCGATCCCTGATTTGCACATACAGCGGATCCAACTGTTCAAGTTTGTAGTTGGCGAGGCGCGGATTGATATCAACAAGGTATCGGCCCTGCGTCTCAAAACCAAAATCCTGATGCTGCAGGTTACGCAGACTCTGGCCGAGCAGGGCCGCAACGGAGAGCAATACCACTGAGACCGCGCCTTGCGCGATGACCAGAGACTTCTGCGTCCATCCTCGGCCGCCACCCAGTGAACGGTTAATACCACGCAGTGCTTCTACCGGATCAGCATGCGAGGTCACCCAGGCTGGCGCAATTCCAAAAATAATCCCCGTGAGGAACGAGACACCGAGTGTGAAAAGCAGCACGGGGATGGATGGAGTTGCACTGACGGGGACAAAGTTGTCCGGGCGGCCGTTCTGAAAAGCCAGATGCAGAATCAACTTTGTTCCGGTGTAAGCCACAGCAATGCCGAGTGCTCCACCGATCGCGGAAAGCGTGACGCACTCCACCAGAGACCTGCGGATGATTCGCGTGCGCGAAGCGCCCATGGCTACGCGGATCGAGGTCTGTGCGCGCTCCTTCAATCCGCGGGCCAGCATCAGATTCGCCAGGTTCCCACACGCCACCAGCAATACGCATCCGGCAGCGATCAGAAGAAGCTTCAATCCATCTTCGTATTCATCCCTGAGAGCGGCAACGCCCGCGCCGCCAGGCGTGAGATGCAATGTCTGCTTTTCCCACAGTTCTTTCTCGCCCGGATCCATGTCAGGAACGTGACTCGCCAGCCAATTATGGAATATCACCCGCAATTTTGCTTCGAGCGCTTTGGAATCCGTTCCCGGACGGACTCTTCCCAGCAAGTCAAGGTAGTTGGATTGTGGCCTCTTCAGCCGGGCGGAACTCCCTTCCAGTAACAGTTCACTTGTGGCGGGCAGCCAGAAATCCGGCATGCCCTAGCCCGCCAGCTTGGCCCCGAAGAATCCAGGCGGCGCAACGCCAATCACGGTGAAGGAATGCCCGTTGATCTGGTAACCGGCGCCGACCACCGAAGGATCAGATCCATACTTGTCCTGCCAGATGCGATAGCTCATCACCGCAACCGGCGACGCACCTTCGCGGTCGTCTTCATCTGTCAACAGCCGGCCGATCCAGGGCTGGACGCCGAGCGTGCGGAAAAAATTTCCAGACACATACTCGCCGTTGCGTGTATCTACCGGCGCCTGTGAGCCTGCCCTGCGGACGCCTAGATTCGCATTGCCAGCCTGCAGCGCTGCCAGATCTAAAATTCCGGTGCGTGCTCACGGAAATTGCGGTACGCCTCCCAGCTGAACAACGCAAAATCGCCGTCATCGCCCTGGGTAAAGCCGCCCCAGTTGCAGCAACGATCTTTATCGCCGATTCGCCACAGTTCGCCGGGCCTGGTGACGGGCAGGGACTTCAACATTACCTGGTGCACCAGTGTAAAGATCGCCGTGGTCGCTCCGATGCCCAGAGCCAGGGTGATCAAAGCTGTTGCGGTGAATCCAGGTGCCTTGCGCAGTTGCCGTAAGGCGTCTCGCAAATCCGCCAGCATGTGTCCTCCTGAAATTGTGAAAAAATCCTGTGACAGAATTCCTGTAAAAAGATGAATACTGCCAGGGGCCGTTCAGGTTACAGACTGCTTAGACTGGCGCTGGAGGCCGAGGATAGGAAGCTTTCTCATAGGGGATGAGCGAGATGCGGTCGAAGGCTTACCCGATACCAAATTACTCAAATACCAAATCTGCCCAGGGCGAACTTGTCATCTTGAGCGGACGGAGCGCATGCGACGGCGCAGTCGAAAGATCTATGCATTTCCTTTCTCGTCCGATCACCAGATCATCCACTCACCAGATCGCCCGACCAAGAGATTTCTCCGTGTCTCCGTGCCTCCGTGGTGGGTGTTGTTCAACGCGATTTCATCCAGCATCGCACCTGCCGTGTCCTCATCGATTCGTCCGTCAAGCATCGCCTGCATTAAATCCCTGATGTGCTGATTGACGATTTGCTGATTAACGCTTATCCGGTAGCCGCCCCGCATCAGAGACCTCACCCTCCGGACGCTCGCTTATACGGGCAACAAAATCCCGCCGTTGACTTTCTGCCCGCAGCGCCTTCTCCCGTTGCTCCGCGTGCTTCCGGCAGATGTCATGCTCCTTCATCGCCGGCGCCTTGCATTGCCTCCCATTCGCTTTTAACGCCTCGCACCGCCGATAGTAGTCATACCTCGTCTCCAGGTGGTGGTCATACCTCGCCTCAACGTCCCTTGCGCCGGATTTCACAAATTCCAGACTTCCCGCCTTCGATTACCTTGTGCATCGTGCCTCTTTCTGGTCCGCATCACCGGATCATCCGATTACCTGATTACCAGATTCTTAGCTTCCCGATTACCAATTACCCAATCCCAAATCTGCCCGGTGGACTTGTCATCTTGAGCGGAGTCGGAGCGCATGCGACGGCGCAGTCGAAAGATCCATGCATTTTGCCTTTGCTTTTGCTTTTGCCTTTGCTTTTGCCTTTGCTTTGGTCCAATTGCCATCTGCTAATTGCCAATTGCTGTTTTCCCGATCACCGGATCATCCGATTACTTGATCACCGGTCCTTGCCTTTCTCCGTGTCTCCGCGCCTCCGTGGTGGGTGTTTGGGCTTGCTCTTCCGCTGTCACGCGATGACGTCGATGTCGGCGATCCCTCCCCCCTCCCCGAGTACCCCAACTAGGAAAATAAAACACTTAGTTTGGGATATCCCAGACGTACATTTCGTAAACTAAGCTAAGTTAGAGCCGTAATCCCGCCATCTGAATCATGACTCATTTCCAAGTCTAGCATAACTATGTTTAGTTTCACAGTAACTATATATAGTTTATGGCTGGAACTAGCGGTTTTGGCGAAAGCGGAAATCAAAGCGCCGAAGCCGCGACACAGCGGTAGGGCAGGGTTTTAACCCTGCCTGAGCGAAGCGAAACGACGACCGTAAGGTCGGGTTCAGTGCGTAGGAAGCAGAGCCCCGCAGCCGGGTCCCCTTAGCACGGGTGCCCATCCGCTCTAATGTTGCCTTTACTCTTGCGATCCGTTACTGAGTATCGCTTCGGCCACAAGCTGGCCAACAAGTTTCACGGTTTCCTGCGTCTCGATTTCATCCCGTCTTTTCAGCAAGAATCGTATAAAGAGAACACGGCTTCTAAGACACGATTCGGGAGCACCACATTGGCGAGTTTCCAATGTGGTGCTCCCGAATCTGTCTCAGAAGCCGCTGTTTCTTTATCATTCTTCTGAAAAGACGGGATGAAATCGAGACGCAGGAAACCGTGAAACTTGTTGGCCAGCTTGTGGACGAAGCGATACTGAGTAACGGGTCGCAATAATAAAGGCAACATTAGAGCGGATGGGCACCCGTGCTAAGGGGACCCGGCTGCGGGGCTCTGCTTCCTACGACTCGAACCCGACCTTACGGCCGTCGTTTCGCTTCGCTCAGGCAGGGTTAAAACCCTGCCCTACCGCTGTGTCGCGGCTTCGGCGCTTTGATTTCCGCTTTCGCCAAAACCGCTAGTTCCAGCCATAAACTATATATAGTTACTGTGAAACTAAACATAGTTATGCTAGACTTGGAGGTGAGTCATCATTCAAATGGCGGGATACGGCTCTAACTTAGCTTAGTTTTCGAAATGTACGCTGCTGATCCTAAACTAAGTGTTTTATTTTCCTAATTGGTCTCGGGAGGGGGGAGGGATCGCCGACATCGACGTGATCGCGCGACAGCGGAAGAGCAAGCCAGAACACCCACCACGGAGGCGCGGAGACAGGAGAAGGCAAGGACCGGTGATCAAGTAATCGGATGATCCGGTGATCGGGAAAACAACAATTGGCAATTAGCAGATGGCAATTGGCCAAAGCAAAGGCAAAAGCAAAGGCAAAATGCATAGATCTTTCGACTGCGCCGCCGCATGCGCTCCGACTCCGCTCAAGATGACAAGTCCACCGGGCAGATTTGGGATTGAGTAATTGGTAATCGGGAAGCTAAGAATCTGGTAATCAGATAATCGGATGATCCGGTGATCCGGAAGAGAAAGAGGCACGATGCATAAGGTAATTGAAGGCGGGAATCTGGAATTTGCGACATCCGGCGCAAGGGACTTTGAGACGAGGCATAACCACCACCTGGAGACGAGGTATGACTACTATCGGCGGTGCAAGGCGTTAAAAGCGAATGGGAGGCAATGCAGGGCGCAGCGATGAAGGACCATTACATTGCCGGAAGCACGCAGAGCAACAGGAGTTGAGCCTACGGCGGTGAGTCGAACAGCATGATTTTGTTGCCCGTGTGAGCGAGCGTCCGGAGGGTGAGGTCTCTGATGCAGTGCGCGTCAACCGGATAAGCGTTAATCAACAAATCGTCAATCAGCACATCAGGGATCTGAATGAAGCGATGCTTGACGGACGAATTGATGAGGACACGGCAGGCGCGATGCTGGATAAAATGGCGACCGAACAACACCCACCACGGAGGCACGGAGAACACGGAGAAATCTCTTGGTCGGGCGATCTGCGTGAGTGGATGATCTGGTGATCGGACGAGAAAAGGAAATGCATGCTTTCGACTGCGCCGTCGCATGCGCTCCGACTCCGCTCAAGATGACAAGTTCGCCCTGGGCAGATTTGAGTATTAGAGTAATTTG
>CAWGRA010000032.1:0-17641 GCA_963824835.1 Terriglobia bacterium | reverse complement strand
AAACTGATGAATTATATGTCAATATAAAAAGGATTGCAATCATCTGTCCGACGCGGGAAGCGATCCTGGTTGCGCGCTCCAGGTTGTGGGTGGCGCCACCCTTTCATATATCACGCTACGAACAGACACGTCCGCCGCTCCAGAGGGACTACCTGGAAGCATGTTGAAGATTCCCAGCGAAATGTTGATGTAACCGAGCCAGTACAGGATGGCGAGCCCCGGCGTGGCTTCCGGATCTTGTCGTATCGAGTAAGCCAGCCCGCGCAGAACAAGCCCGAGAACAACGCTGGTCAAGGGGCCTACAATGGTTACCAGGAACTCCGTGAGGGCGTTAGGCGGTTCCTTTTCGATCACGGAAACTCCGCCGAGAGCAAAGAGCGTAATGCGGTTCACAGGCAGCTTGCGTGCGCGCCACATCAGGGAGTGTGAAAGCTCATGCGCCAGCAGGCTTGCAAAGAAAAGCAACGCGGTGAGTCCAGCCGCTCCCCATACCACCGTGTTACTCCATCCGGAGTTAATGGCCCTGAAATGATCGGAGAGTGAGAAGGTAATCAGTGCCGCGATGATGAACCAGGTGTCAATGGATCCCAATCTCAATTCCGAAGATTTTTCCCAGAACAATGTGAGACTTCATCTACTTACCTGATGCGTAAATTTCCTGGCAGGAATCTCTGTTTTACCTGTCACTTTCCATATCTAGGTTGTTTTCCCCCGGGTAGTCAAGGAGTTTGCACGGTTACGCCTGCCTGTGACAAACTCGCAGAGCAGATGCCGACCGCCAGCACCAATTCCAGCAGCCCCACAGCCGGACATGAAGTACAGGCCGGCACGCTTTTCGGTTTCGGCTGGGATATTCCTCAGCCGCATCTTCGGTCTGGTCCGCGAAAGCGTATTCGCTCATTATTTTGGACTGTCGCCTGAGCTGACGCTTTTCGCGCCGCCATGCGTATCCCCAATATCCTGCAAAATCTACTGGGGGAAACCGCTCTTTCGGCTTCGTTCATTCCCGTTTACGCCAGACTGGTAGCTGAGAAGGACGAGGAAAAGGCAGGCAGGGTAGCCGGAGCGGTATTCTCGCTGCTGGCCCTGGTTACGTCAATTCTGGTCCTGATCGGGGTTGCGGCCGCGCCGTGGCTGATCGACCTGATTGCACCCGGCTTTCATGACGAACGCCGGCAGCTTACCATTCAACTGGTCCGAATCTTCTTTCCCGGCATTGGACTGATGGTGCTTTCGGCATGGTGCCTGGGAATTCTCAACAGCCACCGCAAGTTTTTCCTTTCTTACGTTTCTCCGGTCATCTGGAACATTGCGCAGATTGTGGCATTGATCATCTTCGGACGGCGCGCTGATCTTCCTCGGCTGGCGATGTACACTGCCTGGGCCTCGGTCGTCGGGAGCGGATTGCAGTTCCTGGTACAGCTTCCGGTTGTACTCAGCCTGGTTCCTGCTTTGAAGTTTCTGTTTATTCGCTAAGCCAGAACGTACGCACTGTCATCAGGAACTTTTCCCCTATTTCATCAGCCGCGGTATCACACAGATCAGCGCTTATGTGGACCAGTGGCTGGCCAGTTTCCTGGGGCTGGCGCCGTAGCGGCGTTATCGAACGCTCAGACCCTTTATCTGCTGCCGGTAAGCCTCTTTGGTCTGGCGATCTCCGCGGCCGAGCTTCCGTCAATGTCGAGCGCTACAGGCAGCGACCAGGAAATCGCCGAGACGTTGCGAAAACCGTATTGAATCCAGCACCAGACGTATCGCGTTTTTCGTGGTTCCTTCGGCCGTGGCGTTTCTTGCGCTGGGAGAGTGGTTACGGCGCAATTTACCAATCCGGTAAATTTACCCGCGGCGATAACGATTTTGTCTGGGGATTCTGGCCGGATCGCTGTGGGGTTGGTTGCGGCAACTGTCGGCCCGCTGTATTCATCGGCATACTACGCGTTGCGAGACACGCGAACTCCACTGCGCTATGCTATCATTCGCGTGATTTTGACCACCGCTCTGGGATACTTCAGCGCTCTGCACCTGCCGCGGCTACTCGGCATCGATCCTGGATGGGGAGTGGCCGGCCTTACAGCCTCTTACGGAGTCTCAGCCTGGATTGAATTTCTGCTGCTTCGTCGCGGGATGGCCCAGCGCATTGGCCACATTCCATCTCCCACCAGTTATTTCGCCCGGCTGTGGTTTGCTGCGATTGCGTCGGCGGCTTTGGCCTGGGCGATTCGTTACGCTTTTGCACCCGCATAGACCGCGCGTTGCGGCCCTGGTCATCCTTGTCCCGTATGGCGTTTCTTATCTTGTTATCACGGCCCTGATGGGAATAGATCAGGCGAGTTCGATCATGCGACGCTTGCGCCGGGCGTAAGCGGATTGCAAATGCAAACGGTCTCTACTCCAGGCCGGCCATCTTGCGATCCAGTTCCAGCTTTTCCTGCTTCAACCGCAAGAGTGACGCTATGTCATTGTGACGTTCCGCTTCCACAATGCCGCGTTTGATATCGCGCTCGCGCTGGACAATCTGAGCGCGATGGCGCAGAGCTTCCAGGGCGCCTTCCAGCAGATCTTCAGTGAGCGGTTCCTCTTCACGCATAATGATGCGGGCCAGAAGCTGGCGATCACCTTCTTCCAGCGGCAATGCCAGTGCATCTTCCTGCCGTCCGGCGTTCTCAAGCAACGCCGCCATAATCCGCTCCGTGCTCAGGCCATGATGAATATTCTCAGTGCCCAGCGCGTGCAATGCGCTGCGCCGAAACTCCGCTTCCTCGGGCACATTGGATGATGCCGCCCGAACCAGGACCTTTTCTGCCGGGCTCACTTGCTGGTCGGGCACGTTCTGCACCTGGCCGCTTCGCGCCCCGGCTGGTCGCCGCCGACTTGAACTCTTGTCTCAGCACGCCTGAATCAATTCCCAGTTTCTGGGCAATGTCATTGGACAGGCTGTCGCGCACTATCCGGCTGGGAACATGCTGTATGTACGGCAGCAGAAAGCTCACGGCTTTCTGCTTGCCTTCCGGCGTCCGCACCGCAAAAGTCTTCATCGCGCGCTCCACCAGATAGTCAAAGAAACCAAGCGAACCGCCGAGGGCTTTTTCGTAGCCTTTCGCGCCATTCTTGCGGATGAACAGATCAGGGTCATAGCCGGAATCGAGCTGTAGCACTTTGATCTTGAAATCTTCTTCCAGCAGCATGGCCAATGAGCGGTCAGTGGCGGCGGCGCCGGCAGTATCGGGATCAAAGTTGACCACAATCTGCTCCGTGAATCTTTTCAGCAGGCGCACCTGTGTTTCCGTGAAGGCGGTGCCGGAACTGGCAATCACATTGCGAAAGCCCGCGGCATACACGGAAATGCAGTCCATCTGGCCTTCCACAATCACGGCATAGCCCAGCTTGCGTATGGGCTCTTTGGCTTTGTCCAGGTTGTACAGCACGCGAGATTTGGAATAGAGCGGTGTTTCCGGGGAATTGAGGTACTTGGGGCCGGATTTTTCATCCTGCGCCAGAGTGCGTCCGGTGAAGGCAATGATTTTGCCATTTTCCTGCGCGATCGGGAAGGTGATGCGGTTGCGAAACTTGGAGTAAAGGTTCACCTCCGCGCCCTCTTTTGACGAGAACAATCCACTAGCGCGCATCAGTTCGTCATTGAAATCGTTCTTCAGGCGATCTTTCAGCAGGAAG
Organism: Terriglobia bacterium; assembly: GCA_963824835.1. Taxonomy (GTDB): domain Bacteria; phylum Acidobacteriota; class Terriglobia; order Terriglobales; family Acidobacteriaceae; genus Angelobacter. Next base: position 13,969 of record CAWGRA010000032.1, on the reverse strand, counting down.
CCCGAGTCCGGCGCGTACCCGATGCGGAACTCACGGATAGTTTCGTCATTTAAGCCGCGTGACGAAAGATATTGCCGTGCATGCGCTCCTTCCGGCCGGCGAAGCTGTTCTTCAAAAAACGCACAGGCCCGTTCATGCATCTCGATGAGTTGGCCTCGCTGGCGTGCTTCCTGCGCCTCTTGCGGAGAGCTGTACTCCATCTTAGGCAGCTTGATGTCGAGTTTTTGCGCGACCAGCCGCACTGATTCCAGGAAGCTGATCTTTTCCAGCTCTTGCACAAACGTGAAGACGTCACCTGATTTGCCGCAGCCGAAGCAATGGAAGTATTGGCGCGTGGCATGCACGCTGAATGACGGCGTCTTCTCCTGGTGAAACGGGCACAGCCCGGAAAAATTCTGAGCGCCGGCCTTCTTAAGCTGTATGTAGCCGCCGATGACGCGGACAATGTCCGCCTGTTGCTTGACCGTATATGCCAGATCGCCGGGGTTTGCCATGCTCGTTGTTATCTATTCTGCTGCAAACCTGCGCAGACTCAAAGTGGGATTGAGCTGAAAACGAAACAAGATCTGTGGGAAACAGGGTCTTTTTTGTGCAAAAGCCATACACACACGCCCATGCCGGGCGATCGTAGATGATAGAGGTGCTGGTTGCGGGAAAGGAGCCGGTTATTTGCCGGTGACGCGCATGTTGGTCCAGTCATAATCAAGCTTATGACCGCAATCCAGGCATACAACGTAGTGGCGGCTGGCGCGCGATGGCGTGCTCCACTGCTCATTGACGGCCCTGCGCGCTGCCGGTTCTGAAGCGGCAAATGGCTGGGAGGTTTTTTTATGCGAGCAGCGGATCGAGAGCAATTGGAGGATTTTATTTACCATGGGGACGCACATCTGACCTGAAAACCGGTTGTGAAACACAGGATGCTCCCCGAAGAGAGCATCCTGCTGAGTGTTAGGAGAAACCAAGCATTGCTGGTAACTCGGCATTCAAGCCGAAAACTTAAGCAGATGCTGACGTGAGCTTGGTGGCTTCCGTGCCGGTTGAAACCGATTCAACCTTGGTGCTGCCATTCATTTCTTTCGGGTTCGGCTTGCGGATATCAATGCTGCCCTTGAAGTACGCGCCGTCTTCAATGCTGATGCGCTGGCAGACAACATCACCGGCCAAAGAGCCTTCATTGCGGATGTCCACGCGATCACTGGCGGTGAGGTTTCCCTTCACTTTGCCCAGAATCACTATTTCCTTGGCATTCACGTTGGCCTGGACCTGTCCATTGCGGCCGATGGTGACGCGATTGCCGGGGAGGTTGATTGCGCCTTCAACGCGGCCATCAATATAGAGCGATTCGGATCCGGTGACTTCGCCCTTGATGACGAGCGACTTGCCGATGGTGGCCTGTTCCTGGCTGTTGACAATCGAGGTGCGGGGCGCGGCTACTGGAGTCGGCTCTGCGTTCGGGAGCGTTGGGGTAGTGCTCATAGCTGGTTTCTCCGGTTCCGGGGTATTTTGTTTATTTGGCGCGGTTGCGGGCTTCCACATTGCAATAAAATCCTTTCAGTAATCTTTGATAGTTGCAGCGCGCAGCCAGCTCTCGCCGTCTGCTGTTAAAACTGATAGCCGGCATGTAAGGATTGCCAGTGATTCACGCTCGCACGTTGGTAACCAAACTGACAATCAGCCACGCTGTTCAAAAGTAAGCTGAATTTGCGCCGCTTCGGCGATGTACGCGGCTTCAGAGGGAGACCACGTACACTGCAATCACAAAGTAATTATTCCAGTCAGAGTGGCATTTCTTATATCGGGCAAGGCACTTAGTTAAAAAATTGAATCGCGTTAGGATAGAGCTAGGAGGATTACGCGTTAGGTAACCACCTTTGTTATCTGTGGCTTGCCGTAGTCTGCCGGGGCTGAAAATCGAAATGGGCCAAAGCATTCTGGTATTACAGGAATCTAAACATCGGCAAAGACTTGCGAGCGAATCAAAAGAAAGTTTTTAGATGACGTTTTTAAAAAACCATGATTACTGACAATGAAATCCTCCGCTACATCGGCAAACAGCCCAAGCATACTGCCGGGTTCAAACAGATCATCCATGACCTGGGCATTCGCGGCCGTGACCGCCGCACCGTGCAGGACACTTTACGTCACATGGTCCGGCGCAAGAAACTGGTTCCCATTGGCAAAGAGCGCTGGGGATTGCCGACCTCGACTTCCAGCCAGAACCTGGTTGTGGGCACGCTGCGCATGCATCGCGATGGGTATGGCTTTGTCACGCCGGATGCCGAATCATTGCCGGAGCGCGCTCGCGGAAAGCTTATGGGTGACATATTCATTCCTCCGCCGGACATCGGCAGTGCCATGCATGGCGATCAGGTGCTGGTGGAGCTTGGGCGGATACGTCCCGATGGCAAGGGCGAAGGCAGCATTCTGCGTGTGACGGAACGCGAACAGGTCACCGTGGTTGGCACGTTTCATTATGGCGATCGTCATAACTATGTCACGCCCATTGACGCCAAGGTAGCCACGGAAATCATTATCCCGCCTGGCATGGAACGGCCGATTCCTGAAGGTGAAGAAGAGGAAGAAGACTACCAGTCAACCATCTATCGAGATCATCGTGAGCCGACGGCAAAACGTCCGCGGGAGCAGAGCCCGCATCGCGTGCTGGGCAAGGAAGCCAATCGCGGCACATGGGAAGACCTGGAAAATGTGGTGGTGGAAATTGAGATCACGCAATTTCCTTCGGCCAACCAGAGTCCGCGCGGCAAGGTGATTGAGATTATCGGCTACGAAGATGATTTTGGCGTGGACGTGGAAATCATCATTCGCAAGCACCACATCCGTCACATTTTCCCGCCGAGGTCCTGGAAGAGGCGCAAGCCATCAGCCCCGTTCTGCCGCACAAGGAGCTGGAACATCGCAATGACTATCGCGACCTGCCCATCGTGACCATTGATGGCGAGACTGCCCGCGACTTTGACGATGCTGTCCATGTCCGCAAGCTGGCCGGCGGAGGTTATGAGCTTCAGGTGCACATTGCCGACGTAGCCCATTACGTGGAGTATGGCTCCAGTATTGATGAAGAGGCATTCAAGCGAGGGACTTCAGTTTATTTCCCTGACCGCGCCGTGCCTATGCTGCCGCTGGAACTCTCCACTGATATTTGCAGCCTGGTTCCGGAAGTGGACCGCCTGGTGCTTTCCTGCGTCATGGAAATCGATCGCCACGGAGAAGTGCAGAATTACGAACTGGCGGAAGGCGTCATTCGCTCCGTCCACCGCATGACCTACACGGACGTGAACGCCATCCTGGAAGATGACGTTGTACTCAAGGCGCAGTACCGCGACATGGTGGAACCTTTCCAGACCATGTACGAGCTGGCGCAGCTTCTCAATCGCAAGCGCGTGAAGCGCGGCTCAATTGACTTTGACCTGCCAGAGCCAGTGATCGAGTTCGACCAGAATGGGCTGATGAAAGGCGTGCGTGCTTCGGAGCGGAACTGGGCGCATCGCCTGATTGAAGAATTCATGCTGGCCGCCAATGAGACCGTGGCCACGCATCTCTATACTCGCAATTTCGGCAGCCTGTATCGCATCCATGAAAAACCTGATCCCAAACGCATTTATGACTTTGAGACCATCGCGGCCAGCTTTGGCTATTCGCTCGGCGTGGGCGCCTTACCCATTAAACGCGTGCAGACGAGGGCGGACAAGCGCTCACATTATGGCAGTGGACGCCGCCCTCCCACGGTAGAACTGCCGGAAGACGTGCACCTCACGCCGCGCATGTATCAGAAGCTGGTGCAGAAAATAGCGGGTAAGCCGGAAGAGCGCGTGCTGTCATTCCTGATGCTGCGCTCATTGAAGCAGGCGCGCTATTCAGAGGTGAATGAAGGCCACTTCGCGCTGGCTGCGCCCTGTTATACACACTTTACCTCGCCCATCCGCCGCTATCCTGATCTGATTGTCCACCGCATTTTGAAAGATGTGCTGCGCGGTGAAGGCCGTCCGGAACAGGGAACCATGCCCACCTATGGCGAGCACGCGTCGCCATGGTCAAAACGCGGGCCGGGAAAGCAGGCCAACAGAAGACGACCGTCCCAGAGCCGTGAAAGCCGTGGCAGGTTACACCGAAGAGAGGCTGCATGAGGTGGCCGACTCTTCCAGCCAGGCAGAGCGGGCGCCGACGAAGCCGAACGCGAGCTCATGGAATGGAAGAAGCTCAAGTTCATGGAAGAGCGGATTGGCGAAGATTTTGATGGCCTGATCGTAAGCGTAACCAAGTACGGTTTCTTCGTTGAGCTGACGGAATTGTTTGTGGAAGGCCTGGTGCCGATCACGACGCTCGAAGATGATCACTATACCTTCCGCGAAAACACCCGCCAGATCATCGGCGAGCGCACGCGCAAGACTTTTTCCATTGGCGACCGTGTGCGGGTGATTGTGGATCGCATTGATCACATGCAGCGCAAAATCCAGTTCGCCTTGTTGGAGGAGCGCCCGGCGAAGGCGAAGAAGGCAACCTCAATGAAAGCCAAGGCAAAGGCAAAAGCGAAAGAAACAGAGTAGGAAACCCAGATAGGCCGGGCAGTTTTTGGAAACCCCGTGCCGCTCATTGCCGCCCTCTTGGGTACAATAAAATCTGACCGAATGGAATGAAGGAGAGTCACTGAAAATGCCTCGTATGGTGAAATGCGCAAAGCTCGGACGCGAGCTGCCCGGCCTGGATGAACCGCCTTTTGACACGCCGCTGGGCCAGAAGATCTATGAAAGCATCAGTGCGGAAGCCTGGCGCATGTGGAGCGAGCACTCAAAGATGCTGCTGAATGAATACCGCCTCCAGCCCTGGAAGCCTGAGGCACAACAGTTTCTGGTGGAACAGATGGAACAATTTTTGTTTGGCCAGGGCTCGGCGCTGCCGAAGGAATTTGTCCCACCACCCAAATAATCAGGGACAAACACCTTACGTTTAATAAAAATACTCTTAATCCGTTTTCTTCTATATCTTTTGATGGCGCAGGCTGCCCTATATGGGTATTGGCTGCGCTCCCCGGAATTTCATGACAACCGCCTGGTGTCAATGGGATTCCGAGGAGCCTTTTTTTGCGAAAATCCTTAGAATTCAAGCCTGCTATAATCGGTTAGAACTTTTCGCTGCGCTAACCCCATGGTTCTAAACAGCAGCGGCTTCTTATGTCGGGACGTGGCTCAGCCTGGTAGAGCACTCGCTTGGGGTGCGAGGGGTCGGCAGTTCAAATCTGCCCGTCCCGACCATTACTTCCTTTTGTACAAAACAAAATTGCGTTGTGGGCAGCGATTTGGTGTGCCGACCCACGAAGCACACTGGGCTAACGTGTGGTCGCACCTACGGTGCTCGGTGCATGGGCACGCTTGGAGATTGTGAAAGCTTGCGATGTTTGGAATACAGCATTTTCCCCAATCGTCATCTTTGGGATCTCTCCCAACCTGGTTCGCAGTGCGACGAAGCGTTAGTGGAGTCGCCGAGGACACAAGGCACACGTAGGAATGCAAAAATCAAAAAACCCTGGGATGGGATGATTTGAGCTCAGTGCTTTACAACTTGGGATACACCGGGTGGCTATCCAGACAGCGACTTGATCTTCTGTACTTCGTCTTCGGAGAGCGACAGGTCGCGGCTGGCGAGGTCCTGCTTCATATGTTCTTCGCTGGAGGTCCCGGTCAGGGGCAATATCCCAATCGTCCGCGCAAAAGCGAACACGACCTGCGGCAGGCGATGCGTTTTTCGCGAACGCGATCCTGGCGATGGTGGAATGACGTACGAGTTCAAGGTTCGCGGTGAGCAGCGAAAATCCCTGATAGATGATGCTGTGCTCACGGCAGAAGGCCCGCACATCGCCGTCCCAGCCCAGACGCGCGTAACAGCGGTTCTGCACCAAAGCCGGGGCCTCACCATGGATGGCGATCATCTGCTGAAGGTGAAGCAATGAGACGTTGCTCACGCCCAGCATCCGTGTTCGTTCCCGATCACGTTCCTTCATCATGGCTTGCCAGGCTTCCTGATCGTCGGCGGACCATTCATAGCTGGTTGACGGGCCGTGAAGAACAAAGCTGTCCACGTAGTCGGTGCCAAGATGATCGAACGAACTGGTCAGTGACTGTTCCACCTGAAGGGCGATCGGAGCTTTGGGATCGAACGGCAAGCGATGGTCCTGTCCACGCTGGTACGTGAACTTGGTTTGCAGGAAAAGCTCGGCGCGGGTGACGATGCCCGCGCCATATACGGCGGCCAGGGCTTCTCCCACGCCGACCTCATAATAATGTTTGCGCTGGTTGGCGGTGTCAATGGCTCGAAAGCCGCTGCGAATTGCCAACTCGGTAAGAGGGGCAGTCCGGTCTTCCTTCCAGGCAGTGCCATAGATGAAGTCGGGAGTGCGAGGTTGATCAGCGCGCATTGGCGATATTCTCGCATATTCAAAACCAGCACACCTACCACGGAGACACGGAGACATCGGAGCGGTGATCTGGAGATCGGGCGATCGGATAGTCACCAGGAGGGGAGTGAAGACGAATACCGGGAATCGGTCGAAGAAAACCCAACCTTATCAAAGAAAGACCTAAAAACAACCGAAACAATGCTGCCCTATTTGGCCTGTAAAATTCAGGCGAAGCACTGATTACGAATGTGCCACTCCGGTTCCAAAATGGCCCGTGTTTCCGATAAGATCGCTTAAACAGTAGAGACTTACCCGGATCCTCACCAGACGTTAGTTGCTAAAGTCCCAGCATGAAACCAGCCGTGGCACCAAAACGCCGTGAGACAACCGGTATGCGTCCGCTGCCGGTGATCGCCTATTTCGCTGATGACGCCATTTCCGGCCGGTATTTCCAGAACGTGCAACGGTTCCGGCGGTCAGCATTTGAGGCGTTGCGCATTGAAAGCCCTGAGCTGGAACGCATTGTGCTGGTTTCGACTGAAGATCTGGTAGAGCAGCACTACCATGAATTGCGTTTGCCCAACACGCGCGTGCTGGCGCTGACTAACTTCCGTTTCAGGGACCCGCGCAATGACGGCGCCATCTATGCCTATCTCCCGCTGGATGTGCCGGAGACGCTGCTGGACCGCATGGTGGATAACGCCCTTGACCACATCCATCTGGTCCATACCCGCCATGAGGTCAATCAACGTCTGGCGGGCGCGAGTAATGAAATTCATGAGCTGAATCAAATTGGCGTGGCATTGTCTTCAGAGCGCGATTCCGAGCGGCTGCTGGAACTGATCCTCACCAAGTCGCGGGCTTTCACCGCCAGTGACGCCGGGTCCATCTATCTGGTGGAGGAAGCGGAGATGATTTCGCAGCAAGCGTCACCGTTGAATCCCGGAGTGGCGGAGCCAACCGGCGAGCATGGGCAGACCACTCCCGCAGTTGAAGACCATCCCCGCCGTTTGCGTTTCAAGCTTGCGCAAAACGATACCGTGGATGTGCCGTTCCGTGAAATCACCATGGGCGTTGACGAGCACTCGATTGCCGGTTATGTGGCCCAGACCGGAGAAATCGTTAACATAGAAGATGCCTACCGCCTGTCCAGTGATAAGCCATACGCCATCAATCGCAAGTTCGATGAAGATTCCGGCTATCGGACGCGGTCCATTCTGGCTGTGCCAATTCGCAACCAGCAGGAAAAGATCCTGGGTGTGTTGCAGCTCATTAACGCGAAACGCAACTTTGCTGCTCCTCTCTCCACGCAGGAAGACATAGACGAGCAGGTGATTGCGTTTACCGCCAGGCAGCAGGAAATTGTGTTGTCGCTGGCCAGCCAGGCGGCCGTTGCCATGGAAAACAGCCGGCTTTATGCAGATATTCAGCGGCTGTTTGAAGGCTTTGTCAGCGCTTCGGTCACGGCGATTGAAACCCGCGATCCGGCAACTTCAGGTCATTCTTTTCGTGTCGCCAATCTCACCCTGGCGCTGGCGCAGGCGGTCAACCGGATCGAAACGGGCACCTATGCCCCGGTTCAATTCTCGCGTGACCAGATGCGTGAAATTCGCTATGCCAGCCTGCTGCACGATTTTGGCAAAGTTGGCGTGCGTGAAGAAGTGCTGGTGAAGGCCAAAAAACTTTATCCGGCGCAAATGGAACTGATCAAACAGCGCTTTGGTTTTGTGCGCCGCACGCTGGAGAACGAGGTCCTGCAATCCAAGATCAACTATCTGCTGGAAAAAGGCCGGGAAGAATATCTGGCGTCAGTGCCCCGCTTTGACGGGAGCTGCAGGAATCTCTTCGTCACCTGGATGACTACCTGCAGGCCATCATCTGGGCTAATGAGCCCACAGTTTTGCCCGAAGGTGATTTCGGTCCGCTGCTGAAAATTGCCAACGTCACCTATTCAGGATCTGACGGGCAGAAAATGCCGTTGCTGAACCAGGAAGAGTTGAAACTGCTATCCATCCGCCAGGGTTCGCTGGATGATGATGAACGCCAGCAGATTGAAGCCCACGTGCTTCACACCGTCAGCTTCCTTCAGGCGATCCCGTGGACCAGTGAACTGCGCAATATTCCGGAGATTGCGCGCGCGCACCATGAGAAGCTGAATGGCAAGGGATACCCTTACAGCTTTCGCGCGCCGGACATTCCGGTGCAGGCCCGCATGATGACCATTGCCGATATTTTCGATGCGCTGGCGGCGGCCGATCGCCCGTATAAGAAAGCCGTCTCGGTTGAGCGCGCGCTGGAGATCCTTGATCTCTCAGTCAAAGACGGGGAACTTGATCCCGAACTGGTCACCGTCTTCAAAGAAGCGCATATTTACCATCACTGGAAAGTAGAACCTTCTCCCTACTAGTGTTTGCCTGATTCCCTCAAACGCGAATTGCAGCTAAGATAAAGGCAAGTCCACCGGACATTTCATGAAAGAGTTTTACATTTGCGATTGCAACCTCCACGAGAACCAGGTGATTACCTCTTCGTTTGTGGTGGTATCCAAGCAGGCCAAGCCCAAAAAGAGCGGCGAACTTTATCTGGCTTTGACGCTGGCGGACCGTACCGGACACATCGATGCCAAGATGTGGGACAACGTCGACCGACCACATCAATGTCTTTGAACAGGACGACTTCGTGAAAGTCCGCGGCCTGATCAACAAATTTAACGGGCGCTTTCAGCTCACCCTGCACAAGCTGCGGTCCATGGAGGAGGCGGAAGTTGAGTTTGAAGACTATCTGCCACGCACGACCAAAGACATTAACGCGCTTTGGAAGACCCTGGGCGATTTTATTGACAGCTTTAAGGACCAGCATCTCAAGGCGCTGGTAAAGGCCTTCATGGCCGACCCGCAGATTGAGTTTGCATATAAGAATGCGCCCGCTGCCAAAACCCTGCATCACGCTTTTATTGGCGGACTGCTTGATCACGTGGTGTCACTTTTTCAGCTCTGTGACCTTGCGTGTCGTAACTATCCGGAACAGATCAACCGTGATCTCCTCCTGGCCGGCGCATTCTTTCATGATATCGGGAAGGTGCATGAACTGAGCTTTCACGGTCGTTCACCTACACCACGCGGGGACAACTGCTGGGGCACATGATCATTGAGCTGGAGATGCTGCAACAGAAGCTTGCTCAGGTGCCGGGATTTCCGGACGAATACAAGATCCTGCTGGAGCATCTGATCATCAGCCATCATGGCAAGTACGAATTCGGCAGCCCAAATTGCCGATGTTCCCTGAAGCGCTGATGCTGCACTATCTTGATGATCTTGATTCCAAGATGGAGAGCATGCGCACGCAGTTTCTGCGCGATCCTGATACTGACTGGACGCCCTACAATCACAGCCTGGAACGTCCGCTGCTCAACTCAAAAAATTTTTGGAGAAGATCAAGAGCGTTCCGTCGAGGAAAGCAAAACTGCAGTCACGGCAGAAAGCAATGGCAACGCGAACTCAGCAGCCGCCACAGACTACCGCCGTTTCGCCCTCAACAAATACAACGGATACCTTAACAAAGCCATAGTGGTTACTCTTAATCAACACAGGGCTTGCCTGTTGCTTAATTGGGGTACACCGTCATCGGTGCATTGCTCCAGCAGTTCTGATCTGCTAGAACTTGGGTCTAGCTTCTGCTTTGTGTGAAAAGGAAAAACTGTGAAATCTGTACGACCGCTTTATCGTTACCGCACTGCTGGCTCTGTCGCTCGCGCTCGGGTGTGCGAAATCAGATACTCCTGCAACCTCCACTGACAACTCTGCTGCCGGCGGTAACTGCCGATTCCAGCTCAAACGCGAAATCGGGCGGAAAGTCTGAAACGCGCAAGCCGATGGCGGAAGTCATCTCCATTCCCGCAGGGACCGTGGTGCATGTGCGGCTGGGCGAAGAAGCTAAGTTCCAAAGATAGCCAGGCAGGTCAGGGATTTTCCGCTACCGTTGCCGAGCCTGTGACTGTTGGTGGCAGGGAAGTGATCGCTTCAGGTGCGGAAGCTCACGGGCAGGTTGTGGACGCAAAAGGTATGGGACATTTCAAAGGCGGAGCGCTGCTTGAGGTTCGGCTTGATTCCATCACTATCAAAGGCAGGGCCCACGCCGTGCAAACGGCGGCCGTGGAGCGCGTTGCGCAAGGCAAAGGCAAGCGCAGCGCCGGATTCATTGGCGGTGGCGCGGGCGCTGGCGCTTTGATTGGCGCGCTGGCCGGCGGCGGCAAAGGAGCAGCCATTGGCGCGGTTGCGGGTGCAGGCGCAGGTACGGCAGGAGCGGCGTTCACCGGCAACAAGGAAATTATTTTGCCCGCGGAAAGCACGTTGACCTTCAAGCTGACGCAGCCAGTTGAAGTTCGTTAATGAATCTTTTCGTTTCTCCAAAAGAGGACGCCGTGAGCGTCCTCTTGTTCTTTGGCAGTCTTCTTTGCATTTTCCCGGTAGAGAATGCGCGTCAGTGCCAAGCTTTCCAATTGATGATCACATGGATCGCAGTTTCAAATCGCCGGTCTAACCAGCGGAGATCTCGGGATGCTGGTTTTTCCGGGCATGCTCCTGCTCTTCTATTCCATTGCATGGCTGCGAGTTGGCCGTGATCCCGGATCGGTCCTGTGACACCGCAATATCAGCCGCCCGCCGGCATCTCACCCGGCATGGCCCGTTACATCACCACCGGCGGCAGCGATGGCACAACGCTGGCTGCGATTCTGACCCAACTGGCGGCTAAAGGGGTGATTTCGGTCCAACCACGAGGCGGCGCATACGACGTGCAACTCCTGAATGGAAAATTGCGGTGATGCCGGAAGAGGCAGCCGTCATGAAAGCGCTACTCAATGTCGAACTGCCGGTTGATCCGTACCTGGCCACGCACACGGCGAGGGTTGGCAAGCCGGACCTTTTGCGCTCAACTCACGAACGATCTCGGCAGCCTTGTTTCCACAGGCGTGAAGAGCCAAGGCACAATCGATCCCGTAATGAGTCACTGATTAAGTCTCTGATTGATGCCGCGCAGGACTCTTTCCGCCGGAACCTGCAAGGCATCTATTTTCGCCAGAACCTCAAGTTTGCCGGAATCGGTATGGCGATAACGCTGGTTTGGGCGCTGATCACCGCCATGTTCATCAAGGACCAGTCTCGATGTTCCTGGCGTTCTGGCTGTTTATGTTCACCTCCATTGCGGGTTGGTGATTGGCGGCTTCTATACTTCAAAGCCCATGCGTCCAAACACGCGGCAGAAGGTAACAAGCGCATTGCTGCCATTGCTTTTCTTTATCGGGCCGGGTGCGCTTATCTACTACTTTGCCCTGCCCGGCGCCCATGGTTTTGTGCTGGCGTTGTTGATGGCTGTGCTGTTCAACAGCATCGCCTTCGTCATCATGCGCGCTCCCACCGTGCCCGGTCAGTCGCGTGATTACGCAACTGGCAGGCTTTCGCGAGTTCCTGCGGAGGGTGGAACAAGATCAACTGGAACGCCTGAATACTCCCGAGCAGAAGGCCGAATTGATGAACCGCTTTTTGCCCTATGCCATTGCATTGAACGTGCGGGAAGGCTGGGGTGACCAGATTGCAGCGGCATTCTCTGACGCTATCGTCGAGAGGTAGGTTTTCACGCGCTGGAGAGAAGTTCAGGCAATGGCTTTCAGAGCAAATAATCGCCTCGATATACCAGCTTGCCATCTACGATCCGGGCTTCTTTGGTTAACGCGTGCTCTTTCGGCGGCTTTTCATCCATGATGTGCAGCACCTTGTGTCCGCGACTCACCAGAAAATCTGAAACCAGCATGCGATGGCAGCGGAAATACAACTGCTCCGCGCACATGATGGCTGTTCTTTGTTTCTCCGCGCGGTCGATCAGCCTCAATAGCCGCGCCAAATTGCTCTGACAACATGTAATCGGCATAATTGCGGAATGACTGGTTTCTCAACGCGATATTCGGGGACTCATCCGCAGGCATCTGCTTGTTGCGCCGGCCACCGAGATCTTTTTCCCAGACATAATCACTGCCGATTTCGGGCAGCCACAACTCCAGGTGGTCGCGATTGAAATGCGGATGCCGGCGTGACATGGGGAAAGCCCGTATGTCTTCCAGCAATCGTATGTCATGCGCTTGCAGTACGCGTGAGAAGTCCGCCAGGTCGCGCGTGGAGTGGCCGATGGTGTAGATGGCGGTCATTGGTAATTGGTGATTGGTATTTGGTAATTGTATTTGTGTATTGTGGTTTGCGAGTTGTTTCGGATCAGGCATGCTCGGTTATGAAAAGACTCTTAGCAGCGCCGCTCGGCTCTAGCATTTACCAACAACCAAATACCAACTACCAATACCACTCAGCTAATTACCGCTTGCTTCCGCCAGCGCTTTCACCACGCGATGTTCTTCATCCTCAAACACTGTTCGCAGATCCAGCAGGACTCTTCCTTCGTCCACCCGGGTCACAATCGGGATTTCAAATTCCCGCAGTCGCGTAGCTAATTCGGCGGCGCTCAGTTTGTCTGCGGTAACGGCCAGCAAAAACGTTGGCAGCTTGGATGTTGGCGCCGAGCCTCCTCCCACCAGTGATTCACCTTCGACCACTTCCATCTCAGATGCTTCGCGCCGGCAAGTTGCGATTGCAGCGCTTCAGCGCGCGTCTTGATCTGGCCGGCGGACATGTGCATCATGCGCAGAAATGGAATGGCATCATGGTTTTGACGGACATATTCCATCAATGTGGCTTCCAGCACCGCATAAGTCAGCTTGTCCACACGCAAGGCGCGGAACAGGGGATTCGATCGCACCTTTTTGATCAGATCTTCGCGCCCGCTCAGCATGCCGGCCTGCGGCCCGCCCAGCATCTTGTCACCGCTGTAAGTCACGATATCAACGCCGGCGCGCAGGCTCTCCGCCACACCGCTTTCGTTGATGCCGAAGCTCCGCAAGCGGAACCAGCGCGCCGCCGCCCAGGTCTTCCATCACCGGAATCTTGTGCTTGCGGCCCAGCGCGCACAATTCTTCCAGTGACGGCTGTTCGGTAAAGCCAATAATCGCAAAATTCGAACGGTGGACCCTCAGCAGCAGACGCGTCTTTTCGTTGATTGCGCGCTCATAATCTTCGATGCGCGTGCGATTGGTTGTTCCCACCTCCCGCAGTACGGCCCCGGATTTGTTCATCACATCCGGCACGCGGAATGATCCGCCGATCTCCACCAGTTCGCCGCGCGAGACAATCACCTCGCCGCCTTCGGCCAGCGAATTCAGCGCCAGCATCACAGCCGCGGCGCAGTTGTTGACCACCACCGTGCGAATGCCGGTTACACCATCCTGGTTCAGCAGCCGTGAGAATAAACGCTCCACGTGAGTGTCGCGCTTGCCGCGCTCGCCGGCGATGATGTCAAACTCAAGATTGGAATACCGCCCGCAACTTCCATCACCCGCTTCAAGGCCGATTCCGGCAGAGGCGCGCGACCAAGGTTGGTATGAAGAATTACGCCCGTGGCATTGATCACCGGCCGCAACGAAAACTCCATGGCTTTGCGGAGTTGGCGTTCAATGGC
>CAWGRA010000031.1:0-9973 GCA_963824835.1 Terriglobia bacterium | reverse complement strand
TGGCGATGGCCACACCGTTAGCGGCAATCTTATCCGCCACCTTGTAGGCTTCCAGTGCGTGATGGAAGGCGCGGATCTTGTAGCCAAATTCCTTGGCCAGCGCCATTTCGGTGAGGAACTCATCCGCGCGATAGCAATGGATCTGCACCAGCAGCTTGCCGCGGAGAATATCAGCCAGCGCTTCCAGCTTCAGGTCTTCTTGGGCGGAGTGGCGTCCTTATCGCCTTTCTTTACTTTCGCGTTATAGTCGTCCCATGTGCGCATGTACTCGCGCGCTTCAATGAAAGCCGCGCGCATCACTTCAAAATTGCCCATGCGTGTGGAGGGAAGCTGGTTGCGTCCGCCATAAACGCGCTTGGGATTTTCTCCGCTGGCAAACTTGATGGACTGCGGCGCGCCGGGGAACAGCATCTCTTCTTTTCCCAGACCGTACTTGTGCTTGATCACGATGGCCTGGCCGCCGATCATGTTGGCCGAACCGTGCAGCAGCAGTGACGTGGTGACGCCGCCGGCCAGCGCGCGATAAATCGCCTTGTCGTTGTAGTCAAAGGCGTCCTTCATCATCATGTGCGGGGTGATGGGGCTGGTGGGTTCATTCACATCGTCGATCAAGCGCGATGTGCGAGTGCGAGTCAATGATGCCGGGCATCACCCACTTGCCCGTGGCATCAATTACTGTCGCGCTGGCCGGAGCATTCACTGTCTTGCCCACGGCCGCAATTTTGCCGTTGTGAATATAAATGCTGCCGTTCTCGATGCGGCCATGTGTCACCGTAAGCACGGTGGCACCCTTGATCACAACGTCATTATGAAATGGCAGGAGTTTCAGGATTTGGTTTCTTATTCGGCGTGGCGTTCTCTGCCGGGACGGATTTCGGTTCAGCCCCTGGTGTTGCCTTTTCCGGACTTTGCGGGTTCTTGGAGGCAGGTGAGGGTTGCTGCGGATTTTCCGTCTGCTGCGCGACTGCGAAAGCGCTCAACAGAAGAAAGATCGAAAGCAACATCACCCCAGAAGAGATGAGAGCGACGCGCCATAGTTAGAGACTCCTTGGTGTGTTTGTGGGAACGAGCGATTCTATGTGCGCAATGCGCGACGGTCAATTTGATTTAATGTTTAGATTTGTTCAGGTCACTCCGTCGCCGCTTATCATCCGCACTGGTTTTATTCGCGTATGATCATTTGCCCATGAGAGCCGTGGTCCAAAGAGTGAGCCGTTGCAAAGTGACAGTGAACGGAAACGTTGTGGGCGAAATCGGCGCCGGTCTGCTGGTATTGCTGGGTGTCGCCAAAGAAGATACGGAAGCCGCGGCGGATTATATGGTGCAAAAGATCCTTGGGCTGCGCATCTTTGAGGATGCAGAAGAAAAGATGAATCTCTCCGTCCATGGACACCAACGGTGAGGTGCTGGTTGTCAGCCAGTTCACTCTTTATGGCGACGTCCGCAAAGGCAAGCGGCCGTCTTTTGACGCGGCGGCACGTCCGGAAGAAGCTAAACGGCTGTATGAATATTTTGTCGGCAAGGTTCGCGCATCCGGACTAAGTGCGAGACCGGGCAATTTCAGGCCATGATGGACGTTGAACTGGTGAATGCCGGCCCAGTCACGATACTGGTGGATTCGGAAAAGCTGTTTTGAGTTTCTACCGCGGGATCACACGCGGACGATCGCGGATTTGCACTTCATTTTTCCCTGTGTACCATTCCCGCCTATGAGTCGCATCCTTCTATCGCTGTGTCCCTGCTTGCCCTCTTTGCCCTCACTATTGTCTTCGCGTCGGCGCAAACTCGTCCTTCCCCGCAGCCCAGTCCGCCCACATCTAACGACGAAACCGTCCAGCTCTTGCAGGCGCTGGCCGACGCGCCGGGCCCTTCGGGTTTTGAAGAGCCGGTACGCAAGATCATGGTGGATCGCATGAAGCCCCTCTCTGACAAGCTCAGCTATGACGGGCTCGGATCGGTGATCGCCGTTCAAGGCAGCAGCGGTCCGCGCATTATGGTGGACGCGCACATGGACGAACTGGGCGGCGTGGTTCGCCGCGTAACAATGACGGCTATCTCACCATGCAGATGCTGGGCGGATGGCTGGACCAGGCACTGGTGGACCAGCGCTGGACCATCATCGGATCAAAAGGGCCGGTACGCGCTGTTACCGGCATCCGCGACATTCATATTGTTCCGCAGGAAGAGCGCACGAAAGTATATCCGCGCGAATCAGTGTTCCTTGACGTGGGCGCGAAGAATCCGCGGAAGTTGCGCGCTCGGCATCGCCCCGGGTGATCCGGTGGTTCCGGACGCGCCCTTCGCAGTGATGAATGGCACGCAGAATTATCTCGGCAAGGGCTGGGATGACCGCGTGGGTTGCGCCGTGATCATCGCCGCCATGCAGAAGCTGGCGAAGGCCGCACATCCCAACCAGATTTACTGGGTTGCCACTGTTCAGGAAGAGATTGGGTTGCGCGGCGCACACACGGCGGCCGACCTGGTAAAGCCTGAGATCGGTATCGCCATTGAAGGCGGCGTAACCCGCGACGCCCCTGGCGTGCATCCGGAAGAAGCACAGGAACTGCTTGGCGCAGGCCCGGCAATCTTTCTCTATGACTCCAGCGCGCTGCCCAACCGCAAATTTGTGAGCATGGTGAAGCAGGTGGCGAAGGACAAAAGCATTCCGCTGCAATCTGACCTGATTCAGGGCTATGGCGACGATTCGGCGGAAATACAGAAGAGCAACGGCGGCGTGCCCACGGTCAACATGGTTGTGCCGGTGCGCTACACGCACTCGCACAATGGAATCATGAACCGCGGCGACTTCGACCACATGGTCAATCTGCTGGTGGCGATTCTTCAGGGGCTGGACGCCAAGGCCGTGGCGAACCTGCGGGATTTCACGCCGTAGTTATATTCTTTATCCCGAGCAAAGCGAGGGATCTTTTGTTTTAATCCCGAGCAGAGCGAGGGATCCCTATAGCCACATTGATAGTTCGAATCTAGGCGAACGTCGTAATGAGCCTCAAAACATTCAGCTCAAGACTGGACAGGCTTTTTGTTTGATCGGTGTTTAGCGGATTCGCGCAATCGCTTCTCTCGGGGTAACTTCGCAGATCTAGGGATCCCTCACTGCGTTCGGGATAAAGCCAACACAGCATCCGCCACCTTCACCGCCTCCACCGCCGGCTTCACGTCATGTACGCGCACGATGTGGGCGCCGTTCATGACGGAAATCACCACGGTCGCCAGTGTGCCGTTCAGGCGCTGTTCGGCGATGGCGTCTTTGCCTTCGCGGGCGAGTGTTCGTCCGATGAAGGATTTTCGTGATGTGCCGGAAAGCAGCGGCAAGCCCAGTTCGCTGAATTCGGCGAAGTGCGCAAGCAACGGAATATTCTCGTCAAAGCGTTTGCCAAAGCCAAAGCCGGGATCGAGCACCAGACGGGCACGATCAATCCCGTTTGCTATGGCGGCCTGGGCAATTCCGCGCAGATCGCGTTTTACTTCGCTGACAATGTCAGGCGAAGGTGGCTGTGTGCGCCAGACTTCAGGCAGTCCGCGTGTGTGCATCAAGATCACACCGCATGGCATTGCCGCCAGCGTTGCAGCCATGGCCGGATCCCACCGCGTGGCGCTCACGTCATTCACAATCTCCGCGCCGGCCTGCACTGCGGCGCGCGCGATTTCGGCTTTATAGGTATCCACTGAGATCGCCGCGTGGGGCCGCTCACGCAGAATATCTTCCATCACGGGCAGAATGCGATCTATTTCCTGGCTGACTGAAATACCCTGTTCGCCCACTTTGACTCCGGGCCGCGTGGATTCGCCGCCGATGTCGATGATGTCGGCGCCTTCGTCCAGCATTTGCAGGGCATGGGCCACGGCGTGGTCGCGTTGCAGAAATTTGCCGCCATCAGAAAATGAGTCGGGCGTGACGTTGAGGATGCCCATGACCAGCGTGCGCCGGCCGAGTTCCAGCGCGCGGCTGCGGAGTTGCCAGTGGAAGACCGGTCTGGAAGCGATTGGCATGGATGTAAGAATCTTAAATCAGGGGTGCCGGAGTGGAGCAGGCGACATCCAGGGACTTGGCGTCGCGACGTTAGCGAAGCCGGGCGTTTTCGTCGGCTTTCTACCTTCTGCACTCTGAGAGTGTCGGCTTTTTTACACCACACGTAAGACTTGACGTAGAGACGTGGCATGCCACGTCTTGATTCCCTTCAAAATAGTCTCACCTGGTTCATCCTGAGAACGCGCAGTCTTCTGGGAGAGGCGCGCAGTCGAACGATCTATGTATTTTGATTTCTAGACCAGACAGCTCCGCGACACTGAAACAGTTGGTGAAGCCTAAGCGAAATATTACTCTTTCGCCAACTTTTTCATGCCCTGGCCTCCCCCCCTGCATCCCAAGGTCTAAAGGGCTTAGCTCGGACCATCCCAGGGGACGATTTCGGGCTAAGCTCTCCGGATATTACGATCTAATTACTACTCTATAAACAGCATGCGCTCATGCAGGCTGACAATTTCTGAACGTATTTTTTCAAAGATCATCTCTTCCAACCCCTGGGGCTAGCCGCACTATGCCTCATCCGGAGTTGGGATGCAAGAAATCTAAAATTTATTCCCCCAGGGAATCAAGACGTGGCATGCCACGTCTCTACGTCGAGTCTTACGTGTGGCGTAAGCCCGGAATATTGCACGGCGGCAGCCGTATAATCGGAACAGCTTCCCATGTCTTACAAGCGCGTTTTCGCCATCCTGCTCGTTGTGATCTGCTGTCAGGTTTTTGCGCCTGCACAGATGCAGGTCAAGCATCATGCGGTGCATAACGCCAAGGCCGTTGACCGCCGGTCCGATCTGGCGGAGAAGATCAACGCCATCCTGAGCCAGCCGCAGTTCGCCAAAGCGCATTGGGGGATTGATGCCGTTGATCTGGCAACCGGCAAAGCCATCTACTCGCTGAACCAGGACCAGCTTTTTATTCCGGCGTCCAACATGAAGTTGATTACCACGGCGGCGGCGTTGGCCACGGCCGGACCAGACTATCGTTTCCACACCACGGTGGAGACCACCGGCAAAATTGATGCAGACGGCAAACTGCAAGGCGATGTGATCATTGTGGGTCGCGGCGATCCCAACATCTCCGGTCGCGTGATGCCCTATCAGTTCAAAAGTGAACGCATCCCGCCGCATACGCAGGTCCTGGAAGAATGGCCGACCAGGTAGCGCGTCGCGGCATAAAAGTGATCAGTGGTGACGTGCTGGGCGATGATACTTTTTATGCCCCGGAGCGCCTGGGAGAAGGCTGGGCACAGGACGACTTGCAATGGATTGACGCGGCCCCGGTCTCGGCATTGGCGTTCAATGATGACGTTACGTTTATTGATATACAACCGGGAGCGCAACCGGGCGACAAAGCCCTGATTATTCCCGAGACCGAAGGCAGCTACTACGAGTTCGATAACCGCATTGTGACCACGGCAGCGGGCGTCACGCGCAAAGTTGGTATCCATCGCGAACCGGGATCGAACAAGGTCTTGTTGTGGGGCTGGATTCCCATAGGCGATGCGGGGATGAAGGAAGCGCTGGCCGTGGATGATCCCGCGGCATACACGGCACAGCTTTTTCGCGCGATGCTGGAACGGCGCGGCATACAAGTGACCGGAGCCACGCACGCGTTGCACGCCGACCTGGCACAGTTTTTTGATCAGCCGTCGAACTCTCAAGGTTCTATTCAGAATGGGGCGGTGGTGGCGCGGCTCCCACGCGAACACCCGGCGCATCGCAAACTCCGCCGGCAATACGCTTCCTCAACATCCACTGCCGTGCCCTCGCCCACGCCTCTGGTCCTGGCGGAACATATCTCGCTGCCATTGATTGAAGACGTAAAGGTGATCAACAAAATCAGCCAGAATCTGCATGCGGAAATGGCGCTGCGGCTGGTGGGGAAGCTGAGCGGATTGGGCGGATCGTTTGAAGGTGGCACGGCGGCGGTAAAGAATTTTCTGGCGCAGGCGGGAGTGAAGAGCGACGAATTTGTTTCGCTGGATGGATCAGGGCTTTCACGGCGCGACCTGGTCACGCCTTCCGCCATCGTGCAGTTGCTGACCTATGCGTCGCGCCAGGCCTGGGGCCCTGCCTATGAAGAGTCACTCCCGGTCAGCGGCGTGGATGGCTCGTTGGCGGAGCGCTTCGTCAACACGCCGGCAGTCGGGCTGGTGCATGCCAAGACTGGAAGCCTGAGCCACGTGAATGCGCTTTCCGGCTATGGTCAGACGCAACAGGGAAGAAAGTTTGTGTTCTCGATCTTCTGCAACAATCACAACCTGCCTTCAGGCAAGGTGCTGGCTACCATTGATGCCATTGTGCAGTTGCTGGTAAAAGAAGGCGACGCCACCGTGGCATCCCGCTGATTCGGACGTCACGTTAGCTGGACTTCTCAGCTTTATCGCCGCGCTTAAACGGCCACAGGCGGCGCTTCTTGTCCTCTTTTTTGTCGTCCTTCTTTTCTTCTTTCTTCTCGGCCGATTTCTCCAGAGCAACGCACTTCAGCGATCCATTCTTATTGGCGATGTCGCCGGTGCACTGGTTGGCATTGCGCAGCTCAGCAGCAACGTCAGTTCCTTTTTCATTGCGGCAACTGGCCATCAGCGTGGTGCCATGCAGGTTGAAATCGGTGCAGGTGGAAAGATAAGAACCTGGCGGAATGATCCCGGTCTGGCAGCTCAGTACTCCATTCAGGTTGATCACACCATCCGCACAGTTCCTGGCATTGCGAAGTTCAACGGCGTTCCACTTTCCGTCGGCTGACTGGCACTTGGCATGAAGGGTGTTTCCCTTCATCTCAATGTTCTGGCAGCTATCAGTGTAAGGACCGGAAGGCGCGGTTTGAGCGAATGCCGAAGGCAGAAAGCAAGCGCGAATGCGGAAAGAGCAATGATCTGAAAAGTCGCATGGTAATGTCCCTCGAAGCCGCGGATCATCCACAGCCAGATCAAACGAAATAACGGGGGAAGTTTTCGTGTTGTTGTGCTCAGTATAGTAGAGTTCCTGGATTTTAGCTTCCAGAATTTTGGTAAAAACACCTACCACGGAGACACGGAGGCACGGAGAACAGCAAAAAGAGTTGGCCGCGGATTTTCGCAGATAAACGCAGATAAATCTAAAATCTCACCCCGGAGGTACGGACAAGAGCCAGGCGAGAGAAATAGCAAAATTAAAATTAAAGACAGGTGCTCAGGCTTGTTTGTTTAAATTCGATAGTCGTACTCCGCGTTACTTTGTGGTTAAAAGACTTTTATTACATTGCTCGCCCTCAAGTTGTGGTCTTTAACTGCGTTAATCCGCGTTCATCCGCGGCTAAAGGTTTGTTGTTCTCCGTATTTCAGTGGTGAGATGTTTCCGAGGGGGTTAGCCGAGAGAGGATTTATCATCAAAGAAGGTGCTGGACCTCAATACAGAAGTTAAATACGTGAAGGGCGTAGGCCCGCGGATTGCCGAGTGGCTGGAGCAGAAGAACATACACACGGTGGAAGACCTGCTCTATTACCTGCCGTTCCGCTATGAAGACCGGCTGAATCCCCGCAGCATTGGTGAGCTGCGCGCCGGAGAGATGGCCACGGTGATCGCCGAAGTGCGCAATACCGGGCTTTTCCGCACCAAGCGCTTCCCCATCTTCGAACTGATTGCCGGGCAGGGGCCATCCACGCTCAAGTGCATCTGGTTTCGCGGCGACTACCTGCGTGATCGCTTCAAGCCCGGACAACTGGTGGCGCTTTACGGCAAGGTGGAATCGGCGTGGAAAGGCCGCGGCCTTCAGATCAACCAGCCGCAGTTTGAAATCCTGGACAGCGGCCAGGCCGAACTGGAAGCCGGAGAAGTTGAGGATTTGGAGTCTCTGGAAGTTGGGCGCATCGTCCCAATTTACGAATCGGCTGCCGGCGCCAAGCTGACGTCACGCTGGTTTCGACGGATCATCTACGGGGCGCTGCAAAATCTGAGACGCGATATTGGCGACGGAGTTCCACCTGCCGTATGCCGCAGGCTGGAGTTGATGGACCGGCGTGAAGCCTTTGATAAAGTCCACTTCCCGCCCGTAGGCGAAGCGTTTGCCGACCTGGCTGACCATAAAACGCCCGCGCACCGCCGGCTGATCTTCGAGGAGCTGTTCTTTCTTGAAGTAGGACTGGAAATGAAGCGGCGGCGTTTGCGCCAGCGTACTGGAATCGCCTTTGAGCTGACTGACAAGGTGCGTGATGCCATCAAGAAGATCCTGCCGTTTCATCCCACCACGGCGCAGAAGCGAGTGCTGAAGGAAATCGCCGAGGACATGCAGCAGCCATCGCCCATGCGCAGGTTGCTGCAAGGCGATGTGGGCTCCGGCAAGACGATTGTGGCGCTACAAGCCGCGGTGATCGCCATGGAGAATGGCCATCAGGTGGCGTTCATGGCTCCCACGGAGATTCTGGCAACCCAGCACTATCTTTCCGCGCGGCGCATCCTGGAAGATAAAGGCTATCGCGTGGTGCTGCTCACCGGATCACAGGAAGAAGACCGCAAGCGCAGTACAAGACGGCATATCGCGCAAGGAAATGCGCATCTGGTGATAGGAACGCATGCGCTGATCCAGGAAAAGGTTGAATTCAACAATCTGGGACTGGTGATTGTGGATGAGCAGCACCGCTTTGGCGTAATGCAGCGCTTCAAGTTAATGAAGAAGGGCGCAGCCGAACCGGACACGCTGGTCATGACCGCCACGCCCATCCCTCGCACACTGGCATTGACTCTCTATGGCGACCTTGATACCAGCGTTCTGGATGAGTTGCCGCCCGGACGCACGTCCATCACCACGCGCAAGATCTCTGACGATCGCGCGGACGAGGTCTGGGACTTCGTGAAGAAGCAGGTCAAGGCAGGTCGCCAGGCTTATGTGGTTTATCCGGTGATTGAAGGCGTAGCCAATGATCAGCCGGGCATTGAATTTGTGGAAGGTCCGGCAGCAACTTCCAAAAGCGGATTGAAAGCAGCCATCCATATGCATGAAGAGCTGCGTTCAAAGATCATGCCAAATCTGCATGTAGGACTGCTGCATGGACGGCTGGACGCCGACGAAAAAGAACGCGTGATGCAGGACTTCAAGAAGGGCGAGATTGAGGTGCTGGTCTCGACTACGGTGATCGAAGTCGGCGTGGACGTGCCAAACGCCACCGTGATGGTGGTGGAGCATGCCGAGCGCTTCGGTCTTTCACAGCTGCACCAATTCCGGGGGCGCATTGGCCGTGGAGCGGCGAAGTCCTACTGCGTGCTGATGACCGGCGGGAAGGTGTCCCATGAGGCGGAACGCCGGCTGAAGGAAATGGTGCGCACGCAGGATGGATTCGAGATCGCCGAGCTGGACCTGGAGTTGCGCGGCCCGGGAGAGTTCTTTGGGACCAAACAGGCCGGCATGCCGGGACTTCGCGTAGCAAACATTCTGCGCGACCGTAAATTGCTTGAGCTGGCGAAGGTCGAGGCCAAAAGGATTGTCGAAGAAGGCGATCCCGAGGTGACCCCGGATGATCGCGAGAAAATCATGCAGCACCTGAAACAGCACTGGCAAAGAAGATATGGATTGGTGGAGGTTGGGTAGGATTTTCGTTGCTTTCAATCCCGAGCGAGCGAGGGAATCCCTACAGTCACGTTGATTTAAGGTGCTAAGATTTCTCGCTCCGCTCAGGAAGAATAGAATTAAGACTGTAGGGATCCCTCGCTGCGCTCGGGATTAAGCAGAAAACGAAACAATGAAGACGACATCCAAATCCGATCTCTACCGCCTGCTCCCTTCAGTCGATGAGTTATTGCAGAGCGCAGATCTTGCGCCGCTGATCGCCCGCGAAGGACAGCCGGTCGTTGCCGATGCGGTCAGGGCTGTGCTGGCGCGGCTGCGTGAAGAAGTTACCGCCGGCCGAGTTGCGTCCCGCAGAAACCATGTCGTCCGCCGTATCCGGCCTGCCGG
>CAWGRA010000030.1:0-20073 GCA_963824835.1 Terriglobia bacterium | reverse complement strand
CTTTGCAGGAGATTGTCGCCTTTTACTCCCAGGACTCCAAATACGATTCCTGGGTTGATGCCGCCGCCGCTCGTGATGCGTTATGGCAACGTCGCCTGCAAAAGCTTCTGCCTCTTCGTGCCGAAGGTAATTTGCTGGACGTGGGCACGGGGATTGGACAGTTCCTGCACCATGCCCGCCCATATTTCACTGACGTGCAGGGGACTGAAGTTTCCGCCAGCGCGGTTCGAGTGGCAGAAGAGAAATATGGGCTCAAGGTCCATCAGGGCCGGGTGGAGGAAATGGGCTTTCCGCCGGAATCATTCAACAACATCACGCTCTTCCACGTGCTTGAACATGTGCCCGATCCGGCGAACATGGTTGAGTGTTGCCGGGAACTATTGCGAGCCAACGGTGTGCTGGCGATCGCCGTGCCCAATGATGTCCTGGCCTGGACTTCAAAGCTGAAGAAACTTGGTCGAAACCTGGGGCTTGGGCCGTTCAAGAAATTCAGTCCGGTGCTGGGAATCTCACGGGCAGGAAGTTCACGGGAAATTCATCTATCGCACTTTACTCCAGCCGTGCTCAAAAAGTTGCTTGAAGATTCGGGGTTTACCATCCTGCAACAGGGAATTGATCCCTACTATGCTTCGTCCGGCATGCGAGGCGCGGTGGACGCCGCGTATTGCTCAGCGCATGACCTCATGTTCAAAACCTTGCGTGTCAATCGCTATGACACCATCTGGATGGTGGGGAAAAAGAATGAAGGGCGGAAGAACGGATGAGACCAGCGCAAGGCATGAAAAGGCTTTTGGCAACCGTGCTTTGTCAGGAACCTGCCTGGCCCAGAGTGTTATGCACGCGGACAAGTTCAAGGGAGCGGATGCCGGCGAAAAAATTGCGCAATGCCTTGCCGCGCTGCCTGAAACCGGCGGCGTTTGTGACGCGCGAAACCTTTCCGGACAACAATCGGCTTCGGGGTTCACTGTGGGCACTGCCAGCAAACCGGTAGAGTTAATGCTTGGACCAACCACGCTGATTGTCGGCAAGCCGATTATTTTGCAGGCAAGAAGTTCAATTGTTGGGTTGCCATCGGCATCCGGGATTGGGAGCTATCAGGGCGCAACGCTCATCAAAGCCAGGGACGGCGCCAATCTTCCGGCTGTGGTGCAGGTGGAAGGCCCGCTTGCTGTGCTGCAAGACGTGACCATTGACGGAAACAAGGCTAAGAATTCCGGACGGGGAATTGGGCTACTGGTGAATCGACAAAGCCGGGCTGACCTGACGCGCGTGACCGTACAGAATGCTCCGGGGGACGGCATTGTTTTTGCGAGTGGAAACAAACAGGAAGCCTGCTGCGCCAAGCTGACGAGTGTGATGGCGATTGAAAATGGCCAGTACGGCCTGCACATTCAAAACTCGAATGATTTCTTCATCTCGATGTCTGAGTTTGAAAATAATGGCGCCAGTGGTGTGGACCTGGATGGAGCGTCGGGCATCCGAATCGAGCACTCTGATTTCGGCGGAAATCATGGTGATGGCCTCAGCGTGCACGGAACATCTGAGATTCCTTCGAACCACGGAATTTTTGTTGGCAATCAGTTTGGGAACAACTATCAGGCGGACGTGAACATTGCTGGATCGAACGGCGGCTATGCCTCAGTGGGGCACATGATCTCAGCGAATGTATTTCTGAGCGGGACATATCGCAGCGGCGGAAAGTTCGATTGCATTCACATTGTGGATAGCGGCTATAACGTGATTGCCGGGAATTCATTTTTCGCCGGGCCTGGGCACGAGTTCACCTCGTGCGTAAATATATCCGGGAAGCGGGAGAAACAAGACCACGTAGGCAGCAACATCTGTATGGGGACCGCGGGCGGAAGTAAAAACAGTTTTATCGGGACGCCGTCAACCACTTTCAATGCGAATCAGGGCGAGACCAAGTCAATCGGGTCCCAATTCTGGAGAGTGGCGCCGCCCGGTCCGGCGTCCGCGGAAAGCAATGGACAGTGAAGCTGCGGGTTGGTTTTGACGCTCGCTGGTATAACGACTCTGGCGTGGGAACATATGTTGCCGAGTTGCTTCGAGCGCTGGCCGGCCACCAGGAACAAATCGAGCTCATCGTTTACGAGAACCCTCTGAACCCAGTCCAGTCGTTGACCAGCACAAAGACCGGCGCAAACGTACAAACAGTTCCGGTGCGCGCCTCAAGATACTCTTTGAATGCGCAAGTGGTACTTGCCCGGCGTACGCGCATTGATCAGGCTGGACCTGTTTCATAGCCCGTTCTATGTGATGCCGTTGGCAGCTTCTTGTCCGGTAATCATTACCATTCACGATCTGATCCCGTTTTTATTTCCCCTTTACTCCGCGGTCAAACAGATGGTGGTGAAAACCGGTTATCGCGTAGCGGCCAATCAAGCAGACCACATCATTGCCGATTCTTTGAACACGGCGCGCGATATTGAGCGGCTGCTGAAAACGAAGGCGGAGAAAATTACCGCAGTGCCGATCGCCGCCGACCGCTCGCGCTACAGTCCTGATGCAGGGGAAGGCGAACTTACCCTGTTACGGGACAAATTCGGTGTGACTGGGCCGTATGTGATGGCGGCCAGTGCACGCAACTGGCGGCATAAAAATCTTGAAGGCGCATTGAAGGCCCTGGAACTAGCGCGCACGCAAGCTGGTATGGAATTCCAGAGCATCATCTATGGCCCTGGCGACGGCCTGAAAGCCGCAGGCAGCGCGCAACGCTGGCACAAGATTGGCGTGCGTCACACGGGATTTACCGGAATCGATGACCTGGCAATCTTGTTCAGGCATGCGCGAGCGTTCATCATGCCATCACTTTATGAAGGCTTTGGACTGCCCGTACTCGAAGCCATGTCATGTGGGTGTCCAGTGATCACGTCCACTGGGGGCTCACTGCCGGAAATCGCCGGCGGCGGAGCGCAGGTTTTCGCTACCGACGATGTTACGGGCATGGCGGCTGCCGTAGCCAAGCTGTTAACGTCAGAACAAAATTTTCAGCAGTGGCGCGCGGCAGCGCTGGCGCGAGCTGCTGAATTTTCATGGGACCGTACGGCGTTCAATACAATCAACGTTTATCGAAAAGTGGCAGCCGCCTCCGTGCGAGCAGCACAGCAGTAAGCACCCGCCATGCATCCAATCAACAAACAGGTATCAGCATTAATCTTGATGCTCAGGGTACTCTGCTGTTAACGTTCCCTTAACACCTCGCAATGAGGGGTGTGAAACTTGGGACGTATTCCTTAGTCCAACGGGGCTACGAGTTGCAGCTTGCAATTCTTGGGTATAGCTGCGCAACGAGGGATACGCCGGGACGAGAGGCAGTTGAAAGCGTAAGATCGGGAGTTGGACGGAGAATAGTCTGGGCTGATACCACACTGAATCTGGAAAGGTAAATGTAAATGCGTGCACTGATCACCGGGATTACGGGCCAGGACGGATCATATCTAGCTGAATTCCTTCTGGAGAAGGGATATGAGGTCTATGGCATAGTCCGCCGTAGCAGCCTGGAAAAGTTCGATCGGATTGAGGCAATCACGGAAAAGATCCGCTTTGTGGAAGGAGACTTGACCGACCAGAGTTCGCTCGATCAGGCCCTGCAACAGCTCAAGCCGGACGAGTTATACAACCTGGCAGCCCAAAGCTTTGTGCCCGTGTCATGGAATCAGCCTGTGCTCACCGCTGACGTAACCGGGTTGGGGGCATTGCGAGTGATGGAGGCGATCCGGAAACACTCGCCACAAACGAAATTTCTGCAAGCCTCAAGCTCTGAAATGTTTGGCAAAGTCCTGGAAAAGCCGCAAACGGAGAAGACGCCGTTCCACCCACGCAGTCCGTACGGCGTTGCTAAAGTGTTTGGCCATCACATTACGGTGAATTACCGGGAGAGTTACGGAATTTACGCATGCTCTTCCATCTGCTTCAATCATGAGTCACCGCGGCGCGGCAGCGAATTTGTAACGCGCAAAGTTACGCAGACTGTGGCCAAGATCAAGCTGGGCGTAGCCGATAAGCTGAAGATGGGCAATATCGATGCGCAAAGGGACTGGGGTTTTGCCGGGGATTATATCCGCGCCATGTGGCTCATGCTGCAACAGCCGCATGCTGATGATTACGTGATTGCCACGGGTGAGACGCATAGCGTGCAGGAACTGCTGGAATTAGCGTTTTCGCGAGCCGGACTTGACTGGAAGAAGTACGTTGAGATTGATCCAAAGCTGGTAAGGCCGGCAGAGGTTGATTATCTCTGCGGTGACGCCAGCAAGGCCAAGAAAGTTCTTGGCTGGACTCCGCAAGTGAATTTTAAACAGCTGGTGGAGATGATGGTGGACGCCGACCTTAATCAACTAAAGCAGACGCTGGTTGGGCGCACTGCGAACGCAGGAGTTTAAGTGGCGGCATCTTCCGTGGACCGGCTGAAGATAACATCAAACACAAGCCAGGTCCATTTCTCGCGTACTGCCATCAAGCTCAAGCGCGCGCTGGATCTGGTGGGAGCTGCAATTCTGCTTGCCTTTCTGTCACCTCTCATGGCTCTCCTGGCACTATTAATCAAGCTGCAGGATGGGGGCCCGGTCATTCATCGCCGGCGCGTAGTAGGGCCGAGCGGAGAATTCGACGCCTTTAAGCTGCGCAGCATGCGTGTGGACGCTGACGAAATCCTGCAAAAAGATCCGGCCCTTCGCCGGGAATTCGAAGTGAACTTCAAGCTGAAACAAGACCCTCGCATAACGCGCGTTGGCGCTTTCATTCGCCGCACCAGTCTGGATGAGCTTCCCCAATTATGGAATGTGTTACGAGGCCAGATGAGCCTGGTGGGGCCGCGCATGATTACGCCCGCGGAGCTCAAGAAATTCGGCGATGCGGCATGGATATTCTCCGCCGTAAAACCGGGACTTACCGGATACTGGCAAATCCAGGGCAGGCAGGAAATCTCCTATGATGAGCGGGTGACGATGGATTTGTATTACGTGCAGCACTGGTCATTGCTGCTTGACCTGAAGATATTGCTGATGACGCCGCTCCGCGTGTTGCGCGGATCCGGGGCTTATTGATGGTCAATATTCTTGTCACCGGCGGCGCTGGTTACGTAGGTTCGATCTGCTGCGCCGAACTGTTGCAACTCGGGCACAAAGTTACCGTGGTGGATGATCTTTCCACCGGTTTCCGCGATGCGGTTCCGAATGGCGCCAGCTTCGTGAAGGCCGACATTGGAGACCGCGAAGCGATGACCGCGATCGCACAAAAAGAGCGCTTTGATGTTGCGTTTCACTTCGCTGCCAAGGCGCTGATTCCCGAGTCGGTAACGAACCCTGGATTTTTCTTTGCGCAGAACGTGGCGTCAAGCATTACTTTGCTGGAAGTCTTGCGTTCCGCGGGCCTCAGGAACTTTATCTTTTCCTCATCAGCCGCCGTCTATGGAACACCAAAGGTGGTGCCCATTGATGAGGACACACCCAGGCTGCCGGTAAATTCTTACGGGCGCACAAAACTTATGCTGGAAGAAGCTCTGGAGTGGTACGCGAAGGCCTATGGCTGGAGCGTGGTTGCATTCCGGTACTTCAACGCCTCAGGCGCCACCGCGGAGCTAGGCGAACGGCATGATCCTGAAACTCACATTATTCCGCTGCTGCTTGAGGCCGCTTGCGGCGAGCGGGAATTCTTCAATATCTACGGGGATGATTACGAAACTCCTGACGGCACATGTCTGCGTGATTATGTGCACGTTCGGGACATTGCAAACGCGCATATCCGCGCCCTTAAAAAAATCAACCAGCCTGGAATGCGTTCCTACAACATAGGGCTGGGAGAGAGTTATTCAGTGCGGCAGATTTGCAATGCTGTGGCCGAGATCACCGGGCGCAAGATTCCAGTGCGGGTAGCAAAACGCAGAGAAGGCGATCCACCTGTTCTGTGCGCCAGCCCGCGCCGCATCATACAGGAACTTCAGTGGAAGCCGGAACATTCATCTTTGCGAGAGATCCTGGCGTCTGCCTGGGAGTGGAAAATGAAGCAACTCGGCGTTTGCAGCCCGGCATCATCACGGTAGGTCATTGCACTCTTGGATTCGGGAGTAAAGTTCTGCGTAGCGGATTTTGTGATATTTTCGCAAGATCAATTAAGCGCATTTTCGCAACTTTCTTCCGGGCTTGAGTTTGAAGATCAAAGGATCAAAACAAGGCTCGTATGAACCCTAGAGCGATACGACATATTATTTTTGCCGGCGACCTAGCGTGGATCATTTGTTCAGCCATTGTGGCCTATATGCTGGGTACGGGATCGTCACTGACGCTGCATCATCTGCGGGTGGCGTTCCATGAATCCATGTTCCTGATGACCTTCGCGGGTATCGCGTGGGTGTTCGTGTTTCATCGCATGAAGCTGGATGGATTTTATGGCGGCTATGAAGTGTCCGCCGTGCTCTCCCAGCTTTTCACCGGAATAGTTACTTTGCTGGTTCTGATCGCCTGTGCCGGCTTTCTGCTGCGCGAAGAGACTTCTCGCGCCACCCTGTTCACGTTCACTGGAATATTGTTTGTCCTGGCTTTTGCAGGCAGGCTCATGGCGCGCGCATTTGCCCACAGGCTTTCAGCCGCGGGAAAGCGCCATCGCGTGGTGGTGATGGGCAACGGAAGAATTGCCCGCGAGCTGGCGGAACGAATCCAGAAACACCCGGAGATGCGGTGGGAAGTGGTTGGCTTTCTTTTTCCAACCGGCGATGATTTCGTAGAACCACTCCTCCACGCCGGACAAAGCTCACATCTGAATTCATTGCAGATTGAAACACTGTTAGAGAGCAACGGCGTGGATGAGCTGATCCTTACGTCGCGCGTGCCTGACCAGAGGGAAGTGCTGGACCTGATTTCCAACTGCCGCCACCGAGGTGTACGCATCAGCGTGGTGCCGAATCTCTATGAACTGTATGTAAACCGTCCGGCCTTGATTGATCTGGATGGGCTGCCCCTGCTGCGGCTGAATGAGGGAGAAGCCACCACCTTGCAAATGGGCCTGAAGCGCGTGGTGGACCTTACGCTGGGATCAACTTTACTGGTGCTTGGAACTCCGGTCCTGCTGGCAAGCCTGGCGACTTTGTGGATTCAAAAAGGCAAGGCGCTGGCTTCAGAGATGCGCTGCGGGTACAACGGACGGCCGTTCCGCATGTATCGTTTCAATGTTGATCGCGCGGGCAGGGACCTGAACGGGACAGAAAAAATGCTTGCGCTGCTTAGCATTAGTGAGTTGCCGCAGCTCTTGAATGTACTCAAGGGTGAGATGAGCCTGGTAGGGCCGAGGCCCGAACCGTTTGATCGCGTAAAACGATATTCTGACTGGCAACGCCAGCGTCTTTCCTGCAAACCAGGCGTGACGGGGCTGGCCCAGGTGCACGGCCTGCGCGAAGAAAATTCATCAGAAGACAAAGCGTATTACGATTTACGCTATATACAGGACTGGTCTTTACTGGCTGATTTGTCTCTGGTAGTGCAAACCATCTGGACCATTTCACGGCGACTGGCTGCAGTTGCGCCGGAAAGTTTGCAACTGGTTGACCCAGCAGTACAAAATTCAACAGAGTTTATCGAGCTGGCACATGCTGATCGTTCGTAGCCCGGTAAGAATCAGTTTCGGGGGCGGGGGAACTGACCTGCCTGCGTATTTTGAGAACTACGGTGGGGCGGTGCTGAGCACCGCAATCAATAAATATTTTTATACCATCGTGGGCAAACGCTCTGATGGCCATGTTCAGATCATCTCGTCTGATCTGCGCGTTTTTGAAACCTGGAAAGACATCAGTGGCATGTCAATCAAGGACAGCGGAAGTGCGCTGGAGATTCCACTGGCCGTGTTGAAGGAACTGGGCTGTGAAGTGTCAGTTGATCTGTTCCTGGCGTCAGAGATTCCACCCGGTACAGGACTTGGGTCTTCTGCCAGCGTGTGTGTGAACGTATTGCAAGCCATGTCCTCTTACCTGCACCTTCCGCTTTCAAAGTACGACCTGGCGGAAAAAGCGTTTCATATTGCCTCAGACGTGCTGGGAAAACCGGTAGGCAAGCAGGACGAGTTCGCGGCCGCCTTTGGAGGACTGAATTTCATCACCTTCCATAAGGATGGCTCCACCAACGTTGAGCCGCTGCGACTGGAGCCGGCAGCAACAACGGCCCTTCAGCAGAAGCTGATGTTGTTCTTTACCGGTGCGGCGCACCACTCATGGTCAATCCTGAAGGAACAAGAGGCGTCTTCTAAAAAGAAGTCCGGCGTGGCGGTTGAGTCACTGCATCGTATTCGCGATCTGGCGGAACGTATGCGACAGGCGCTGGAAGACGGCAACCTGCATCGCTTTGGACAGCTTCTCCATGAAGGCTGGGAGAGCAAAAAGAAGATCTCAAATAAGATTTCCAATCCCGCGCATTGATCGTATGTACTCCATTGCCAGGAAAAATGGCTCGGTGGGTGGCAAGATTACCGGTGCGGGCGGCGGCGGGTTTATGCTGCTGTACTGCGATGAAGACAAACAGCCTCGAGTGCGCGAAGCTTTCGCTGCAAGAAGGCATTCGCGAAATGCGTTTCGCCTTCGACTTCAGCGGATCGCGAGCCCTGGTCAACGATCCTTTCATTGATCAGGATGAAAATTGCGCGTCACAATGGACGTTCGTGGCCGCGCCACAGCATGCGTCAATTCCGCGGAAGTCCTTCGGTTAACCCGCCTTTGCCCAACACTTCCGCCAGATTGCCGAAGCGCAACCAGCCATGAAGGCCTATATACTCGCCGCGGGGAATGGAACGCGGCTGCGTCCACTGACTGATTCACTGCCCAAATGCCTGCTGCCGGTGAAGGGCGTCCCACTCCTGAAAATCTGGCTGAACCTCTGTGAGCAGGCGGGCATTGATGAAGTGCTGGTGAACGTGCATGCTCACAAGGACAAAATACGTGAGTTCGCGCGCCAGGAAAAATGGCAAGGTCCGCCTGGATATCGCCGAAGAAAAAGAACTGCTGGGCAGCGCGGGAACGCTGGCGGAGAATATGGCATTCGTGGAAGGTGAAAAGGAGTTCTACATTCTGTACGGCGATGTGTTGACGAATGTCAATTTATTGGGCCTGATCAAGTGCCATCGCGAAAAGCGACAGGTAGTCACGCTTGGCATCCATCAGGTACCGGACCCCACGCAATGTGGTATCGTTTCCGCGGACGAGAATGGAATTGTCCAGAGTTTTGTGGAGAAACCGGCCAAACCGGACGGCAATTGGGCCTTCTCAGGCGTAATGGTTGCCAGCCAGGAGATTTTTAGCATATATGCCGAAACAAAGGCCGGCGGACATAGGCTTTCATCTGCTGCCACTGCTGGTCGGGAAGATGGCCGCATACAAGATTTCAGGGTTCCTGCTGGACATTGGTACACTCAATAATTACAAAGCCGCGCAAACATCCTGGCCGGGACTGGGTTAATACTGAAGCAAGACGGCACGACCAATCTCAACTCCGAGGATATTGAATGCTGGAGGGAGTGATTTTTGACCTGGACGGCGTCATTGTTGACAGCCATCCCGCCCATAAGCAGGCCTGGCGGACTTTCTTTCAATCAATAGGCAAGCAAGTCAGCGAAGATGATCTGGGGTTTGTTCTGGAAGGCCGCAAACGGGAAGACATTCTTCGCCACTTTCTCGGTGACTTGAGTGAAGAGCAGGTCAAACATTATGGCGCGGCAAAAGAAGCTCTCTTCCGCGATTCCGTGCAGGAGCTGAAGACGATCCAGGGTCTTGACCGGTTTCTTGACCAGTTAACACAAGCGGAAATTCCCATTGCGCTGGCAAGTTCAGCCAGCCGGCATCGCGCCGAATATATGCTGGAACAACTGGGATTGAGGCCTTTATTCAGAGCAGTGATCACTGGCGATGACGTAGTAAAAGGGAAACCAGATCCCGCGCTGTTCGTGCTGGCCGCGCAGGGGATTGGAGTGCATCCCGCGAAAGCTCTGGTATGCGAAGACGCGGTGGCGGGCGTACAAGCAGCCAAAGCAGCCGGGATGCGATGCCTGGGGATTGCTTCCAATGGGCGTGGTCCGGTGTTGCAGAAGGCCGGCGCGGATATGGTGGTCCCCGATTTCACCGACATGAGCCTGGACGTATTGCGCCCGCTGTTTGCGCACGACTATTGTGAAATAAGCACAGGAGCACGGTCGCAGGCAGGGGGCTTTCTTGAAAATTAGGACGCGATTGGAATCGAGGGGATCTCACAAACTTCCACAATGGATAAAGTTGTGGAATGTAGCGGTCCATGTTGCTTCTGTGGAACGCCAATCGAAAATAGTCGAGTTCGATCCGTGCCGGGTGACGGTGGAGACGGCGCAAGAAAAATGGCAGACATCGGTTCTGCCACAGCCAGGTGTCTTTAGATCTCGGATAGCGGAGACCCGCGTGCTTGCGCCAGGCTTGCTCTGACCCAGCTGCATTTGCTAAGGCTGCTACGCGATATCACACAGTATAAAGTGGCGAGGAAAGTGAAGGAAATTTGGGGTGGGTAGTGGGGGTCGAACCCACGACATCCAGAGCCACAGTCTGGCGTTCTGCCACTGAACTATACCCACCACATTCGGCAGAGCCCTATTTTACATGAATTTAGAGGAAACGCCGAAATTGGCTCTACCCGCGCCATTGATGCGCTCTGCTTGTGATGCGCTGCCGGCCTTCAATTTGAGCAGGCGCCGGGACCGCGCGGATCGCCACAGCGTCCGCAAGCACCGGCAGCTGGCATGTCCTGAGCGCGCTCAGCAGCAGACGATCCTGACACCGCAAACCTGGAGATCTGCTGCTCCAGTCTTTTGCTTTCGCATTTCGGACACTGAGCCCGGGTTGATCCCAACAGAATGGCTTCAAACAGGTGGTTGCAGTCCTGGCAGAGGTACTCAAAAATTGGCATGAATTTACACTCGGATAAAATTGCAGTCGTAAATATTATATAGACATCCATACGCACGGCCATTCATGTCCGCACACCACGAAACCATCACATTCGAACCGTTTGTACCGCGGCGTTTTCTGCGAAACCGCCATGCCATGACGTTGGCAGGTAACTTTCTGCCCAGGGCAAACGGCCTGCCTGAACCGGAAGAACAACTCTTCCAGGTGGACGAAGACGCGCAGGTGCTTTGCCATTGTCACTGGCAGCCCCAGCCGGAGTTGCGTGGTACGGCGATTATTGTCCACGGGCTGGAGGGCTCAAGCCTGTCACAGTATGTGATTGGCACCGGCAGCAAAGCGTGGGCAGCGGGCATGAACGTGGTGCGGATGAACATGCGTAATTGCGGTGGCACGGAGACGCTATCGCCCACGCTGTACCATTCCGGGCTGTCATCTGACATTGGCTCAGTCATGCGTACGCTGATTGAGCAGAAGCATCTGCCACGGGTGGGCGCCGTGGGATATTCCATGGGCGGCAATCTGGTATTGAAGATGGCGGGTGACTGGGGCAAGGACGCTCCGAAGGAACTCACGGCCGTGGCTGCGATTTCACCAGCGGCGGACCTGGCGGCATCGGCCGACGCCATGCATGAGATTGACAATCGCATGTACGAATGGAAATTCCTTACGGGCCTGATGCGCCGCTATAAGCGAAAACGAATGCTTTTTCCCGATCGTTATAAGCCGCTTGACCGCTGGCCGAGGACCATCCGCGAATTTGATGATCTGGTTACGGCGCCGGCGTTTGGTTTTAATGGAGCGCAGGATTATTACACCCGCGCGGCCGCAGCCCGTGTGCTGGACAGGATCACCGTACCCACGCTGGTGATCAATGCGCAGGATGATCCGTTTATCCGGCTGTTGGCGGAGACGCGCAATAAAATGAACGCCAACCCTCACATCACTTTGGTTGAAACCAAATACGGCGGCCACTGCGCGTTTCTGGCCGAGCCGGATGGATATGACGGTCGCTGGGCTGAGCTGCAAGCGATGAAATTCTTCCGATTGCGCGGGCTGATCTGATGTATGTGGATTGGGCAGTGGAACTCGGAGCGGATGACCCGGTGCTGGACTTCCCCTGGGCCTCTCAGGATGGGCTGCGTTATTACGATTTGAAGAGCGATCCCATCCTGATTGATGATTTGCCCGAAGCGCAGTCTTCCGGTGAACTGCGGAAATTTCTGCTGCGAGTGAATGCGGTTGGCTTTCCACTTCAAACCGCGAAATGCGATCATTGGTTTACCCGGGAAATCTCCGAAGAAGAAGAAATTTTTGGCGCGACCGCCAAGTATGGCTCTTATGTGGATCTTCTGTTTGTTGACTCGCAGAAACAACTGTCATTTGGCGATCATGAAGAGTTCGCGGCCAAGTTATGCGATCTGCTGAAAAGCGCTCCGGAGATGCCGGCTTCGGCTGAGCTGATGGTGCGGCGATGTTTTTATGCAGGCTCAGGTGATGGTTACTACTTCACTCTGTATGTATCGGGTTTCGGCGAGACGGAAGCACAGGCACGCCAGCAGTGGTCCATTGCGTTGACGCTGGTGGCTTCAATTTTGTCGCTGCGCTCCAAACCGCCGGAGGGTATCGATCGTGGTTGAATGGCTCTGCTCCGGCAGCATGCGGTTCGGCGCGCGAGTCGGCCTCACCGCCGGTTTCCATTCTTCGCTCCAAACCGCAGTAAAACAGGGGATTCGCACAGCCGAGGGCGGCTGTGCCACACGGGGATTCGCACAGCCGGGGGCGGCTGTGCCACACGTGCACGGGTCGCGCTCTCTGTCTTTTTCTCCACATCGGGCGCTGCTACAATCACCTTTAAGAGCCCGTAGCTCAGTTGGATAGAGCATCTGCCTTCTAAGCAGAGGGTCGCAGGTTCGATTCCTGCCGGGCTCACCATCTTCCTTGAACGCAACTATTGCCGCCGAATCAGTGCTCATTACGCTATATCTTGTGGTAGCGAAATAAAAGCGAAAATGCTAGAATCCTTCCATACCCAAGTCGCCGGCGTATCGGGACCCCACTACCTGTAAAGCTGGCCAAGGAAGGCTTCGATGTCACTGAGAGCAAATACACCGTCGCAATTCCGCACAGTTATGTTTGAAGAAGCAGCATTGAACTGGCTGGAGATCAAAAAACGGCAGCAACGCAAGCCACGGACCATTGAGATGTATCAATGGTACATACGGAACCTGAGCAGGAAATTTGCCGGCATCCTGCTCTCACAGATTCAAATCAAACACATACAGGAATACCAGCAGAGAAGAAAGTTGTCGGCGGGGCCATCGTGCGTGAACCATGAAATCAACACGCTGGCGCAGATATTGCGCCAGGCTGATTTATGGCGCGTGATGGAGAAACAGTATTGTCCGCTGCCATTGCCGGACTGGACGCCGCCCAAGGTGCTGACCGCGGAAGAAGAAGAAAGATTCTTTCGCGTGGCGGCAGGGAATCCGGATTGGAGCGTGGCGTACTGGGCCGTGTCGCTGACCAACAATACGTCTGCGAAAGGGACTGAGCTGCGGCTGTTGCAGATCAAGCACCTGAAACTGGAGCAGGAAACGCCTACGATCCATATACCTGACGATACGGTGAAGAACGAGCTGGGTGCGCGGGTGGTACCGCTGAATGATGTGGCGGAAAAGCAGATACGCAGGATATTGAAACGGGCGCATGCCCTGGGTGCATGGAGTCCGGAGCATTATGTGTTTCCGTACCGCATCAAGAACAACATTTATGACGTGACCAGGCCGGCCTCGCCGAAATTTTTGCGGACGGCATTCCGGTCAATGCGGCGCGCTACGGGCATGGAATGGTTGCAACCGCGGAACTTTCGCAATCAGGTAATCGCCAGGCTTTTTGAGAAAGGAACGCCGGAGGAGACGATTATCTCCATCGCCGGGCCGCAGTCAATCAAGATGTCACGGTATTACTCGCTCATCAAGATCTCGGCGAAAGCAGAGGCGCTGAGGGCGATCTGTCCGGGAAACTCGGCATAAACAAGGCCTTTAAAGCATGTCCGTGAAAATTGGTACGGCATCCATTTTGAATATGTTACTGGCACGCGTGACCCGCGCCGATCATTACTGCGCGCTGATTGATGTGAGCGGTGTGTTCGATGCGCAATTTGCGGCGGAAATTGATGTGGACATGGAGAAGCTGCTATGGGTCCGGTGTGGAGGCTCGCGGACAAAAGAGTGCGAGGCTGAGCGGCTGGCATTGCTGAGCGAACCGATGAGCCTGGAACTGATGATGGCCGGGCCGCTCAATATCAACCTGATTGAGGCTGGTGGCGTTCTTGCCGGCCTCACGGATGCAGGTGGCGACGTGGCCGGCAGCGTGGCCGTTTTACCTGAACGCGAGATGAAGAAGCCGGTGCAGAGCGTGAGTGAAGCAGAGCCAGTGATGGCGGCGGGCAGACTTGATTGAGCGAGATGAGAGGCGGACCTCAATGCGCTCATTGTCAAATGCCGGAATGCGTCGAATGCGTCCGGGAGGCCGCCTGGACTTGAAGCAGCAGATGAAGCCTCTGGAAAAGGCCTTTAAGGCGGCGGATATTCTATTGCAGAACGGCGGATTTGGATTGATTGCCGTGGACCTGAGCGGCGTAGATGAACGTTTGTTGCGCAAAGTGCCGAAGGCGACATGGTTTCGTTTTTCCCGCGTGGCAGAGAAGACGCAGACAACGCTGGTCTTCCTTGCATCGTATCCGGCGGCGGGCAACTGCTCTGCCTGGACTTTGCGGATGAAAGGAATGAGGGCGATCTGGTCAGGCAGTGTGGACGCACCGCATACCAATATTCTGTCCGACGTAAGTTTTGGCGCTGAGATTACACGCTCCCGCCGGCGGGGCAAGACGGAGTTTCCGAAAATGTTTGCGGCGCCGGGGAAGATTCCGGTAGCGAAAGTCCCGGCGTTAAGGGAGCCACGATTTTATTCAGGAGGATAAGCAGCAAGCGATTTGCGAATTGTTTTTATGCCGTTGTTTCGAGACTTCGCTGGATGGATTGACGATTCACATCCTCGGGGTTCCTCTCTCTCCGTTGTTCCGCGTTGCGAAACTCCGGCGTCGCTCGGAATGACAGGGTGGAAAGAATGCTCGCGGGCTGAGACTTGGTTTTTATGTCGCTTCGCTGTCGCTGCGCTCCGGCCTCCGGCAGGAAGGAATGGTTTGCTGTTTGATCTTTACCCAGCGTTTATCCCTCGTTCCGCGCTGCGGAACTCGGGAACACACTGGGCTAACTTGTGGTCGCGCCTACGGCGCTCGGCCCGATTCCCACCCCAGCGCGCGAAGCATGCGCCGGGCACCACGGTTCGGCAAATGGAGAAAACGCCGCTCGTTGATGGAGATGATTGGATGGCGACGTTAATTATTGTTTCGAGAGATTCCCTGGATCGGCATGGTGACGATTCACATCCTCGGGGTTCCTCTCTCTCCGTCGTTCCGCGTTGCGGAACTCCGGCTTGACTCGGAATGACAGGGTGAAAATGAATGCTCGCGGGCCGGATTAATCGTGCGAAACAATGGTGAAAATGAATGCTTGCGGGCTGGATCAATCGTGCGAAACACAGGGTGAAAATGAATGCTCGCGGGCCGGATCAGTCGTGCGAAATACATAGATCCTTCGACTGCGTCGTCGCATGCGCTCCGACTTCGCTCAGGATGACAAGAGGAGCTTTCGACTTCGTCGTCGCGTGCGCTCCGTCTGCGGATGACAAGAGGGAAGAATGTCTCAGGATGACAAGAGGAAAGAATGTTTCGCGGAAATTTAGAGGTGCAACGTCTCTATGCAGTGAGTTACGTTATGTTAAAAATTCCAGCCGATCAGCATTGACGGGCGAGAATGTTTACTCCTGATACCAACCAATTTTCCTAAAGGCCCATGTTGTTTGCTTCCATTCACGTTCCTGATTTTCCGGTGCAAGCCGCGCTTCGCAGCGAAGCCGGAGATGCTCAGGGCGAAATCTGTCCCGCAAAAGCCTTCTTCCCAGGCTTTCTTATTTGAAAGACCAGGTTGCCGTGTTGGATGGTCCGGCGAACCAGATGAAGGTTGTCGCCTGCAATGAGCCGGCGAGGCGTGCCGGCATTGAGATTGGCATGACGAAGCTCCAGGCCGAGGCATTGCCATCAGTAACACTGCGCAAGCGGGTCCTTGATCATGAATATGTAGCGCAGGCGGCGCTGCTGGAGTGTGCGGGAAAATTTTCACCTCGATTGGAATCAACTTGTCCGGGGATGGTGATTGTTGATCTCACGGGCACGGAGCGACTGTCAGGCACACGTAAGAAGATAGCGGAAAGACTGCGCGAGGGCGCGGAAGAGTACGGGTTGAGCGTCAACGTTGCGCTGGCGTCGAATGCCGATACGGCGATGCTCGCAGCTTCAGGTATCAAGGGTGTGACCGTAGTCAAAGATGGCGAAGAGGCTCAAAGTCTGGGAGATTTGCCGGTCAGCGTATTGCTTGAAACCGCATGGCTTCAAATCGCAAATCATCAATCTGCAAACCCTCACTCTGCAAATCTTCAATCTGCAAATCTTCAATCTGCAAATCATCAATCTGCAAATCATCAAATCACAAATCACGCAATCGCAAATCACCAATCAGCCGGCTTTCACTCTAAAAACCTTCGATCCGGAAAATTAACAACGCAGCCGGACATCGCCGGCATCATGGACGCCCTTACCAGTTGGGGCATTCGCGATTTCAAGTCGCTGGCGGCTTTGCCGTCAGTCCCACTCACGCAACGGCTGGGACAGTATGGTTTGCATTTGCAGCGGCTGGCAAAGGGTGAAGTGCAACGCGAGCTTGTTCCTTATGTTGAGGCAAGTTCATTTCAGGCGAGCATGGAACTGGAAGAAAGTATTGCGCTGCTGGAGCCGCTGGGTTTGGTGCTGGATCGGTTGCTGGAGCAGGTTGTGTTGCAGTTAATCAACCGGTCGCTGGCCACGGACCGTATACAAGTGGATCTGGAACTGGAAATTCATTCTGACTGCCAGCTCCAGCTTGCGCGGCAAGAATCGGCGCCGCTGGAGCCAAAGTATCAAAGAGTATTGAAGCTGCCGGTACCAACGCAGGATGCAAATATCATTTTGAAATTGCTGGAGCTTGATCTAGCAGGCAAGCCCCCGCATGCGCCGGTGAAGAAGGTAAGCGTAGAGGCGTTCCCCGCACGGGTGAAATTTGGCCAGGCAGGATTGTTTCAGCCAGTGGCGCCGGAACCGGCCAAGCTTGAGGTAACGCTGGCCAGATTACGCAGCGTTGTCGGCGATAAAGATGAGCAGGGCCGGGCGCTGGTTGGTTTCCCGGTGATTCTGGATTCTAACCGGCCCGATAGTTTTGATGTGGCGCCCACCATGCCGTCATCGAAAACAAAAAAGGTACGGCCGGCAGAGAACAAATCAATTGTCCCCAGGCATGCCATGCGGGTGTTGCGTCCGCCGGCTGAGGTGAAGGTTGGTCTGGTGAAAGACGGGTTGCGTGGCCGTGTTCCCGCAACTATTTCTTTTGCCGAGATAAGAGGCAAGGTGATGGAGGTGTCCGGCCCGTGGCGCACCAGCGGAAGCTGGTGGGACCAGAACCAGGCATGGAACCGCGAAGAGTGGGATGTGGAAGTACGCTGGGATGGAGTACAGAGAAACCAAGGCCATGCCATCTTCCGCGTGTTTCGTGATGTGGCCTCCGATCGCTGGTTTGTGGAGGGCATCTACGCATGAGGCAATATGCTGAGCTGCATGCGCGATCAGCATTCACGTTTCTGGAAGGGGGTTCCTTGCCGGAGGAACTGATTGCGGTGGCCGCCGCGGCTGATATTCCGGCGATGGCGCTGCTGGATCGCAATGGATTTTATGGATCGCCGCGATTTCATATGAGCGCGCATAAATCGTCAGTGCGCGCGCATGTGGGAACGGAGTTAGTGGTAGAGGATGAGCATGGCTTATCAAATTATCCGCTGCTGTGTGAATCGCAGGCGGGGTATCAAAACCTGTGCCGGCTGATAACCAGGACAAAGCTGCGCGTGCCGAAGCATACGCCATCGTCAGCGAGAGTAGAAGAGCTGGCGCAATATGCGCATGGCCTGGTATGCCTTACGGGCGATGAGCAAGGCCCACTGGCGAAGGCGCTGGAGCAAGGTGGAATTGAAGCTGGACGCAAACTGCTGCACAAGCTGGTGACAATCTTTGGGCGGCACAATGTTTATGTTGAGCTGCAGCGGCATCTGGAGCGAAAGCAGGAGGTACGCAATCGCGTAGCGGTAGAGCCTGGCGCGCGAATTCAAGCTGCCTCTTCTGGCTACCAACGGAGTTTGCTATGCCACCATGGCCGACCGCGAGATCGTTGACGTGTTTACATGCATCCGCAACAAGCGTGAGCTGGCAACGGCGGGGAAGCTGCTCTGCCGCAATTCAGAGCGATTCATTCGCAATCCGCAACAGATGGCGCGGCTGTTTTGTGATTTACCGGAAGCCATTGCCAATACAGTTGAGCTTTCGCAACGGCTGGATTTTTCGCTGGAGAAACTGGGCTATGAATTTCCGCGTTATCCGGTGCCCGATGGCGGCAGCCAGATTGAATTTCTGCGCGCGCAGGCCAGAAAAGGCGCCAGCGATCGGTACGGACCGGGCCATGAAAAAGCACGGCGGCAGATTGAAAAAGAGCTGGACCTGATAGAAAAGCTGGAACTGGCCGGCTATTTTCTGATCGTGTGGGACATTATCCGCTTCTGCCGTGACAATGGAATTCTGGTGCAGGGCAGAGGATCGGCGGCAAACAGCGCCGTGTGCTATGCACTGGGCATCACCGCGGTGGATCCAGTGGGTATGGAACTGCTGTTCGAGCGCTTTCTTTCAGAAGAACGCGGCGAGTGGCCGGACATTGATCTGGACCTTCCCAGCGGTGACGAACGCGAAAAAGCCATTCAATACATCTACAAACGCTATGGGCAATTGGGCGCGGCCATGACGGCGAATGTATGCACGTATCGCGGCCGGCTGGCGGCGCGTGAGGTCGGCAAGGCGTTTGGT
Organism: Terriglobia bacterium; assembly: GCA_963824835.1. GTDB lineage: Bacteria > Acidobacteriota > Terriglobia > Terriglobales > Acidobacteriaceae > Angelobacter. The sequence continues at coordinate 1,090 of CAWGRA010000030.1, read as the reverse complement.
TTTGATATGGAGACCACAGAGCGCCTGTCCGGGCTGGTGGGCAGTTGGGAGTGGCGCGGGCCGGAAGATACGTTTGACCGGCACTTCAGCAAGGCGGGGCTTGATCTTACGGATTGGCGCATCGCCAAGTATCTTGACCTGTGCGTGCGCCTGCAAGACCTGCCGCGGCATTTGAGCCAGCACTCCGGGGGCATGGTGATCTGCCAGGGCGCGCTGGATTCCGTGGTCCCGCTGGAGCCTGCCACGATGCCGGGGCGCGTGGTGGTGCAGTGGGACAAGGATGATTGCGCCGACCTGGGGATTATCAAAGTGGACCTGCTGGGGCTGGGCATGATGGCGGTGTTGAAGGATTCCATCGGGCTGATTCGCGATCATTATGGCGAGGAAATTGATCTGGCGCATCTTCCGGCGGACGCACCTGATGTTTATGACGTGATCCGCAAGGCCGATACGATTGGCATGTTTCAGGTGGAGAGCCGCGCACAAATGGCATCATTGCCGCGCAACAATCCGGAAAAGTTTTATGACCTGGTCACGCAGGTGGCATTGATTCGTCCCGGGCCGATTACGGGGCAGATGACCAGCCCTTATTTACGGCGGCGGCAGGGGAAAGAGCCAGTCACGTATCCGCATCCGTCACTGGAGCCGGTGTTGAAAAGAACGCTGGGCGTGCCGTTGTTTCAGGAACAGCTTTTGCGCATGGCAATGATCTGCGCGAATTTCAGCGGCGGTGAAGCAGAAGAGTTGCGGCGAGCGCTGGGACATAAACGATCAGAGCGTCGCATGAGAGAGATTGAGTCAAAGCTGCGTGCCGGGATGACGCAGAACGGCATCAAGCCTGAGGCGCAGGATGCAATCGTGCAATTCATCACGTCATTTGCGCTGTACGGATTTCCCGAGTCGCATTCAGCAAGCTTCGCGCTGATCGCGTATGCCAGCGCGTTTTTGAAAGTGCGCTATCTGGGAGCATTTACCGCGGCCATCCTGAATAACCAGCCAATGGGATTTTATTCGCCGGCAACGCTGGTGAAAGATGCGCAGCGCCATGGGTTGAAAGTCCGTCCCATTGATGTGACGTGTTCGGCATGGG
>CAWGRA010000029.1:0-11551 GCA_963824835.1 Terriglobia bacterium | reverse complement strand
AGTCATGCCGCTAAGCAGCCGAGTGCCGCCTGCCAGGCTTGCGATCCGCTTGATCAGCGACTTGTCGGAGCAGCTCCTCGTGCCACCATCGGCGGTTGCGCCGCTGTGGCCGATCCCGTTCGGGTAAAGGCAACAATCATGGCTGATCCCCTTTATTCACGTCCGACAAGGGGACTTGCGGCTAATGAATGGTTCCTGAGTATTGGTATGAGCCGGCGGGCTCGGACCCATCGGCGGTCATTTGGGGGCGGGCATTGCGTTTTCGGTGGAACTCCGAATTTGCCTTGGTCTATATGTTTACCCAGCGGGCTTTGATTGGGCCAGTACTTGTTTGCCATGGTGTGGTTGATGATCGCGGCCCCGGGAGCGCCGGCATTGTCCGCGCGCCTGAAGTCACGTCCGGCATACAGTGGAATGCCTAGCGTAGTGAAGTATCCGGAAGTTACGCGGGGATCTGTACCCAGTCTTTCTTGCCATCAGAAGAGTTATGTCCTTCAATTTTGACTACCGTGCTCTGTGACCCTTGAAGCGGTAGCGGCCCAATCGCGCACGACTCAACGCCGGGTTGTGCACATAGCGATTCCAGTAAGGGATCGAGCGTGGCGGCAGCGGCTATCTTGTCATATCCCTGGCGGATTAAATCGGTGGATGCTCCAGCGGCATGGCTGGGATTGAATCCCAGATTAATCTGTGAAGCGTTCCACAAAGTCCTGGCCATCACTCCTGCGCCGACCAAGAGCAATACCGAGGCAGCCAACTGCAAAACCACCACCGCGAATTGCGGGGACAGCTTGCGTGTGAATGCCGTGGAACTGCTGCCGGTGGTGCCGTGAATGGCCCGCATAATTGCTGACCTTGAATATTTGAGAGCTGGCGCCGCCGTACTCATCAAACCGGCAAATACGGCCATGACTGCCGTAAACAACAGCACGCGACCATCAAGCAGCGAACTTACATGCTCCATGGGGAACGACAAAGACTTTGGCGAATAGTGCACCAGGACTTTGAGTCCCACGGCCGCCAGGCCGAAGCCGAGAATGGCGCCCAGAGCAGATACGATCAGGCCCTCGCTTACGTGCAACGCAATAATCCGATGACGCGTCGCCCAGCGCCAGGCGCACGGCCACTTCTCTCTGCCGCGCCTCTGAACGAGCCAGCATCAGACCGGCAACGTCAGCACATGCGATCAGCAATACCAGAAGGACCACGCCGGCCAGTAGCAATGAAATTTGCCGGTTCGGCTGGCGCGCGGCTTGGGTCGCATTGACAAGGGTGGGCCACAGACGATGAAAATCTCCTTCCTCGGGACAGGTTTCCGGCTCCCAGAGCGGCTGCTAGGGCGTCAAGCTGGGATTGTGCTTGAGCAATTGTGGTTCCCGCCTTCAGCCGTCCGACCACGCCAAAAGGAGAGAATGACTGGTGATTCAGCGGAATCTGTGCCTTGAGCAGTGGATCAACTTTGACGCCATGGTTGAGCGGCACCCTACTTCGGGAAAATTGGTGGAGTCGATTCCTCCGAATCTGGTGGGTGTCATGCTGACGAAGGTTAACATTTGACCATCCACCAGGATCTGCGTATTGAGGATCTGCGTATTGAGCACGCCTGAATCGTGAGCAAAGTGCCTGCGCCAGAAACTGTGGCTCAGCATCACCACGGGCGGAGCAGTTGCCGCATCATCGGCGGGAACCAGCGTTCGTCCAATTCCGCCTTGGTGCCCAGCACTGTGAAATAGTTGGCCGTAACAAAGCCGGCGTCAATCCGCTCGGCGCTAAATTTGCCGGCGGAGACGTTAGCCGGGAAACGTCGAGGTAAGCAGCAAGGCCGGAGAAGGCCGTCATGCCGTCACGATATTCAAGATAGTTTGGTAGCGATACGAAGCCTCCCTCCGGATTACCGCGTGTTTCACCATTGAACACCCGTACCAGCTCTTCCGGATGTGAGATGGGCAGCGGACGAAAGATAAGCTTATCCACCATGCTGAAAATAGCGGTGTTCGCACCGATGCCCAGCGTGAGCGTGATGATCGCGATGGCGGCGAAGCCGGGATTCTTGCGCAAGGCGCGCGCGCTATAACGGAAATCCTGCAACAAGTGGCTTAGCATGGCTTTTCTCCAGCAGGACAAATTTAGCAGTTCCCGCAAAGAATGAAAGTAGCTTAAGTTCATGCGAGCGCAGTGAGCAAAGGCGTGAGCTTAGTGTTCAGACGCGGCATGCCGACGGCATGCCGCGTCTCTACGTCAGGATTTTGCTCGTTTTCATTCGGTAGCACGGCGCGAACACTATTTCAACGGTTTGCGCGCTAAGGCGATAGTCGTGTCCAAACAAAAAGGCCGCCCCGAAGAGCGGCTTTTTTACCAGCGCCGTTATTTTCGTGATTGCTTGAGCTTATTTCAGGAAGCTATCGGCCTGCGCCAGGCGTTTGTTGACCTCATCCCAGTTGACCACGTTCCACCAGGCTTTCAGGTAGTCAGGCCGGCGGTTCTGATATTTCAGGTAGTAGGCGTGCTCCCACACGTCATTGCCCAGGATTGGGAATTCGCCGTTGCTGATGGGATTATCCTGATTGGGGGTTGACGTGACCTTGAATTCGCCGGACTTGGTCTTGACCAGCCAGGCCCAGCCGCTGCCGAACTGGTTGGCGCCGGCCGCCTCGAACTTTTCCTTGAAAGCGTCAAAGCTGCCAAACGTCCTGGTGATCACCTCACCGATGGCGCCGGTGGGATTGCCACCCTTGCCGGGTCCCATGATCTGCCAGAACATGGTGTGATTTACGTGTCCGCCGCCGTTGTTGCGGATCGCGCCGCGAACATCTTCCGGCAACGAATTTAGATTTCTGATCAGCTCTTCCGGGCTCTTGCTGCCCAGTTCAGGATGTTTTTCAATGGCGCCATTCAACTTGGTGACATAAGCAGCATGGTGCTTGTCATGGTGAAGGTGCATGGTTTGCTCATCAATGTGGGGCTCCAGCGCGTTGTACGGATAGGGTAGCGCCGGGACTTCATGGGCCGTTACGGTTCCTTGTGCCATTTTTAAATCACCTTTCCTCGAAAGTTATGATGACCGGTATGAAAAAGACGTCGCAATCATTTTAGCAATTTGGCGGCAGAGCGGAGTTGCAGTGGGCGTGTCAGAACCATTCCCGAAACCATCCCCAACAATGTCTCGGGAGAACTCCCTGTTGCGGCATTGTTACAAATTGCATCCTCGGAATGCTTTGGCTTCGTGGTACCGTTTAGCCCAATCAAGTTGAGCGAAGTCGGAGCGCGTGCGACGACGCAGTCGAAACATCCCGGTGCAGCCGGTTGTCACAATGCCAATACGGGGAATTCTACCGAAATCGCTCACTAGTGACACGTTTCTAAGAAAGCAGAGAGACCCAGGGGAGAACTTCCCTGAATCTGCATTTTTACAGCCAGCATTCTCGGGATGTTTCGACTCCGAGACGCGGTCTTCCGCGCGTCTCTTCGCTCAACATGACAGATGCAGAGGTTCTGGATCATCCCCAAAATTCTGGATCATCCCCAAACAAGTCAACCGGTCGCCCGCTACGCGACCAAGCCGAGCAAAAGCAAAGTACTCTTTCATGTTGAGCGAAGTCGGAGAGAAGCATCACCGTTTGCCCCTGTCATGTTGAACTGCAATTCAGAACGCCGCGAACGCCAGTTCCAGCAAAGTCTTTTGCTCCATCTCATGGGCTGTATGTGATCCCGTGGACGGACTGGACGAGGCTGACCGCTTCACGGACCGCAATGGCAACCCGTGCGCCAGGCGCTCAAGCCGCGGCGCCAGAAAATTCAATCCCCCCATGTTCGCCGGCTCTTCCTGCACCCACAGCAATTCCCGGGCGTTTGTATGCTGCGCGAGAACGGCTTCCAGATCAGCTTCCGGAAAAGGATAGAGCTGCTCCAGGAAGATGATGGCGGTTCTGGTGTCATTGCGGCGCTTGCGTTCGCGAATTAGCTCATGCCCGATCTTGCCGCTGCAAATAATCAAACGGTCAGCGTTGCTGATCTGTTTATCTTGAATCACGGTCTGGAAGCGGCCATTGCTCAGTTCGCTCAACGGGCTGGCTGCATCAGGGTGCCGCAGCATGCCCTTGGGCGTGAACACAATCAGCGGTTTGCGCCATTTGCGCAGCGCCTGCCGCCGCAGCAGATGGAAGTACTGTGCAGCCGTGGAAGGCTGGCAGACTTGTATATTGTCTTTGGCTGCAAGTTGCAGGTAGCGTTCAATGCGTCCGCTGGAGTGCTCCGGTCCCTGGCCTTCATAGCCGTGCGGCAGCAGCATGACGAGTCCGGAGAGCAAACCCCACTTGTCTTCACCCGCAACCAGAAACTGATCGATGATGATCTGGGCGCCGTTGGCGAAGTCGCCAAACTGGGCTTCCCACAGGTTAAGACCATCCGGATAATCGCGGCTGAATCCGTATTCAAAGCCGAGCACCGCTGCTTCTGAAAGGATCGAATTGTAGGCTTCAAACCATGCCTGATTGGGCTCGATGTTGGAGAGCGGAACAAATTCCTGCTCATTCTCCGTATCGATCAAGACAGAATGGCGCTGGTTGAACGTCCCGCGACGTGAATCCTGCCCGGAGAGGCGGACCGGAATCCCCTGCACCAGCAGCGATCCGAAGGCCAAGGCTTCCGCCATGCCGTAATCAACGGGCAGCGCGCCGGAACCCATCTTCCCACGCTGTTCCAGCAGCTTCTTGATCTTGGGATGGATGGCAAAACCTTGCGGATAACTGCTGAGCTTGCCGGCAATCTGTTTGAGCTTGTCTTCAGCCACATTGGTGGGGACTTCAAAATCCGGGTTGTACCGCCCGCCCACGTACTTGTCCCAATACTTTGGAAGCACGCGCAATACGGGAGCTTTCTGCATGCTGGCGGCTTTGTCATACGCGGTGTCAATCTGCTGGCGAAAACTTGCTACCATCCCGGTGGTATCAATCTGGTTCTTCTCCGCGTAAATCTGGTAAAGCGGCGCGTGCGCGTTGATCTTCCGATAGAGCAGAGGCTGGGTGATGGTGGGATCATCCACTTCACTATGCCCGTGGCGGCGATAGCCGATCAGATCAATGACCACGTCACTGCCGAAACGGTAACGGTATTCAACCGCCATCCTGCCCACACGCAGAACGGCTTCAGGATCTTCCGCATTCACATGGAAGATTGGAATGGGCTGGCGCTTGGCCAGATCCGATGAGAAGCGAGAAGTATGAAGCTCAGTCGGGTTGGTGGTGAAGCCGATCAGGTTGTTGACGATGATCTGGATTGCCCCGCCGACGTTGAAACCTTTGAGCCCGGCAAAATTCAGCGTCTCCGCCCAGATTCCCTGCCCGGCGAAAGCAGCGTCACCGTGCATGATGATGGGTAACACCTGCTTTATGCCATCCGGTCCGGAATGCCGTTGCTTGGCGAAGGTGCGGCCCAGAGCAACGGGATCCACCGCCTCAAGGTGGCTGGGATTGGAAACCAGATGCATGCGCAAGGTCTTGCCCTTGCGAGTGGCGTATTCGCCGGTGGCGCCTTTGTGGTATTTGACGTCGCCACCACCAAGAACACTGCGCGGGTCAACATCTTCAAATCCGGCAAAGACGTTTTCCGCCGGGATGCCGACGGTGAGGTTCATCACGCTCAGCCGGCCGCGATGGCTCATCGCCATGACTGACGTAGTGGCGCCGAACTCAGCAGCGGTTTCCAGAACAATGTCCAGCAAGGGAATCTGCGCAGTTGCGCCTTCACCCGAGTAGCGCTTGGTTCCCAGATATCGGGTCTGTAGGATTTGCTCAAAGAGATCGGCCTGCATCAGGCGCTCGGCGAGCCACTGGCGGTCAACCTGCTGTTTCTCCGGTTTTTCCAGTTGCGCCTGGATCCACTCCCGGCGGTCACGCTGGGGAAGATGCATGAACTCGGCGCCGATGGTGCCGCAATAAACCCTGCGGGCTTCCTCAATGCCTTCACCGCGCGAGGGAAGATCAGGGTAGCCGCCGCCAACCGGGCCTCCAAAGGGATTAAGATCGGCGTTGAGATACCCCCAGCGACGGAAAGCGTCAAAGATGCGCTCGCGCTCAATGGATTGCTCTGTTGTGGTCAGTGTTGCGCTATGAGTGCTCATGGATAAAAATCCCAAAATCCCAACTGACAAGGAAGATCAACGCTTAAAAGCGCGGAGTCCGTAACTATTGAGGATACCACTCGACGAGGGTGTTCGAATTGCATGCGTGAGATGCAGGGTTCGGGATTCCAGCGGAGCCGATAGATTTGGAAGTTGGCCCAAAAAAGTAAGCGTCCTGCGAAGTGAATCGCAGGACGCCAGGCAGCCCTCCCCCAGAACTGCCTTACCACCGAGGAGGAGGATAGCTCCGCACTGGCCTCTCGTCCATGTCACTTTGGTAACCGAATTCCTGCGATGGCCTAACCACTTGAAGCCGAGGGGCAGCGCGCTCATATCTCATGCTAACAGAATGACTTACCGAATCCTGAACCTTGTGCGCGCCAGCCACATCTAATGTTTTGTTACGATAAGTGGACGAAAAACACTTATATTCTTATGGGAACGAACTTTTAAAAAAGGCAGGACTGAATGGCGAGCGAGAGCGTTTTGGAAATCACCGACGGGAACTTTGATCAGGTAGTACTAAAGAGCGACCAACCAATTTTGATCGATTTCTGGGCAGCCTGGTGCGGACCGTGCAAGGCGCTGGCGCCAGTGGTAGATGAAGTAGCGGCTGCCTATCAGGGGAAAGTACGCGTTGGCAAGATGGACGTGGACAAGAGCCCGATAACCCCGCAGCGCTATGGCGTACGCGGTATCCCTACGTTGCTGATCTTTAAAAATGGCCAGGTCCAGGAGCAGATTGTCGGCTACGTGGGACGCGATGTGATTGAGAAGGCCCTCAACAAGCAAGTGAACGTGGTTGAGATGCCGAAATCGGCAAACGCGGAAAAAACCAACGTAAGCTAAGACGAATTGTTTTTTTGGAAGGCCCGACAAGTTCGGGCCTTTTGTATTTTGGTGGCAGATTGCCGAGTTCACTCAGCGGTTTTTCCCCTCACCCGCGAATAAACACGAACCAACTACTAAAAGCCTTACTGTAGCGAACAGGCCGCCACGTATTAACCACGATCAAAAGCAAAATGGCCCGCTCGATGCGGGCCATTTTTTTTGACTCCAGTGAATTTAGTATTTGCGCAGCACGCCGATGACGCGTCCCTGAATCTGCACTGATCTCGCCGGCACGATGATGGGCTTCATGGCGGCATTGGAGGGCTGAAGGCGGATGTTGACGCCTTCACGGTAGAGCCGTTTCAAAGTGGCGTCCGTGCCATCCACCAGGGCAACGATGATCTCGCCATCGCGGGATGTATTGGTCTTCTCCACCAGAACGTAATCGCCGTCCACAATGTGTTCATCCTTCATGCTTTCGCCCTTTACCTGCAGGACAAAAACATCTTTGGAGCGGGTGATGTCGCCCAGGGAGATGGTCTCAGGGTTTTCGACGGCCTCAATGGGCTGGCCTGCGGCAATGCGGCCCAGCAGCGGCAAGGCAATTTCCGTTGGAGCTTTTTGCACCTGCCGCTTGAAGAGGCCACGCACAGGGAGAACATCAATGGAGCGGCTGCGATTGTAGTCGCGCTTGATCAGCCCTTTTTTCTCCAGGTTGGAAATGTGCTTGTGCACGGTGGCCAGCGAGCTCAGGCCCATGCCGTTCCCGATTTCCTCAAAGGAAGGCGAATACCCGTTCTTCTGCACAAAACCGTGAATAAAGTCGTAAACCTGACGTTGCCGTTTTGTAATAGCCATCAGGCGAAGTATTCACGAATAAAAGGCGAACTGTCAAGCGAATTGTGCAAGATTTCTTGTGCAGGTTGACCAGCAAGGTTCGGATCGGGCGCAGCCCTTGGCCGTTAGCCCTTAGCCTTTAGTGGCACACGCGCATGCTACTCAGGATTTCATCCACCGTCTGGATGGCGCGATCAATCTCTTCCATGGTGTTGTAGAAGTGCGGGGAGAATCTCACGCCCGCTTTGGGCCGAAAGTCCACCAGCACGTCACGACGCAGCAATTCAGCGCAGACCTCTTTCGCATTCGGCATATCAATGGCCACGGTCCCGCCACGCTGCTCCGGGTCTCGCGGGGCGTTCACCTTCCAGCCACGCTGGTCAGCCAGTTCAATCAGCCGTGAAGTCATCTTTTTGGATTTGGCGCGAATCCGTTCCACGCCGGCTTCACGAATAATCTTGAGCCCCGGCATGGCCGTGTAAAAGCCCGGAACATTCGTGGTTCCCTGCATGAAGCGGAATGGCGGCTCAGCATAGCGGGTAGGGCCAATTTCAAAATTAAATGCATTTTCATGGGCGAACCAGCCGGTGATGCCGGGCTCAAGCTTCGCTCCCAGGTCAGGCCGGACATAAAGGTAGGAAGTGCCAGGACCGCCGCACAGCCATTTCAATACCCCGCCCACCACAAAATCAACGTTGAGCGCCTGCACATCCACGGGAACGTTGCCCAATGACTGAAAGGTGTCCATGACCACGTGGGCGCCCACGCGGTGGGCTTTTTCGATGATCGCCTTCACATCTTTGATATATGAGCTGCGAAAAACAACATGAGAGATGGGAACCAGAAGCGTCTGCTCGTCAATGGCGTCAAGAAGGCGTTCAATTGGTACGTGAACACCGTCATCAGTCTTTACCATCTGCACGCGCGCGCCACGCCCACGCTGTGCTTCCCAGAAATACATGATTGAAGGGAAATTCATGTCACTGTAAACAACTTTGTTGCGCTTGCCGGTGAAGTCAAAGCAACTGGCCACCACCGCCTGGCAACTGGTGACGTTCAGATGAAGGCTGACCGAACCCGAAGGCGCATTCATAATGGCGCCGATTTCGTCACCGACTTCGCGCGCCATCATCCACCACTGTTCTTCCCAGGCACGCACTCCGCGAGTGGCCCAGATATCGCAGAATGAATGTACCGAGTCATACACGCCGCGAGGCATGGCGCCCAGTGAGTTGCTGATCATGTACGTGGAGCGCTCCAGAATGGGAAATTCGGAGCGAAAGCGAAGTAGTTCGTCGGTCATATATAAACCAATTTTGCCTGAAAAATTCAGGTTTGCCTACCGCTGGCCTGGTGCGCGCAGGCAACAAACTTTTTCTTGCTGATGCCTGGGTCTCCAATCTCTCACATGCTATATTTCGCATCACGACAATGCAGAAAAATCAGGTTGGTTCGCGCCGCAAGCTGAGTCTGATCTCACTGGCTGCGGCAACCTATTTCATGGTTTCAGGCGGCCCGTATGGGGTTGAAGAACTGGTCCAGGACTCCGGCTACAAGCTCGCTCTGATCGTCCTCTTTGTTATTCCCATCTTCTGGGCGCTGCCGACCGGCTTGATGGTGGGAGAGCTCTCCGCCGCCATGCCGGAAGAAGGCGGGTTTTACGTCTGGGTGCGCCGCGCCATGGGACCATTCTGGGGATTCCAGGAAGCGTGGCTCTCACTGGTGGCCAGCATCTTTGATATGGCCATCTATCCCAGCCTGTTCGTCGCGTACCTGGGCAAACTCTTCCCTGCCGCAACAATTGGCGGTCGCGGAATCGCCATTGCCGCCGGACTGATCGTGCTTTGCCTGCTCTGGAACTTGATGGGGGCCAAAGCCGTAGGCGATAGCTCAGTCGTGATCGGCATATTGTTGCTGAGCCCCTTCGCCGTGATCAGTATGATCGCGCTGCTGCGCCACGTTACCCCGTTGGCCGCCACGACATCTGACGGAAACTTCCTGACCGGCGTGCTGGTGGCCATGTGGAATTACATGGGATGGGACAACGCCGCCACCATCGCCAATGAGGTTGAGAATCCGCAGAAGACCTATCCGCGGGTGATGATGGTCACCTTGCTCGCGATCGTGGCATCTTATGCGATTCCCATCGCGGCGGTGTGGCACACGCGCGTCCCGCAGGAGGTGTGGAATAACGGAAGCTGGGCCAGCATCGCCTCCATCGTTGTGGGACCTTGGCTGGGCGTGGTGCTGGTCGCGGCGCCATGATGACTGAATTCAGTCCGTTCAATTCGTTCGTCATGTCTCATTCCCATATTCCGGTCGCGATGGCCCATGATGGGCATCTGCCAAAAATCTTTACCCGCAAACTGAGCAATGGCGCGCCCTGGGTGGCGATCCTGGTGCTGGGATCGGCATGGGCGCTGTCTCTCAATGAATTTTTTCCGGCTGGTCATGCTGGACATTCTGCTCTACGGCGCCAGCCTGCTGCTGGAGTTTGCCGCGCCTGCTCGTACTGCGAGTGCGCGAGCCCCAATGCCGCGCCCTTTCGCGTACCGGGAGGAATGCTGGGAGCGGTTCTGGCCGGTGTGGGTCCGGCGGCGCTGCTGGTGTTCGCCCTCATCCGCAATCGTTCGGAACAGATCGAGCTTGGTCGCTTCGGAACCATCAGCACGCTTACGCTTGGCCTGGGACTGATGGCACTGGGCGTTGTGTATTACTTTGTAGCCGGAAGGCCGAAGGCAATGGTGGCGGAAGTGGTGACCGGGCAAAGCTGAAAAGCTGGCCGCGAATTACGCGAATTTTGCGAAGGTGCAACCTAACATCTATGGCTCACGCTTCTCCGCCCCAGCTTCATCCAGCCGTTGCTTACCAAAAAACTTCCATGCATCGGCGTTGATCATCCGCCAGCGCGTAATCGTGATCATGGCGCTTGATCTCCAGATACTCCACACGAAAACCTTCTTTGACCAGAAAATCCCGCGTGCCACGGACTCCTTCGATTGGCACAAACTGATCGCGATCGCCGATGTAGATCTTTATCGGCGTCTTGCGCCTGGCGTTTTTCCAATTCCCCTGTATTGCTGCTCAATTCCCATGGCATGAACGGCCACAGCGACAAACAGATCGGAATCAAACATCGCTCCGTCATAAGCCAGATACCCACCCATGGAATGACCAAAGAGGTAGATTCTTGTCGGGTCCAATGGTGTCACGCTCGCCGACTCAGTGACCATGCAGCGAAAGACTCCCGGGGCAAGGGCCTCAAACTCTGCTTTGCGTGGCAACTCCGGGGCAATGATCACGACGTTCTCTTTGCGCGCAATTGACTTCAATGCTTCGATGAACGAATCCGGGTGATCGCCGGCGCCGTGCAGAACCATGATTGCCGGGCGTGGCTCTGTCGCAATCTTCTCCGTATCAGGAGCGTAAAGCAGATATTCGAAACGTCCGCCTTCGCAATTGACATGGTGAGAGGTTTGCTTGAAAGAAAGAGCCCATGCGGGCTCAAACAGGAACAGCAGGCTGAATGCGAGAAGAAGCTTCACACGGGCATCTTAGCTGATTTGTTCGCCCTTATCCCGAAGTGCAGCGAGGAATGCGTACAGACGTCCACGGACTTTGTGCGGGATCGATTTTCCATCGGGCTGAGGTCCTGCGCTGCCTAACGGGAAACTGAAATTTCGAACATAGGGTTCCCTCGCTCTGCTCGGGATGTAAACCTTGCTCCTTCGCTCCGCTCGGCATAAAGAAAAAAGCCTAATCATC
>CAWGRA010000028.1:0-11943 GCA_963824835.1 Terriglobia bacterium | reverse complement strand
GTGATAGCGCTGTAGCTGATCCATCCGCACCATCAGGAAATTTTCCATATCGTAATACCGGACCTGGGGATCGCCTTGCAGTGGCGTAAATCGCAGCGCGTAGGCCCATCGCCGATCTACCTGAGCTCGGCCAATCAGTTCGATATTTTTGTAATTGTGTATGTCCCATTCCAGCAGACTCATCAGGCAGCGCTCAACGTTCTCTGCGCTGGTGCCCTTGATGAATCCCGCGCCTCCGACCCCTATGCCTGTAAATCCTGGCTCTTCCGGAGCTAATCGCCGGATGAGATGATCGTCTCGCCTGCCGGCCCAGCTTGTCCCATGGCTTGTCACTTGCATTTCAAAGATGTCCTTAGCCGGTGCCTTATACAGAAATGTATAAGCGCCGGCAGGGTGCCTGACAGTATAACCAGAAATGCCAAAACTCCCGGACGCCTTGAGAGTCGTCAATTCCTTGTGCGCGTTCGCTCCGCCGGTAGCGGAAAGATAGCCCTCAAATATCTTTGCCGGGCTGATGCCGCCGGTGGGCTCCGCCGTTTTTTGAGCAGAAGTGTTCGGCTTGATGCATAGTAAAAACAGTGCGAGCAAAAATGCAGTGAGTCTCATTGCTTTTGGAGTATGTCACAAGCAACCCTGCAGCGGCGCGTAGCTTGCAACAAGTTCGCCTTAAGTCACGGCTAAAATCAGCCTTATGCCAGGTCAGAATGTGTTTCGAAGGCTTGTTCTCGAGATACGCCATCCCCAGCGCAACTCTTGTGCCAGGGCCGTTCCGCTTAAAAGGGCGCACCCGGTTTCGAGTGCGCCATTGGTATCCTGCAAGCTTAACCTAACTCGTCGAAAATTCCTTCACTTCGGCCAGCGGCCATTTTGTGGGTTCGCGGTCATGAGGCTATTATTTCTTCTTTGCCGTTCCTGCCGCCGCTGCCGCTGCTTTCGTCCCTGTGCCATTCATCACTGGCGCCCAGTTGTTTCCGTCCTGGGACATCTCGAGCTTGAACGCATAGGAGGTCGGCGAGGTTTCGGTGACGATGAAATGTCCTTTCATCGGCTTTCCGCCCATCGGCGATTCGCTGCTCCAGGTCCACACTTTCCCATCGAAAGTTCCGGTAGCGTGGATATTCTCGCCGGTGCTGCTGAACTCGTCATAGGTATAGACCTTTTTGTCCGCGTCATAGCCGTAAACGGCAAGGCCGGTTTCCTTTCCCATGGGACTGGATCCCTGGAGTGCGAGACCAGGAAGAAACCTCCCGGCATCCATTCAATGCGCTCGGTGCCGGTGAACTTTCCTCCCGGGACCCATCGGGCCGGGTTTCACATCGCCTGTCAACTTCCAGATGCCGGCAAAATATCCAAGGTTCTTCTGTTCAGGCCCGGGTTTAGGCATCTGCGGTGGAGTCTGTGCAATGAGTAAAGTCGAAAACAACGAAACAACCAAGGCAACTCTGGGTGCCCATTTCATAACGTCTCTCCTTCTTTGCAATTTCATTTTTCAATCAAAAGACTGGCCCGCGCCGATGCTACTCCCGCGCACAAACGCAGTCAACAAACGGCCAGCACAGGTTCTTTGTTAACCTTTTTGAATATGGGCAACATTGCTTTTCTATTATTCCTGCTCGCGCCTCTCCTCCACCAATCTGCTCCGCAGCCATCCCGTCCTGTTGCAATCCCATCGTGTTGAAAGCCGTCCAGTGGAAACTCTCCACCGCACCATCTTGCTCGACGGCGCGAATTATTCCGCCATCCTCACCCGCCCGCAAGCTCCGGGAAAATACCCTGCTGTCTTCGTCATCGGAGGCCTTGGCTGCTACTCGCTTGACAATCTCAAGCCCGGCGATGCCTATTACGAACTGCTGAACGGCCTCAGCCAACACGGCTTTGCGACCATGCGCGTGGACAAAAATGGCGAAGGCAAAAGTGGCGGCCCGCCCTGTGACAGCCCGCAGTCTGATCTGCAACTCGCCGTGCGCCGCTCCGTCGCCGGCCTCAACGCCCTTGCTTCTTACGATTTTGTGGACCGCGATAAGATCTTTATCTTCGCCCACTCCATTGGCCCGCTGGAAGGGGTGCTGGTGGCGCAGAAATTTCCCGTCCGTGGATTCATTGCGGCTGAGACCATTGGGCGTAGCTGGTTCGAATATCAACTTGAAAACGCCCGCCGGCAGTTTGAGATCCTCGGTCTGCCTTTCGATCAGGCCGACCGCACTGTTCGCATTATCGAAGTCTGCCAGCACCGTTTTCTGGTCGAGAAGCAAACGCCCGAACAGATCCTGAAAACTTCGCCCGAATGCAAACAAGCCGTCAATACCTTTGGAGCGTCCGCAACCTATCTGCAACAGATTGCCGATCTTGATCTGGCAGTGGAATGGAAAAAGGTGGACGTGCCTGTGCTGGTCACCTATGGCACGTCAGACCCCACCACCAGTGCCGACGAGAGTCATTATCTGGTTCGCATCATCAACAGCTTTCATCATCATTCAGGCCGCGCGGAATACATGGAGTTTCCCGGCATGGGCCACGGTCTGGATCTGTCGCCTTCACGGCGCGCATGGCTTGAGGCCATTCAAAAGCACCAGCACGGAAAATTCGACAGCGAATTCGGGCGGCGAGTGGAAGCCTGGATGCGGCTTGTTCTCAGGCAAAAGAATCACATACCGCGTTAGCAATTGCATGCAGTAGCTTGTTGCAATCTGTCCCCCGCAGTATGAGCGGCCCTCCCCTTCACGCTGATTCGCATTTCTCCGCGTCTCCGTGGTGAAAACGCCCTTCACTCATCCCTTAGCGTGTTGATCGGATCCACCCTGCGTCGCACGATAAGCCGGCACCACTGTAGCCAGCAACGCCACCAGCGCCAGCAATAATGAAACCGACAAATACGTCATCGGGTCACGGGTTGAGACGCCGTAAACCAGGCTGGCCACTACGCGTCCCAGGGCCAGAGCGCCAATGATCCCAATCGCCAGTCCCACCATGGCCGGCTTCATTCCTTCCACCACGATCAGCCGCAACACGTCTTTGATCTGCGCGCCCAGGGCCATGCGGATGCCAATCTCGCGCATGCGTCGCCGCACCGTGTACGCCAGCACGCTATAGATGCCCATGCTGGCCAATAACAAAGCGACTGCCGCAAATGTTGCCAGCATCAGCATGTTGAAGCGTTGCGGAGCCAGTGAATTGGCCATGAACTGGTCCAGAGTCATCATGCGCATGATCGGCTGGTTGGGTTCAGTCTCATGCACGGTGTTTGTAATCGCAGCAGCTAGATCGCCTGGCCTTGCGGTGGTCCGCACCACAACATCCAGTCCGAAAGATCTCCAATCCTGCCCTGCGCCCGCGGCCAGTTGTGTCAGCGGCATATAAATGGTGGAATTCGCCTCGGTCTGGTTCAGGCCGTCCAGCTTAACGTCACCCACCACGCCCACCACCTCTCGCAGCTTGCCCGGCAAAAAGGTTAAAGTCAGTCTTTTGCCCACGGCATTTTCGCCCGGCCAGAACCTCCTGGCCATTGCCTCGCTGACCATGATCACGCCCGGATGATCAGCGGTATCGCCGTCATTAAAATCGCGGCCGCGCACCACGGGGATTCGCATTGACTGTAAATATCCCGTGCTGGCAATCCGCACATCCACTTCAGGCTGCTCTGACATGGGGACCGCGGGCCTGCCTTCAATGGCGATCGGCTGATGTGAGCCGCCATTGAAGGGAAGATCGTCCGTGACGCCGGCGTGTTCAACTCCTGGCAGCGCGCGTATCCTGGTCAGCAATTGATTCCAGAAGGTGAACTCCTCTTCCGGAGTCTTATACCGGGTTGCAGGAATCGGCAGCGAGAAGGTGAGCACATTGTGGGCTTCAAAACCTGGACTCGTGCTGCGCAGGTTCCACAGGCTGCGGATCATCAGTCCGGCGCCGGTCAGCAGCATGAGTGATAACGCCACTTCGCATACCACCAGAATTGATCGAGTGCGGTTTCCGCCTGAGTCAGAGGCGCGTCCCGCACTTTGCTTAAGCGTCTCATTCACGTTGGCTTTGCTGAGCCGCCATGCTGGAACAATACCCGCCACCAGTCCAGTCAACACTGACAGGCCCAGGGTAAACAGAAGCACCTGTATGTCCAGTGAAACCTCAACGGACTTGGGCAACTGCTCGCCCAGAAATTTCACGATCAACTGGACCGCAAAGTGCGCCACCAGCAGGCCGGCAAGTCCGCCACTCAACGCCAGAAGAACCGTTTCGAACATCAGTTGCTGAATAAGCCGCAGGCGGCTGGCTCCCAAGGCCGAACGGATGGCGATCTCTTTTCCGCGCGCCAGCGCCCGGGCCAGCAGCAGATTGGCAACATTCGCGCATGCGATCAACAACACAAACCCAACCGCGCCCAGCAGAACCAGCAACGCCGGCCTCACATCGCTTACCAGATCTTCCCCGAGCGGAACCACAACCGCTCCCCAGTCTTTATCATCCTCCGGATATTGCCGGGCCAGCCGGTCAGAAATCGTTGTCATCTCTGCCTGCGCCTTGCTGATGTCAACGCCGGGCTTCAGCCGCGCCACAACGATGGAGTGGTGTTCACCACGCACAGCAGCTTCTTTCGGCGTCCACACCAGGGGCGTCCATAGTTGAGCGAAATCCGGATATGTGATTTTGGGGCCCATCACCCCAACCACGGTATATGGCTCATTATTCAGAGTGATCGTCCGGTTCACAATGTTCTGTCGCCGCCAAACCGGCTCTGCCACAGCGCATACGTAAGCACCACTTCGTGGTTCTTGCCGGCTGTATCCTCGCCCGGCAAGAAAGCACGGCCCAGAAGAGGATCCGCGCCAAGCACAGAGAAGTAAGAAGATGACACGGCGGCAGCCTGCACAAATTCCGGCTTGTCTCCACCCGTCAGGTTCATGCTCTCGCCGCTGAAGATTGCCATGTCACTGAACACGCTGTTCTGTTGTTTCCAGTCCAGATAATTGGCAGCGGAGACCGAGAACCTGGTGATGCCCGGGAAACTCTTGGGCGGAGGAACATGCCACACGTGCACCAGCCGGTCAGGATCGCGAAAGGGAAGCGGCCTGAGCAACACGGCATTGACCACGCTGAAAATGGCCGTGTTCGCGCCGATGCCCAGCGCCAGAACCAGCACGGCCACCGTGGTGAAACCGGGGCTCTTGCGCAACATGCGAAATCCGTATTTCAGGTCCTGGATCATCTTGGTCATGGTTCGGATCTCCGGCGTGTGAAGATAGGTACTGAGGGCAGTAAGTGCCGACGTTTCAAATGTTAGACGCAAATGATCTGCCAAGGTCGCCTTAGTCGTATCTTACTGATATCAAACAGTTTACTCCGATTCTCGGCCTTCATCAGAGATCGCGAATGTTCGCATTCGAACAGCAGACTTCAAATCCGCCCATGGTGACGGGCACGAGAATCAATGGAATGGAGAATCGCCCTGGCGAGCGATTTCAGAGTGGACTGTGGAGCGCAGCCGCCCTCGGCTGCGGTGGGCGACGATGGGCCTTGGGGAATCGCCGGATAGCTCTTGCAAGCATGTGGAGCGCAGCCGCCCTCGGCTGCGATGGGCGCATCTACTTTGAGCTTGTACACAGAAACGTGACAACTTCCAAAAAGAAAACAGGCCAGGCTTCCCTCCGCCTCATGGCAGAGCCGGAAAACCTGGCCTGCTTCAACGCCTCACCACTGTTCGCTGTCATTGCGGGTTGGTTCCGCTCACCGGCTGGACCGGTACACTCGCCGTCACCGCGGGTGCTGTCTCCGGCTTGATCTTCACCGTCGAGAGAATCCGCTCCAGCTTTTCCAGCGGGTCAACGTGGTCCACCGCTTTGGTGCTGTCCAGTGAATCTTCCACCGCCAGCGCGAACTCGTAGCAGACGCCTGATTTGGAATCCGCCTGGTTTCCAGAATTGGCGCTTTCAAAGTGATGGTAGTAGCGAGCGTCCGTCCGCTCGGTCACGTTTTCAGCCCGGGTAAAGTCCATGCCATTGAAGCTCAGCTTGGAGGGCGCCAGCGTGTCAGTGGAATCCACCGGCAGATCGCTGCCGGCATCGGAAACTCCCGGTTCGGCGAACTTGCTGCATTCGTCCGCAGTCAGGTTCTTATTGATGCGCACGTCAAACATTGACGAGATTGCTCGCGCCCGGCAGCGCAAGTGACGTTACATTCACGCCGCCTGGCTGGACAAAGTTCATCGGCAACGTCTCTTCCATCGCCACATCATTCTTTGCCTTCTCACCTGTTACCAGCGTGAACTTGCCCGGATAACGGAATGAGATCCCATTCTTCTTGTCGGCGAAGATCACGGTTGAGGGCTTCCTCACTACCGGCTTTCTTCTTCGCCACAACTTCCGGTGTTGGGCTGGCCACCGGCGTTGGCTGCGCCAATGCCACCATCGGCTGCGTGCTCTGGCTGTAGGAAGATGAAGTCTGTACCGGCTGTCTTCTCTTTCGAAGAGCACCCGTCCAG
Source organism: Terriglobia bacterium (assembly GCA_963824835.1). Lineage (GTDB taxonomy): Bacteria > Acidobacteriota > Terriglobia > Terriglobales > Acidobacteriaceae > Angelobacter. Next base: position 5,474 of record CAWGRA010000028.1, on the reverse strand, counting down.
GGCGATTGCGAATCCCACCGCCAGCACTCCTGACATTACGGTGGTCAATGGCAGACCGATGATCATCGTGTTGCGAATTGATTTAACGATGCTTGATTTAACGATGCTGCGGTCGTTTGCTTTAAGTGCTTCGGCTTTCTGTTCGTTGTTGCTTTCTTTGATCAGTTTCATTTTGCTCACCTCCGCTGCTCTTGCAGCACTCTGCCTGAATGCAATGGCACAGCCAAAAGGTGAGGCATTGATTTATAAGGAGTTATGCAGATTGTTCGATAGGGCTTTCGTGGCAGGTGAAAGACATTGTGGAAGGGCTGACACAAATCGTACGGCCAGGGAATCGCCGGCAAGAAATCTCCGACGATCCCCGCCAAATCATTATTTCTTTTCTTCTTTCTTCTCTTCCTTCTTTTCTTCCTGCTTTGCCGTGGGCGGAAGCAGGTCCGCTGGAACGAAGATACATGGCCGCTTCTCCAGTAATGGTCTGCCCAACTGCTGGCCAAACCCATAAACGCCCACGCCCGCGTGCGCGGCTTGCCGTCAAACCAGGTGATGTTGTCATTCATTTTGGAGTCATCGGCTTTTGCCAGCGCCGTGCGGCAGAATTCAAATGACGCCTTCATGGCGGCCACCAGCTTGTCCTTGCCTTCGGTTCCTTTGAGTTCTTCCGTCTTCGGTTGCGGAACGTCGCCCACGTTGGCACAGAAGGTGTAGTTGCTGGAAACGATGTGGGCTGCCAGATGGCCAAAGGTCATCTGATCGGCTGTGGGTTTGTACCCGTATTTGTCAGCCGGCATTTCTTCAAACGCAGCCAGCATGTTTTTCTCCCGGCCTGGCAGCATCGCTCTCAGAACGTCAGCAGCCGGCGATTTTGATTGTTGTGCCAGTGCCGCTGCAGACAGCAGAACAATACAACCCAGAAAAGAACGCTTCATGGATCCTCCATTGTTTACATGCGAAGCATAAACTGGCCTTCGCTCACAGGTCTAGACTTCGCTCTTATCAGAAGTGGCTGTGTATTGGGAACCAACTTGTGGCTCGCTGTTTGCTAAGCCACCATCTCCTCCGGCTCTTCCGCTTCTTCCACCGACTCATGCGAGAGACCTTGCTCAAGCTTTTCCGTGTTCAATTCGTCACACCACTTTGCCACCACCAGGGTGGCTACTCCGTTGCCGATAATGTTCGTAATGGCGCGCGCCTCTGACATGAAGCGGTCAATTCCCAGAATCAACGCAACGCCCGCGACCGGTACGGTTCCCACAGCGGAAAGGGTTGCTGCCAGCACAATAAAGCCGCTCCCGGTTACGCCTGCCGCACCCTTGGATGTCAGCAACAAGATCGCCAGCAGCGTCAGCCGATGGGTCCAATCCAACTGTGTATTCGTCGCCTGGGCAATAAACATTGCCGCCATCGTCAGGTAGATTGACGTGCCATCCAGATTGAAGGAATAACCGGCCGGCACCACCAGGCCTACCACTGACTTGTGCGCGCCAAGATTTTCCAGCTTCGCCATCAAGCGGGGCAGGGCAACCTCTGAAGAAGAAGTTCCCAGAACGATGAACAACTCTTCCTTGATGTACTTCAGAAAACGCCAGATGCTGAAGCCATGGATCCTGGCCACGATACCCAGCACAACAAAAACGAAGATCAGGCAGGTAGAGTAGAAACAGATCATCAGCTTGCCCAGTTGTGCCAGTGAGCCCAGACCATAGGCGCCAATGGTGAACGCCATGGCCCCGAATGCGCCGATGGGCGCAACTCTCATGATCATGTTCACAATCCTGAACAGGATATGAGAGATCTGCTGAATGAATCCGTATACCGCCTTGCCGCGCTCACCTACTGCATGCAGCGCAAAACCAAACAGCACGGCGAAGAACAGGACTTGAAGAATCTCTCCCCGGGCAAACGCGCCCACCACTGATTCGGGAATCACGTCCAGCAGAAATTCCGTGGTGGTGTGGAGTTTTCCCGGCGCCGTGTATTGGGCCACCGCCTTCGCATCCAGAGTGGCCGGGTTTACGTTCATACCCGTGCCCGGATGCACCAGCGTGACAATGGTTAATCCAATGATGAGTGCCAGCGTGCTGAGGACTTCAAAGTAGAGGATGGCCAGCGCGCCGGTCTTGCCCACCGCTTTCATCGTCTCCATCCCGGCGATGCCCAGCACCACGGTGCAGAAGATGATGGGTGCAATCATCATTTTGATCAGCTTGATAAAGCCATCGCCCAACGGCTTCATGGCTGCGCCAGTATGCGGGAAGAAGTATCCCAGGGCCGCGCCGATCACAATCGCAACGAGAACCTGGAAATAGAGACTCTTGTAAAACGATCGACCACCCATTCCCGCCTCCCTATCCAGCTCACTCGCGTCCGGCTAGACGCGTGCCGTTAAGAATAGCCCTCAGGGCGCAGTTGCGCCAAAATCATTCACTCAGTCGCCATTCTCTCCATACCGCCAGATTTTCATGTTAACCTGTTGGTCATGGCCTCACCTCAACCTGTCGCAAGGAAATTTGATGCCTTTCTTGAGCGCGGTGGCGACGCCTTAACTGGACGATTGTCCGCGTGCCTGTGGATGTGGCAAAGGTCTGGGGCGTGCGCGGCCAACTCAAGGTCACCGGCCAGATCAACGGCTTTCCGTTTCGCACGTCACTGTTTCCCACCGGCAAAGGCAGCCACATCTTGATGGTCAACAAAAAGATGCAGGCAGGAGGCAAAGTTCAACAGGGGATGAAAGCGAAGTTTGTCCTGCAACCTGATCTCACTCCGCGTGAGGTCTCAGTACCGAAAGAACTTGCGACGTGTGTTGAAGCAGTCCAAGCCGTTGCGCAGGTTTTATGATTCTTTCAATTACTCCATGCGCGATTTCATGGCCAAGTGGGTTGGTGAAGGCAAAAAGCCGGAGACCCGCAGGCGGCGTGCCGATGAATTGGCTGAGCGTCTCATGCTGACCCTGGAAGCCGAACATGAGCTGCCGCCCATCCTGCAAATCGAGTTCAATCGCAACCCAATCGCCCGTGCAGGCTGGGACCGCATGCCACCCGGACATCGTCGCTCTCACCTGATGGGTATTTTTTATTACAAGAGCCCGGAAGCGCGCGCTCGTCGTCTGAGCAAAGCCATTCAGGAGATGGTGGCTTATGCGAAGAATAAACAGAATAACTCAACCAGCCGATGAAGTCGACGATTAAGCCGCTGACGTTAAGCAACTACGGCCCCCGGAACATGCTCACCGTCATGTATCTGAAGCAGCCGCGCGCTTACCCACCCTTGAAAATCCGGTTTGCTCACGTTTTTTCCAGGACAGCCCTTGTGGGTTGTGAGTGGGTCTTCCCGATGCAGATGCATCGTTACCGGATCCAAGCCAACAAGGCTGTGTAGCGTGGCCAGCGCGGAAATCGCGTTTTGCTTCACCCCGTCACTGAGCGCTTCCGTCAGGTAATCACCCACCAGTTCCACGCCCCATGAGATAGCGTTCCATGAGGGCGCGTGCACGCCTTGCAGGTTGAGCGGAGTAAAGGCCCAGATCAGGTCGTCGGCAATAAAAAGATGCGGACCGCCTGACCATTTCTGGATGTCGCGGTAATAATGCTCCAGGGCCAGCATTCGCTTTTCGCCGGGAACGCTGTGCCAGTCAGCCAGCTTGGGGATGGCCGTGTTGTGCAGGACCACAAACTGCGGCCTCCACGCTCCAAAGGTTATCGTCTTCGCATAAGCATCAAAATCGGCGGCGGTAAAGCCTTTACCTACAATGCCTTTCCAAGATGACCGACATCGGAACCACCCTCCAGAACGAAAATGCGGCGAATACTTATCAATAAACGCAAAGCCCCGGCGACTCCCTTGTCCAATCTGCCAGTTATCGGTCTGGCCCACAGACCTCTTCGGCGAATGGGGCCTTAGCCAATTTGCAATTTTGTGGTGCTCACCTTAATCCCAGTGTGCCTGAGTCAAAAACCTGGCGCGCCCAGCGTGCTTCACCTGATGGCGCGTGACGGCCATCACCGATTTAATGTGTTGAATCAGGAGAGAATTTCGCGTGAGAGAAGCCACCGTTCAACAACCCGCTCCCGGCTTCTCCGATTCTTCAAAAAACGAAAGTTGGTAGGTCGGTGAAGAAAGTTTTCTCCGCGCTTCTATTGTCAGAAAATCCTTTTCCGGTGGATTCGATCGCAAAGGTATTTGAAGACCATGGTGTGGCCCTGCATTTCGTGCGGAGTGCAATTGAAGTCGAGCAAATGGTGCGCAGCAGCAGGTTTGATCTGGTGGTTTGCGACTATGACACTCCGGGTGCCAGTGAACTCTCCTGCCTGGGACGCGCAACCAAATGGCGCGGGATATCCATGGTCATTGCGCGTGGAAGCTCCATCCGCGGATTGAACGGCAAGAAAGTGCATTTTACCCTCAACAAGCCCGCCACCACAGACCTACTCACCAAGGCCCTCAAGGCGGCTTACAGCACCATGTCTCACCTGCGCTTCGCCGCCTATCGGCATACGGTCGCGCTGCGGCCCATCGCCGGAACGCTGTTATATCGCGGGTCCCAGCGAGCGTTAGGTCCGGCCATTATTTCCGACATCAGCCAGACCGGCCTTTGCCTCAACGCGCCTGAGCCGCTTCCGCAGGATGGTTTGATCAGCGTGAACTTCCCCTTGCCGGAGACCAACGAGAACGTTCATGTTCTTGGCACAGTTGTCTGGTCAAATCCAACCGGCAAGACGGGCATCAGGTTCAACCACATTTCCTGCTCACCAGCAAAAGCTATTGCAAGACCGTTTGCGGGCCCGGCTTCCCTGGAACACTGATCTGTTGTCCCCCGAATAATCCCGCATTCACCCTCTGCCCCAGGCTCTCAGCCAAGTGTTACCCTGATCGGTTATCCGAGGGAGGATTTATTGCCATGCAGGCCCAGCCCAACAGTACAACAATGAGCGACTCGCAGAACCCGGCACGTCAACTTCTGCGTCATACTCTGGCCACCATGGCCTATCGCACCGCCAAGTCCTTGCGTGAGGCTCCAGAGTCATTTGCCAATTTCAGCAGCGGAGATAAAGGCCGCACTCCCGTTCAGATACTCGCCCACATGGGCGATTTGTTTGATTGGGCGCTGTCTATTACGAAAGGTGCGCCGGCGTGGCATGACTCAGGGCCGCTTCCGTGGAACCAGGAAATTGAGCGCTTCTTTGCCGCCGTGAAAGCTTTTGACGATTTTCTCGCCGGCGACGCGCCTCTCGCCGCATCTCCCGAAAAGCTTTTTCAGGGACCAATCGCTGATGCCTTGAACCATACCGGGCAACTCAACATGCTTCGTCGCATGGCCGGATTCCCTCTGCGCGGGGAAAACTATTGTCGTGCTGAGATCACGGCCGGCCGTGTAGGCCAAGATCAGGCAAAGCCCGGTCGCGAATTCTAGACACCGCTTTCCAGCCAGGTAACTTTACCGCTGTTCCCGAGTATCCATAAAGCGCTTCAGGCCG
>CAWGRA010000027.1:0-24346 GCA_963824835.1 Terriglobia bacterium | reverse complement strand
AAGTCGTTCCGCTTACTCTGGAGATGGACGCCAAGCACCGGCAGCTCATCATCAGCGGTCCCAACACCGGCGGCAAGACCGTTGGCCTGAAAACGATTGGCCTGCTGGCGCTGATGGCGCAGGCGGGCGTTCCTGTTCCTGCAACCACGGCGCGATTGCCGGTGTTTGACGCCACGCTCGCCGATATTGGCGACTACCAGTCCATTGAGCAGAACCTGTCAACGTTTTCCGCGCATGTAACGAATATTGATTTCATCTCGCGCACCGCCACGGCGCATTCGCTGGTCATGCTGGATGAGCTGGGATCGGCCACTGATCCGGAAGAAGGCGCGGCGCTGGCAGTGGCGATTGCCGAACATTTTCATCGCATCGGCGCGCTGACCATCATCTCCACGCACCATACGTCGCTTAAGGTTTATGCGGCGAACACGCCTGGCGTATTCAACGCGGCGGTAGGCTTTGACGAGAAGACGTTGCGTCCAACCTATGAATTGCAGGTGGGCGTGCCGGGAGCGTCGGCGGGTATTAACATTGCGCATCGCCTGGGATTGAATGATCAGATCACTAGACGCCGCGCGGGCCAAGCTGGGAACGCAGACGCAGGACGTAGCCACGTTTCTGGACAAGCTGCATAAAGAATTGCGTGATCTGGAGCGCGAGCGGCGGGCCACGCAGGAGCGCGAAGAAGCTCTGGGCAAGGAACTGAAACGTCTGGAGGCGGAAGGCGCGCAGGAGCAGCGCACCAAGACGCGTGAGTTTGAACGCAAGCTGGATTCCTTGATTCGCGACTTCGAATATCAGATTCGCGAAACGGTAAATTCCGTGCAGGACCGCGCGGCGGCGCAGAAGCTGTCAAAGCAGGCGGAACAGAAAATCGCCAAAATGCGGCGCGAATTTAAAGAGCAGTTTGACGCGTCAGTGGTGGCGCATAAGACCGGCGCGGACCGCAATGATCCCAATGCGCGTCCGCATGAAGTGAAGCATGTGTCTGAAGGCGACACGGTGAAGCTGAAGTCGCTGGGGCGGACGGCGGTGATCAAGCGCAAGATTGACGAGAATAATTTTGAAGTCGAGATGGGCGCCATGAAGATGAAGATCGCCCGCGACGATGTGGCTGAGGTCTTTCCCCGCAGCGGAACGTCACCCGGTGGCAGCGGCCCGCGCCAAGGGCATTACCGTGTCGCTCAAAGACGATGACGCGCATGCGCCCACGGAGATCAACGTGATCGGCCAGAACGTGGACCAGGCCACGCAGGAAGTGGAGAAGTTTCTTGATCGGGCGTTCCTGGCAGGCATGCCGCGAGTAAGTATCGTCCATGGCAGTGGGATGGGAATCCTGCGGAAAGCCCTGCGGCAGTATCTGCAGAAGCATCCGCATGTGGCGAATGTGATGGAGCCTCCGCAGAATGAAGGTGGCGCGGGCGCGACGGTGGTGGAGTTGAGGGAGTAAGCATTGGATTTGGTAATTGAGTTAATTTAGTAACTGAGTAATTGAAGAGCAAGATGCGCAAGCAGGCCCACCAGATTACATCGGGCCATGAATGTCGAGGCGGATTATTATCGAGCTGAAAACCTGATAGGAAACCGTCCGGCCGCCTGCTAAACTTTGCTTATTATGTCCTTTCCAGTCACCCGTTTGCGCCGTTTACGCCAGACTGAGTCTCTGCGCTCGCTGGTGCGTGAGACCCATCTGGAGCCCACCAACTTTATCTATCCACTGTTTGTCTGTCCGGGAGAGGGCGTCCGCAAGGCGATCAGCTCCATGCCCGGCGTCTTCAACATCTCTGTGGATGAGGCGGTGAAGGAAGCGCGCGAGGCGAAGCAACTGGGCATTGGCGGCATCATTCTTTTCGGCCTTCCAGAAAAGAAAGATGAAGTAGCGACGGGCGCATGGTCGGACGACGGCATCGTGCAGCGGGCCACGCGTGCCATCAAGAGCGAAGTGCGCGACCTTACCGTGATCGGCGACGTGTGCCTGTGTGAGTACATGTCGCACGGGCACTGCGGCGTCGTAAAAGAGAAGACGGCGCAGGCTTCAAATAAAGCTTCCGACAAGCCAATGCGTGTAAGCGTGGTCAAGTCGCGCGAGCAAATTTCCGCCGCTGCCACCATGCTGGCCCAGGAAGCTGCCGCCATGCTGGCTGAAGTAGCGGCCGGAACCGAATACGAAATCCTGAACGATCCCACGCTGGAAATTCTGGCCAGGACCGCCGTCTCACAGGCGCGGGCCGGGATGGACATCATCGCACCGTCAGACATGATGGACGGCCGCGTTGCCGCCATCCGCAAGGCTCTGGACGACGCCGGCTTCATCAACACGCCCATACTCTCTTACGCGGCGAAATTTGCTTCCGGCTTCTATGGACCATTTCGCGAAGCCGCTGACTCAACGCCACAATTTGGCGATCGCCGGTCATATCAGATGGATGGCGGCAACATTCGCGAAGCCATGCGTGAGATCAAGCTCGACATTCAGGAAGGCGCGGACATGATCATGGTCAAGCCCGCCATGCCGTACCTGGATGTGATCCATGAAGCGCGGCAGCGCTTTGATGTGCCGATCTCGGCGTATCAGGTGTCGGGCGAGTACTCCATGCTGCAGGCCGCGATCCAGAAGGGCTGGCTGGATGGCGACCGCGTGATGATGGAGTCGCTTACGTCCATCAAGCGGGCTGGAGCAACTTTGATCTTGACTTATTTTGCGAAGGCAGCGGCGAAGCTGCTGGGATAGAGGTTCAACTCACGATGCAGCATCTTCATTTTCATTTCACTGTGATTGGTTGGGCGCAGGTTCTGTGCTGGCTTGGGGCCATGACTGCGAATATTAAATTGCTGATTCGAAACAAGGCCCTAAGCGGACAGCCTCGGCGTAAGCGCGCCAGAACAGCCAGGCGAAATCAGCCGTACTTTCAATACATGCTTCTTTCGTGGGTTGGATACGGTATTTGCGGGTTGCTGCCCCCGCGCAATGATTTCGAGATGAAGTTTTATGGTGTTCATGTGCTTCTGTCTTCCTGAGTTTGGCCGCCTTATCTATCTATATCTCGACGAAAGTTCTGGCGATTTCCCAATTGGATGCGCCCAGATCCAGCCAGCACTTTGCATTTGGGCGATTAAACTAAAACCGCGACTGCGCCCAGGTGAAAAGCCGCGAACGCTACTCTCCTGAGAGCTCATTCGCGGCTTCTGATATTTCAGCCCTGAATCAATCCTGATTCAGGAAGATGACTTCAGGCAGCGCGACGAACACCACCGCTGCCGCTTCCGCTTGAATCGTCCGCGTCCCGTGACCAAACGGAATAGACCAGGTAAGTATCACAGCGCCGATAATCGCCACGATAATGGTGTAAATGGTTCCACCTTGCCCGGTTCCGCCTATGGCCCGCATGATCCAGCCGCCCACAATAGCGCCGGCAATGCCCAACAGAATGTCTGCAATCACGCCGTAGCCGGAGCCGCTCATAATCTTTCCAGTCGCCCAGCCGGCGATCAGTCCCACGATAATCCACCACAGTACAACCATGTCTTACTCCTTTGTGGCTCCTCGTTTGCTCCTTGCGGGAGCACCTGCGCAAGCCATAGCTGATTAGAAGAGCTTCGTGACTGCCGTGTTTGATGGAGTAAGGCAAGAATCGCAAGAAGCTGGAGGCGAATCGTTCAGCAGCCCAGATTTATCTAATGATCTTCGGACCGATCTTGGGACCGGAATCTTGCCAGAGCGGGTTTTCTCAAGTGAGGCTATCTCACTTATAATCACCTGTTTGCCTTCTCGAGATTCCGTCTCTTAGGGAACATAAGAGGGCATAGGAGAGCGCAGCTTTGCCAGACACCATCTATGACGTAGCCATCATCGGGGGCGGCCCCGGCGGATACACAGCGGCCATTCGAGCCGGCCAGCTTGGATTGAAGACCTGCCTTATTGAGCGCGACCAGAAGCTCGGCGGCACCTGCCTGCACGTGGGCTGCATTCCCACCAAGGCCCTGCTCTTCCATGCTGAGATTTATGACCACCTGAAAGATGCCGAGAAGTACGGCATTGACGGTCTGGGCGCCGGCAAGGTGAACTGGAAGACCATACAGGACCGCAAGAACCAGATTGTGACCAAGCACACCAAGGGCCTGGATTTCCTGATGCGCAAGAACAAGGTCACCGTGGTGCGTGGTTTTGGCACGCTCACCGGGCCGGCGAAGAATGGCATTCATACCGTGGATGTTGCTGATGGCAGCAACAAGTCACAGATTCAGGCGAAGAACCTGATTCTCGCCACCGGATCATATGCACGCATGCTGCCCGGCCTGCAGCCTGACGATCGCATTCTGACCAACATTGAAGTCCTCAGCCTGAATTCCATTCCGAAGTCGCTGGTAGTGATCGGATCGGGCGCCGTGGGCGTGGAGTTTGCGTCGGTTTACCGGTCGTTCGGGGCGGAAGTCACGGTCATTGAAATGTTGCCGCGGCTGGTGCCGGTGGAAGATGAAGAAGTCAGCAAAGAACTATCTGCGCGCTTACAAAAAGAAGGGCATCAACTGCTTCGTCAATACCAAAGTGGATAAGGTTGAGAAGACCAAAAACGGCGTGGCCGTAAGCTTTCACGCCCAATGGCGAAGCGCAGCAGAAGCTGGAAGCCGAGAAAGTGCTGATCGCCATTGGCCGCGGTCCGAACACTGAGAAGGTCGGCCTGGAAAAGCTGCCCAATATCAAGGTGGAGCGCGGCTTTGTCCACACCAACAACTGGATGGAGACCGGCGAGAAGGGAATTTATGCCGTCGGCGACATTGTTGCCGGCTTCCCGCAGCTTGCCCACTCCGGCGCCATGGCCGGGATTGTTGCAGTCACGCGGATCGCGGGTAAACCCGCCAAGGCCATGAACCGCAACATGATTCCGGGTTGCACCTACTGTGAGCCGCAGATTGGCAGCGTGGGAATCACTGAAGCCAAAGCCAAAGAAGCCGGGCTGCAGATCAAGGTCGGCAAGTTCCCGTTCACCGCAAATTCCAAAGCCAGCATCATTGATCAGCATGAAGGTTTTGTGAAAGTGATCTCTGATGCAAAGTACGGCGAGATCATCGGCGTGCACATCATCGGACCGCTGGCCACTGAACTGATTGCTGAGTCCGTGGCGGTGATGGAGCTGGAAGGAACGGTGGAAGACCTGATGTTCACGGTCCATGCGCACCCAACGGTGTCAGAGGCCATGCTGGATGCTTTCAGCGCGGTGGAAGGCAAGGCCATTAACTTTTAGCGGTTCGTCGCCATTATCTGTGGCGAAGGAGGTGGGCTATGCGGGTCGTGAACCTTGCCGAGAAGTTCAGCCGTTTTCAGGACTATTTCAGCCCCAAGGTGGTCGGCCGGATCAATGACTTTCAGGTGAAGCTGGTCAAACTCAAAGGCGAGTTCGTGTGATTAGACGCAGAAGACTAACGTCCAGCGATGCATATGGTCACCAGATGCTGGCGCAGTCGCTGAACTGAGCGATCCCTGCATCTTGTGCTTTAGCGGCAATCCCGACTGGCCCTTCGAATCCTACCGGAGAGAGGTGTCCCATGCCCATTGATCCAGTTTGCAAAATGGAAGTGCGAATCGCCGACGCGGCCGCCAGCCATGATTATCACAGTGAGACTGTTTACTTCTGCTCAATTGCATGCCAGAAAAAGTTTGAGAAGGACCCGGAAGGTTACATGCTCGACATGAGCGATGAAGAGCGGATGGCAGGTTAGCCGTTTTCCCGGCGCCTCTTCGCTGTGTGCCGGGCTATTTTCATGCGCGCCTGACGGCGCTTCTGCGGCACAGATGAATTGATCCGATTGCCTGTTTTGCAGGGTCTTACGGCTTACAATAGAACTGTGCTTCGAGTCATCAACGTCGTGTATCTCGGCCGCGTGGACTATGCCACCGGGCTTGAGCTTCAGCAGACCATTGTTCATCTGGTAAAAGAAGGCCGGATCGGCCATACGCTGCTCCTGCTGGAGCATCCGCCCGTGATCACGCTGGGTCGCAATGCTGGAATGCAGAACATTGTGGCCTCGCGCGAATTTCTGACCAGCCAGGGCGTTGAGCTGTTCGAGACCAACCGTGGCGGCGACGTGACATTTCATGGCCCGGGACAGCTTGTCGGCTACCCAATCTTTGATTTGCGCGCCTTCGCTCCCCGGATTGGCGCGGTTGATTTCGTGCGCAAGCTGGAAGAGACGCTGATACGCACATGTGGTGATCTTGGCGTGCCCACCCAGCGCGTACCGGGGCTTACCGGCGTCTGGACGCAACAGAGACAGCAATCAGCAAAACACGGCGAAGATCGCGGCCATCGGCGTGCATATTTCCCGTGCCGTTACGTCTCATGGATTCGCGCTGAACGTCAGCACCAACCTGGATTATTTCAAGATGATAGTTCCGTGCGGCATCTCCGATAAACCGGTGACATCACTGGCGCAGGAGATGGAACAGACCTTCGCCGGACGCGCAAAGAAGGTGCCTTCGCTGGAAGAAGTGGCGGAAATGACTTCGCGCAACTTTGGCCGCGTCTTTGAGGCGCAGACGCTGTGGCTGGATTCACTCAATGATCTTCTGGCCGCGGCTTCCTCAATCTCTGGCACGACACACCCGCCAATCAAGACACACCTGCTCGTGCGCCGGAATCTATCCGCCGGCATTGCCGGTGAAGAAGATATCTTTTCGTGTAGAGACGCTGATGCCGCGTCTCGCGATCATTCCAATAAAATGCCGCATGCCGCGCCTGCGATGATTCCGACGTAGATCGCAGATCCCTCGCTTCTGCTCCGGAAAAATTCGTGGTTCCACTCGGGATATACCGAAAATTATTTCAAGTGTAGTCACGTTTGGCGGTTCCTCGGCCTGTTCGGGGTAGAGCGCCGTTGCGGCACCCAGGGCGGCTGGCGGTGGCGAGATTGGGATATCGTCACGGAATACGATTTTCAAAAGTGGCGGAGCAATCATGGTTGTACCCGGCGGTCATGAAGATCACCAGGGCATAAGCCTGTTCGGAGATCACGCTCATCTGCAATCCCACCAGGGCCACAATCAATCCGACTTCGCCCCGCGGCACCATGCCAATACCCACTTTCATTGCGTTGTTCCATCCGGACCGCAGCACGGGAAATCCGCAGCCTACCAGCTTGGAAATCACAGCCAGGATGGTGATGATGATGGCGGAAACGATGAGGCGGCTATTGAATACACCAATGTTCAGGCGTGACCCCATGCTGAAGAAGAAGAATGGCGCCAGGAATTCATTGATGGCGGAGACGCGCGGCCGCAGGTTCCAGCGCGGAGAGTATTCCGCAAAGGCCAGGCCGGCAAAGAAGGCGCCGATAATGGCAGCCATGCCGATCTTCACTGCGCCGTAGGAAAGCCCAATGCAGATGGCCAGGGCGATTACCAGGGGAGCGTCATGGGTGGACATCCGTTCCAGTCCCGGCTCCATGCGCCGTACCAGTCGCGGCGCGTAGAACAGCATGATCACGGCGAAACCAAGAGCTTCAAATGCTGTAATCAGCAACTGCGCCCAGGCCAGTCCGGTGGTTGAGACCAGTCCCACAACAACGCCCAGCAGTATCATGCCCAGGATGTCATCAAAAACGGCAGCGCCAAGGATGATGCGTGCCGGGAGAGTCTGAAGCACATTCATATCGCCCAGCACGCGCGCGGTGATGCCAACGCTGGTGGCGACCATGGCTGCGGCCACAAAAGTAGCCTCATGGGGCGTATGGTGCCGCGCCAGCATGTAGCCGAAGCCAAGCAGAAACGGGACCGTGATCCCCGCCAGCGCGACATAAAGTGACGTTCTTCCCACGCTGAGAAGATCTTTAGGCTGAGTTTCCAGCCCGACGGTGAAAAGGAGAAAGATTGCTCCGATTTCAGCCACGGCGTAGATGGCATCCGTGGGAACAACCAGAGCTGCTCCATAGGGTCCCACCAGAACACCGGCCAGGATTTCACCCAGAACGGCTGGAAGAAACAGCCGTTCAAAGATCTCTCCAAACAGCTTTGCCCATACAAAGATGAAGAAAAGCTGGAAGAGAAATGGATCGGCGCTGTGCATAGTGTTGAGGCTAAATCAATGAGGAAGCTGGCTTGAACTTGATCAATGGCTTGCGACCTCAACAATCTTATTTGGATGCTTGGACACAAATACAGGCGCAACCAGAATAAAATAACGCAGCCATCCAGAGCTGCTGGCTGTTCATCATCAATCTTCAATCTTCGTCTGAAAGCAAGTTGCCTGATAAGCCTAGCCTGTCCAGCTCTCGAATTTTCCCACAGCAACCCTGTGTTTTGTCATTCTATATACAGTGATCAATCGCGCCGAAAACAAGCATGGTCAGTGAGTTACATCACGAGTTGGAAGCAGGAAATATAGTGAGCGCCAGCATGAAAGCCGATGGGCTGGGTTCCGCCCTGAGAACATTGCTTCTCGTTGCCGGGAGCGGGAACTCTGGCTGGAGCGCTTTATTTGCTTTGTTGCGGCCCTGGCTACCGGCTGCCTTTGCCAGCAGCCACTCATGGCGCGCGGAAGTACCTCTGGTGTTTACGATCGTACTGCTGCTGGTGGCGTTGATTTTTGGTGCATGGGCCGGAGTGGTTGGGACCGTGCTGTCTGCGCTGGTTTTTGCCACTCATCTTGTTCAGCCCGTCTGGGACAGCTTCCGCATTGCAAATGATGCCGCCCGCAGCAATCTGGGCTGGATGCTGATGATCGGTATTGCATTTTCATTTCTTTTCGCCCCTCAAAAGATCGCCTCGCGACGTCAGTGACTCTGACGCAACAGCCTCCCTGCTCAGGGCATCCTACAAAAACTAAGCAGGCATTCGGGTATTTTCGCGGGCCCCGAAAGCGCCAGGAGCGTTCATGACGACTATGCCGCAGTCTGTCTCTATCAGCCCATCCGCGCTGGGCCAAAGCGCCGTTTTACTTCAATTCCGCCTCACACCTGATGAGGATCGGCGCGTGAGAAAGCCACGAATCTGCGGGAGCTTCTGGAAGCCATCAAGACGTGCTCTGACGCGTCCATTTTTCAGCACACGTTCCAGACCCTGGAAGAACACCATTTCATTCTTGAGGGTTTCTCCAATGACTTTTCGCACTGGGCATTTGCTGCCTGCAATGAAGTGGAACTTGCCGAGCGGCTGGCCGCCATTGATATTCGCGAGTTCACCTCAATTTCCGGTGTGCGTGAGCGCCTGGTGCACATCATCGAAAGCTATCTGCAAAAAAATCCCCGGGCTGGAGCGCGCACTGGCCATGGAACCTCTCTACCTGATGGCCGCTGATCTGGTTGTGGTACCCACCCCTTATGTGGCCCGGACTCTGGAAGAGTTTGCCGAGTGTCTGCGCAAGGTGAGCGTTCATAGCATTTATTACCACTTCATCGATGCCCGTTTGCGGCTTAAATTGAACACCAATGATTTCTCGGTGTGGCTGGAGCAGGAATTGGACCTGGACGCCGCCGCCCGGCGATTGAACCAGATTGATATCTACACATCAACCCTGGAAGGCGTGCGGCAAAGCATTATCAAGACCGTTGAGGCTGAGATCGAAAATCCGTAAAGATCGCGCAATAAAAGATCGCGCAATGTTGCAAGATGCGATGGGCACACTCTCAATTGCACAAGAACAATGCAACCCAATCTGGCAACCCGATGGAAGATTAGGCGATGAAGGACAAAGAACGGCAGCGGGGAAAAAAGAACCATACACAACGGAGCGCGGAGCTTGGCGGAGAAGTTGCATTGAGTGATGAAAGCGGAAAAGTGGACGACACAAAAGCACAAGAGCAGCAAGGGCCGGGTACTTCTCCAGAAATAAAGATTTGGCGGACTCAGCCTGAAGCCCAGGAAAATGATGTCACGGGCCACGCGGGACAGGCGAGCACGGTTGAGAACGCACCTAGCGCCGTCCCGGAGAGCGAACCACCGGAAAGACGTTTTCGCCAGACGGAACTGCCGGCTCACTTCATTGAGCGTCGCAGGCGTCCGATTATCAGTACCGAGCCGCGTTTACCTTCGGCCCCGCCGCGCTTTGAAGATTATGGCGCCATCATTGGCAGGCCTGAACTGGATGAAATCCGCTTTCTTGCCCGCCATCTTCAGGCCAAAACGGTGAAGATGGTCAACTCCACCGCTCTGGGCGGAGGTGTGGCTGAAATACTGAATCGTCTGGTGCCATTGATGAATGAACTGGAAATTCGTACCCGATGGGAAATCATCACGGGCGGCAATGACTTCTTTGAAGTCACCAAGGGTTTCCAGAACGCCCTTCAGGGCGGTGAATATCCCATCACCAAAACCGTGCGGGACATTTTCATGTCTTACGCGGAGCAGAACCGGCAAGCGTATGGCGTTTGACCAGGACCTGTTGCGTGATCAATGATCCGCAACCGTTGGGGCTGGTTTATTCGCGGGGCAGCCGATCATCAGGCAGTTCGCAAGATAATGGACGCGGCAAATGGATCTGGCGATGCCACATCGACCTCTCAAATCCAAATCAGGAAGTCTGGGATTTTCTGAAGCCCATGGTAGAGCAATATGATGCTGCCATTTTTTCCTCGCCTTCGTTTGCGCCAGCAACTGAATATTCCGCAATATCTTTTCTATCCATCAATTGATCCTCTTTCGGAAAAGAACAAAGATCTGGAAGAAAGTTACATTGACAAAGTATGTGATGACTTTGGCATTGATCGTTCCCGCCCGATACTCACGCAGATTTCACGCTTTGACCGTTTGAAAGACCCCGTGGGCGTGATTGAGTCCTATAAGCTGGTCAAGAAATATGTTGACTGCCAGCTTGTGCTGGCCGGTGGCGGTGGAACGGACGACCCGGAAGGCGCCGTGGTGCTTCAAGAGGTCATGGACGCCGCGGGCGACGATCCTGATGTGATCATCCTTAATCTTCCTCCATGGTCGGCGCTGGAGATTAACGCTCTACAGCGTGCTTCCACCGTGATTATTCAGAAGTCACTCAAAGAAGGTTTTGGGCTCACCGTAGCCGAAGGCTTGTGGAAAGAAAAGCCGGTAGTGGCCAGTGCCGTGGGTGGCATCCCTACGCAGATCGTACACAAGCTTACGGGCGTACTGGTGCATTCCGTGGAAGGATGCGCGTACCAGGTCCGCTATCTGCTCACCCACCCTGAGTTCGCCAGGCAACTGGGGAAGAATGGACGCGAACACGTGAAGGAAAACTTCCTGATTACGGCCAACCTGAAGCGCTGGCTTCTGCTGTTCCAGATCATGCTGGGAATGGCCAGACCTAGCAGGACCCTCTAACTTGAATTCAGGGTGCCGCTGCCCACTCCCGCCGGGCCCGTTCCGTATTGCCCTGCCATTGCTGAACGGTATAATGACCACCGCGTCACCCAACATCCAGTTAGGCCTCTGCAACTGATCGTGAGCCCGGTTGCGTGCACGCACAGCAAGCGAACACTCAAAAAGTAAATTACAGAAGGATGGCAATGATGAAAATGGATCTGGCAAGCCGCTGGATGCGGTTAGTTTGTGCTTGCGCTATGCTGATGCCGGTCGCGATTGCAGGCGCACAAGAGGCGCCGAAGGACCAGCCCAAGGAAGATTACGTCAAAGCGCACTACACCAAGTATGAATATCGCATCCCGATGCGTGATGGAAAGAAGCTCTTCACCTCAGTTTATGTTCCCAAAGACACATCGCAGCCATATCCAATCCTGATTGATCGCACGCCTTATAGCGTGGGCCCGTATGGTGAAGACCAGTACAAAAAGCAGATTGGCCCTTCTGACGAGTTCGAAAAAGCCGGCTACATCATCGTGTACCAGGATGTGCGCGGACGTTATATGTCAGAAGGCGAGTTTCTGGAGATGCGTCCGCATATTGACGTGAAGAAGTCGTCCAAAGACGTGGATGACAGTTCTGACATGTATGACACCATTGAATTCCTGCTGAAGCACGTGGCCAACAACAACGGCAAAGTGGGGATCTGGGGAATTTCGTATCCGGGGTTCTATACGTCGGCAAGCATCATTGATTCTCATCCCGCGCTGAAGGCCGCTTCGCCGCAGGCGCCGATGACCGACCTGTTCTTTACCGATGACGGCTACCACGGTGGCGCATTCATGCTGGCAGCCAACTTTGGCTTCTACACGGCATTCAAGCCGATCGCCGAGCCGTCCGCGCCAAAAGCAACGCTCCCATTCGATTTCGCCATGCCTGATGGCTACAGCTTCTATCTGCAGGCTGGTCCAACGCGTGAACTCGACAGGCGTTATCTGAAGGGGTCCAATCCGCTCTTTAATGATCAGTTGAGTCACACCACCTATGACGATTACTGGAAGGCGCGCGATCTTTCCCGCCACATGAAAAACATTAAGTGCGCGGTGATGACCGTGGGCGGATGGTTTGACGCCGAAGATCTTTCCGGGCCGTTCAAAACTTTTCATGCCATTGATCAATACAATCCCGGCGCAACCAATTCGCTGGTGGTGGGACCATGGGTCCACGGTGGCTGGGCGCGCAGTGACGGTGACCATCTGGGAGACGCGCAATTTGACGCCAAGACCGCAGAGTTCTTCCGCGCCAAGATCCAGTTTCCATTCTTTGAATATCACCTGAAGGGAAAAGGCAGCCCCATGCCCAAGGCGTATGTGTTTGAAACCGGCACCAACGTGTGGCGCAAATATGATTCCTGGCCTCCCGCGCAGGCCGCGGCAAAAACGCTCTATCTGCATGCCGGCGGAAAACTGTCATTCGATCCGCCCGCGGCCAATGAAGGATCAGACGAATACGTGAGTGATCCGGCGCATCCGGTGCCGTTCATCAACTACATGGCAACGGCAGTTCCGCAGCGCTATATGACTGACGATCAGCGTTTCGCGGCGCGCCGCACGGATGTGCTCACGTATCAGACCGAGCCGCTCGATGAAGACGTCACCATCGCCGGGCCGGTCTCACCCAAACTGAAGATTGCTTCCACCGGAACCGACTCAGATTTTGTGGTGAAGCTGATTGATGTGTATCCCAATGATTATCCCGATCCGGAAGTTGCAGATGCCAGCAAGAGACTGCTCGGTCCGCCGCCGGTCCGCATGGGCGGATATCAGCAGCTTCTGCGTGGAGAGCCGATGCGGGCGAAATTCCGCAATAGCTGGGAGAAGCCGCAGCCGCTGGAGCCGGGAAAAACCACTGATCTCAATTTCACCATGCCGGATGTGGATCACACGTTCCGTCGCGGGCACCGCATCATGGTGCAGATACAGAGCTCGTGGTTCCCGCTGGTTGATCGCAATCCGCAGACCTTTACTGAAATCCCTGATGCAAAGCCCGAAGACTTCAAGAAGGCCACCGAGCAGGTCTTCCATAATCAGCAGCGCCGCGTCCGGCGTGGAAGTGATGGTTTTGCAGCCATAACAACTGTCGCTGCGCTCCAAACCGCTTTGAGGTATTTCTTGTGGTTACGACAACGGGCCCTGTGGCAGCGGGCTCGGGCGCGCGGACGGCCCGAGTCTTTCTTTTTGGGTCGCTGCGCGACACAACCGCTAGAAAGCGAATCACCTTGTAACTCTATGAAGGCTCCTGTCGCAACGGGCTCGGCGCGTGTTCGGCCTCGCCCTTATGAATGTTGGGGAAGTATGCTAATTGCCATTTGCCAATTGCCAATTGCTTTATTCCGATCAGCGGAAATCAGTGTTATCACTGTTCATCAGCGGTAAGGTTTTTCAGTCGCGCTTTTCCTTTCTTCGTTCGCGGCTAACATTACGCGTCCGCCCGATTTCTGTTAGCTTGAAAGCAGGGATGATCTCTTTTTCCAATATCAATAAACAGTACGGCAGGCAGTTGGTTTTTGTGGACGCTTCCTTCCAGCTCAATCCGGGCGAAAAAGTCGGTCTGGTGGGGCCTAATGGCGCGGGTAAGACCACGCTTTTCCGCATGGTTGTGGGCGAGGAAACTCCAGACGAGGGCGAAGTCTCCGTTCCCCGGCGGCTCACGATCGGCTATTTCCGCCAGGACGTGGAAGAGATGGCCGGCCGCTCTGTGCTGGATGAAGCCATTGCCGGCAGCGGACGCGTAGGCGATCTGCACCATGAACTGGAAGCCTTGCAGCATGAGATGTCTGATCCCGGACAAAGCCGACGAGATGGACCGCGTGCTGGCGCGCTTTGGCGAAGTGCAGGAAGAGTACGAGCATCTGGGCGGCTATGCGCTGGAAGCGCAGGCGCGTGAAGTGCTGCACGGCCTCGGCTTTAAAGATGATCAGATTGATGGCGATGTAGGCGCGCTCTCCGGAGGATGGAAGATGCGCGTGGCACTGGCCCGCGTTCTTCTCGGGCGCCCGGATGTTCTGCTGATGGACGAACCTACGAACCATCTTGATCTTGAATCCATCATCTGGCTGGAGCAGTTCCTTAAGTCGTATCAAGGCGCCTTGCTGATGACTTCTCATGATCGTGAGTTCATGAACCGGCTGGTCTCGAAGATTGCGGAGATCGATTCCGGCGAAATCGTCACCTATTCCGGCAACTACGATTTTTACGAGCGCGAACGTAACATTCGCGAGGCCAACCAGCAGGCGGCATTTGCACGGCAGCAATCCATGCTGGCCAAAGAGCAGCGATTCATTGATCGCTTTCGCACACATGCAGCCAAAGCCGCGCAGGTGCAGAGCCGCATCAAGGCGCTGGACAAAATCGAGAAGATCGAGCTTCCCAGAAAGCGCCAGATCGTGAAATTTGAATTTCGTGTTCCGCCGCGTTCCGGCGAGCAGGTGGCGGTGATTGAAGACCTGCACAAAAGCTATGGCCCGCGCGTGATCTATGAGGGTTTCAATCTCACCATCCGCCGCGGCGAGCGCTGGGCGGTGATGGGAAGAAACGGCGCGGGAAAAAGTACTCTGCTCAAGATGATTGCCGGCGCCACCCAGCCGGACTGCGGGCAACGTAAAACTGGGCGCAAGCCTGGTGATGGGATACTTTGCCCAGCAATCGCTGGACGTGCTTGATCCTGACCTGACCATCATTGAGCAACTGCAACGCGATTTTCCGCATGATGGACTGGGTGCATTGCGCACCCTGGCGGGCGCGTTTCAGTTTTCCGGCGACGATGTGGACAAGAAGATCCGGGCGCTTTCCGGCGGCGAAAAATCGCGGCTGGTGATGGCCCTGATGCTCTACAATCCGCCGAACTTCCTGGTGCTCGATGAGCCGACCAACCATCTTGATCTTGCGACCAAAGAAATGCTGGTGGACGCGCTGAAAGATTTTGAAGGCACCATGATTTTTGTTTCGCATGATCGCATGTTTCTGCGCGGGCTGGGCTCACGCGTGCTGGAACTGGGCGGCGAGAGCGGCGACGGACCGCAATCCGAATATCTATCCCGGGTCGTATGTTGAATACGTGCAAAAGCTTGGGCATGAAGCGCCGGGCATTTATGTTTGAAACGGTAAGTCTGGTAATTGGGCAATTGATTTCCTTGAATGTGCGCAATTCTGATTGCCAAGGACCATAAATTACTACCGAATTGCCGCTTTTCTCCCTTTCCAGGAATCGATTGAGGTCAAATATCTTTATGAAATGATCTTTAAAGGCTCTCTTCTCGCAATCGATTGTCTTCTCTTGTTCTTGTCTGCCATCCGGGTTTCGCCCAGAACCAGGCGTCCCGACACGAAGCTGCGCCCAAAGCAATTCGGTCAAATCCGAGGCGGCCAAAGCTGTGATCAAGATCAGAAGCTTCATCGTCCGTGCGGCAACCCATGGCATTGCCGTGGCCAACATGGACCGCATGGTCACGCCGGGCGATGATTTTTATGACTATGCCAATGGCGCATGGATCGCGCGCACGGAAATCCCGCCAGACCGCGCCGGCATGGGAGTTTTCACCTATCTTGACCGACCAGACCAGTAAGCGTACGGCTGCCCTGATTGAAGAATTTGCCAAATCATATGCCCCGGCAGGCTCCAGTGACGCGCCAGATCGCCGACCTCTTCAACTCCTATATGAATGAGGCGGCCATTGAGCAGCAGGGTCTCACCAACGTGAAGCCGCATCTTGATGCCATTGCGGCCATCAAAGACAAGAAAGAACTGGCACATGCCCTGGGAGAGAGCATGCGCGCCGACGTGGACGCGCTGAACAATACCAACTTCCACACGCCCAATATTTTCGGATTGTGGACCGCCCCGGGTTTCAACGATTCTGACCACTATGCCGCGTACCTGCTGCAAGGCGGACTGGAGCTTCCTGATCGCGAGTACTACCTGGCGGACAGCCCGCACATGCGCGATATCCGCAGCGAATATCAAAAGCACATTTCAGAGATGCTCAAGCTGGCCGGCTTTACGGATACTGACGCCCGCGCCGCTCGTATCGTGGAACTGGAACACGCGATTGCGGAGAAACACAACAGCTTTCCGACAATGACGACATCCACAAAGCCAACAACACCTGGAAGCAGGCGGACTTCACCGCCAAAGCTCCGGGCCTGGATTGGGCGGAGTTTTTCCAGCGGCGCCGGACTGGATAAGCAGCAGGAGTTCACGGTGTGGCAGCCCACCGCGTTCACCGGAGAATCCGCGCTGGTGGAGTCTGTTCCGCTGGAGAACTGGAAAGACTGGCTGGCTTTTCACCTGATGGAAGATTACGCCTCCGTTCCTCCCAAGGCGTTTGCTGAAGAGCACTTCAACTTTGTGGGCAAACAGCTCTTTGGAGTACCGCAACAGCGACCGCGATGGGAACGTGGTGTTGGCGTTGTTGATGGAATGCTGGGCGATGCCGTGGGAAAAGTTTATGCCCAGCGATACTTCTCTCCGGAGGCCAAGGCCAAGGCGCAGGCGATGGTCGCGAATCATCGTTGCGGCGTTTCATAAGCGGATTGATGCGCTTGACTGGATGGCTCCAGCCACCAAGGCCGAAGCCCATGCCAAACTGAAGACGCTCTATGTGGGCATTGGATATCCGGAAAACTGGCATGACTATTCAGGCCTGGAAATCAAGGCCGACGACCTCTTCGGCAACATATGGCGCGGCGGATTGTTTGAGTATCATCGCCAGGTCAATCGGCTGGGGGAGGACGTGGATCGCAAGGAGTGGTCCATGTCACCGCAGACGGTGAACGCCGTGAATCTGCCGCTGCAAAATGCCCTCAACTTTCCCGGCGGCAATCCTGCAACCGCCGTTCTATGATCCCAAGGCTCCCGCGGCATTCAACTATGGCGCCATTGGTTCGGTGATCGGCCACGAAATCAGCCATACCTTTGACAGCGAAGGATCGGCGTTCGATTCCAAAGGCCGCGTGCGCAACTGGTGGACTGAGAGCGATCTGAAGCACTTTGAGGCAGCCACCGCCAAACTGGTCGCGCAGTATGACACCTACAAACCTTTCCCGGATCTTGCCATCAACGGCAAGCAGACTCTGGGAGAGAACATTGCCGATGTGGCCGGCATCGCCGCAGCTTACGATGGTTATCGCGCATCGCTGGACGGGAAAAGCCGCGCCAGAGCAGGATGGCTTTACCGGAGACCAGCAGTTCTTCATTGCCTTCGCCCAGAACTGGGGATCAAAGTTCCGCGAAGCTGCACTTCGCCGGCAGGTCATGACCGATTCGCATTCGCCCGGGCAGTATCGTGCCGATACGGTCCGGAACATTGATGCGTGGTATCCGGCGTTCAAGGTGAAACCAGGGGAGAAGCTTTACCTGGCGCCAGAGGACAGGGTGAGGATCTGGTAAAAATTATCGGCGCTCGACACTTTGCCGGCGCCGATTTTTTTATCTGCTGAAGAGCATTCGCAAGAATGCCCGAGCCATTGCTGCTGCGCGATTTCAGGGTTTATTGCCGCTGCCTGAAGCCTGCTGGTCCGCTTCTCACATCTCATCCGAACCGCGCCTGACTTGCCTTCCGCTCATCGATCTTCTTTTGATAAACGCTACGTTCTGGCGATCATTATCCAGGGCGTCCTGGTACATCTGGCGGCGAAACTCATCCGGCTCATTCGCCAGAAGGTTCTCGTAACGTTTGGCAGACTGGCTCCAGGCGTCACGACTGGCTTTGTATGAATCCAGTTGTTTTTTCAGCTCTTCTTTTTTTCAGGTCTTCAGCTTTTTCAAAGCGTCGGCTTTAGTGGATTTTTCATTACCTGAAGCCGGCTTTGCGGAACCGTCTGCGGCGTCCGATTGCTTCTCGCCTGCGGGAGCCTTGGCGTCAGCAGGTGAAGCGCTTGCAGTCGCTTTTCGGTTCCACTGGTGTCCGCCGGACGAAGTTATCTCGGTCAAGTTAACTGTATCAGCGTAGCCGCGGCCTTTTTCCCCGACCGGCTTTTTCTGGCTAGGTCCGCCAGGGACGGTGACTCTGATTGTGCGAGGCAGAGCCCCCCGCGGCCAGAAGAAAGAACGCGATCGTGTAACCTTTTTTCACATACTGCGTTTCGACATACTAAAGTCCCCTCAGAACTGCAGCTCGTGTGACGCCAGCATTCTTGGCGGTCGGGAGCCATTGAGATTCTTCATGGCACACACGTCATAGTGAAAATTGATGCTGCCGCCAAAGGTGTCACTCTGCGCCTGGTCGGTGGCGTTTACGTCCTGTCCGGCCAGAATCGAGCCAAACAAGTTCACGTTCTGCCCCGCGCCGCCGGTAAAAGAAACCTTGCCGCGCACCAGGACCAGACCATACCAATTCAACCCGCCATTGATTTCCAGGTCGCCATCCACAATCAGGATGCCGGCTCCGCTTGCGGCCGAAGTTAGCTTGACGCTGCCGGGAATGTACTCCGTAACGGCGTTCACAGACCATGGCTCTGTAGGCAAGCCCGAAGGATAAGTACCGAATGTCTGGCCGGTCTGGGTTCCGCAATTCAAATACGAAGGCGGCGTGGCAAAGAAATTCGAAGTTCCAGTGCATGAATACCCGGGTGATGAGCGCCGGCTTTGTACTGGTTGATCAGATCGTCAATGTTGTAAGGCCAGGGATTCACATTCTGGACAGATGCTCCCTGTGTCGGATCACCTCCATAGGCGGTTAGTGTCTGTCCGGCGCCGCCGCTCACTGATACCGTGCCACCGGTATAGATGGCATGTGCCTGGCTGTTGCAGCCTATGCCGCCGCAACTGGTGGTTGCGTTGGCGCCATTGCCCGTTGTGGTGCAAGTGCAGGTGCAATTGTCATAAGCGTTGATAACAAAGCTTCCCTGCAGATTCACCGGAGCCTGGGTTGAGATCGGCGCGGGTGCGATCAAGGGCGGTTTCAATGCCACTTCCATCTGCACCATGCGGCGCGAGCCGGGATTCTGGCCAACTTTGGGAGTGACCGCCAGCGATGTCAGCAGCCACACTGGATTCGCCACCGGTGTCATCAGAGAGCAGGAGGCAACTCCATTCAGCGGCACTTCGCTGGTGCCGTTCCAGCAGATCTGTTGTCCCGCGCCGGGCCGGCATTGCTAACTTGCAGGTTGGGGAACCCCATTAAATTCTGTTTATTGGTGATACGTACCCACTTAAACGCCAGAGCGTTAGCTCCATTCAGGCCGGGGATATCCGCGGTTGTGAGCGCTGTGGGTTGGCAAGCTGAAATAAGGGGTTTGTGGCGGAAGACTCCCGCTCCGGCTCCCACGCATGGTCCCGTGCTGGGCGTGAGGCCCAGATTCACATACCGTTCCTGACAAAGCTCGTCATCCAGAAAAGCGTTCGCGGTTAATCGGAGCCCGCTTTGGGATCTATCGCTTCCCCTGACGTGGGGTTCTTCACATAAATCACGCCAGTGGGCAGGGCGCTTGTGGGCATGGTCAGCAACTGAGCCTGGGCGTTGAGTGGTGCGCCCGATGCAAGCAGTAAGCGCACATTTTCTGCCCCGGCGCGCGCGGCAAAGTAGGCTTTCTGCGAGTCACGGTAATTGTTGTTGATACTGTTTTCCGTGTCGGCCATGAACATGAGGCCGACTCCAATGGCGGAGAGGAGCACCAGCGCCAGCAAGGCCACGATCAAAGCTATACCTTTTTGCTTTTTCAGCCGATTTGCGCTTTTCGGTTTCATAACTTTCTCCCTTAATTGCTCGGTACTCGAGCCATTCCACTCATCGAGACCTGGATCGATTTCTTTGTATCCAGATCGTTACCTTGTGCTTGCGTGGTGAATTTAATCCCCACATTCCTGATCGTGTGTAGAAATTGATAGGTCGGGTCAGTCAAGCTCGCGGAGGCGAGCACCTTGGAGTGCTAAGGTCAATCGCACCGCCCGTGTTTGAGTACGCCAGAAAAAGCGGCTGCCCCGCAACGGGAACAATGTTCTCCACCTGCGCGTAGTAAACCGGGTTTGGGATCTGCGCCCATGGCATGATGCCGGGAGCCTTGGGAGCGGAAGCCCGCATCATGCACGGGCAGTTATTAGGTCCGGCGACGGTGCGTGTCATAGTGATAGGCGATTTCAACCACGCCCGTGCCGTCCACATCGGCTTCCATCCGCAAGTCCGTTTGTGAGATGTACCAGATGCCCACGGCCGTGAGGTTGGAACTCAGGTCAACTCTGTTTCCGTAAGTGATGGGCGAGGGATATCCAGCCTGATGGAGATCGCGCGTGAACTGGTCAATGAAGTCACGGTTCTGTTGCGTGAGGTCCAGTTTCCGGGTTTCCACGCTGTACCGCGTCTGCGCCCGGTCAATCTGGCGAAACATTGTGCCCACCAGAATGGTCAGAATAAGGACCACCATCATCATTTCGACCAGCGAAAAACCTTTGCGTGTGTTTACCTTGCGGCGGTTCATATGCCCTCTCACATTGACACGATGGTGCGTAGCGTTACCGGCGCAATGAATGAAATTCCGGTCTGGCGAAGCCACGAACGGCTGCCGCGCGGAGACGGTGACCAATTTGCCCCAGGTGCCCAGCGCTTGAACGTTCCAGCGCACGTCATACGGCGTTTGCAAACCGTTTGTGCCGCAAAGCGTGTAAGTCATCTGGTAGCTGTTCGCGTTCAGAGAAGCGGCGGTATTGGCAGAGAAATCTATGTCGCCATTGGCTTTCAGCCCGGCGCCGCCCGGCGCGGTGTTGATGTTCAGAGTGTTGGGGATACAGTCCGTCACGGTGAGTGTGGGATTTGCGTTTGCCGGTGCGCCGGCAATCTGCTCAAGCACGGTCTGGGCCACGTTGGTGGCGGTCGTATCCACGCGATTGCTGTTGTCGCGGGACATGCCCATAATCACCATCATCATCCCGCCCAGCAACCCCACGGCGAGCACAAAAATGGCGACCATCAGTTCCATCAGGCCGAAGCCGCGGATCTCCGCTTTCTTGATCGTTGTTGTCATTTTCATGGATTTACCTATTTCCAGCAGTTGTTGAATCCGCAACTGATGTCGCCTCTCCCATTTGCCACGCCTTGGTCCTTCCGGCTGCGGTCACGGTTACGGCTTCCCAGTCACCCTGGCCGGTTGTCATCAGCAACAGGAAAGCAGGGATCTGGCCACCATCCGTTTGTTGGCACAGTGCAGGATTGGCCAACGGTCCCACGCAGGGAAGCCCACGGGCATTGAAGCCGACCGGGGTACCCGGCGTTTCCACCTTAATGGTTCCCGTACCCACGCCGAGATAGGCATTCAATTGGCCAAGATCCAGATTGTTAATATTGGCCGTCTGGAGTGTGACAGTGCCGTTCGTCGCCACCACGGATTCGCCATTGCCGGCCGCGTAAGCCGTTTTATCGTTGTTCACATACATCAGGTTCGGCGTACCCGGGTCAAATTGAGCGTATGCAGGCTGATTGCTGCGCACCGCCTGCAGTCTCGCCTGCTGCAGAAGCCCGGCAACCGCGTGACCAGATGTATCCAGCTTGTACCTGGTTTGGACTTTCTGGATCTTCGGGAAAGCCATGGCGGAAATGAGCATGATGATTGTTACAACAATCAAAAGTTCAATCAGAGAAAAGCCGCGCGCGCTCTTTTCATGGCTGGTAATCTCCTTCGGTGGCTCCCTGCGGAGATGTTTTAGGCGAACGAGCTGGGCCCCCTCGTACAACAAGATCGTGGGAGATTCGTCCTTCGGATCCCGGGATTGCGAAACAGGTCCGTCCTTGCGAAACATCAGAAACATGGAACCAGAATGGATATTAGGCGGTTGGGCACGGTGCGGAAAGGTAACCAAGGTACCTACTTTTTAGATGGAAGCCCTAAGTACCAATGATCGTTCCACCCCTTGTTCCGCCGAGGATTTGAAAAGACTTACGCGATTGGATTCCGTCGTATCCCTGAGGGATTGAGAGTTTGGCTGACTCGTCATCGTTGGCACGCTGTCCTGACCAATCCGCGCGTTGACAGAGCTATAACCCCGCCAATACAATCAACAAAGCTGCCGATCACGAGTCGCGCAGCCTTCTTTTTGTCCCTCTCGGGTAATCCCGTTTCCCGATTTTTCTCTGGCGGTGTAGCTCAGGTGGTTAGAGCGACGGTCTCATAATCCGTAGGTCGTAGGTTCGAGTCCTACCGCCGCCACCAATTTGAACTTTCTTGTGCCCGTCGCTCGGGGTGAGCGCCAGTGAGCGCCGTGCCGCGCGAACATGGCGCGAGGGCGAAGCCCTCTAAAGGTTATGTCTCGCACGGTCTTATAATCCCGTAGGTCATTGCTTCGAGCGCCGCAGGCGCGAATTTATTGAAAGTAGCTCCGGCGCGCAGCGAAGCAAGTGCGGGGTAGCGAAGAATGAAGACAGTCCCACCAGGACAGCTGGAATGACGAATCAAGCCGCGACACTCTCGTCTTTTTTTCATGGGCGAGCTGGGCTGCTGCCGTAGGTGAGTAGGTTCGAGTCCTACCGCCGCCACCAAAATTGAAAACTCTCGACAATCTTGTGACGTGTCGCTCCGCTGTAAGCGCTTGATGCTGCGCGAACACCATTGGTGGGTTTAATGCCGCATAATAGGTCCTTGATCACCGTTGATCAATAGCGCAGGATGAAATTAGACCCGGAGAGGGAGGGGAAGGGAGAACAGCAGTCGAGGGAGGGAATAGGGTTATGCCGTTCCGAATCGAGCGCACTCTTATTCAATCTCGCAGATACATGCTGACTGCTGATTGCTACTGCCTAATAAAAAACCGGGCTGGCTGATAGAACCCCTCGGTGCCGCCCCCAAGACGGCGCCCAGTTAACTCTCAGTCCCAGCCCGGCACTGCATGTTAAGCGTTACATTGACTTTTACTTTAAATCAAATATATTTGCGTTAAGAGAAAATCAGCTTCCCGCAAATTCTGTGCGCCGTGAAAAAGCTGCGTGAATCTTTTCCGTCAGGAAAAACTATGCCCATTACCAAGACAATCGTTGACGGACTGAAACCCTATTCGCTGGGTGAAAAGCTGCGCGCTCTGCGCCTGAAGAAAAGTATGGGTCTGGTGGAACTCAGCCGCCATACCGGACTTTCCGCCGCCATGCTTTCCAAGCTGGAGCGTGACAAGCTTGTGCCCACGCTTCCCACTCTGCTGCGGATTGCGCTGGTCTTCAGCGTTGGGCTGGATTATTTCTTCATCGATCAAAAGAAGCGACGCGTGCTGGCCATCGTGAGAAAGAGCGAACGCTTGAAATTTCCCTGAACGCGAGGGCCGGGCTCAACCTACGTATTTGAAAGTCTGGATTTCAAGGCCACGGAGCGCAAACTGAATGCTTATTACGCTGAGTTTGAGCAGACCACCGCGGACAAGGTTCGTCCGCCATCAGCACGTGGCATTGAGTTCCTTTTTCTCTCGCGCGGCAAACTGGAGATGAACATAGCCGGCGAAGCCCATGTGCTGGAAGAAGGCGACTCCATCTACTTTGATTCCGGTGTCCGCCATAGTTATCTGCGCATGGGCCGCCAACCGTGTTCAGCGTTGATCATCACGGTTCCGTGAGCTGCCGTAAAACTTATCGCGGATCAACGCGGATGATCTATTGTTCAGCGTGTTGGAACTGCTCGGCGCTATCGCAGCTCGTATAGATCCGCGTTCATCGTGCGTCGATCCGCGGTAGGCTTTTGCATCCTACCCTCAGGAGATTTTATGGCCGAATTCAAATCAGACCCGCAACATCCTGAAACAGGTCGTACAACCCAGCCCACAGGCGGCGACAACTATACGTTCCGCTGTTCTGACGTTGGCTTCAAACCTGCAACTGGGCCACCCAGGCTCCAGTCCGGAAGTGTGCTGCGCAACGCCGAGCAGCATGGCCGCGAACAGCATAACCTGACCAGCATTGACGACGAGACGCGGGACAAGGTGCGCAGCCGATACGCCGGGCAGCCTGAAAACAGAAGCCTTCAAGATGGGCGGACTCTCTGTGTCCGCCTTTTTTTTACACGCTGAGCCGGCCTTTTTTCATGATTCAGGCATCAGCTACAATCAATGGTTTGAAAATCG
>CAWGRA010000026.1:0-43606 GCA_963824835.1 Terriglobia bacterium | reverse complement strand
GTGTAAGCGGCTGCTGGAATAATGCCGATATCGGCAACGTCCGGCTTTCAGTTCTTCCGCGCATTGAGAAGGCACGGTGTAAGTGACGGAAAAGTTCTGGCGCAGCAGCTCCGCTGTCTCGCCATGCTCAAAATCCCACATGAGAGGAGCGGTGTTGAGGAAGCTGATGGCGGAGACTCGTAAGGTCATAACTTACGATTGTAAACAATCCTGCATTTTCTTTTCCTTGACAGGCTTTCTGTTATCCGTGTACAGTCCCGCAAGTTTGCATGGCTAGTCCAACCACAGGAACTTCGAAAGCAATTTACTGGCTGGCGCTCTCACTCACGCCGGGCCTGGGCCCCACGCGGGGACGCAAGCTGGTTGACCATTTCGAAGATATTGACGACGTATTTCACGCCTCGCTGACGGAACTGGAAGCGCTGAATCTACAGGCGCAGTCAGCCCAGCACATTGCCCTGGGCAAGTCGCTGGACATGGCGCATGAGGAGTTTGCCAAAGCCGCGTCGTCAGGGGTGAGCATCATCTGCCGTGATGATGCGGAGTGGCCGGAGCGGCTGAGCGAGATCTACGATCCGCCTCTGGTGCTGTTTGTCCGCGGCAATGTTGCAGTGCTGGCTGCGCCGGGACTTGGCGTGGTGGGTACGCGGCACCCTACGCCGTATGGCATCGGGATGGCAGAGAGGCTCTCATGCGATCTTTCCGCACGCGGTCTCATCATTATTAGTGGCATGGCGCGCGGCGTGGATACGGCGGCGCATCGCGGAGTGATCAAGGCCAAGGCGCGGACCGTGGCGGTCTTCGGGACAGGCGTGGATGTGATCTATCCGCGCGAAAATCGCAAGATCGCCGACGGCATTCTGGAATGTAATGGCGCGCTGGTGAGTGAATTTCCGCTGAATACCTTTGCCGCTCCACAAAATTTTCCCATTCGTAACCGGATCATCAGCGGGCTCTCACTGGGCGTGCTGGTGGTGGAAGCAGGAGAGTACAGCGGGACGCGAATTACTGCCCGCTGCGCCCTGGAGCAGAGCCGTGAATTGTTTGCTGTCCCGGGTAATGTGACCTCCAGGAACTCCTGGGGACCGAATACGCTGATCAAGCAGGGAGCCAAGCTAACTGCAACATGGGAAGACGTTTGGGAGGAATTGCCGGCGGAGATAAAACTCCAGCTTGAATCCGAATGGGCGCCCCAGGCATCAGACCAGAAGCCCTCAAACAGCCTGTTTAATAATGATGAGCAACTTACGCCTCGTGAGAAGAAGATCCTCAAGGTGCTGAAGCAGGATGAAATGACTCACATTGATATGATCATTGAAAAACTGGAACCGGAGGTGTCATCGTCAGAAATCTTCGCGGCTTTGTTTGAGCTGGAGTTGAACGGCAAGATCAGGCAGATGCCGGGGAAGAATTATGTAAAAAGCTTCTGAGCAAGCCTTTAGCCGTTAGCACTTAGCCCTTAGTCGGAGGCAAATTTGAGAAATCATCGCGACCTGCAGGTTTGGAGTAAATCGTACTCGTTGACTTTGGAGCTGTATAAGATTTCTCGCGGCTTTCCAAAAGAAGAGCTTTATGGACTAACCTCACAGATGAGGAGGGCCGCCATCTCAGTTGGGGCGAACATTGCGGAGGGTTGTGGAAGACGCTCGAATGCTGAGATGGGAAGCTTCGTGAGAATTGCGATGGGTTCGGCAGCAGAATTAGATCATCATCTCTTGCTTTGTAAGGACCTGGGCTTCATGCCCGATGTCGACCACAAACGTTTTTCGACGCAACTGACAGAGGTTCGAAAGATGTTAAGCGGGTTGCTGGATAGCATCACAGATGAACTGGAAATGAAGGCTCGGGCCGCGACTAAAGGCTAAAGGCCAAAGGCTAATGGCTGGAAGCGGATTTGTTAGCCGAATCCAATCCGTGTTAGCTTCAAAGCACTCGAACAGGAAAAAGCAAATTGTCCAAATCACTCGTTATCGTCGAATCGCCCGCCAAGGCGAAGACCATCAATAAATATCTGGGAAAAGACTACGAGGTGGAAGCCTCGCTGGGTCACATCAAAGATCTGCCCAAAAGCAAGCTGGGTGTGGACCTTGAAGGTGATTTCACCACCGACTATGACGTCATTCCCGGAAAAGAAAAAGTCGTGGCCAAGCTGAAGAAGATGGCCAAGGACGCGATTGCCATTTATCTGGCGCCTGACCCGGACCGCGAAGGCGAAGCCATTGCCTCGCACCTTGCCGAGGAACTACCGACGGTTTCAGCAAGAAGAAAAGGCATGACGTTCCCGTCCATCGCGTGACCTTCAATGAAATTACCAAGAAGGCCGTGCAGGAAGCGTTTCTTCATCCCCGGATCATTGACCAGAACCTGGTGGACGCGCAGCAGACGCGTCGTGTTCTGGACCGCATTGTGGGTTATCAGGTGTCACCGCTGTTGTGGGACAAGGTACGGCGAGGACTTTCCGCCGGTCGCGTGCAGACCGTTGCGTTGCGCCTGATTGTGGAGCGCGAGCGCGAGATCAAGGCGTTCGAGAAAAAAGAATATTGGACCATTGATGCCCATCTTGGGCGCGGGCAAGCCGCCGGCGTTTGATGCTCGCTTTGTCGGCCGGGGTGACGAAAAGACTGAGATCCCGAACGGCGAGGAATCCAAGAAGATCACGGATGCGCTGGAATCGGCAAGCTGGACCGTAAAGACGGTTGAGAAGAAGGAACGTCGCCGCAGCGCGGCCCCGCCGTTCACCACCAGCAAACTTCAGCAGGATGGTTCGCGCAAGCTGCGCTTCAGCGTGAAGCGCATGATGATGATCGCGCAGCGCTTGTATGAAGGCGTGGAACTGGGCGATGAAGGCTCTGTCGGCCTCATTACTTATATGCGTACCGATTCGGTTCGCGTATCGAATGACGCGGTAACCGAAGTTCGCGACTTGATCAATTCGGCGTACGGCAAGGAATTTCTGCCGGAAGCGCCGAACGTGTACAAGTCAAAGAAGGAAGCGCAGGAAGCGCACGAAGCCATCCGTCCGACTTCCGCTGCGCGCCATCCGGACGAAATTAAAAAGTATCTGGGCGAGGACGAATACAAAGTTTACAAACTGATCTGGCAGCGCTTTGTGGCGTCACAGATGATGCCGGCGGTTTTTGATCAGACTGGTGTTGATATCGAAGCCAAGTCAGGCAATGAGACGTTTACCTTCCGCGTGACCGGATCGGTGCTCAAGTTTGAAGGCTTCCTGAAGGTTTACGAAGAGTCCAAGGAAGGCAAGGACGAGGAAGACGAGGCGCTCAAGCACAAGCTGCCTCCGCTGGAAGTGGGCCAGAAGCTGACGATGAAGGAGATCAAGCCGGAGCAGCACTTTACGGAACCGCCTCCGCGCTTCAATGAAGCTTCACTGGTGAAGGAATTGGAAGAGCGCGGCATCGGCCGGCCTTCCACGTATGCAACCATTCTCTCCACCATCCAGGAGCGGCAGTACGTGCAGAAGATTGGTGGAAAGTTTTCGCCCACGGAAACCGGACTGGTTGTAACCGACCTGCTGGTAAAAAACTTTGCTGAGATCTTCGATCCGGCTTACACCGCGCGGCTGGAAGAAGAGCTGGACGAAATCGGCGAGGGCAAAGAGCCATGGAAGCAGGCGCTCGGCGATTTCTACAAAAAGTTTTCCAAAGACCTCCGCTACGCTGAGAAGCACATGGAAAACATCAAGCGGATGGAAAAGCCGACGGAGGAGAAGTGCGAGCGTTGCGGCTCTCCGCTGGTGTTGAAGTGGGGCAAACACGGCTCATTCTACGCATGCAGTTCGTACAAGAAGGATGATCCGGAAAGCTGCACGTTCACCAAGGAAAATCCCATCAATCTTCCTGAGCTGGACACGGCGGAGATGCCGGAAACAGGGCAGGATGAATATTGCGAGAACTGCGGCCGGGTGATGGTGCTGAAGCGGGGACGGTTCGGCCAGTTTATGGCATGCACCGGCTATCCGGATTGCAAGACCACGCGCCGGTTGGACCAGGGAAAGAAAATTCCGGACGTGCCGCTGGAAGAGTTGTGCCCGAAATGTAATCGCAATCTTGTGTTGCGCCACGGGCGCTACGGCGAGTTCATTTCCTGCAGCGGCTATCCTGACTGCAAATATATCAAGCAGAATTTTATCGGCGTGAAGTGCCCGCAGTGCAAAGACGGCGAGCTGGTGGAAAAG
Source organism: Terriglobia bacterium (assembly GCA_963824835.1). Classification (GTDB taxonomy): domain Bacteria; phylum Acidobacteriota; class Terriglobia; order Terriglobales; family Acidobacteriaceae; genus Angelobacter. The sequence continues at coordinate 39,411 of CAWGRA010000026.1, read as the reverse complement.
AAGGCACGGCGTCGCGGAAACATCTTCTACGGGTGCTCGAATTATCCGGATTGCGAATTTACGTCGGCTTATAAGCCGGTGGCGGAGACGTGTCCGAGCTGCGGCAGTCCGTATCTGCTGGAGAAACATTTGAAGTCTGGCTCGATGCTGATCTGTCCGAATAACACCAAGAAATCGGCGGATGAAGAAGAGACGCCAAAACCAAAACGCGGCAAGAAGGGCAAAGCGGGCACAAAAGAAGAAGTGGCGCCGGCAGCGGTTGTGAAATGCGATTACGTGAAGGCCATTCCCACTCCGGAACGAGAGCAGGAAGTGCTGGCGTAAACGCGACCAGCGTAGCAATCAAAAGGGGATCCTCATCATCGGGATCCCCTTTTCATTTCAATTGCGCTGGTCAGGCGAGTCAGGCAGCTTTTCCAGCCGATGCAAGCTTGGCAGCCAGAATGTCAACCTTTTCGATTACGGGCGGCTTGGCCAGAAGTTCGCCGGCTTTGGCCATTAACGCAGCAGCGATAGGGCCGTTGAGGTGAGCCTGACGGCCATCTTCAGCGGCAAAAGTGTCAAAAATCCCAAAGGTGGAAGGACCCAGACGCAGCGCAAACCATGTGGTTGTGCCCGGTTCCTGCTGTGCCAGTGCCAATCCGCTGCGGAGGAAATTTTCGACCTCGGTTTCTTTACCAGCTTTTGCTTCCAAACGTACCAGGAGCGCTACTTTCGCGTTGTCTGCCATAGGAATCTTCCTTTCTGATTTGTTTCAGGCTTTGAAGAATATCAGCTGCCTCGAATCCCCAATGAGATGGCGCTGAATGCTAAAAGTTGCAAGCTGGAGCCCGGATAAAGCAAAATGAACGTCCAAAATCTTTATCAGGAAACTCCAACGCATGCCTAAAAAAGCAACAGCCCAGGACGCACAAGTTATCTTGCACTTATATGAATTACGCCGTGAAGCCACCATGCGCGTTGCCAGGAAGTTCATCATCACGGAATTCTGGCCGCAGAATTATGAGGAGTTTCGCGACCTGCTGCTTGATTATCGGCATGAGAAGAATGCGCTGGCCCGCCAGGTGCTTACCTATTGGGACATGGCAGCAGCCATGGTGCTGCAAGGCGCGGTGAGTGAAGAGCTTTTTTACGCGTCCAATGTGGAACCGTATTTTATTTTTGCAAAGTTCGGCCAGTATCTGGACCAGCTTCGCAAGGACTACATTTCGCCGGAATTCTTGAAGAACCTTGAAGGTCTGGCGAATCTGCCGAAGAGCAAGCAGCGGGTGAAGCGTCTGCGCGAACGGGTTGCGGCCAGACAGGCGCAAGCAGCGGCCGCAAAGGCGGCGAGTTAAGTTATGAGTGGAATAGTCGGGACTGGCATGTCACGTCTCTCGGCCGGATTCAGGCGTTCCTAAGATTCCATTGATGGGAAATTGGACGGTGCCAGTTGAAACTCTAGGAGATGTATTCCTTGATGTAGGGATCGGTAATCTGGGCAAGGTCATGCGAGGTTCCGTCAAAGATGATGCCGCCATCGCGCAGGATCATAAAGCTGGTGCGAACGTCACGTGGCTTGCCATCCACCGGCTTCATGGAGTTGGTGGCGGGATCATAGTAGTGGCTGGCCAGCATGAATCCATCCTGAAGGCGATGGCTCACCAGTAACGCGCTGGTTTTGGCCACGTCACGCTGTTTCATGATCAGTTCAATGATGGTGGTGGAGGTGATGGGATCAAGACCGCCTGTGGGTGAATCGTAAAGCAGGATTTCCGGATGCGTAATGATCGCCCGCGCTATGCCCACGCGCCTTCTCATGCCGCCGGAGAGAGAAGAAGGGAACATATCCACGGTATTTTCCAGTTCCACAAATCGAAGGGCTTCGCGCACACGCGCCTCCACTTCGCTTTCGGGAAGTTTTTCTTCCATGAGGCGGAAGGCGACATTCTCCCGTACGGTCAGCGAATCAAACAGCGCGCTTTCCTGGAAAACGATTCCCACCTGGCTGCGCAGATCGAAGAGTTCCTCTTCCGTCATGGCAGTAACGTCATGGCCCAGAACGTAGATATGTCCTGAATCGGGACGAAGCAGGCCGAGGCAGAGCTTGAGAATGGTGCTCTTGCCGGAACCGGCCACTCCCAACATCACCTTGGTTTCGCCGCGCTTGAGCTCGAAGGAGACCTTATCGAGCACATGCAGGTCTTCGAAACTGGAGCGAGACATCCTCAAAGATGATTGCCTTGTGGACGGTGTCTGGTTTCGGCGTGGGTTGGAGTTCCAGCAGTGCCATTTGACAGTTATCTGAATTCCAGCAGGAACTGGGTGAGGATTACGTCCACGGCGAGAATAAGCACGGAAGCCGCAACAACGGCCTGTGTGGTTGAGCGTCCCACACCCTGCGTGCCGCCTTTCGTAGTAATGCCGTAATAGCACCCGACGGTAGCGATGATGAACCCGAAGAAGATCGGTTTAACCAGTCCGGTGATCACGTCATTATAAGTAAGCTGCTGGTAAGCCGAATTCCAGTACTGAAACGTATCAATGCCGAGCTTGAAGTAGGAAATGATGTAGCCGCCCACCAGTCCCACCAGATCAGAAAGAATGGTCAAAAAGAAGAGCATGAACACGGTGGCAAACACGCGCGGCGTGACCAGCTTTTTATACGGATCAGTGCCGAGCGCCCGCATGGCGTCAATCTGCTCAGTGACTTTCATGGATCCCAGTTCGCTGGCCATGCCGGACGAATTGCGCCCGGCCACCATCAGGCTGGTAAGAACAGGCCCAAGTTCGCGCACCATGGAGAGGGAAACCAACTGGCCCGTGATGGAGATCTGGCCAAAGCGTTCCAGCGTGGGCGAATAATTCAAGGCCAGCACCATGCCGGTGAATGTTCCGGTGAGCACAACAATGGGCAATGAGCCAAAGCCGATGAGGTCAGCCTGCTGAATGGTATCAGCCAGGTAGCGGGGATGGGCGAAGATATTGGTGATAGACCGCCAGGACAGGAAGGTGTATTCCTGCACGGCGAGAATGCTGCGCTTCACAATGTCAGTGGGTGCAGTGAGTTCCATCCCAACTTCAATATAGCAGAGGCAAACGCTGTCCGGCCCAATGTCAGGGGAACATTGCATTGCCTCATAGCAGAGGTTGGCATAGAATCCCCTGCCTCATGAGCTCTCCAGCCAAAGCCATTCGCCAACTCGATCTTCAGCGTCTCAGCTTTCCAAGGGACGCATGGAAGCCCTTACGGACGGCATCTTTGCCATTGCCATGACCTTGCTGGTGCTGGAATTGAAGGTGCCGGAGCTTGCGAAAGGCGTAGGCAGCCGCGGAATTGCTGCACAACCTTGGGCACCAGATGCCGTCATTCTTCAGCTTCTTCGTGTCATTCCTCTACTGCGGACTGCTGTGGATTCATCACCATCTGGCGATGCACTTCGTCCGCCATATGAAAGCTGGCATGGTGTGGCTTAACCTGGTTTTTCTGATGACGATTTCCGTGTTGCCGTTTTCCTGCGCGCTGCTGGGTCACTTCCTGGAAAACATGGCAGCCAAGGAAATCTACTTCGGAAATCTTGTTTGTAGCCGCATCACTTCTTGCTGCTGCAATGGATGTGTCGCCGGGCGCAAGAACATGCTGAATGAGGATGATCCGCGGGCCGTGAAGGCCGTGGGCCAGCAGCTCTTCATCTTTCCCGTCGGCCACGGCTGCGGGCATGGCTGCTACGCCTCTAGGAGCGGAGCCGGGCTTTTATGCGATGGCCGTGGTGCTGCTATGCCCTGCGGGTATGGCAGAAGCCAGGCTTGCGCAAAGGAGCTTACTGCTCCTTCATTGCCGCAGTCTTCTTCCTGACCTCAATGCTCAGCCGCTTGATCTTCTGATTGAGAGTGGAGAGCGGGATATGGAAGCGATCAGCGGCTTCCGTCTGGTTCCAGTTACATTTTTCCAGCATGTCAACGATCAGGCGGCGCTCACAGTCTTCCACGATTTCAAACAAGGAAGCGTCAGGACGATGTTCAAACATCTGTCCCGGTGATCCGCGACCCACGATGTGGTCAGGCAGCAAGTCAATTCCCACGACTGGTCCGTTTGAGAGCACCACGGCGCGTTCAATTACATTTTCCAGTTCGCGGACGTTGCCCGGCCAGCCGTAGTCCATGAGTGGACGCAAGGCCTCCGGAGAGATCTGGCGCAAGGGCTTTTCATTCTCAGTGGAGAACTTGGTCGAGGAAGTGGTTGACCAGCAGGGGAATATCAATGGCGCGGGCCCGCAACGGCGGCAGGTCCACGGTGATGACGTTGAGACGATAAAACAGATCTTCGCGGAATTTGCCTTCGCGAACCAGAACTTTCAAGTCAATGTTGGTGGCGGCAATCACGCGCACGTCAACCTGGATCTCATGGATGCCGCCCAGGTGCATGAATTTCTTGTCCTGAAGAACACGCAGGATCTTGGACTGCGTTTCCATGCTCATGGTGCCGATTTCATCCAGGAAGATGGTGCCGCCGTCAGCGACTTCAAACAGGCCTTTTTTGGAGGCGATGGCGCTGGTGAATGCGCCTTTGACGTGGCCAAAGAGCGTGGATTCGAGCAAATCCGTGGGCATGGAACCGGTGTTGACGGGAACAAAGGGATGGTTCTTGCGCGGCGAGTTGGCGTGGATCGCCTTGGCGATCAGTTCCTTGCCGGTGCCGCTTTCGCCCTGAATCAGGACAGTGGAGCGGCTGGAAGCCACCTGGCCGACCAGGTCAAAGATCCGCAACATGGGATCGCTCTTGCCGATGATGTATTCGAAGCTATAGCGCTGCTTCAGGGCGCGCTTGAGCTGCTCATTCTGTTCTTCCGCGTGGCGGCGGGCCACGGCGGCGCGGACGTCCGCCAGAAGCTTCTCATTGTCCCAGGGCTTCTGGATGAAGTTGGTGGCTCCGCTCTGCATGGCGCGCACGGCGTTGTCCACCGTGCCATAGGCGGTGATCATGATGACGGCGAGCTGCGGGTCACGGCTGCGGATATCAGCCAGAATCTCCAGGCCGTTACGGTCGGGCAGAGCGAAATCAAGCAATACCAGGTCAAAGGGCCGATCGCCCAGTTTTATCAGCCCGTCTTCTCCCGTCTCCGCGGACTCAACCGAGAAGCCCTCAAACTCCAGCAGAGTTTCCAGAGATTCCCGAATGGCGGATTCATCGTCAATGATGAGAATTGATCCACTCACGGATTTCTGTAGATTGGGTCGGCTTAGCAGGGCAGCTTCAGACATTTACAGCCTTTCTGATCAGGGGGAATTCAAGGTGGAACGTGGTGCCTTTGCCAGGAGCGGAATCAACGCGGATCTTTCCAGCGTGTTCCTGAATAATTCCGTAGGTCACGGCAAGTCCCAGGCCGGTGCCGCGTGCCTGGCCTTCACGGGGGGCGTTCTTGGTGGTGAAGAACGGATCATAGATGCGGTTGAGGTGCTCAGGCGCAATGCCTGTTCCAGTATCAGAGATGCTGACCATGACCGATGTACCGTTGCTGGTGGATATATGGAGTTTGCCACCTTTGCCGGCCATGGCGTCACGGGCGTTCAGGAAAAGATTGAGGAACACCTGCTGGAGTTTTCCGGCGTTGCCATGGATGGTCGGCAGGTCCGGCGTAAAATTCAGTGTCGATCTTGATGTGTGACGTCTTGAGCTGATGTTCCAGCAGCGTGATTGTTTCCGCGACCACCTTGTTCAGATTTACGTCAGTAAATTCGGTGGCGCTGGTGCGCGAGAAGTTGAGCAGGCTGTTGACGATTTCCGAGGCGCGGAAGGTCTGCCGTGTGATCTTATCCAGCAGCGCCGAGAGTTTGGGGTCAGAACTGATCTGCTTGGAGAGCATCTGCGCATAGCTGGAGATGACCGCCAGAGGCGTATTCACTTCATGGGCTACGCCGGCTGCGAGCAGACCGATGGAAGATAGCTTTTCCGCCTGCGTAAGCTGCGATTCCAGTTCGATGCGTTCGGTGATGTCATCCACGATGATGAGGCGGCCGATTACGCTGAACTTGCGCGTAACCAGCGGCGCGATGGCGATGTTGGCGACACGCGTATCACCTGCCGGAGTGTGCAGCCGGAATTTGTAAAGGTTGTGGATGCCCGGATTCTGGCGCACGCGGTAAAACTCTTCCATGAACGATGCAGGGAAGACTTCACTCAGCTTTTCACCCAGAACCAGCGAACGCGGCTGCGCGTACATGACTTCCATCTGCGAGTTCCAGGATTCCACGCGGTCTTCAAGATCAACGGCGAGAACGCCCACGCTGATGGATTCAACGATGTTTTCGTTGAAGTCCTTCAGGCGTTCGTATTCAGAGGCCTTTTGTTCCAGCGAAGCGTACAAGCGGGCATTCTGAATGGCGATGCCGATGTATCCCGCCAGCGTTTCCAGAAGCTCAACGTCTTCACTGGAGAGGAAGTCACCGGTGACGGTTTTGCCAAAGCCCAGGACGGCGATGGTGCGGCCTTGAACGGTGCAGGGAATGTAGTAATTGAGGTTCAGTCGCGCAATGGTTTCACGCGCGGTAGCGCTTTCCTGGAGAGCCTTACGCGTGTTATCGAAAAAGAGTGGCCGGCGTAGTGTTCCGGACGGTCAACCACCAGGAAGCTGAGGTCGAGCGGCATGGATGAGCTATAAGAGATGCCAAACGACTTGAGCATCTCGAATGGCTTCTCTTCATCGCCGGTGGCCATGAAGATGGCCAGCCGCTCCACGCCCAGGGTGCGTGACAGGCGATCAATGACGGAGACCAGCATGGCGCCGAGATCGGTTTCAGAGCTGAGCTCCCGGCCGAACTCGATCAGCGTGCGACGATAGTCATAGCGGTTGCGGTAAAAGAACTTATCCACGCGTTCCTGGATCCAGTTCTTCAGGGGTTCAAAGGCAAGCGCGGTGATGATGATGGCAGCGATCAACCCGGCAGGACCGGTGCTGGGCAGGCGGGCGTGCACCACCTCAGCCATACTGCCAATCACAACGAAGTAAGCGCCCACCAGGGCGGCTGTTGCCAGCGTGTACGAGACACCGCGCTTAAAGATCAGGTCCACATCCATCAGGCGATAACGCACAATGGCGTAGCCGAATGTGAGTGGAAGAAATACCAGAGAGAGGACCGATACCTTCATCAACGGCGTTGCCCGGAAACCGGCCAGGTAAGGCACGACGTAGAGAAGGGTGAAAGGAGCAATGGCCAGTACCGTGCCGCGCGAGATCCATTTCATCTGCTCGCGTTGCAGCGGAGTGTTGGCGCGTGCGATAGCTGTCCCAGAGAACGATAGAGGCAAGGACGAAGTACAGGGCCAGATACGTCCAGTGAATGCGGTCAAGGTTGAAGCGCAGAGATTCACTGGCTTCAAACTGCTGCATCACGAATATCTCAAGCGAGAGCAGGAGCAGTCCGGGCAGGTAAACCAGCGCGGCCAGCAAGGGATAGCGCGCCAGAAGTTTGCGTTTTTCAGGGAATACCAGCGCAAAATGCAGGAACAATGCCGGCTGGAGCATCCAGGCAGCGGTGTTGGCCCAGAAGATGATCCAGTCAAAGGTGTTTAGCTTGCCGGTGTAGTGGAATGAGTAGAGAACAAATGAAACCAGGCAGAAAACATAAAAATGCGTGGATTTGGGAGCTGTCCACCGGCGCAGCAGGACGTAAATGCCGATGCCGAGATAAATAAGGGCGATCAATCGTAAGCCGAGATACAGGCTGCGATCGGCTGGAACCAGGATGACTGAGGCCTCCGCCTTGGAGCCGTTGCGATCAAGACCATAGACAGCCTTTTGCCAGACGCCGACGCGATAGAGTTGCTTCTGGAAGGCGGCGAAGCTGGCGACTGGATGCTCTTCCTCGGCCGGAGCTGGAACGGACACTGAGCAGCTTGTCGCCGACCTTGATGCCCGCCTTTTCTGCAGGACCGCCGGGAGTGAGCCACTGGGCGGTAAGGACGCCATTACTTTCTTTCCACCATGCGCCATCTTCGGGAGAAGAGAACTGGTTCTCTTTTTGAAAGTTTATGACGGCAAAAGCGATGGTCGCCGCAGTCAAAACAGCCAAAACGACAGCAGACACCCGAATTAGTGAGTCCTTACGCATCCTATGATCCCGAGAACCACGGGTATACTCGTTCCCGTGGGGGAGGAACCCGTTCTCACGTATTTCAAGCACGTCTTTTGCCATGAGAACGCCAAACTGCGATAGGAATAAGCCGCTTATTTATATGAGCTTACAGGATTATAGCCGGCTAATCCCCAAAATGAATACAGAAAATGGGATTTTGCTGTGATTTTTTGTATTGATCCGGAGCATTTGAGCCGATCGCGCAAAAAAATGCGGGCCGCCTCCTCTCTGTAAAAGGTTAGACGGCCCGCAAATAGAAGCGACAGAGGCGATATCTTTTAATTGGAGGTAAGTCAGGCGGAGGGCGGTTGCACCAGGGACGAAGTTTCAAGATGGAAATCGAGAGCAGAATAGCGGCCGTGGACGGCGAAAAAATGCATTACCTTGTGGCGGGAGACGGTCCGCCTGTGCTGCTGATCCACGGCTTGTTTGGTGGCTCATTTTGCTGGCGTTTCAATATGGAAAAACTGGCGTGCCGGCACACGGTTTTTGCGGTGGATCTGCCTGGACTGGGGCTCTCGCCTATCCGGCGCGGCGCAAGTTGCGGCATGCATGCACAAGCGCGCAGGCTGCGTGAGTTTCTCGAGAGTCAATGATCTCCAGCAGGTGAAGCGTTGTGGGATCATCGTGGGGTGGCGCGGTGGCGATGATCCTGGCTTCGATCACTGACCGGGTGAATTGCCTGGCACTGGCAGCGCCGGTGAATCCATGGTCAAGACAGGGCGAGGAGCGCATACGTTTCTTCCGCGGGCATCACAGGCGGACTCATATTGCGTTGCGGGCTGCGTTTTTCCGGACGCTTGCATGCGCCGGCTGTTGTCTGCCATGTATGGTGATACCTCACGCATTCAACCCGGAACCACGCAAGGCTATTCTGAACTGGTCTATCGTCCCGGACGTGCCCGCGCCTTGCACAATATTCTGCGCAACTGGGAGCCGGACGTGCGCTCCCTTCCGGAGGTGATCGCCGGAGTTCGGCAGCCGGTGATGCTTATCTGGGGCGGCAGAGACCGTGCCGTGGAGCTTTCATCGGCGGGCAAATTGCGGCAGGCACTGCCACAAGCTGAGCTTGAGGTGATTTCCGACGCAGGACATTTGCCATCTGAGGAGGTACCAGAGGTGTTTAACCGTTTGGTGCTGGATTTTTTTCAACGCGCCTCCAAAGCTGTGCCACACTAAGTCAATCTGATTTTCAGCGATGCCTACTTCAATTAAGACATTCCTGGCCAACATTGACGGTGAAGCCTGGCTGCGCTTTTTTCTGGCGGTTGCGGGACTGCTGCTGGCGTTCACGGCAGCGGTGTTTTCCTCTGCCGCGCGCGAAAGCGGAAACCTGCTGGCCACGGCAATCTTTGCCTCCACCGCGCTTTTTCTGGCGGGATTTGTAGGCGTTACCACGGTGCCGTTTCTGGCGCGGCGTGTTGCCGCCGGACGCGTGAGTGAAGCGCTGCATTATGAGCTCACGCGTGAAGGCATGGTATATCTGGGCATGGCGCTGGTGGTCGGGATTGCGGCGCTCAATACCGGCAACAATCTCTTGTTCATCATTCTGGCAGCCATGCTGGCGGCAATCGTTGTATCCGGGCGTGGCATCAGCGGCGGTGCTGCGGCGCCTTGATCTTGACATCATGGTCCCGCGCAACGCCTTTGCCGCCAAGCCAGTGGGCGTGCGGGTTGAACTGCATAATCCACGCCTGATGGTGCCGGCATTCTCCATCAAGGTGCACACGCCGGTGGACAAAAAGAAAAAAACGCCGGGATGGGAGTGGCAAAAAACCGAATTCGTCTTTTCCCGTCGCCGCAAATGGCTCCGCCTGCCGGATTACACGCTGCGAAGAAAATCTCCACCACCGCGCCAGGCCAAAGTGCTGACGCGTCCGGTGTACTTCACGTTCATCGGCCCGCGCCGCACCGGAACAGCGGAAGTGGAGTTGACGTTCCCGCGACGCGGCATGTATAGCCAGGATTCATTCAGCGTGGCCACGCGTTTCCCATTTTCATTCCTGATCAAGAGCCGCAAGGTCAAACTGGAGCGCGAACTGCTGGTGTATCCCGCGTTGCTGGATTCAGACGATCTGCTGGACGTGCTGCCCATGATCACCGGCGAATTCGTTTCCTACCTGCGCGGACGCGGCAGCGAGCTCTACCTCATTCGCGAATACACGCCGCATGATCCCGCGCGTTACCTGGACTGGAAGGCCACGGCCAAGACCGGCGAACTCAAGGTCCGCGAATTCAGCCGTGAAGATGAACGGCGCCTCCGCGTGGTATTTGATAATCCTGAACCCGGCCGCGTGACTCCAGCGGCGTACGAAAAAGCGGTCTCAATGGCCGCCACGCTCGCCTGCCACTTCAATGGACAGAACGTGGAACTTTCCTTCGCCGGCTCCGGCTACAGACGCAGCGAAGATCTCAATGATTTCCTGCGCTATCTGGCGCTCATCCAGCCGGCGCGCAGTGAAGATTCCGTACTGGACGCGCTGCCTGTTTCCACCGACTACAATGTGATTCTTACGGCGCGCACTCCGGGAACATTGCCCAGCGCGCTGTGGGAAAGCTCGTACGTTATCTATATGGATTGACCTCACTTCTCGTCACGAGCTGCCTGCGAAAGGGAATGTTACCGCTGCAAAACGCTTAACGTGCAGAGCCTCAAAGATCGTAGTGTCCCCTCACTCTGTTCGGGGCAAAAAACAATGCAGTCAGTTACGCCCATCATGAGCACTCATCGTCTATGATGAGCTGAGCATTTTCTGAAAGCATTCCGCATGATGCAGCGTGAATCACTCAAATCACGTCTGGCAAGAAACGTAACCGGCACCGCGGCTATTACGATTGTGGCGCTTATAGCCCTTGTCATCCTGCAATACCTGGCGGTGCGGAACCTGTTTGTAGCCACCCAGTGGACTGGCCAGCGTGATGCAGTTTCTGCCGTGCGCCGGGCGGAAACCATGACCATCGCTTTCGGCAGCGCCACGTTATTGATCCTGTTGATAGGAATATTGGCCATCCGCAGGAGCTATCGTGCTCGGCTGATGGTTGAAGCTGAGGTCATGCGGCTGAACCAGGACCTGGAACAACGGGTGATTGAGCGCACCCGCGAACTGACTGACCAGGCAGAGCTGCTGGACGTTGCCCACGATGCCATTCTGGTCCGCGAAATGGACGGAACCATACGCTTCTGGAACAAGGGCGCGGAATCAATCTATGGCTGGAGCAAACAAGAAGCAGTTGGAAAGGTAATTCACAAGCTGCTGCAAACTGAATTTCCGCTTCCGATTCGTCAACTTTATGAAGCATTGCAGCGCACGGGAACCTGGGAGGGCGAACTGAGCCATGTTCGTCGTGACGGAGCGCAGGTTTATGTGGCAAGCCGCTGGGTGCTGCAACAGACAGCGAACGGCGCGCGCGTCCTGGAGATCAATACCGATATCACCATCAGGAAGCAGGCGCAGAGGGCGTCTCAGCGACTTGAAGAACGCTTCCGGCTTCTGGTGGAAGGCGTAAAAGACTATGGCATTTTTCTTCTCGATCCCACGGGCCACGTAAGCACGTGGAATGCGGGGGCGCAGCGCATCAAGGGCTATCTGGCCGAGGAAATTATCGGCCGGCACTTTTCCTGCTTCTATTCGCAGGAGGGTATAGATGCGGGCAAGCCTGAACATGAATTGAAGACAACCGCGGAATACGGCCGCTTTGAGGATGAAGGATGGCGCATCCGCAAAGATGGTTCGAGGTTCTGGGCCAACGTTATTGTTACGGCGCTGCGCGATCCTGATGGACGCCTGCTGGGCTTTTCGAAAATTACGCGCGATCTTACGGAACGAAAGATGGCGGAGGACCGGATCGCCAGGCTCAACGCGGAGATCACGGAGCGGAATGAAGGCCTGCTGGCTGCGAACCGCGAACTGGAAAGTTTCAGTTACTCGGTCTCTCACGATCTCAGGGCGCCGCTGCGCTCGATTGATGGCTTCAGCGCGGCGCTGCTGGAAGATTATGCTGACAAGCTGGATCCCACGGCACAATCGTACTTGCAGCGGATACGCGCGGGGGCCACGCGCATGGGCCACCTGATTGATGACATGATCACACTGGCCCGGACCGCGCGGGTTGAAATGTCTTTGGAAAACGTGGATCTCAGCGCGATGGCGCAGGAAGTTGCCCACCAGCTTCATGCCATGCAGCCGGAGCGAAAAGTGGAGTTTCATATCCAGCCTGCCCTGGTGGTGCAGGGTGACCGCAACCTGCTTCGCTCAGTGCTGGAAAACCTCCTGGAGAATGCCTGGAAGTTCACGTCTAAAAAGCCGGCGGCGCTGATTGAGCTGGGAGCCGAACGCCACAGCCATGACCTGGTTTATTTTGTACGTGACAACGGCGCAGGCTTTGATATGCGCTACGCGGACAAGCTTTTTGGTGTTTTCCAACGGCTTCATAATGAAAAAGATTATTCCGGTACCGGCGTGGGCCTGGCCACCGTGCAACGGATCATCCAGCGTCACGGCGGAAAAATATGGGCTGAGTCGCGTTCCGGGCAAGGCGCTACTTTTTATTTTGAACTGCCGGCGGCCAGAACAGACAATGGCACGGGAAAGGCAGAGCTGACGGCCCAGAACAGCAGCACAAATCGCGGCACAAACCTATGATGAGCGGAGTGAAACCGAGCATGATTCTTTTGGTGGAAGATAATGAAGATGATGAACTCCTGACCTTGCGGGCGCTCACCCGTAATAACATCAAAAACGAAGTTGTGGTGGCCCGCAATGGCGCCGATGCGCTTGATTTTCTTTTCGGCACGGGCGCCCACGCAGGCCGTGATCTTTCTGTTATGCCGGAGGTGACTCTTCTCGACCTGAAACTGCCAAAGGTCAGCGGCCTGGAAGTGCTGCGCGCACTGCGCGCTAATGACCTCACCAAACTGCTTCCCGTGGTAGTGCTTACGTCATCACTGGAGGAGCAGGACCTGATCCGCAGTTACGGGCTCGGCGCCAACAGTTACGTACGCAAGCCGGTGGATTTCAACCAGTTCACTGAAGCCGTCGGCATCTTGGCCTGTACTGGCTTATCCTGAATGAAAAACCGCCGATGACGCGACGGTGAACAAAACCAAAATCTCACCACGGAGACAAGCAGACAAGGAGAAGCAGCGAAAACCTTTGCCGCGGATTTGCGCGGATAAAGTGATGAAACACGAAGAATCAAGAACCGCGAGACGCAGAGGGAACAGGGAAACAGCAAAAATTCTCAAAACTCAGGCGACAAACTCGAAGAGGCAAACCAAGCCGCTAAGCTGGCCTTTATTTTTCTCTCCTGTCTAAGTAGTGAGTTCTGGCTTTGACGTTCCTTGTGTTCCCTTCGTGTCCTTTGTGGTAAATCGCTTTTGCTGTTTCCGTGCCTCCGTGGTAGGTGTTTTTGTTTCACCGCGGAAACAACGGCAGAGCCGGTTTCGCGCCCTCCGGTAGCGGCGTCCGGGCCATGTTCAGCACCAGGGCCAGCAGGCTGTAATAGCCAACCAGGGCCGTCAGGTCAATCACGCCCTGTTCGCCGATCTTTATGACCGCCCAGTGATACGTGGTGTCAGATACGCACTTGTTCGTCAGCAGCTCGGTGCAGAATTCATAGGTCAACTGGTCGGTTTCATATACGCCTTTCACCTGGCGACCTTCGGCCAGCATGCTGAGCAGGTCAGGATTCACTCCGGCCTTCTCGGCAATCGGAAAATGAACGGCCCACTCGTATTCATTGGACCAGTGCCGGGCCGTGATCAGGATGGCGTACTCGCTCACCTTGGGCGGCAGCACGCTGCGGAAGCGGAGATAATCGCCCATGGCCTTGGTCCGCAGCATGACTTCAGGGCTGCGCAGCAGCGGCACAAAGGGACCAAACACCGGCGGTGCCTCGGCCCGCGGCAAATTCCTCGGCGGCTTTCTTCTGCGCGTCAGTCATCTTGTCGGCGGGGATCTCCGGCATGCGGTCAGGGGCCATGACAACGTTGGGCGCGCCGGCCCAGGTCACCGGCGATTGGTAGGTGTTGGCCTTGGCTCCGCCTTGGGCGCCTGACCGCTTGTGGCGACGGCGGCAGGTTAATGGCCTGGGTTTCAGGTAAAGCCGCTGCCGTCGCCGATTCACGATTGCCCATCGCTGTATGCAATGCCTCGGCGCCTGCTACCGACGCCGCCACTGCCACCGCGCTCCCTACACCTGTCTGTATGAACTTCCTCCGAGAAAATGCCATTTGTAAGCTCCCCTGTGTGGTTCTTGGGTAACTCGCCCGACATCATATTCCATCTCGTTCTATCAGTGTCATCCGTGGAAATCAGTTGTGAAATCCGGGGTACCTGTCCCCCTGCATCCCAAGATCTAAAGGACTTACGCGATTCACCCCAATGGAACCGTCTCCGTTCGCCATTATTGCATCGGCTAAATTGCCAATAACGCCAGAAGTAGCAGCGTTGACTAAGTGCCAAGTGCTAATGGCTAACGGCTAGTTCTTGCATCCTGACCGCTGGCCGCTGCCATGTCAACTAATCTTAAGTTTGCCGCTGGCTCCGAAGCTAAAAAATAAGGGCTCTGCCTCGTCGCAAATATCGCGAGGGATGGAATCTAACAGCGACAAACACTGGGCAATCCAAAAGGGCATTGATTTTCGCCATTTATTCGTGTATCGTTTTATGCATCGCATTTTTGCCGATATTGCGGAGAATCCCTTAATCTGATCCTCGAATGCGACTTGCTCATCAAACCGCTCTAGGACAGCTTTACGAATCCGATTGTTTAGATTTTTTAAAATCTATTCCCGCCGAGTCCGTCCATACCTTCTTCGCTGATCCGCCATTCAACCTCAAAAGAAGTACGGCAAAAAAGGCTCGGATTCTTTACCAGACCAGGAATATATCGAATGGAGCCATCTCTGGCTTCGGGGGGAGGCGATGCGAATTCTTGCGCCCGGCGGTGCTCTTTTTGTTTACAACTTGCCAAAGTGGCTGATCCAGTACGGTGGATTTCTCGGCGCGAACCCGGAAATGAACTTTAAACATTGGATCGCGATTGATAAAGCACATAGTCTTCCCATTCCAAATCGCTTGTCCCCGAGCCATTACGGGATGCTTTATTACATTAAAGGCAGCAAGCCGCGGGTTTTTGATCGCGATGCTGTGCGTATACCTATCGCTATTTGCCGGCATTGTAATCGCGATGTCAAAGATTATGGAGGACACAGAAAGTACCTAAATCCCAAGGGTTTGAACCTCAGTGATGTGTGGATGACATACCACCGGTGCGCCATCGGAAATACAAATACAGAGCACCCATGAGTTAGCCCCCCAAATTGCGGAGCGCGTCATTCTGCTGACGACGAAGTCAGGTGATATTATTTGCGACCCGTTTGTCGGAGGTGGAACCACAGCCTACGTAGCTGAACGCCTTGGTAGGCCATGGCTCGTGCGCTGATCTCATACCGTGTCCGCTGCAACTCGGCGTCTAGCAGATCTGGGAAAATGGGGTGCATCCTACCTGGAAGACATCTTCAAAGTCCAGGAACCCGTCAATCCAACCGGCTGTCAGCAATTTACCTCTTTTTAGGTGATTTGTTCTGACTATTTCCATCAGGGCCGCTCGGCACAAATTTCCTCAAATTAGTGCTCTTGAAAAGTCCATCTTCGCCCGACTTCTAATTACAGTCAGCAAACCTCTAGGGAACGAGGGTACCGAATCGGTTCCAGAAATAAAAATAGGGTTGAAGTTCTCTGATGTTGCCGATTCATCCGTCAAGTGTGGGCAAAGCATTTTCGAAGGGACGACCAACACAGACCGGATCCGCGAGACCTCCCATTAATGCTAAGCACATCTTGTTGAGAGATCGATGTGACGATGAATGATTGCCAGTTTCCCATTCGACTACGGTCCGAAAGCCTATCTCGGTTTCGAACCAAAAATCCAGATTCCCCCCAATTTTTGTTCAATCCTGGACTCTCTCTTCGTCATTAGAAAGGGGATACGTTGGGAATCGCACAGAGCTCTTTTTTCTGAGGTTCTCGAAGAAGGGTACTAAGCTTAGCGGACTTTCTGGCTTGGATTTCTTGCCAGCCATCCACCTCGAAACTGATCTCGAATCGGTTTGACTCCGTTTCGAAGAGTTTTCTGTTGATGTTTGACTGTCGTCTTTACCCCAAAAAAATCTGTATAGCTTTTGCCGATCGGAATTGAGACGATGCGAGGAATTTTGAATGTGTCCACATCCTTCCGATCCGGCCATCTCATAGAATTGATCGAAAATCGAATCACCGAGTGAGCTTGTTCCCAACGTTCATCTGCTAAGACATCTCCGGAGTCGAACAACACGTATGTTTTGTTTAGTTCTCACTGGTCTTCCTCTTCGAATGTGAAAAGGTCTGCCACTGAAAGCCGGAGTGCTCTCGCCATCCCTTCCAAATTGTCAAACTATGGTGAATTTCTGGGCTCGTTCAATGAGGCTCAGGAAGTCCACTGAAATGGCGGATTTTTCCGCCATCTCTTCTTGCGTCAATCCAGCGCTTTTACGAAGCTCTCGAAGTTTTTGTCCGAACTGGACACGTAGTGTCTTTTGTTTACGTTTGGGTAGGCCCACGGGGATGATTGTTGCCGTAACCTGGCTACGGGTACACCGATGAGATTACGGGTTTCTTACCGGCGGGCACTTGGAATTTGGCGGCGGGTTGGTAATCGATACTTTGCAATCAACCAGCCATAGCAAACCCAAAACCATGAACCCAAAACCAAAAGCCAAGAGCTAGAGCTAATCCAGCGCCCTCATCTCACTCGTTTTCCCAAACACCGTCAAGCTTCCCACCAGCGCTACCGTACACATCCCGGCTAACGCGTGGCCCGGAGTCATCGCCCGGGTCAGCAGGCCGGCGATGAGGCTGCCGATCGGTGGCAGGCCGAGGAAGGCCGTGGAGTAGATGCTCATCACGCGTCCGCGCATGTGGTCGCCGGCCAGGTGCTGGAGCAGCGTATTGATGGTCGCGGCCAGCATGATCATGAAGTATCCGGT
This sequence comes from Terriglobia bacterium, assembly GCA_963824835.1. Lineage (GTDB taxonomy): Bacteria > Acidobacteriota > Terriglobia > Terriglobales > Acidobacteriaceae > Angelobacter. The sequence continues at coordinate 22,271 of CAWGRA010000026.1, read as the reverse complement.
CGCGGCCAGCAGCAGTCCCGAGATAAGGAAGCTATGCGAGAAGGTAAAGAGGATGATCGAAACGAAGAACGCCGCGGCCATGCGGATGACAAAGCTTCCGCGCTGGCGCAGTTTGCCCACCCAGGCCAGGGTAATGGCCGCCAGGAACGCGCCCACGCCGGTGCAGGCCATGAGCAAGCCCAGGCCGCGGGCGCTGGTATGAAGAATGTCGCGGGCGAAATACGGGACAAAGGTGAGAAACGGCACGGCCAGCAGGCTGGTGATGGCGGTGATGATGATCATGGGACGCATGATGGGGCTGGCATGCACGTAGGCAAAGCCCTCTTTCAGTTTGTCCCACAGGTGTCCTTCGGGCGGCGCTTCACGCTCGGGATAGCGGATACGGCCCAGGGCGAAGAGCACGGCGAGGAAGCTGAGTCCGTTGAGAAAGAAATTTCCGGCCACGCCAACGGCAGCCATGGCAAGGCCGCCGAGGGTTGGTCCGATGATGCGCGAGAGGTTGAACTGCGCCGAATTGAGCGCGATGGCGTTGTCAAGGTCTTCACGCGGGATCAGTCGCGGCACCAGCGCCTGGTAGCTGGGCGTATTCAGTGACATGGCGATGCCGGTCCCCAGCGCCAGCCAGACAATCTCATGCACGTTGATGATGCGGAAATAGGCGAGGCCGGACATGGCGAAGGCAAACGTCATCAGCGCCGACTGCGTGATCATGAGCAGTTTGCGGTTGTTGACATGGTCGGCAATCACGCCGCCGATGAGCGCGAAGGCGAGGATAGGAATGGACGAAGCAAAGCCCACCACACCCAGCCAGAAAGCCGAGTTGGTGAGTTGCAGCACCAGCCAGCCCTGGGCCACGTTCTGCATCCAGGTCCCAATGTTGGATAGGAAGTTTCCCGCCCAGAAGAGGCGGAAATCTTCATGCCGCAAAGCGGAGGCCATGCGCTGGAGGCTGGGTGCGCTATCCACTTCCGCCGATGTGGGCAGGATGACGGAAGCTGATTTATGGGCTGTGGCCCTGGCCGAAGCGGCTGCGGTGGAAATCATTTTGACTGATCTGGTACGGGCATATCTGGCGCGGACGGCGGCGCTGCGTGCCGTCTTCCGAACCGGGCTTCGATCCGGGCTTCGAAATGAGCTTCGATCCGGACTTCGATCCGGACTTCCTTCCGGGAACCCGTTTAGGCTTCGCAACTTTTGTTGATGGCTTGAGTTCAGGAATGGTCGTGGCAGGCACCGGGGAAGCGGTTGTAATTACCTGCGCGGGCAAGCCCGCAGCCAGGGCTGCAACATCTGTACCGTCTGAATTACCGCCCTGTAACCCCATGACTACGCTGCGACCCCGTGAACTTGGTACTCAACTGGTTCGGAAAAACTCTGCACATAGTGTAAGCTCAAACGTTTTCACAGCTTGATTACTTTGGTCGGGAGACTTGCTGGACCATGTTCACAAAAATGTTCACAAATATGTTCAAAACTGTCCGAATCGCCACCGTTGTTTCCTTAGTCGCGCTCATCACGTTAGCTCTTACACCCACCCTGGCCCAGCACGCGCCGGAATTGCCCCCCAGCAACGTACAGACCGCTGTCTCGCCGGTCACGGGGCCACAGAGCAAGGTCTTTGGCTTCCGCGACTTCAAGGAGCAATACCAGATTGACCAGAAATTTCTGGCCGTGCCGGACCCCAAGCGCGCGGAACAGCATTTGAAGATCCTCACGGCGCTGCCGCACATTGCCGGCTCTGTGGAAGACCACAACACGGCGGAGTATGTGAACAAGCAGTTCCACGTGGCCGGCCTGGAATCTCAGATTGTGGAATACCGCGTCTGGATGAACCGTCCGTCTGAGATCAGCGTGAGCGTGACGGCGCCGGCCAACGTGAAGATGAACGGCCCCACGCGCGAGCACGTTGACGGCGACACGATGCCGGACAACTCCAAGGTGGTGATGCCGTTTAACGGGTCATCTCCCTCGGGCGATGTGGAAGCTGACGTGGTGTACGCCAATTACGGGTCGCCTGAAGACTTCAAGAAGCTTGAAGACATGAAGATTGACGTGAAAGGCAAGATCGTCATTGTCCGCTATGGGCAGAACTTCCGCGGGGTGAAGAGCTTTGTGGCGGAAGAGCACGGCGCCGCCGGCGTAATCATCTATTCCGATCCGCAGGACGATGGCTACGTTAAGGGTGACGTCTATCCCAAGGGACCGTGGCGTCCCGCCACCGGCGTACAGCGTGGCTCAATACAGTACATGTTCAAGTATCCCGGCGACCCGACCACGCCGGGAATCGCCTCCACCACGGACCTGCCGGATGCCAAGCGCATCAAGCCGGAGACGGCCACCAGCATGCCCAAGATTCCCACCACGCCGCTGTCTTATGGTGACGCGCAGCCCATCCTGCAAAACCTTGGCGGGCCGGAATCGCCCCGCGAGTGGCAGGGCGCGCTCCCGTTTACCTATCACGTGGGTCCCGGGCCGGTGAAGGTGAAGATCCACCTGAAGCAGGACTATCGCTACTATCCGATCTGGGATGTGATCGGCAAAATTCCCGGCACCAAGTATCCCGACCAGTGGGTGGTCGTGGGGAACCATCGTGACGCGTGGGTTTACGGCGCGGTTGATCCCAACAGCGGCACCGCGGCCATGCTGGAGACGGTCCATGGACTGAGCGAGCTGTTGAAGACCGGATGGAAGCCTGAGCGCACCATTGTGTTTGGCAGCTGGGACGCCGAAGAAGAAGGCCTGATCGGCTCCACGGAGTGGGGCGAGCAGCATGAGAAAGACCTGGCCGGCGCGGCCGCATACTTCAACCTTGATGTGGCCGTGAGCGGCAGCCAACTTTGGCGCTTCCGCCGTACCCAGCCTGAAGGGCTTTATGCGCGACGTGACCCGGTTTGTCCCCAGCCCCAAGGGCGGCATGCTTTATGACGTGTGGCGCGAGGAGAAGACCAAGCAGCCGGAGCGCCGTACACCGGACTTTAATTCAGGGTCGCCAGCCGAATGCGAAGGTGGAAAATGATGTCCCGGTAGGCGACCTGGGCAGCGGGTCAGACTACAGCGTATTCATACAGCATCTGGGTATCCCCTCCACGGACATGACGTCCAGCGGGTCGTATGGCGTGTATCACTCGGCCTTTGACAACTTTAACTGGTTCAAGAAGTTTGCCGATCCTACCTTTGTCTATGAGCAGGAGATGGCCCGCGTGCTGGGACTGGAAGCCCTGCACATGGCTGACGCTGACGTTCTGCCATACGATTACGAGCTTTATGGCCGCGAGATATCGGCCTATCTGGACCGTTCACAGGACAAAGCCAAACAGATGCTGGGCGCGGATGCCATCGACTTCAGCAAGGCCAAGACTGCCGCGCAGCGCTTTACGGACGCGGGCGCGAAAGTGCTGGCCATCCAGAACAACCCGCCGGCGGATACGGCCAGGCTGAACCAGGCGCTGATTGGCGCGGAACGGGCGCTGCTGCTGGAAAAAGGACTGCCGAATCGTCCGTGGTTCCGGCATGCCATTTATGCCCCGGGCCAGTACACCGGTTACGCGGCCGTGGTGGTTCCGGGGGTGAATGAGAGTATTGACGCCAAAAATAAACAGCTCACGCAGGAGCAGGTGCAGGTGCTGGCAGATGCGTTGAATCGCGCGGCGGCGGTGCTGGAGAGCGCGGGGCAATAACGGCACAAGCGCAGTACCGCACAATAGAGGTGTGATGTCACTCACAGCCGCAATTTCATTGGCTGGATAGGATTGAGCACTGGTGGGTAACGTTATTCAGGTAACGTTACCTTCCTAAAGCTTACGAAGGACACGTCTAAGGTCTTTCGGCGATTTGTGAAAGTGCTCACTGCTAGAAGAATGACGTACATGAACACGATCGTAAATAAATTCGTACAAGCGCATGACCGTTACATGGAACTGGACAAGATTCGGGTGGATTGCACCAACCCGGCAGAACGGGAATCCGTTCACATTGCTATTTTGAAGGCCTATCTGGAAGTGCAGTTTCATGCCCGCCAGATTTGCGGCCTGCAATTTGCTGATGGCATGGACTTTGCGGAAGTGAACTAGCACCGTTAAGGTACGAGAGTAACCGAAAACAATCCTACCTTCCGGACAGCCTGCCGCGTATAATTTGCGTCATAGAACACACGCCACTCCTGTCTCATGTCCGGGACTGCCCGGACGACATGTGTGCTGTCTGACGAATTTTGTCTATGGCATACGTAAAATCTGGCTGACCGGAGCGTCCATGCCCCTGGCACGAATCCTAACTGCTTACCCAGAACGCGCTGAATCCCTTGCGCGCAACTCAAAGATCAAGGCTATAATGTGGAATTTCTCAGCCCGGAAAAGGCGGGAATGCTGCGTGCCGATCTTGAAATCGATTTTGAGATCTGCGACCAGAAAGTGTCTTGCGCCGCGCCGCGGAACTGGCGAACAAACTTCATACCGATATCGCCGTTTCACCGGACGCTCTGCCCGCCAACTTTGCCGCAACTGAATCTGAGATTTATGTCGGCGAAAACCAGATTGTAGAAGTTCCCAGCCATATGCCTGATCCATATGTTGAGACGTTCCTGGCCCAGGGAGAGCGTACCGGCCAGATCAGCAACCTAGAAAATTCTGAGCACATGGTCTCACTGCCGCCTGACATGCTTTCGGAAAATACGCAGGCTTCTGCAAACGCCGAGATCGTTCCGCCTGAGCAGACCCACTCGCAACAGCCTCTTTCGGTGATGAGCCGATGGCTGCGGCTTCGGTGAACTCCGAGCCAATGCAAGCGCGGAGCGAAGACCCGGCGCGAATGGAAGATCGTTCACGAATCGAAGAACCCGATCCGCACCATTGATGTTCCCATTGTTCCCGATCCTGAACGCCATGCGGAAGGCACTTACGGATTCGAGACGCACGGATTTGAGAACCAAAGCCCGGCGGCGCAGATACATGATCCAGCAATGGCCCATGATCGTGATCCGGAAAAAGTGGTTCGGACCTCGAAGCAGGAGTGGATGGAGCGCGCAGGCGCCCTGTCATCTTCCGCGCTGGCTGCGGGAAAGCAAACGTCTGCCAGTCTGCTGGCATCGCTTCGCCGTTTTGGCGGTGATTGCGCGGAATGGATCAACCTGCGTTTGGCGGCTGCCCAGGATGCCCGCCATCGGCGGCAGATGGAAGCCGAAAAACAGCGTGAGCTGGCCCGGGCACGAGCTGAAGAACTTGAGGTTGCCCGCGACGCTGCCGCTGCTCGCCTGCAGGAATTATTGCGTGAACGCGGTGGACTTACGGATCATCAGCCGATCCCTCCCGCGGTCGGCCCTGTACCGGCTTATCAGAGCAGCGAGCCATCCCGTTTGAATCGAGCGGCGAACGCCGGCTGGTTTGAGCGGATTAAAGACATCGCCCTTACGCGTAAATACGGACAACAGTGGGAAGCAGTGCTCATGGGCGTGGCCGCTGCCTGTGCGCTGTTTGTGGTTGGCGTGGCCGTAAATTCTTTCCGCCCGCATCCCGCGCTGTCGAACAGCATCAGCCAGCCCTCGTCTTCGGCAGCGCCGGTAGCAGCCAGAGCCAGCACGCCTAACCAGCCATACAACGGAGTCACGGTGCAAGGCGGCAAGCCCGGAGTTACGCTGCTTCCATCGCCAGTGAAGACCGCGAGTCCGAATCCGGCTCCGGTTGCGACCAACAAACCTTCACCGCGGGAGAATGACGTTACCGTCCGGCATTTCAACAACAAACTGACTTCACGCCGCGATGACGGCAGCATTGCCCAGGACGTCACCATTCGGCATTTCAATCAGCAGCCAAAACCGGCAGCGCGCAATTCTGCCGATGGAGTGAAGCGGTTCTCTGATCTGGATTAAGCTAGGATGGAGCAGGCCTTAGCTGCTGGTCGGATGATCGGCTTTAGCCTCGGAGGTAATAATGTAAGAAAGAGACGCAGCATGCTGCGTCTCTACGTTTGAAACTCTTTTTGCAAAAACGTACTTCGCCGCCACAATCTTCTCCATCAGGCCTGAGTAATCAGTCTTCTCGATGCCATAAACGCGTTTATTGAACTCGTCCACTTTTTGCGAGTAGTTCATGGAGCAGAACTTCGGTCCGCACATGGAGCAGAATTTCGCTTCTTTGTAGTAGTCGTCAGAAAGCGTTTCATCATGCATGGAGCGCGCGGTTTCCGGATCAAGTGACAGCTCAAACTGCTTTTCCCAGTCGAAGGTGTAGCGAGCGTAGCTCAGAGCGTTGTCGCGGTCCTGCGCTCCCGGACGATGCCGCGCCACGTCGGCAGCATGAGCGGCAATCTTGTAAGCGATGATGCCGTCCTTTACATCTTTCGCGTTCGGCAGGCCGAGATGTTCTTTCGGCGTGACGTAGCAGAGCATGGACGCGCCATGCCAGCCGATCAGCGCCGCGCCAATGGCTGAAGTGATGTGGTCATAGCCAGGAGCAATGTCGGTGACCAGCGGTCCCAGCGTGTAGAACGGAGCGCCATGGCACCACTCCACCTCTTTATCCACTTGCTCTTTGATCTTGTCCAGCGGGACGTGGCCCGGACCTTCGATCATCACCTGTACGTCATGCTCCCAGGCTTTGCTGGTGAGCTCGCCGAGCGTGCGCAGTTCGGCGAACTGTGCTTCGTCACTGGCATCAGCAATGCAGCCGGGACGCAGTCCATCGCCCAGCGAGTACGAGACGTCATACTTCTTCAGAACTTTCGTGATGTCATCAAAACGTTCGTACAGGAAATTCTGTTTGTGGTGGTGAGCCATCCACTGCGCCATGATCGCGCCACCGCGGCTCACGATGCCGGTGATTCGCTTTGATACCAGCGGCAGATATTGCACCAGCACGCCGGCATGTATGGTCATGTAGTCCACGCCCTGCTGCGCCTGTTCTTCAATCACTTCCAGCATCAGGTCGGCGCTGAGGTCTTCAATGCGCTTCACGCGGGAGACAGCTTCATAGATCGGCACGGTGCCAATCGGCACCGGCGAATGCCGCAGGATCTACTCGCGGATCTCATGAATCCCGCCGCCGGTGGAGAGGTCCATCACGGTGTCCGCACCAAAGTGCACGGCCGTGTGCAGCTTGCGCAGCTCCTCATCCACGTCAGAGGTGATGGATGAATTGCCGATGTTGGCGTTGATCTTGCACAAATGAAGCCACGCCGATGGCCATCGGCTCCAGCTCAGGGTGATTGATGTTGGCCGGAATAATCATGCGTCCGGCGGCGATCTCATCGCGTACATGCTCCGGAGATGAGCTTTTCCTTCTCGGCAACGTACAGCATCTCTTCTGTTATCAGTCCTTTACGGGCATAGTGCATCTGGGAGACATTCTCGTCTCCGGACTGGGCTGCCTCGGCCTTGCGGCGAGTGATCCATTCTTCTCTGGGCTTGGTGGATGTTGCAGTGGAATTGTTGCCGTTTTGTACGCTCATAGTCGTCACCTTGATGGGTAGCAAACTCTTTATTATACGCGCAGTGAAACGGGCGAATACCCTAGTGATTTAGCTCACACGTAGTGTTTTCACCCCTTGACCCGGGTTCCTGACAGGGATACCCTTTGAGATGCCATGTCCCAATCACCTTCATCCAGTAAGTACTTGAAGTTCGGCTTCGCCATTACGATTATCGTGCTTGCCCTCTCGTACCTGGCGTACACCGGGGTGAAGGAATCGCAGAGCTATTACGTAACCATAAAGAACTGCGCAACATGGGCGATGGCGCTTACTCCAAACATCTGCGCGTTTCCGGCTTTGTAAAGCCGGGCACCATCAAGCAATCTGGCACACATGCTGAGTTCGTGCTGCTTGAGAACGGACTGGAGCTCCCTGTCAGCTACAAAGGCTCAGAGCCCGCGCCGGATACTTTCAAAGACAATTCCCAGGCTTTGGCGATTGGCGATATGGGCAAAGACGGCGTTTTCCGCGCCAACCAGTTCAGGCAAAATGCGCCTCCAAATATGTGGCCCAGCAGGACGGCACCGCAGCCCAAACGCCGGCCAACACTCAACCGCCAGTGCCTGCCAAAACGTATTGAGGTCCGGCCGCTGACCAACCAAGCTCTACCCGTTCAGGTTGAAAACGTCTCCAAGGTTTATGGCCGCACGGCTGCCGTAAGAAATCTTTCCCTGGAATTGCAGCCCGGCAAGTTCTACGTATTACGCGGTGAAAACGGCGCGGGTAAATCCACTCTGCTGCGCATGATCGCCGGGCTGAATGAGCCAACTTCCGGGCGCCATACACATCTTTGGACATCAAGAACAAAGAAGCCTATGAGCACATGGGCTACATGGCTCACGCGCCGCTTCTCTATGACGAACTCTCCGGCATGGAGAATCTCCGCTACTTTGCCCGGCTGTATGGAATCAAGAGTGACGCTCCGCTGACTGATGCCATAACCCGCGTTGGCCTTGATCCCGCGGCTGGAACGCCGTGTCGCGCAGTATTCCCAGGGCATGCGGCAGAGATTGTCTCTGGCGCGCGCGATATTTCACTCTCCCAAGCTGCTGCTGCTGGACGAACCTTTCTCCAACGTGGATCCTGATTCCGCCGTCGCCATTGCCCAGCTGCTTGCCGGCATGCGCGACGAAGGCAAGACAATTGTTCTGGTCACGCACCAGACCGGCCTGCTTGCCAGTCTGGCCGACGAATTTATTCTTCTTTCTCACGGACAGCTGGTGGAACGCGGCTTAATGAAGCCGAATCCGCAGCAGGTGCACGCATGAGCATGGGAATCCTCAGCCTGACGGCGGTGAATGTCCGCAAAGACCTGAAGCTGGAATGGCGATCAAAAGATGTTCTTAACGCCATGTTCTTCTTCTGCCTGCTGGTGGTGGTGATCTTCAGCTTTGCCTTTGATCCTTCGGCAGAAGAATCACGGCTGATGGCCGGCGGCCTGGTCTGGACAGCATTTCTGTTCTCCACCATCACCGCGCTCAACCAGTCATGGGCGCGCGAGCTGCGCAACGGCGTGCTGGATGCATATCGTGTTTCGCCTGCGCCCGCTGAAGCGTTGTTTCTGGGTAAATGTCTGGGCAACTTTCTGCTGGTGATTTTGCTGGAATGCCTGATGGCCCCGCTGTTTGTGATCTTCTATAATCTCCAGCCGCTGGGACCGTTCTGGCAACTGGCAATTGTCTTTCTGCTGGGGACGTGGGCCCTGGTGGTGAATGGAACATTTTTCGCGGTTATGTCCATCCGCACCCGTAACCGCGAGCTCATGTTGCCACTCCTTCTATTGCCGGTTTCCATCCCGGCAGTGGCCAGCATGGTGCTGGCAACAACGCAGGTGCTTACCGGCGAATCATCGCCATTTTTGCAGATTAAATTTCTGGCAGTGTACTGCCTGGTTTTTACCACGGCATGCTTCCTGCTATTTGATACGGTGTTGAACGCAGAATGAAATCAAAACTATTTTTTCTCTGGTCACTGATCACGGTTGCGCTGCTCGCTTATGCGGTCTATGAAGCGGCCTTCCACGCGCCCATGGAACGCACCATGTTTGAAGCGCAGCGCATTTTTTATTACCACGTCCCTGCGGCTGCAACCGCCTTCGGGCTGTTCATCGTGAACTGCATCGCTTCCATCTGGTATTTGTGGAAGCGCAGTCCCAAAGCAGACGCGTTGGCCGTTGCCGGCGCCGAAGTCGGCGTTGTCTTCTGTGGCGTCGTGCTGATCACCGGTCCCATCTGGGCGCAAATATGCATGGGGCACCTTCTGGGTATGGGACGCGCGCCTGACCACCACGCTGCTTCTGTGGCTGCTCTACATGAGCTATCTGATTCTGCGTCGTAGCTCTGAAGCCGGATCAACCAGCGTTCTGGCCGCGGCCCTGGCCATCATTGCCTCACTCGATATTCCCATTGTTTACATGTCCAATCGCTGGTTCCGGACCAACCATCCCCAGCCTGTGATTTTCAATGACGGCCTCGATCCCAAGATGAAGCTGATCCTGATGTGGAATGTATTTGCGTTCATGGCCCTGGGCATTCTCATTGCGTGGTTCCGATATGATCTGGAACGGCTCGCGCAGTCCATCAACGCAGCATATATAAGGAAGGCCGCGCATGTGGGATTTGCGATCGCTCTTCCCGCGATGTTTCTTTTCCAGGCTCCGGGACACTGGCCACCGATTCGCTACTTCCATGCCGGAGCCCTCGCAGCCTGGATCATCTATCTCGGATATATTGCGATCCTGATGGCGAAATTTTCGCGGTTGAAGAAAGAAGAACGGGAACTGCATAGCTAGACGGAATGTAATGAAAGCGTCAGGCGCGCGATTAGTCGTCCGGAAAAACTCAGCACGCTTCGCGTGTGTGAGCGAAGCGAATGAGAGTCGCAAGACACAGCGCAAGGGACTAAAGTCCGATGTCAATGTTCTGCTCTCGGCACGAGTAAACTCGACCCTGGCACTTGTTTAGTTACTCCGGCAATAGTCACATAACTCCCGCTTCGCCGTAACGCCGCAATCCACTCCTTATGCGGATAATCGGAACGCCAGCAGCCTCCCAACTTCCTTTTCAATGTCGTACTCCACACGACGAATCGCCGGCTTGCCGTCATCGATCAGCAGATAAGAAGCTCGCGGATCGCCATCGTACGGTGAACCTACACTGCCGCAATTGCAGATCGTCATCTCGCCAACCTTCCTGATAAATGGCCGATGGATGTGGCAATAAACAACTGTGCCGGCATTCAAGCTGGAATAGGCGTCAATAAAAGCCTGGTCGTCGGCCGTGTCCATCGGCGCTTTCCAGACATTTCCAGGACTCGCGTGCAGCAGCACCAGATCTTCATGGCGCAACTCTGGCGGTAGCTCGCTTTAGCCATTCGATCCGCTGTTCGCCGATCATCTGCCGCGTCGTGCCCGCGAACTGTTCCAGCGTCACAGACAAAGTCTTCAATTCAGGAGCCAGAAGCCTCCATGGCGCGTATACCACTGTCGTCCCACAGCATCTCGTCCGTATTGCCCAGCACGCCCGGCCAGCCTGCATCGGCGATCAGATCAATTACTTCGGCTGGATTGCATCCGGCCGTCGCCAGATCACCACCATGAAAAATAATATCGGGCTTCTGTTGCCGCAGGTCTGCCATCACGGCTTCCAGCGCTGTGAGATTTCCGTGTACGTCAGAGATGATGGCAATGCGCACTGATCCAGACCTCCTTACCTGCCGTCACGATACACTAATCATATGAGTTCTGACGCTCTCAACGCCCTTGCCCAAGCTTCATCTTCTTACCTCCGCTCTGCGATGCACCAGCCGATTCACTGGCATGAATGGGGCAGTGAAGCTTTTGAAAAAGCCCAGCAGCAGAACAAACCTGTGCTTCTGGACGTTGGCGCAGTCTGGTGCCACTGGTGTCATGTCATGGACCGCGAATCGTATGAAGACGCTGAGATCGCGCAGATCATCAATGAAAATTTTATCGCCATCAAAGTTGATCGTGATGAGCGTCCAGACGTTGACAGCCGCTATCAATCGGCGGTTCAGGCCATCAGCGGGCAGGGCGGATGGCCGCTCACGGCATTTCTTACTCCGCATGGCAAGCCGTTTTATGCAGGAACATATTTTCCTCCGCAGGATGTTCAGGGACGTCCCAGCTTTCGTCGCGTGCTGCTGACGCTGGCCCAGGCGTTTCGCGAGAAGAACGAGCAGGTGCTGGAATCGGCTGAGAGCGTGATGGCCGTGATCAGCCAGTCTGAGAGCCATGAAGGCAAATCAGGTTCGCTGCGTCCAACCATCATTGATGGCATGGTCGCGGCGGCAGTTAAGCTGTTTGACGCCGAACATGGCGGTTTTGGTTCGGCGCCCAAATTTCCTCATCCCAGCGCCATGGACCTGCTGATCCAGCGTTGCGCTGAAACGCGGCGATCAGCAATTGCTGCACATCATTACAACGTCACTGGAAAAGATGGCGCAGGGCGGTGTCTATGACCAGCTTGCGGGCGGCTTCCATCGCTATTCAGTGGACGAGCACTGGATCGTCCCGCACTTTGAGAAAATGGCGTATGACAATTCAGAGCTGCTAAAGAATTATGTGCATGGATATCAACTCACAGGCAATCCATTTTTCGCGCACGTGGCCAAAGACATTGTCCGCTGGATGGATGAATGGCTCACTGACCGCGAGCATGGCGGCTTTTATGGCTCTCAGGATGCCGACGTAACACTGGATGACGATGGCGATTACTTTACCTGGACGCTCGATGAAGCCGGCGATGTGCTCGAATGATGACGAACTTCAAGTCGCCATGCTGCACTATGACATTGGCGAAGTCGGCGAGATGCACCACAATCACGCCAAGAACGTTCTCTATCTGCGCACGCCGGTTTCGGAAATTGCGCAACGTCTAAAAAAGCCGGAGCAGGACATTCAGCGCCTGCTTGATTCAGCCAAAGCAGAAGATGCTGGCTGAGCGCCTGAACCGTCCAACGCCGTTTGTGGACAAGACGGTTTACGTAAGCTGGAACGCGCTTTGCATCTCCGCTTATCTCCAGGCTGCGCAAGTCCTGAATCTGGATGCGACCCGCAAATTTGCGCTGCGATCACTGGATAGGATTCTTTCCCACGGCTGGAATCCCAAAAGCGGCTTGCAGCACGTGATCGCCTACTCTGATCCCAAAGCTGAGAAGCGCCCATTGCCCGGAGTGCTGGACGATTACGCGTTTATCGTGATCGCCTGCCTTGACGCATATGAAGCCAGCGCTGACCTCAGCTATTTCCATTTTGCTGAGAAGATTGCCACGGCGATGATCGAACGCTTCCATGACGCGCAGGAAGGCGGATTCTTTGACATCGCCAGCGGGCCCGGCGTTGGCGATGGTCTTGTGCTCGGCGCGCTGGCCGCCCGTCGTAAACCATTGCAGGATTCACCCACACCTGCGGGCAATCCCGCAGCAGCCATAGCGTTGTTGCGGCTGCATGCCTACAGCAATAATCCTGAACATCGCAAAATCGCGGAGAGCACGCTGGCGGCGTTTGCTGGAATCGCCGAACAGTATGGCCTGTTCGCGGCCACTTACGGCATTGCCCTCGACATGCTCCTGCATCCGCACACGCAAGTTGTCATCGCGGGAAGCGGCCCAGCGGCGGAAAAATTAAAAGCCGCGGCAGTGGCGCCGTTCTCATTTCATAAATCCGTGCTGCATCTGCCCGAAGGTGAAGTGGTTCCGCAGATGCTACCGCCCGCGCTGGCTGAAACCATTCCCAATCTGCCGGATATCAAACTGAAAAAAACCGTGGCCGTTTTGTGCAGCAACTTCACCTGCCAGCCGCCGATCGCGGATGCGGATGCGCTTGCGAAGCAGTTGGTGGAGGCCTTGTCTTTTTCTTTGCATCGAGCGTGAGCATTACAACTGGCTACCTACGATTTGAGCAGCCTCGGGCACAGTTAAGGTGCGAGGCCGGCTCTGGCGCAGCCGAGCCTGCTTCACGCAGGAAGGATCATCGCTTACCGTAACCACGACGAATAGCTCCTCGCGCGGTTTGGAGCGTTAAAAGCGAAACTAAGAAAACGCCTCATCCAGCAACTCCACCACATGCTTGATCGGCTGGTTCATGCCGCGCTGCTGCATGCCGGCGCGCAGTTGAATCATGCAGCCAACATTCGCCGTGGCAATCATGTCTGACGTCACCGACTGCACATCATCCATCTTCGCCGCCAATATCTTCATGGATAAATCCGTGTGCGCCACGTTATACACTCCGGCGCTGCCGCAGCACTGGTCAGGATGCGGAATCTCCACCAGCTCGCAGCCAATCGCCGTCAGCAGTTCACGCGGCTGCGTGCGGATACGTTGTGCGTTGCCCAGGTGGCATGCATCCTGATAGGCCACGCGCTTGCCGATCTTTCTTTTTGGCTGGACGCAGACCTTTAGCGGCCAAAAATTCCGTTACGTCTTTGGCTTTCGCCACAAACTCTTTTGCCCGGCCCAGATATTCCGCGATCATCTTCCAGCAGGTCGTCATACTCTTTCAGGTTTGATCCGCAGCCGGCCGCGTTGGTCACCACAGCTTCATAATCGCCGGCAAGAAATATCCTGATGTTATGCCGTGCCAGATCGCGGGCTTCATCGCGATATCCTGCATGGGCATGCAGCGCGCCGCAGCATCCCTGTCCAGCCGGCACGTGGACTTCGAATCCATTTTGCGTCAGCACGTTCAGCGTCGCGTTGTTCAAGTGTGAGAACGCGACGTTGTTGATGCATCCGGCAAGAAACGCCACTTTGCCGCGACGCTCGCCCACCGCTTTATGCACGGTGCCAATCTGGTCAAAGAAGAACTTCGAATCAATGCGCGGAGAAAGGCTTTCCACGTCCGCCATGCCCATCAGCTTCAGCAGTCCGCTCTTGCGCACCAGGGTCTGCAGGCCTGAGCGCTGATAGAAACGCATCAGCGTGGCCACGATCTTGAGCACCCTGAAATTCGAAATGATGTGGCGATAGAAAAGATTGCGCAGGAAACGATTGAGAAACGGACGGTGATAGTTGCTTTCAATCTGCGCGCGCGCCCGCTCCACGATCCGGCCATACTTCACGCCCGACGGGCAGGCAATCTCGCAGGCCAGGCAGCCCAGGCATTGATCAATGTGTTTGGCAAACGACGAATTGAAATCCATCGCGCCTTCATTGACCTGCAACACCTGGTAGATGCGTCCGCGGGGCGAATCCATTTCCAGCCCAAGCGTTTTGTAGGTTGGGCAGTGATTCAGGCAAAGGCCGCAATGCACGCATGTGGAAAGCAGGTCCAGTGACGGCTGGTATTTCCCGCCATCAATCGGCTTCAACCCTTTTGCGTGGACGTGCCCCTCAGCGCCGGTGCCGTGTTCAGGTGTGCCTTGCTCAGTGATGATCTCGTTAGGCACATGATATCGGCTCAAATAATGAAGCGGCCCCTGTTCAGAATATTTTTCGGATCAATCGCCTTCTTCACCGCGCGCATCATTGTGATGTCAGACGTGGTCGTGCCCCACAGGTCAAAGTGTGACTTGGCTTCCACCGGACAATGCGCCACCTCCGCTGACGAACCCTGCGGCAGCATGCCGCGGAACGCCGAAACGCAGTTGGCATATTGCATGGCAGAAGGCGGATCCACTGACAGCGGCACAAAAGCGATCACCAGATTTCCCGTGGCGGCGCGCCCCACCACGGCAGGAATAAAGTTGTAATCGGGCGCCACGCGTTCCAGCGCATGCAATGCCGGCCCAACGTTCTGTATGGCCAGATGCGTGTACATCACCAGCGCGTTGCGATGGCGTTGCAAGCACGTTGTTCTCAAAGCACGCCACGTTCTTCCAGAAGCTCGTCTTCCGCCGCGCCATCCAGTTTGCTGGTCACGGCCGACCCAAGTTCACGCTCATAACGGGCCAGCACGTTATCACTGCCGGCGGCGCGCAACGCAACCTGCCAGGTGGTTGGCGTGAGCGCAACCGGCGCGTTGGGCGCGTATGTGTCAGGATCGTTCGGCTGCCTGCGCTTCGCTCAGATATTCCGGCCCGCGCGGAGAAATCAGTTCCATGCTGATAAACGTGAGTGGCGATTGAAACATCCGCGTGCGGAATTGCAGCGCTTCATCCAGTGACTTGAAGTTGCAGATAAATGAGCGTGTCTGCCGCGGCCGGGGAAATACTTTGAAGTTGGCGCGCGTGATCACGGCCAGCGTGCCAAAGCTGCCATTCATCAGCTTCATCATGTCATAGCCGGCAACGTTCTTCACCACGCGTCCGCCGCCTTTGGCCACCTTGCCGTCAGCGGTGACAAACTGCACGCCAATACAGAAATCGCGCAGCCCGCCAAAGCCATGTTTCAGCGGACCAGTCGCCGCCGGTCGCCACGCATCCGCCAACGCTGGCGTGGTTCAGGTTCGCGGCGTCATAGGGCAGCCATTGTTCATGCTGGCCCAGTTCGCGCTGCAAGTCGCCAAAACGTCATGCCGGCATTCACGCCAACCGTGAGGTCGCCGGGATCATAATGCTCAATGCCGCCCAGCCTGCTGCGTGCTCAGCAGTATGTCAATCCGCTCCGGAACGCCGCCAATATCCTGCTTGGTCATTCCACCCGCCGGCGCCACCACCAGATCACGGCCATTGGCAAAGGCCAGCACCTGCGCGGCTTCTTCCGCCGACGCGGGCGACACAACATTCGCGGGCGTCACGCCATTGATGGAGAGTCGCGTTGTCTGCGTGACGTTCCCCTCGCCCACAAGCGCCGCCAAGTTCGCGAACAACAGATTCGGTTGCCGCCAGCGTGCTCATACCGGCACCCCTGCAACGGGCTCAACTTTGGCTTTCGGCAGCGGACCGGTAATCTCACGGCAGAAATGCAGATCAGGAATCATCTTCTGCGGATTCAGAATTGATTCCGGATTGTACGCGTTGCGCAGCTGGATCATCACCGCCAGGTCGTCTTCGGTGAACATGGCCGGCATCAGGTTCATCTTCTCCAGGCCCACGCCGTGCTCGCCGGTAATCGATCCGCCATATTTCAGGCAGCACGCCATAATTTCCTTGGCGGCCTTCTTGCTGTTTTCCTTCTGCACCGGATCACGGGCATTGAACAGGATCAACGGATGAAGATTGCCGTCACCGGCATGGAACACGTTGCCGATAATCAGTCCGTAGAACTTGCTGATGCGGTCAATCTCCGCCAGCGTTGCCGGGACTTTGGTGCGGGGAATCACGCCGTCCTGCGTGTAATAAGAAGGAGAGACGCGGCCCACGGCGCCAAACGCCGTCTTGCGGCCCAGCCACAGTAGCTGGCGCTGTTTCTCATCGCGCGCGCGGCGAACCTCGCGGGCCTTCTGCTGCATGCACACCGCAGCCACGGCTTCGGCGGCTTCTTCCACCGCTTCCCGGACGCCTTCAAGCTCAATCAGCAGCACGGCCGCCGCGTCCGTCGGATACCCGGCATGGACATTCTCTTCCACGCAGCGCAGCATCCAGCCATCCAGCATCTCCAGCGCCGCCGGAGTCACGCCGCTCTGCGTGATCGCCACCACGGTATTGGCCGCGTCCTGCACGGAGTTATAAATCCCCAGCAGCGTGGTCACATGCTCGGGCAGCCGGGTCAGCTTCACCGTAATCTCGGTCACAATGCCCATGGTGCCTTCTGAGCCCACAAAGAATCCGGTCAGGTCAAGCCCGGTGGTCTCCTGCGCCTTGCCGCCAAAACGAATCATGCGGCCATCCGGCAGCACCACTTCCAGTCCGGTCACGTGGTTCACCGTCACGCCCAGCGCCAGCGTATGCGGACCGCCGGAGTTCTCCGCCACATTGCCGCCAATGGTGCAGGCCTTCTGGCTGGAAGGGTCGGGCGCATAGTAGTAGCCGAACTTCGCCGTGGCATTGCTGAGTTCCAGGTTCACCACGCCCGGCTGTACCACCGCGCGCTGGTTGGGCACGTCAATTTCCAGGATCTTGTTCATCCGGGCCAGGGAGAGCACAATGGCTTCTTTCCTGGCGATGGCCCCGCCGCTCAGCCCGGTCCCGGCCCCGCGGGGCACCACGGGAATCTTGTGCTGCGAGGCCAGCTTCATGATCTGCGACAACCTGGCCGGTGTTCTGGGCAAATACCACGGCCCCGGGACGGCTCTTGTCCACGCCGGCGTCATATTCATACATCATGAGCTCTTCCGGCTGGTCCAGCACGGCATCAGCTCCGGCGATTTTCTTGAGTTGGCGAAGGATGGTGGAGTCCATAAGCGTTGCCGATGATTTTAGTCCTTTATTGGATGCCGGGGAAATTGAGGCCTAGCTCAGGATTGCCGTGTGATGGTGGGACTGGTACTTGGTTTTTGGTATTTGGTTTCAATTTCCCGATTACCAAATTACTCATTTACCAAATCCGAGGGGGGTGCCCTACCCCCGGTTTCACCCAATTTCACCCAACGTCACCCAATGTCACCCAAGCCGGGGTCCCCGCATTCAACCAACTACCAAGTACCGAAAACATCGGCAGAGGCACGCAGGCTGAGGGTCGTAACTCCTAAAATGCAAAACCCGGCATCAAACCGGGTCGTCAAAAATGCATGTGTAGCGCAGCCGCTCTGTCGTGCAAATTGAAGCGAATAAAATACGAAAACATCTTAGCAGGATTTCTGTCGATAGCAAGAACATTTTTCCATACCACGGCTGGTTGTGCGGAGAAATCGCTCAGTTCAGGCTGGCACCTTTTTGTCTCTCAATCTCCTGTCTGACAGAGACTGTGGGACTTTGCTCTAGTGCGTCTTTGAGCTTCAACATCCATTCAGCGATCGCCTGCTGCTGTGAGTTGGGCCGCGGAGTAACGCGAGCATACGCCATGGAAAAGTGAACTGAGTCTTGACGGGTATCAAACCACAGATCGAATTTGCCACAGCCGTCCAAACAGACTGAGTCGGAAGGCAGGGCCGGAACTTGCAACCGCCTGAGTTGGCTCAGCCACTCTCGTACCTGTTGCGATGATATTCTCAGGCTCCGTTCTTGCGTCTTTAGAGAGGCAGCCACTTGTTTAGCTGAAATAAGGGTGTCACCGCTTCCAGCCTTCGACACTAGATCTTGTGCGTCTTGCAATGAATGAACTGAGTATTGCCGTGCTTCTACTCCACTGCTCCGAGTTGTTATCACGAACTCCGTGGGTGGCTTGCTGAAGCGCAGTATCAAACGCTGCGAGTAAAGGTCTGTGAGGGTGATTCGCATCGGAGGAAAAACCTGATCGAGAACCTCGTCCCATGTAAATCGCGAAGCTTGCTTATCGGTGGCCGCCGAAGTCATGCTCAACGTGATGGCAACCATGAGGATACATCGCAGTCGGATCATAGACGCTCCTAAGTGACTAAACCGCCCGCCGCTGGACGCGACGATATCATGTATAACCCTCGGTTGGAAAAACCGGGACGGGTGGCCCACCCGCCCTAGACGCAGACCACGAGATGGCATGGCTGAAGATTAAGAACCGCTGCTACACACGAGCGGAAGGACGGCGTAAGTTATTCGAGGCCCGGGTGTGATCCCAAATCACTGACCAATGCTCTTAGTAAAAGCATCGATCGCACCAAAAAGCGGCTTTATACTCTGTTCGTCCGCTTGGACAGAGGCAGCATGTTTCTGAACGTCATTCCTCAAGGCTACACAAATAGACGAGAAATCTGCCGCTTCGAGTGGATACTCGACCGCCTGCCTGAAGTGCGGGGAAAACCGCCGACCACGATCAAAACTTAACCAATGCCGCTGCTGACCCTGTGCAACATCAAACGAACATGAATCCCGCTGCACGCCAGGCTCGCCACCCATTGAACTGTATTTATAAAACCGAGCCTCCAGCGCAATTGTGACAGGAAACTCTGCGTCGTCATGCCTAAGCAGAGCAATGGGATCCACATCCTTCAGGCCCTCCATCTCGTAAGGGGTTGCCAACCCCGCCGCAACGTGTCTAGGGAGCATGGCAGCGCCAACGGTCGGAAGAACAAGAATCCGGCCTTTCTCTACACCGCGCAACTCAAAAAGCCGCTTTTGGTGTGCGTACACCCGCAGACCGTCGACGAGACGTTGGAGCATTCCCCAATAGTCAAAAGCATCCAAGTTGGGAGCAGGGATTGCAAGCAAACCCAGGAGCTCTAAATCGCTTCGTACGATTTCAGCATCCACGGGATCAAGGACATCGGAAAGACGCCGACCTATTTCAGACGCATCCAGGGTAGATGGGTCCTGCTTCTCGGCCTCCGCAAGAATCTGTTCCGCGCGCTCGGGCGTCCGTGGATCCTTGAATTTGTCACGTCGAAACTTAGCCAGATCAAGCGCAAGCCGCAATAGATTTATTACTGTGTCAGGAGAAAGATGATGCAGTTGCCCCATAAGGTCGATCATGTTGCGACAATTGTACTCCCAACTGATCCCATCGCGACGCCCAACGCTGTGCAGTAGCAGGAGGCAAACTGAGGAACGCACCGACTCGCTTACCTTGATACAGGACGGGTGGCCCACCCTTTCGCCCGGTTTTGGCGAAGGGTGGGGAACAGTTGGTGTTGAGCTATAAATTGTTGATCTGCTGAAGAGAACCGGGATAGATTTTCCAGGCATGCCATCGTGTTTTGGAGCGCTGGACGGTCACGACGCGAGAAGCTAGGTGTCGTCCAAATGATAACAGCACAATTGCCAAACAAAGTTCTGATCGCCCCCACCCTTCGCCGACGCAGGGCGAAGGGTGGGCCACCCGCCGGAATCGCATTCTTAATCTTTAACTTATTCGCGCGCTCTGTGTCTTTTGTTGGCGGCATCGTAATAATCTATAAACAGTTACACTCTTTGACAACTGCAAAGCCGAAATCGCCGATGAATTCAGCACCTTTGATCCGTGTAGTATGGGCTTCACAACGGTCATCATAGAACAATGGGAGATAACGATGGCAACTCCTGAAATAGCTATTTTCTTCGGCGCTGGCGCTTCGTGCAGCGACGGCGCGCCAACACAAGCTAACTTGCTTAGAGACTTCTTCGGAGAATTGGTTCGAAGGTTACAGGCGTAGGAGATGGAAACCCTGCGCCCACCTCAATACGGGTACTGAAGAACGGGCTCGTCAGATTCTTCGAAACCTTCTTCGATCAAATTAACGAGCTGAGTCATTTGCAAACGCGCATTTTCCGACATTTGAAGAAGCTCTAGGAATTATTGATCCTGGCCCGTGAGGAAGGCTTCCGCGGTTTCGAAGGAAATTTGTCGCATCGCCAATTTGGCGCGACCCTCCGAAATCTGAGGAGCGATTTTGTATTTCTAATTGCACTGATCCTAGATCGAAAGCTTGAGCAAACCAAACGACGACACGAGCAGCTAGTGGAAGTGCTAAACCGCGAAGCGACGATCAATCGATGCGCTTTCATCGCTTGCCGACTGCGACATCCTCATCGACAACGCTCTGGCATCTCGGCGCGGCGATTACGATCTGGATTACGGATTTGAATATAGTAAGTTTGAATCGCCCGGCCAGCCTAGTAAGCCAGGAGAAAACCAACCCGCTCTCCTAAGCCTGCAGTCGCTCAATTGGCTTTACTGCTCTACATGTAAAGCAGTCACATTAACTGCAAGGATCTGAGAAAGGAGTGTGCAATCTCGTGGTGAATCCGACCGATTGTCAGTGTCGAAAATGCGGCTCTTTGACCACCCCGATAATCATTCCTCCGACTTACTTCAAAGTGCTGTCCAACATTTTCCTGCAAGAGGTCTGGCATCGTGCAGAGACGGTTTTGAGTAACTGTCGAACTTGGGTTTTCTGTGGCTATTCCTTTCCGGACGCAGATATGCACGTGAAATACATGCTCAAGAGAGTTCAGGTCAATTCGCAGTTGCCGCGAAAGATTGTGGTTGTAAATTGGCACGCGAAAAAGCATCTAAAGGAAGGTTTAGAAGAAAAGAAACAATGACAATTATTCGGAAACTCTACCGAATTGAAATATACCAAGACATCATTTAAGAACTCGCAACTGATCCAATGAATGTGCTTGAAACCTCCTGAACAAAGTCTCGCGATTAAGTGTTCAAGCGCGACAAGGCCGATAAACCTGCGAAAATAGCGAACATTTTGATGTAATCTCATCGTATAACCTGAGGTGGAATGCCCTGTGCTAAGAAAAACGTACGATATTGGCCCCCTGGATGGGTGCTGGGAAACACTGCCCCATTTACCGTTGTCGCTCAGGACTTTTCGCAAATAGTGACGCACGAATTTGAGCAGGAAACGCCATGGGGGACAATCGACAACTCGATTGACCGTGGATGGGTTTATCAAATGCTATTGTGTTCCGTCTGTAAGCGGACCACTTCGATAGGGTGTTCACACACGAAGGTGAACCTGAGGAAACCGAGCTTCTATACCCAGAGCCGATTATCGTCCCCGATGGACTGCCTTCTCGTGTCGCAACCAAATGCTCGGCGCCGCCCTAAAAGAACGAAGAAGGAATCCGAATGGATACGCAGCCCTGCTGGGGCGCGTATTGGACGCTGTCTGCACAGATAAAGGGGTGCTCGGACCATCAGCCTAATGGTAGACCGTCTTTCTTGCGGACCTCGTCTAGCCACTTTGGTAAATTCTCGCGAATCTCACCGCAGTCGGAGGCGCAACTGGGCTGCGCAACGTCGCAGCCCATGCCGATCTTGGAGCCCTTCAGCCGGAAGATGTCCCGTTCCTCGAGGCGCTGATTAGGTACATCTGGACGTTGTTTATGTGATTCCCGCCATCAACCAGAAAGCTATCGGTACAGAACGCCCGAAGGGGAAAGGGAACACCTTGAACTGGT
>CAWGRA010000025.1:0-198187 GCA_963824835.1 Terriglobia bacterium | reverse complement strand
CAAGGGGAACGGCGGTGCGCCGGCGCCATCGACGCTGGCATAGATCAGGCAGGCGATGATCGCCACACCGGGATCCAGGGCTTCGGGCCATGCTGCATCAGGCATGCCTGGACGATCAGCGTCGTAACCGTCTGGGCGGCGGCCAGGGTGAAAAGAGAACTCAGGCCCATACCGTTGCCGATCTCTTCAAAGGACGAGGGAGGTTGTCCGTTCTTCTGCACAAAGCCATGGATAAAGTCGTAAACATCCCTCCCCTTTAGTAATAGCCATCAGGCGAAGTATTCACGAATAAAAGGCGAACTGTCAAGAGAAATGTGCAAGATTTATGGTGCAGGGTGACAAGTAAGGTTCGGCGGGGGGGGGTTAGCCCATAAAAAAAGCAAATATCAGGCAATTAGGCCTAAATTAGAAGCACATATGAGCAATAAGGCCGTTACGATGAAAACTCAGTCGGTTCAACCATGAGGTCCGGGGGAAAAGACAGATGACCCATAGTTCGCCTCCGGTTCGTTCCAAAACCCTGAGGATTCATTTGAACGTGAGTATAAATTTATAGGGATCCCCCCCCCTCGCTTTGACTCGAGAGATAACCAATAACAATCACTTCCCTGCCGGCACGCGCATTGTGCTCAAGGATCTCATCCACCGTACTGATCGCCCGATCAATCTCTTCCATCGTGTTGTAGAAGTGTGGTGAGAAGCGGACACCGGCTTTCGGGCGAAAGTCCACCAGCACGTCACGCCGCAGCAACTGACCGCAGACCTCCCTTTTGCATTCGGCATATCGATAGCCACGGTCCCGCCACGCTGCTCCGGGTCCCGCGGAGCGTTCACCTTCCAGCCACGCTGATCAGCCAGTTCAATCAACCTTGAAGTCATCTTTTTGGACTTGGCACGGATCCGCTCCACTCCGGCTTCTCGAATAATCTTCAGTCCGGGCATGGCGGTGTAAAAACCGGGAACATTGGACGTACCCTGCATGAATCGGAAAGGCGGTTCGGAGTAACGTGTCGGGCCTATTTCGAAGGCAAAGGGGTACTTCATGGGCGAACCATCCAGTAAACATACGGGGCTCGAGCTTCCTACCCAGATCGGGCCGGCGTCCTATAAATATGCGAAGTTCCAGGGCCCCCGCAGAGCCATTTCAACACTCCGCCAACCACGAAGTCGACATTAAGGGCGGTACACCATCTCCACCGGAACATTGCCCAGCGATTGAAAGGTGTCCATGACCACATGGGCGCCGACGCGATGTGCCTTTTCCGTAATCGCTTTCACGTCCTTAATATACGAACTGCGAAAGACGACATGAGAGATGGGCACCAGAAGCGTCTCTTCATCGATTGCATCAATGATTCGCTCGATGGGCACGTGGATTCCATCATCCGTCTTTACCATCTGCACGCGCGCGCCGCGAGCTCGCTGCCCTTCCCAGAAATACATGACGGAGGGGAAATTCATATCACTGTAGACAATTTTGTTGCGCTTGCCGCTGAAATCAAAGCAGCTGGCCACAACGGCCTGACAACTGGTGACGTTGAGATGAAGGCTTGCGATCTGAAGGCACGTCGTCGATGGCACAGATCGTATAGTTACCGACTTCACGCGCCTGCATCCACCAGTGCTCTTCCCATGCGCGCACTCCGCGGAGTCGCCCACATATCGCAGTACGAATGTACTGAGTCATAAACGCCGCGAGGCATGGCGCCGAGCGAGTTGCTGATCATGTTCGGTGGAGCGTTCCAGGATGGGAAACTGAGAGCGGAAACGAAGTAAGTCGTCGGTCATATATCAAACAATTCTGCCTGAAAGATTCGAGGTTTGCCTACCTTTTTGCGGATTACCCCAGGCCCGCCGTTTGTCATTTGCGGATCTCCAGGTCTATCTGCTCGAAATCAGAAAACTTTTGTGGCACATTCAGCCGACTCTGCCGACCGAATAAAAGATTTTGCCAACTCTCTACCCGCACAACCGGAACAAGATGCTATATTTCGCATCACGACAATGCAGAAAACTCAGGTTGCCGCATAGCGCCGCAAGCTGGAGTCTGATTTCGCTGGCTGCGGCAACCTACTCATGGTGTCAGGCGGCCCTTATGGGGTCGAAGAACTGGTCCAGGATTCCGGCTACAAGCTGGCCCTCGTCGTTCTACTAATCATCCCCATTTTCTGGGCCCTGCCTACCGGCCTGATGGTCGGCGAGCTCTCTGCTGCCATGCCGCAGGAAGGCGGATTTTATGTGTGGGTGCGTCGCGCCATGGGACCGTTCTGGGGCTTTCAAGAGGCATGGCTCTCACTGGTGGCCAGCATCTTTGATATGGCCATCTATCCCAGTCTCTTCGTCGCATACCTGGGCAAGCTCTTTCCCGCAGCAACAGCTGGTCGGCCGTGGAATTGCCATAGCCGCAGGCCTGATCATCATTTGTCTGATCTGGAACATGATGGGCGCAAAAGCCGTGGGTGATAGTTCCGTGGTCACAGGCGTTTTGTTGCTGAGCCCTTTCCTGGTGATCACGATCATTGCACTCTTGCGTCACATCACTCCGGTTGCATCCACCGCGTCTGACGGAAACTTCCTGACCGGCGTTCTGGTGGCCATGTGGAATTACATGGGTTGGGACAACGCAGCCACCGTCGCCAATGAAGTTGAGAACCCACAGAAAACATATCCGCGCGTGATGATGGTTACGCTGCTGGCCATTGTGCTTTCTTATGTGATCCCGGTCGCGGCCGTGTGGCATACGCACATCCCTCAGGACGTATGGAACAACGGCAGTTGGGCCAGCATTGCCACCATCGTGGTCGGGCCATGGCTGGGTGTGGTGCTGGTTTGCGGCGCCATGATGACCGAGTTCAGTTCGTTCAATTCACTGGTGATGTCATACTCCCATATTCCCGTGGCGATGGCCCATGATGGACATCTTCCGAAAATCTTCACACGCAAATTGGGCAATGGCGCTCCCTGGGTGGCAATCCTGGTGCTTGGATCGGCCTGGGCGCTCTCGCTTGGGCTGAAGTTTGACCGTCTGGTGATGCTGGACATTCTGCTCTACGGCGCCAGCCTTTTGCTGGAGTTTGCCGCATTGGTCATATTGCGCCTGAGGGAACCAGATATGCCGCGTCCGTTCCGCGTGCCGGGTGGCTTGGCGGGCGCCATTTTGTGTGGTGCGGGGCCTGCAGCCCTGCTGGTGTTCGCCTTGATCCGCAATCGTTCTGAGCAGATTGAGCTGGGCAGGTTCGGCACCATCAGCACTCTTACATTTGGCCTGGGCCTGATGGCTCTGGGAGTGATTTACTACGCTATTGCCGGACGGCCGAAGGCAATGGTGCCGGAAGTGGTTGGAGGGGATTAATTTTGGTTACAGCCCAGCGGAGCGAGGGATCCCTGCAGTCTCGAACAGCTCGCCCAGGAAAAAATTAGCCGCGAATCAACGCGAAAATAACGAATCAGAGCCCAAAGCCCTGCCGCCGCAGCGCACAATGGGCTAAGCAGCCAACTCCATAACAAAGAGAGAGGCCGACCGATGCGTCGAACATTCGCGTTCATTCGCGGCTAATCGCGTTTTATGCCGCCATCTTCGATGGCTGGTAGGGATCTCTCGCTCCGCTCGAGACTGAAGGCAAGAATCTAATCGTCCGCGCTGACTTCTTCGCCGGGAACACCCAGTTCCTGGTCCTTATACTGCAACTGATAAAGCTTCCAGTAAATGCCGCGTTCTGCCAGCAATTCCTGATGCGTGCCGATCTCACGCACATGGCCCTTGTGCATCACGATGATCTTGTCTGCACGCTGAATGGTTGAGAGCCTGTGGGCGATGATCACTGACGTCCGCCCTTCCACCATGCGGCCAAGCGCCTCGCGCACGCGTATCTCCGTTTCGGTATCGACACTGGATGTGGCTTCATCCAGAACCAGAATGCGGGGATTGTGTGCCAGCGCGCGGGCAAACGAGATCAGTTGTTTCTGGCCGGTACTGAGCGTGCTTCCGCGTTCCAGCACCGGTTCTTTGAATCCCTGCGGCAGCGTGCGGATAAAATCCGCTACATTCACGTTCGCCGCCGCGGTTTCCACCTGCTCATCCGTAATCCAGCTTGATCCCAGACGTATGTTGTTTTCAATGGTGCCGCTGAACAGGAATGGGTCTTGCAGTACCACGCCAAACAGGCGGCGCAATTCCTTCAGGTCCATGTGGCGGATATCGACTCCGTCAATGCGGATGGCGCCCTTCTGGATATCGTAAAAACGCATCAGCAGCGAAATGATGGTTGTTTTCCCCGCTCCGGTATGTCCGACAATGGCCACGCTCTCACCCGGTTCGATGGTGAAAGATACGTCGCGCAGAATCCAGTCATAGCCTGAGCCATCATTCACTACATCGCGCGCCTCAACCAGGTCGGGCGTGTGGCCGTTGCTGGACATCGGCACGACCTTCTTCTCCGCCAGTTCCTCCGGATCAAGCTTGCGATAGGCAAACCAGACGTGATCAAACTCCACGCGGCCCTTGCCTTCGGCTCTTACCGGATGCGCGGGCGACACCACTTCCGCTGGCGTATCCAGCAGCTTGAATACACGCTCACTGGACGCCATGGCGGATTGCAGGATGTTGTACTTTTCGCTCAGGTCCTGGATGGGACGGAAGAATCGCTGCGCATACTGCATGAACGCGGTCACACGTTCCCATTGTGACTGCGCCCCCGGCAAGCACTTTCAATCCGCCAAACCACGGGCCGCGCGCAATGGCGAAAGTGGACAGAACTTCCACCACCGGGTAATACACGGCGTAGGCCATGATGGCGTCTTTAAACGCCTCCATGTGCTGCCAGTTGATGTCTGCAAACTGCTTATAAGCGCGCTCCTCGCGATTGAAGAGCTGCAGCACCACCATGCCGGAGACATGTTCCTGAAGATAAGAGTTGATGCGCGCAATGGCCATGCGTATGCGCCGGTAGGATTCGCGCACCTACTTGCGGAAGATCATGGTGACCCAGAAGATCAGCGGCAGCACCGAAAAGGTGATCAGCGCCAGCCACCAGTTCATCCGCAGCATGACGAACACGATGCCGCCCAGAATGAAGATATCTTCGAAGATGGAGACCACGCCCGCCGTAAACATTTCATTCAACGCGTCCACGTCCGTGGTCACGCGTGTGACCAGGCGGCCAACGGGATTCTTATCGTAGAAGCCAACGTGCATGCTGCTGCAGGTGGCGGAA
Organism: Terriglobia bacterium; assembly: GCA_963824835.1. Taxonomy (GTDB): domain Bacteria; phylum Acidobacteriota; class Terriglobia; order Terriglobales; family Acidobacteriaceae; genus Angelobacter. Next base: position 192,974 of record CAWGRA010000025.1, on the reverse strand, counting down.
GATCTGGCTGCGCAGGTCAAACATGACCTTCTGGCCCGTCCACTGCATCAGGTACGTCTGCACAAATTCCAGTACGAAGTTGAACAGTAGCGAGATGAAATAAATCATCGCGATCTGCCCGACACCTACCAGAGGATTGGGGCTCAACCATCTGCTGAGAATGCTGTGATGGGCGCCATGGGCAAATGTGAGATAGCGATCAATCACCGTGGCCGTCAGGAACGGACCAATTACATCAGGCCCGAGCACAACCTTGAGCAAAATGGAGAGTAGTGCGATGGCTGTCTGCCACCAGTAGGGACGCAAATACACCAACAGGCGCTTCATCAGCCGGCTGTCATATGCTTTGCCTAATACTTCTTCTTCCTGCGCCATGAATAGAGTTCTATTTTACAGTGCCCTGCGGGATGGCACGCGTGGGTCGGGACATGCTCCTTAAGCATCAGATGTTTAAGGACGAAGTCAGGGCGCAAATGTTGTCTGATTTCATTCACACCTGCGGAGCTTTGCGTGCCGGCCTGCCCGTTGAATTTTTGAAGACTGCAGGGATCTCTCGCTTGCGCTCGAGATTGAAAGAGGGCAAGTGATGCGCCTCAGAATCAAAACACAGAACATCTTAGGCTTTTACCCGTGATTGGCACCTGTTCACGCCCTAGATTCATCCAGTTTTGCCCGATTGTACTCGGCTTGCAACCCGCATATAATCCGTACACTCTGGCCGTTCTAGTATCAGGATGTAGCAGAAGGTGTTGGCCCTTCAGGAAGCTGGCGTTGGCCGCAAAAAGCTGGTATCAAGTAGCGTAACGCGATGAAAAAGCACCTGTTTGCCATCCTGGTTAGCGCCACGGCGATGGTGACAAATCAGCAAATGAGCGCCCAGAAAGTGGTGGCCCAGCAAGACGTGAATGGCCACATGGTCTTCTCTGAAGCCGCTGATGCCACATCTACGGCCCCGCAGGCCAAGCCTGCATCTACTTCAACTCCTGAAGATTCATCGCGTTATAACGGTCTGGTCTATTGGAGCAGTAAGGACCATCGTTACAAACCTGTGCCATCTGTTTCCTCATCCACGCTGAAAGCGGCCCGCCAGGCTGCGCAGGAAGTGAACACGCTTGCTTTCCCATTAAGGCTGAAAGGGCAAACCGGACAGACCGCGATTGGATCAACCAAGATCGGGTCGCAACCGGTTGATCCCACAGCGGGAATGCCGACGGTTTCAACTTCGTCCTACGACTCAGTGGATAAGGCCATTGAAGAAGCGGCGAATCGCCATGGAGTGGACCCTAATCTGGTCCGCGCCGTGGTAAAGGTGGAATCAAATTTCAATCCGCACGCAGTATCGCGCAAGGGAGCCGTTGGGCTGATGCAGCTCATGCCTTCCACCGCGAAATCACTGAGTGTGGGTAACGCATTTGATCCGCACCAGAATGTTGATGCCGGCGTGCGCCACCTGAAGAGCCTTCTGGAGAATTACAATGGGAACCTGGAGCTCTCACTGGCGGCCTATAACGCCGGCAGTGGCGCCGTAAACAGAAACAGAGGCATACCGCCCTATCGGGAAACGCGTGACTATGTGAGAAAGATCACTGACATTTACCTCGCCAGTGGAGTCAAACAGCGGGTAAAAGAGTCGCGCAATGAATGAAGGGCACCGCGTTTTTACCAACAACGAGTAACGCGGACATCGGGTTTAATAAGTAAGGTGCTTTGCAGCAGTAAGCAAATGAAAATGGGGACAAGGATCGCGAAGCGGATGGCGCTGGCGCTGGCATTGGCGTTTGCCCTGATCCCCTTTGCGCACGCGCGCACCGTCAAGGAGAAGAAACAGGCAGCCAGCGTGATGCTGGAAAACGCCAACCGCCTGCGTGACGATCTGCTGGGCACTCCTGAAGCTGACCGCGAACGCCGCGATTACAACAAGGTCATCGAACTCTACCGCAAGGTTTATTACACAGCACCATCGCTGGCGAAAGCCGATGTGGCGGTACTGGCTGTGGCTGAGTTGCTGGACGACCAGGGCCGCGTCTTCAACGATCCCAAAAGCTACAAAGATGCCATAGGACAGCTTGCCTTCCTGCGCCGCGAATATCCCGGCAGCAAGCATCGTGTGGAAGCGCTGTTTACCATCGGCGAAATCTATCGCGATGATCTGAAGGACCCGGAACAGGCCAAAACTACTTTTCAGGATTACCTGAAGCATTATCCGCACAGCCAGCTTGCGCCCAAAGCCATGCAGGCGATTGCCGAAATAGAAAATGCAGGTGACGCGCCAAGCCCTTTCAAAAAGAAAGGCAGTAAGCCACAGCACGCACGCCTTGCCTCAGAACCGAAGGCAGCGTGGGCTGATGTGATTGCGAGCCCCAAGCCGGCTGCTAACACAAAGAAAAATTCAGCCAGGACAGTAGCCAAATCCAGCAAGCCGAAACCGGACACGCAGGCAGATGACAACGCCGGAGATGACTCTGCCGCCAATGCGAAGACCAGCCAGAATCAAGTGACGACGAAGTGACTGCGCCTTCGCCGCAGGCGCAATCACAACCCGCGCAAGACGTCTCCATCCCCAAGCCAGGATTGCCACCGCTGAATCGTATGCCTCGGCTGACCAGCATTCGTTCCTGGTCAACGCCTGACTACGTCCGGGTGGCGATTGATCTGGAACAGGAAGTGAAATATCAGGCAGGCCGTGTGCCTCGCCCTGACCGTATCTTCTTCGATCTTTACGGCGTGAAACTGGCATCCGATCTGGTGGGCAAGACCTTTGATGTGGAAACCGGCTTCCTTCACAAGATTCGCGTGTCCCAGTACAACGCCAACATGGCGCGTGTGGTCCTGGATGTGGACGACGTGGCGGAGTACTCGGCTTTCCTGCTGCCGAACCCTTATCGTCTGATTATCGATATTCACGGCAAGATGCCGGCGCGGCAGGTAGCTTCCGCCAATCCGAACAATGCAACGGATAATCCTGACACTTCAAGACCATCCGGAATCCAGCATCGAACTCTGCTAAAAATCAGCCGGATTCCAGGACCGTTGTACAAGATGCCATGCAAGGCGGGCCCAACAACAGGACTTCAAGTAATGCCGCCAATAGCGCAACCAATAACTCATCCGCTCGAGCCCGACGTAACCGTTACCAACATACGGCCGAATTCCAATGGCACAAAAGCGACCGATAACGCCGCGTCCGCATTGCAGCGCGCTGAAGAAGCCAAAGCCGGTCCCTTGAAGAACGCTCCCGGCGCCAGATCGCAAGCTTCGCCTTCCGCGAACACGCAGACTTCAGCCGCACATCCACCAAGTCTCAGCCGGCAACCAATACTGATCTGGCCAGGGCCGATGCTCCGAAGATTGTGGTCGATGACACGCTTGATCAGCCGGATTCGTCATCCGCCAAGCCGACCACGAAAATCACGAGCGGCCCGACCTATCAGGCGGTTGCGCCGCAACAGTCCAGCCGCAACAAGAAGAACAAAGTCGTCACTGATACAGCCACCGGTAAAGCTCCCGCGGCTGCCACCACCACGCACACCGCGGCTCCCACGGCGAACGGTGAGCGTTCTTTGATTCGCGCGCTGGGACTGAAGATCGGCAAGATCGTGGTGGATGCAGGCCATGGCGGTCACGACACCGGCACCATCGGGCCCAATGGCCTGGCGGAAAAAGATCTGGTGCTGGATGTCGCATTGCAACTGGGCAAAGATGCTGGAGACCGTCTGGGCGCGGAAGTGGTTTACACCCGCGATGATGATACTTTTATCCCGCTGGAGACGCGCACCGCCGTTGCCAACAAAGAGCAGGCAGACCTCTTCATTTCGATTCACGCCAATTCCAGCCAGCGACCAGACGGCGCGCGGCGTAGAGACCTATTACCTGAACTTCACCTCATCGCGCGACGCGCTGGAAATGGCCGCACGCGAAAACGCGGTGTCAGAGAAATCCATTCATGAGCTTCAGGATCTGGTGAAGAAGATCGCGCTGAAAGAAAAGATTGAAGAATCGCGGGAGTTCGCCGCGGACGTGCAGAAGTCGCTTTATGTCGGATTGTCAGAAGAATCCGGGATCCGCGAATCGCGGCGTGAAGAAAGCGCCGTTCATTGTGCTCATCGGGGCCAACATGCCGTCGATCCTGGCTGAGATTTCCTTCGTCAGCAATCCCAATGACGAAAAGAAGCTCCGCACCAACGAATATCGCCAGCGCATCGCCGACTCACTGTATAAGGGCGTCTCCAGCTACATCAACGGCCTGAGCGGGGATCAAAGTGGCGGCATCGAAAGTCGATCGGGGCGAAGAGCCTGCTTCGTCCGTGGCGGCGAAATAAAAGAAAACCATCTTCATATCACTTACAAAGCTGGCGATTCGCCGGCGATCATTATTCCTTTCGGCGCGAAGTTTCTCAGGATCACATAACTGTTAGGACCTGTCATCCTGAGCGACGCGCATGCGAAAAATCGAGAATCAAACGATCGATGGGCGCGGAGTCGAAGGATCCCCACAATGTGGCACGTACGATGCTGCCTCAGAGAGTTCTCCCAATACTCCTGACCCGCGCTTCGTGGGAATATTGCAACGACGATTTAGGTAGAACTCCCTGTAACGTTATCGGCGCCACTAACATTCTCGGGATGTTTCGACTTCGCCGATCGCATGCGCTCCGGCTCCGCTCAACATGACAGAGGTGTAGAGCAATATTCGGCGTGAGTGAATCGCGGCATGGAACGAACCGAACGCCACAAGGAGTATGATACTAGGCTCCGTTACGATCAGAAGCCGGGACTCTGAGAGCAGAAAGCACTTTGCCCAGGTTTTAGGTGCGCAAGAAATAAACAGGCCAGACACGAGTGTCTGGCCTGTTTGATATTCAAATCCCCGCTACTTTGCGGAACCCACCACCTGCAGCACCATCTGCGTGCCGGCGTCCAGCTTGATGTTCTGCGTGGCGGAGGTAATCACCGAGCCCTGTGCGCTGCCGGTTGAGACGCTAATCAGCGTCAGGCCCTGTAAGCCCACCACGCCATGGCTGGTGCTGTTGACGGTCCCATTCACGGCTGTACCTGCAGTGTTGTTTGACCACTCCGCCCACTGCGCCAGTTGTGGAACCCGCAACTGAACCTGCGGCATTACCCACAGTGCCTGTGGCGTTGCCCACAGTGGATGCCACTCCGCCCAGCGGTCTTGCGCCTGCGCCACCAGTCATGCTGCCATGTGCCATGCCGCGGGGCTGCGTCCACATTCCCCGCATCTGTGCTGGCCGCGGAAAGCGAGCCCCGTACCGGCGGAGCCAACGCCTGCACCGCTCCGTTGAAGGCCATTTCCTGTCCGCCCTTCAATACTGCTTTGTCGAAAACAATTCCCAGCTTCGACTCTGCATTGTCTTTCGTCTTTGCCTGGGCTTCAGTCACATGACCGACCAATTTGGAACCCTTGTGCACCACTACCTTGCCATCGGCCTTCACATCCTGAGTTACTTTCGCTGTGATCTCATCGCCTGGCTTTGCTTTCTTGCAATCCAATGATTTGGCCAGCTCCGCCTGCAGCGTGGTCCCGCTATTCAGGGCGGAAGAATTGGCGACCGATGTACCGCCCTTGTCGTCGAGCTTGTTCGTTGCTGCGTTTTGCGCGGATTCTTTCTCTTGCGTCTTGCTGTCATGCTGATGTGACGCCGTTGCATTCGCCGAAGTATCCACGTTGGCTGACGCGGCGGGTGTTTGTGCGCTCTGACTGGTGCTGGCGCCGGCACTGGCTTGTCCTGGCGTAACCGATGCGTTACCTGAGGCGGAACCGCCAGCGGCGGTCTGTGCCGAAACCGAAAGGGTCATCAAGCACACCGAAAAAATCGCAGCGTTTGCGATATCCAATTCTTCTTCATTGTCGTAGCAATTCCTTTTCTCTCATAGATTTATGAAACTGAAACCCTGATTTTCAGGAAACTGGGGAAACTTGCTGAATCGGGTACTCTGAATTCTGAGATGCAGTTTCATCGCATGAAGGCTACTGTTGAGGGCGAAAACAACCTGTCTCATATTGGTTACGGAAGACCTTAGGCCCATGCCGATAAACCGCTCCACTTCGTCCGCCACCGCAAACGATTGTCCTTTGTTGGCCGAATACACGTTGCTCCAACTCGTACGCATTTTTCTCCAGCGGAATTCCGTCATAGCCGCCACCGGTGACAAAGCCACTCACGTAACGAGCGCCGAATTCTTTCACGCCCAGCTGTGCATACTGCACCACATGCACCAGCTCATGAAAAAGCAGCGCTTCCGTAAACTCTTCATGCGAAACGATTACGTCCACAAACGTCACGGCCGCCACGTCGGCAAAGCTGGGCAGGTCCCTGAAACCCATCATGCGCGCCATCGTGTAAAAGCCGGGATCTTCAATGCGCTGGCCGTTGAGTACCAGAAGCCTTGTCTGGTCAAGGATTTCAGCTGGGAAAAACGGCTGCATGGCGGCGCGCTGTTCAGGCGTGAGCGGCACCGCGTTCGCGCCATATTTTTTGCGACTACCGCTGATGTAATCAGCCACCATGCCCGCAACCTGGCCGATCAAGCCGAGGGAAATTTTTGAAATCCATGCCGAAAGTCTAAACGGTATTACTTATCGCTCGCTCCGAAACCGCTTAAGATAAACATGAAGAGGCCCTGACGCGCGGGCTACGACGTGGGCCGCAGCCCTTGGAGCCCTCTCTTTTAGCATTTTCAATTACCCAATTACCAACTTACTCAATTACCCAATCTGTTTACGCGACTCCCATTTCCGCGGCATCTTGCTCCGTGACAAAGGCTTCAATCAAGTCGCCCTTCTTCACGTCGTTGAAGTTCTGGATGTTGATACCGCACTCCATGCCGTTACGCACTTCGCTGGCATCATCCTTGAACCGTTTGAGCGAACCGATTTTGCCTTTGTAAACCTGGACGCCATCACGCATAGCCGGACTTCCGAATCACGCCTGATGGTGCCATCGAGCACGGCGCAACCAGCCACGGTGCCGACCTTCGGCACGCGGAAGGTGTCACGCACTTCGGCGCGGCCCTGATAGGTTTCCTTGATGATGGGTTCAAGCAGGCCGGTCATGGCTTTCTTGATCTCATCCTGGAGTTCGTAAATGATCGAGTGCAGGCGGATATCCACTTTCTCCTGCTCCGCCAATTCCTGCGCCTTGCGTTCCGGGCGAACATTGAATCCGATAATGACCGCGTTGGAGGCCGAAGCCAGCAACACGTCGTTTTCTGTAATCGCGCCCACGCCACTGCGCAGGATCTTGATCTTCACTTTCTCGTTCGACAGCCGCAGCAACGTATCAGACAGCACTTCGGCTGATCCGCCCACATCCGCTTTCAGGATGAGTGGCAGCTCTTTCATGCCGGCCGTCTTGATCTGCTCGGCCAGGCCTTCAAGTGACAGCTTGGAACTCTTGGCCAGCGTAGCCTCGCGGAACTTCTGTTCGCGATACTCCGCCAACTGACGCGCCTTTTCACGATCGGCCACCATCAACTGGTCGCCGGCTTCGGGAAGACCGTCAAGTCCCAGCACTTCCACCGGCGTTGACGGCGGCGCCGCCTCCACCAGTTGTCCGCGATCATCAAACATGGCGCGAACTTTGCCGAACGTATTGCCCACAATGAAGCTGTCACCGATGCGCAGCGTTCCATTCTGTACCAGAACGGTAGCCACAGCACCGCGACCGCGATCGATCTTGCCTTCAATCACGGTGCCGCTGCCCGGACGCTCCGGATTTGCCTTGAGATCGCCCAGATCGGCAACCAGGCAGATCATTTCCATCAGCAGGTTGAGATTGGTGTGTTTCTTCGCCGATACATCCACGAATACCGTGGTGCCGCCCCAGTCTTCCGGCATCAGGCCGCGATCGGCCAATTGCTTCTTCACGCGATCGGGCTGCGCCTCCGCCTTGTCGATCTTGTTCACTGCAACAATGATCGGAACCTTGGCGGCCTTGGCGTGGTCCATGGCTTCCAGCGTCTGCGGCATCACGCCGTCATCCGCTGCAACCACCAGCACAACAATGTCCGTGACCTTGGCTCCGCGTGCACGCATGCGCGTAAACGCTTCGTGACCCGGCGTATCAAGGAACACAATCTGGCGGCCAAAGGCAGGAGAATCTTCCTTGGTGATGCGTACTTTGTAAGCGCCAATGTGCTGCGTAATGCCACCGGCTTCGCCGCCGGCCACATCGGTTTCCCGAATGGCGTCCAGCAATGAAGTCTTACCGTGGTCAACGTGACCCATGATGGTGACAACCGGAGGCCGTGTGACCGCCGCGGCCGCGGAAACTTCCACGCCACCGGACAGCGTGGCCATCTCTTTAGCTGCCTGATCTTCAAAGCTGATGGCTTCTGATTCAGCGCCAAAATGCCGCGCCAGATCTTTTGCCAGTTCGTAATCCAGACTCTGGTTCACCGTGGCCATCACGCCGCGCATGAGCAGCCGCGCGATCAGGTCCTTGGCGCGAACGCCCAGCTTTTCCGCCAGGTCTTTCACGCTGGTGCCTTCGCCAATGGTGATGCTCCGCGTGATCGGCATGGGTTCATTGGAAAGCCCCATGCGTGGTGGCGGAGTAAAGCCCTTCATCGGACCTTCTTTAGGTCCATGCTGATATCTCTGTCCCGGACGGCGCGATTGCGGCCCTGGGCGACCAGCCGGTTTGGTCGGCATTCCCGGCGGCGGACCACCCGGTCCCGCACCCATTCCCGGACGTGGCGGGAAACCCGGACGGCCGGAACTGGTTGGATGTGGACCACGACGATTGTCCATACCCGGACGATTAAATGGCGGACGGCTTCCCGGAGCCCCACCACCGCCCGGACCTGATGGCCGTGGACGCTGGAAAATGGGCTGGCCCCGAACCGGACCTTGCCCCTGCGGGCGTCCACCCATGGGCGCGCCACCGGGCGCGCCTTGTCCTTGATAAGGAGAGCGCTGTTGCGATGGAGGCTGAGGCGGCGGCGCAACCGGCGGACGCGGCGGCGGCGCGGCATAAACCGGACGCGGCCCTGTCTGCGGCGTGATCATGCGACGCTGCTGCACAATCGGCTGTTGCGATGCCGGTTTTGGCGGTGCGGCTGGAGCTGCTGTTTCGCCACTGGCTTCGCTTTGCGGATGTTGCTTCCGCTGCGGTTGCCAGGTGGAACTGCGCCTGGCTGGCGGCGTGACAACAACTTTCGCCGGAGGAGGCGTTACCACCACGGCCGGAGGCTGACCTTGCGCTGGCGGAGGAACCACCACCACAGCCGGAGGCTGCGCTGATTTCGGGGCGGCCGGGCCGGAGGCATCGCCACAATCGGCGGAGCCTTTCTGCGGCGCGGGCATCACCACGGGGCGCTCGGATGCAGGCGCTGCGGGCTCTGGTCGCGGCTGGTTTTCCGCTGCGGGCGGTGCGGCTGCCACGGGCTTCTCCGCCTGCTTGGCGGAGCTGCGGGCGGCGCCTTTACCACGGCGGCTGGTTTTTGCGAAGCTGCCGGCGGATGTTGCTGTTCCTGCTCACGTTGGCGGAGCAGCTTCATCACATCACCGGGCTTGGAAATCTTTGAGAGATCGATCTTGGGCTTGATATCAGATTGCGCCGCTTTTTCTCTGGAGGCAGAGCCTGACCGGGCAGAGAAATACTTCCTTACCTTCTCCGCTTCATCTTCTTCAACAGAGCTTGAATGGGTTTTCTTTTCCGTAACGCCAACTTCCAGCAATACATCCAGAATGGCTTTACTTTTCACTTCAAGCTCTCTGGCCAAATCATTTATTCGAATTTTCATTCGTTCTGTGTTTCCTCCAGGTATTTCCGCTACGCGATCATATCGACCTCACGGCTTTAGCATTCACGCGCATTGCTGCGCGCGTCTTACTTTTTACGAATTCTTTTCCGCCGGAATGCTCCGGCGTCAACATCTTCTGTTCCCTCAGCGGGCTTCCTCGGAGAAGCCTCACGCACCGCTCTGTTTCCGCGTCGTGTTCAGCAGCCGACTGCCTGCTCCACGCCTTCTTCTTCGCTGCTGCAGCGGCCTCAACGCCCTCGCTCGCCTCAGTTTCGGCGGCTTCACCTTCGCCGGCTTCCGTTCCAGCGCCTTCGCCCGCGGTTTCAGCAGCACCGTCCGCCGGCACTTCCGCCGTCGGCTGTCCATCCAGGGTAAGGAAATAATTATTAACCGCAATGCTGATTTTTTCCACCGTTTTAGGGCCAACTCCCGGCAATTCTTCCAGCTGCTCTGGAGTCATGTCCGCCAGGGCCTCAACCGTGGTAATTCCAGCTTCATGCATCTTGGTGATCAGGGCCTCACCCAGATCAGGTACGCGGTCCAGCGGAGTGTTGCCACCGCTGGTCAGGGTGGTCATCTGCTGTTCCACTTCCTGCCGCTTCTCTTCCTCACTCTTGATATCGATCTTCCAGCCCAGCAGCTTGGCCGCCAACCGGACGTTCTGGCCCTTTTTCCCGATCGCCAATGAGAGCTGGCTGTCATCCACCACCACTTCCAGGTGCTTACCCGTGGCGTCAACCACGGTCACACGGCTGACCTTTGCCGGCTGCAACGCCTTCTCAGCGAAGGTCACCGGATCTTCGTGGTATTCAATGATGTCAATTTTTTCGCCGCGCAGTTCGCGAATGATCGATTGCACGCGCATTCCCTTCATCCCGACGCACGCGCCCACGGCGTCCACGTCCTTGTCACGCGACATCACGGCAATTTTGGTTCTCTCGCCGGCTTCCCGGGCGATGGCGCGAATCTGTACCGTGCCGTCATAGATTTCAGGTACTTCGGTCTGGAACAGGTTCTGCACCAGTTCCGGCGCTGCCCGCGATACCACCACCGCCGGGCCTTTGGCATTTTTGTCCACGCGGGTCAGGACCACACGAACGCGCTCTCCCATGGAGAACGACTCCAGCCGCGACTGCTCCTTCTTTGACATCTTGGCTTCAGCCTTGCCGATATCAAAGATCACATCCGGACCTTCAATGCGCTTTACCGTGGCGTTGATCACTTCTCCCACGCGCCCGATGTACTCGTTGTAAACCGTATCGCGCTCAGCTTCGCGCACCTTCTGGAAAATGATTTGCTTGGCGATCTGGGCAGAGATCCGGCCCAGCCCTTCCGTGGATTTCAGGAAGCGCACTTCCCCGCCGACTTCAGCATTGGGATCCAGCGCTTTGGCTTCTTCCAGGGAAATTTCCAGTTGCGGGATCTCCAATGTCGTCTTCTGACGGCATGATCTCCTTCACCGCATACACGCGGATCATGCCGGTTTCCTTGTCCAGCTCTCCGCGCAGGTTCTCCTGGCTTTTGTCTTTTTTGCGCGTAGCCGCAACTATGGCGTCTTCCACCGCACTCACCACAATCTGCGGATCAATCCCCTTCTCACGGCTTAACGCATCAATGACGTTATAGATATCACTTGCCATATGAGTTCCTTATGAATGCGTGCTAAATTTCCGGGACCAGATTGGCCTTTTCAACGTTACTCAGCGCAATCTCCACCTTTTCGCCCTGCGGCACCGGGTGGCCCGGCTTCGGCTTTTTCTTGCTTACAATCGTCTCCAGCGTGATCTGCCCTTCGCTGAAGCTCACCAGACGCCCTTCAAAATGCCGGTTTCCATTCACCGGCTCACGCGTCATCAACTTTACCCGGCTGCCCACAAAACGCTCGTAGTCCGCCGCCTTCAGCAGCTTCCGATCCAGCCCTGGTGACGACACCTCCAGCAGATAAGCGCTGGGGATGGCATCCTCAACATCCAGCACCGTACCCAGATCGCGGCTCACATTGGCGCAATCCTCGTGGGTTACGCCTGCCGGCTTGTCAATGGTGACACGCAATGTGCGTGCCTTGCCGCCGCCACGAAGTTCTGCTTCCACCAGCTCTACGCCGTGGTTGGTGGCCACGCGTGTGGCGATGGTCCGAATTGCGTCCAGATCTGCTGCCATCAATCGTTGCTAAAAGACCAGTGCTGCGGAAATCCTTGTTGCACTCAGCGACCCATTGCACGGAATTGTTGTCCCCAAAAATAAAGTGGGCCTTTCGCCCACTGGTACGTTCGCCATCGAATTGGGGAATTACAAACCCACTCACGGCACCGTTCAAAGCCTTGAGCCGAAACCAGCTACAACAACTACCTTATAATACGCCCCTTTGGAGCAAAAGACAAACCGTAGACATCGGCCTAAGTAGCCCAAATTGAGGCATTTGGCGATCAACAGGAGGCCTCTGCGCCCAATCTGAACCTGTTGATTAGATGCTTTCAGCGGACGTTTCGCTCCAAATGCGATCAAACTGCCCGCCTAAGGTCATTCACTGGGGGAGGCTCATCTCGAACGGATTCCCAAGAGGCGCCTTCAGCGCCTGCAATTTTCAAGCTCCCTGCAAATGCCGGAGCGACTTTCTCTCCGTGGCGGATTATCGCCTCCGATCGCTCAACAATCCGATGCGACCCGCTCCTGCCGCACGCGTCATAGCAACCGCTTCTGCCACATAGGCGAATTCCACATTCCCATCAGCTTGCATAAACGCCACCCGCTCCACCCTGGGCGACATAATCTCTTTCATCCTCGGCACAAGCTGTTCCCATGACGTTTGCTCCTGGTTGATCTTGAGGGTCGGCCGCGTGCCCTCACCTTCATCATGCAACTGCACCACAATGGTTCGCTCAGGCTCGACAACTCGCGAATCTTTCGGCGCGGGTTGGGGGATGTCCGCCTGCTCACCCAGCGAGTGGTGCGGCATCACCACCATAAAAATAATGATCAGAACAAGCAGAACATCGATCAGAGGCGTAACATTCATCTCCGCTGAGAGGCCTTTACGCGAATCTACACTCATGGACATGGCATTGCTCCCACGGTCGCCTGCCGGCGACCTGTTTTTGGATTCGCGCGCGCTTAAGGGTTTGACACTGCGCTAGCGGATCTTAGTTCCCGTTCCGTCTTCCATCTTTGCTGCCCATTCGTTGTCTCTGAACCTTGCTTCCTAGTATGATTGCCGCGAGTTTTAAGGAGGATTGCACAATGCTTAAAGGATTCCGGCAATTCATCATGCGCGGCAATGTCATTGACCTAGCCGTCGCCGTGGTCATTGGCGCGGCCTTCGGCGCCGTGGTGACTTCTTTTGTGACCAACATCCTTACGCCGTTAATTGCCGCCATTGTCGGCAAACCGGATTTTTCCGCCTTCAACCTCAACATCAACGGCGCTGTCCTCTCCTACGGAATATTTCTGAACGCGCTGATCAGCTTTTTGCTGATCGCGGGCGCGGTTTACTTCGTGATGGTTGCTCCCATGAACGCGTGGAAAGCACGCGCGGCGCGCAACGCCGTTCCAGCCGATCCCACCAGTAAAAAATGTCCGGAATGCCTGAGTGAGATCCCGATCGCGGCACGACGCTGCGCTTTCTGCACATCACCCTTAGCCGGACTGACTGCCTGATAAGTGTCAGCTTGTTTGCCGTGCAAAAAAAGCAGCGAACTGATGAAGAAGTTCGCTGCCTCCGGCGCTTCGCCCCCGCTATCCATGCGAAGCGCTAGTGAATGTGAAAATTCACCACTACATCCGTCTCTACTTCCAAAGGTTCTCCGTTGAGCATGTACGGGCGATATCGCCATTGCCTAATGTGCCTGGCGTTTTTATGGAGGTATCTTCGCTAATGTGAGTCCGTTGCCGCAGTGACGGCGGTCACATAGCGGGAAGAAAACGTGGAGGACTTTCGCCCAAATGGACCTGCCCTCCCAATCGCGACGGAACTTTCCCAACCCGCGGCCCGTATTAAAGGCCCGGAGGCAGGAATGAAAACTTTTGTACTCACGTTGTGCGTGGTTTCGCTGGTTGCCGTAACTTCAAAAAACGTTTCTGGTCAGGAACAGCCCAGGGATGCGGGGGACAAAGCCGCAGCCCAGCAGCCGATGAAGGCCGCTCCGAAAAAAGGAGAACAAAGATCAGCCAGCCCGTGGATCGGGACCTGGAAGATGGACATAAGCCAGTCAAAACTGCACGGGCCTGCCCCGAAAGAAGAAACCCTGACGATTAAAGCAGCCGGAACGGACCACATTCAGTATTCAATCCATTCCGTTGGCCAGGACGGCCAGTACACTCTCACGTATGACGGCAAGCCGGATGCACCATCAACCGTCATGATGGACGGCAAGCCGGCCGGCAGCGCCACCTACCACCGTTCGACAAGTCACGAATACTCAGGCAAGGCAGCAATGGGCAAGAGCCTCACGACGATGGAAACCATTGCGCTGTCCAGAGACAATAAGAAGGTCACGGTAAAAATTCACGCCAAAGATGACAAGGGCGCATACGACGAAACTGCGGTGTATACCCGCTAGTTGGTGTATTCCGGCTGTTTAAAGATACTTGTCCTTCAGGACGTTCAAGTGATGCCTGACGTGGCCGGCGGCGATGAAACCCAGCGCTCGCACCGTGAATGGATTACCACTGGCAGTGCCGCGCCTCATCCACGCTTCAGGAGAAAAGTTTCGCATCAGCGTGAGCGTGGCTAGGCGAACGGCCTGAAACTCTTCAACATGGCTCGCCCAACTGTGATCGTCAGAATGCGCCACTGGCGCCCAGGCGTTCTGATCAAAGCTGGGCAACGGGCCGCTATCGCCGCGCGCAAAGGAAAGGGCGCGATAGCTGAACACTCGTTCTGCGTCATTCACATGGCCCAGCAACTCGCGAATGCTCCATTTTTCCGGCTGGTAACGATATAAAGATTTTTCTTCACTGATGCCGGAAAAAAGTGAAAGCGCTTCTTCCATCTGCGAACGCAGCACTTGAAGAATGTTGCCATCACTGACCAGATCAATGTAACGAAAATAGTAAGAAGCGGCTTCGTCTGCCTGGGGAATTCCAATCATGCGCTTTATCTTAAATGAAGAAACAAGATGTTAAGATAACCACTTTCAATTCCATGGCACCTTCCTCTTACAATCGAGTAGCCGGCCAGAACGTGGAGCGTCTGGCGGCCCTGAGTGACGGCATCTTTGCTGTGGCTATGACACTGCTGGTAATCGATCTCCGTGCGCCTGCCGCTGAGACCATCCACACGGAACGCGACCTATGGCATGCGCTTCTGGCACTCTCGCCCAGACTTCTGATGTACCTGATGAGCTTCATCACACTGGGCATCTTCTGGGTCGGTCAGCAGACGCAACTCAATAACCTTGAACGTTCAGAGCGCAGCCTGACCTGGATTCACATTATGTTCCTCTGCACCATTTGCCTCATGCCATTCACCACCACGCTTCTGGCAGAGCATACGCAACTGCGAACGTCGCTGTTTGTTTACTGGCTGAACATACTTCTAAGTGGATTGGCTCTTTATTTCTCCTGGGTGTGTGCCCAGGGAAACAGATTGATACGTGATGACATCTCGCCAGAAGTTCAAACTGCGATTAAACGCCGCATCGTTATCGCCCAGTTGCTGTACGCTTTTGGCGCGCTGCTTTGCTTCTTTGACACGTATTGGAGCATCGCCTTCATCGTGCTTGTGCAGTTGAACTATGCCATCGCACCGCGATGGAGACGAGCCTCCGCCAATTAACCTACTCCGCAATCACGGTGGCAATCGCCAATCCGTCATAACCCTTGCTTCCGACCGTCTGTATCTCTGTGGCAGAAACCCGCTTTTCCGAAGCCAGCGCCTGATTGAAGCGCCTTATGCCTTGCACCATTGCATCCGTGCTGGCCGAATCGGTGACGTTGCCGTTCCGTACAACATTATCGGCCACAATCACTGTACCCCGTCGCGACAGCTTTAACGACCATTGCAGATATTCGGTGTAGCCCTCCTTGTCCGCATCAATAAAGATGAGATCAAATGGTCCGCGGCCTTCTTCCACCAGTTTGGGCAATGTGTCGCCTGCGCGGCCAACGCGTATCTCCACGCGATCAGAGAGTCCGGCACGAACAAGGTTCGCCATGGCCACTTCAGCATGTTTCGCTTCATATTCCAGCGTAATCAATCGGCCGCCTTCGGCCAGCCCACGAGCCATCCAGATGGTGCTATAGCCGCCCAGTGTTCCGATCTCCAGAATGTTGCGCGCGTTCAGCATTTTGGCAAACAACATCAGCAGCTTGCCCTGATTGGCTGACACATTGATTGCAGGCAAACCGGCAGCATCGCTTGCGGCCAGCGCTCCATCCAGCGCCGGGTCTGGCGGCGCGAAGAGGCTGGCAATGTAGTCATCAACCTCAGTCCATTTTTTCTGTAACGGGTTGGTCATGTCCGGCATGAGTCAGTTCTCCCCAATTTTCTCCGCAGGCGCAAAGAACACCAGCACCAGCAAGTCTTCTTCAATGTCATAAAAGCGGTGCTCGGCCCTGGCCTCCACAAAAATAACCGATCCCGTCATGACGGCCGAATGTTCCGTCCCAATCACCATCTTCGCCTTCCCTTTCACCACGTAGTACATCTCGTCTTCCCTATGTGGCCGCTGCCCGTCTGTCCCGTCTTTCGGCAGAAAATAAACCCCGGCGCTCATGGCGGGTACGCGCAGAAACTCAAGATATGAGCGGCCGCTTGCCTGCTGCTCTCCGATCAGCTTTTCCAAATGATGAAAATGGGCGTTCACGTTTCTCCTCATGACCGCGCTAAAATAGCGATTGAGTAATGGAAGTGATTGCGACCTGTAATCATAGGAGTTTGGGCAAATGTTCGGCAAGCAGCTCTTTCAAAAATATCCGCAATCGCCGCAAAAGGTCGTCAATGGCCGCTTTGAACTGGAGCGCGACGGCAAGACTGCTTACCTCGAATACAATCTGGCTGCAAACGTACTCCAGTTGCTCCACACAGAGGTTCCGCCGGAACTGCGCGGCCTCGGCCTCGCTTTTGAACTCGCCAAGTCAGCTCTGGATTGGGCGAGAGAGAACAATGCAAAAGTGGACGTGATCTGTACCAGCGTGGCTGCCTATATGGCAAGGCATCCAGAGTATAACGACCTCCTCATTCGCTGAGTCCCTAAACACCACGCAGGTGGTATGCTCACGGCTATGCGCATACTGGAACATAGAATTCCACCGCCCATCGTGGCAGTTATGATTGGCGCCGCGATGTGGGCGGTTTCCCGGATCACTCCATCAGTGCCTATCGATGGCCGTCTGCGTTTCGCTCTACCGGCTGCCTTCGCCGCTTGCGGTTTTTGCCTCGCAGCCATGGCTATGACCGCCTTTCGACGAGTCCGCACCACCATCAGTCCGGTGAACGTGGAACGAGCCTCGTCTATTGTTACCGTGGGCGTGTATGGTCGCACCCGCAATCCCATGTATCTGGGCCTCATCTTTCTGCTCACCGGTTGGACAATATATCTGGCAGCTCCCTGGGCGATCCTTGGGCCGGTGTTGTTCATTCTATTCACCACGCGCTTTCAAATTGTCCCTGAAGAACGGGTGTTGACGGCAAAATTCGGCAGCGAATATACCGATTACCAGGCGCGCGTCCGCCGCTGGCTCTAGAAGAATCAAGCACGAATGCCCGCGATGATTTCCTGCGCGCAATCGCATGCACAGTATTGACTTCAGCTTTGCTGAGTCACTCACAACACGGGGTCGGTGGTAACCAGCGCTGAAAAAAACGCCCAAGCTCGCGAGAGCAGTTTTGATGTTCGCTTAATTCCTGATAACATCCGCAGAGTTCCTGCCGATGCTCGCTGATTAACTTATAAAAGGACTAATGAATGAAGGTACTGCTGGTATCCGGACTGCTTCTGATCGTGCTCGGAATCGCATCGTTGTTCGTTCCCATCCCGCAGACCGAGCGCCACGGCCTTGACGCCGGTGACGTTCACATCGGCGTAAAGACCCGCCATGATGAGCGTGTTCCGCCGGCCATCAGCGCTGTGCTGATTGTAGGCGGCATTGCACTATGCATCTTCGGCGCACGCGCGCGCTCATAAAGAACTGATCGCGAAGGGCTACAAAGAGACGACTTGGCTATTCCCATCGATTCTAGGCGAGGAAAATCAGTCTGCATCAGCGAGTCCCAGGCTTTCCACGTAAATAGGTTGTGCCGGTTTGGATCTCTGAAAAAGAGGATTCCTGAGACACACATCTTAAATCTTTCAGCAAAATGTGATTTCCGTCACATCCTTAACTGTCAGCTCAAGCTTAAGCTACTGGATAACTCTACACATTTGATCCCCAGGGTATGGGCATGGATAAGCACGGGCCTCTTTCTACGCGTCCCGCACAGCCAGATTTCAGGGCTATGTTCGAATCCATGCCCGGTTTTAACCTGGTGCTCTCGCCAGAATCCAAAATTATCGCAGCGAGCAATGCCTGCCTCCAGGCCGCAAATGTGACCCAGGATCAAATCGTGGAGCTCTCCCTATCTGACGCGTTGCCGTCCTGGGTTGCCCGTTCCGGATCAGAGGCCGTCAGGGAACTTGAGGCTTCGCTCCGTCGCGTCCTCGATAACCGCACACAAGATACCACGCCAACGTTTCAGTCTGTGCTGGAGCAGCCCGATAGCGCTGAGGATGCATTCCGGGAAATCTACTGGAAAGCGGTGAATTCGCCGGTCCTGTCCTCTGATGGCGAGGTCTTGTACGTTATCGTCTGGCTTCAGGACGTAACGGCTGAAATCCGGCTCGGCCTGCAACGGCCCAAACAGTGCCAAAGCTGCAATGAACTGCGCTCACAGATTGAAGTACTGCGGACGGAAATCTCAATGCAAGCCGATAGCTTACGGCACAGCGAAGAACGCTTTACAGAGCTACTGGAAGGCGCTCCCGACGCTGCCATGGAAATTGACCTCGATGGACGAATCATGCGCGCTAACAGCGCAACCATCAAAATGTTCGGTTGGACTCAGGAGGAACTGCTCGGGCAGCAGGTTGAAAGTTTGATTATTCCCGGCCTCCGCCGGGAAGCACATCGTGGACACCGCGAAAAGTACGCGCAGAATCCGCGGCTCCGCAGAATGGGCACCGGCCTGGAGCTATCAGCGCAAAAAAAGGACGGATCAATTTTTCCGGTGGAGATCAGCCTCATTCCCGTGTTGTCGCGCGGCAAGTCAAATGTGATTGCCATGATTCATGACATCACTCAACGCAAAAAGGTCGAGCAGAAACTGTTGCAGGCGCAAAAATTGGAAGCGCTGGGAAGGCTGGCCGGCGGCACCGCGCACGAATTCAATAACCTGCTGGCTGTCATATTGGGCTCCGCCGAGCTGATACTCTCGTCATTAGAGTCCGACGAGGCGATCACCGGCTACATTGAGCAGATTCGTACGGCCAGCACCCGCGCCGGCGGTCTTTCTCGGCAACTCCTCACATTCGGCCGAGCACAGATCCTCTCCGGCCGCGTGATTGACTTGAACCAGATTCTCTCGGAGTTGGTGAACTCGCACCTGGGCTTGGGGGATGGCATCGAGTGCAGGCCTTTGATGGCGGATGCTCCGGTCTGGGCATTCGCAGACCCTCTGCTGGTTGAGCAGGTGATTACCAGCCTGCTGGTGAACGCCGCCAACGCCATGCCAGATGGGGGAGAGATTACGGTCACAGCAGAGCAGGCGGATCTCACGCACGGCAGCGCGCACATCAATCCTGGCCTGGAGTCCGGGAAATATGCTCTTCTCTCCATCCGGGACACGGGCCGGGGAATGTCGCCGGAAATCCAGAGCCACATTTTCGAGCCGTTCTTCACTACCAAGTCGTTATTCCAGGCGACCGGAATGAGCCTGGCTGCTGTGTACGGAATTGTGACCCAGAGCGGCGGCACCATCACGGTCCAGAGCCAGACCGGCTCAGGGACAACTTTCACGATTTATCTTCCCCATCCAACGGAAGCGCAAATCTCCCAGAAACATGAACCCGCGGTAAAGGTGGAAGAGATGTCGCTGCGCGGCACGGAAAGAATCATGCTGCTGGAAGATCAGCCAGATTTGCTTATGCTGACCGCGGAGTTCCTGCGGCGAAACGGGTATGACGTTCTGCCGGTCAGCCGGGGCGATGAAGCACTCCGTACAGCCGCGGAATTTCAGGACAGGATCGACCTGTTTATCACTGACATCGTAATGCCGGGGATGAATGGGCGCATTTGCGCTGAGAAGCTCAAGGCCACGCGGGCCGGCGTTCCTGTCTTGTATGTCTCCGGCTATACAGACGGCGCCTTTGATAGCGCCGATCTCACCAGCAATGAAGGATTTCTGGCCAAGCCATTTACGCTGGAAGAGCTGGGCTTCAAGATCCGTGAAATGCTGAGCAAGGGCCACGCCATGGGAGCTTCAACAGGAAGCTGACAGCACGATGCCGACTGTCGATTGTTTTTGGTTCGAGCAATAGATCGCCCCCGGAATCTCCTTTCCCCACTTCAAAATGTGCAATGCTGACCTGCTGAGCGCTGACTGCCGAATCCTTGCCTCACATTGTTGACTTCACATTCTGGGCACTGCTTTTTCCGCCAGTGTCTTCTCGATCCGCTCGGCCTTGTTTTCCTTTTCCTCACCGGACACCGCATCCCCGGCATCTTTGAACGCACTCACCGTCAGGATTCCCTTGTCCGTCAGCACATGGAATGAATGTCGCGCAAAGTATGCATCTTTACCCAGGCCGGGAACCTGCCGGAGATAGCCACGCGTCGGCCGCATGCGCTCGCCTTCAATGCGCTTATCTTCTTTCACTTTTGCCCAATTGTAGTTCGGCGACTCCACCCGCAGCGTCACGTTCTTTGCAGACATTGAATCCGGCGATTGAAACATGCAGATCGTGCCACCCGCCATTGACGCCGGTCCTGAATCCGGATCTTTCAGCTTCTCCCCGAACGCCTCTTCCACTTCGGCCTTGGTCACGAGCTTGCACGCATCAATATCATTCGAACTCCCGCTTGCCGCATTGCCGGCTGCCGGCGCGTTGCTCGCAGTGGTGGAACTTGAAGACGCCAAACTGGAAGTAGTCGCCGCATTCGGACTGGTGCTCTTGCTGCATGAAGTGAGTGTTGTGACCACTACGAACGCAATCACACAGAGAATCTGAAACAGATATTGCTTGCTGACCATACGTTCTCGCTTTCGAGATTCGGGGATGGGGTACAAAATCAGCTTATGTTAGCAGCGCCCGGTTCTGATGACCAGCGCGCCTGTCGTGAAAACGAAGTTTCTCTGCATGCGTCAGCCGTGCCGAAAAACGCTCTCCCTGTCTGTAATTCCTACGGAGGCCGAAGTTCCGCGCTGCGGAACAAACGCCGACGAGGAACCCCGAGAACGCAGCTTGTGACGAAGCAGCTACAGGAATTCCCACGATGCCTTGGCCGCCGGTTTGCTGATCTGGCTTACCAATCGCCCGATTACCAGATTTCCCGATTACTCAATCTGAGTAGCCCTCCCCCGTCCATCCCAAGGTTTAAAGGAGTTAGCTCGATCATCCCAAGCAACTCCCTCTTTGATCAGCGTTAATCTGCGTTCATCAGCGGCTAAAGTTTTTCAATCATCATTCGCTGAGGTGCGATCACGGCGATGTCGGCGATTTTCTGGCCCAGTCCCCTCAGTGTGAATCAGCGGTAAGCTTTTGTCTAGTAAACTTAAGTTTCCCGGCTGAATGCTGAGTGCTGAGTGCTGGTTTTGCTGAGTGCTGCTTTTGCTCGCTCAGCCGCGTCGCGCCGCCTCGATCGTAGCGACATCGATCTTCTTCATCGACATCATCGCCGCAAAGGCGCGTTTCGCCTCGGCGCCGCCGGCCGCAAGCGCATCGGTCAGCGCGCGTGGAGTGATCTGCCAGGAGAGGCCCCAGCGGTCCTTGCACCAGCCGCATGCGCTTTCCTGGCCGCCATTGCCGACGATCGCATTCCAGTAGCGGTCCGTCTCTTCCTGGTCGTCCGTTGCGATCTGGAAAGAGAACGCCTCGCTGTGCTTGAACGCCGGGCCGCCGTTAAGACCGAGACAGGGAATGCCCAGGACCGTGAACTCCACCGTCAGGACATCGCCCGCCTTGCCGCTCGGATAATCGGCAGGCGCCTTGTGCACGGCAGTCACCTCACTGTTCGGAAAGGTTGCGGCGTAGAAGCGTGCCGCGTCATGTGCATCCTTGTCGAACCAGAGGCAGATCGTGTTTTTCGCTTTCATCTATGTGGGTCTCCTTGTCGCTTTCATATTAGTGAGTTTGGTTCTCGGTTTCACCGACGTGAGTTTCTTAATCGGTTTAACCGAGGTGATCTCCACTTGTCCGATTAAGCGAGCCGCCGGCCATGTCTTCTTTGAAGACATTCTCGCGGCAGTCCCCCGCTCCTTACTTGCCTTTATCCTACACAAGCAAATTCGGATAAGCTGGATGGCAACTTCCGCCAGTTAGTCTGTTCCGGATAGAAAGACGGGCACCCAGCAGCGCGCAATCGCCGACACTCATCCGGGCAAAACCGACATAAAACCACTTATGCAGAATTCAAAAAAGGAAATCTGCTCTGCTTCGCGTTG
Organism: Terriglobia bacterium; assembly: GCA_963824835.1. GTDB lineage: Bacteria > Acidobacteriota > Terriglobia > Terriglobales > Acidobacteriaceae > Angelobacter. The sequence goes on along the minus strand of CAWGRA010000025.1, from coordinate 170,572 downwards.
ATGGGAATGAGCGGTAAGGGTACGTTGCTCCAAAAGCTCTGCTGTCAGCCCACAATTCTTCCGATCCTCTACCGCCGTGGAGATACGAATATGAATCCAATCTCGATCCGACGGCCCAATTTGCTCTTGCAGGCGTTGCTCATTGTAATCACTGTTGGCCTCTTTACCGGGTGCAACCCGGTTACCGATCCACAGCCACACCACAGGCTCAGCAACCCACACCCACCCCCGCTCCAACTCCCTCAACACCGGCGAATCTTCCGCTGTGGTCGTCCTCTTTTACAGTGGGACATAATTTCCCATTCACCATGGTCGGTACTGATCCGCGCACGCCGGGCGCCGGAACTTCAACCGTGCCGGTCCAGATTATTCCGGTGCGTTTCAACTTCGGCGGAGTCCTGGTAACGCCCGAGCAGCCCGCTTGTGGTGACACTAGACCTGCCGCGATACGCGTGCAGAATTCGCCCCTCTTTACAAATGTATTGTGGACTGACGGCGTTACCATTGGAAACACACAATTCATTGACGCTTTTCAGCGTGCCAATTTCTGGAGTATCGTCAGCACGCAATCGCCAAACTATCACGTTGTCTTTCAACCTTCTCTTGCAGCCACTTTCGTTGTGGACGTGCCTCCGGCTTCAGGGGCCAGCCTTTTGCCCAACCCGGTTTGTCCGGCGCAGCCCATTGCGGTGATTCCGTCCCCTTTCATGGACTCCGTGGTTCAAGCGGCAATTGCCGCCCAGCACATCACGCCAGGCACCCTCCCGCTTTTCATTACCATGAACACTCAGTTCATCCTGGGCGGAAGCCCTGCGCTCGGCTACCACAACGCTTTTGGTCCGCAGACTTTTGCCGTCGCCAGCTATGCTGGTCCAGGCTTCGCCCCCGGCGTGGACGATGTTCTGGTAATCAGCCATGAATTGGGCGAATGGATAGACAATCCTTTCGTTCAAAACCAGACCTTGCCATGGGGCACTCCCGGGCAGTGCTCCACGCAATTGGAGGTGGGAGACATTTCTTCCGGGAAGAGCATCGCCGTACCGATGCCCGGTTTTACTTATCACGTTCAGGAGCTCGCATATTTCTCCTGGCTCGCCCGCTTTGTGCCCTCTATCGCTATCAACGGACGCTACTCAATGCAGAGCACACTAACGGGCCCAGCGCCTTTGTGCCAATAATCCCTGCCGTTTTAGTAAGCTCGGCGGTTCATGTTCGGCCATTGAATGGGCCGCCGGGCTGATTCAAAACAGGGTCGCACAGAATGAGCACAGCAATAAGATCCGTGAGGGCTTGTATCAGGGCACGGGCCTCAGCCCTGCCGAGTGGCGCTGAATGAGATTCACTCCTCGCCCGCAGGCTCGCGCGCAGCGAAGCGGAGCCCAGTAATCAAAAACAGAATGATGCTCCTCGAATCCCACCCTTCAAAACAACCGAGAAGACTGGGGCACCCGTTGTCTCGTCAGGAATGGAAAGGCGCGGCCGTCCGACGGGGCGAAGGGCCATTTTCGTTCACAAAAGTGCCCGGGCCCCAAAAGGAAAACTGGTTGCGTTTTCGTTGTAGAAGTTCATGAAAACATCTTTAATTCTTCCCATCGCGCTTTGCCTGCTTTTGGGAGGCTGCCGGCATAAATCAGGTCCAAACAATTTGCCAATCGTTGTGGATAAGAATGAACTCAATGCTCTGAAAGCGCTAATTGCGGACTATCGTGCTAATCCGGCTCATGTCACCAGGGAAACGCGAAACAATCTCGCTGAGCGGCTATTAGGGGTTTCCGATGACCACTACATACAATTGAAAAACAGCTTGCTAAACTCCCGCAACAGCTTGTCTTTCTTCGGGGAAGTAACCGCCACTACTCTGAGCGCTGTTTCTGCTCTGCTCGGGGATGTTGATACCAAGTCGATTGTCTCCACCGCTTCCACGTTGACCCAGTCCACAAAAACCAGTATCGACAAGAACTTCTTCGCTAACAACTCCACTAACGCTTTGGTGGGGAAGATGGACGCGGACCGAGCCACCATCCGGCAGACAATTACCACAAACGAGGGAGCCGACTTGTCGGACTATGGATTCGAGGCGGCACTCAATGACATCAGAAAATATGATGACGCTGGCACAGTCACCTCAGCTCTGATTTCACTCGCGGCCGAACCTCCTCCCAAAAGAAGACAGCCGAGAAGAACCTTAACGACATGAAGATGTCGATCAAATAAGCGCAATTTGCCAGTTTCAAGGGGTGATATGGCAAGGAAGATGCGTATCTTTCCGGAGGCACCAAAATTGAACTGCGGGTAATAGACTTGATGTACGTCCACAAACGATATGGCCGTTTCGGTTCTTGGGCTCTGATTTGGCTAATTGCTATTTGCGATTGATTTCATCAATCCCTTCGCCCAAACCGCGAATGGCTGGGCACCCATTTGTCTCGATAGCGGTAAGAAAGCCGGACACCGGCCTTGGCATTCTTAATGAACGCTTACAATTATTACGCAAACGCAATCATGACAGCCGTTGTACAATCATTTCCACTTCCCTGGAATTTTTCTAGATTGATCTTGGAGGCACCTATGCGGCGTCCTTTAGTATCTCGCCTGGCTCTTCTTGTGTTTGTGGCAATGCTTGTACCGGTCTGCGCGCAGGCCAAACCCAAAAAGAAAACCTATAACAATACTTCAGAGCAGCTTTTCACCGCGGCACTGCGCACGGCGCGCGAGCGCCACGTGGTGACCTACGTGAATGAAAAGATGTTGATGTTCACCTTTGAGACAGGCCGGTCATTTACGTCAGAAGGATTTGTCGCCAATGCTTCCATTGAACCCGAAGGCACGGATAAGGCCACGCTCATCATCAACGTGCAAAATAAGAAGGGCGTTTCCTGGGGCGCGGGTGACCGCATGGCAGACAAGTTTTATGAACAAGTGACCGACGAACTGGCCGGCGAGACCAAACAGGCATCTGCGGTTAAACCACAGGAAAAAGCAGTGGCTGTCCCAGAACCCAAGGCTGTACCCAATGAGCCCTCCATAGACCAGGCCGGCGGAAGGCAACTCCTTGGCATCAGCGCCGCTTCTTCCCCAGCTGAAAAGGGGAAAATCCTGTTGACGTCAAATCCAGATGGCGCAGAAGTTTACGTGGATGACAACCTGGTTGGCAACGCTCCGGCCGCGCTCAATCTTCCGACGGGCAAGCACTCGATAAAAGTTTCACAGCAGGGCTTTAAATCGTGGACCAGACAGGTGTCAAGTCTTTCGCCGGCTATCAAACCAACCTGAAAGCGTCACTGGAAAAAGAATGACTTACTGAACATTTGGGGCATCAAACCCATTTTTCGCGAGCATCGTCGCGCAAACAAAGCCTAACATAATATCCTTCGCAAAGCCGGAGCTTCGCGAGGGATTTTTTGTGAAGAAGAGCTTTATAGTTAAACACTTTGCCGATAGGCATCGAGAACAAGGTTCGTATCAGCGCACTCTTCAGCCGTGCCGAAAAAGCGCAGACAACTAGTCGCTTCCATGCGCCGCAGGCCCGCGCGCAGCGAAGCGGAGCGCAAAGTAAAATACCCATGCATGAGCCGCCTTGAAAAACTGATCTCGATCAGCACTGATGCACTGGCTCCGTTGCCGGAAGCCAGTGCCACGATTCCTCGCCGACTGGACTCTTGGACCAGAGCTCTACGCAATGCTCGCACTAAGAAACGGCTTTTACTCCTTCGAATCTGCGCTCCATGTCTTCCCTGTTCCCGCAGATTCGGCGTCCGGCTGGAAGCGTGGAACGCTGAATCTCTCTGGCGCCATGCGTACAAAGACCTTGCTGATGGCCTTCTTTTCTTCGCTGAAGAGGTCTTTCAAGACCAGTTCTGTCTTTCCAATCAGGGAGTCTTGCGCTTCGACGCCGAAACCGGCAAGACCACTTTTCTTGCCGACTCAATCGAAGCCTGGGCTCACCTTGATCTCTCCGATTATTCCGTTCAGACGGGATGGCAACTCGCTCACGATTGGCAGGCTCTCCACGGTCCTCTTCCTCTCGGCAAGCGCCTGATGTCGAAAATGCCGTTCATCCTGGGCGGCCAATACACCCTCGACAACCTTTACGTTGGTCATCCTTTGGAAGGCATGAGCTTTAAAAGTGGCATAGCGATGAAGATTAGTGATCTGCCCGACGGTACTAAGATTCGGCTGCGGGTCATCGACTAACGCGGGATAACTTGGTCGGGTTTGAGGTTTGTATCAGGGCAGGGCCTCAGCCGCGCTGAAACGGGCAGAAATAAGTCATTTCTTCGCGCCGTCGGCTCGCGCGCAGCTAAGCGGAGCGCATTAACGAAAAACCAGAACGATGCATCATCGAATCCCAACCTTGGCAAAAATCGCGAAGGGCTGGGGCACCCGTTGCCTCGCGGGAGGAGTCAGAAAAGGCGGGGCAGCCGGCACCCGTTTGTCTCGACGGGCTAGAAAAGCGCGGGCCACCCGGCTCAAATCACATGAGGTCGCTTGGAGCGGGAAATTCTCATCCCGGCACGCGCTCTGTAGTCCAGGGCTTCAGTTGGTAGGAGCGCGGCGAACAATCCTCCGATTACATATCAATTTCGAAGATCACTCGCATACCTCTAGCGTAGTTCTTGATCTCTTTCATGCCTCCGCGATCCAGATCGGAGCAGACGCCCATGAAGCCGGGACTTTCCGCAGTCGCCCAGAACTCAAAGTATGTATTGTAAAAGAAAGCCGAAAAATACGTGAGTGCGATCAGCTCTGGCTCCTGACCCCGCTTCAGTGACAAGAAGCCCTGTAATCTGCTTTCCGACGATCTTCAGAATGCCTTCCTTCATAAGAGTGCCTTTTTTTCACAGTGAAAATTGTGCCCTCGCCGGCAGTGACTTGAGCAAGAGCGCGACTCGCCCGGGTTCGACCACCCGATTCAGTGGGACAGGCGTTGTTTGACAAAGCCGAAATGTGGGTACGCTGCCAAAGGCTATCTGGAGCCACTTTCGTACCGACCGAGGAAACGTTCGCCATTAAAGTGAATCAAATGGGTTGGAGACTCAGCTACCCATACTTCGGTAGCCCATGAAATTTGGCTGACGTATTTTGCCAGCATCGCGCGCGTGAGAAAGGCAGTTACAAAGACAAGTCCGGCCGAAGAACTCTTGAAAATCTGCCCCAGCTCAGCCCTTCTGCGCGGATTTATAGGACCGTGCGATGTTACGGCCTCCACGAGAATGAGCCAGTTTTTCTCGCTAAAGTGAATAATGACATCTGGCATTTTTCCATGCGTATCGACAACTACTCCTATCTGTTGCAGCGCTACTTTGTCAAAATATGCGAATTTCAAATCAGTATCCCCTACGTATAAAACGCGCCCTCCGGGTGTATAGCGGGGGCCAAACTCATGAACAATCTGTTCAACAAGAATGTTTTGTCCCCCCGGGGACAACTGAAGTACTTGATGATCTGAAATTTGAACGGGGATACGTTGCATTTCACGTTCTTGGGCGTAAATGTCTCTTAGCGATTTATTGAGCTGCAAGAATGCTTGGGCGCTCTCGCCCCATGCCTCTGACCCAAATGACTTCAGGAGTTCCAGAACCTCTTCGCGGATTTGATAAACAGCCTTGGGACTGTTAACTGGTCTCTTAGGATCGTCTGGGTTCGCAGTTATCAGGCCGGCATCGAGCATCTGATGAACGGTTTGACGCCGCACTGTTTCGCGAGTATTGGGCTTGTAATTCTTGCCATAATACTTGGCAAAAAACTCCATCATCGGAGTGATTCCACGAAGAGGGCGGGATGCTTGTGACCATTTGTCCCTGGGCTTGAGATTTAGCAGCGCAAGCAGCGTTAGAGCTGAACGTTCGTTCTGCTGCTCTTTTGGCAGTCCAAGCTGTTTCAGAATGCTTTCAGCATCTTTAATTTTTTTGATCACTGTCGTGGGGCTCTCATCAACATCTGTATCCTCCCAAAGGAGTTTCCTTAGTATTTCGTCAATCTGTTCCTGCGGCGCATTTATCGAAGTTAACCCTAAGAAACGCAGCTGCTTTTCGGTTGGATAGCGAAGGTTACGGAGATCGTTCGCGTTAATCTGGGTATGTCCATTGAACTGTCGAAAGTAGGAATCAACCGCAGTGGAGTTGAGAAACAACGTCAGCCCGATCGCTAGATCCGCATCGACTCCACGGCCTTTGCGATGATAGTAGTTCAAGTGGTTCTCAAGCCCGACCCAGTCGTTTTCGAATCGATCAGGAGCAAGAATCGCCGCCACCACGCGTTTCGGCTCTTCCTTGCTGGTGAAACGTTTAACCAGAACATAAGTCTCATTGGGTATCAGCAACGGCTTCGTTTCTGCATTGTGAAGAATAGCATTCGGCTTTTTGCCTTGTTTGGGCCAATGAATTCCTCGCCCATCAAAATGAGTTGGATAGATTAATGGCACCGTCCCATCTGCTGCCCGATCACGAAGGTTTTCTTTGGTTCGGAAATCGACTACCGGCCCGGTAGACACCGCCAAGCCCAGGTCGGCCAATGATGTTTGCAGACGAGAGAAATCACGAACGATATTCTCACCGACCTTACTCGTTACAATGTGAATAAACGCGTCGGGATCAGTCGGATTGACAATAGTCTCAAACGGTACTGTTTGTACCGTCGGCATTGGATCGTCAGGATCGGCGCTCGAAGAGATGTTCACTGTGGCACACTGGCTCTGTTTTTTGGCGAACAGAATGACATTTTCCTGTAGTACGGAATCCTCCTTGAATCCTCGATTTCGACTCCCATACACATGAATCTGTTTGAGACAAAGCTGCCTTAATAAATCGAGACGGAAAGGCCTGAAGTATGTTCCGTTGCAAAAGCTGCGCGGCACAATAGCAACAATTTGGGCGCCAGAATCAACAAGGTTCGCTGTCAGCTGCAGGAAAGCACTGTATAGATTTGTGGTCTCTATTCCCACATGAGAAAGCAGTTTTCTGTAATGAGAATCTGAGTTGATCTTACGATACGGAGGATTCAATATCGCAAAGTTGAATCTTTTTGAAGGAGTTTGGGTAAAAAGATCATCGGACATGCAATGAACGGCATAATCAATAAAGTCTTCGCTCAATATTTCGGACACAAAGTCGATTCCGACGTGCATACACATTTGCTGGCATTGAAGGTGTGTGTCGCTTAGTGGCTTCAAAAGCCTTCGATCCACCTCGAACCCAGTCATTACGATTCTTTTTGGACGGTGGTTTCCGAGAGATACACGCTCAACGAAAGCCACAGTGAGAACTCCCAGGCCTGCCCCTGGATCAAGAACCCTTAGCTCTTCAGCATATGCCTTCAGTTCGAACATAGAAGCCATCTGCCTTGCGATGGATATGGGTGTAAAAAACTGCCCTAATTCTGCCTGATCAACCCTTATCTGGTGTGCGGATACATCTAGTCTCAACTTTTCTGCGTACTCTACCGGCCCGTGTTGGGTTAAAAAAGCCATTTTTGTCGGATAACTATTTAACTTTACAGAATGTGTCTTTGATTCTAACTGACAGTAAAAAGGGACTCGAGTTAGAGTCCCTTGTTCAAAAAGCTTCGCTTAGGTATCTAGCTGCAACCGCTTGTGCTTCCGCAACTCATACATCTGTAGCAGCTACCATTTCTGGTCATGATTGCGCCGCAGACGTGGCAGGACGGTGCGTCGCCCATGTCAACCAGGTCTTTCATGGCGTCAGAAGCATGGTATATCCCACGATCTTCGATCGTGGGATAGCCCTTAGCCGTTAGCCCTTGGCCATTAGCCAGATCAGAAGCCAACCCGCCTTGCGGCGGCATCGTCTCCATTCTCGATATAGATTGCACCGGATGGTCTTCACTAAGTGCTAACGGCTGAGTGCTAATGGCTTGGTTCGCAAACAACGGAAACTGCTGTCCGGACACAAATCGGATTTCCAGCCAGCGGAAGATGTAATCCATCACTGACTTGGCAATGGGAATTTCCTGGTTGCCGGTGAAGCCCGACGGCTCAAAGCGCGTGTGCTGGAACTTGTCACACAGCAGCTTCAGTGGGACGCCGTGTTGCAGCGCCAGTGAAACCGCGGTGGCAAATGAATCCATCAGTCCGGAAACGGTGGACCCTTCCTTGGCCATGCGGATGAACAGCTCTCCCGGCGTGCCGTCCTTATAGAGACCCACGGTGATGTAGCCTTCATGGCCGGCGATGGCGAACTTATGCGTAATGGACGCGCGCTCACCCGGCAGCCGGTGACGCAGCGCCTTGGGCGGCGCCGATTCCTGCGCTTCACGGCTCGGGCTCACCAGCCGCTTCAGCGAATCAATCACCGCGCCCTGCAGTTCTTTGATCTGCGCTCCGCCCATATTTTGCGTGCCAATCATGCGCAGAATCTCCAGCGCAAACGCCTGCTGTTCCGGAGTGAGCCGCGCAAACGCCGATTCTTCTTTCGACATCGGCGCCGCCACCGCCACTGCGGTCTTCTCGCCTTTGGTCCCGCGTCGCGCTGCTTCTTCCTTCTTTGCCGCCGCCATCAGCGGCTGCGCTTTCTTTGATCCGTCACGATAGATGGCCACCGCCTTGATTCCCATCTTCCATGACTGGATGTAGGCGTCCATGATGTCTTCCACGCTGGCGTTTTCCGGCAGGTTTACCGTCTTGGAAATTGCGCCGGAGATGAACGGCTGCGCCGCCGCCATCATCTGCACGTGGCCCATGTAATGAATGCTGCGCGTGCCTTTCTGCGGCTTGAAGCTGCAATCAAATACCGGCAGGTGTTCATCCTTCACGCCGGGCGCGCCTTCAATGGTGCCCGGTGGAATCAATGTAGCTGACGATGGAGTTGACCTGGTCGCCCGAGTAGCCCAGCTTCCACAGCGCCAGCGGCACGGTGTTGTTCACGATCTTGATCATGCCGCCGCCCACAAGTTTTTTGTACTTGATGAGCGCCAGATCAGGCTCAATGCCGGTGGTGTCACAGTCCATCATGAAGCCGATGGTCCCGGTCGGCGCCAGCACGGTGACCTGCGCGTTGCGATAGCCAACTTTTTCGCCCAGGGCCAGCGCTTCATCCCAGCATTGCTTGCTGCCTTCAAACAGATGTGCCGGCACGCTTTCACTGCTGATCTTATTGACCGAAGCACGGTGCATGCGGATCACATTCAGGAACGGCTCCTGATTCACATACCAGCCGGGGCATGCGCCGCCGGTGATGTCCTGCGGAGAAACCTTGGCCGATGCCGGAGCCAGTCCGGGGCACTGCTCCGCAATGCGCGCCGATTGCAGATACGCTTCTCCGCACATGATGGCGGTAACGCAGGCAGCATAATCGCGGCCCGCGGGTGAATCGTATGGCAGGCCGCTGGCCATCAGCAGCGCGCCCAGGTTGGCATAGCCCAGTCCCAGCGGACGATAATCATGCGAGTTGCGCGCGATCATCTCCGTGGGATAGCCGGCGTTGTCCACCAGAATTTCCTGCGCGGTGATCATGATGTCCACGGCGTGGCGATACGCAGGCACATCGAACTCGCCGTTGCCCTTCATGAACTTCATCAGGTTGAGCGACGAAAGATTGCACGCCGAATCATCCAGGAACATATATTCGCTGCATGGATTGCTGGCGTTGATGCGCGCCGTGTTCTTTGACGTATGCCACTTGTTAATCGTGGTGTCATACTGCATGCCCGGATCGCCGCACTGCCATGTGGCTTCGGCGATCTTGCGCAGCAGTTCACGCGCCTTGTGGCTCTGTACCGGATGGCCGTCTTTCACGGAGCGGGTAAAGAACGTCTCGTCGCGTTCCACGGCGTTCATGAACTCGTCCGTCACGCGCACGGAGTTGTTGGCGTTCTGGAAGAAGATGGAGCTATAGGCCTCTGAATCCGGACCAGAGCCGTCATAGCCGGCTTCCACCAGCGCCCAGGCTTTGGCCTCTTCTTTGGCTTTGCACTCGACGAAGTCAACAATGTCCGGGTGATCAACATTGAGGATCACCATCTTGGCCGCGCGACGCGTCTTGCCGCCCGACTTGATCACGCCGGCAAAAGCGTCAAAGCCGCGCATAAAGCTCAGCGGGCCGGATGGCTGATCCGCCGCCGGAGAGCACTTCCATGCTGCCGCGCAGCGGAGAAAGATTGGTGCCGGTGCCGCTGCCCCACTTGAACAACATGCCTTCCGTCTTGGCCAGCGTGAGAATGGAGTCGAGCGAATCTTTTACCGAGTTGATGAAGCACGCGGAGCACTGCGGATTGCGATATCCCGTCGTCGCAAACTCAACGGTTCCCTTTTCCGCAAGCCAGTGCCAGTTCTGCGCGTCAGACTGCGGCTCCAGGCGGTCACAACCAACGTTGAACCATACCGGAGAATTGAAGCTGGCTTTCTGCTGCAGAAGAATGTGCGCCAGCTCGTCATGGAATGTGTCCCGGTCTTCAATGGTGGAGAAGTATCCCTGCTGCCAGCCCCAGTCGCGGATGGTTTCCGCCACGCGCTCAATCAGCACGCGCACGCCGCTCTCGCGACCCGGAGTTCCAATGGCGCCATGCAGGTATTTGCTGGCCACAATGTTGATGGCGGTCATGGACCAGTCTTTAGGCGACTCAACATCCTTCTGCTCGAAGATGCTGTTGCCCTTGGCGTCAGTAATGCTCGCGGTGCGGAGCTCCCACTCAATCTCGCCATAAGGCGAAACGCCGGTACGGGTGAAGTACCGTGAGAACTTAAGTCCTGGCGCGGTTTTTGTCTGTGCGCTCGCCGGCTGTGCGCTGGTTGTGGTGGTGTCATTGGTTTGCGTCGCGTCGTTCACTCTCAAATCCGCCATCAGTCCTTCTCCATGCTCTTGCCCGTAACTGGGGGCTTACAGGGCCCGGCCTTGCACCGCGCCTTACATCTATTCGTTCGATTATTCCGAGCGCAGAAAGGAATCTGCTTTTCATCCGATCGCTCAGACGAAAAGCAGATTCCTCGAGTATTGCTGTGTCCCCGGAATAACAGGATGTCAAAAGATCATTCAGCCTGGCTGGCGTCTGGCGTCAGCCGTTGCCTTGGTTCGTTGCCAATTTCAGTCGTGCATGGAACGCGGTTATGCGTCCCCAGAAATCTACTTGCCCGCTGTCTTGAATACGCCTGCGTAGCCTGCGCCCCTGGCCACGCGGTCCACTGCGCGCTCGGCCGAAGTCTTCACCACGTTTTCATCTTCATCTTCTTCCACGTCATCAGCCCCGGCCGCAACATTTGCGATTTGAGCTGCCGCCGCGCCGGGTTCGCTCACTGACCCAGCCGCACTTAATGGAGCACCGCCAAAAACCTGGCCTGCCACATCGCGTTTCGAATCCAGCCAATGGCGCAGAGCCTTGGCCGCGGCATGCCGGCTTTCTTTGTCCGCCGTTACCGCATAGCGCACAAAGCAAATGGACTCATGCAGCTTCTGCTGCCAGGGACTACCCGCGGCAAACATGCGGCTTATATCACGCGCAAGATCTTCCGTTTCGTCCACGGCAAACACGGCCAGCATGCGTCGTGTACCAGGGCTGGAAGGTTCAACTACCTCTTCCGCAATGGCAAACACGCCCGGCTGCTTCGGTACCAGAAGCAGCTCAAAACTGGATTCGCATCGGAACCACCGCGACCAGCTCATCTCCATAGCACAACTCCCAGTCATTTGGTTGCTCCGCCGAGGCCAGCCGGCGGATGTGTGTTTGTGACTTTCCGCTACAATCTGCGGTTTACGCTCTGATTACACTCTGCTCTGGTTACACTCTGCTCCGATTACACTCTAAAGATCACCGCGATTGACTACCCCCGACGCCACCTCTGTCGCCGGTCTTTACTGTTACTGCGCTGCTGCTGCTGCGAATCGTTTTGCCTCGTTTTTTGTGCAATTTCCCCTGAGACATCCGTTATTCGAATACTGCGGGTGAAAGACAAGTTACGCCCGTATATGGTACCTGTCAAGCCATAAACACTATATATTGTACTAGATTTCCACTTACCGCCGTCTCCCTATAAGTGACTGGATACGCATGTCTTAGCCGCTGCTCGGAGTTTGCTGCCCGAATTTCGATCCCGTTTCCACAGGGTTACGTGAGGAACTAATGTCGGCGTTGTCCCGCACTTCCCCTGAAAACATCTCGATAAAACAGGTCTCGAAGTTGGCGGGGAGTTCAGTTGGCCGCGCAAGTGGGCGGCAAACCCTGGAATTGCATGCAAAAGGCCCGATGACGAAGGCGTCGGCGCAAAAATTTAACCTGAATTCAAATCTATGTTGCGAATCTGCGTGGGTCAACGCCCCAGATTCGTGCAGCGCTGTGGATTTGTGTGGAAGACAAGGAAAACAGGGACCGTAACCGAAGCTTATCTGAATGCCGGTCCTGCATTTGCCTGTGGCAACGCGTACACTCACAGATTACAGGCTAGAACATCACGAAATTGTGCAATGAAATCAGGGGAATCAGTTATGCGTCATCTTCTTGTGGCAATCGCCTTCAGTTTATCTATGGCTTCTGCTTTCAGTCAAAATTCGGTTCCCACGCCGCGAGCAAAAACCTCCCATCAAGAGTCGTTCGAAAAACAACTTCGTGACGCTGATCTGGCCTTCGCCAAAGCGACGGCTGAACGCCGGCTGGATGGCTGGATGGAATACTTCGCAGCCGATGCCGCCATTCTGCAGGACGGAAAAACCATTACCGGTACGCAGAGCCTGCACGACTATTACGAACCTCTCTTCGCCAACAGAGACTTCTCTTTGAGTTGGACACCTACAAAAGCTGAAGCGTCCAAAGACGGAACGCTGGGCTACACCTATGGCGATTACGAGGCCAGGCGAGGCGAGAAAACTTCGCGCGGTATGTATCTCACCATCTGGCGTAAAGAAGCAGGCAAATGGAAGGTGATCATGGATACGGGTAGCTCGCCGGTTCAACAACCGAAAGAAGCCAAGTCGCCCGATTAGAATCCCTGCCGTGGTACAACAGGTGACACTTTATTTCTTCAACAAAATGCATGAAAAGAACGATTCTTCAGCAGTAACGGATGGCTGCTTGAACGCATCTATCTTAATCAGGACAACTTTAATCAGGACAATGAAAAGAAATTTCAGCTTACATAGGCACCGTGCCAGGGTCAATCGCCTGAACAAACTCGTTATCATGGTTGCGTTTCTTTGGTTTGTGGCGTCAATTGCGCTGCTTCTCTTTGCTTCAGGTTCAGCCCACGCCTCCCAGCAGCCCGTCTAAACACCAGCACCAGAAAGCGGCCCAGCAGATGACGAGCCTTCGCGCTCCTCAGGCCGCGGTTTACAGCTAAGACATAGTAGCTCTGCGAAACTGCTGATTAGCCGCAGGAGTCGTCCGGTTGTGGCCAGCGATTTTCAACCTATCGTTATGTCAAAGGGTCGAATGTTGACGGCGGAGTGCTGAGCGTCGATGCTGAGTGCTGCACTCTTACTTAAATCTCTGAATCCCTTCGCTGATGATCTTTCTTGCAGCTTCCGCGTTTCCCCAGCCGGCAATCTCTGTTTTTTTCTTTTCCAGAGCTTTGTAAACGGAGAAAAAGTGCTCAATGCCGCGCAGCGTGTGTTCAAACACCTGGTCTATGTTATGGACCTCTTTATAAAGCGGATCGCTCTCCACTACGGCAAGAATCTTTTCGTCACCCTCGCCCTGGTCCACCATGCGAAGCACGCCGATCGGCCGGATTTCCATCAGGCAGCCCGGAAAGCTTGGAGACTCCACCAGCACCAGCACATCCAGCGGGTCTCCGTCCAGCCCGAGCGTACACGGAATAAATCCGTAATCGCCTGGATAATGCACAGGTGAAAACAAAGTCCGGTCCAGCCGGAAGGCATGCAATGTCTTGTCATACTCGTATTTGTTCACCGAATCTTTGGGAATTTCAATCACGGCATTCACGCGCTCAGGAGCATGCTTGCCAATGGGAAGTCTCATGTAATCAGGCATAATAATGTTGACCGCTATCTTCCTTAATTCTTTATACTCGTAAGATGCACATTTTTGATCTGCTTGTCTCTCACCCGTTCTTTACCAATCAGGCAGCAAGCAACTGCTCAGACTAAGGTATTCACCCATCCACTTCTCGCCCTATTCCTTCTCTTGCTGATTTAGGCTACGGTAAGCCGCAAGCTTATGAACATTCGCTTGCTTTGCATTTTCCTTTTAGCTATTTCTTCGTTTTCCGCGGCGCAGCGGTGCACCACGTCTGTGCTGGTAAATGCTTTTGATGCCAGAACCAGGGAGCCTCTCCATGGCCTCCGCGCCTCTGACTTTGCCGCCTCAGTCGGACGACGCGGCGAACTCAATATCGAGAGTGTTCGCCCTGTTTTCCACAATCGGGTGCTGGTGCTGCTCGATTTGGGCGGACTGAACGGAAACAACAGAGCGCAACGGACGGCCCGTACCACGATGCTTCAGAATGTAATTGACTACCTCAATGAGGCGCCGCAAGAGATGCCGGTGGCTTTCGGGGCTTTCGCGGAGCGCGCTGTTTTTACCGGCGGTTTTTCCAGCGGCCCGGAGTCTTTGTCTTCAGCGATGCAGTCGATCTCACAACCGGCCACCGGATTGACGGGTAACTCGAACCTGACCGCCGCCCTGCTTAAGGCTCTGGCAATGTTTGGCCAGCATCGGCCCGGCGACACAATCCTTCTCATCAGCAATGGCAATGGGCCTGCCAGGAAAACAAAATGGAACGCTCTTGCCCGCGAATTCGCCCGTCGCGAAACCAGGATTCAATTGCTGATGAATACCCCGGCCGCGTCTGTGAGGGATTCAGCATCCATCTTCTCGGCATTTACCTCGGTGGACCTCATAGATCCAAGCCTGTTGAAATTGGCCAATGGCACCGGGGGCGTGCTGATGGGCTTCATGAATTCGGAATGGTATAACGTGGCCGCCAGTGGATATCTGCTGGAGATCAGTGAAGCGCAAACGACGAAAGCGAAAAGCTGGCATCTTCAGGTCCGCAACTATGGTGACGAATTCGGGGTTACGCCTGTGCTGTTTTACCCCCGGCAATTGCCGGCATGTTCCGCATCGCTGCTGGCGTCGGCTGAGTGAAAAGTGAATTCCAAAAAAATACCGCGCCCCTTGAGGCGCGGTTTTGATTTTCGATACGAATCAGGCTACTTCTTGCCTTCTTCTTCTCCGCCCTGTTCAGGGACCTGTGCCTGCTCCTGTTCCATCTGTTTGCGGACCTCTTCCTGGCGCTTGGTGCGGACTTCCGCCCGCTTTGCGCGCTTGGCTTCCATCACCTTTTCGCTGCCCAGCAGTTCGATGAAGCATTTATCGCCGCCATCGCCCTTGCGCCAGCCAGTGTGAATGATGCGCAGATAGCCGCCATTACGATCGCCAAATCGCGGAGCCACGGTATCAAACAGCCGCTCCACCGATTCGCGCGTCATCATGTAGCTGAGCGCCAGGCGGCGTGCGGCAACATCCCCGCGCTTGCCCAGGGTGATCATCTTTTCCACGTGCGGACGCATGGCCTTGGCCTTGGTCGGCGTGGTCTCAATACGCTCTTCCATAATGAGCGAGGTCACCAGGTTGCGCAGCAATGCCCGCCGATGGCTGGTGTTACGTCCAATTTTCTTGACTGATCCGCGATGACGCATGATTCAAATCCTTGATTTAGTAAATGTGTAATTTTGTAATTTGGTAATTGGGCGAGTAATTGAGGTCTTATAAATTACTCAATTACCCGATTTCCCAATTACCAGATGGTCTTAGAATTCCTGATCGTCTCCGTTACCGCTCAGCATTCCCGCCATGGGAGAAGGCAGTGAGCTGGTCGGACCGGGGACCGCGTTGCCCTGCTCGTCAATCTTCATGCCGAGCGAGAGCCCCATGGATGCCAGGATTTCCTTGATTTCGTTGAGTGACTTGCGGCCGAAATTCTTTGTCTTCAGCATTTCAGCTTCAGTCTTCTGCACCAGCTCGCCGATGGTCTGGATGTTCGCGTTCTTCAGGCAGTTATAGCTGCGAACGGAAAGCTCCAGCTCTTCCACTGAGCGGTTCAGGTTTTCATTCTTGATCTGCGGCTTCTCTTCGCCACGCGACTCGGTCTCCAACTCTTCTTCGAAGTTGATGAAGATGGTCATGTGGTCTTTGAGCAGCTTCGCGGCCAGGCCCAATGCATCCGCCGGAGCAATGGAGCCGTTGGTCCAGATTTCGATGTCGAGCTTGTCGTAGTCGGTGATCTGTCCCAGACGCGCCGCTTCCACGGTGTAATTTACTTTGCGGACCGGAGAGTGGACTGAATCAATGGGAATGAATCCCAGTCCCAGGTCGTCGTCGAAATTTTTGTCGGCAGCCACATAACCGCGGCCGCGCTTCAAACGCATTTCCATGTCCAGCTTGCCGCCTTCTGACACGGTTGCGATGTAAACGTTCTTGTCCAGCACTTCCACGTCGCCATCGGCTTCAATCATGCCGGAAGTGATCACGCCGGGCTGATCAGTCTTGAGATAGATTGCCTTCGGACCATCACCGCTCAGTTTGAACGGGACCTGCTTGATGTTCAGGATGATGTCAGTTGCGTCTTCCACCACGCCGGGGATTGACTGGAACTCGTGCAGCACGCCTTCGATTTTTACTGCCGTGACGGCAGCGCCTTCAATGGACGACAACAGCACGCGCCGCAGCGCATTGCCGATGGTGGTGCCGAAGCCGCGTTCAAAAGGCTGGGCATAAAAACGTCCGTACTTATCGGTTAATGTCTCGGTATCGGTGGCGAGACGCTTGGGTTTTTGAAACCCTCTCCAAAGAGCCATATGTTTCTTTTCCTTTCAATTCCGCTCCGTTTGGCCTTGCGCTGTGGCGCAAGAGCAGATCTGGTGCGGTCAATTGTTTTTAGCTGCTAGCTACTAGCTGCTAGCCGCTAGCTTGAAACGTCGGAGGTTGAGCCCCGAACTGTTGTTATCTCCTGAGCGGAGTTTAAACCACCGTTGCGCAGCTAGCAGCTAGTAGCTAGCCGCTAGGAGCTTTACTTCGAATACAGTTCGACGATGAGCTGTTCGTTCACCGGCGTGGCAATATCTTCGCGCTTCGGTAATGACAGAACGCGACCCTTCAGTGCATCGCGGTCAACTTCCAGCCAGCCGACAACCGGCTGATGGCTGGAGAAGTCGCGTGCGCCTTCCACGGTCGTAAACTTTTTCGCTTTATCGCGCACCTGGATTTCGTCCCCGGTGTTGACCGAGAATGACGGAATATCCACACGACGGCCGTTCACGTCAACATGTCCGTGGCGGACCAGTTGGCGGGCCTGGCGGCGTGAGGTGGCAAAACCCAGGCGATAAATTACGTTGTCCAGACGGCGCTCCAACTGCTGCAGGAGCAACTCGCCTGTAACACCGGGCTTGCGCGCGGCCTTTTCAAAGTAATTGCGGAACTGGTTTTCCAGCGTGAAGTAGATGCGCTTGGTCTTCTGCTTTTCACGCAACTGGAGGCCGTAGCCCACCACTTTGGCTTTGCGGTCCTTGCCATGCTGGCCGGGAGCAAAATTGCGTTTTTCCACCGGGCACTTGTCAGTAAAACATTTCGCGCCCTTCAGGAACAACTTCATGCCTTCGCGCCGGCAGAGCCGGCAGACTGCACCTTTATAACGTGCCATTCAAATCTCCTCTTCGAGTGTCGATCGGTTTACAGGAGGGTGATCCCTTCGTCCCGATCCGTTTATTCAAGGGCTCCGCAAGATTCGCTGCTTCGCCCTCATGCTGCGTTCGCGCGGGCAGCGCTCTCTCCGCATTTCACCCGCTACATCAATTTGGTAATTGAGTAATTTTGTAATTGCGTAATTCTTTCTATATCTGTTCATCCTGGCTCTTAGGAAATCCGCTGGGCTTTACGCCCTTTCAATTACCCAATTACCAATTTACCCAATTACTAAATTCCACAAAGGGCTTACCTTCTCAAACGCGCCTACGTTTTGGCGGCCGGCATCCATTGTGCGGAATCGGCGTGACGTCCTTGATCTGGCGGACATCAAGTCCAGCAGCGGCAAGTGCGCGAATGGCCGATTCACGTCCTGATCCGGGACCGTTCACACGGACTTCCACCGAACGCATGCCATGATCGCGCGCCTGGTTAGCGGCGTTCTGGGCTGCCTGCTGCGCGGCAAACGGTGTGCCCTTGCGGGACCCGCGGAAGCCGAGCGAACCGGCGCTCTTCCATGACAGGGTGCGCCCTTCACCATCAGTGATGGTGACAATCGTGTTATTGAAGGACGCCTGGATAAAGCACACGCCATGCGGCACGTTCTTGCGTTCCTTCTTCTTGAAGACCTTCTTCTTGCCTTTTGTCCCGGCGGCGCTTCCGCCGGCTGCTGCTGGTTTCGCCATAAATTGATCTCTGCTTTTCCCGTTAGACCGGAAGTCCACCCGGCCAGTTCAAATCTTCCACACAAGGCAAAGTGCCAATGACTAATTGCCAAGTGCTGGTTTTAAGTCTTGGACGCTGCTTTCTTCTTGTTTGCGACCGTGCCTTTTCGCGGACCTTTACGGGTGCGCGCATTGGTATGGGTGCGCTGGCCGCGAACCGGCAGGTTGCGACGGTGGCGATAACCACGATATGAGCCGATTTCGATCAGCCGCTTGATGTGCATGGAAATGTCTTTTCGCAGATCACCTTCCACGTCGCCCTGGGCTTCAATCACCTGGCGGATGCGGTTGACTTCGTCCTCATTCAGGTCCTGGACTTTTTTCATCGGCTCGACTTTGGCTTCGCCCAGAATGGTTGTGGAGCGCGCGTTACCGATGCCGTAGATGTAGGTCAGCGCGATGTTCACATGCTTATTGCGGGGAAGATCGACGCCTGAAATACGTGCCATTTTCTCTCCTCTGGTATCTTCGATCGGTTTACAGCCTGGCTTGGCCGTCTTCCCGGTCGTCTATTTCAAAATGTTACAGGTTTCTGCCAGTCTAAATCTGGAGTTATCCCTGTCTCTGTTTATGTTTTGCATTCTCGCAAATCACGCGCACCACGCCTTTACGGTGCACGACCTTGCACTTATCGCAAATCTTTTTGACTGACGCCCTGACCTTCATGTTTCCTGCTCTCTGATTCTTTCGAGCGCATGTGCTTTCACCGGCTCGAATTGTTACGTATTTGGTAAATGAGTAAATTTGTAATTTGGTAATTTTCAGATCAAATCCACGATTTTCCGGATCTTCAATTACCCATTTACCAAATTACTCAATTACCAAATCCTCCAAGCTTTGCTTCCAACAACTACTTATATCTATACACGATTCGTCCTCGCGTCAGGTCATACGGTGAAAGTTCCACCGCGACCTTATCGCCGGGAAGGATGCGGATAAAATTCTTGCGCATTCTGCCCGAGACGTGTGCCAATACCTGATGCTTGTTTTCCAGTTCCACCCGGAACATGGCATTGGGCAGCGGCTCAACCACCGTTGCCATTACCTCAATCGCGTCTTCTTTACTCACCTAGCTCCTTGAAGGTCTCACTATCGGAGATCCCTCGCTTTGCTCGGGATTTCGGCAGCAGGCTCCCGCTTCGCTCACGCCTGCAAGACGCCTCAACCTTAATCGCGTCTTCTTACTCAAGCAGCTTCCAAAAATATCGTTTTGCTCTAACCGCAGCCTTGTGTTGTCTACTCCGTCAGCACGAGCGGTCCATTCCTGGTTACCGCCACGCAATGCTCGAAGTGCGCGCTATAGCTGCCATCTTCAGTCACTGCGGTCCACTTATCGTCCAGCACCCGGGCACCCGGCCTGCCGATATTTACCATCGGCTCAATGGCCAGAACCATGCCTTCACGCAACCTGGTGCCGTGTCCACGGGTTCCGTAATTGGGGACCTGGGGATCTTCGTGCAAACGCGTTCCAATTCCATGGCCCACAAAATCCCGCACCACGCTGAAGCCGTTGGCTTCAACATATTCCTGCACAGCCGCGCCAACATCGCCTACGGTCTTGCCCAGCCGGACTTCCTCAATGGCTTTCTTCAGCGATGTCTCAGTCACTTCCAGCAGCTTCTTCAACTCGTCTGATACTTTCCCGCCCACCGGGACCGTAATGGCCGAATCGCCGTAATAGCCATCCAAAACCACGCCACAATCAATGGAAACGATATCGCCTTCCTTCAGCACCCGCTTTTCTGACGGGATACCGTGAATGATCTCGTTATTCACTGACGTGCACAGCACACAGGGATAATCGTAATAACCCTTGAATGCCGGCTTGGCGCCCAATTCCCTGATCTTGTCTTCAGCCGCGCGTTCCAGATCCATGGTGGAAACTCCAGGGGCCACCATGGCCTTAACTTCCTGCAGCACCTGCCGGACAATCTGCCCGCTGCGGCGCATCTTTTCTACTTCAGCTTGTGACTTGCAGTTGATCATTGTTCTGTTGCGATTGTTATGCCGCGGCTGCTTCAACCTTTGCCAGCGTCTCCGCGGTCACCTGCGTCCACCGGCCGCTCACCATTCAACCGGCGCAAACGGCCTTGCCTGCCATAGTAATCAACTAACGGCAAAGTCTGGCGCTCATAACTCTTTAAGCGCTCGGAAATTACCTCTTCCTTGTCATCTTTGCGCTGGACTAACTGCGAGCCGCAGGTATCACAAACTTCATCCTTTTGCGGCGGCTGGAAGTAAACGTTATAAATCTTACCATCGACAGGACAGGACCGGCGGCCCGTAAGCCGTTGCAGTAATTGATTATAACTGACCTCGATGCTGATCACAACCGGCCCCATGCGGTGTCCCCCGAAGGTGGCCGTTTCCAGAAACTTATCCAGCCATTCCGCCTGTCCCACTGTCCGGGGAAAGCCATCCAGGATGTATCCCCGCTGGCAATCCGGCTGTTTCAGGCGTTCTCTGTACCATTGGCAGCATTAACTCGTCCGGAACCAGCATCCCCTGCTTTCATGATGGGATCTGCCTTCTTGCCCAGTTCGCGTTCCACGGGCCACGTTGATGCGCAGTATGTCTCCCGTTGATACCTGCGGGATTCCATATCGCGCGGCGATGGCCATGGCCTGCGTGCCTTTTCCCGCACCCGGAGCTCCCAGCAGGATGATCGGGCCGGGAATAGCCAGCTCACGGGCCGTGGCCGAGCTGCCGGGCATCACTTAGTTCCAGAGCTTTCGTCCCTTAATGCGCCCACCCTTTGAGGTAAAGCCCTCGTAGTGACGCATTACCAACTGGGACTCAATCTGGTTCACCGTATCCATGGCCACACCCACCACAATCAGCAGCGAGGTACCGCCAAAGTAAAAATTCACTCCCAAACCGTTCAGGACCCAGTTCGGGAAATTCTCAAAAAGGCGCTGCCCCATCCACCAGGGCAGGTGATTGAGATGGATACCCATGATCATCCACTCTGGGATCAGTGAAATCAGGATCAGGTACAGGCCGCCCACCAGCGTTACCCGCGTCAGCACTTCGTTGATGTAATCACGCGTGCGATGGCCGGGACGAATACCGGGTATAAATCCACCATGCTTGCGCATGTTGTCCGCCACGTCAGATGGATTGAATACGATTGAAACGTAGAAGTAGGCGAAGAAGATGATGCCGGCCGCGTAAAGCACGGTATACAGCGGCTCGCCCCACTTCAGCTGGTCCATCAATCCGCCGAAATAGCGATGCAGCGTTCCACCTGACTTGAATGCCGCCGAGTAGGTCAACATCTGCGGGATACTGAGCAGGGATGACGCGAAGATGACCGGCATAACGCCGCCGGAGTTCACGCGCAAAGGCAGGTGTGTAGCCTGGCCGCCCATGATGCGGCGTCCGACCACGCGCTTGGCGTACTGCACGGGGATGCGCCGTTCCGAGCGTTCCATGAACACAATGAACGCCACCACCAGCACCATGACGATGATCAGCAGTGCCATGGCGGGAATGGTGAAGCTTCCCCAGGCCTGCTGTTTGGCCAACGTGTAAAGATTCTGCACCGCGCGCGGAAGACCCACAACAATGCCGGCGAAGATCAGCAGTGACATGCCGTTGCCGATGCCGCGTTCGGTAATCTGCTCACCCAGCCACATGATGAAGATACTGCCCGTGGTCAGGGTGATGATTGTAAGCAGGATGAATGAATATCCCGGGTTGAGCACAAAGTCCTGGCTCTGGAGGGTAAAGGCGATACCCAGACTCTGGAGGAACGAGAGTATCAGCGTGAGATAGCGGGTCCACTGGGTAATTTTCCGGCGGCCCAGCTCACCCTCTTTCTGCAGGCGTGCCAGTGGTTCCCAGACCACGGTGAGCAATTGCAGAATGATGGACGCGGTGATGTAGGGCATGATGCCCAGGGCGAAAATCGTCAGGCGGCGAAGATTTCCGCCGCTGAACAGATCATAGAATCCCAGCAATCCGCCGCTCTGCTGTTCAAACGCCTTTTGCAACCGGTCAGTGTTGATGCCGGGCGTGGGGATGAACGAGCCAAAGCGGTACACAGCCAGCATGGCCAAGGTAAAAAGCACACGCCTGCGCAGGTCCGGTACGCGAAAGATATTTGCCAGTTTCTCAAACATGGGGTCACTTCTTCTTTGATTTCGGTTCGGGCTTGGCCACTTCCGCCGGCACAAAGACGGCAAGTAATTCCGCCTTGCCTCCGGCTTTGGTGATCTTCTCCTGGGCTGACTTGGAGAACTTGTGTGCATGTACCGTGAAGGCAGCTTTCAATTCGCCATCACCCAGCACCTTGATCAGATCGTTCTTGTGCGCCAACCCGCTCTTCACCAGAAATTCCGGAGTCACGTTCTTCTCGCCCAGTTCGGCAATGCGGTCCAGGTTGATCACGCGATATTCGGTGCGGAAGATGTTGGTGAAACCGCGCTTGGGCACGCGGCGATGCAACGGCATCTGGCCGCCTTCAAAGCCGCGCATCATGCGCGAACCTGAACGCGAACGCTGGCCCTTGTGGCCGCGCGTTGAAGTCTTGCCCATGCCGCTTCCCATACCGCGGCCCACACGCTTGCGGTTCGCGGTGGCGCCCTTGGGAGGTTTTAACGTTGAAAGATTGGTTGGCACTTGAATTTCCTTGTTCGCAACCTTCGCGTGATGTCAATCGCGAAAGCTACTCGGTTTCCCTGGTTCTGATCTGGCTTGGCGCTCCGGTTTTCAATTACCCGATTACCAACTTACTCGATTACCAAATCTGCTGATCCAGCTTACTCCTGCACGATCTGGACGAGATGGGGAATCTTGGCAATCATTCCCCGCACAGAAGGCGTGTCTTCCCGGACCACGATCTGGTTCAGGCGGGTAAAGCCAAGCCCCTTCACCACCAGCTTATGCTTTACCGGCGTGCAGATCTTGGAGCGTACGTACTGAATTTTAATTGTCTTCTTTGCTGCCGTCATGGCTTACAGCTCCTGCATGGCTTTGCCACGCATTGTTGCGACCTCTTGCCGGTCGCGTAATCTGCTCAGGGCGTTAAACGTGGCCTTGATCACGTTGTGCGGGTTGGCCGTGCCAATCGACTTGGTCAGCACGTTCTGCACGCCCGCGGAAGTCATCACCGCGCGCACTGCGCCTCCGGCGATCACTCCGGTTCCTTCCGGGGCCGGCTTCAGCAACACGATGCCGGAACCGAACTGTCCCAATACCGCGTGCGGAATTGTGGTCTGCGTAAGATTCACCTTGATCAGGTTCTTCTTGGCGGACTCAATGCCTTTGCGGATGGCCTGCGGCACTTCCTTGGCTTTGCCGGAACCGTAGCCGACCACGCCTGCACTGGGGTCGCCCACCACCACCAGGGCCGCGAATGACATGTTCTTGCCGCCCTTGACCACCTTGGTCACACGGTTAATAGCAACCACCTGGTCTTTCAGTTGGAAGTTGCCGGCATCGAGTTTCTTTTTCGTTGCTGTCGCCATTTAGAACTCCAGACCTGCTTCGCGCGCCGCATCGGCCAACGCCTTGATTCGTCCGTGATACAGATATCCGCCGCGGTCAAAAACCACCTTCTTGATGCCTTTTTCCTGCGCGCGCTGGGCAATCGCCTTGCCCACTTCCTTGGCACTGGCCACGTTGCCGCCGGTGCGCTTCTCGCCTTTTTTGCGGCCCTGCACCGTGCTGGCCGAAACCAGCGTTACTCCGCTGCCATCATCGATCACCTGCGCATAAATGTGGTTCAGGGAACGGTACACATTCAACCGCGGACGCTCCTGCGAGCCTTCCAGCCGGTTGCGCATGCGCTGATGGATCCGGCGCCGTGTTTGGTCTTTTGACGTATTTGGAATCATTTCTTCTTTTACCTTTGCTTCGTATAGCTCTCTGCTACACGATCAAAAATTTCTGAAGCTATCAACTCGCCCCGGGCAGTAACGCATTGAAAAAGACCTATCGAACTTCCATCTTCATCTTTTCCAATTACTCGATTACCGATCTCTATTACTTCGCGCCGGTCTTGCCGACCTTCTTCTTCAGGCGCTCGCCAACATAGCGGATGCCCTTTTGCTTATACGGATCGGGCGGACGCAGTGAGTGAATTTCCGCGGCGACCTGTCCAACTTTCTGGCGATCAATGCCGGTCACCGTCAGCTTGGTCTGCTTGGGATCAATCACGACAGAAATTCCACTGGGCAGCGGATATTCGATCGGGTGTGAGAAGCCCAGGGTGAACACCACCATGTTCTTGCCCTTCAACTCCGCGCGATAACCAATGCCGACGATTTCCAGGTCCTTGGTCCAACCCTTGGTCACGCCTTCCACGGCGTTGCCAACCAGCGCGCGAACCAGGCCATGAACAGCGGCATACTGGTCACTCTCCCGAACCACATGCAGCGTGCCGTCTTTCTGCTCAAGCTTTACGCCCGCCGGCATGTGCGTCTGCACCTGGCCCTTCGGTCCATTCACCGTGACCGTGTTGCCCTTCACTTCATACTTCACTCCCGTGGGGAGCGGAATCGGTTTCTTTCCGATACGAGACATTGTGTAAACCCTTCTCTTTAAGCGAGTCCTTCAAGCCTTGCGGCTGAATTCCACGCTGATCTAGCCATTAGCCGTTAGCCATTGGCCCTTAGTCGAAAACCCGAACTTCAATCGATATCCAACTTCAATTTCGCTTAGCCGCTTGCACTTTCACGCACTGCGCTAATGGCTAAGTGCTAATGGCTAATGGCTGACGCGCCGTTCGGCGCGGACTACCATACTTCGCAGAGAATCTCGCCGCCCAGCCCTGCTTGCGCGCCTGCCGTCCCGTCATCACTCCCTTGGGAGTGGTCAGGATGTTGATGCCCAGTCCGCCCAGCACGCGTGGAATCTCATTGCGTCCCACATACACCCGGCAACCCGGGCGAGAAATGCGCTGGAGGTTGGAAATGGCAGCGGCACTGTCCGGGCTGTACTTCAGATAAATCCGCAGGACCTTTCTGCCTTCTTCCTCCGTGGCCTTGAAATTGGCCACATAGCCTTCTTCTTTCAAGATGCGCGCGATCTCCAGCTTCAGCTTGGAAGCCGGGACATCAAGCTTCTGGTGCCGTGCATTGATTGCATTGCGAATGCGTGTCAGCAAATCTGCGACCGGATCGGTCAAACTCATCTTCGTTCTTCTCCTCTTATCGTCACCCGTTAGCCCCGGCTCTGCCAGGGGAACCTGCCGTGACGTACTGCAAAAGCAGCCATTAGCTTTTAGCCATTAGCCCTTAGCCTGTCTCAGTTCGTGACCGCATATCTCCGGCACGAGTCAAAGCTAATGGCTCAGTGCTAAAGGCTAAAGGCTTGCTTTTCTTACCAGGACGACTTCATGACCCCGGGAATCTCACCCTTCAGCGCCAGCCCGCGGAAGCACAAACGGCACAGGCCGAATTTCCGCAGGAACGCGCGCGGCCGTCCGCAGATGGAGCAGCGGTTCCGGTGCTGGGTAGAGAACTTGGGCTTCTTGTTCGTCTTGGCGATTTTTGCTGTAGTTGCCATCTTTTCCTTGTCAGCACTAAGCACTTAGCAATTAGCCTTTAGCTAAATTGTCTAACTGCTTCCTGCTTCGTTTCACTTCTAAACACTTCTGATACTCACTCGTCGACATTTGTCCGCGTTACGTCTTCCGCACCCAAGCTAATGGCTAAGTGCTAAAGGCTAAGAGCTTCTTTATTGCCTGAACGGCATTCCCATCGCTTTCAACAATGCGCGGGCCTGGTTGTCATCCCGCGCCGTGGTCACAATGGTTACGTTCATACCCTTGAGCTTGTCCACCTTGGCGTAATCGATTTCCGGGAAGATCAACTGGTCGCGCAGGCCAAGCGTGTAATTGCCACGGCCGTCAAACGATTTGGTGGAAACGCCGCGGAAGTCACGCACGCGCGGCAGAGCGATGTTGATCAGGCGATCGAGAAACTCATACATCTGGTCGCCACGGAGGGTGACCATGGCGCCGATCGACATGCCTTCGCGCACCTTGAATGCCGCGATGGATTTCTTGGCCTTGGTCACTACCGGCTTCTGACCGCAAATTTCGCCCAGATCGCGCACCAGCGGATCCAGCATCTTGGTATTCTGCGTGGCTTCGCCTACGCCCATGTTCACCACAACCTTGTGCACGCGCGGCACAGCCATGGGATTGGTCAGGCCCAGTTCCTTGGACAACGCTGGAGCAATCTCTTTGGTGAAACGCTCTCTCAGCCTTGCCGTCGATTTTGATTTCGATGTTGCCATGATCTCTAGTTTCTACCTTCTCCCACGGTTTCGGAGTGTTTACCGGTTCGTAGGGTGCTCAATTTCCTTTGCCGCGCATTCGCGGCAGCAGATCATTATTTATCCAGCGTCGCATCACAACGGCGGCAGACGCGGACCCGCTTGCTGCCTTCCATCTTGTGTCCTACGCGCGACGGGCCGCAGCTCGGGCAAACCACCATCACGTTGGAGATGGCGATCCGCGATTCCTGCTCGGCGATTCCGCCCTTCACGTTCTTGCGCTGGTCCGGACGCACGTTCTTCTTCACCATCATCACGTGCTCCACCAGGACCTTGGCATCGGCGGGGAATACGCGCAGCACGCGTCCCTGCTTGCCTTTGTCGCGCCCGCTGATCACCTTCACCTGATCATTGCGCTTGATATCAACTTTTGTGTGCATTGTTACCCTTCTGCCATCCCGCAGTCTCTATTTACACGACTGCTCAAATCTTTTATTCCGGTTCGAACTTCTTTAAAGAACTTCCGGCGCCAGCGAAACGATCTTCAAAAACTTCTTCTCGCGCAGTTCGCGGGCCACAGGACCGAATACGCGTGTCCCGACCGGCTCGCCGGCATCGTTGATCAGCACGGCGGCATTCTGGTCAAAGCGAATGTAGGTGCCGTCACGCCGGCGATGCTCTTTGCGCTGCCGCACGATCACGCACTTCACCACGCTGCCCTTCTTGGCCGTGCCGTCCGGCGCTGCTTCCTTCACCGCCGCCGTGATCACGTCACCCAGGCTGGCGTTCAGACCGGTATGCCCGCCCAGCGGCAGGATCATCTGCAGGCGGCGCGCGCCGCTGTTATCGGCCACGTCCAGAATGCTTCTCATCATCACTGCCATGGTTGCTTCTCCCTGTTCAATCTCTTCTTCTTGCGATTCAGCGCTTCATCTTTGTGCCGGCTTGTTAGCGATTCGGCCCGTGTGGCCGCCGAATCGCGCCGCTAAAGTGCCTCGAATCGGTGTCCACGGTTACTATCCTTAAGCGGTTTTTGAAGCGATGACGGCTCTTCTCTTCACCAGCCACCAGCTTGGCGCGACGAACAATGTTCTTCAGCTTCCAGCGCTTCAGCCGTGACATGGGACGGGTCTCTTCGATCTCGACAAAATCGCCCACGTGCGCCGTGTTCTCTTCATCGTGCGCGTAAAACTTCTTGGCCTTGGCGACCACGCGGCGGTACAGCGGATGCGCCTTCTTCATGCTCACCTGCACCACAATGGTCTTGGCCATCTTGGTGGAGACCACTTCACCGATCTTGGTGGCGCGGCGGCCCTGCGGCTTCGTGCTGTTGGTTGTCTCTGCCATTTACTTCTTCCTCGCTTTCGCCTTGGCGGCAGTTGGTCTTTTTGGCCGCCGGCTTGGCTGCCTTCGCCGCCGTTTTCTTGGCTGCTGCGCTTCTTCCTGGCCGGCTTGGCCTTGGTCGCCGTCGCACTGGATGAAGCAGCAACTGACCCCGCTTCAGCCGTTACCGGCTTGGCATGATTGTCCAGGCCCAGCTCTTTTTCGCGCTGGATGGTCTTGATCCGGGCCACGCCCTTGCGCAATCCGCGCACCTTGTTCAGGCTCTCGGTCTGTCCCATCTTCATCTGGAACTTCAGGCGGAAGAGCTGATCATTCAGTTCGCGCTGCTGGTGCAGCAGTTCGGCGTCAGTCAGATTTCTAAGTTTCTCTACGTCCATGTCATTTCTCGAAGGGCCATTATGCCCGGCCCTCGTGCTCCGTTCGATCTTTCGATCTAGTGTGCGTCATGGCGCGCTACAAATTTTGTGCGCAGCCCAAGTTTGTGCGAAGCCAGCCGCATTGCTTCCGCAGCGTCCACCCGGCTTACGCCTTCCATCTCAAACAGAATCTTGCCCGGACGCACCACCGCCACCCAGTGGTCCGGCGCGCCCTTGCCTTTACCCATACGGGTTTCAGCCGGCTTCTTGGTCACAGGCTTGTCAGGAAAAAGACGGATCCAGATCTTGCCGCCACGCTTTACAAAACGCGTCATGGCAACACGGCTGGCTTCGATCTGACGATCGGTGACCCAGCCCGGCTCCATTACCTTCAACCCGAAATCGCCGAAGGACAACTCGCCTCCGCGCCACGCCTTGCCCCGCATGCGACCGCGCTGCTGCTTGCGGTACTTAACTTTCTTTGGCATTAACATAATGTCAGTTCCTTCAATACTGCCAACAGCGTTCAAGCCGTTAGCCATTAGCCTTTGGCCCTTAGCGAAACCCACCAGTTCGACTCTGCCGGCCTTGTTCATAACTGAGCTAACGGCTAAGTGCTGATGGCTAAGTGCTGCTCTTCAAAATGCTCCCGCTCCAACCTTCTCCGGCTGTCTCTTCTTCTGCGGAAGGATGTCGCCTTTATAGACCCATACCTTCACGCCGATGATGCCGTAGGTGGTGTTGGCTTCAGAGAAGCCGTACTCGATATCGGCGCGCAGCGTATGCAGCGGCAAACGCCCCTGCAGATACCATTCCGAGCGCGCGATTTCATTTCCATTCAACCGGCCTGACACGCGCACCTTGATGCCCTTGCAGCCGAAGCGCAGCGCCGAATCCACGGCCTTACGCATGGCGCGGCGGAAACCCACGCGCTTTTCCAGTTGCAGTGCAATCGACTCAGACACCAGCTGGGCGTCCAACTCCGGCTTGTGCACTTCCTGGATGTCAATAAAGACATCGCGCGAGGTGCGCTTCTGGAGTTCCAGCTTCAGCTTGTCAATTTCCGCGCCCTTGCGCCCGATGATGATGCCCGGACGCGCCGTGCGGATAATGATGCGCAGCTTGTTGCCGGGACGCTCAATCTCCACCGAGCTCACGCCCGCGGACTTCAGCTTGTCCCGCAGCTCTTCCTTCAGCTTCACGTCTTCCAGAAGAAGCTTGTTGTAATCCCGCTCCACGAACCAGCGCGACCGCCACGGCTTGGTGTATCCCAGGCGAAATCCGTATGGATGGACTTTCTGTCCCATTAAATTACCTCTTCACAGGGCGCCTGCCGCGCGCCCAAAACTTTTGATTTACTTTTTGGCCGCTACTTTTTTGCCGGCCGATTTCTTTTTCGCTCCCGCAGCCTTGACCTTCTTTTTGGCCGGGGCTTTCTTCGGAGCAGCACACTCTTCTTCGCCGACCACGGTGGCAAGCGCGGCGCCGTTCTGCGCGCCCTTTTCCGCCAGCACCACTTCCAGGTGGGCAATGCGCCGCTGGTAGCGATACGCGCGGCCCATCGGAGCCGGACGGATACGCTTCATGCGGGGACCGTCGTTGGCGATGGCCGACTTGACGAACAGCCGGTCAACATCCACGTCCAGACCTTTTTCACCGCTCAGATAGTTCGCGTTCTCCACCGCCGAACGCACCAGTTGAAAAATCACCGGAGCAATCCGCTTCTTGGTGAATTGCAGCGTGGTCAACGCGTCTTCCACGCGCTTGCCTTTGATCAGGTCCAGCACCAGCCGCGCCTTCTGGGGCGAGACCCGCTGAAACTGCGCTTTTGCTTTAAATTCCATGAGGTTCAACCTTCGCCTTATTCGTTATCTCGCCGGTGCCGGCGCGGGCTTGGCAGCGGTTTCCGTGGCTGCCTTCACCGAGTGTCCCTTGAACTGCCGCGTGAAGGAGAACTCGCCCAGCTTGTGCCCCACCATGTTTTCCGTCACGTAAACCGGGATAAACTTTTTGCCGTTATGCACGGCGATGGTGTGTCCCACCATCTCCGGCGAGATCGTTGACCGCCGCGACCATGTGCGAATGACCTTCTTGTCATTCTTCGCGTTCATGTCGTCAATCCTCTTCAGCAAGTGGCCGTCAATAAACGGTCCTTTCTTTAATGACCGTGCCATTATTTCCCTCTCCTGCTCACAATAAACTTGTCTGTGCGCTTGTTATTGCGCGTCTTGTATCCGCGTGTCGGCTGGCCCCACGGAGTCACCGGATGGCGTCCACCGGAGGTCTTACCTTCACCGCCGCCATGGGGATGGTCCACCGGGTTCATGGCCACGCCGCGATTCACCGGCTTCTTGCCCAGCCAGATATTGCGTCCGGCTTTGCCGATGGAAATGTTTTCGTGCTCCACGTTGCCGATCTGGCCGACGGTCGCCATGCAATCCACCAGCACCTTGCGGGTTTCACCCGAAGGCAGCTTCACCAGCGCGTATTCGCCTTCCTTGGCCACCAATTGCGCGGCTCCGCCAGCCGAGCGCACCATCTGTGCGCCTTTGCCGGGCTTCAACTCAATGTTGTGGACGGTGGTACCGGCGGGAATGTTCTTAAGAGGAAGTGCGTTGCCAATCAGGATATCGGCTTCCGGACCGCTGACAATCTTCTGCCCCACCTGCAATCCGACCGGCTGAATGATGTAGCGCTTTTCGCCGTCAGCATAAGCCAGCAGTGCGATGCGGGCTGAGCGGTTGGGATCGTATTCAATGGAGACCACGGTTGCCGGCACGCCTGACTTGTCGCGCTTGAAGTCGATGGAGCGCAGCTTGCGTTTGTGACCGCCACCGCGATGCCACATGGTGGTATCGCCCGAGTTGCGGCGGCCGCCCGTGCGCAGCTTGATCTTGGTCAACGGCTTGTGCGGCTTATCGGTCGTCAATTCGTCATTCGTCAGAGTGGTCTTGAACCGCAGTGACGGTGTAATCGGTCTGTATGTTTTAATTCCCATGAAACTAAGCCTCTAGCAACTAGCCATTGGCTTTGTAGCTTTATCTTCTGCACCGCACTCGCTGATTCGCGGGCTGTTACGGACTGCTGTTCTATCAATTTTTTCGTCCAAGCAATTTGGCACTTCAGTCGCCAATCGCGCTGCTTCAGGAGCCTTCACGTTCTAACCACGTCCAGCCCTAAGCGGCTTAGGCGCTGATTAAAGATTTTGCGCATACTCCGGCATCTTTTCGCCTTCTTTGAGTTTCACGTATGCCTTCTTCCAGTCGGGACGGAAGCCGGAGAACTTTCCTCTGCGGCGTTCCTTCCCCAGGAAATTGGCTGTGCGCACCGAATCAACCCTTACCTTGAAAACCTTCTGGACAGCTTCTTTTACTTCGGTCTTGGTCGCCTTTGCCGCGACTTCAAACACCAGCGTGCCCTGGGTTTCCTTTACGCCCAGTCCCTTTTCCGTGATGACCGGCTTGCGAATGATCTGATATGCCGATTTCATTACGCGACCTCCGCTTTACGCCTGGGCGCCGAGGCCTTCAGCGTGTCCTGCAAACGCTCCAGCGCGGGCCGGGAAAACACGGCGGCTTCGTAGCGCAGCAAGTGATAAGGATGAACCTGATTTCCCGGCAGCAATTCAATCCCAGCCAGATTGCGAGCACTCAAAGCCAGGTTCTTGTTTTCAGTTGCGCCATCCACCAGCAGCGCCGTCTTTGACGTGACGCCGATGGTGGTCAATGATTTGCGGAACGCAGAAGTCTTGACTTCACCCAGGTCGAAGTTCTCGACCACGGTGAGCTTGCCGTCAGCCAGCTTGGCCGCCAGCGCCGAACGCAATGCACCCAGCAGCTTTTTGCGCGGGAACTGGTAATCGTAAGAACGGGGCTGAGGTCCATGGACCGTGCCGCCGTGGCGCCACAGAGGTGAGCGAATCGAACCCACGCGGGCGCGACCGGTACCTTTTTGTTTCCACAGCTTCTTGCCCGCGCCGGACACCAGCTTCTTATTCTTGGTGGCATGCGTACCTGCACGCTGGGCGGCGCGATAATGCTTCACCGCTTCCCAGAGCAGGTCTTCATTGATACCGCCGAAGACCTCGTCCGCCAGGTCAAACGTGCCGACTTTTTTGCCCTTCAGGTCTACTACATCAATCTTTGCCATTTGCTTTATGTCCTTATTCAAGGGCTCCGCAACGCTTCGCTGCTTCGCCCTCGCACTCTGCTCGCGCTATTCGGCGCTCGCTCCGTGCTTTAAGCCTTATTTCTTCTTACCGGCTGCGGCTTTCTTCGCGGCCTTCAACGGATCCAAAGTGGTCAGTCCGGCGAATCCACGGCGCTCGCGCGGTGGTTTCTTGGCTTTCAGGATCACCACATATCCGTTGCGATGTCCCGGTACCGCGCCTTCCACCAGAAGAAGATTATCGTCAGTATCAATGCCGCGGATCTTCAGATTGCGGACCGTGACCTGGTCCACGCCCATGTGCCCTGACATGCGCATGCCCGGAAAAACACGTGACGGGAATGACGATGCGCCAATCGAACCCTGTACCTGGAACATATGACCGTGTGCGCCCGGGCCGCCGCCGAATTTGTGCCGTTTTACCACGCCGGCAAAACCGCGTCCCTTGCTCACGCCCACCACGTCGACATAACCTTCACCGTTGAAGATGTCGACCAGGACCTTGTCGCCGACCTTGGCCGCGCCGTTTCCGTTCGCATTGCCCTCGCCGCTTTCAGCCTGTTCAGCCGCCTTGGCTGCCGCTTCCGGCGTGCCTTCCAGCGCGACTTCACGCATGAACTTCACCGGCGGCAGGTTGTGCTTGCCAAAATGTCCCTGCATCGCCTTGGAAACGTTCTTACCCTTCACGAACTCAACCAGGCCAATCTGCGCCGACTCGTACCCGTCTTTGGTGGCGCGCTTGATCTGCGTAATCACGCACGGACCAGCCTGCAATACCGTGACCGGATGAACCTCGCCTCTATCGTCAAAGATCTGCGTCATGCCGATCTTTTTTCCTAAAATTCCGTTGACCATTGCTTCCTCTCCTCATCATTCCTGGTGGATCAGCGATCTCGCAACCACCGGAACTGTAGGTTGTTAGCTTTTAGCACTTGGCCCTTAGCCTTTAGCCAAAGACGCCGAAACTTGCCGCTCTTACTAATGGCTAAGTGCTTATGGCTAATGGCTATTTATGCTCTTTCCCGAATGCCTTGATCTCAACATCCACACCGGCCGGCAGGTCGAGCTTCATCAGCGCGTCCACCGTGTTCTGCGTCGGTTCCAGGATGTCAATCAGGCGCTTGTGCGTGCGGATCTCAAAGGCCTCGCGGGATTTCTTGTCCACGTGGGGAGAGCGCAGCACGCAATATTTGTTTTTCACCGTCGGCAGCGGAATCGGTCCCGCGATCTGCGCGCCGGTACGCTTTGCCGTATCGACAATCTCACCCGTCGATTGATCCAGGATGCGATAATCGTACGCCTTCAGCCGTATGCGAATTCTTTCTTTGCCAATCACTGTTTGTCCCTCAAAGATCTCTGCGGTCAGGCCAGTGTTGAAAGATCGAAGGTCACTGCCGCTTTGTCAATTTGTCAATTTTTGATTTGTGATTTGTAATTTGTGATTGGCGAATTCAGAAATCACCAATCACAAATCGCCAATCTTTCTTACTGAATAATCTCGCTGATGGTTCCAGCGCCCACTGTTCTGCCGCCTTCGCGGATGGCAAAACGCAGGCCCTTTTCCATGGCCACCGGCGTAATCAGCTCAATCACCAGTGACACGTTGTCGCCGGGCATCACCATCTCAGTGCCCGCCGGCAGTTCCGCCACGCCGGTTACGTCCGTGGTGCGGAAGTAGAACTGCGGACGATAGCCCTTGAAGAACGGCGTATGACGTCCACCTTCTTCTTTTGTCAGCACGTAGATTTCAGCCTTGAACTTGGTGTGCGGCGTAATCGATCCGCCCTTGGCCAGCACCATGCCGCGCTCCACGTCTTCCTTGGCCGTGCCGCGCAGCAGCAAACCGGCGTTATCGCCCGCCATGCCTTCGTCCAACTGCTTCTTGAACATTTCCACGCCGGTCACAACCGTCTTGCGGGTCTCGCGGAAGCCCACGATCTCAACTTCCTCGCCCACCTTCACCTTGCCACGCTCGATACGGCCTGTAACCACCGTGCCGCGGCCGGAGATGGAGAAGATGTCTTCAATCGGCATCAGGAACGGCTTGTCTATGGCGCGCTCGGGAAGGGGTACGTACTTGTCCACCGCTTCCATGAGCTCGTCAATCTTGGCTTCCCACTTGGCTTCGCCGTTCAGGGCGCCCAGCGCGCTGAGCCGCACCACCGGGATATCGTCCCCGGGGAACTTGTAGCTCTTCAAGAGCTCGCGCACTTCCAGCTCAACCAGGTCCAGCAGCTCAGGATCATCCACCGCGTCGCACTTGTTCAGCGCCACCACGATGGTGGGCACGCCCACCTGGCGGGCCAGCAGCACGTGTTCACGCGTCTGCGGCATCGGACCATCAGTGGCCGCTACCACCAGAATGCCGCCATCCATCTGCGCCGCGCCGGTGATCATGTTCTTGATGTAGTCGGCGTGACCCGGGCAGTCCACGTGGGCGTAGTGACGGTTGGCCGTCTCATATTCCACGTGCGCCGTGGCGATGGTGATGCCGCGCTCGCGCTCTTCCGGCGCGTTGTCAATGGAATCAAACGAGCGGAACTTGATCTTGGGGTTGTGCTTGCTCAACACCTTGGTGATGGCCGCCGTCAGCGTGGTCTTGCCGTGGTCGATGTGCCCAATCGTCCCAACATTCACGTGCGGCTTGCTGCGGTCAAATTTTTCCTTTGCCATATTTTTAGCCTCTAGCCTTTAGCTCTTAGCCCTTAGCTGGTTAAGTTCCTGCCGAATCTTTATCTTCGATGTTCGATCTTCGCCTTTTCGGCCTGACGAAGAATCCTTCAACAACCCAAAATCCCAGGCCCCTCAGCTTACGGTTTGCCCATCCAGAACGCGCCCAGGCGCGTCTCCCGTTCGGTTAAACCTTCGAATTCTCTGTCCAGCCGTTTGTACTCGACCAGGTTTTGCTTCTGAAACTCTGAGAATTCTTCTTCTGTCTGCCAGTAATCCAGCGTAAGAAAGCGAAAATGATCAGAAACATCTCTTACCAGCTCCGTTCGGATATAAGCTTTTGAACCGCGAAAAAACCGCGCCCAATTCCCCTCGGGGCCATACTTCTCTGAAAACTCGTCAACCTTCTCTTGCCTGACCCGGAACTCCCAGACAATCGCGTACTCGCCGTTCATGCTGGCACCAGGCCTGTACCATCTTCAAAACCGGAATCGCTTTCGTAAAACGAACCCAAAAGCAGTTCCTTTTCAATCAAACCGTCCGCCAGCATTCGCTGCATGAAGCTTTCATACTCCTGCTGCCTTTGCCGGCGAAAACCTTCAAACGCCCGGTGTGATGACCAGCGATCAAACACCCGGTATCGCCGTTCTGCCGCTGACCACAGGAAGCTTTCACTTCCTCGATAACCATCCACTGTCATCAGCAGCGCCGGCCAACTTCCATCCGGCCCGAACACCTGAAGGAATTCCTGCTCTTTTCCTTCAGCTACCACAAATTCGCGTACGATCACGAACCGCGTCGAACGCGGTTCTCACTTACCCTGAACTTTGGCGACGATTTCTTCCGTCACCGACCTCGGCGCCTCATCATAGTGCGCGAAATGCATGGAGAAGGTTGCCCGGCCCTGGGTATTCGATCGCATGTTGGTGGCATAGCCGAACATCTCAGCCAGCGGCACCAGTGATTTGATTACCTGGGAGCCGGCGCGATGCTCCACGCCTTCAATGCGCCCGCGACGCGAGTTGAGGTCGCCGATGATGGTCCCCATGAATTCCTCAGGCACCACCACTTCCACCGCCATGATCGGCTCCAGCAATACCGGTGACGCCTTGCGCGCTGCTTCCTTGAAGCCCATGGACGCGGCGATCTTGAATGCCATTTCGTCCGAGTCAACTTCGTGGTAGCTGCCGTCATATAGCGTTACCTTGATGTCCACCATTTCATAGCCGGCCAGAACGCCGCCTTCCATGGCCTGCTTGATGCCCTGCTCGATTGGCTTGAAGAACTCACGCGGGACGGAGCCGCTTTTGATTTCGTTGACGAATTCGAAGCCCTTGCCCATTTCATTGGGATCGATCATCAGCTTCACGTGACCGTAGTGGCCCGAACCACCCGTCTGGCGGATGTATTTGCCTTCCGCTTCAGAGTGCCTGCGGATGGTTTCACGATACGCGACCTGCGGCTTGCCGACGTTGGCCTCCACTTTGTACTCGCGCATCATGCGGTCAATGATGATCTCCAGATGCAGCTCACCCATACCACTGATAATGGTCTGGCCGGAATCAGGATCGGTCGCAACTTTAAAGGTAGGATCTTCCTGGGCCAGCCGGTTCAAGGCTACGCCCATCTTTTCCTGATCGCTTTTGGTCTTGGGTTCGACCGCCACGGAAATAACCGGGGCCGCAAACGTGATTGACTCCAGCAGGATCGGCGCTTTTTCCGAGCAGATGGTATCCCCGGTGGTGATGTTCTTGAGTCCCACGCAGGCGCAGATGTCGCCGGCGTAGATTTCATGGATCTCTTCACGCTTGTTGGCGTGCATCTTCAACAGACGCCCAATGCGCTCGCTCTCTGCCCTTGGTAACGTTCAACACGCTGTCACCCGTCTTGAGGTGACCGGAATAGACACGCACAAAGGTCAACTGACCGACAAAAGGATCAGCCATGATCTTGAAAGCCAGGCCGGAGAATGGCTCATCATCGGCCGGCTTGCGTACCACAACTTTTTCGTGATGATCAGGATCAACGCCTTCCGTCGGAGGAATATCCAGCGGCGAAGGCAGGTAATCAACCACTGCATCCAGCAGGGTCTGAACGCCTTTGTTCTTGAAGGCCGTTCCGCACAGTACCGGAAACAGCTTGAGGCCGATCACGCTCTTACGCAGAGACTTCTTCAGCTCCGGAGCCGTAATGGTTTCGCCTTCCAGGAACTTGTGCAGCAGATCGTCATCATGCTCGGCAACGCTTTCCACCAGCTGGGCATGGAACGCTTCCGCTTTCTTCTTCAGGTCAGCAGGAATCTCTTCCACTTCATACTTGGCGCCCATGGTTTCATCGCGCCAGTAAATGGCGTTCATGTCCACCAGGTCAATCACGCCCTTAAAAGCGGCTTCCTGGCCAATGGGAATCTGAATAGCGACGGGGCGCGCATTGAGGCGTTTGCGGATGGTGTCAACCGCATGTTCGAAGTCGGCGCCCATCTTGTCCATTTTATTGATGAAGCAGATGCGGGGAACGCCGTATTTATCGGCCTGGCGCCATACGGTCTCAGACTGCGGCTCAACGCCGTGAACGGCGTCAAATACCGCGCAGGCGCCGTCCAGGACGCGCAATGAGCGCTCCACTTCAGCGGTAAAATCCACGTGGCCCGGGGTATCAATAATGTTGATGCGGATGTCTTTCCAGAAGCATGTGGTGGCGGCCGACGTGATCGTGATGCCGCGCTCCTGCTCCTGCTCCATCCAGTCCATGGTGGCGGTGCCTTCATGGACTTCACCTATGCGGTGCGTGATGCCGGTGTAGAACAAAATGCGTTCAGTCGTAGTGGTCTTGCCGGCATCAATGTGGGCCATGATGCCGATGTTTCTACAACGATCTAATGGAACCTGTCTGGGCATTTTCCTGAATCTTTCAGTTCTCTGAATCTTTTCGTGTGAACTGCCAGCTCCTGGCGTCTAGCTAGCGAGCTAGAAGCTAGTAGCTTTCTTTACCACCGATAATGCGCGAAGGCCTTATTGGCTTCCGCCATGCGGTGCACGTCTTCTTTCTTCTTGATCGCGGCTCCGCGACCGTTAGCGGCGTCCAGAAGCTCATTCGTAAGCTTGTCCACCATGCCTTTTTCACCACGCCCGCGGGCATAACTCACGATCCAGCGGATGGCCAGCGAGGTGCGCCGGTCAGGATTCACTTCCACCGGAACCTGATAGTTGGCGCCGCCCACGCGGCGGGTCTTCACTTCCAGCAGCGGCTTGGCGTTTTCCACGGCCTTCTTAAACAGCTTCAAGGCCTCGTCTCCACCCTTGGCCTGCAGGTTCTCCATGGACTTGTAGAAGATTCCCTGGGCCGTCGATTTCTTGCCGCCATACATCATGGCGTTCACAAACTTGGTCACCAGCGCGGAGCTGTAGATTGGATCCGAGATGGGTTCCCGCTTGGGGATATGTCCTTTTCTTGGCATTGTGCTTCAATCCTCTAAAGCTTCTCTTTCGCCTTAGCGATTGCCAAAATTGCCATAACTGCCAAAATCGCCGAAATTTCAAAAAGCTCAAAACTTTTTAAACCTAATCCGCTTTCGCCAATCGCAGCCGTCACTGCATTTTCATTGTTCTCAATCTTGGCAATTGCCAGATTCTGGCAATTTATTTCGGCCTCTTGGCTCCGTACTTTGAACGGCCCTGTTTGCGGTTGGCGACGCCCGTGGCATCCAGCGTTCCGCGCACCACGTGATAGCGCACACCGGGAAGGTCCTTTACGCGGCCTCCGCGGATCAGCACAATCGAGTGCTCCTGCAGGTTATGTCCGACGCCGGGAATGTACGTGGTTACTTCAATTCCATTGGTGAGCCGTACGCGGGCCACCTTACGCAGCGCCGAGTTCGGCTTTTTGGGGGTCTGCGTGTACACGCGGGTGCAAACGCCGCGACGCTGCGGACACGACTGCAACGCGGGACTGGCCGTCTTGTAATTCGGGGCCTTACGTCCCTTGCGAACCAATTGATTAAATGTCGGCATAGCTACCTTTATGACCTTTACTGGAAAAACCTGTACTGGTTGAAAACATCCTTCGCGGCGGCGGCAATCCACACCTCTGCCAAGGCCTGCCATAGACCCGCTTCCGGGCTGGCTGCCAGCACGACAGCCATGATTCCGCTCTAACCGCGGAAGGATGCAAAGTTACCTATCGGTGGTCGGAAACGACGGTGGCACCGAGCCAAAACTGGAGGTGCTCCGTTTCGTTGTCCTAGGGTCCGCATACCCTTCACGGGGGAAGGAAAGCGCGGACCTTTTTCAGCGAGGTATGCCCTGTTTCAGGATAAAATCCCTGGGCAAAAACGCGTTACAGCTCACAACACAGCAAGCCAGAATTGAACTCGCAGAACCTGTTTAATATAACAACTGGGGCCGGAAGACGTCAACAGAGCGGGTCATCAGAAGCGTTAACCTGCCCGCGAAAACCAGATTCATGCCGCAGCGTGCTGATTTTATCAACAATAAGCACAGCCATCACTTCGGCAAAATGGCCAGGAATTGCTGAGCGACTACGCTCATTCATTATAAGCGGCTGCGCTCATTCATTATATTTATCGCAATATTTGCCGTGTATGTCGTTCTCAGCGTGTCTGAAGTCGAAGTGTGTCTGGCCCACGAGAGCCCGTTGCCGTGAGTCTTGAAGAAATGAAGGCGAGTCACTACACTGAGTGATTATCTTCCCAACCTAATTCGTCTCCGAGGGTGTATGCAGTGGTCTGTGACTAGAACCGCGATCATTTTAATTTTGGCAGCAGTTCTGGCTGGCTGCGGTGGTGGCAGTTCATCCAGCAAGAACACGGTTGTCCAGGTAACGCTGATCCCGCCACACTTTCCCTGGTGGCCGGCCAGGTCGGCGACCACCATGTTGCCGCGCAGAATTCCACCGATAACTCGGTCGCGAGCACCTTCACATACAACACCTCCAATCCAAAGCTGGTTACGGTTTCTCCAGCAGGACTGGTTTGCGCGGGCGTGTGGGACTCCACCTTTGTTGTATGCAATGGAAATGACGCTTCCGGCAATCAGGTAAGTGGTACCGCAACCATCACCGCGACCGCCGCGGGTGTTACCAGCGCCCCTGTAACCATCTCAGTGCATCCCACGGTAACCGCAATCACCGTGAGCCCCGGGCCTGCGGGTTGCAAATCAAATCTGCAGACATTTCAGTTCACCGCCACAGCCTTTCATGGCACCACTGACATTACCAGCCAGATTGGCGGGTTCTCATGGCTGACCACGGACGCGACGGTGGTCACGGTTGATTCGAACGGCCTGGCCACGGCACGCGGTCCCGGCGCGGCCCACATTATCGCCAGCGCAGGTAATGTTTCTTCAGGATCAACCAGCGCCAATTTTCTTACCTGCCTTCCAGCCCGCATCATCCTGCATGTTTCCGGCGCCCAGCGGGTCAGCCGACTGAAACTGCCACTATGAACGTGAATGACACGCAAGATCATTCAAGCCGATATGATCGACAGCAATGGCATACCCGTCCTTGGTGCGCCTGTAACTATAATTTCCAACAATCCAGCCGTAGCGACCGTTGCCGGGCCGACCGGGCAGCACCACTCTGACCGCGGTCTCGCCCGGCGGGGCAGGAATTCTGGCGGTCTGCGCGCCACCTACCTGCGGAAACGGTATTGTTCAGCCGGTTTATAGCGATCTTTTCAGCGTGACGGTGAACGGGACCAGTCCGGCAACTACCGTTTATGTAGGCACTACAGCGATTCCCGCCGCGGGAACCTCGCCAGCTATTAGTCCCAATTGATACCAGCAAAACGCCGCCGGCCGCAGGAACGCCCATCATACTTCCCGGCGCGCCCATCTCCATGAAGTTCGTGCCCAACGGGACCAAGGCCTTTGTCACCACCACGTCAGGACTGATCTCACTGGACGCCATCGCCAACACGATTACCCTGCTGGCATCAGATCCGGTCGGAAAGATCCTTGCCGTTTCGCCTGATGGCAGTAAGGTCATCGTATCCAACGTAATTTTCAACGCGAATGTAAGCTTTCAAAGGCTGTGGGTGTTTGATCAAGGCGCCGGTACGCTGGCGACCTTTATTCTTCCCGGCGCCGTGACAGCCGCTTTCGACCATGACGGCTTCCGCGCCTACATCGGCGCCGATAACGGCAACGTATATGTTTATTCGCCGTTCCAGACAGAAAGAACGCTGACACTGACGGGCGCATTTACTGATGCCGCTCCGCTGGCTTCAGGCCCATTCACCTTCCTGGCTAATCCCAACGGACTCAACGTGATTAGTACCTGCGATAATGCCGTTCTGCCCAACGCCCCCACTACGCTGACTCCGTTGCTTCTGGGCGAAGTGAAGAATGCGAACCAGATTATCGCGGCGAATACTTCAGGACTTGAGGTAATAACGGTCACGATTCCGGACGATACCGGCGGCCAATGTCATCCTCCAACTACTTTTGCCAATCAGGTCATTGATTTCGGGCTGGGCCCCTTGAATCCGCGCCAAATGATTACCGCTTCCAATGGCGCCCACATCGTGGAACTGGCGGCCGGGCAGCCACGCGTGCTTGTAGGCATTCCGGGTGCTGGACCGGGCGTGATTGCTCTTGCGGCCGGCGGCACTGAAGCCGTGTCTGGGGACATGACGCTGGATGGCAATACGCTCT
Source organism: Terriglobia bacterium (assembly GCA_963824835.1). Classification (GTDB taxonomy): domain Bacteria; phylum Acidobacteriota; class Terriglobia; order Terriglobales; family Acidobacteriaceae; genus Angelobacter. Next base: position 128,767 of record CAWGRA010000025.1, on the reverse strand, counting down.
GGGTCGGCGTGGCGGGAACCAACACCGTGCATCGCATCAATCTGGCTAATTCAACAGATGATTTTCAACATTCAATTGAATTTGAACGGCAACAACGCAATCCCTGACATTGTGGCTGTTCGTCCTAAATAGACCTGTGGTCCTCGATTCCAGGTGGAGGGCGGAGCAATGCTGAGTCACTATCGTGGACGGCTTGCTCCTTCACCCACCGGATACCTTCATCTGGGGCATGCGCGCACTTTCTGGATGGCGTACCAGCGGGCCCGCGCAGCCAAAGGCAAGCTGGTCTTCCGCAATGAAGACCTCGATTCACCGCGGTGCAAACCGGAATTCGTCGCCGCCATGTATGAAGACCTGCGCTGGCTGGGGCTTTCCTGGGATGAAGGTCCTGACCTGGGCGGTGAGTTCGGTCTCTACTGCCAAAGCCAAAGGCGCGAGTTCTACCTTGAAGCATGGAGGAAGCTGCGCGATGGCGGATTTATCTATCCCTGCTCCTGCTCGCGGAAAGATCTTGAACGCGCACTCTCTGCTCCGCATGAAGACAATGACGTGCCTTCCCTGTCCGCATTGCCGGGCGAAGATGACGAACTCCATTACCCTGGCACATGTCGCCACAAAATTACGGAAGCGCGGCAATGGGCCGCGCCGGGAGACGTGAGCTGGCGCTTCAAAGTGCCCGATTACAGCCTGATTGCTTTCAAAGATCTTTATTTCGGGGACCAGCAGTTCGTTGCGGGACAGGACTTTTCAGATTTCCTGGTCTGGCGACGCGATGACATTCCGGCTTACCAATTAGCGGTGGTGGTGGACGATGAGGCCATGCAGATCAGCGAAGTGGTACGAGGAGCCGATCTGCTCCGCAGCACAGCCCGTCAACTTCTGCTGATTGAAGCCCTTGAATACTCAGTCCCCGGCTATTTCCATTGTCCGCTTTTTCGGGATGAAAACCAGACGCGTTTGGCGAAGCGGCATGATGCTCTGAGCTTGCGTACACTGCGGGAAACGGGCACCAATCCAGCGGAGCTTAGGTCAGCGTTCGCCAAGGAAATGGGCCGCCCTTAATTCACGAATTCTGGGCCGTGACTCCGGTGCGTTCACCCTGGGCATTGGAGCCCACGTAACTCTCGTTATTGACGTTGCTTACCGCGATGAGAGATTTCGTTAAGCCCAGGAATTTCTCCCGTTGGATAGAACATCCGGGGAACAGAGTTTGCATCTGCGAAAAGGTCAGCAGGTTGACAGTGTCAGCGTACTCCTGCACCCTGCGCCGATCGGGTCTCACTAACCATCCCCAGCCGGTCAAATAACGAACGATGAAATAGCTGCGAAGAAGCCTGGGATACCAGTGCCAAAAAAAAGTCAGATAATGGACTTCCAGCGGGAACCAGCGATTCGGCGTCTGACAGTAGACCGCCTTGCCGACTCTTTTCAGTTCTGAAGCAAACGCAACCTGGTCTTCCCATTTTCCTACGTGCTCTATTGCAGAATTGGAGTATGCCAGCGCAAATCCTTTGTCCGGTAATCCAGTGTGCCTACCGTCTCCGACGATCACTTTGCAGTGAGGCGACTCCTGTGGCATAAGATTGAGAACGGTGATGTCGCGCTGTTCGCCGTCCCAATGACTTACAAGACCGCCAAGATCAATAATGGATTTGACTCGATCAGGAGGAAAAAGCGCGAGAAAGCGTTTGCGTCGCCGGCTGCGAAATTTGGCGGCAACAGAATGCCACATTCGGTTAAATGCCTGCTCAAAACTCATGCGTTAAACCAGTATATTGAAGCATCGCAATAATGAGCACATGAAAAAATGGGGAAGGATACGCGGATCAGTGAGAGCACCACATCGGCCTGACAACGTAAGCGCTTGTCGTTGCATGCGTCACGGCCTCTCCTTAAAAAGCCCACCTGATCGCTCACTGACCAGGTGGGTCCATTCACGCTATTGCTGTAGAAATGCAGTTACCGAACTTCCACCGATCGGGGCTGCGCCTCCCGTTATCATTGTGAGATCGCCATTGTTCCAAGCGCTTCCATTGAAATTCAGATCATCAAAGTGTCCGGCGCCTGAGAGATAGAAGACTGAGATGCCACCGGTAGAGCCGATAAAGCTGCTCATACCGCCGGAACTCGAAGCCAGTGTGCCACCTGTAACGGCAGTCACATCGCCGTCGTGCCAGGACGTGAGATTGAAGTTCATTTCGTGCACATGCAGGTCAGTTCCTTTGTAATAGACGGAAATGCCACCAGATGAGGCGAGGAAGCTTGTCACCGCAGTACTGGAAAGCGCAATGGTCACTGTTCCTGAAGCGCCGGTCAAATCACCATCATGCCAAGAAATGGTATTAAAATTCATTTCGTGCAAGTGCTGGTTAGTAGAGACATAGTAAACGGAAATCCCTCCTGAAGGAGCCGTGAAACTTGTTAGGCCGGTGCCCAAGAGCGCCAACGGGCCATGACTTGCTGCCGTCAAATCACCGTTGTTCCAGGTAGAACCGTCGAAATTTAATTCATACAGGTGTTGGTTCGTTCCAACATAGTAGACAGAAATACCGCCGGACGATGCGATGAAGGCGGTGAGAGCAGTTGTGGTCGCGGGCAGGACGCCTGCTCCGCTAACGGCGGTCAAATCACCATCGTGCCAGGAGGTGCCGTTGAAGTTGAGTTCATGAATATGCTGATCCACGCCGAGATAATAAACCGAATGGCCGGCGCCAGTAGATGTGTAACTGGTGAGGGGGCTATTCGAAACGGGCACCATTCCTGAACCGCTGAGAGCAGTAGCGTCACTAGAGCTCCATGCGCCCGTAGCCCAAGTCAACTGGTAAACATGCTGGTTCGTACCTACAAAATAGACTCTATGTGACGAGCCAAGTTTAAAGCTGGTCAGGCCGCTGCCAGCAGCTGCCGCAATATTGTTCGTGATCAAGGTTAAATCATTGTTGCCCCAAATATTGTTAGAAAGTACTGACTCGTAGACATGCTGATCGGAGCCCACATAATAAGCCGCCTGCTGTGGAAGTGCTATAACTTGAACGTTTGCCGATGCGTTCCTTTGAACGCAGGAGTTCACGCCAGGGACACTAAATATAAAATTTCCGGTGGTCGCGTTCGCAGCCGCGGTTAGGGTTAATGTGGCGGTTGTTGACGTGAAATTGGAATATGACGCCGTCACTCCGGCTGGCAGACCAGTGGGAGGATTGAACCCGACGCTGCCGTTGAATCCGCCCGTCCTGGTTACTGTAATTGTATAAGTAATTCGCCCTCCCTGTACAAGTGACTGGGTGCCTGGGCTGACCGCGAGCGAAAAGTCGCCAGCAGATGCTGCCTCTACTATATTTCCAGCTGCACTACTTCCATTGGAAGTTAGCTTAACTGTGATTGATCCGGTCCTGGAACACAAATCTGGATTCGCGGCGGCTGCAAAATTCACTACTCCAGAACCAGTCCCGCCAGTAAAGGTGCCCGAAAGCCAGGAACTTGCCTGTGAGACAGTCCAAGCGCAACCAATTGTTGCCGTTATCGTAAGTTGGCCGTTTCCTCCCGCCGCAGGCAAATTTTGAGAGACTGGGCTCACCGCGATGTTCGCGCCTGCTACGCATTGGCCTTGTGCCACCGATGCTCCAAAAGCCACAAAAAGCGAAAGCGCTAGACAAACTGATAACACTGCTCGACTCGACTTCATGAGTTTCTCCTATATTCTTAGTATGTGATCAATTCAGACATACGCAGCTCTAGCGGGCTGCTTCGTAGTGGTATTTGCTTCAAGATAGAGGGACTGCCTTACTGACGCGAGGGACGCCAGAAAAGAGGCCATACTACTCATGTCGTGCAAGATGAAGCTCAAGCCAGTAGTTCACGGCTTTGAGGCTGGCTACCACGGGAGTACTAGACAGTGGCTAGAATCTACTTGTTAATTAGCGGGACCAGACATGAACGTGTGGCTCTGTTCTATATTTGTAACTGTGCCATTATAGGTCGACTATAAGGACAATGTAACTTGCTGATTCTTCTGCTGACGCAATGGTTTTGAGTTTTTCGTACAGAAAATTCGGTCAGGCAGATTCGCGGGACATCGGCCAATCACGATTTCTAAATACAGGACTCAAGAAGGGTTTTGTGGCGTCAGGCAAGCTATCGAATTTTGCGATAAGACGCAGCATTCTAGCTTTTGGACGCTTTGTCTAATTTCTTGCCCTTCTCTACTCGCCCGGTCCACAAGGCTGCAATCTTACGTGCTTCCTGCATGAGTGCCGGAGCCACCCTTGGATTACCGGTCCGCACAAACTGCTCATGGTTTTCTTCCAGATCCTCAGGGATATAACGATAGTTGACCATCACGCCGAACGAGTCCTTCAATCCATAAGGGCGAAGATTGGCAAACGGATCAATTGCCTCCAGCCGTGCGCCATTGGAGAGATGAAATGCGGCTACAGCATCGTAAATCCGACTGCCTGACCGGACCTGCATGAAATAAGCCAGCGTCAGGCGATGAAGAGGCGCGACCAGCACCTCACGATATCTGATGGGGTCCTTCAACATGTAAAACAGCGCATCCACCGGATCGGATTTGCCCGAGTCACGCACCAGATCAGCCGCGAAAACATGCAACAGCCGCTCCAGCCGTTCGCGAGTAAATCCGTTCTCATCATCCTGTTTACTCAATGCGCGCGCCAGCAGTGGCACGGGAGAAAGGGTGCTGAAATTCCTGATGTTTGGCAGCTCCGCGCGTAGTTCGTCCACCACCTGCTTGATCAGGAAATTACCAAATGGAATACCCCGCAGACCATCGAGACAGTTGTTGATGGAATAGAAAATCGCCGTATCGGCTTTCTCCGGCGGCAACACCGGAGCGTTGATGTCCAGCAGCGGAGCAATGTCACGCGCGAGCTTTTGCGTGAGCGCGACTTCCACAAAAATAACCGGGTCGCCCGGCAGAGCCGGCTGAAAAAAAGCAAAACAGCGGCGATCAGCTTCCAGCCGCCGGCGCAGGTCCGGCCAGCCGTTGATCTCATGCACCAATTCGTAGTGAATCAATTTTTCCAGAGTAAAGGCAGCGGTGTGCCATCCGATCCGGTCAAGCCGCAGGAAGCCGCGATTGAACCAGGAACGAAAAAGATGTTTCAAATCGGCATCCACCGGACCGAGATCAGGATGCGCCGGTAACGATCGCAGAAGATCGCTGCGCATGGCCACCAGGGTTTCAGTTCCGGCTGGGCCGGTATTGATTCGCCGGAAAAGCTCCTGGCGGGGAGGTTCCGCGGCAGCAGCCAGTTCAGAAATTCTTTCGGGAGTGAATGCGCCACCGCCGTGACTCAATGCCTGCTGAATGGCTGCCTCATCCGGGCCGAAGTCTTTGGCCAGCATTTTGAAAAAATCCAGCCGCTCGGCCGGAGAAAGCGCCTTGTACCGTTCAATGATGCGCTGGGCCAGAACGGTTTGCGAAGCTTCACCCCGATGCGAAAGCAGTTGCCGGCAAAGCAACTGCATATCTTCACCGCGAGCTCCGCGAAGACTGCGCAACAAGTTGGTAAGAAACTCAGGCATGGCGTTTGTTACCGCAATGCCCGAGTATAAATGTGATGAGTGTAGGCCGTCCATGTAGGCGCGGTTTTGGTTGGTTCCTGAACCGCCGGCTGGTTTACTTTCAGCATCCTTGCCCATATCGCCAAAGGGCCACAAGCCCAGCGCTTTCAGGAAAACATCATCGTGTTTTTCGGTCAGCATTCTGGCGCTCTTCTCCGGCGGCCATGGGCTGGCCAGCCGCTCCGGACGATCAGCCATCCAGAAGGCGGTCAAAGCCATGACGGTTGCATCGCGAATCAGCAGGTCAGGCTTGACCTTATCGAATGTGTCCACGGCCGAGTGGTGCGTGTATTTATATTCGGGCGAATCCTGACCCATGTTGATGCCCGGCAAGCCAGCCAGGACGAACGGGCCGGCATCGGTGCCGAAACTCACATTGTCATCCACGCCTACGTCGCCGAATGCCTTGATTGAGCCAGTAAACTTTTCCATGGCGGGAATCAAATCATCGCGTCCGCCCATGTTGAGCTTCACGACCGGGCCCTGGCCATTATCAAGAATGAGGGCGGCGACATGGTTCCGCATTTCATCTTTGTGCATCCTGGTGTATGCAATTGAGCCCAGCAAGCCTTCTTCTTCACCGGTGAAGAGGACAAAGCGGATGGTGCGCTTAGGCTTGAACCCACTCAGCTTAATGGCGTTGGCCGCGCCGAGAGTGGTCGCGACACCGCAACCGTCATCAGTGGCGCCCGTGGCAAGGTCCCAGGAATCCAAATGCCCGCCTACCACGATCACCTGCTCCGGATGTTCCGTACCAAGAATTTCACCCACTACGTTGGCTGAATCCACCGGGCCGCTGGTGACTTTATTCTGCACATCAATTTTGAGCCGCACGGCCTTGCCCTTGTCCAGAAATCGTTCAAGCTGCTGCTGGTCTTCAGCGATCATGCTGACGATAGGAATGTCATAATACGCGTCAAAGCCCATCGCCCCGGTATGGGTCAGGTGCATGCCGGCGGCAGGCTGGCCGCCTTGCCCGCCGATCACGGCCACGGCATGGACAGCATAGGCTTTTTTGAGAAGGTCAGTAAATTTGATGAAGCCCGCCATGGCCGCCGGACCGCTTGGCGCGGGTCCCTTGCGGACCATCAAGAGCACCTTGCCGGCCCATTTGGCGGAGTTATCCTTCATCTCGTCATCCAGTTTGTTGCTGTTAACGGGAACAACATCTGCGTCAACTCCGCCGGCCTGCGTGGAACCAACCCAGCCCATGGCATCAATGCTCAGCTTGCGATGGATGGGAGAAACGATCTCCGCGTTGGCTGAGCCGCGGGTCCATCCGTGCGAGATCTGCCATTTCTCCGCGTGCACATTGTCCAATCCCATGGCGCGCATCTTTGCCATTCCCCATTCCACGGCCCTGGCGGCTTCAGGCGAGCCAGTCACGCGTGCGCCAATATCGTCAGAAAGCTCCTGCAAATCATCATAGGGCTCAGTGGAAAGCATGCCCTGGCCCGCGATTGCAGCCAGAGCGGGCATTGTGCCGTCTTTTGCCGGAGACGCCGGCTCAGCACCGAGACCAGCCCATAATGAGCCTGCAACACCGAGCAGAAGAGCGATCAATGCGAGCATAGGGATTTTGCGCATGAAAAGTTTCACCTCAAGATTATCTGGAAATTTGCCGGACACAATGATGCCCTAAAAAGCTGGCGGCGTGGACAAATGTGAGCAGCCATAAAAATTTTAAGTACTGGGAATGATTCTGTCGATGAGGCGGAGCAGGGCCGTTTGTCTCCAAAAGCAAATTCGCCTGCTGCAATTCGCTTGCATGGGCCGAATGGAAGACAAAAAACACCTGGCCCAGGGCAGGCATCAAATGAAAATGAAGTTCACCCGCTGGCCTTGCATGAGCTGTGACATCCGCATCGGCACCTCCGGCTACCACTACAAACACTGGGTAGGAAATTTCTATCCGCCGAAGACGCCGGCTTCCAGGATGCTGGAGTTTTATCTCCAGCACTTTGACACGCTGGAATTAAACAACACTTTCTACAAACTACCTACACCGGCAGCCATGGAATCATGGCGCGACGCTACACCACGGGACTTTGTCTTCGCCGTGAAAGCCAGCCGGTTTATCACTCACAACAAGAAGCTCAAAGATCCGGAACACGCAATTGATAATCTGCTGCCCCGGGCGGAAATTCTGGGCAAAAAGCTTGGTCCGGTGCTGTTCCAACTTCCTCCAAAATGGAAGGTGAACCCCACGCGTTTGCAGGAGCTGCTGGAAATTCTGCCGAGGTCACACCGTTACGCCTTCGAATTTCGCGAAACGAGCTGGATGACGCCAGAGGTTAATCGGATTCTGCGAAAGATGAACGCCGGCTTCTGCATCTACGAGCTTGGTGGCTACCATTCGCCCCTGGAGATCACCGCCGATTTCGCGTATATACGCCTGCATGGGCCGGCTGAAGGAAAGTACCAGGGCAGCTACGGCGATATGCGGTTGCGGCAATGGGCGCGCTGGATCGAACAGCAGGCAAACAAGCTGAAGGCAATCTACGTTTATTTTGACAACGATCAGGCAGGGTACGCCGCCCAGAACGCATTAACTCTTCGTCGCATGGTGATGGGACGCCGGCGAGATGAGGCTGCGTAAGCCATGGAGTGCCACAAACAAAATCCCGAGATTTAACGAGAATAAAAAGCCCGAATCTCAGTTATAACTCCAGAGTGCCACAACAACTCATGCTCCTGGCGGTGTGTAGTTCACGTCTGGCCCGCGTATTCTGCCTGCTTGCCCCATTGCTCTTTCTGCCCTCCATAGCTGGAGGGCAAGTACATGCGGATGACGCGCCGGCAGCCAATCCCGGCCGTCCCACTGTCTCAACCCCCGCGAACCTCACGCCCGTAGGCTACCTGCAATTTGAGACCGGCGTTCTGGTGGCGGAACATTCGGGTGAGTTTGCCAACCGCACCGGGATCAATGAAGTCATCAAGTTTGCTCCTGTCAAACGGCTGCAATTGCTGGTGGCCACGGAACCTTTCACGTCATCGGATTTAGGCGACCATCGTTCGACAGATCGCAGGCGGCGTGTCTCTGGGCTTTCAGGGAGTCCTGCTGCAAGGAGAGGGACGCAAACCGACCATTTCCGCCAGCTACTTTCGAACTGTCTATGACGGCACGGCTACTGATCTGGATGTTGGTTCCAGCCGCAACTCCGCCTTGTTGCTTATCAGCGCCGATCTGGGCAAGTTTCACGTGGATACAAACTACATCTTCAATGAGCAGATTGGTAATGCCGTGCACCGTGCCCAATTTGGACAGACGCTTTCAATTTCTCATCCGGTAAAAGGCAAGCTGGGATTCACGGGAGAATTGTGGCATTTTACTCAGCCTTTTTTGCGAAGCAATGCGACCGCGCTGCTGTTTGCCCCAAACTACAACTTGAAGCCTAACCTGGTCTTGATGCCGGATTCAATCGCGGACTTACCAGCACCAGCACCAGGTGGGAGTTTTTCGCAGGGTTCACGTATCTGCTGCCGAAGAAGCTGTGGTGACGTGTGCCGTTTTTCCTTCTCTCTTGAGCGGCTGGGAGTATCGGGCGACGTATGAAGATTCTTCTTTCGACGAAACCCTCAAACACTGTCATGTTGAGCGGAGAGACGCGCGAACCATCGCGTCTCGAAGTCGAAACATCCCGAGAATGCTGGATTGCGCAAAATGCAGGCTCAAGGAATTCTCCCAGGCTCTGTCTCTAACAACGTGTCACTATGAGAGATTTCGGTAGAACTCCCGTATTGGCATTGTGACAACCGGCTGCACCGGGATGTTTCGACTACGTCGTCGCGTGCGCTCCGACTTCGCTCAACATGACAGGGGTAAACGGTAATGCATGCGCTCCGATTTCGCTCAACATGACAGGGGTGTAGTTTTATTTCTTGCCCGCCACTTCAATCCGCGTGTTGGCCCGCTGCAACGCCACCTGAGCTGCTTCATCGCCGCTGGGACCGGCTTTCTTCAGCTCTTCTTCAGCACGTTGTTTCGCTGACTGGGCACGGCTGAGGTCAATTTCGTCTGCGCGCTCGGCGGTTTCAGCCAGGATGGTGACTTTGTCGGGCAGGACCTCGGCAAATCCCCAGGCAACGGAGAGTCGCTTGATCGCTCCGGCATGGCGATAGCTGATCTCACCCACCGCAAGTTCAGTGATGAGCGGCGCATGGCCCGGCAGAATTCCCAGATAGCCGTCTTTGCCGGGAATCTGAATGTCATCTGCCGTGTCTTTCAGCACCATGCGTTCCGGCGTGACTACTTCGATCTGGATGGTGTCTGCCATGTGAGTTTACGCGGCGGCTCCGGCTTTCAGCTTCTCGGCTGCCTGCAGCACTTCTTCAATGGATCCCTTCATATAGAAAGCCTGCTCGGGAACATCATCGTGCTTGCCTTCAATGATCTCCTTGAAGCTACGCACGGTGTCCGCCACTTTCATGTAGCGGCCTTCCAGTCCGGTGAACTGGTGGGCCACAAAGAAGGGCTGCGAGAGGAATTTCTGCACCTTGCGGGCACGGGCCACGGTCAGCTTGTCATCCTCGCTGAGTTCTTCAATACCCAGAATGGCGATGATGTCCTGAAGGTCCTTGTAGCGCTGGAGAATTCGCTTCACGCCCTGCGCGACGTCGTAGTGTTCTTTGCCCACGATGTGGGGATCAAGAATGCGCGACGTGGAAGCCAGCGGATCCACCGCGGGATAAATTCCGATTTCAGTCAAGCGGACGCGACAGCACCGTGGTGGCGTCCAGGTGAGCGAAGGTGGTTGCCGGAGCGGGATCAGTCAAATCGTCAGCAGGCACGTAGATGGCCTGCACGGACGTGATGGAACCTTTCTTGGTGGAGGTAATGCGCTCCTGGAGTTCGCCCATTTCGGTGGCGAGGTTGGGCTGGTATCCCACGGCGGAAGGCATACGGCCCAGCAACGCGGAAACTTCTGATCCAGCCTGGGTGAAGCGGAAAATGTTGTCAATGAACAGCAGCGTGTCCGCGCCTTCTTCATCGCGGAAGTATTCAGCCACGGTGAGGCCGGTCAGCGCCACGCGCAGACGGGCTCCAGGAGGCTCGGTCATCTGGCCGTAAATCAAAGCGGCTTTTGATTCTTCCGGAACGCCAGGCTTGATTACGCCGGACTCGGTCATTTCCAGCCAGAGATCGTTGCCTTCGCGGGTACGTTCGCCGACGCCGGCAAATACGGAGTAGCCACCATGCTGCTTGGCCACGTTGTTGATCAGTTCCTGAATGATGACCGTCTTGCCTACACCGGCGCCGCCAAACAGACCGATCTTTCCGCCCTTCAAGAAGGGCTGAATCAGGTCAATGACTTTTACGCCGGTTTCAAACATCTCCGCGTTGGTGGACTGCTCTTCAAACGATGGCGCCAGGCGATGGATCGGCATGCGCTTCTTGGCTGCCACGGGGCCAAGATCGTCCACGGGTTCGCCGACCACGTTCATGACGCGGCCCAGTGTGCCTTTGCCCACGGGAACGGAAATCGGTCCGCCCAGATCGATCACCTTCATGCCACGCACCATGCCGTCAGTTGCCTGCATGGCGATGCAACGCACGCGGCCTTCGCCCAGATGCTGCTGCACTTCCAGAATCACGCTGATCGGCTCGGGGACCTTGAATCCTTCGCTGACCACGTTGAGCGCCTGATAAATAGGCGGCAGCTTGGTTTCCGGAAACTGCACGTCAACCGCGGGTCCCGCGATCTGTATAACTTCTCCAGTATTTTGTGCCATAAATCCTTTTTCGCTGGTGCCCGGCCGTCTACCCTGCGGCGGCCGCACCGCTGACAATTTCAATAATTTCCTTGGTGATCTTTGCCTGGCGGACGCGGTTCATGGCCAGCGTTAATCCGTCAATCATGTCGGAGGCGTTGTTGGTAGCCGAATCCATGGCCGTCATGCGGGCAGCATGCTCGGCTGCCTCTGATTCCAGCATGGCGCGGAAATAGCTGCACCGAGATATAGCGAGGCAGCAGGCTCCTGAACAATTCTTCCGGCGGCTGCTCATAGATGTAGTCGATCTGAGAAGTGGCGAAGCCGGCTGCTTTCTTGTCAATCTCTGAGGTATCCGCGCCACGAACTCCCGCGCCGGCATGCAAAGCCGCTTCAATGCGACGCTTGCGTTCTTCCTCACTGATCTCTTCAGCCACCTCGTGCACCTGCTCGCCAATTTTGGTGATGGGCAGGACCTCATCCACCACCAGGCGCTGGGCAATCACTGACTTGAATTCGTTGTACACGATGTAAACCGAGTCGATGACTTCGTCCGTGTAGAGCTTTACTACTGCTTCTCGCGATTTCCCGGGCCGTGCCGAACTGTGTGCGATTGATCACGCCCACGTATTCCTTGACTACCTGGATGGGGGCTTTCCGCTGGTCGCCTTCCGCCACTACGTATCGGCGGCGGAAGTAATCACGCGCTTTGCGGCTGATCGAGATGATGTCAATGTTCTTGCCTTCCTTGGAAGCAATGAACTTTGACGCGGCCTTCAGGCTGTTGGTGTTGAATGCTCCAGCCAGTCCTTTTTCGCCGGATACAACGATCAGCAGAACGTTCTTCTCCGGACGCCGCACCAGCAGTGGATGACGTGCTTCACCGGTGACCGGATCGTAAATCTCCGCGCGCGTCACCAGCGATTTGAGAACGTTGGTGAGCATCTGCGCGTAAGGCCGGGCAGCCAGAGCACGTTCCTGGGCGCGACGCAGCTTGGCCGCCGAAACCATCTGCATGGCCTTGGTAATCTGCCGCGTGTTCTTCACGCTGCGTATGCGTCGCCGGATGTCGAGTAGGTTTGCCATGGCGCTTTAGGCTTTTGCCGCTCCTGCCGGTTGCATGCCTGGCCGTAAAGGTCTGCTTGAATTCTGTTCACCGTTTTGCCCAGGTCTGCCTTGAGTGCATCATCAATCTGCTTCTTTTCCATGATGGTCTGCAGCAGCCTGGGATTGGAAGTTTCGATGTACTTCAGCAACTGAGCTTCGAATTCGCGGATCTTGTCCACCGGCAGGTCATCCAGATGGCCGTTGATGCCGGCCCAGATGATGACGATCTGCTTGCTGAAAGGAAGCGGCTGATACTGGTCCTGCTTAAGGATCTCCACCAGGCGCGCGCCGCGATTGAGCTGGGATTGCGTGGCTTTATCCAGATCAGAGCCGAACTGCGCGAAGGCCGCCAGTTCGCGATATTGCGCAAGGTCGAGCTTAAGCGAGCCGGCCACCTGACGCATGGCCTTGATCTGCGCTGAACCACCCACGCGGCTTACCGAGATACCTACGTTCACCGCGGGACGGATACCGGAGTTGAACAAATCAGTTTCCAGAAAGATCTGGCCGTCTGTAATGGAGATGACGTTGGTGGGAATGTACGCCGAAACGTCATTGGCCTGGGTTTCAATCACGGGCAGCGCCGTGAGTGATCCGCCACCGAGTTTGTCAGACATTCTGGCCGCGCGCTCCAGCAGGCGTGAGTGGAGATAGAAAACGTCTCCGGGATAAGCTTCACGGCCCGGCGGACGGCGCAGAAGCAGAGAAATCTCACGATAGGAGGCCGCGTGCTTGGAAAGATCGTCATAGATCACCAGCGCGTGCTTGCCGGTATCACGGAAATATTCGCCCATGGCGCAGGCAGCGTAAGGCGCAAGATACAACATGGGGGCGGGCTCAGATGCCGAAGCCGCCACCACGATGGTGTAATCCATGGCGCCGTAATCCTGAAGCTTCTGCACGACCTGGGCGATGGAAGAGCGCTTCTGGCCGATGGCGCAGTAGATGCAGATCAGGTCATTGCCCTTGTTGTTGATAATGGTATCGAGCGCGACGGCGGTCTTGCCGGTCTGGCGATCGCCAATGATCAGTTCGCGCTGGCCACGGCCGATCGGGAATCATGGAGTCAATGGCCTTGAGGCCGGTGGCCATAGGCTCACGCACGGGCTGGCGGGCGATCACGCCGGGAGCGATGCGCTCAACCGGAATATGCCTGCTGGCCGCAATGGGACCTTTGTCATCAATTGGCGCGCCCAGCGCATTCACCACCCGGCCAATCATGGCTTCGCCGGCGGGAACGGACATGATCTCTCCAGTGCGCTTTACTTCGTCACCTTCGCTGACTTCGGTGTATTCGCCCAGCAGCACGGCGCCGACCTGGTCTTCTTCCAGGTTCATGGCGATGCCCGGCCACGCCATGACCGAAGTCGAGCAGTTCGCCGGCCATTACCTTGTCCAGGCCGTGGACACGGGCAATACCGTCACCCAGTGAAATGATGGTGCCAACTTCATCCACGGTCACCTTGGACTCGTAGTTCTGTATCTGCTCGCGAATTAGTTTTGTGATCTCGTCTGCTTTAATTTGTGCCATATAACCTTTTCATCTATCATCACGCCGGCATGACTCACGGGAATGGGATATTTTTTACGCTGTCGCAATCTGCTGCTTGATCTTTTCCAGTTGTCCGCGCACTGAACCGTCATAGATGATGCTGCCGGTGCGGACGATGGCGCCACCGAGCAGGCTGGCGTCTTCACTGTAAGTGGCGCTAACTTTTTTGCCGGTGACCGCGGCCAACTGGAGTTCCAGGTCTTTTCTTTCCGGCGGCGCCGAGCTGGCGGGCCGAACTCACCTGCGCGTCGGCGATCCCCATGCGATCATCCAGCTCACGCCGGAACATGCGCGCGATCTCTTTCATCTGGCCGATGCGGTTGTGATCAATCAGAACGGCCATGAAATTCCGCAGGATCCTGGAGCCGCCCGCCTTTGCCATGATGGCATCCAGCAAGGCCAGCTTCTGCTTGTGCTCCACGGCGGGATTCTGAAAGATGTTGCGCAGATCATGACTCTCACTGATCATGGCAGCCAGGTCATCAAGCTCCCCGGCGGTCTTATCGCCATCAAGCTTCTGCGCCGTCGGTCAATTCGGCAAAGGCGCGGGCATAACGTCCTGCAACTTCGGCCATCTAGTTTCCGTCCCTTCCCAACTGAGCCGTGAAATCACGCACCAGTGACTGGTCAGCGTCCTTTTCCACGCGGATCTTCTTGCTGGCAAGATTCACCGCCAGTTCGGCGGCATAAGCTTTCAACTCACGGCGAGCATTGCCGGCAACGGCTGCAATCTCCTGCTCGGCAGCAGTTACAATGCGGCGGCGCTCCGCTTCAGCTTCAGCCAGAACACGCTTTTCTTCAGTGCGAGCGTTTTCTTCCGCTTCACGCCGCATTTCCGTGATCTCAACATCCAGGCGCGACAGACGGGATTCCACTTCCTTAAGCCGCTCACGCGCTTCTTCACTGGTCTTGCGCGCTTCTTCAATTCGCTTCTGGATGGAATGATTGCGTGCCTTGAACAGTGCCCGGCAGGGTCTTTCTTCAACAACAATCCAAGCAAAACGACGAGAATCGCAAAATTCAGGAAGATGCTCAGCCAGTAAGCTTTCTCATTGCTCAGGCCGGTCCATTTGGCCAGCTTTCGAACGGAAGGAGCATTGCGGATTTCGTCGGCATCACTCTTTGCGTTTTCTTCGGTAGCTCCGCCGTATGGCTCGTTGGGTTCGGGCTGGGCAGCGCCTGACCCTGGCGCTGATGCGGAGCTTCCTGTTGCGAAGTTTCGGTTTCGAGCGTGTGCTTCGAGGTTCCCTGCTGGGCCACCGCGCCAGTGGCGCGCAAACGTTGCCATCGATCGCGAGAACGGCTATGGCTAGAAATTGTTTGGTACGGCGTGTTCACGGCTATCGGCTCCCTACTCCGGCGCCTGGCCGCAGAACAGTCTGGATCACCTGATCGGCCAGCGTATCTGCCTGTTTATCCAGACCGGCCTTGGCCGCTTCCACCTCCTGCTGCACCGTCTGGCGGGCGCTCTTGATCATCTGTTCAGCCTGCTTACGAGCTTCAGCAACCGCCTTGGCGCGCTCATCCATCACGTGCTTGCGATAGCTTTCCTGGGTCTTGAAAATCTGTGCACGCGCCTCGCGGACGTTTCTGCTCGTATTCAGCCGTGCGCGCTTCCGCGGAGGCAATCTCTTTACGTGCCTGCTCAACCGCGCCTTCAGTCAACGCATGGCGTTTGGCCAGCACCTGATGAAGCGGAATGTGCACCATGAAACGGTAAGCCGTCCACACCACCAGCAAACAGAGGATGGTGGGGATTGAGGAAAGCAGTAATTCGCCTATTTGCCTGAGTGTCTCTTGCATCTTTATAAGTCTTTAATTGTAAGTGAAAGGGCGGATCGGGGACGACCAGCAAACTCATTAACTTAACATTCAGTTTACACCAGTGTCAACGCGGCGCGAAGGCCCGAACGGGGCAAAAAATCCTCTCAAAATCCTACCTGAATCCACCAACAATCTTTTACGATTGGCAGATGAGCTTCGGCTACCTTCTGCTTGGAATTCTGGTGGGAATTTTCTCAGGGTTTGTCGGTATCGGCGGGGGAATCCTGATTATCCCTGCTCTGGTTTACTTCTTCCACATGAACCAGCATCGGGCACAGGGCACTTCACTGGGAGCGTTATTGGCCCCCATTGGAGCCCTGGCATTCTGGGAGTATTACAAGGCCGGGAACGCTGATCTTGCGGCCGCCGCATGGATCGCCGGAGGGTTTCTTGTGGGCGGATATTTCGGCGGAATGTGGGCGCAGCACTCCTGCATCAATCCTCAGCCGGGGCTTTGGAGCCTTGCTGGTGCTCGTGGGATTACGTTTTCTTGTGGGGCGGAAGTAAGGCCGGCCAGAAACAGCTTTCGATCATATTTCCGAGGTGATATGGTGCGATGCGGAAAACCGGAACGGCTGGAATAAACAGGCAGAAAACCTTGACAGCCGATCTCAGGAAGCCTAAAATAGATACATCACCTCCGATCCGATTCAGGATCGAATGGGCTTGTGGCCAAGGAAACTGTCACCGCTTCTTGGTCTCAGGCCCATTTTGATTTTTCCCAATAACACACGACAAGAACCTTACCGCGGATTTGCGCGGATAAACGCGGATGAAAAGCAAGACTCCGAATGAACAGACAACGATCTTGACGCGATCCAGGTAGATCACAAGACTGTCACGTGAGAAGCTGAGGGTTTGTCAGTGAGCACGTGAATGCCGCGCAAAGCCTTTGTGGCTTTGGGTTTATCCGCGTCATCGCGTGAATCCGCGGTCAGAGTCTTCGTGGTGATGTTACCGTCGCGTACGCGGCTTGACCACGTATTCGATCCAGCACCCGCGCCAGCGATTCCGGCGCATCCACTTCCATTTCCACGGCACTGTCACGAAACGCGCGTTTGATCACATGTCCGCGGGCTTCAATCTGGGCCAGCAGCTTGCCTTCACTCTGCGGCACGCGAATGCGGAGGCGCCGCAAGGCATCAATATCCTGGCGTGCGTCGATGGCATGGAGCAGACGGTCCAGTCCCGATACCTTTAGCGGCGGAAACGTAAACCGTGGCGTTGTCACTCACCAGCGACTTGCGCTGTGCTTCCGGCAGGAGGTCCACTTTGTTCATCACGCGGATTTGCGGAGTATCTTTGACCTCAAGCTCCTTCAACACCTGCTCCACCTGGGCCTGCTGTTCCTGCGCCAGATGACTGGTTACGTCAGATACGTGCAGCAGCAACACCGCTCGCTGCACTTCCTCCAGCGTGGCGCGAAATGCCGTGACCAGCGTTGTGGGCAGATTGCGGATGAAACCGACCGTGTCAGACATGCAGGACTTTGCGTTTGCTGGGCAGCACGATGGACCGAATCGTGGGATCCAGCGTGGCAAACATCTTTGACGAGGAAAGCACGCCGGCATGGGTGAGCGCATTGAACAAAGTTGATTTGCCGGCATTGGTATAGCCGACAAGAGCGATGGTGGGCAGGGGAACTGATTCGCGCCGCTGACGCTGCTGTGAGCGTACACGGCGTACTTCTTCCACTTGCTGCTTGATGTGGCGGATGCGCCGGAAAATTTTTCGGCGATCGGTTTCAAGCTGGGTTTCACCGGGGCCGCGTGTGCCGATGCCGCCGCCGAGCTGAGACATTTCTATGCCGCGTCCGGCAAGGCGGGGCAGCATGTATTCAAGCTGCGCCAACTCCACCTGCAACTGGCCTTCACGGCTGCGAGCGTGGCGCGCGAATATGTCCAGGATGAGCTGCGTGCGATCGATGACACGGACATCCACTTCTTTTTCAATATTGCGCTGCTGGGAAGGTGAGAGCTCATGATCAATGAGCACCAGATCGGCTTGCGACGAAGCCACGGCCCCGGCAATCTCCTGTAGCTTGCCGATGCCCAGCAGCGTGGCTGGATCAGGACGGTCACGCCGCTGGACGAATTCACCCACGATCTCCGCGCCGGCGGAGGCGGCCAGTTCGCGGAATTCGGCGAGCGACTCCTCCATCCCTACTCGGGATGTGTGTCCGCTCAGAGTCAGAAAGGGTCGGGTCAGCGTCTGAGTCAATGTTGCGCCGGGCCGCGGTTTCACTTTTCTTGCGGCACGGGCGATGAGTGCGCCGGGAGGTACGGCAAGGTCGCGATCATTCCTGGAGCGATGGCGAAATTCAACCGCTACAAGGAAAACGCGCTCAGGACGGTCACGGCCGGTGATGATGCCAGCCGGCTTACGTGTACCGCGCGGACGTTGACCGGGAATGGACTAGCCCTCCACTTTGGCCGAAGCGCTCTCGACCTCAGCTCCCACATGGTGCCCGCCACGGCTTTCACCATGATGGCTGCTTCCTTTAGACATGACCACCGTTGAGATGGCATGCTTGAAGATAAGCTGTTCCTGATTGTTGGTTTCCAGGACGACTGAATATTTATCAAAGGACCTGATACGGCCTGTGAGCTTGACACCGCTTAACAGGTATATCGTGACTTGGGTCTTGTCTTTGCGCGCGGTATTCAGAAAGGAGTCCTGAATGTTCTGTGCCGGCTTGTTTTCCATCTGCCGATCTCTCTCCTAGTAAGACTTACATGCTTAAAACGGAAACAGCGTTTCCTCTTCAATCACCTGGGCTCATTGTAACTTTTTAATCGGTTGCGGGGCAAAAGCCGGGGGGAATTCTGCCTCGCAATGCTAGAATTTTTGCAGAACCAAAATGAAAGCTTCAAACGCCAAAACCGTGATCCAGGTTCCCATGCTGGATCTCTCACGCCAGTACGCTGGTCTGCGGGAACAATTCCTGGCCGCCGTGGCGCGCGTCTGTGATTCCCAAAAGTACATTCTGGGTGAGGAAGTTACAGCATTTGAGCGTGAATTTGCCAGCACTTTGCGGCAGCACGGAAGCCGTAGGCTGCGCGTCGGGAACGGACGCACTCTGGCTTGGCCTGGTGGCCGCCGGGAGTTAAGCCAGGCGATACGGTCATTACCACTCCCTTTAGTTTCTTTGCTACGGCCAGCTCGATCATCCGCGCGGGCGCGCGTCCGGTGTTTGCGGACATTGATCCGGAAACGCTGAACATCGATCCGGTAAAGGTGGAGCAGGGATTGCGTTCCGGATCACCGCAGCCGGCACGCGATTATGCCGGTCCATCTCTATGGCCAGTGCGCTGACATGGACGCGCTGACCCGCATTGCCACTGAATTTAAACTGGCGGTGGTGGAAGACGCTGCTCAGGCGTCAGGCGCAACATGGAATGGACGCCCGGCAGGCTCTCTGGGTGCGGCGGCTGCATTCAGCTTCTACCCCACAAAAAATCTAAGCGCTTTTGGCGACGCCGGGGCGCTTACCACCAGCGACGCTAAAGTCGCGGAACATGCGCGGTCATTGCGCAATCACGGAGCAAAGCAGCGCTACTATCACGATGAAATCGGCGCCAACAGCCGGCTTGATTCCATTCAGGCGACGGTCTTGCGGGTCAAGATGCCGCATCTGGGCGAATGGAATGACGCACGCCGCAAACGCGCTGTCTGCGTATGACAAGATGTTTGCCGCCGCAGGGCTGACGAAGGTCGGGGCCGAATGCGCCTGCTCCTGTCACCCTGCTGAAGACCCTGCCGCAAGCACACCACATCTATCACCAGTATGTGATTCGTGTGCAGAAGCGGGACCAACTGCGAGACTTTCTGAAAGAACGCGGCGTGGGCAGCGAGGTTTATTATCCGGTACCGCTGCATCTGCAAAAATGCTTCTCCTATCTTGGATACGGGCAGGGAGATTTGCCGGAAGCCGAGCAGGCCGCGTTGGACGTTCTGGCCTTGCCCATCTTTCCTGAACTGGAAGAATTTGAGCAGCGGCATGTGGTGGAGTCGATCGCGGAATTCTTTTCCTGAACCTTTTACCGCGGATTAACGCGGATGAACGCGGACCTTTCTTTACGACCCCAATAAGCATTTCAGGATTTCGAAGCAGAAGTCAGGAAAACTGCGAACCCAGGAAGATCAAACTGGCAGCTCCAGCTGAAAGCAGCAATACCCTCAAGGTTGTGTCCTGGAAAAATACGGATTTGTTTCCAGTTGACCCAACTTGCTCCAATCAGCGCCGGCAACCAGGGCCAGACATACAATGGTCGGCCAGCATTCGCATGACGAGCAAGGGCCGTTCGATGCGCTCTTTTTCCGCAAATTTTTTCTGAATTTGGGCGCGCCACCAGATTACGCCCGGGCTGGGCAGTTCCGGCTGATGCTGCCGGGCCATTTGCTGAATCATGGCGTTGAGCTGAAGGTCTTTGTCATTCGTTGAGTCATTGGGACATTATTCATGGGAACCTCGGAATCCTGCTTTTTCCAGCAGCTCTTTGGCTTTTTCGCGCGCCCGGAAAACGACTACTTTTACGCTTTTTTCTTTCACGTTGAGAATAGCACCGATCTCTCGGTGGCTAAGTTCCTCCACGTGCGCCAGCCAGAGCACGGCGCGTTCCTGCGGACTCAGCTGGTCGAACACTGCAGACATATCAATGGGCAGGTTAAATTCCTGGTGCACGCTTTCGGTTCCCTGCGTTTGCTCCGCCCATTCTCTTTCGCGTTTCAGTTTGCGCCAGCGGTCGCGCAGAATGTTGGTCGCCGTGGCGTAGAGATAGGCCTTGCGCTGGCCTGCATCCATTGGAGGAGCATTGATCATGCGG
The DNA here is from genome assembly GCA_963824835.1 of Terriglobia bacterium. Classification (GTDB taxonomy): domain Bacteria; phylum Acidobacteriota; class Terriglobia; order Terriglobales; family Acidobacteriaceae; genus Angelobacter. Next base: position 108,163 of record CAWGRA010000025.1, on the reverse strand, counting down.
ATGTAGGCCTCCTGCAAGACTTCGTCGGCGGAAGCGGGATCACGGCTGATACGGCAAAGATAGCCGTGGAGTGTACGCGCTGTTTGCAGATAAAACGCCTCGAAGGCAGACTGGCTGGTCTGCTCATGTTCGGCGATCGTGATGGGCACTTCCGTCATGTCGAGTTGTCGCAATCCCCACACGTTCAGTGACCGGATTAGTCCTGTTCCTTCCATCCCACCTTCTTTGCCAGGAAATACGACATGCCGGCCGAAATCAGAAACCCGACGCCCACGAGGAATAATACCCACCCGATGCGGAACGTGATACTGTCACCTCCGGCGCCGCCGACGAGAAAGCCCATGCCGCCGAACATCACTACAAACCGGTCTTGATGGAAGTCAGGATGGCATTTCGCGGACTGGTGACCGCTTCACTGATGCCGGCCAGATATTTTTGGCCTGCCGGAGACTGCACGAACTGAGAAAAATCCTGCGCGGATGAAAATTTGTCGAGCACATGACGCTGCATGGCATTCTGCTGCATGCGTCGAATGAACATTGCGATGAGGTAAATGCCCCAGCCCAGGAAGCCAAAGACCGCCAGCGGAAGAAACCACTCTTTAAGCTGCCCTTGTACCATTGGATCCATGTGACTCATCCCTCCAGCTCTACAACGATTCAATGCTGGGGAAGGTTAACAGGCAAAACAGATTGCCGACAAAGGGCGCGAAGGGTGGCGGGGACCGACGTTTGTTCAGGCGGCGACGGACGCAGGTAGGAACGTGGAAATTGGAATTGCAGCTTGTATCTCTGCCGCAGCAAGGCCGAAGGGACGGCTTTCGTCGCTTTCGCCCAACTGGTTGGCGGCCATCAGGCAGTAGGCTGCAGCGGAAGACGGAATACGCCCATGACGAAATGCTCAATGCGGGAGGCAGCATCATCGCCACTCTTTTGACGGTAGAGTTCAAGGAAGGTCGAGGATTGTTCCGCAGTCATCTCCCATTCGACGATCGCGCCGGCCAGGTCCCAGGCGATGTCAGTTGGTCCGGGGAAAAAATGATCGTCGCCATGGCTGCCGGAATCGGTCTTCAACATCTTTCTATCTGCGGTAAGCAGCCATTCGTGAGGCTGCATGCGGCCATCGGCGATGACCGGGCGTTTGAGGTCAAGTTGAACTGAGACATCGAAGCCCAGTTCGCGAACATTGTGATCGGCCATCTCTTGCAGAGAGCATTGAGGTGATTGAGTTCGGCGGGGAATGAAGAGCCGCGAAACGCGCAATACTCCGCCAGTCTGGCCAGGACATTCTTCATTCAGATCAGCCGCAGACATGGGGCGGCCTTCGGCCCATGATAGGAAGCAAAGCCGTTCGCTTCGGCAAGTGGTTCGAGGCCGAAACCTGCGTCCGCGACCCGCCGCTCACGGGCAAGAACCGCGTCGCCATAGTGGCCCAGGCCGAGAAATTTATAGAAGCGGGGATTGCCGCTATCGAGCGATCCATACTTGAGGCGTTCAAAGCTGGTCCAGGTGGCGCGGCCAGGCAGCTTGGTTGGGAAGCAAAAATCTGCGCCACTCGCCACCGCCTAAGAAAGCTCCGTTGCTTCGGGAAGCCGGGGTGCGCTGTCCGCAGCCAGCCAACGAAACTCACGAGCGCGCTGGGGTGCATTGTGAGCTCGAAGAGTTTCAAAGTGAGGCTGATGCGCACAAATCAGGGTGATCTTTTTGCGCGGCACGCCGGCTCTGACCAAAGCTTCTGCCACGGCCAGAAATGATGATCCGCTCAGGCCGGGGCCTTCATCCACGACCAGAAAGTCGGCTCGTCAGAGATGATGAGCTATGAACGAATTCCAACTCCGCATCGGAAAAGCGCAGCTCGCGATTGTAAGGATGTCCATGCGGACGAACGGTAATCCTGCCGGCATTCTTCCCTTGCCGGCGCACGGCCGCAGCTACCACGGCGCTGAGCGTGGTCCCGATACTGCGTATTCCAATCACGGCAACCGTGCTGCTTAGGCCGGGTAACTTGCCACAATATCGGCATAAGCAAGAGGATGCAAAGCATAGTAGGCGAAACCCTCGGGAGCAGAGATACTGATGTGCTCGGGAAAGATGTGCTCGGGAACGATCTGCGCAGGATCCAGAGATTGCAGAGTCTCTGACAATGCCGGAAAAATCGGGACTGCCCCCAACAAGAGCCGTGGCCAGAGTGTCCGTAATCGTTTTCAGGCCACTGACCAAAGTTAGTGAGCTCAAGCCCAGTGAGTCTGACTGAGGATCGAGGCAGGCGATCACGTCAGCCACGCCGCATTCCAACTCACCCGCGAGCAGGAGCAGCCTCAGCGTCTGCTCAGGTGACGCCTGCGTTCCTGACCGGCGCAACTGATCAACTAAATGGGCTTTAAGATCGCGCACGCGAACGTCCCGCCGGCCTTCACGGAAGACCAGTAGGTTGACAGGGCGGGCGGTCATGGATGGGACGCGTTAAGCGGCTTTCTTTCCCTTGCGAGTGGATGCGCGCGGAGATCGGGCCACATCGCCTTCTTTATCAATGAAGTAGAGGAACTGGTTATCGCGCTCAACGGCTTTCGGCACCAGAATCTGGGTTTCACCATCGCCCGGACTTGGGCTTATGGCAAACATTCCCATGACCATCAATAAAATAAAGGTACTTCTTGTAATCCCGCTCCAGGCTCAGCTTTTTGACTTTCTCTGCCATGCCTTGTTGGAGGCAAAAGAACCTCCGCTGGATGCCAGAGCAAGGGGTTACTGCCGAGGCTTATGCTGAGTTGATTCCGGCCGCTTGTGTTTGGTTTTGGGGATGGGAGTTTCACCGGGGGCGTAAACCTTTCGGATGATGGGAGGATTGAACTTGTATAGCTGTTCATGAACATTCCCCTGCTCGTCTTTGAGGCGCAAAGTGAAAGTCCGCAGAGTACCCTCTTTGCCAAAGTCCTTTTGCCCCTGGGATACAGGCAGCACGCCGGCCAGGTCTCGCTCACGATAGGCGGTTTCATAACGATGCTTGCGCGTATTCCAGGTAAACACCCTGACCTGGTTGAAGTCGAAAGGCATGCCGTCTTTGGCCTCAGTAAAAAGGACCGTATACTCCTTTACAGACTTGCCTTCGTCCTGGACTTCATCCAGGGGAAAGGCGGCAACAATACGCTGCCCTTCAGAGTACTGGGCGATCTCATCAGGAACATCCACGTAAAGGGTGCGCCCATAAACCCAGCCAACGCGTTTCTGCTGGTCACGCACCAGCCACCAGTCTTCCAGGATTACGGGCTGGTCTGATTTCTCAGTATCGTCATCGTCGGCTTCGTCTTTGTCTTTGTTCTTGTCGTTGTTTATCATCCTTGGCAGAAGTTGGAGCAGGCGCATTGCGCTTCACCGTCTGGCGCTGAAGAAGATCTACTTTCTGCTTTTCCGTGAGCAAATAGAGATATCCGGTCTTCCTGCCAGGCAAAATATGGACCTTTGCCTGCTCTTCAACGGCCGCCGTTGCCTGGGCGGCAAGGTCCTTGTTTTGTTCCGCCAGATGTTGAAATTGATCAAAGGTGGCCTGGTCAGCCAGATAGCGCTCCTGGATCCAGCCCTCTTCGCCGCGGGGAGTGCGAACGCGCACAAAACGTTTGTTCTGCATGTGCTCAAGAACCTGCAGACGCTCGCCGTTGTGCACCAGTCCAGTCTTGTTGTAGATGGTGGCCACGCGGTCCCGTAATGAAGCTTCAGGAACGGCCACGTATTCATACTCATTGCTGCCGGAGTTTGCGTTGTTACCGCAGCCGGACAAGCTGCAAAGACAAATGAGCAGCAGCGCCAGCCCGGTGAGGGCAATGCTGACTCGGCTCATCATGATCAATATCAGAGGCTTGGGATATCTGGGTTGGGACATTTGCTTGAAAGAACAATATTAGCGTAATTTCTGTCGCTTCGCTCTAAACCGCCTGCGACTTTCGAGCAGCCTTGGGCAACGTGCTCCTGTAGCAGCGGGCTCGGCGCGCTAGTCGGCCTTTCTTTGATTTGGTCGCTTCGCGACAAACCGCCTGCTATTTTCGAGCAGCTTTGGGCAACGTGCTCCGGTGTCGCCGGGCTCGGCGCGCTCGTCGGCCTCGCGACGCTAATTTTTTGTCGCTTCGCGACAAACCGCTTAAGTGCTAGTCTGGTGGTGAAAGCGACGGGCTCCTTTTGCCACGGGCCCGGCGCGCTAGCCGGCCTTTCTTTGATTTGGTCGCTTCGCGACAAACCGCCTGCTATTTTCGAGCAGCTTTGGGCAACGTGCTCCGGTGTCGCCGGGCTCGGCGCGCTAGTCGGCCTCGCGACGCTAATTTTTTGTCGCTTCGCGACAAACCGCTTAGAGCTAGCTGGTGGTATGCGACGGGCTCCTTATGCCCGGGCTCGGCGCGCTAGCCGGCCTCGCCCTTATCGTCCTTAATCTGTCGCTGCGCTCCACAGCGCTAAAGGGCTAGTCTGGTCCTGAATTCAACGTTATGATGACACGCACCTCAAAAAACTGGGTCAACCGGTATCACTTTCATTGTGGAGGAGTCTTGCGCGCTATTTCCCGACTGCTGCTGTTGGCGGCGCTTTGCCTGCCATTGTCCATGTTCTCCCATGCCCAGGAAAAACCAGACAGCATGGGCAACAGTATCCGCGCGGAAATTGGCTTTCTGGCCAGCGACGCCCTGAATGGGCGTGGCAGCGGAACGCATGACGAACTGGTAGCTGCCACTTACCTGGCCAGCCAGCTCCAGCAAATTGGGATTGAGCCCGCAGGCGATCACGGGGATTACATCCAGGATGTGGTGACCGAGCGCACCAGCCGTTCCGGCGAGAAGATGCCCTGGAACACACGTAATGTGCTGGGCATTCTGCACGGACGGGACGAACATTTAAAAGACGAAGTCATTCTTCTTAGCGCCCACCTGGACCATCTTGGCATTCGCAAGCCTGTGAACGGTGACAGCATATACAACGGCGCAGATGATGACGCGTCAGGCTGCGTGGCGGTGCTGCAGTTGGCCGCCGCACTGGCCCATGGTGAGGCGCCGAAACGTACTGTGGTGTTTGCATTTTTTGGCAGTGAAGAGACGGGCGGGCAAGGTGACCAGTTTTTTCTTGCGCATCCTCCGGTCCCGCTCAAAAGTATTGTCGCCAATCTGGAGTTTGAGATGATTGGCCGGCCGGACCCGGCCGTGAAACCCGACGAGCTTTGGCTCACTGGTTTTGACCGAAGTAATCTCGGACCGAACTGGCCAAACATGGCGCCAAGCTGGTGGCTGATCCGCATCCGAAAGAAAAGTTCTTTCAACGCTCAGACAATTACGCTCTGGACGAAAAAGGCATCATCGCGCACACGGTCTCCAGCTTTGGTTTGCACAAAGACTATCACCAGCCGAGCGATGACCTGGCCCACATTGACTTCAATCATATGGAGCAGGCCATCAAGTCAATGATTGAACCGGTAAAGTGGCTGGCAAACACACACTTCAAGCCGGAATGGGTGGATGGGAAGAAGCCGTAAACCGAGCAGATGGGCGATCTTAGCCTATAGTTCTTGCAGTCGGCGAGCAACGCTCTAATCCCCTGTCATGTTGAGCGGAGCCGGAGCGAATGCGAGGGCGAAATCGAAATATCCCGAGGATATTGTTCGCACACGACTCAGCTTCAGGGAATCCTTCCGAGACTTCAGGCTCCGGAGTGTGCTTTGAGGCTGTCACAAGTTGCAGCTTCGGTAGAACTCCCTGCATCCACTTTGTTAGCACTAGCTGCACCGGGATCCTTCGGCTTCGCGCCTGGCAACATCGTCAGGCAAATCTTTCAAGAGGCGCTTCGCTCAGGATGACAACAGGGCAGGCCAGGACATTGACCAAAGCAGAAACGCGAATACACTCAGCCCAACGAGATCAGGATTTAGCTGGATTTTTTGCGTGAGCGGCGGATGCGCTCGTCAACCGGCTTGCGGCCCTGGAAGCCTTCTTCCATGCCGTGCCAATAGTCGATGGAAGATTCACCATATTTCCAGCACAGCAGGATGATGTCATCATCCAGCTTGAAGGGAAAATCCAGCAGTCCCATGTCAAGATCTTTTACCTGAACCCCGATGGAGTCAATTTCGGCCAGGGTATCCTTGATTTCCTGTAAGGCCTTGTCGCGTTCGGCGCGACGGCGGGCCGCCTTCTCCACATTAACCATCAGTCCGCCGCTCAGGAAGATGCGGTGCTTCAGGTTTTGAAACTCCACTTCGATCTGCTCCACCAGGACTTTACCGTCCATACAGCGTTTCAGCAGCGATTGGAGGACAGGCAGGAGCGTGGTGGCTTCGTCATAGGTGAAGGTCTTGATCTTGCTCATAGTGGCTGAGTCTATTAGAGCATAGTTTGTTTCTTATATCCCGAACGCAGTGAGGGAGCTCCACAGCCTGGTGAAGGTCGGGATTCCTCGATCTGCTCTGGATAAAAAAATAGCGGTGTGCCGCCCCTCCGGGGCTCGGATCGTTTCTTCACGCCCACCCACGGTTCCGGCTTCGCCTTCACCGTGGGCTAACTTCTGGTCGCGCCTACGGCGCTTGGCGCATGGGCAGCCCTGATGAACTGCTCGAGATAGAAAAGCAATCGCTTCAGGAAAACAGGGTGACGGCGTACTACAACGAAATTGGCCACATCCTCGCTCGGGGTTGGGTTCCCTCGCTGCGCTCGGCGAAGATGAGTGGCATACTTAAAAAACTTCTCATTTTCGCCTCAGATCCTCGCTTTGATGGGTTCCCTCGCTCTGCTCGGGATTAAAACAAAAAGCAAACAAGACCTATTGAATCTCCAACATACGATCCAGCGCCACCTTGGACCAATGCTTCACTTCCTCATGCACTTTGATCCGGTTGACTACGTTGCCTTCCACCAGGTTTTCCAGCGCCCAGCAGAGATGCTGGGGCGAGATGCGAAACATGGTGGTGCAGAGGCAGCCGGAATCATCCAGGCTGACCACCATCTTGTTGTCTTTGGCGAACTCTTTGCCCATGCGGTTGACGAGATGGATCTCAGTTCCCACGGCGAACTTGGTTCCGGCGGGCGCATCTTCAATCAACTTGATCAGCCGCTCGGTGGAGCCGATCCCATCCGCCTTCTGGCAAACTTCCCAGCGGCATTCGGGATGAACAATGACTTGTATTCCCGGATGACGTGACGGACCACGTCAACGTGCTCAGGGAGAAAGCGCTGGTGGACGGAGCAGTGCCCTTTCCACAAGATGATCCTGGCTTTGCGCAGTTTTCCGCAGTGGCGCCGCCCATGATCATGAACGGGTCCCAGACCACGCACTCGTCCAGCGGAATACCCATGGCAAACGCGGTATTGCGGCCAAGATGCTGGTCAGGAAGAAAGAGAATTTTTTCATTGCGCTCAAGCGCCCATTTAAATGCGGAAGGCGCGTTGGATGAGGTACAGACCAGGCCGCCGCGCTCACCGCAGAAAGCCTTGATGGCAGCCGTGGAATTCATGTATGTGAGCGGCGTAATGCCATGGCCCGCTCGTCAGTGAGGCCGAGTTTCGACCAGTTGTTTCCAGCAGGCTTCCACCTGGCCGATCTCAGCCATGTCAGCCATGGAGCAGCCGGCATTGAGGTCGGGCAATATTACCTGCTGGCCGGTTTGCGCCAGAACGTCAGCGCTTTCGGCCATGAAATGCACGCCACAGAAAACGATGTATTCGGCGCTGGTGCGCGCAGCTTCCTGCGCCAGTTTGTAGGAATCACCGCGAAAGTCGGCAAAGCGTATGACTTCATCGCGCTGGTAATGATGACCCAGAACGACCACACGATCACCGAGTGCATGTTTCGCGGCGGCAATGCGCGCGTCCATGGATTTATCAGGAAGTACAAGATAGTTTTCAAGCGAGCAGCTAACCGCCTGCTCGTTGACCGGAGCCACTAAAGTCGACATTTTAAATTCCGCCTTCAGTTCCACAAGGGAACGGGGATGTTGAAAGCATCTGACAGGGCTCCAGTGAATTCACTGCGCGTTAACGCCCAACTCACGGGGTTGTTGAAGCCCACATTTCTACCGCTAGTTATACGATGCCCCAGCACCCGGAATGTCGCAAAATCTAAGCGCCTATCCGGTCTGGAGCAACCAAACTATTGTGACATTGCGGAGAGGAACAAGGCAAATCCGAGTCACGGCCGCTTACATATTTGGCCGTGTCTAAAGCTTCAAACCGGCAGGAGTGCCGACTACATCGCCGGATGTGCTCTTTGCTATTCGTAACGCAACGCAATCAGTGGATCTACGCGGGTGGCGCGGCGCGCGGGCAGGAAGCATGCCACCAGGCTCACCAGCAACAGCAGCACGGAAACCGCGGCGAGCGTCATGGGATCCATGGCCCTCACGTGGTACAGCATTGTGTTCATGATGCGGGTGGCGCCAAACGCCGCGGCTACGCCGCAAACAACTCCAGCGAGTGAAAGCACCACGCCCTGGCGCACCACCATGGTGATCACGTCCAGGCGTTGCGCGCCAATGGCCATGCGAATGCCGATCTCACGTGTACGGCGGGTGACTTCATAGGAAAGCAATCCATAAATTCCGCCGCAGGCCAGAATCAATGGCCAGTATCCCGAAGAAAACGCTCAGTTGCGCCAGCAGGCGTTCCACGTGCATTTGTCCGTTCATCTGCTCCATCTGTGTGGTGACCCTGTATATCGCCAGGTTGCTGTCTCTTCGAGTCACCAGATCGCGAATGGCTGGAACAAGTTGTCGCGGATCACCGGCAGTACGGATGGTGAAAAATCCACCACCAGATAAAGGCGCATACATTACGGGTCTCACGTCTGCCCGCAGGCCGTCATACTTGGTATCGCCGGCGACGCCGATGATCCGCCATCCGGAACCACGCGGCTCGGTCTTGTCTTCCGGCTTCCCTGTTCGATGTGCTGGTCAATCGGGTTGGAGTTGCCGAGAAACCGGCGGGCAAAAGTCTCATTCACAATGATGGGGATTGGAGGCGCCTTGGGATCTGGATTTTCGTCCCTTGGTCTGGAAGCGCGCGCTGTGGTAATTGCGTAATCGGCGGCATTGAAATCACGCCCGGTTTTGAGCGGAATGCGCATCGCGTGGAAAAATCCAGGCCCGACCGGCATGTAGTCTGTATCGGCAACGTGATCGTCCGGAGTTCCCGGGGGATGAAAACCTGTATCCCACAAACTGCCGGCCAGCAGCGGCTCCCAGGAATAGCTCACCGACTTCACGGAAGGAAGCGCGGCAAATTTCTGCTGTAATTCCTGGTTGAGGGAATGGATCTGCGCGGGCTTGTAACCGGCAAGGCTCGGGTCCACGCCGAACAGCAGTACGTTATTGGGATCAAATCCAAGTTCCACGCTCTTTAGGTTGGTCAGCGTTCGCAGGAGCAGGCCCGCGCCCATCAGGGCCACGATCGCCAGTGTGACCTGGGCGACTGACCAGCCCGCTTCCCAGAGTGAACCAGCGGCCTTGCCGTGCATCACCGGCGGATGCGGCGCTGCCGGATTTGAGCGCTGGAGTCAGGTCCACTCGCAGGCTGCGCAGGGCTGGAGCAAGCCCGAATAGAATGGCCGCAATCAGCGCAACGGCAAAAGTGAAGGCGAGGACCCGCCAATCAAAACTCGCCCTGAAGGGAGACGGCTCGGAAGTTTCGGTTTTCACCATGAGGATGATGACGCGCGATCCCCAACGCCCGATTAGAAGTCCAAGCGCACCGCCTGCCAGTGACAGAAGCAGGCTTTCGATCAGCAATTGACTCACAATTCGCCCGCGCCTTGCGCCCAGAGTTAACCGAACGGCAATTTCCCGCGAACGTGCGGCTGAGCGAGTGAGCAGCAATCCGCCAATATTTGCGCATGCAATCAGCAGCACCAATCCCACCGCCGACATGGCCACGTAAAGCGGGTTCATGGTCTGGGCTCGTGGGTAATACAGTGCGTCCTGGGCGGAAGGTAAGTCGATCCCGGGATCATCCGCTGCCTGAAAAAGGGGTTTGGGCGCATTGAATGTATGATTGCGAAACATGCCTGTCAAAACTGTTGCTGCCTGTTTGCGTTGCACGCCGGGATTCAAGCGGGCAAGGATGTCAACCTTCCAGAATTGATAATCATCCTCCTTGGCAGTCCAGTCGGAATCCAGCCGGGCTTCCGATGATAAGGGAACCCAGACGTCAACCTTGTCACCAGCCGTGATGCCGCTGAAATCCTGCGCCATGACACCAACAATGGTGAATGGAACACCGTTCAGGCGCACCGTCTTACCAACTGTTTCGGCCGTTCCGCCGAATGCGCTTTTCCAATATCCATGGCTGATTACCATCACCGCGGGCGCGCTCACGTTGTCATCAGAAGGCAAGATTGTTCTGCCCGCGTAGAGCTGCAATCCCGAGCGTGGGGAAGAAACTTCCTGAAACTCTTTGCGCAGTATTAATGATGGTGGCCGGGCCATTCCCACTCAGGTTGATACTGCCGGCACCGGCCATGGCAGCCACGCTAGAGAATAAGTTCGTCTGGCTCGCCACCTCTTTCAACCAAGGCAGAGAAAACGAGCAGCTTCTGTAGTCCGTTCCTTGAAAGTGACTTTCACAGTAGCCGTAACCGCGTTGGCTCATCGAGCTGCGGCCGTTTGCGTGCGTGCCACTTCAACAGATACAAGTTCTTGCGGTTTGTGCGCCGGCAAAGTGCGGAACAATACGCCATCAATGAGACTGAAAATGGCGGTGTTCATGCCAATCCCCAATGCCAGAGTGAGTACCGCGATAGAAGTGAACACCGGCGTCTTGCGCAGCAGGCGCAAGGCATAACGGGTGTCCTGCAATCATGACGTCAAAAAAATGAGTACTTCTGGTTTCACGCACGTTTTCCCTGGTCTGCTGCACACTGCCGAATTCGATGAGCGCCTGGCGGCGGGCTTCCTCCGGAGACATCCCCGCCGCTACATGCAGTTCGATCTGCTTTTCCAGGTGAAAGCGCATCTCGTCGTCAAGTTCGCGTTCCGCTTTGCTGCGGCGTTTAAAAATCGCCAGAAAATTTCGCCAGGACATTCGCAGGCTCCTTTCATCTTGATTGCTGGTTCAAACCCTTGTGCTTATCTATCCCTGCTGCAAAACCAGTGCGATGGCCGCCGAGAGGCGATCCCATTCGCCCATTTCTTTTTCCAGTTGCCGGAAGCCGATCCTGGTTAATGAATAGTATTTGGCACGACGATTATTTTCAGATGTGCTCCACTCCGAACGATCCAGCCCCGCTGCTCAAGCCGCGCCAGCGCCGGGTAGAGCGATCCCTGCCCAACCTGCAAGCACCTCCTTTAGAAACCTGCTGAATTCTCTGAGAGATTCCCCAGCCGTGCATTGGCCCCAACGCCAGCGTCTTGAAGATCATCAGGTCCAATGTGCCTTGCAACAGCTCAATCTGGTTTCCCATTGGTTCCTCTCGAATGTCGACAAGAGATTAGACGGATGTCTTGTCGGATGTCAACAGGACGGCAGGAAATTTTTCAGAGATAAAAAGTCGCTCATTCCTGCGCAAGAGGTTAGTTTCGACATGATATGAGAGACTGCTGCTCCAGAAATAGTGCAGTACCGGCTGTGGAAAATAATTGTTGCGGAGTTGATGCAAATCGGCGGGCAATCGAATAAGATGAGGCCCTTCGTCGCGAGCCGTCTCTTCCGGGCAGCCCGCAAAATGGCGCCACTTCTCCTGGAGAGGCCCCTATGCTGAAAATCAGCAAGGCCGATTACGACCTGATTCGCTGGGAAGCTGAACGTAGCTACCCGAACGAGTGCTGCGGGATCATCCTTGGTGTCGAGTCAGAAGAGCACCGCGTAGTCACGCTGACTATCACTTGCGACAACACGCGCAGGACTCTCCCAGGGACCGCTACAGCATTCATCCGGAACAAGTTGTGGCGGCACATAAACTGGCGCGCAGCCGGGGCGAGAAGATCATTGGGTTCTACCATTCCCATCCTGACCATCCGGCGCGGTATTCATCCACGGACCTGGCCGAGGCGCATTGGTTTGACTGCTCTTATGTGATCACCAGCGTAGCGCAGGGGCATGCGGAACACATGAATTCGTTCGTGTTGCGAGGCAATGAGGACAGAAAACATTTTGCCCCGGAAGAGATTGAGGTAACCAGCTACGAAGCGGACCTGAACTACGCGTCTTTGTAGATGTAGCCGGGATCTGTGGCTATAATAAAGGACATGGTTTTTCAACCTTGTCGCCAAACTCGAATGTGCGCCATCTGCCGCTAGGCGGCTTCCCTTCTGCTTCGCGCCACCCGGGCGCAACCAAAACGGATATAAGTGAAGAAAGGAATCTTTCATGGCCACGACCACTGCGCCAGAGCTGCCCACATTAAATAATGACGAAGTCCTGCGTTATTCGCGACACCTGATCATGCCGGAAGTCGGCATGGAAGGCCAGCAAAAGCTTAAAGCTGCGCGGGTGTTGTGCATCGGAACCGGAGGGCTGGGCTCTCCGCTGGCGCTTTACCTTGCCGCCGCTGGAGTGGGAACGCTGGGTCTGGTGGATTTCGACGTGGTTGATTTCACCAACCTGCAACGCCAGGTCATCCACTTCACCAGCGACGTGGGCAAACCCAAGCTGGAATCCGCACGGCAAAAGCTGGCGGAGATCAATCCATTCGTCAACGTGAAACTTTTTCCCACAAAGTTGACGAGCGCGAATGCGCTCCAGATCTTTGCCGACTTCGACATTATTGTGGATGGCACGGACAATTTCCCCACACGCTTCCTGGTGAACGATGCGTGCGTGTTGACCGGCAAACCCAACGTGTATGGATCCATTTTCCGCTTTGAAGGACAGGCCAGCGTGTTCGGCGCGAAAGACGGCCCGTGCTACCGTTGCCTGTATCCGGAACCGCCACCGCCGGGCCTGGTACCGTCATGCGCGGAAGGCGGGGTGCTGGGGATTTTGCCCGGACTGGTTGGGTTGATCCAGGCAACCGAGACGATCAAGCTGATCCTGGGATCGGGAAATCCCCTGGTGGGGCGCTTATTGCTGGTGGACGCGCTGGGCATGAAGTTCCGTGAATTGAAGCTGCGCAAGAACCCCGATTGCGTGGTTTGCGGAACCCACCCCACGATCACTAAACTCATTGATTACGAAGAATTCTGCGGAATAAGAGGACAGGAGAAGCCAGTGAACCAGAGCGGAGTACCGGAAATCAGCGTGGAAGAGTTGAAGCGCCGGCTGGATGCAAAGGAAGATATTTACATTCTTGATGTTCGTGAACCGCACGAATACCAGATCTGCAACCTGAACGGCCATTTGATCCCGCTGAATGATCTCCCAAACGCGTGAGTGAACTGGATCCGAGCAAAGAGATGGTGGTGCATTGCCGTTCCGGGGCACGCAGCGCGCGGGCGGTGGGCTTTCTACGTCAAGCAGGGTTCGCCAAGGCAAGCAATCTGGCAGGTGGGATTCTGGCCTGGGCAGATCGCGTGGATCCGAAGATACCAAAGTATTAGAAACAATCAGCCGCTAATCAACGCGAATGAAGCGAATAGTCTTATTCGCGTTTTTTCGCGCCATTGGAAGCACTGATTGGATCCTACAACCTGCATGCGCCGCGGCGGTTTACAGCCGTGACAAAGTCATGAGAACTGATTTTTATTTAGCCGAACTTTTTATTTAACCAACTTTAATGCTGGGAATAAAATCTTCGCTGCCGGCTTCCTGCGGAGTGGTCGCGAATTCCTGTGGCGGCGCGGATTCCTGTGTGGGCGAAAGCCGGGTGACCAGCTCAGACGGCTGTAACGCCTGGTCAAGAGGAGAGCCATCTGCTTCCTCCGGCTTTTCTGGCACGCTTTCTTGCGCAAGGGACTTTCCTTCGGGAAGAGCCAGCGGTCCCAAATCAGCATCAAGGTTATAAACGAACTCAAATTCTTCTTCCGTGAGTTGGCCTCCACGGACAGGATGCATCACATTATTGCGAATTCGGTTGAGTTGCAGCAATCTTTCCAGCAACTCCTTCTTGTTTCGCGCTATGTCAGCAGGCAGATACCGGGTTACCACGGCCCACTTACGATCGAGAATTTCACGCAACGCAATGAGGTGGGTGTAGTTGTAAGGCTCCGGCGCAGGATCAGGATCTTTCTCGCGCAAGGCGGCGCATTCTGCGCGGATGTTGTCAGGGACACCAGTACGCCACCAGTCTTCTTCTCCAGACTCATGGATGAATACGGCCTTAAGAAAGCGATGGAGCCGGACCTCAATGGTACGCACGATTTCATACATATCGCCCAGGACCACGGGAGCGCGGCGAAAATCAAGATAGACGCGAACGTCAAAGCGATCACACCTGATCCCACGTTTTTCCAGTTCCCGCACGATCTGAGCGGGCGAGGAGGTCTTCTTTATAGCAACCACTTCCTCGATGGCCCGGCGACACTCGCGGTTGAGAGAGAACGCGATATCAGAACGGCGTAATTCGCCTTCTCCGATTTTGCTCCATAGGTCATACAACACATCTGACGTACGAAGACGCATGATGCGGGCAATTTCACTGGGGCTATTTCCTTGTTTAAGCAGAGAGCACGCCTGGTCGCGTTTCAACATGACAAGAATTAGATGCAGTCCCGCGGAAGCGGAAGAGCAGTGCCGGGGAGAATTAAATCTGTAAGATTGCAGTTTCGCGCGGCAATCGTTGCGGAGGCCAGGAAGCAAGGTGCCGCGCCTACGGCGCTCGTCATTTTCTTATCTGCTTCCCCGGGCTTAGGCCCGCGGCTAACTTCCCATCGCGCCTGACGGCGCTGTCCGTTCATAGTTCCAGCATTTGCTTACGCCGATTGATTTTTTGTGCCCCGCCTACGGCGCTCATGATTCTTTTGTCTGCTTTCCCCGGGCTTTCACGGCATGGGCTACGAAATTTCGTGCCTGCGGCGCTTGGGAACCCCGTAAAGAACGCCAGCCACGCGGAACACGAGAAAAGGGATTCCTTCATCCTTGATGTTCATTCCAAGTGATTAGACATCGATTACAAGCATCAGCGCAAAAATCGCGACCAGACCCGCAACACCGACGCCGGTCAGCATCAGCCACAGTTTCAATTCAGATCGTGGACGCAGGCCGGCGGCAATCAGGGTACTTAGAAACGCCAAAAGCAAGACCGCGATGGGTGAGCCGAGGTCTCGAGAGAATTTCACAGTTGCTATGAAAGAGGTGAACAAGACAATGGCGTAAACCATCGTCAGGAGCGACGTTTTAAACCAGGTCACTCCGCCTTCGAGCATGATCCTAGCTCAAATTCAGTGCTCTCTTGAATGAGCCGCGCTCTTTCTGGATCTTTTCCTGAAGCAGCGTGATGGCGTAGATCAACTGCTCTGGGCGCGGTGGGCAGCCCGGCACGTAGATATCAACCGGGATCACCTGGTTCACGCCCTGCACCAGCGCGTAATTGTTGAACACGCCGCCTGAGGTGGCGCAGGCGCCCATGGAGATCACCCATTTGGGCTCCGGCATCTGTTCCCATAGCTGGCGGATGACCGGAGCCATCTTTTGCGAGACGCGGCCGGCAATGATCATCAGATCGGATTGGCGAGGCGAGGGACGAAATACCTCCGCGCCGAAGCGGGCAATATCAAACCGCGCCGCTCCCATGGCCATCATTTCAATGGCGCAGCAGGCCAGGCCGAAGGTCATGGGCCAGATTGAGCTTTTGCGCATCCAGTTCACCACGTTGTCCAGTGAGGTCAAGACCACGCCCTGCGGCTGATCATTGCCAAAAAGAACTTCGCGCATGTGGCGCGCGCTGTCTGCCGCCGTGTTGCCGGTGGTGTTCTCGTAGCGGTTGGTCAGCAATTCCCGTTCAACGTCCGCGTCAACCAGATGATCACTCATACTGTTTCTATTCTAATAGCTGGCTGGCAGGAAGTGAAGGACGGCAGAACAACATCCACCACGGATGGCACGGAGACGCGGACGGAGGAAGATGCACAGGATATCGGTTTGTAAATTCGGGGATTATCCGGTACAGCTTTCGCCAGATCACCGGATCACCCGATCACCAGATCAACGGGTTGTGATCTCCGTGTGCAGGTCGTTGTTTTTTGCGGATACGATAGATATCCGCATGGACGCCCACAACAACCGCATCCTCGACCAGTTCACCCGTCAGGCGGCGCCTTTTGCGCAATCACATTCCATCCGGAATGAAGAAGCACTGAATCATATCGTCGCTCTGGCCCACGCAGGCCCAGACGATACTTCCCTCGACGTAGCTTGTGGTCCCGGCCTGCTGGCTTGTGCCTTTGCTCATGTGGTCCGTCACGCCGCCGGCATTGACCTCACGCCCGCCATGCTGGACCAGGCACGCAAGACCCAGATGGAACAAAGCCTCACCAACTTAAGCTGGCAACAGGGCGATGTGACGGCTCTTCCCTATCCTGACGCGCACTTCTCCATTGTGAGCTCTCGATACGCCTTTCATCACCTGCCCAACCCGCTGGCGGTTTTGAATGAGATGAAGCGAGTCTGCAAGCCCGGAGGTCGCGTGCTTGTGGCTGACATGGTTCCCGCTCCCGATAAGGCCGCCGCCCTCAATGCGGAGGAACTTCTGCGTGACCCGTCGCACGTGCGTGCCCTTACCGAACGCGAGTTCAAAATCCTCTTCGCCGAAGCCGGACTGCCCGAACCGGTTATCACTCAGTGTCGCGTGGAAAGCGATCTGGATGACCTGCTTTCCCGCTCGTTCCCCAATCCCGGCGATGCGGACCGCATTCGCCAGATGTTTGAAACTTCATTGTCCACCAATGCCCTCGATCTCAACACCCGCCGCGAAAATGGCCACATCCTTTTCAGCTTCCCCCAGTCCGTTTTTGTTAGTACCAAGCTTTGTTAGTACCAACGTTTGTTACTAACAAAGCTTAGTGCCTCCGGCTTGCTCAGACTCGCCAAAAGGTAGAATGTCTTAATATTTTTCAGACTGGGCATTTCCTACGTGTCTCGATCCCTCAAAGCTCATCTTCTGCTGGTGCTGGTCACCATGATCTGGGGCTGTACGTTCCCGCTGATCAAAGCGGCGCTGGCAGATTCGTCTCCGCTCCTGCTGAATGCGGTGCGCATGTCACTGGCGGCAGTGCTGCTGGCCATTTATTACCGCAAAAAGCTTACGCAGCCTCACTCGCCGTGGCTTTCTTCGCCGGCGCCACGGTCGGCTTATTTCTCGGCCTGGGATACGCGTTCCAGACGGCGGGCCTCAGGCTCACCACGCCTTCAAAATCGGCGTTCCTTACCGGCATGTCCACCGTGCTGGTGCCGCTGGTGCTGGTCGTATTCTGGAGAGCGAGGATCCATCGCTGGCGCGTGGCCGGAATTCTCCTGGCGCTCACCGGCCTTTTCCTGATGACGGTTCCGGCCGGGCGCCAGGCCCTGGCTGATTTCGCCAACGTCAATTCCGGTGACCTGCTCACCATTGGCTGCGCTTTCGCGTTCGCTTTCCAGATCGTATTGCTGGGACGAAGCACCCAGCGCTTCCCCTTTCGAGCAAATGGCAGTCTTGCAGATCGGCATCGGCGCCCTGCTTACGGCCATCAGCGCTACCTTTTGTTGAGCATCCACATTTCCGCCTACGCCGACCGTGATAGCTACCGTGCTGATTACCGGCATCCTGGGAACAGCCGTGGCGTTCACCGTTCAGGCCTGGGCGCAGCAATTTACCCCGGCGACGCATGCCGCTTTGATCTTCAACCTGGAGCCGGTATTCGCCTGGATCACTTCGTTCATCTTTTTACACGAACGGCTGGGTATCCGTGCCGGAGCCGGCGCATTGCTGATTCTGGCTGGGATATTGATTTCAGAGCTGTTAGGCGGCGTAAATACGGCCAGCACGCTCGCCTGCCGGACCCAGAGTTGGCCGCAGAGCCCGCAAGCCAGCACCTTCGGATAACGCTGGTAACTCTTTCTGCGTCTAATTGGGTGCGCTCTTAATCAAATGGGTCTTACAATCCTTTCTTGAAGCGTCCGTTTATAATTTTCCACAGGGCTGCAATAGGCCGGAGGAACGTCCTGATGAATTCGCGTTTTACCTCATTGATGGCACGCCTTAAGACCCAGCGAATGCTTTCGACCCTGGTCGTCTGCTCACGCTGACGGTCGGTATCCTGATTGGAACGGTGTTGAGCCGCAACGGCGGTGAGAGGCAATGTGTCCACGCCTGACGCCGCCTTGCTGCCGATGCAGTCACCGCAGCAGCTCAGCAACACTTTTGGCCAGGTGACCAAACAGGTGGGCTCAGCCGTGGTCAACATCAATACGGAATCCACTGCCAAACCTCGCCGGCGTTTGCGCCGCGGCCAGGGTCAGGGCCAGGACGATAATGGTGGCGGCAACAATAATGACGATCTTCAGGACTTCTTTAACCGCTTCTTCGGTGGTGGAGGTCAGGGCCAGGGTGGACAAGGTGGCCAGGGCGGTCAGGGCGGCGATGACGAACAGAGCCCCTTTGGCGGACCTGAAGGCCCCAATGGCGGACGCTCACGCTCTCTTGGCTCCGGCGTGATCCTGAATTCGAACGGATACATCATCACCAACTATCACGTTGTTGAAGGCGCGGACCGCATCCGCGTGAAGCTTAAAGATGATGCCCCCGGCACGCTGCGTACAGCCAAGCTGATCGGCGTGGATAATGAAACCGATCTTGCCGTGATCAAAATTGATCCGCCCAAAGAAACTCCACTTACCGTGGCCAAGCTGGGCGATTCAGACGCAATGACCGTGGGCGACTGGGTGCTTGCCATGGGCAGCCCCTTCGGCCTTGAGAATACCGTGACTGCCGGCATTGTCTCCGCCCGCGGACGCAACATCAATCCCGCCCGCCAATTTCAGTCGTTTATACAGACTGACGCAGCTATCAACCCCGGAAACTCCGGCGGACCGCTGGTGAACATGCGCGGTGAAGTCATTGGCATCAACACCGCCATCTATACGCAGTCCTATGGATACCAGGGCGTTGGTTTTGCCATGCCTTCCAACACCGTTCGCGAAGTCTATGACCAGCTCACCAGCCCGGAACATAAAGTTGCGCGCGGATCCATTGGCGTGACGTTCAATCCGCAAACTCCGGCGCTGGCCCGCATGTACGGCGTGAAAAATGGCGTTACCATCTCCGGTGTAACCGCTGACGGCCCGGCGGAAAACGCCGGCCTTCAGCCTGAAGACACCATTACCGCTGTGAACGGCAAGCCGGTTAAAAATGGTGACGATCTTGTCGGCGTCGTTTCCGCCATCAAACCTGGCACCAAGATTCCAGTGGAATATGTCCGTAACGGCCAGCAGAAGCAGGCATCAGTCGCGGTAGCTGACCGGACCAAGCTTTTCGCCGAACGCGCCGAAGCCTCTGACGAATCAACCGACGCAGCCAAACCAGCGCCCACACGCCTGGGGATGGCGGTCCGCGGCGTATCTCCGGAAATGGCGGAACGCTTTGGCACGCCCGAAGGCAAAGGCGTGCAGGTGTCTGACGTGAAGCCTGACTCCTTCGCTGAAGACATTGGCGTTCAGGTGGGCATGATCGTCCTTAAGGTGAACAAGGTGCCGGTCAACAGCGAAGAAGAGTTCCGTCGCGTAACATCACAGCTTAAGAGCGGTCAGGATGTTGTGTTCCTGGTAAAAGGTGGCCGCGCCGCCAACGCCGGCAATATCTTCCTCTCAGGAACCTTGCCGTAAACAGAATCAATCAGGCGGAAATCGATGGCGATTTCCGCCCTTTGTCATTATTCTTGGCCAGACGTCATTTCAACGTGGCTCCAAAGCGGCCAAACTACTCACCAGCAGAGACTTAGCTCAGTCTAGTCGTATATAATCCAGAGAAGGCGGGACTCTTCGGTAACCTGTGCTGGATAACATAAAACTGGCGTATCAGCATCAAACCGTGACATGATGTTGCGCGCTCGAATGCTGGACTGAATTCTGAGGTGTATTTGCGGTTAATCTCCAAAAGCTTCTTTCTAATCAGCATGATGCTGCTGTTAGGCGTGAGCATCAGCACGGCCCAGCCAGCCGAGACAAAGCCTGCTGCGGTAAAGCCCGCTGGAAAGAAGAAAGCTGCCTCGGGAAAACACATGCCTCAGCCAGGCACCGCAAAGGCACCGCAAAACCTCATGGAAGCGTAAAGGCCAGCAGGGCATACAGCCGGAACGCACCCGCGAAATTCAGGCTGCTCTGATCCGCGAGAAATACCTCAGCGGCGAACCAACCGGCGTGTGGGATTCACGCACCCAGGAAGCCATGACCCGCTACCAGGCCGAGAATGGCTGGCAAACCAAGGTAACGCCTGATTCTCGCGCTCTGATCAAGCTGGGACTGGGACCGAATTATTCGTCTTCGGAAATGATTAACCCTGTCGCCAAGCCGGCCGCCGTCACGGCAAACGCCGGTGGCGGAGCAAGCTCTCCAGCAGCAAACCAGTCGCGCGATAAACAGTAAAAACCATAGCTAGTGGCACTTTAGCCTGCAAATCATAGGCTCTGCTTCCCACTTGACAGATTCAAACACATGTTTTAATTGTATGTTTATAACGGGTGTTTGATTCATGGCCACGAATTCAGTCCGCAATCAGGATGAAACCCGGCGCAAGCTGCTGCAAGCCGCCGCTGAAGTCATTGCCGAGCACGGTTATCAGGCCGCCACGGTTCGCGAAATCTGCACCCGTGCCGGCGCCAACATTGCCGCCGTGAATTATCACTTTGGGGACAAGCTGGCGCTCTACACTGAACTTCTCAAGGCCGCAGTGAATGACGCCGACGCACCCGAAGCCTTCGGCGCGTTGCATTCTTCAGCCACGCCGGAAGATGCCCTGCGTGCTTTTATCAGCGCCATGTTCCGTCATATCACTCGGGCTGACCGCCCGTCATGGTACTCCAAAGCCATGGCTCACGAACTGGCCCACCCCACGCCGGCGCTGGCTGTGGTTGTTGAACACGTGATCCGGCCGAAGGCGCGTCTTCTTTACCGGATCGTTGGCGAAATCATCGGCCGCCCTGCGCTCGACCAGAAAACACGTCTGTACGCGCACAGCATTATCGGACAGGTGGTGCATTACATCCATGCGCGTCCTGTCATTGGCATGCTATGGCCTGAACTCACGATGACCCCCGAAACCATGGAAGTGATTGCCAACCACATTGCAGATTTTTCTTTGGCGGCATTGAAGGGCCTGGAGAGCAATGGCGAGCCCGGCACTTCCAGATCCAGGAGAGCGAAATGACCGAGCCACAGATTTTCGAACAAGGGCACCCGTCCGGCAGAGGCGCCGGTTGCGCCATCCACACCCGCCCCGCCAGTTCAAGAAACGCCGGAGGCCCACGGCGCTGGACCGCGTGCCAAAATCATTCGCATCGGCGTGGTCGTTGCGTTGATTATTGCAGCGATTGTCATCTGGCGGCTTGTTCGCACTCCAGACATTCCAGAGAGTATCGTCGCGCTGAGCGGCCGCATTGAAGGCGACGATTCGGCGATCGCGTCCAAAACCAGCGGCAGAATCCTTGAAGTGCGGGTTCGCGAAGGAGATCACGTTCGCCAGGGAGATGTCCTTGCCACGCTCGACGATGAGCAGGTCCGCGCGCGTGAAAACCAGGCCCAGAGCGCGGTGGAACAGGCGCAGGCGCGGCTGGTTGCAGCCCAGGAACAGATTGCCGTTTTGCAGCAGCAACTGATTCAGAACAAATTGCAGGCGGCCCAATCCGGTGATGATGCCGCTGGCCGCGTGAGCCAGGCAGAATCCGACCTCGCAGCTGCCCAGGCTGACCTGGTGCAACAGGAAGCCAGCCTGAAACTGGCTGAGTTCGATCGCGACGCCTATACGCGTTTGGCGGCAAAGGGCGCTGTCTCTGAGCGTCAAGGCAAAGAGGCCGTTTCGAAAGCTGACGCCCAGGCAGCCGCGGTGGCTGCGGCGCGGCGCCGCGTTGAAGCCAAACAAGGCGCCTTGACGCTGGCCAAATCCAGCCTCGCCAATCCCGCCATACGCAACGCGCAAACCGCCGCGGTGGAACGCCAGATAGTGCAGCAGAAAGCAGAAGTGGCCAATGCAGGTTTCCAGTTAAGCCAGGCCAAAGCCCAACTTGCGGAGGCGCAGGCGAACCGGCAAGACCTTACCATTCACGCGCCTTTCGAAGGCTCAATCGTTACGCGAACCGCGGAACCCGGCGAAGTGATTGCCGCTGGAACAGCAGTGGTCACCATGCTTGACCTTAGCAAAGTTTACCTGCGCGGCTTTGTTCCCGAAGGAGAAATCGGCAAAGTCAAACTAGGACAGCAGGCACGCGTCTTCATTGATTCCGATCCCAACAAACCATTGGACGCTTACGTTTCGCGCATTGATCCCCAGGCCACCTTCACGCCGGAAAATACATACTTCCGTAATGATCGAGTCAAACAGGTAGTTGGCGTAAAGCTCGAGCTCAAAACCGGCACGGGCTATGCGAAACCCGGCATGCCCGCAGATGGCGAGATCCTGGTCAAGGGCGACATCTGGCCGAAGCACGTTAAGCCGCAATGATCTTTGCCAGTGGCACACAAAAGCTCTAGGAAAAATTGATGGCCACTCTCCTGGAACGTAACCACGCAGCAGCATTGCTTGATAAAAGCAGTGCCGCGGCTGTACGCGTGGAGAGCCTATGGAAAAAATATGGCGAGCTGGAAGCCGTCCGTGGCGTGTCACTGAATGTAAAGCAGGGTGAAATTTTCGGCCTGATCGGGCCCGACGGCGCCGGCAAGACCTCCACCTTCCAGATTCTTGCCGGCGTGATGGAGGCCACCTCCGGCGTCGACTGAAATCTTCGGCAAGCCGTCCCGCGATGCGCGCTCGCAGACCGGCTATCTCACCCAGGCCTTCAGTCTTGTATCCCGATCTCACCGTAGCGGAAAACATCCGCTACGTCGGCGACCTGCGCCGCGTTCCGCCTGAGAAATCAGCCGAGCGCGGCCACCACTATCTCAGCATGTTTGATATGGACCGCTTTCGCCGATCGCCTGGCCGGCAAATTGAGCGGCGGCATGAAGCAGAAGCTCTCGCTGGCTGGCGGCGCTGGTCGCCGCAGCCGCGCGTGCTCCTGCTCGACGAGCCCACCACCGGCGTCGATCCGGTTTCGCGCCGCGAGTTCTGGGACACGCTCGCCCATCTTGCGGCAGAAGGGCTCACCATCGTTGTTGCCACGCCTTATCTCGACGAAGCCGAGCGCTGCCACCGCGTCGCCCTCATGCATCTGGGCGAGATTCGCGCAGACCGGCACGCCCGCGGAACTGCGCGCCAGCTTGAACATGAAACGGCTGGAAGTCGCACTGCGAGCAGATCTGGGCAGAAGCGCGAAGAAGCTTCAAGCTGAATACGCTTGCAGCAGAAGACGTCCGCGCCGAAACTCGAGAATCAGCTCGACGTGCAGCGCTTCGGCGACCGCCTCGACGTGATGGTGCGCGACGCGGACCAGGGCCGCAAGGCAATCCGAGCAGACGGCTGCCGTGGAATGCACCGTCGAAGACATTCGCGTCGACGAGCCGACGCTCGAGAACACCTTTGTCGCCACCCTGCGCGCCTTGGGCCACGAGATGCACGCGCCCGCATTATCCCGGCCGGCATCCGCATCGCGATCTGCGCGGCCAGCTCGCGATCGGCGCGCAGCAATCTCACCAAGCGCTTCGGCAACTTCACCGCCGTCAAAGACTCAACGTCCAGGTCCGATACGGCGAGATCTACGGCCTGCTGGGCGCGAACGGCGCGGGCAAAACCACCACCATCAAAATGCTTTGCGGCCTGCTCGAGCCCACTGCCGGCGAAATGCACGCTGGCGGGCGAGAGCGGCAGTCTGCGCTCGCAATGCCGTGCGCGAACGCATCGGCTACATGTCGCAGAAGTTCTCGCTCTACGACGACCTCACCATCGACGAGAATCTCGATTTCTTCGCCGGCGTCTACGGCGTTCCGGAGGCGGAACGCGCGGAAAAGAAAAAATGGGTGCTCTCGTTTTCCGGCCTCGAAGGCAAAGAGCAGATCAGATCACCGGCAGCCTGCCGGGCGGCTGGAAGCAGCGCGTGGCTTTCGGCGCCGCCATCATGCATGAGCCCAGCGTGCTGTTTCTCGACGAGCCCACCTCCGGCGTCGATCCGCTGGCGCGCCGCGCCTTCTGGCGCATGATCAACAGGCTCGCCGACATGGGCACCGCCATTCTTGTCACCACTCATTATCTGGAGGAAGCCGAGCAGTGCAACCGCCTGGGCTTCATGGTGGCGGGCGAACTGGTCGCCGAAGGCACGCCCAGCGGCGTCAAAGAGCAGCAGGGCGGCCATCTGCTCGAGTTCATCGTCGATCAGCCGCAGCGCGCCGCGGATCTTCTGAAGAACACATGGACCGCTGGCGCGTTTCGCTCTTCGGTGACCGCCTGCACGTGATCACCGACGATGATGCCGAAATCGCCAGCGCGCACTGTTACCGGGCAACTTGAGGCGATGCAGGCGTCAAAGTTCTCGGTGTCAATGAAGAGACATATTCGCTTGAAGACGTATTCATCGCCGTGGTGGAGAAAGCCCGCGCGCAGGGAAAGTTCTGCCAGGGAAGATTAAATGTTCCGTCGTGATATTTGCCCAGGCCCGTAAAGAACTCACGCAGATCGTGCGCGACCGCCTGGCGCTGGTCCTCGCCCTGGTTCTTCCCTTGTTTCTGCTCCTGCTGCTCGAGCAACGCGATTTCACTCACCGTGCACCGATCTGCCGATCGTCGTGCAGGACCTCGACAGCTCCCCCGCCTCGCGCAGCTTCATCGACGCGTTCCGCGCGTCCAGTCACTTTTCACGTCGTGCCCTGGCCCGACGATCGCAGCCTCGAAGAGGCACTCACGAATCCGGCTAGCACGCGGCGT
Source organism: Terriglobia bacterium (assembly GCA_963824835.1). Lineage (GTDB taxonomy): Bacteria > Acidobacteriota > Terriglobia > Terriglobales > Acidobacteriaceae > Angelobacter. Next base: position 83,298 of record CAWGRA010000025.1, on the reverse strand, counting down.
CCTGATCATCCCGGTGCACTTCGGGCGTGACCTGGCGCGCGGCCAGATTGCCAGCGTACAACTGCTGATCGATGCCACCGACGCCAACACCGCAAAACTCGTCAATGGCTATGCCGGGCAGATCGTCGCGCGCTTCAACCGGCGCAACGGGAACCAGCGCGCGCTCGGCACCGATGGTCAATCCGCAATTCGGCTCTGGTTCAACCCCGGCCGCGATTCTCGAAAAATTCTATGGGCCGGGCATCTTCGTGCTCGGCCTCTCCATGTTTCCGCCGCTGCTCGCCTCACTCGCCATGGCCAAGGAAGGCGAACAGAAAACCATTCTCCAGGTCTACGTCTCCAGCATTTCCGCGCACGAATTTCTTCTGGGAAAAATTCTCGCGTTCATGGTCATCGCCTTAGCCGAATGTGCGCTCGCGCTGATCGGTTCTGTTCACCGTGTTTCGGACTTCGCCTGGCGGGCGACCCCACGCCATTCCTGGTCGGCAACCGTTCTATATGCGTTCTGCGTCGCCACGTTCGGCACCATGGTGGGCGCAGCCATTCCCAACCAGGCAGCAGCCATTCAGGCCGTGGCGCTCGGCGGATTTCTGCTGGTCTTTCTGCTCTCCGGCCTCATTTTCCCGGTCGAGAACATTCCCGCCGGCCTGCGCTGGATTTCCAACTTCGTCTGGGGCCGCTATTACATCGAGATCGTGCGCGACGCGCTGCTGCAAGGCGGCGGATGGCCCGCCATGTGGTTCAACGTCCTCATGATCGGGGTGATCGGCGCCATTTTTTATCTCATTGGCTTGGCGCAACATGCGCCACATGCAGGTGAAAGCATGAACTCCACTCTTGCCACCCCGGCTTCTGGACCCGTTTGCGCGCCTGATCAAAAAAGAGTTCAACCAGATCCGGCGTGACCGTCGTCTCGCCATCTCGCTGATTGTTCCGCCCACCATGCAGATCCTTCTTTTCGGATTCGCCCTCGACTCCACGGTTTCCAATCTCCGGATCGGGATTGTGGACGAAAGCCAGACTCCCGAAAGCCGCGAACTCATTGCGACGCTTACCCAAAGCAAGAGCTTTACGTTTAGGCGGCTACTTCGTTGACGATCGCGCGCTGGAAGATCCAATCAGCCGCGGCAAAGTGGATGCGGGCGTCGTGATCCCTTACGATTTTGCGCGCGATCTTCACCGCGGACGCCCGACCAATATTCAATTTATCCTCAACGCCGTTAACGCCAACAACGCCAGCATCGGACAGGGTTACGCCCAGGGCGTGATGGCGAACTACAACCGTTCTCTCGCTCAACAGGGAATTCATCCGGAATTGCGCATGGTCAGCGGCGACGCCAGCCGCAAAGGATCAGTGAATCTGGTTCCCGCATTTCTTTTCAACCCCGGATTGATGACCGCATGGTTCATCGTCACCGGAACGTTCGGAACTCTGCTGGTCCTCAATGGTTCGCTGGTCGCTTCCACCGCGATGGTCAAGGAGCGCGAAGCGGGCACGGTTGAACAACTGCTCATGACTCCCGCCGGCACCACGGAAATCATCATCGCCAAGATTGCACCGTTATTTATGTTGCTGACCGGCATGATCTTCCTCGCGCTCGGTCTGCTCCATTTTGTTTTTCAGGTGCCCATCCGGGGTGGAATCCTGCTGGTAATCGGCGGCGCCATGCTGTGTCTGCTGTGCGGCATCGGCATTGGTACGTCCATCGCAACCGTAACGCGTTCCGCACAACAGGCCCAGCTCTTGAGCTTTTTTGTGAATCCGCCGCTTGCGTCGCTTATCCGGCGCTCTGGCGCCGATTGAAGCCATGCCCCACTGGCTGCAACCGCTTACCATTCTGAATCCCATCCGCCACTTTGGCGTTATCACCCGCGGCGCCATGGTGAAAGGCAGCAGTTTTGCCGAACTCTGGCCTAACTTTCTGGCCTTGGTCCTGTTCGCCACGGTCCTGATGAGCGTGAGCGTGTGGAGATTCCGCAAGCAACTCGGGTAACTATCAATTTCGGAGACAACCATGATGAAACTGCAACCCAGATTGATCGCGGCGTGTGTCTGCGTTTTTTTTGCCGCTGCCGCAGGCACTGCCAGAGCGCAGCAAGCCTCCTCCACCGTCCCCACGCAGGCCAATCAGTTGGTCCTTTCCGGACGCGCCGGACAGAGCGGCTCCGTCTCCGCGCAGCAGTCGGCGGTGCCCGGCACTACGCAAAGCGTGAATACTCTGAACTCCACGGTTTCAGTCCAGGGGCCATTCGCGCAAAGCATTCGCGCGGATAAGCCGCTTCAAGGCAGGCTCTCACTGCGTGAAGCCGTGCAGCGCGGGCTGATCTACAACCTTGGTTCAGTCGGGCTCACCAACTCCGCAATGCAGGCCCATGGACAAATGCGCGTCGCCCGCAGTCCCCTCTTGCCGAACCTGAATGCATCACTGCGCGAGGTAGAGCAGCAATCCAATCTGGCGGCGCAGGGTCTGCGCATACGCGGCGTTCCGCAGATTGTTGGTCCCTTTAACTTCTTCGATCTGCGGGCCACGCTTACCCAGAATCTTGCCGATGTCACCGCCTGGAACAACTACCGCTCGGCCCAGGAAAACATGAAGGCTGTTCAATTGGCAGCCAGGGATGCGCGTGATCTCGTGGTGCTTGCCGTGGGAGGGGCTTACCTTCAGGTGCTGGCAGCGCAAGCGCGCGTTGAATCCGCGAAGGCGCAGGTGGAAACGGCCAAAGCGCTCTTCGAACAGACTCGCCAGCGCCGTGAAGTTGGCCTGAATCCCCAGCTTGATGTGAACCGCAGCCAGGTTGCGTTCCAGACGCAGCAGCAACGGCTGACCACTCTGCAGAACGATCTGGCCAAGCAGAAGATCAATCTGGCCCGCATCATCGGGCTCTCTGCATCCACGAACATTGAACTTTCTGACCAGGTTCCTTACTCGCCCGCTCCCGCGCTCAACTATGACGACGCGCTGCGCACAGCGTTGGCAACCCGCGCCGATCTCAAGTCCGCGGACGCAGCCGCGCGCGCCGCCGAAATGGCCCACACCGCGGCCCGTGCCGAACGGCTGCCCTCATTGGCGCTGTCAGCCGATTATGGGGCGATTGGAATCAATCCATCGCAATCGCACGGCACCTTCAACGTGACAGGAATTGTGCGCTTCGCGTTATGGCAGGGCGGCAAAACCGAGGGTGACATTGAACAGGCAAGCGCCGCTCTCAACCAGCGCCGGGCAGAAGCCAACGAAATTCGCGGACGCATTGAAAGCGACTTGAAGAACGCATTCCTTGATGTGGAAGCCGCTGCCAGCCAGCTTCAGGTGGCTGAGAGCAATCAGAAAGTGGCCCAGGAAAATCTCGGGTTGACCAGGGACCGGATGAGTGCCGGCATCGCCGATTCGGTTGAAGTCACTCAGGCACAGGAGACGCTCGCCACCGCCAACCTCGATTACATCACCAGCCTGCTGGCGCACAACCTGGCGAAACTCAGTCTGGCCCGCGCGCTCGGCAACGCGGAACAGAAGCTGCCAACTTATCTGACGATTCCCTAGTTTTTGACTGAAGCCTTGAATGAAGCGTATTATGCCATTCAAGCCTGAATAGCGCTTAATGAAGGCCGTTCGATCCGCTCTTTTTCGCGCTCGCGCAGCCTGATTCCGTAACGCCCGCCCTTTATCCGGCGTGGGATCTTCCACGACTCCGTAGGCTTTGCGCCCGTCATGGTCAGGCGGAAGATACTCGGTAATCGGGCGGCCATCTTCCCGGACAAACAGCAGGCAGTGGCAATATTTATAGATCTGCATATCGTCACAGGCGCAGATCCATGTCCGGTGCGTGGCTTCCTCTTTCTTGTCCGGATAAAAACGGCAAGGACAGAGAGGTTTTCCAAGTGTATCTATGTTGGCGGCCAGACCCGAGAATCACACTCTCAGTTACTTCCTTGTCCGGGTGCGTGGTGGTGCCTGATTTGGCAGTGAATTTCTCCACCAGCTTGCGCGCTTTGGCGATTGATTCTTCGTGGGTTTGATTTCACTCATTGGATTGTTCCTGTGTGGTCATGGAATGATTCTAAACCACGCCAGAGTTCTGGCTCGTGACATGCTGCAGTACTCCTCTCCTGCTCGGCCCGATAGCGTATGCTGTTGGCATGAGGCTTGAGCAATGAGCGATCCAGTAAGCTGGCCGCAGCCGCGGCGCCCTTATCGCCCGCAGATCCCACCACCACGGCGTCCCGTTGGGCGCTCACGCTGGCTTTCCTTATTCTTATCGCTTTTGCCGTTCTTGTCTCCGGCGCCAAAACGTGGCTTTCCTATTATGTGGACGCGCTCTGGTTTGGGTCTCTCGGCTACCTGCACGTGTTTTCCAAATCTTTAAGTCTGCAATGGACGGTTTTCGTCTCTCTTTGCGGCAGCCACGTTTCTGATCCTGTACGGATCATTCCGGGCGCTCAAGAAGACGCAACTCACCGCATTGCCGATTTCGCACACCATCTTCATTGGCGGACAGCCGGTAAAGCTGCCGGTGGAACCGGTGATACGGTTCATCGCAACTGGCCGGTTCAATCCTGATTGCATTGGCGACCGGCGCGTTCATGATGGCGGAATGGCCGGCCCTCGCGCTCTATTGGTATGCACCGCACACGGCGGCGGGAATAGCCCGATCCAATCTTCGGCAAGCAATTGAGCTTTTATCTCTTCACCCTTCCGGCCTGGCAACTCATCTCCGGATGGTTGATGTTGCTGGCCGTGATCATTTGTGGCATGTCAGTCTTCTTCATGATCATGAAGAAAGATGGCAATGAGCTGGAAGGCCCGTATACCGAAGCTCCCGCGATCATTGTCATGGAGTCCGCTTTCCGTCACGTTTGCCTTTTTCCTGCTGGTGCTGGCACTCCGCGTATATCTGGGACGCTTTGACAGCCTGTATGAAGACCACACCATCTTTGGCGGCGTGACCTATACCGAAGCCCACGTAATGCTTCCCGGGCTGCTTTTTATCTGCGCAGCGCTGGTGCTGGGCGCCGGTATCGCCGTGGCCAATGCCTTTCTCCTTTCGCCGCGGACGCTGGCTACTGGCCGCCATTGCTCCCGCCGCATTCTGTTATATCGTTCTGCAAATCACTGGATGGTACGTTCAGAGCTTTATCGCCAAGCCCAATGAACTGGTCCGTGAACGGCCCTACATCACGCAACAACATCCAGTTCACGCGGCAGGCTTACGCGCTGGACCACGTTGCGCAACGTCAATTCCCCGCCGAAACCACCGTTGACGCCCTGGATCGCGCAAACAATCAGCCAACGCTTCAGAATATCCGGCTGTGGGATTGGCGCGCCCTGCAGGACACGCTGCGCCAGATCCAGGAAATCCGCACCTATTACGATTTTCCTGATGTGGACATTGATCGCTATGAGATTGACGGCAAAATGCGCCAGGTCATGCTCGCCACGCGCGAACTGAATGTTGACAAGCTTCCGGAGAGCAGCCGCAACTGGATCAATGAGAAGCTCATCTACACGCATGGCTTCGGCATCACCATGAATCCGGTCAACGAGTTTCACCTCAGAAGGTCTGCCCAACCTCTATCTGAGCAACATGCCCGTGCAGAGCACGGTGCCAGGCCTGAACGTGACGCGTCCGGAGATTTATTTCGGAGAGCTCACCAACACGGATGTTTACGTCAAGACCCGGCAAAAGGAATTCAACTACCCGCAAGGCGAATACCAACAACTTCACCTCCTATGACGCCAACAGCGGCATTGTGCTGGGGGGCTTTCTGCGTCGCATCCTCATCGCCATTGATCGCGGCGATCTGGGCAAGCTGCCGTTCAGTGATGATGTGAACAGTGAGAGCCGGCTTGCTGATGCGGCGCAATGTGCGCGATCGCGAGCCGCAACCCTGGCGCCGTTTCTTACCTTTGACCAGGATCCATACATTGTGCTGGGCGAAGATGGCAAGCTGTACTGGATCATGGACGCCTTCACCACCTCTGACAGTTATCCCTACTCAAGTCATTACCGGCTTGAGGGCAACTCCATCAACTACATCCGGAACAGCGTGAAAGTGGTCATTGACGCGTATGACGGTTCAACCACGTTCTACGCCTTTGATAATGACGATCCGATTCTTGCCGCTTACCGCGGCATTTTCCCCAGTCTGTTCAAGGACGCGTCGGCCATGCCGCCCTGGTTGCGCAAGCATGTGCGCTACCCTGAGTTGCTGCTGGCATTGCAGGCCGAAGTGTACGGGCTCTATCACATGACGGACCCGCAAATGTTCTACAACCGTGAGGACCTCTGGAACGTGGGCAAAGAGGTGGCAATGAATGAGCGCGGTGAACAAGTCAGCCAGACCATGCAGCCGAATTTTGTGCTGATGAAGCTGCCGGGTGAAACCGGACTGGAATTTGTGGAGATTCTGCCCTTCATGCCGGCCAACCGCAACAACCTGATTGGCTGGATCGCCGGACGCAGTGACGGCGCGAACTACGGCACGTCAGTGGTTTATAACTTTCCCAAGACCAAGCTTGTGGATGGGCCGCTACAGATTGAAGCGCGCATTGACCAGAACGCGCAGCTTTCCAGCCAGTTGACGTTGTGGAACCAGCAGGGATCGCATGTGCGCCGCGGAACCATGCTGGTGATTCCCTGCGGGCACGCGCTTTTGTATGCGGAGGCAATCTATTTGCAGGCCCAGCAAAGCCCCATGCCGGAGTTGCGTCTGGTAGTGCTGGCGTTGCAGGACCGTCTTGCGTACGGCCCTACGTTTGAAGCTGCCATGGCGTCTCTCTTTGGCGCCGAGCCGCCGAATGTCGGCGCCGCATCTGCTGCTCCCGCCCGAAGCTCAGCCGGCAGCCGCCACGCCAACCCAATCTCAGCCCGACCTTTCCGCGTTGATTTCGGAAGCCGCAAAGATCTCTCCGACTACCAGCGTTTGACTGCCGAAGGCAAACTGGGCGAGGCGGGACAAAAGCTGGAAGCAATTAAAGCGCGTGCTCAGCGTTTGGATTCGCGCAAGAAATAATTTGCGCCCGGGAAGATTGCCTGCACTGTCCTCCGGCTGGGCGCACTTCAGCTTGCGTCGCCATCATCTGTCTGTCATGAGGAAGGCACAGCCTCAAACACCGCTATCCTGGCCGCGGGAGCACCATTTTCTTCCTGCTCAGGGGCGTAAATGCGGTGGTTGCCGGGATCAATCGCCAGGCTGTGCACCTTCTTTTGTACCGGCACGTCACCCAGCTTTCTGAAATGAGTGGCATCGTCTTCCTGAAAAACTGAGATCGCTCCTTCATAACAGGCCACGTAGATGCGCTTCAGACCTGGATCGAATGCGATCACGTCACCACCTTTGGCCTGCGGAAAATACGCGATCGGCTCGTGAGTATCCAGGCGAAACACCGTCATGAGATCGTTCTCTTCACAGGAAAGAAAAGCCAGCCGGTGTTCGCTGTCCAGGGCCATGCCATGGTTGCCGCGACATTTGCCTACAGGATATTCAGCCACTTCTTTGTCCGTTGCGGGATCAATCTCGGCAATTACGTTCTTATCCTGAAGATTTACATAGACACGTTTGGAGACGGGGTCATACCGCGGATTTCCCGTTTCGCTCTGAAAGTGGAGCGTGGCGATGACCTCATCTCTATTTACATCCACCACGGCTTCAGCATGCCCGCGTTCGTCGGAAACATACATCTTGTGAAACGGGGCCGCGTAGGTGAGTCCGTCCGGCTTGGATTCGGTCGGAAGCTTCTTGATGAGCTTCATCTGTCGCAAATCGATGACCCCGATTTTATTTTCCAGCCAATTTGACGTGTACGCCTTGTTGACATCAGGCGCGAGTTCAACACCTTCAATACCCGGCAGGTCTGCAAACGTCTTCACGACTTTATTACTTTGCAGGTCAATGGCATACAGCATACCTGCGCCAAGATGAGTGGAGAGAAGCAGATGCCGTGACGGATCAATCGTTAAATAGTCAAAACGTTTGCCCTTCGGCCCGGGCACGTCAATAGATGATATCTGCCTCAGGAGAACTCCCCGGTTCTCATCAGCGCTGACGGATCCACTCTTGGTCCACCGCTGCCACAGGCTCGGGCCTTCATCATTGTCCTGATGACCACCAGAAAAGCAGCTCCGCCTAAAAGGAGGACCAGGAAGCCCGCCACTTTCAAACGTCTTCGAAACTTCTCTCCAACCCAGCGCATTTTTGGAACCTCCGCAAGCAGATGGGCGATCTGAAACCAGATCGCCCGCCGCCGGCTACTTGCTCTTTTGTGAATTGGTTTTGTCAAGAGCGGCGCGCAATCCTTTGGCCAGTTTCGCGGCATCATCATTGGCCCAGAAGTGCATAAAGAACAGTCTTGGCTGTTCATCCAGCATGTGGCTGTGCACCGCGGTGACTGCGATGCCATTGCCGTGCAAAGCTTGAATCACCGGATTGACTTCACTGCCGATGAGTACAAAATCGCCGGTGATGGCTGCTTTGCCGCCGCCGGTTGGCTGGAAGTTGAGGCCCGTGGCGAGTCCCATGGAGTTGGGTACTTTCATGCCTCCTTCAGTGATGGATTCGCTTCTGGGCACGCCGACCTGAAAAACTCCGCCGTTGATTTTTCCAGAATGTCCGAGCGCCTGCTCGATTGCTTTGGTATCGATTCCGATATCCTGCTGGGCAGCCGCGGCCGGCTTTGGCGCAGGAATCTTTGTAAGAGCGAAGGCCTGCTTTGATGGCGCCTGCCAGCTTCACAGCATCCCCATGTCCGCCAATGTGCATGTACATGACCCGCGGAGATTCGTGGAGCAAGTGGTTGTGTAGCGCAGTGATTTGCAGACCACTATTCTCAAGCGAGGACATCACCGGCGCAACCTCATCTTCAGACAGCACCAGATCTCCCATCACCATGGAACCCGCACCGGGTTTGCTGAAGGCCACCCATCCACCAAGCGCCAAAGCTGGTTTAAGTTCAACATCCGCAACCGTCACCTTAAAGTCACTGCGGGGAAAGCTGAATTTATAGGCTCCATCAGCCTGGGCCTGGCCCGGCCGGCCAATCGCCTGTTCCACCGGCTGCCACTCGGATTTGTTATCGGTTTGGGCATATGACGCCCAGTCCAGAGATGAGGATCAAAAAAACTGCGCCGGCAGAAAAAAGCTGTCGCCTGCTGATCATTGTGCTTCTCCTATGTTTTCGACAATTTTCGAAAGCAATATTTGCTTCTCCTCAGTGATAGATGCGCTGCCTTTGTTTACGCTGCTCACGGTCTCTGGAGCGAAAGATGCTCCCGCCCCTTCCGCTCGTTCAACGTTTACGCGACCGCTGTGCGCCACGGCAATTGATTTTACAATTTAAGAAGCCAAGACCAGTTCCAACTCACCGGCGCACCCTGGCTTTTGGTCAGGATAACCACAAGCTGGCCAAGCCCGTATAATCACAGGAATCCTCTCCGTTTTTTATTTCGAGCTTGGACGATGCGGCCTTTAGGAGAACTAGAATCGTGAACTATGGCGCGCTCTTTCGATCCGCCTTGGTGGCGTTGCTCAGAAACAAGATGCGCAGCATCCTGACGGTGCTGGGGATCACCATCGGGATTGCGGCGGTGATCTGCGTGGTGGCCATCGGCAAAGCCGGACAGGCGCGAGTCGAGCAGCAGCTGAATAATCTCGGAGACAACTTTGTCTGGATCGAAGCGGGCGGCCGCGCCGTCAACGGCGTGCGCACGGGCACGCACGATACGAAAACGCTGGTGATGGCCGACGCCATCGCCATCAAGAACCAGATTTCGCTGATCAAGAGCGTTTCGCCGAATGTGGACGATCCGGTTCAAGTCATCTATGGCAATCAGAATTGGCACACCTCCTACCGTGGAGTTTCGCCGGAATATTTCGACATCAAGCGCTGGTACGTGGACCAGGGCGCCGATCTTCTCGCAAGACGATGTGGATCGCGCGGCGGACGTTTGCGTGATCGGGCGAACGCGTGCGGGAACAGTTGTTTGGCGTTGAAGACCCGGTCGGAAAAGTGATACGCGTCAACAGCCTGCCGTGCAAAGTGGTGGCGACGCTTCATCCCAAGGGGCTTTCGCTCTCAGGGCAGGACCAGGACGATACGATCATCCTGCCCTACACCACGGCGCAGAAAAAGCTCAAAGGCATTACCTGGCTGGATGACATTCTGTGCTCGGCGGTTTCCCAGGACGTGGTCAAGATGGCGGGGCAGGAAGCCACCGCCGTGCTTCGCGACCGGCATCATCTGCGTCCGGAGGAAGAAGACGACTTCAATATCCGCAATCCAGAGGACATCATTCAGGCGCAGCTCGACGCCAGCAAGACGCTGACCGTTCTGCTGATCGCCATTGCCTCGGTTTCGCTGATCGTCGGCGGAATTGGGATCATGAATGTGATGCTGGTTTCGGTTACCGAGCGCACGCGCGAGATTGGAGTGCGGGTGGCGGTGGGAGCGACCGAAGAAGCCATCCAACTTCAGTTTCTGGGAGAATCCATCATGCTCAGCCTGGTCGGGGGCGCGGCGGGCGTGCTGTTCGGGATCTTCGGTTCCTATCTGGTTGGACAGACGCTGCACTGGCCCATGGAGATGTCGGTTGAAGCGGTTGTGGTGGCCGCTATGTTCTCGGTCGCAGTGGGTGTGTTTTTCGGATATTACCCGGCGCGGAAAGCGTCTCTGCTCGATCCGATCGAAGCGCTGCGATACGAGTGAAGGTCGCTGGTAATTCGTGATTCGCTGGATTGCTACATGAAGACAAAAAGCAAATGGCTCATCGTTGGCGGCGTGTGGTTGTGATGCAGGACTGTTCGTCGCTTTCGGCCTGAACCAGGAGTACACAGGCCACAGCATTTTACCGCGAAAGTGGAACGCGGCGACATCCGACGACGTTGTGGAAGCCACCGGAACCATCAATTCGGTGATCACCGTACAGGTGGGATCGCAAGTTTCCGGGACCATCGCGAAGCTCAATGCCGACTTTAATTCCCGCGTGCATAAGGGCGACGTCGTGGCCCTGATTGATCCCGCATTGTTTCAAGGGGGCCTTGCTGCAAGCCACTGCTGATCTTGAAAATGCGCAAGGCCAACCTGGAGGCGGCGCAAGCCAATCTCGAAAAGGCGAAAGCCGGCACTGGTGCAGACCAAAGCCGACTACGATCGCGCCGTTGGGCTTGACCAAGGATGGCGTGATGAGCCAGCAGCAACTCGACCTAGCCAAATCGAACTATGACGCGGCCAACGCATCCGTGGATGCGGCGCGACGGCGAACATGACGCAAGCCGAGGCGCAAGTCAGCCAGAAAGAGGCCGCGGTCACGGTGGCGCAAACCAATCTCGACTACACCGTGATTCGTTCTCCGATCGACGGCACGGTCGTGGCGCGCAATGTGGATGTCGGGCAAACCGTGGCCGCATCCTTGCAGGCGCCTACCATTTTCACCATCGCGCAGGACCTCACCAAAATGTGGGTCTATGCCAAGACCGACGAGTCGGACGTGGACAACATCAAGGTAGGCAAGCCAGTCACCTTCAAAGTGGACGCCTTCCCAAGCAGACGTTTCACGGAGCGGTCAGCCAGGTCCGAATGAATCCCACGACGGTGCAGAGCGTGGTCACCTACGACACCATCATTGAATTCGCCAACCCTGAGTTGAAACTGTTTCCCGGCATGACCGCTTATGTGACCATTCCCGTGGCCACCGCACAAATGTGTTGAAGCTGCCGAACACCGCCCTGCGCTACAAGCCTCCGATGTCGCCCGAAGAAATTTGGCGCTTTATAAGCAATATGGGATCGAGAGAGCGAAGAAAGGCCCGCAGGATCCGGCGCGGCGGAAGCCCGCCGGCACGCAGCGCGCAGAATCCGTCTCGCGCACCCAAGGCCGATACTGCCGTTGTCTGGAAGCTGCATCCGGACAACACGATGGAGCCGGTGAAAGTTTCTCTTGGATATCACGGACCATGCGTACACGGAAGTCAGCGCTGTTCTCAAGGGAGAGTTGAAGGAGGGGATGACGTGATCATTCGATCAGTTACGGCCAAAACCTCAGACTCCGGGCGGAATACGGCGCTAGACTTCGGCCGGCTCCATGGAATCGATCCGATATCAACCAACCCGGCGGTGCACCAGCTGTCTAACTGCACGGAAGCACCGTCATCCGCGTGGAGGACGTGCACAAGTACTACGAGCTGGGGGAGACGCGGGTACATGCCCTGCGCGGTGTAAGCCTTGAGATTCAGCGCGGCGAATTTGTGGCCATCATGGGCGCCAGCGGCAGCGGCAAATCCACTTTCATGAATATCCTTGGATGCCTTGACCGTCCCAGTTCCGGGCGATATCTGCTGGAAGGGACCGATGTTTCAGAGCACGACAAGAAAGCCCTGGCACTGATTCGGAACCAGAAGATTGGATTTGTTTTTCAGGGTTTCAACCTGCTGGCTCGCACCACGGCGCTTGAAAATACCGAACTGCCGCCCTCTACACAAAGATTGATAGAGCCGAACGCGAGAAACGCGCGGCCGAGGCCCTGGCCATGGTGGGGCTTGCCGACCGTGCGCATCACTTCCCGTCGCAGATGTCCGGAGGGCAGCAGCAAAGAGTGGCTATCGCACGCGCGCTGGTGAATCGCCCTTCCATCCTGCTGGCGGACGAGCCTACCGGCAATCTGGACAGCCGCACGTCAGTTGAGATCATGGAGATCTTCCAGAACCTCAATGACCAGGGACTCACCATTGTTCTGGTTACGCATGAGTCTGACATCGCACAATTTGCGAAACGTGTGCTGGTTTTTCGCGACGGAAAAATTCGCAAAGACGATCCGGTTAAGCTCCAGTCCAGGGCGACTGAAGTGCTCAACACGCTGCCAACACTCGAGGATTGAGAACGCTGCGATCGATGCAAACCTTACTAAAGGTGAAGGGTCACGCAGCACAAAGCCGGGAAATGAAAACGAGCTGCGTGATCTTTATCTTTCTAAGATCTTTACCGCTCGAAGATCTTCATCGCTCGAAGTTTTCTCGTTCCTCTTCGATGGAGAGGGGAACAATCAAGTCAACCAGAACCATCAGCGCGACCAGACCGACTGGCAACAGGAGGGCCTCCATTTGCCAACGCGATCTCGCCTGCGTACCGATAATCGCCCCCAGGAGATAAAAGAACCACACCGAGAAGATAAAGCGGGATTGCCGCAGCACCAGGAAACGCGAGTACCGCGCTGTTTCCGAACCACAAAGGACGTCATAGGTAAGGAACGTTGCGTGTGAAAGCAACTGTGCGAGCTTATTCAACATGCCGGTAACGAAGGTGGTGTGGATGGTCAACGAACCGATCCTGGTCAGAGTTGCCGTCTGCACGCCCATGGCGGCGGCCATCAGAGACAGCAGCAGCAACTGATTTCTGTTCCCGAGTACAAGTACGCTGGAGAGCAATCCCGTTTCCAGCAACAGGGTTGCCGTTGCCACGGATCGCATATTTCTGCGCGATCCTACCTCGATGATGGTTCGACCGGCCATCGAACCGCCAAAAAATGTCAGAATAATGGCGCCCGCCGTAAGCGCTTCCCCCCAATTTCGCCCCGTAAGGGCGTGTCCCAAATGGACCGTATCGCCGGTCAAATGAGCAGTAAACATGCCGCCGAAGCTGATGTACCCGATGATGTCAACGGTCCCGGCAACAAAAGCCAGCACCAGAGCCACAATATCTTTGGTGTATCGATGGCTCGCGTTCAGAGGATCAGGCATGAGGGCACTTCTCCAACTTGTGTTATGAGAGGTTTGACGCACAACTGCTTCAGTTCTTTTCAATCTACTTGCGGGACCAGCCCTGTGATGGCTATCCACCGGCAGCTATCTCTCAATCCACCAATCCTACACAGATAGGGGCTGAGTTGAATCTCGCGTTCCGATATTGGTCAGACGATCCCCCCAACTCCAGATGTCCGGAGCCCAGGAATCCTTAATGCGCGCCAAAAAAGTCCGGGCTTTTTCTCGTCGTGTTGCTTGCGCTGTAAGCCTTTACCCAGACTGAACAGGAGAAGACGCGCCGGTCTCCGATTTGCATTGAAGAAATATTACGTTCCTTGAAAGGGATTTTGCTCCCGCCAGAGTTATGGCTTAAAGCAGCGTGAGAATTTGTCACACCCTTACGTAAGAACAATCCAGGCTGCCAGTCGACCAAAGTTTATCCCGGCCCAGGTAATCAGGCCCCAGTCTAAAGCCAAGGAACACAAGTAAAAAAGGAGCAGTAGATCATGCGTTTACGCGCAAAGCCCAAGGTGTGTCTAATCCTGCTTTTTGTTTCTACGTTGATTGCGGTCCAGTTCGCCCAATCACAAACTTTCCAGGTTGGTGATGTGTTTGGATCCGTCGGCAACAGCCAAGTCAATTGGTATCACCCCGACGGCACTTTGGTAAAAACTCTCATCACAACTCCCAATACAGACTCTTCAGGGTTTACCACGGGTATGGCTTTCGACAAAGCCGGGAATCTGTATGTAACCAATTTCACGAAGGGTAAAATCGCAAAGCTGGACAATGCCGGAAATTTCATCGGCATCCTTCCGACGGCCGGTCTTCTGGCGCCCGAGTCGCTGGTATTTGATAAGGCTGGGAACTTGTATGTTGGACAAGCCGGCAGCAAGGACATCTTGAAATTGGACGGCTCCGGAAATCTTCTGAGCGTATTTTCCACTACGAACGTAGATAATTTCGGTACCGATGGAACTGACTGGATCGAATTAGGCGCAGACCAACACACACTGTTGTTTACTTCAGAAGCTCCCGTCATTCAGAGCTTTGATACCGTCAACAATCTTCAAAATCCTCCCTTTGCTTCTCTCGTGTCGCAGCAATCCGCGTTTGCCCTAAGGTTACTTCCTTCGGGCAACCTCCTGGTTGCGCACGGCTCCACCGTGGACATGATTGATCCTACCGGGACGACCGTCCGAACGTATGATTTGGGCGGCGGTAACTCAGGACTTTTTGGTCTCAATCTAGATCCGGACGGCATCCATTTTTGGACAAGTGATTTTCATAATGGAGAGATATTCCAAGTGCGGATTGACACAGGAGCCGTGGAAAAGACGATAGCCACAGGGGCGTTTGGCGGACTTTTCGGGGTCGCCGTGTTCGGAGAACAGACTGCGGGAGCCGGAGGAGTTACCACAACGGCCTTTGCCGCCTTCAAAGCATCACTGGAATTGCGTCCCGCGCATCATGAGTTTGAATTGGAAGGTTCCTTCACTCTGGGTAAGGGCAACAACGGCCTTAACTTCGCTATTGATGACCTCACAATGGTTATCGGTACTAAGACTTTCACCATACCGAAGGGTTCTTTGACGGCCACCCTTTCGGGAGCGTTCACCTTCAGCGGCGTGATCAACAAGCAGGAGATTGAGGTCAGTGTGCACCCGTCAGCCACCATCCCTGGAAAATTCAGCATTGAATTTGAAGGGCCGGGCGATCCGACAGGTGGGGCAAATCCAGCCCCAGTGACGCTGACGATCGGCGATGACGCTGGTCCAACCAAGGCTCCTGTAACTGTTCGACTTGATTAGAACTACAATCGGCATAGGGGGGACGGTCACCCGTCCCTCCCTGCCACACCACCGTACATGCGGGTCCGCATACGGCGGTTCGGAGGAGTTGTGCTATCCGTTAAACAAGCGTGGAAGTCTCAGCGAGTCGAAGTAAGCATTGGGAAACTCGACGCTCAGAGCGGGGGTATTCTCCAATCGCCAAGAGCTGCGTCGCTTCTTTTGCTGCCAGACACAGATCGCAGCCTGCGCCGTATCCATTGATCCAGACCTTTCAGCACCGAGGGCTTTTCGCAGAAGCCGAAGTAACCCTCCAGCGGCGTAAGTACTTGGCCAGTTCGGTCGTCATCTGCTTTAGGCTGATGCACCGCGTCCGTCGCGTTAGTTCCCGTACCTTCCGCTTGCAGCGCAACAGGGCTTTGGGCGCGATGCGCCGTTTCGCGCTGCTGGTGAAGCTAAAGCCCAGAAACTTTCGCTCCTGTGGTCGCGCCACCGCGCTCTTGGCCTCGTTGATCGTGAGCTTGACCCGTCGCCACAGGAAACCCGTCACGCTCTGCATGACGCGCTTCCCCGTCCGCTCGCTCGCCACGTAGATATTGCAGTCATCCACGTAGCGTGAGAAACGGTGCTGGCCTTGCAAGACCGCCTGGCCTATGGTCCTACATTCGAAGCGGCCCTGCTGTCTCTGTTTGGGGCAGAGGCGCCGAGTGTCGGCAACGCACCGGCTGCTGCGCCCGCCAAAGGACCACCCAATGCGAACACGCCGGCGCAATCTCAGCCCGATAATGCCGCACTTATTTCCGAGGCTGCAAAAGATCTATCTGACTATCAGCGCCTGACCGCCGAAGGCAAACTAGGAGAAGCAGGGCAAAAGCTGGAACAACTAAAGCGTGTGCTTGGGATTCTGGATTCGCGCCGAAAGTAAGCGGCATTTCGCAAGCATGAATAAAGGCTTTCGTTCATCGCTCGAAGCTTTCTCGTTCCTCTTCGATGGAGAGTGGAACAATCAGGTCAACCACAACCAGCAGCGCCACGAGTCCTATTGGCAACAAGAGCCCTTCCATCCGCCACCGTGATCTTGCCTGCGTGCCGGTGATCGCCCCCAGCACATAAAAGAACCACACGGAGAAGATAAAGCGGGCTTGCCGCAGCACCTGGAAACGCGGGTTCCGCGCAGTTTGCGCGCCACGAAGCACGTCATAGGTAAGGAACAGTGCATGGGAAAGCAGTTGTGCGAGCTTATTCAACATCCCGGTAACGAACGTGGTGTGGACTGTTAATGAACCTACCCTGGTCAGAGTTGCCGTCTGCACGCCCATCGCCGCTGCCATGAGAGCCAGCAGTAGGAATTGGTCTCTGTTGCCGAGCATGAGCACGGTGAAGAGCAGTCCCGCTTCCAGCAGCAGGGTTGCGGCTGCAACGGACCGCATCTTTCTGCGCGATCCTATCTCGATGACGGTCCGCCCGACCATTGAACCGCAGAAAAATGTCAAAATGATTGCGCCTGCCGTGAGCGCTTCCCACCAATGCCGCACAATCAGGGACTCTCCCATATGGACCGTATTGCCGGTCAAATGAGCAGTAAACACGCCTCCAAAGCTGATGTACCCGATAATGTCAACGGTTCCAGCAACAAAAGCCAGTACCAGAGCCACAAAACTTTTGGTGCGCCGGCGGTTTAAATCCTGACGATCTGGCATGACGGCACTTCTCTACAAAATTCTTGTGAGACAGTTTCAATGACAACACGGCGCTAAGCTACTGAGGAAAGATTCTGGTGCCGAAGAAGGGACTCGAACCCCCACACCCTTGCGAGTACGTGGACCTGAACCACGCGCGTCTGCCAATTCCGCCACTTCGGCTTTGAGATGCGCCCGGAGACAACCTGGTAAGGGCGCAATGTCTTGTGTAAAAGCGACAGGAGACAACTCAACTATTTTATAGAGTTTGCAGGAACTGTCAAACGCAGGACCAGTACTTAGCAATTAGCCATTAGCGATTAGCCAAACCCAGGATTGCGCTCGGCATTCATCCGCCTTCATCGTTCGTCGTTCATCATTCATCGTTCATCGCTCATCTGGGGCAAGTCTTTGGCCAGAAAACGCCACACGAGGAATCGGAAATAGCTGGTCTCTTGGAGCCGGTTATCGCGGCTTTTTCTTAACGTTTCTTAGCGAAGATCGCAACAGATTCTTCGCCGAAAACGAATGATCTCCGGAACTTTTCGGCAGCCCAGGGTTACTAGTTTGTAACCTCACCTTGCAGGTCAAGTCACCCCTTTTGCCCAGGCGGCGGGAGTGTCAACACGGGTTCAATTTTGGTTTCTCAGGAGAAGTCCATTCATGCGCAGCAAGCTTTTATTTTTTGTCGCAACAGTGTGTCTGCTGGCTTCGGCAGCCTCTGCCCAGAATTATCACAACTACCAAACCGATTTTCGGCAGGAAATAAGCACCCAGGGTACCGGCAATTTCACCAGCAGCACCAATGACCTGCTTTCCAATATCACCAATTCTGCAAGCAATTCTCAATCCACCCGCAGCGGCGGATTTCTGATTGGCTACCGTTACCACGTGGCCCGCTGGTTCGCCGTGGAAGGCGATTATGCCTTTACGCGCCAGACCCAGAACTTTCTTGATCCGCTCAACCTTCCCAACGGCAGCATTACCTCAGCACTGAAAACCAATGTTCATGAAATAACCGGCGCTGCGGTGATCACCAGCGGGCCGCGCCATCGCGTACGTCCGTACGGATTGCTCGGCGGCGGCGCCATTCTTTTTCGGCCCGTCAACCCCACCGTCAATACCGTCCTGAATGTCATTAACAATCTTGGCTTCGGCCCCAGTGAGACCAAGCCGGCATTTCTTTACGGCGCAGGCGTGGATATCGGCTTGAACCGCTTTCTGGCGATTACGCGCGGAATATCGCGGACTGATATTCTCCGCTCCCGGCTTCCAGATACCCGGGCTCAGCGTGCTCGGCCTGAGCACTCCTGGACTCACGCACATGGCGCAGCCATCGGCCGGCCTGGTATGGCGATTCTAAAAACCTTGAAGCGTTAAACCGGGTTTCAGCAGTTTGCGGCTTACAAGCCCTATGCTGAAATCCGGTTTTTTTTGCCCTTGGCGCATGGCGGCACCCCTGCTTTTCTTCGCCACAACCCTTCCCGAAGTTCTCCGCAAAATATCAGAACACTTTCCGTTCTTCAGCAGTCATTCTGTTCAGGAAGGCATAATGTCCGGACAGGCAATACAGGGAGCGACCATCCTGCGACAGGCAAAGCTGAGTGATGCGGCGGCAACAGAAACAGAGATCGGGTTTCTGATTGCTGAGCATACGCCGATGGTCTTCCGCATTGCCTACTCCATCCTGCGCAACCATCATGATGCGGAAGACGCCGCCCAGGAATGCTTTCTCAAGGTTTTGAAGCTGGTACAGAAATCAAAGACGGGATTGGAGCAGGTTCGCAACACCAAAACCTGGCTGGCCCGCGTGGCCTGGACCACTGCATTGGATCGCCGCTCAGGCCGCTCGGCTGTGCGCGACCACGAGATTGTTGTCGAGGATTCAACTGTAGCCCTGGATCCGGAAGCGCTGGACGTGCAACGAGCGATGGACCGGTTCCCTGACCGCGCCCTTGCGCCCGATCAATTTCTGGCGGAACGGGAGATGCAAAGTGTCCTGGAGAAACTGATCGCCGGTCTTCCCGAAGAGCTGCGGCAGCCGCTGGAACTTTCAACGGTGCAGGAACTCAACTCGGCTGAGATCGCAGAAGTAATGGGCATACCAGAGGGATCGGTGCGAACAAGGTTGTTGCGTGCGCGTCGTCTGCTCAAGGAAAAGCTGGCAACTCTGCTGGAGGTGAAAAAGCATGGCTGATCAAAAGATGTCTCATGAAAACGATCACAAGCTGGATGAAATGCTGGATGCCATGCTCTCTGCTTATTCCGCGTAGGCCAAATTGGGATCATTGCGATCGATGGGGTAACCGGGAGGGGTGGTGATGGCCGTTATCGCACGAGGTCGCCGAGATCGGGAGGTCAACACGAATGCCTGACTGAAGACTCTATTCCGCATCCTCGATCAGGCGGTCGATTGACGGCTTGTGCTTTTCCTTCTTGACTCGTTTGGAACTTTCCACCCGCTTGACCGATGGGACCCTGCCGATGGCCGCACGTGACATGGTCTTGACCGCCGTGGTGGCGCTGAAGGTTTTCTTTTTCTTCTTTTTCGGCATGGCAAGGAAGATTTAACCACAGACGGCACGCAACAGAACCAAGGAAAAACTGCATGTTTAGGGAAAGGCCCGTCACACCGTTAGATTATCGGTTCAATGAATACCCTCAAAACCATGTCATGTTGAGCGAAAAGACACGCGTATTTATTGCGTCTTGGAGTCGAAACATCCCGAAGATCAAATTTTGACGATGCAGCAACAAGGCGTTTTCCCCCGGATTTCCCCGTGCATTGATTGAGATGAAACAATGAGCACTTTCGCTAGAACTCCCCGTATCGGCATTTTTACAACTGGCTGCACCGGGATGTTTCGACTGCGTCGTCGCCTGCGCGCCGACTCCGCTCAACATGACAGATGCCGGCGATTCGTTCACGCTTAGCCGCTTTAAATGGATTGGCGTGATATTGGCGCAAGGAAGCTGGCTTTGGCCCGAAATGGCCCAGCGTTCCAGGCCCTGCTTTCATGCGAACCGGCTTTATGGTTATTATGGTAGGCGATGGACGAGCGCGATTTTTTTGACGAAAAAGAAGCCAAAGAAGCCGCACACCTTGACGTGTCCGAGCTGCCGCACCGCCAACGAGTATGAACTGAACTGGCTGGTACGCACCAAGAAACGCCAACTCCCCGGACGGGCCGATGAACGCGACCGCGCCAAGTTCGCCAAGGCGCAGTCCTATATGGTTCGTCGCGATGACATGGTCATGTGCAAGAACATGCGTTGCCGCAAGAGGTTTGAAGTCGCCGGCGTGCAGTCGGTGGCGTTCATCGATTAGATCCCTCCAAACCACAGAGGCACAGAGACACCTTGACCAGCGGATCTTACGCGGATGAACGCGGATAAACACCAGATAAACTCTTACGCATCTGATCTACACAGATGACACTGATCTAGATCGTAAGCTCAATGTCTTCTTGAGCTTCCGCTGTGCCATCTCTGGCTTTACAATAGATCTCATCCGCGTTCATCTGCGGTAAAGGTTTTGCTGTTCTCCGTGTCTCCGCGCCTCCGTGGTGAGATTTTGAGTTTCGGTGCCTCCGTGGCAGGTGTTATCTTCCCTGTCCATCATTTATACTGACTGGTTTCATCCCAGGTCTCCGGCCTGACATTGGGCCCGTTTTTTACATCTAAGTTTCCGGTACACAGGTTTCGGCACTCAGGAATAAATAACTTATGAAGATTCTGGTCTGCATGAAGCAGGTCCCGCAGAAAGACGCTCCCCTGAAGCTCAATGAAAGCGCCACGTGGATCCGCGACGACGTCTCCTATGAAGTCAACGAACCTGACGCGTACGCGCTGGAAGAGGCGTTGCGGCAGAAAGAAAAGCATGGCGGCGAAGTGGTGGTGATCACCGCTGGACCGGCACGCGCACAGACCGTGCTGCGTGAAGGCCTGGCCAAGGGCGCTGATCGCGCCATTCATCTGGAAGACAATGGCTTTGTCGGCCTGGACAGCATGAACATCGCCAAAGCTTTTGTGGCGGCCATCAAAGACGAGCAGTTTGACCTGATCTTTACCGGCCTGCAATCCGACGATTACGGTTACGCCCAGACCGGCGTGATCATGGCGGAGCTGCTGGGCTGGCCGCATGCCACCATCATTATGGAAATCCAGAAGACTGACTCCGGCATCACCGTGAAGCGCGAACTGGAATCAGGTTTCTTTCAGCATGTGGCCATGCCGACTGCCGGCCGTGCTGACGATTCAATCCGGCATCAACAAGCTGCGCTACGCCACGCTTCTTGGCATCAAACAAGCTAAGAACAAGCCGTTGCGCAAGGTCGCCATGGACGAAGTAAAGTCGGCGCTGGGCGAGAACATGCAGAAGATTGAAAAGCTTTACATCCCGCAGAAAACCAAGAAGACGGAGATGCTGGATGGATCGCCGGGCGAAATCGCCAAGAAGCTGGTGGACAAGCTGCGCAATGATGTTCGAGTGCTCTAGCAATTCAATAGGAGGACTGGGCCATGGAACGAATGGAATACGATCCTGAAGGCGGAGATTACCAACCCGTAACTCGAACACGAAACCGGCGCAACATTCCTGGTGGTCGGCGTTGTCATGCTGCTGGCCGGACTTGGCTGGCTGCTGTTCACCGGCTGGGACATCCGCGCCGGCAACGGATTCATGCAGGTGATCCTTGCAGCCGACGTTGTCATAGCGCTGGTCCTGATGATCTGGGGATTTCAAAAAAAGAAACGGCAGATAAATTAAAAGATGGCAGACACAATCCTTGTTATAGCTGAGCAGCGCGAAGGCAAGCTGAATCGCGTTTCCCTGGAAACCATTACCGCCGCGCAGGCCATTGCCGCCGAAACCGGCTGGACCGTGGAAGGCGCCGTTTTTGGCAGCGGCATCGCCGGCATTGCCGGAGAGATTGCCGCCAAGAAGCTGGCCAAGGTCTATGCGATTGAATCTGACAAGCTGCAAAAGTACACGCCGGATGGCGTGGTGGCTGCGCTGAAAGATTTCATCACGCAGAAAGCGCCCAAGCTGGTGCTGATGCCGCATACCTACCAGGTGCGCGACTTTGCTCCCAAGCTGGCCACCGCCCTCGAGCCGTACGCTGATCAGTGATGCCACCGGTTTCCGCAAGGACGGCGAGCAAGCTGCTCTTCAGCCGCCAGATGTTTCAGGGAAAATTTGCCGCTGACGTTTCCTTTGCCTGCGACCGCGCCGCACTTTGTCACCTTCCAGGCCGGAGCGTTCCGTGGCGATAAAGCTGAAGCCGGCTCAGCCGCCGCGCCCGTGGAAACCGTAAATGTTCAGGTTGCCGATAACGCTGTGCGCAACAAGCCGGACGATCCATTCAAAGAAGCCAAGCAGGCCGTTGATCTTACGCAGGCTGAAATCATTGTCTCAGTCGGCCGCGGAATCAAAGAGCAGAAAAATATCGATCTTGCCAAAGCTCTGGCAGACGCTCTGGGTGGCGAGATCGCAGCTTCACGTCCCATCTGCGACGCAGGCTGGCTGCCCATGGATCGCCAGATCGGAAGCTCAGGCCAGACGGTTGCGCCCAAGCTTTATCTCGCCGTCGGTATCAGCGGCGCGATTCAACATCTGGTCGGCATGAAAGGATCGCGATCAATCATCGCTATTAATAAGGATGCGGAAGCGCCGATCTTTGAAATTGCCGACTTCGGCGTGGTGGGCAATCTGTTCGACATCCTGCCGGCGCTGACCGAAGAAGTGAAAAAAGCAAAAGCATAATCTTCACCACGGAGACACGGAGACACGGAGAAAACCAAGAGCTGAACTTCTCACGCGGAGGCGCGTAGAACGGAGAAAAAGCTGGTATCTGACACTTTGGCACTCGCGGAGACTTCAGCGGACTGAAAGTCGCCAGGATTGTCTTCAGTCGTCTGCGCGATTTCTAATGATTAGTTTAGCCATGGCTGTATTGTACAAAGACGAACAGTTTCGAAGCGCGAATCTGTTTGCCTCACCGATTACACCAGCGCCGTAGGCGCGACCAGAAGTTAGCCCAGCGCGTAAGCGCTGGGTAGAGATCAAAAACCATATCGAGCCCCGTAGGGGCGACACACCGAGGACCACGATCCATGATCTATTTTCGCAAGCCGCTTGAGGGAATCGAGCGTCCGCAGATGGAAGCGGATGTAACCATTATTGGCGGCGGTCCCGCCGGCATGGCATGCGCGCTGCGGCTCTCCCAACTGATTGACAAGCACAACGCGCGCTATCCTGACGCTCAGCTCAGCAAAGAAAATATCAACGTGCTGGAAAAGGCCCGCGAAGTCGGCCAGCATTGTCTCTCTGGCGCCGTGCTTGATCCCCGCGCCATGGATGAACTTCTTCCCAACTGGCGTGACGAAGCTCCGCTGGACGCGAAAGTCGAACGCGAAAGCTTCTACTTCCTGACCAAAGACAAATCCTATCGCGCTCCGCTGATGCCTCCGCCGATGCAGGACCACGGCAACTACGTGATCTCGCTCAATCGCTTTATCAAATGGCTGGGCGAAAAAGTTGAGCAGGCCGGCATCACCGTCTTCACCGGCTTTGCCGGATCAGAACTTTCCTACGATGGCGACCGCGTCACCGGCGTGATCACCGATGACAAAGGCGTGGACAAGACGGGACAGAAGAAATCGAACTTTGAGCCCGGCTACGAACTCAAATCAAAGATCACGATTCTTGCCGAAGGCACGCGCGGATCGCTGACCAAGCAACTGATCGACAAATTCGATCTCTGCAAGAACCGCAATCCGCAGATTTACGGCGTCGGCGTGAAAGAGCTATGGGAAGTACCTTCCGGACGCATTCGCAAAGGCGAAGTCATTCTCACGCTGGGCTGGCCGCTTACCACGAAAGAATACGGCGGCTCATGGATGTACGGCTCGCGTGACAATCTGGTTTCACTCGGCTACGTCACCAGCCTTGAATACATTGATCCGCGCACTGATCCGCAAAAAGTTTTGCAGGAGTGGAAAAAGCATCCGCTGATCAAGACTTGCTTGAGGGCGGAAAGATGATTCGTTACGGCGCCAAGAGCGTTCCGTATGGCGGCTGGTACGCGATGCCGCCTCTGGCCGGCGATGGCTGGATGATTGTCGGCGACTCCGCCGGCTTCCTGAACTCACAGCGCCTCAAGGGCATCCATCTGGCGATGAAGAGCGGCATGCTGGCCGCTGAAACCGCCTTTTCCGCGCTGGTGCACAACAATTTCGGCGCAGCCAAACTGAAGGAATACAAATACGCCGTGGACTCAAGCTGGATTCGCGACGAGCTCTGGGAAGTCCGCAACTTCCATCAGGGCTTTGAGAGTGGCCTGATCTCCGGACTCTTCCACACCGCCGTACAGCAGATGACCGGCGGCCGCGGACTGCACAAAGTTTATCCGGCGCACAAAGGCCATGAAGCCATGAAGCATCTGGACCAGCTTCCCGCCGATGGCGGCGCGCGCGCTCAGCTCATCGGTCAAAGCCAAAGGCGATGGCAAACTTACCTTTGACAAGCTGACCGACCTCTATCACTCGGGCACCAAGCATGAAGAAGATCAGCCTTCACACCTGGTGATCCATGACACCAATATCTGCAACACCAAATGCGTAGTCGAATACGGCAATCCGTGCCAGAATTTCTGCCCGGCCAATGTCTATGAAATGGAAGATGCCACCGGCAGTGACGTGCCGAACGGAAAGCGAATCCATCTGAACCCATCCAACTGCGTGCACTGCAAGACCTGCGACATCATGGACCCCTACGAGATCATCACCTGGGTTCCGCCCGAGGGCGGCGGCGGTCCGAATTACGACGGCATGTAAACCTCGCCGCGGATAGACGCGGGAGCAAAGCCTTTGCCGCGAATGAACGCGCAAAGGCGCGAATCAAACCGTTTGTTTAGGCCCACAAACCTGGAGCCTCTAGGCCCACAAAACATGGGCCCGTATTTTTCGGATTCATCTTTTTCGCGTTAATTCGCGGCAGTTTTGTCGTTCTTGCAGTTCGCGGTTTATGGAAATTCGTCCCCTTACCGAATCACGACGCTCAAGCCTGGTGGAACCTCCGCCTGCTTGGTCTGACCACTGATCCCGCTTCGTTCGCCGAATCGGCGGATGAGCATCGCCGCAAGACGATCGAAGAAGTTCGAACCTTCTTTCGCGCATGCAGCGCGGAAAACTTCGTCGTAGGCGGCTTCGAAGACGGACAACTTGCCGGCATCGCAGGGTTTTATCGTGAGCAGCATGACAAGTTCCGCCACAAAGGCACCATCTGGAGCGTCTATGTGCGGCAGGAATTTCGCGGCAAAGGCATGGCCAAAGCTCTGATCGCCGACATCATCCGGCGCGTGCGCGGCATTGACGGGCATCGAGCAAATCAACCTGATCGTCTCAGCCACGCAGCCCATCGCAAAACGCGTGTATTCGTCACTCGGATTCAAGCATTATGGAACTGAGCCAAAATCACTCAAGATCGGCGACACCTATATAGATGATGAATTGATGGTGCTTTACCTTTAGGTTTCATGTTTCAATCGCTCCAAACGTCCTCTATAATCAGGCTAAGGTTTCGACCACATCAGGCCTAAGGGAATACCCGGCCAATGTGGCGGCTTCTTGCAAGCAATGCAAGGACGAGGGTTTAGCCGGAAACGGCTGGGCCTCCCGATCTAAGTTGAGTCGCGCAAGCGACACAACTTCGATCTTGGAAAGGAACTGGAACGCCCACAGGCGTGTCCCTTCCTTCTCGTGCCCTCCTTGCACAGAAAAAGAAACGATCAAATCAGTTCAGAGAAGAGCATTCCATGCGGCTTCGCGACAAGCACGGGCGGTACATTACTGATCTTCGCGTCAGCATCACCGATCGCTGCAATTATCGCTGCGTATATTGCCGGACCGGCAACCAGGGCGCGCAATACTCTGAGCTTCCCTTCTCTGACTATCTGCGCATGGTGCGCCTGCTGGTTGGCCTGGGCATAGACAAGATCCGGCTCACCGGCGGCGAACCTCTCCTGCGCAATGGCCTGGTGGATTTTGTTCGCGACCTCGCTAAGCTTCGCACGCTGGACGGAAACTCGCCTGACATCGCTATCACCACCAACGGACATTTGCTTTCCGACCTGGCCGCGCCGTTGAAAGAAGCTGGGCTTAAGCGCGCCACCATCAGCATGGACGCGGTTGATCCGGTAAAGTTTGCGCGCATCACGCGCGTACCCAAAGGCTATGATGCCGTGCTGGAGAGCATTCGCGCCGCCAAGCGCGTTGGTCTGGAGCCGGTGAAAGTGAATTGTGTTTTGCTGCGCGGCTTCAATGAAGATCAGATCGTGGAATTCGCGCGCTTCTCTCGTGAAGAGGGAGTAGTCGTCCGGTTCATCGAATTCATGCCTCTGGAAGAAGATCGCGTCTGGACACCCGGACATCGTTGTCCCGATGGATGAGATTCTGGAGAAGCTGAATGAATTTCGTCCGGTCAAGCAGTTGCCCAACGCGCCCAGCGAAACGGCCCGACGCTACACGTTTGATGACGGCATTGGCGAAATCGGGATCATCGCGCCTGTATCACACCCTTTTTGCGGACATTGCTCACGCGTGCGCCTGACTTCTGACGGAAAGCTGCGCACCTGCCTGTTTTCCCTGCTCGATCACGACCTTGCCGGACGCATGCATCGCGGCGACTCTGACGCTGATCTGGCAGATTACGTTGGTTCAGTGGTCGACCAGAAGGAAGCCCGCCATCATATTGGAGAACAAGGGTTTATAAAGCCTTCCCGCAGCATGGTCCACATCGGCGGGTGAATCCCTGATTGCAGACGAATAAATATTCCGGGTAAAATCCGCCCAATTCTCCCCTAAGTAACAGGTTCGCTTGAACCGACCGCGGCCACGGAACTACTTCTGGCTGAACGCGTTATCCCCCGCAGATGTGTTGGAACGGCAAGTTTTTGAAGAAAAGTGGTTGCGGATATTCGCTGACTAACGGACATTGCATGACATTGGCAGTGGAAGTTGCGGGCAAAACCGATATCGGCTGCGTACGCGAGAACAACGAAGATAACTTCGGATATGACTCGCGGCACGGCATCTTTGTTGTATGCGACGGAATGGGCGGACAGGCCGCCGGTGAAGTCGCCAGCAAGATGGCCGTGGACGTTATGCTGCGATATTTCCGCCAGGCTCAATCATCGCAACCGCGCTCATGAGAACGGCAATTCCCCGTCCAGCACCGTCAGCCACGGCGAAATCACTGGCCCATGCTTTGCAGTTGGCGAATGAAACCATTTTTGCCGCCGGCGAGTCTGAAGTTGGCCACCATGCGCATGGGCTCGACCGCGGTGGCAGCCGTTGTTCGCGGCCACTCGCTGGCTATTGGGCACGTTGGCGACAGCAGGATTTATCTGGTCCGTCAGGGTACGATTCAGCAACTCACGCAGGACCATTCCCTGGTGATGGAGCAGGTGCGCATGGGTTTCATCTCGCGCGAAGAGGCATCCACGTCAGCGCTGCAAAACGTCATCCTGCGCGCGCTCGGCACTGAAGCGGAAGTCCAGCCCGACGTGGAAGACCTGATCGTGATGCCCGGTGACACTCTGTTGATGACCTCTGACGGGCTCACGCGCCAGGTGAATGACGATGAGATCCTCAAGATTATTGTTGGCAGCAGCACGCTGCAGCAGGCGTGCAACAAGCTGGTGCAAGCCGCCAAACAGAACGGCGGCGATGACAACATTACCTGCCTGCTTCTGCGCATTGTGGAGCAGCCCTGGTACAAAAGCATTTTGAGCAAATTGTTTCCCGGAGAGCAGCAATGGCAAAACTCTATTTGAAATTTGATCAGTCCGTGTTGAAAGAAGTAACGCTGTCGCAGTCTGCCACCACCATTGGGCGGCTGCCGGACAATACCATGCAGATTGATAACCTTGCCGTCTCCGGTCACCACGCCAGGATCACCTGGGAGCAGGACCACTATGTGGTGGAAGATCTTGGCTCGCTCAACGGAACATTTGTGAATAACGAGCGCGTGGGCAAAGCGAAACTACGCCATTGCGACCTGATGAAGATCGGCAAGCATGAAATTGAATTCAAGAATGAAGGAGCGCTGCCCGTGGCTGCCATCGCCACCAAGACCGGTCCGGCAATGCCCAAGCTGGAAGCAACGGTCATGCTGGACACCAGGCAATCGCAGGAAATGATGGGCAAGATGGCGGCGCCATCAGTGTTGACCGCATCGGGCGCGCAGATCAAAGAAAAGATTGGGCTTGCTCAACGTGCTTGAGGGCAAAACGGACCAGGAACGCTACGTGCTTACCAGCAAGATGACGATGATCGGCAAATCGCAATGGCGTCCATCCGGCTGAAGGCTTTTTTTGCCCCCACCTCAGCGGCGCTGATCAGCAAGCGCGACAATAAATATTTTCTTGCTCCTGAAGCCAAGGCCAAAGTGCGCGTGAATGGCGAAGAGTTATATGGCCAACGCGAACTGGCCGCAGGAGACGTGATTGAAGTAGGCAAAGTGAAAGCGGCATTCAGCTTCCAGGAATAACCAGGGCATCACCCATTTCGTGTAGAGCCGCGGCATGCCGCGGCTTCATATTCTTGCGATGCTCGTTGGCTCAGCGCCCTCGCTATGCGAATTACCTACAAATTCGCCGCCCCACGGTGACTCCTGTAAACTAGCGCGGTCTAATATTCTGAGGTCATTTCTGATGAGCTTCCTTCGTGCCGCGCTTTGCTTGCTCGCTGCTATCCGCTGCCACCTTCGCCCAGGCCCAAACCCAACACCCTCACCCGTCGCGGCCCCGTCCAGCGATGAAAAGCCGCTTACGGCGCTCCCCTACACGCCGAGTCTTGACGTGCCTTCCATGGACAAGACGGTCGACCCGTGCGTGGATTTTTATCAATACTCTTGCGGCGGATGGAGGAAGAACAATCCCATTCCCGGCGACCAGGCAGCATGGAGCGTTTATGCCAAGCTGCATGAAGATAACCAGCGCTTTCTCTGGGGCGTATTGCAGGAACTCTCCACCCAGACCAGCGGCCGCACGCCAACTGAGCAGAAGATTGGCGACTACTTTGGCGCATGCATGAATGAACCAGCCATTGAGAAGCTTGGCGCCAAGCCGTTGCAACCCGCTTTGGCTGAAATCGCCGCATTGAAATCCAAGAAGGATCTGGCCACACTTGCTGGCCACCGAGCACCTGCGCGGCGATGAAGGTGCGTTCTTCAATTTCGGGTCTGACCAGGATTTTGCCGATTCCTCGCAGGTGATCGCATTTGCCGCTGCCGGCGGACTTGGGACTTCCTGATCGCGATTACTACACCAAGACGGATGCCAAATCAGAAGAAATCCGGCAGAAATATGTTGCGCACGTGCGCCAGAATGTTCCAGCTTCTGGGTGATCCGGCGGACAAAGCCAAAACAGGAAGCTGCCACCGTCCTGAAGCTGGAAACTGCTCTGGCGCAGGCATCGCTCACACGAGTTGAGCAACGCGACCCGCACAATCTGTTCCACAAGATGGACCGCAAACAGGTCCAGGCGCTTACGCCGGATTTTGACTGGAATGCCTATCTGAAGGTGGCTGGGATAGGCAGCGTTCAAAACTTCAATGTGACTGAGCCAAAGTTCTACCAGGCCCTCAACCAGCAACTCCAAAGCAACAGCCTGGACGATTTGAAGGCCTATCTTCGCTGGCACGCAGCGCGGTCCAGCGCGCCATTTCTCTCTACTCCTTTCGTCCAGGAAAATTTTGATTTCTATCGTCACACGCTGCGCGGTGTGGAGCAGATTCAGCCTCGCTGGAAGCGCTGCGTGGGTTAGGTTGACCGCCAATTGGGTGAAGCGCTGGGTCAGGAGTTTGTTAAGCGCGCCTTCAGTGATGACATGAAGAAGCGCACCATGGAGATGACAAAGCAGATTGAACAGGCCATGCAGGAAGACCTTGAGCAGTTGACCTGGATGAGCCCGGAGACCAAGAAGCAGGCGCTGGAAAAGCTGCACTCCGTGGTGAATAAAGTTGGCTATCCTGACAAGTGGCGCGACTACAGCTCAGTCACCATTAAGCCCGATGATTTTCTGGGCAACGTGCAGCGCGCATCCACTTTCGAATCTCATCGCCAGCTAGGCAAAATCGGCAAGCCGCTGGACCGCGGTGAGTGGGGCATGACGCCGCCTACGGTGAATGCTTATTACAACCCGCAGATGAATGACATCAATTTCCCTGCGGGTGTGCTGGAGCCGCCGCTTTATGACATCAAGACTGGACGATGCGCCCAACTATGGCAACACCGGATCAACCATTGGCCACGAACTCACGCACGGGTTTGACGATGAAGGCCGCCAGTTTGATGCCAAAGGCAATCTGCGCGACTGGTGGACCAAGGAAGATGCTGAGCACTTTGAACAGCGCGCCAAGTGCGTGGTGGACCAGTACGCTCAATACACCATCGTGGATGACATCAAGATCAACAGCAAGCTGACCGAAGGCGAAGACGTGGCAGATCTGGGCGGCACGATCCTGGCTTACGTCGCATGGAAGGCAGCCACCAAGGGCCAGACTCTGGAGAATCGCGAGGGCTTCACGCCTGACCAGCGCTTCTTTATCGGACTGGCGCAGTGGGCCTGCGAGAATGAGCGTCGACGAGAATCTGCGCGTGAGTGCAATTACCAATCCGCACTCGCCGGGCAAATATCGGATCAATGGCGTGGTGATCAATATGCCGGAATTCCAGCAGGCGTTCAGCTGCAAAGCCGGACAACCCATGGTCCGCGAAGACCGCTGCCGCGTATGGTAGCGCAACCGCAAATCCGGCACGGGATCAGTGCTGCTGGAGATTTGCCTGGACTCGGTGGAGTCCGCCGTGAACGCAGAACGTGGTGGAGCAGACCGCGTTGAGCTATGCGCCGGTCTGCCAGAAGGCGGGACCACGCCGAGCGCGGGCATGATTGCTGCGGTGCGGCAGAAGACAGAGATCGGACTGCAAGTCATGATCCGCCCGCGAGGCGGGGATTTCTGCTACACGGCGGACGAATTCAGCATCATGCAGCGGGACATTTTGATCGCCAAACAACTCGGCGCCAGCGGAGTGGTGTTCGGCATTTTGAATGTTGACGGAACCGTGGATAAGGAAAGGATGCGGCAGTTGATTGAAATGTCGCGTCCGCTGAACGTTACGTGCCATCGCGCCTTCGATATGACATGTGACTTCCACCAGGCGCTGGATGACCTGGTTGAAGTGGGCGTAAACCGCGTACTCACCTCGGGAGGAAAAAGAGCGCCGTGGACGCCATGCCCACTCTGGCGCAACTGGTCCAGCACGCGCAGGCCAGGATCTCCGTGATGGCCTGCGGCGAACTTTCCACCGCCAGCGTAAAAGCAGTGATTTCCTATACACATGTCCGCGAAGTCCATGCCGGCCTGAACACCACCGTCACCAGCGCCGATGAAGTTCCGCAACCAGAAGATCGCCATGGGCACGCTGGCGGAGAATGAATACCAGCACCAGGTCGTCAGGGAAAGCAGCGTGCGCGAACTGAGAACTGCCATTGACGGCTGGGACAGCACGCCGGCATGAATTCCTGAGAGCCATGCCATTGCGCGCTCGTCTGCTAAACTTTTCCTTCATTCTTTTCACGCGGAAAGGCTTTCATGGATATCAAAACAATTGGAATTATCGGCGCCGGCACCATGGGAAACGGCATTGCTCACGTATTCGCCCGCTCTGGATATAAAGTGGTGCTGGTGGAAGCGCAGCAGGCGGCGCTTGATCGTGGATTGCAGGCGATCAACAAGAACCTTGAGCGTGAAGTGGCAAAGAACAAGATCACCGCCCAAGACCGCGAATCGGCGCTCAAAAGAATTGACGCCGTGCTGGACCGCGGCGCGCTGGCCAAATGCGACTTTATCGTGGAAGCAGCCTTTGAAAAATTTGAGATCAAGCAGGAGATCTTTCGCGAGCTCGATAGGATTTGCCGCCCTGAAGTGATCTTCTCATCCAACACTTCTTCCATATCCATCACCAGGATCGCCGCCCAGACCAGCCGTCCAGACAAGGTCATTGGCATGCACTTTTTCAATCCTGTACCTGTCATGAAGCTGGTTGAGATCATCCGTGGCCTGGCAACTTCCGACTCAACCTTTACCACCACGCGCGACCTGGCCATCAAGGTGGAGAAGACGCCGGTTGAGGTCAACGACGCTCCGGGTTTTGTTTCAAATCGCGTTCTCATGCCTTTGATCAATGAGGCGATTTACGCCGTCATGGAGGGCGTAGCTACTCCACAGGCGGTGGATGAAGTGTTCAAGCTGGGCATGGCGCATCCTATGGGGCCGTTGACTTTGGCGGACTTCATCGGACTGGACGTCTGCCTGGATATCATGAGGGTGCTGCTGCAGGGTCTGGGCGATCCTAAGTACCGGCCTTGTCCTCTCTTGATCAAGATGGTGGACGCAGGATGGTTGGGCCGCAAAACAGGGCGGGGATTTTACCAATATTAATTTCGGGCGCACGCCGGGAAAATTCTTGCAACTCTTACCAACTTGTTGAAGAATTCTCGCGTCATTTGTTGCATTACGCTCCGGCTTTCTTGAGCTGACCGGACAGAAGGACTGCCACCCCCTTTGGATTACAGCCGAGGTTCTGAAACCATTCTCCTGGTTGAGGACGAGGAACCCTTGCGCAAGCTGTGCACTGAATTCCTCGAGCAACTGGGATATCGCATGCTGACCGCGTCCAACGCGAAGGAAGCTGTTGCTTTGGTGGAAGGCTACTCTGGGAAGATCGATCTCTTAATTACTGATGTTGTGATGCCGGGACTCCCCGGACCCGAGTTGGCAGAGGCCCTGCTGGCCCTCCGGCCTGATCTCAAGGTCATTTTCATTTCCGGTTACGCCGCCGGATCACTTGCTCCCAACGGAATTCTGAAACCGGGCACGGTGCTGGTGAACAAACCATTCACCATCCGAGCACTTACGGCCAAGTTGCGGGAAGTGCTTGGCCCTGCATAGACGCGTGTTGGTTCGAACACAGGCTGTGCTCAGGCGCACACATAAAAGCTCCTCCTGGATGCGGTTAATCTCAATTAGATCAATGCTTTGAGCCTCGGCCATGCAAATGCTTTTCTTTCTGGCAGCAGTTTAAAGGAGAAAAGCGATGCAGGAATTGACCACAGCAGGCCCGGCAAGAAGCGCCAATCACTTTCTTGATTTGGATCGGCATATGGATTCTGGCTCTGGCTGTTCTGCTTCCGGCTTTGAGTTGATCAGGTGAAGCAGTTATGGCTTGGACGCGGATTTTTTTGCGGACAGCAAGGTTGAGACCACATCCAGGAGCACAGCCGGATCAATTGGGTGAGTCAACAAGGCATCAGCGCCTGCCGCAATGGCCGCCGCCTTACCTTGTTCACCGATGAAGGCGGATACCTGAAGGACTGCGATGTGAGCGGTAGCCGGATCCTGTTTTATCCGGCGACAAACTTCATAGCCGGGAATATCGGGGAGCCGAATATCAAGGATGACCAGATCGGGAAGCGATCTAACTCG
Organism: Terriglobia bacterium; assembly: GCA_963824835.1. Taxonomy (GTDB): domain Bacteria; phylum Acidobacteriota; class Terriglobia; order Terriglobales; family Acidobacteriaceae; genus Angelobacter. The sequence goes on along the minus strand of CAWGRA010000025.1, from coordinate 49,555 downwards.
CTCCAGCGCCGCCACACCGGTGGAACATTCCTCAATCTCCAGTTGCGGGCTGCGCAAAGTCCTTGACATCACGTAGCGGTTCTGCTCATTGTCATCCACCAGCAGAATTCTTGAGAGTTGCTTTAGAGTCGCCATCGCAAAAACAGTTTACCCGTTGGCCGGAGGGGTGATGCCGGCTTCTGCCAGAGATTTTAACAGCCGCTCCGGCGCGAGCGTACTGGCCACCTCAGCCTTCGAAATCAGGCCTGCTCCCAGAAATTCAAGCTGCGATTTTTCCTGGGTTGAAAGAGGCCTTGGAAGTACAGACAATGACCGGCAAGTTGCGCGTTTTTTCCTCCATTCGCAGCTTTTGCAGCACTTCAAAGCCGGTCCATTCGGGCATCACCAGATCCAGGATGATTCCGTCAGGATTTTCCTGGAGTGCCATCTCAATTGCCTCCCGTCCATTGTGGGCCTCAATCAGTGAAAGCCATGGCCGATCCAGCAGCTCACGCAAAATGTACCGGGAAACATCATTGTCATCAACCAGCAAGAGTTTGAGCGGCCTCTCCCGCCCGGTGACGCGCCGCAATTCGTCCAAAATACCGCCATCCAGTGGCTTCAAATGATTTGTCTCTCCGGCGGCGCTCAGCGGAAACCGAGTATTGATCTCCGCTCATTCTGATTACGGCAATCTCACGTTTGGATTCCCCGCGCTTCGCCTGAATTGATTCCAGAAAAAGGCCCGAGCAATACGGGGTCTTGCTGCGCATCATAGATGACCGCCTCAGGCACATGACGATCAAGCCATTCCATGGCGCCGGACAAAGTCCTGGTTTGCACCAATTGGAATTCTGATTTGCGGAAATGAGGTTCCAGTCCGTTGAATACTTCCGGATGGGCATGGACCAGAAGGACCGGCGCGCGGTGAAATTCCTGCACTGCCAACTCTTCAGTCTCAACCTGGAGATCGCCTTGGCCGCGATAAATCCGGGGAATCGAGGCGTAGAACGTTGATCCCTGGCCCAACTCGCTCTCCACCCAGACCTTCCCGCCCAGCAGAGCGGCCAGATTCCGGCAGAGTGGCAGTCCCAGACCAGTGCCTAGGAATTTTTCCTGCAAGGGATTATCAATCTGGGCGAACTCCTGAAAAATGGTCTCGTGGTCTTGCGGGTCAATGCCGATTCCTGTATCACGAACGCTGAAAATGATTTCACCGCCCCGTTCCAGGGCTGAAACGGATACCTCGCCTTGCGGGGTGAATTTGATTGCGTTGGAAATGAAATTCCTCAGTATCTGGGAGACCTTGCCTTCATCGGTATGCAGGCTTGTCACATTCAGCAAATCGGAAAACACCAACTCCACTGATGTATTGTCAGCCAACAGCGGCTTAAGCATTCCCTTGAGCGCGCTGAATAGCTCACTCACATCAAAGGTCTTGATTCTGATCTTTACCTTTCCTGCCTCCACCTTGGCCAGGTCGAGAAGATCATTCACCATTTCCGAAAGCGAGCGGGCCGCGCGGGAGATAAAGGTGACCTGTTTTTCCTGCTCGCTGGTCAGTTCGCCGTCCAGACGGTCAAGCAGGATCCGGGAAAGCGAAATGATGGAGTTCACCGGCGTCCGGAACTCGTGAGAGATGTTGGAGAGAAAATTTGTTTTCATCTCGGATGCCCGCCGCAGGTAGTCGGCGCGCTCGTCCAGTTCAGCATACAGCGCCACCACGCCGCGATTGGTATCTTCCAGTTCCCGGTTCAACAGCGCCAGATCCTCTTGCCGGGCGCGCAGCTCCTGCAACGTTTTAAGCAGTTCCTGGTTCTGCCGCTCAAGTTCTTCATATGGACTTTCCGGAGTCCGGGTCTTGATTTCCGCGGCGATTTCCTTGATATGTCTTTCCGTTAACTGTTCCCCTGTGCTGCGGAACCGCCTTCCCGAGCCGAACCACGGTCCCGCCAGGACTCGATTCAATGGAGAAGGCATCCATCAAGCGTTTGGTTCCAACAATGCCAACGCCCATTCCTGTCTCTGATCGATAACGCCCTTCCATGATTTCGCTCAGGTTCCTGATGCCCGGGCCGCTGTCAGATATTTCAATCTGAAAGGTCTGTGGATCCTGCATGGACACGCCAAAATTTACCTTACCTTCACGGGCGTAACGAAAAGCGTTTCTGGCCATCTCTGAGGTGGCGGTGGCCAGCCTGATCTGCCCCTGATTATCAAAACCGAGCATGGCGGCAATTTCACGCGCACGCTGGCGCGCCTGCACCACATCTCGTTCATTGCGCAATAAAAGGGTAGAGATGACCATATTCATGATTTTGGTTCCACCGACTGAAGCACAAATACACTGCTGTCATCACGGCCACGGCGAAGGTCACGCAGAAGCACCGCGGCAATCACCGCGGCAGGCCTGGTGGTCAGGCCTGGGTATTGGCTGAGGTCCCAGCGTGTAAGCAAACCATCAGAGAACATGATCAATCTTCCGTCGCGCGGCCACTCGGAGGTAAATTCCTGAATGCGCGGCACAATGTGACCAAGGGTTCCGTTATGTGAGACCATGTTTCTTCCCAGCGTTACCAGCGGTCATCAGGTTTCCGCGTGATGTTCCCGACGCCGGAATATGTGATTGTCCCGGAAAGCGGCCGAACTTCCGCAATTGCCACGGCCGCACCGCGCGTTTTGCGAAGAGCATCATTCACTCGGGCCAGAATTGCTCCGGGTGAAAGACTTGAATGTGCCCTGAAAGTCTTGATCGCCTCATCCGCCGCTTCCGCCGCCTGCGGACCGTGCCCCAGCCCATCAGCCAGAATCACGGCAAACCTGTCATGGGATTCGATCCAGTCCATGGCATCGCCACATACCCGCTCGCCGTCAATAGGCACCGCAAAACCCGCAACGTCAAGCAGGCTTTGTTGTTCTCCGTGGACGCCGACACGGGCAAACACGGCCGTGCCTTTAGGATTGGAATAAATGTCACAGATGTGGGCCAGCCTCCGGATCGCCCCTAGACCAGTCCCGGGGGTGCCGCCAGTTGAAAATCCATCGCGCATGGCGCCGGAAAGGTCCGCGATACCGGGCCCCTTGTCAACCGCTACTATGTCCAACCATTTCCCCTGGGGTTGTGACGTGCCGGACAGCAGCAGTTCACCGCCGCCGCCGTGCACCACCGCGTTGCGGGCCGCTTCCGTGACAATGATGGCAGCTTCCCCGGACGATGACTTCGTCCATTCCCAGTGTTTGAGCCAGATGGTGGGCGATCGACGGGCCTCCCCCGTCGAATCTGGTCCTGGAGAGCAATCTTTTGAGAGATGAACATTATTTCCAGCGGACCACGGTGACTTTTGTTCCCTTGCCAACTTCTGACTCAATGGCGAAATCATTCACCAGACGTTTGCTGCCGCCCAGCCCAAGCCCCATCCCTCCGGCAGTAGTAAAGCCGTCACGCAAGGCAGCCGCCACGTCATGGATGCCTGGTCCCTCGTCTTCAAAGACCAGTTTCAAACCCTTTCTTGAGATGTCTTCCACGGTTTCAAGACTGATCTTGCCGCCTTTGCCGTGTTCCAGGGTATTACGCGCAAGTTCGCTTGCCGCGGTGACGATTTTGGTCTGGTCCACGATCGAGAATTTGAGTTCAAGGGCCCATTCACGGACCTTCTGTCTCGCCAGGACTACATCCGACGAAGTCAGGATGGGCACTGTTTCACGTTTGAGAGATTTCATGGTCCTGGTCCGAGTGGAAGTTTCCGCGAATCTCGTAGAGCAGTTCCATGCCGGATTCCACGTTCAACGCGGTCCGGACTCCTGCAAGCGACATGCCGAGTTCCACCAGAGTGATGGCGACAGCCGGCTGCATCCCAACCACCACAGTCTCCGCGTCCAGCACCCTGGCCATGGCAGCAATATTCGCCAGCATTCGCCCGATAAACGAATCCACGATCTCCAGGGATGAAATATCGATGAGTACGCCGGTTGCTTCGTGGTCAGAGATGCTTTGCGTAAGGTCATCCTGAAGTTGCGTCGCCAACCGGTCATGCATGTCAACCTGGATAGTAACCAGCAGGAAGCTGCCCATTCGAAGAATTGGAATTTTCTCCATAGTTTATTCCTTGTTCGCCTGGGGCTGCTTGCCGATTTGCACTGACTTTTCCGGCGTAATCCTTACCACGGCCCGTCCGCTCTTTTGCAGCGCCAGCGAAAATGCGTCAGACAGTTTCGCTTTGGTGATGACCTGGGAAAATCGATTCCCAGATGCACGATAGTTTGCGCAATCTGGGGACGGATCCCGCTGATAATGCACTCGGCGCCCATTAATCGCGCGGCGGTTATGGTTTTAAGAAGATGCTGCGCCACAAGAGTGTCCACGGTTGGAACGCCGGTGATATCGATGATGGCCACACGTGAATTGGTCTGGACCACCGCTCCCAGCAAGGATTCCATCACCACCTGTGTGCGCGCACTATCCAACGTGCCGATGATCGGCAGTGCCAGAATGCCGTCCCAGAGCTTTACCACGGGCGTGGAAAGTTCCAGCATGTCCTGCTGCTGCCGCGACGATCAATTGCTCGCGTGATACCTGAAAGGACTTCTGACGTGAACAGGGCAAGCTTATCAATGAGGATAGCTCGCGTTCCAGATTTCAGCGAAAAGTTCATCCGCTTTACCGCCCAGATCTTTACGTATCACGTCGAAAACAGGCTTCTTCGCGGAAAGGACAAAAGAAGCGGTTTCCGTTGGTGAAAAACCAGCCAGGGCCCGGCTGGCGGAAATTGATTGCAGAAGCTCTTTCGCGTTGTTCCAGGCCGGGTTTTCCAGACGAACCACATCGCCTGAGTTGGCGCCTTCAACCAGTGCCGATAAAACTTCCTTGCACTCGCTTTGCAACTGCTTTTCCGGCAGCAGATCATTACGCCGGACAGCAGACGTCATTTCCCGCAGCCAGTTTGAGTTGATCTCGCCTTCATGCTGCCTCAGGATTTCGGGCAACCTGCTCATGGAACTACCCTCCAAACCATTCGATTTTTCACATGGTAAGTTTACAAGACGTTGCCGTTTCAAGAGTCAACTGAAGCCCAGGCAAGAGCTCTCCAAAGAAGGTTTGAGGAGATAAAGGCCGGACGGCACTGATACTTGGATGCTAACCGCCTGCCGAATTCTGCCCGGAATCGGAAAAATAACGTCGCAGGGACTCATCCAATTCGTTTAAGCCGGTCGCCTTGCGGACCACATCCACGCCAAACAAACGGCACATTTCCACCTGCGGATCATCCATGGAAGTCCATACCACGATCCTGGTATTTTTCAATTCCGGGTGTGATTTCCAGAAGCGCAGTACCTCAAACCCGCTTTCAGAGGCGAAATCCAGATCAAGCAGAACCAGAGAGGGAGCAGCCTTGATTCCATCGATGGCGTCTTGTAACCGCACGATGGCTGCGCCCACATCGCGAACCGCGTCAACTTCAGTGACCCCCAGCCTTTTCAGGACGGCGGCGGCGCTCCTGATATCGGCGATCTCGTCCTCTACAATTAAGAACTCGTGGCATTGTTACTACCCCATCTCATCGATTCCATTGCCAGAAAAGGACGCCTTGAATGCTTTGGATCCGGCCGCTCACAACGAAAAGCTGAAAATGCAGCCGCAACGCCCGTTTTACAGGATTGTATCCACCCCAAAGGTATGACGCAAACGCCCGGCGCGGGCCGGGGTGCTGGGGATATACCGCTGGAGTCAAGTACAATCGGCACGTTGGCGGGCTTGATTAGAATGGCAAAAACACAAAACGAATGGTGGGAGTGGTTCCCTTTAAAAAGCGAGCACCGCTGGCTGAATTATCTGCTGGTTCTCACTCCGGTGGCAATCACGCTGAGCCTCCTGCACGCCGGCCCACTTGCCATATTCATCACCGCCGGGCTGGCCATTGTGCCGCTCGCCGGGATACTGGGCGAATCAACGGGAACTCTTGCCACCTATTCCGGACCGGCAGTTGGCGGCCTGCTGAACGCAACTCTCGGTAATGCCACCGAACTGATCATTGCAATTTTTGCGCTGCACGCCGGACACATCAACGTGGTGAAAGCTTCTCTGTCAGGGAGCATCATGGGGAACCTGCTGCTGGTGCTGGGGCTTAGCATTATGGCTGGCGGAGCCAAACATAATTTCCAGCGTTTCTCCTGCTCCAGCAGTTCCATCAACAGCACGATGCTTATGATCGCGGTTGCAGCGCTGGTCATGCCCGCGGTGTTCAATCTCACTGTGTTCGGCAATCTTGAGCATCATTCCAGTTCCCGGCTGGAGAATCTGAGCTTGTGGACCAGTGGCGTCTTGATTCTGCTTTATGTGGCCAACCTGGTATTCGTGTTTCGCACCCATCGCGACATTTTCACTCCGGAAGAAAGTAATCTGGAGGCGCCGGCGACGAGCAAAAAACAGGCCGTTTGGGCCTTGATCACGGCGACGTTACTGATTGCCGTCCTGAGCGAAATGCTGGTCAATCAGATTGCGCCCGTAACAAAAGCCCTGGGCCTGACTGAGTTATTCGTTGGCGTGATCGTGGTGGCTTTGATCGGAAATTCGGCCGAGAACTCAACTGCCATTCTCATGGCGCGACGCAATCACATGGATCTGGCGATGACGATTGCCACCGGCGCGAGCACGCAGATCGCGCTTTTTGTGGCGCCGGTACTGGTATTTTTATCTTTGGCGCTGGGCCATCCCATGACGCTGCTTTTCAACGGCTTTGAAATTGCCGGTATATTTCTTTCCGTCCTGGTCGTGGCCATGATCTCGTCTGACGGTGAGACGCATTGGTTCGAGGGCGCACAACTGCTGGCTGTTTACGCCATCATTGCCGTTGCTTTTTATTTTGTTCCTGGATGATCTTCCCTGACATTTCGCAGCGTTAGCCGGCGATCTGGCTGGCCACGCTTTTTCCGGGAGTGTAGGAATAATCGCCTTTTAAGGCATGCCAGCGGATTTTCATGGTGTCCGCAGCCATCCGAATACCATCCCGCAGCGGGGAAATTTTTGACCCTTCATCGTGGCCCCAGCGTACCGGCACTTCAGCGATCTTGAGGCCCATGCGGTGCGCCAGAAAAATGATTTCCGGATCAAAGCCCCAGCGCGTGATACGTTGCTGCGGAAAGATCATCTGCGCTGCCTGGCGGGTAAAAGCCTTGAAGCCGCATTGCGTGTCACGGTAAGGGAACCAGAGCACCGTACGCAAAAACAGGTTGTAAAGCCGAGAGAGCGCCTGGCGCTTGAATGATTGCCGCTGAAATTGCAGCGAAGGATCCAGCCAGCGCGAGCCGATAGCTACATCGGCGCCTTTTTCCAAAGCGGCCAACAGGAGTGGCGCTTCTGAGATGGGTGAAGATAGATCGGCGTCAGTAAAAAGCAGGATTTCACCGCGGGCGTTCAACATCCCATTACGGACGGCAAATCCTTTGCCCTTGTTGCCGGGATTCTGGATGATGCGCAATTCAGGGTTCTCTTCCGCCATCTGGCTTACGAATGAGAACGTCTCATCGCGCGAACCATCGTCCACCACCACAATTTCCGCGCTCCACGATTCCGCGCGCAGGTACTCCAGAATATTCTCCAGCGTTCGACCGATGCGTGCGCGCTCGTTGTACGCCGGTACAACAATGCTGTAACGAGGACGCGCCATTTGGGTTGTGGGATTGATATAAGGTACTTGTTCCCGGGCCAGACTCATGCCGCCTGTTCTTTCTGCTTGAGCAGGGCGAGAAATTCAGACACAAGTTCCGGGTCCCAAAAGCCGCGACGCGCTTCATCCCGCATGGTGCGCTCGGCCTCATCATGGCAAAGCGCCGGCTTGTAAGGCCGTGCGGTACGAAGGGCGTCATAAACATCCACCACCTGAAGAACGCGGGCCAGCACAGGAATTTCCTGGCCCACCAGGCCGTCAGGATAACCGGAACCGTCCCAGTGTTCGTGATGATGGCGAATGATTGGAAGAACATTCTTGAAAGAACGCAACGGACGGCAGATGCCCTCACCAATGGCAGGATGCTGTTTCATGATGATCCACTCCTGCTCCGTCAACCGCGTTCCTTTCTTGAGAATGTCATCCGGTATGGAGACTTTACCGAGATCGTGCAGATAGCCGCCGCGCTTCAAAGCGATGATGCTTTCTCCGTTTAGTCCAATGTGATGACCAAGATCGGCAGCGTAACTTGCCAGCCTTTCACAATGGTTTCCCGTGTACGGATCGCGCGACTCAATGCCCAGGGCCAGAGCAACCAGCACGGCCTCAGCATTTTCAAGCTCATCAGTAAACTCTTTCAGCTTGATCAAAGACTTGACCCGGGCAAACAGTTCTTCCGGATAAAGTGGTTTGCTGAGAAAATCGTCCGCTCCAGCCTCAATGCCTCGCACGCGATCATCACGGTCACTCAGGCCGGTGATCATCACAATGGGTACCAGCCTGGTGTAAGGATCTTCCTTCAACTCACGGCAGAGATCGTAACCCGACTTGCCGGGCATGACCACATCCAGCAGGACCAGGTCCGGCCGTTCCGTGTGGACCAGGCGCCGGGCCTCGTCAGGATCCGCCGTGGTCAATACTTCATAGCCACGCGAACTGAGTAGCTCGCGGAGAAGAAGAAGCGTGTCCAGTTTGTCATCTACGACCAGAACTTTAGCTGACCGATTTTTCAAACGGACGAACTCCTCCCCCAACGCGCTCGAAAGAAAATCTAACCGTTGGTGAGAAGGAGCAAAGCTCTTTAAGGTTGCATCGAGCAACTCTGAGGGGCGTGTTGGATTTTGCTCTGAAGCCAATGCACTATCCTGCGCTGGACCAATCACTCTTTGAGGTTTAGGCCAGTCCCAATCCTGGAGATCGGGGATTCACTGTATCTTAGGTGATTCCGACCAAAATTTAAAACAATTACCGATTTTTTCAGGAATTTAGATGCGCTTTTTCTTGAAGAATCAATGTTTTAACCGGGGATAGCCCTGGTACGAAAAGCGCCCATTTCTTAAGTGGCTTAATAATTTGAACAGCCGGGCATAAGCCCACGCCGAATCTGACTTGCCATCGGAACAGATTTCCCGGCTTCGGGCTTCCCTGTGACACTCTTAAGCCGAGTACATACCCTGAGGCGAATATAATGGCAGTTTGCATGAGATATCTGCGCAAATGGTATCCGGCCTGCCTGACGCTGATTCTATTGCTGGTTTTATCCATGGCAAGCGCAGGGGCTGCTCCCCGGCAACACACTGTTTTTCTGGGTCCCTGGCGTAACGCGTCAGTGAATACTGAAAGCGGCAAAACGATCCCCATCAAGCTCCGCAATCTCCTGGTGGACAACAAGTTTAAGGAGCATACCGCAGGGCCTTCCCATGAGGTTACTGACCGGCTGTTTGTTGTGCGCAAAGCGGCGCAACTGAATGATTCGCTCCCTGAAGAAGCAAGCAAGACCCCACGCTGGGTCTGGCGTCTTGAGGGATGGATTGGCGTAGATCGCCAGACCGGACGCGTAACCCAGATCAATTTACCCATGTTTGACCTGGAGACCTCTGAGGTAAGTTGGTATCGCGACCTTGCCGCTTATTGCGGCAGCTCGGATGATCGCGGAAAAACATACCTGATGGTGTTCCAGTTGGGCAAAAAGAAGCCGCTTCTGAAGAAGGAATTCACTGGAGGACCATGCTCAACGCCAGCGTGGGAACGCCAGCCCACGCGAGTGACTTTCCTGAATGGGTCAGCGAAAACCAGCTTTGTTGTCAGCTCGCGTGGCGCAGATCTAGCAGCCGGAAAAGAGGATGAGGACGAACCTGAATGAAGTCACTGGATGAGTATTTACAGGACGCGGCCGTGGCACACGGCCACCTCTGTGCCGGACAGGTCCTGGGGGTTCGTATGGCCATGTTCGGACTGAAGAGCCTGGGATTGAACGATCCACAGGGGAAAGACCGGAAGCGGATTGTCACGTTCGTGGAGATTGATCGCTGCGCAACGGACGCTGTAATGGTTGTAACCGGCTGCCGGCTGGGCAAACGTGCTCTCAAGTTCCGCGACTGGGGCAAGATGGCAGCTACCTTCGTGGACGTGGAAACCGGCAAAGCTTTCCGGGTAGCGGCACGGGAATCCTCCAAAGATCTGGCAAAACGCATGTATCCGGAAATTACTGACAAGAACCAGCAGCAGATGAAAGCCTATCGTGAGATGGATGACGCAGCTCTATTCAGCACGCAATGGGTGCAGGTGGAACTGCCGCCGGAAGAGTTTCCCGGGTTCAAAGGCGAACGCATTGTCTGCTCTCAATGTGGTGAAGGAATCAGCTACCGGCGTGAGGTGAATCAGGCCGGTAAAGTCCTTTGCCGCGGGTGTGCCGGGGAGGAGTATTTCCGGCCGCTGAACGGACCAGCAGCAGAATAGCTCACTTTCAGTTCCACGGAACTTTATCCTGGGCTGGGACGTATATCTGAACGTGGCGACGTTGTCACAACGGGCGTTTTTTGATGGGGTTGCGGTTTGAATCGCTCGCTCGTGTCAGGCCAGGAACGGCAGTCTTTTCCGGGTCGGGTTTTCCCTTGTATGATTCAAACTTCAGGGGCATTGGGTGCTTATCAGCAAGATCGGCCAGATCTTTGTAACGCTGGGCCCTCTCGAGTGCATCTTTGGAAAGCATGCGGTATTCGATTGACAATGCCTTATTACCGCTGCATTCAAACCATTGAGCACGGGCATTGTAGATGGCAACGCTGTCCAGGGCTTCCTTCGCAAGATCGCGAAATGCGACAGCTTGCTGATTATGGTCTGGTATCGGACGTTGCTTGCCCATGCGCATTTTTGATGGAAGGCGCTGAAGGCAGGATGCCACATTGAATGCTGATTTGAAGAAGTATTTAACGAGAGGCCAGGAAGGTAAGTACCTGAATCTATATCAACATAAGGTGGACACAAGATTATGAACGAAGCAATCAAACGTGTGTTCCTGATTTTTTGTTTGTCACTGCTGATCGCGCTGGCTCTGGCCATGAGCGGCTGTTCTATTTCCACTCGCGAAAGCAATGGCCACAACAACGCAAACGATGGCAGTTCGAACAAGGACGTTGACATCCGCACACCGTTTGGATCACTCAGCGTTCACCAGGGTTCCATGGAAGCGAAGGATACAGGCCTTAGCGCCTACCCCGGTTCGCAGCTAACAAAATCCACTGACCACGATGGTGACTCCAATGCCAACGTGAATATATCCAGCTCTTTGTTCGGCATGAAACTCGTCGTGCTGAAGTACGAAACCAAAGACTCTCCTGACAAAGTGCTTGGCTTTTATCGCAAGGAAATGGGCAAGTACGGGAAAGTTGTGGACTGCAAAGGCAGCTTCAACATGAATTTCCATCCCCGGGAAAAGAATGACAACGAAGTCTCATGTGATCATGAAGACCACGGCAGCGGCGAATACAAGCAGGAACTGAAGGTGGGCACTGAAAACAACCAGCGGATCGTCGCCATCAAGCCAGTTGGCGAGGGCACTGAGTTTGCCCTGGTTTATGTGCGGGCCCACGGTGACAAGGACACAATGTAGATTTCACCTGCCATAAATGAAAGCAACTTTTTTTGGGCGATCCACCTCCTGGCGATCCACTTGCTGAAGGGGGTTGACGTGATTGCACGAGCACGATGCGGGGGGCCTGATCAAGAACATACAAAAAAATCGAGGAATAAGCTTCCGGCGGAGTTGTTGCTATTACACGGCCCGCTGCGTTAACTTGGAACTTCACCCGGGAGACTTGTGGAAAAGAATTGCCATCAGTGCGGCGCCTCGATGGATGAGCGTTCCCCGTTCTGTCCGTCCTGCGGCGCGGCACAGATCCGCGTCTCAGCCAGAGAGCAATCGCCAGGCACACTGGATCAGCCGGTGAATATGTCTGAGGATGCATCCGCCTTACCGGACCACGGCGGCTATCCTGCAAACCTTAGTCGCGGTGCATACACCATCGAGTGGAAGCAATACTTCAAGTCAGCCTGGCCGTTGGCCCTGGTGGCTGGAATTGCCAGTGGCTTGTTTCCTCCCGTGGGTTTTCTGTTGTTCCTGCCCATTGCGGTGATCGTGAGTCTTCGACTGTATCGCAAACATCACCCCGGCCAGATACGCACGGGACAAGGCGCTCTTCTGGGCGCGGCATTGTCTGCGCTGAGTTTTGTGGTCGTGATCGCATTGTTCACGATTTTTTATTCCACCAACGGCGCCGAACTTCGGGACATGCTGAACAAGTCAATGAATGATGCACTGGCGCGCAACCCCAATCCTGATGCGGCCCAGATAATGCATTCGCTGCTGAACAGCCGACAAGGCATGCTGGCGCTGATCAGCGTGACCCTGTTTGTCCTGTTCTGCATCAACACGGTTTTTGCCAGCCTGGCTGGCGCACTGGCCGCCAACTTTGGCCACGACAAACCTAAGCTCTAGCTTCACCTGGAGACGGTTTGGCTTGGAAGCGGTCATTCAGATATCATTCGTGGGACTATGACAGCCGGAACCACTTCCCGAATGCCTAATTTGCGCGAAAAAGGCAGGATCATGTCCGCCTCAGAGATTGAACGGACGCTGATCCGCCTGGCCCATGAGATCGTAGAAAAGAATAATGGCGTGGAGAATCTCACGCTGGTCGGGATCAAACGCCGCGGCGTACCGCTGGCCGCCCGTCTGGGCAAGCTGATCCACCAGATTGAAAAAACGCCGGTCTCAGTCGGCACGCTGGATATCACGCTATACCGTGATGATCTCTCCACCGTGGGCGCGAACCCGGTCATCCAGAAAGCCACACCGCTGGGCGTGGAGATTGGCGACAGGAATGTGATCCTGGTGGATGACGTGCTTTACACCGGACGCACGATCCGCGCCGCCATGGATGCGTTATTCGATCACGGACGGCCTCGCCGCGTTCAACTCTGTGTGCTGATTGACCGCGGCCATCGTGAACTGCCGATTGAAGCCGCATTTGTTGGCCGCACCGTGCAGACAAGTGATATGGAAATTATTGAGGTGCGCCTCAGCGAAATTGACAGCGAAGAGCAAGTGGTTCTGGTGGAGCGGACAGCGTAACGGATGCCTGGTACCCGGTCCCTACTCGACGTTGAGCATCTAAGCGCTGAAGAGATCACTTCATTACTCAAGCTGGCCCGAAAGATGCATTCGGGCAAGCCAAAACCTCTTCTGCGGGGCAAGCGCATTGCTCTTCTGTTTTATGAGCCCTCCACGCGCACGCGGGTGTCATTTGAATTCGCCGCCAAACTGCTGGGCACGCATACGTCAGTGATCAGCTCACTGAGCTCCAGCATCGAAAAAGGCGAGTCGCTGGTGGATACGGGCAAGACGCTTCAGGCGCTGGGGGCCGATTGCATTGTGGTACGACATCCTTCTTCAGGCGCGCCGCATGTACTGGCACGCAACCTGCACATACCCATCATCAACGCCGGTGACGGAATGCATGAGCATCCGTCACAAGGCCTGCTGGATGCCTACACCATCCTGCGCCATAAGAAATCATTACGCGGGCTGAAGATCACCATGATCGGTGATATACAGCATTCACGCGTGGTGCGCTCCAATGTTCACATCCTGTCAAAGTTCGGCGCGGAAATTGTATTGTGCGGCCCGCCTGAACTGCTGCCTGAGACCGCCGCGAGCCTGGCTCCTGGGATCAAAATCACCCGGCACGCTGAAGATGCCATTCGCAAAGCCGATGCCGTGATGATGTTGCGCGTGCAAAAAGAACGCCTGGCGGGATTGAAGCTTGAAGTTGATAAATACGTGGCACAATATCAACTCACTGCGGAGCGGCTGAAGCTGGCGAAGAAAGATGCCATTGTCATGCATCCAGGCCCGATGATTCGTGGCATGGAAATCGAGCCTGAAGTAGCCGACGGACCGCAGTCAGTGATCGAGGAGCAGGTACAGAACGGCGTGTACGTAAGAATGGCGATCCTGAGTGCGTGTCTGGGGGTGGCATGAGTCGTTCTTGGTTTACTCCCGACGGTTTGCGAAGCAAACTGGAGGGAACCCTATTCCCGCGGCACTTCATTGCTTTTCGGGTCGCCTTATCAAAGCCTATAGGGATTCCTCGCTTCGCTCGGAACTTTGGAGAGATCGGAACTCTGGAGAGAAATCGTGCATTCGCGGCTAAATAGCCTTTCAATTCGCAACGGCCTGCTCCTGGACCCTTCCCAGAAGCTCGAAGGCAAGTACGATCTTCTGCTAAAAGATGGTCGCGTGGCGGAGATCGCGCCCGCAGGCAAGTTGCGCGGCAAGGCTGATGAAAACATCAATGCGCGCGGACTGGTGGTGTGCCCCGGATTGATCGACATACACGTTCATCTACGCGAGCCCGGCCAGTCGCATAAAGAAACAATCTCCACAGGCACCATGGCTGCGGCGGCCGGCGGCTTTACGTCTGTCTGCTGCATGCCCAATACCATCCCGGTGAATGACAATGCTGAGATCACGCGCTGGATGCTTGATCCGGCGCGCGGCGCGCATGTAAATGTGTTTCCCATCGGCGCAGCGACTCTCGGCAGCAAAGGCGAGCAGCTTACGGATTTTGCCTCACTGAAACGCGCAGGCGCAGTTGCCATCACGGATGACGGAAAACCGATTTTGAATGACGCCATCATGCGGCAGGCGCTGCTGGGCGCAGGCAAGTTGAATCTCCCGGTGATCCAGCATGCGGAAGACACGCGCATGACGCATGGGGCAGCCATGCATTCCGGACCCACGGCGTTTCGGCTGGGATTGCGAGGCTGGGTGCCCGAAGCGGAAAGCAACCTGGTGGAACGCGATATTCAGCTCGCGGCCGAAACAAAGGCCCATTATCACGTGGCGCATCTATCAACGGCGGCGGCGTTGAAAGCAGTGCGCAAGGCCAAACGGGAACGCCTGCACGTGACCTGTGAAGTCACGCCGCATCACTTCGTGCTGATTGATGAAAACGTGGGCGACTACGATACCAACTTCAAGATGAACCCGCCGCTGCGTTCGCGCTCAGACCGCGAGGCCCTGCTGGCAGGATTGCATGACGGCTCCATTGATTGCATCGCCACCGACCATGCGCCGCACGCTTGTAATGAGAAGAACCAGGAGTTTGACCACGCTCCCTTCGGAATCACAGGGCTGGAAACAGCACTAGGGTTGTGCGTGGCTGTGCTGCATGGCAAACAGAAAATGCCACTCCGGCGCATCATTGAGTTGCTTTCCACAAACCCCGCTCGCGTCATGGGACTGCAAGGGCGTGGGTCGCTGGGGATGGGATCACATGCCGACGTGACAGTCTTTGATCCTGGAAAGAAATGGACCTACAAGGCCGCTGACTCGCATTCCAAGTCAAAGAACTCTCCCTTTGACGGCTGGCCCATGCTGGGAAAAGTGATGGCAACGGTGGTGGGCGGAGTGGTCAAGTTCCGTGCGTAGCGGGGAAGAACTCGATCCGGCTCACAGATTGACTCTACTTGAAGAGGCCATTGTGTCCAGAGCGCTAGTGGCTTAAGCCGATTAAAGCTTTCACCTTCCTGCCGCCGAACAAAGCGTTACCCTCTGTCATGTTGAGCGGAGCCGGAGCGAACGCGACGGCTGTAGTCGAAACATCCCGAGGATGTCAATCTGCGTCGACGCCGCTTCAGGGGATTTTCTCCATGCTTTTGAACTCAGGTGGCATTGCGGTTGCACTCGGTTACAACCGGCAGCTTCGGTAAAACTCCCTGTACCGGCATCGTGACAACTGGCTGCACCGGGATCCTTCGACTGCGCGCCTGTCACCTTTGCGCGTTAAGTGTTCACCGGCGCTCCGCTCAGGACGACACAGTGAAACGGTAAGGCATAACCTCTCAACAGCGACTAACTCAATATCCCCATCCTCTTCCCCACCTTCTTCAACACTTCCAGCGCACGCGAGAGCTGGTCCTGTGTGTGCGTGGCGGACATGATGGTACGGATGCGGGCCTTGCCTTCCGGCACGGTCGGGAAGGCAATACCGGTGGCGAAGACGCCTTGCTTGAAGAGCTCACGGCTGAAGTCCATGGTGAGCTTGCCATCGCCGATGATGATGGGCGTGATGGGAGTTTCGCTGGCCGGGGTGTTCTGTCCGCCGATATTGAAGCCCAATGCGCCCAGTTCCCTCTTGAAGAAACGGGTATTGGCCCAGAGTTGATCCATTAACTGAGGCTCTTGTTCCAGCACGATCAAATGCGGCAATGCAGGTTGCCGCCACTGATGGCGGATGCGACGTGGAGAAAAGAAATGGACGCGCGCGGTGATAGAGGAAATCGATGAGGTCTTTTGATCCACAAACATACCCGCCTAGTGCGCCGATGGCCTTCGAGAGTGTACCCACCTGAATGTCAACTCGGCCATGCACATTGAAGTGGTCAATGGTGCCGCGGCCGTTCTGGCCCAGAACGCCGGAAGCGTGCGCATCATCCACCATCATGATGGCGCCGTACTTTTCCGCCACGTCGCATA
The DNA here is from genome assembly GCA_963824835.1 of Terriglobia bacterium. GTDB lineage: Bacteria > Acidobacteriota > Terriglobia > Terriglobales > Acidobacteriaceae > Angelobacter. Next base: position 33,091 of record CAWGRA010000025.1, on the reverse strand, counting down.
GGGCGGGTAGTGGGCCGATATCGCCATCCATGGAGAAGACGCCGTCAGTGATCAGCAGCTTGTGGCCGGGTTCGTCTTTGATTTCCTTGAGCAGTTCTTCCGCGTGCGCAGCGTCCTTGTGGCGGAACACTTTGATCTTGGCGCGGGAGAGGCGGGCGCCGTCAATGATGCTGGCGTGATTGAGCTCATCAGAGATGATGAAGTCATCTTTTCCCAGGATCGCGGAGACGGTCCCGGCATTCGCCGCAAATCCTGACTGAAACACCACGCAAGCTTCAACGTTCTTGAACTTCGCAATTTTTTCTTCCAGCTCCATATGGATGCGCATGGTGCCCGCCACAGTGCGCACTGCGCCGGACCCGACGCCATACCTTTTGATGGCATCCATGGCCGCCGTACGCAGCTTGGGATGCGTGGTCAAGCCCAGGTAATTGTTGGAGGCGATGTTGATGACGTGTTTACCATCAATGGTGCATTCCGGCGCCTGCTCATCTTCAAGCACACGCAGGTTGAAATGCGTGCCTTTGGCCTTGAGCTCATTCATCTGGTCAGTGAGATAGGAAAGCTGTGGACGCGATGTGGTGGTGGGCATATGCCTTGGTCCCTCTTGAAATCTTAATACCTGGCCGCGAATTCACGCGAATAAACACGAATAGTCTTTTTGCCTCAAGATGCCAACTGCTTTGCCTGAACCAGTGAAATGCCTTGGCAAATCGAAGCCCCCAACTCAAACAGAGAACAAATGATAATCCGCTTTCGATTCGCGAAATTCGCGGCCAATTCCTACTTCATCCCGTTAGGATACAGCAATATCTTGCTGGCCTCGCCGGTGCGGAGCCGGTCCATGCCTTTGCTGAAATCGGCCATGGGCATGCGATCAGTAATCACCGGATCAAGATCGAGCTTGCCGGCTTTGAGCAACGCATTCATCTGATACCACGTTTTATACATCAGGCGGCCATTGATTCCCTGCACCTGCGCACCCTTGAAAATGATGTCTTCAGCCAGGTTGAGTTCCATGGGCTTAGAGGGGATGCCCAGCAAGGAAGCACGTCCGCCGAGGCGGAGAATTTTGAAGCCCAGGCGGATGCGCGTCAGGGTGGCCGGACATTTCCAGCATCACATCCACGCCAATGCCTCCGGTGGCGTTCATGACGCTCTCATAAACGTTGTCTTTGAGCGGATTGAGCACGTGATCGGCCTTCATCTTGGCGGCCAGCTTGCGGCGATGCTCATTGATTTCGAGGGCAAACACCTCACTGGCGCCGCAGGCCCGGGCGACGGCAATGCAGAACAGTCCGATGGGTCCGCATCCGATCACGGCCACGGTTTTGGCAGCGATCTCACCTGCCAAAGTTGTGTGCACGGCGTTGCCGAGCGGATCAAGCACGCTGGCGTAGTCGGCCGGAACCGCAGGATCAATCTTCCAGATGTTCGACTCGGGAATGGTCACGTATTCGGCGAAGGCGCCGTTGGCGTCCACGCCAATGATCTTCACGTGCTGGCAGATGTGGGCTTCGCCGGTGCGGCACTGGTAGCACTTGCCGCAGGCAACGTGCATCTCGGCGGAGACAAAATCTCCTTCCTTCACTGACGTAACGTTTTTGCCGATAGCTTCCACGTACCCGCAAAATTCATGCCCCGGAATCAGCGGCGGCTTAATGCGGTTCTGGGCCCATTGGTCCCAGTTATAGATATGCAAATCAGTACCGCAGACGGAAGCGACTTTTACTTTGACCAGTACATCGTCCGGGCCAAATTGCGGGCGGGGCATCTGGCGCACGTCCGCGCCCGGAGCAGCCTCCGGTTTTACTACGGCAAGCATGGTTTCAGGCATTCAATTCCTATAATCGCGTGGAGTGATGAGGGCAAACCAGCTATTTTAGCAAATGCCACTTAACCCTCATTGAACCACGCCTGCCCAAATACATTAACCGTTGCAATCGACCGGGCAGAGGCGAATAATTAAACAGTTGGTTAATTCATGCCTTCGCCAGCAAAACTCGGGCGTGCGGGCTCACGCGGTGAGCCAGAGAAGACCCGTGCAGCCATCCTGAAGTCGGCACTGGAAGAGTTTGCGCATGAAGGCGTGACGGGCGCACGTACTGATGAGATCGCCCGCCGGGCAGGCGTCAACAAGGCGCTGCTTTACTATTATTTCAAAGACAAGGAAGGCCTGTATGCCGCCGCGCTGGACCAGGTCTTCAGCGGCTTGCACCATTGCGTGATGACGGTCCTGAACAAAGACGGGCTTCAGCCACGCGAAAAGCTCTTGAAATATGTGGAAGCACATTTTGACTACATTGCCAGCGCTCCGGTTTATCCGCGCCTGGTGCAGCGCGAGTTTATGCGTACGTCCGGAAGAACGCTCTCTCCAGTGGCCAGCAGAATTCTGGAGCACTACGCCAAACCGATCTACACCAAAATTCAGGATCTGCTGGAACAGGGGATACGAACCGGCGATTTCCGCCCGGTGGATCCAATACAGACCATGACATCGATTCTGGGGACGATCGTTTTTTATTTCATCAGTCTTCCCGCCCAGCAGGCGATGTATCCGGGCGATCCAACGTCGCCGGAGCGCATTGCCGCAAGGCGCGCTGCAATTTTGGATTTTATTTCAGCCGCGGTGTTCGCTTCGGCGCGTTAATGTTGACTTCGCACAGCTTGCAGCGGGTCAGGCTCACACCAGGATCGAAACCTTGTGATCATGCATGGTGTCTGTTTGGTTTGAATTGAATCGTTTCATTTGAATCGTTTCGTCTGAATCAGGGTGATTTACGACAGCCGGGCTGATGACGGGTCAACTGGGCTGCAATCTGGCCTGACCTGCTGTATGTTTAAAGCTCAAACTGGAGACTCAAACCGGAAGCTCGAAGAGACCGGAAGGTCGAAAACTGGAAGATCGAACGGCAAAGAAAAAACCGCGATATTCGCGGTAGTCAGGTTACTTGATCCACCCGACGTTGAACGCACTTGCGAGGACTGATTATGGGATTGATGGACGCACAGGAATACGATCCGCGACCGGCAGAAAGGCGCTGGCGTATGATCGGGATTGCGGTGATCGCAATTCTGGTGGTGGGAACGCTTTGGTGGTTTTTCCGCTACTATCCGGAAGAGCAGGTCATCAACAAATTTTTCCAGGCGTTGGAACGGAAGGATTACGACACCGCGTATGCCCTATACAATGCTGATCCGAACTGGAAACAGCATCCCGGCAAATATGATCAATACACGGAACCTCAGTTCATGCTGGACTGGGGCCCGTCAGGTGATTATGGCGTTATCACCAGCCATCACATCGATTGTGCAATTGAGCCGCCTAAAAAGGCTTTCCGCTCGCCCACTGGTGTAATCATTGTGGTGACGATTAACAACGTCACCGCCAAGCCGCTTTCAATGTGGGTGGAAAAGAAGTCCAAGACCATCACCCTATCGCCCCAGGAAGCTGTTTGCAGCGCCCCTAAATAGGCCGGCCCAGGATTCTGCCCAAAAGAAAGATTCCGCCCAAAAGAAAACGGAACGCCCGTGATCAAGCGGAAATGCCGGTAGGCAAAGTCCAGCTTAGGGCGTTCCTGATTCTTAACGGATAAGAGGTAAAGCTTACTTGCTTGCGGGGGCGGCGGCAGGAGCGGCATCGGCTTTCTTGCCTTTTTTGCCTTCTTGCCTTTTTTCTTTTCGGTCTTGGCTGCTCCGTCGTCCTTTTTGGTATCGGCGGCTGCGGCTGCGGGGGCCTTTGTGTCATCGGCTTTCTTGGTGTCGCCCTGGGCAAAGCCCAAAGATGCCAGCATCAAGAACATCGCGATCAACTTAGCTGTTGTCTTCATGTCTCCCAAATCTCCTTTAATCTCTTCTTCTTTTTTATTTTTAGTTACGCGGGCCTGGAAGACCCGTGCTCAAATGCCGCTGAATTATAAAGACTTAGGGACAAAAACTATAGCGAAATAGGTAACTTGCTTGATTACAGGGTTAAGTGGGCAGAAATCACGGGTAAATGGACGGTTTTTGGGGCTAATGCGCCGAAAACGGCCTGGCCGCTTTGCAGCCTCCAAATGGGTTGGGCTAGATTATGGGGAATTAATCGTTAAACGGTCATTCCTTAGTCCTTAGTAGGTGCGGCGAAGGAATTCATCAACTTCTGTAATGATGCCTCGTCTTCAACGTTCTGAGCAGTCTGGGACCGGTCAATCTGCCGCATCAGTCCGGTCAGGACCTTGCCCGGGCCAACCTCAATGAAGGTTTTGGCGCCTGCGTCAATGAGCTGGCGGATGCAGCCGAGCCACTGCACTGCGCCAGTCACCTGACTCACCAGGGCTGAGCGGGAGCCGGCGCCTGTGGTCTTGGCAATGGCGTCGAAATTGGCGATGACCGGAACGTCAGGATCACTGAAACTGAGAGCAGCGAGATCTGTGGCCAGACGATCCTGAGCTGGCTGCATCATGGCGCAATGGAAGGGTGCGCTTACCTGAAGCATGATGGCCTTTTTGGCCCCGCGTTCTTTGGCCAGGTCAGCGGCTCGCTGTACGGCAGCCGTAGCGCCTGAGATGACAACCTGTTCGGCGGAATTGATGTTGGCGGGTGATACCACCTCGCCCTGAGCGGCGTCTGCGCAGACCTTCTCCAATTGATCGAGGGGCATGCCCAGGATCGCAGCCATGGCGCCTTGACCGGCGGGGACCGCTTCCTGCATGTATTGTCCGCGATTGCGAACCGTTCGCACCGCGTCCGCAAAGTCCAAGGTACCGGCGGCGACATGGGCAGAATACTCACCCAGGCTGTGTCCGGCCACGAATTGCGGAACCACGCCTTTTTCCTGGAGCACACGGCAAACGGCCACGCTCATGGTAAGAATGGCCGGCTGGGTAATCTCGGTCATCTTCAGTTTATCGTCAGGACCTTCAAAGCAAAGCTGGGAGATGGAAAAGCCCAAAGCATCATCGGCTTCCTGGAAGGTATGGCGCGCCACAGGATAGAGCGCAGCCAGCTCTTTTCCCATACCGGCGGCCTGAGATCCTTGTCCTGGAAAGAGAAAAGCTATCACGGATGGATGCATGGGTGTGTTTGCTGCCGGCGAAGCTTACGCCTCCAAACGGGCAAGCCCTTCCTCAATGCGGGAATTGATTCCTGATTCGTGATATTGCTTGGCGACGCGAATCGCATTCTTGATGGCATTCGCATTCGACGCGCCATGGCCAACAATGGCGACGCCTTTGATCCCGAGCAGCGGAGCGCCACCGTATTCAGAGTAATCAAGTTTTCTGCCGAAGTTGGTAAACGCCTTGCGCGCCAGCAATGCGCCGACTTTCGAGGTGATGGTGGAGGTAAGCGAATCACGCAGGAGTGAACGCACGGCCTCAACCAGGCCTTCAGAAATTTTTAAGGCCACATTGCCGACGAAACCGTCACAGGCGATCACGTCAACACGGCCGTTATAGAGATCGCGACCTTCCACGTTGCCCACGAAGTTGATGGGCAGTTCCTTCAAGAGCGCGAAGGCCTGGCGGGTAAGCTCATTGCCTTTGCCTTCCTCTTCGCCCACGGAGAGCAAGCCTACAGTGGGTTTGGAGGTGCCGAAGATGGCGCGGCAATAGATCTCACCCATGATGGCGAATTGGGCCAGGTTTTGCGGCTTGGAATCCACATTGGCGCCGACATCAATCAGTATGGCCGGCTTATGCTTGCCGGCGGAAGTGGGAAATACGTTGGCCAGAGCGGGACGATCAACGCCGGGAAGCGTTCCCAGGACCATCTTGGCAGCCGTCATGGCCGCGCCGGTATTTCCGGCGGTAACAAAGCCGACGGCCTTTTTGTCTTTCACCAGCCGCAGGCCAACCAGCATGCTGGAATCTTTTTTAGCGCGGACGGCCTGCACCGGTTTCTCATGCATGGTGATCACTTCAGTGGCATTGACCACTTCAAGGTCCATGCGCGAGGCGGAGGGGTGGCCAGCCAGTTCCTGACGGAGCTGGTTTTCCGGCCCCACCAGCAGAACTTTGACCCCGGGATAATGCCTGGCGGCCAGTAATGCTCCCTCGATTTCGGGCTTAGGGGCGCGGTCTGAACCCATTGCATCGACCGCTATGACTATTTCCACGAATGTGTGCGCGCTATTTGGATTCTTTTACTTCCATTACTTCGCGGCCTTTATAGTAGCCGCATTTAGGGCAGGCACGGTGAGGCAATTTCCGCTCGTGGCAATTGGGACACTCAGAAACGGAAACAGTAGTGAGAAAATCATGGGCGCGGCGATTCGAGGTGCGAGCCTTTGAATGCCGCCGTTTTGGATTTGGCATGGTAATTCCTTTCAACGAGCCGCCGCGAAACCCCAGGGCTCCAATACTTAAAAATTATTGCTCTAATTTCTTGCGAATTTCTTCCAACGCCAACCAGCGCGGATCAGACACCACGGAAACGCAGTTACAGCTTCCCGTGTTCAAGTTGGCGCCGCATTGAGGACACAAGCCCTTGCAGGCCGGATCACAAACTTGCTTCACCGGGAGCGCCAGAAGAATCTGCTCTTTCAAAACATCTTCCAGCAACAGCCCTTCGCCCTGATAATACCCAATCTCAGTCTCAGCCTGATTGATGGCATTCTCTTCGCCTGATGTGTCCACGCCTTGCGGACGGTAGATCAGATCAAATTCCTCAGCCACTGAGTTCTTCACCGGCTCCAGACAGCGGGCACACAGAATCTGGACTTTGGTGGAAAAACTTGCCCACCAGGCGAATGTCATCCACAATATTCTTGCCGCCACGATTCTCACGAACCAGTTCCGCACGCCCGAGGGCTTTCAAGGGCGCAGTCTGAGTCACATCTTCCACCAACTCGAATGCTCCGGGTGGAAAATTTTCATCAAATTCCAGTCTCCGGAGCTCAAGATCCTTTACTTTTATGAACATACCAAAACTCCGGAGCTTAGAACCTGAACTTTGCAGGGATTACGCAGGAGACTATTAAGAATAAAGGTGCTTAGGAGGGAGTGTCAAGGTTGACCCGGCGGCGGGTTTGGCCGGCCGCCGGAATCTCTCAATTCGTTGCATTACGGATTGCGGGGGTCAGTACCGGTGGCACTCTGAACGGTGTCGGCTGCCTGATTGCCGAAACGCTCTGCCTGGCCACGTATGGCTGAGACCGTGGTCCGTACGCGATCTTTACCCTGATCGACCAGATCAAGCGCCGAGTCTTTCAGATCGCCCGCGCGCTGCTGCAAGTTGCTACGTGTTTCCTCGCCGCTCATGGGCGCGAAGATGATTCCGAGTCCAATGCCAATTCCTAAACCTGCTAAAAACGATTTCATGCGTCACTCCTGGGAACGTGTTTTTTACACAAGATATTTATTGATCACCACTAACCAAGATGCGCGAGCTTTCCCAGAGTTTGGCTGGATTCGACAATGTTAAGCCGGACTAGAAGTTGGGCGGTCCCGGAGGCTGTTTTCCGCCGGAAAGTTTGCTGGAAGCGATTTGAGCGGCGGGAGATTGCGGGTTCTCCTTCTGTATCTGCTGATACAGACTGGAGGCCTGCTGCGGATCAGTGGTTTCATACATTTCCGCCATCGCAAGCTGGGCAGCCACTTTGGAAACAGCTTCCGTGGGATGATCGGCCAATTCCTTGTAGATGCGGGCAGCATCGGATTGGCGGTTGGTGGAACGATAGAATGAAGCCAACGCCATCTTGGCCATGGATGCAACTTCCTTGTCCCTCGACTCTGAAGAAGCTTTAAGTTCCTGTTCCGCAACTGCGTTATCACCCGCCTGCATGGCTGAAACGCCTTCCAGATAGCGCGCCAGTTTGCCCGGTTTGCTCATGGAATATTTATCAGCAACGTTCTTGAACGCTTTCTCCGCGGCTTTGGCACGTTCAACGCTGCCGGCATAACTGGCGGTATCGCCCGGCATGGGCGGAGTGCCGGCGGGACGCAACGGAGCGTTGAAGATGCGCATGGCTTCACCCAGCGCGAAATTCGCCTTGTCACTCTGGCGGTTTACCCACGTGAAAACTCCTATGCCTCCCAGAATCGCCACAATCGCAACCACAATGCCCACGATCAATGGGCGTTGATGTCCGGCCGCCCAATGGGCAGCTTCCTGGGCTGATTCAGCAAAACGATCTTCTTTTAACTGGCGGCGGGTATAACCTTGCACATGGACCTTCTTCTGGTGGGATAAGTGTATGTGAAGGTTGAGTTTAGCAAGTTTGGAAACACCAGTCAATGAAGTGACAAACCTACTGAATCAGCACAAAATTTCAATCTCAGTTTCTGACTTTATGGCGTTAAACTGAACCATCACCACTGCATCAGATTTCTTCAGATTTCTTCGTTTAGCGAGGCTTTTGTGTCGGGGAAAAAGAAAGCGGGCAAAACTATGAGCTCAGGGGCAAAGATTGGAGAGACGAGAGTGCAAAGCCGCACAAATCTTCTAATTCGCATAAGTCTTCCAATCCGCACAAATCTTCTAGCGGACATGTGGATTGCGCCAAAGCCATCAGCCGTGAATGGGGCAGCCACGCGCAAGTGGAGCGAACCACCGGCGTCTCCGGCCGGTTCTCGCTTGCTTGAACTTGCCGATATTGCATTGGGAACCAGGAAGCCGGAAAATTACCGCAAGCGTCGCTCCGGCATTTTAAAGCCAAAACCGTAAGTTCTTTCCTCTTCGTCACTTATCAGCATCGGCGGGTACAACCGAAGCCTCCCGTAGCGGCTTCCAACTAAGTACGGGTTTCCCCTTCGAGCAATCCTTTATTACTTTTTTCAGGTCCCCCGGGGTCCCCGCCTTGAGGTGTCATCATGCGTAAGTTGGGTATAGCAGTACTGATTATCGTGGTTATTCTGGTGGCAGCAGCGCTGATTGTGCCACATGTTATTGACATCAACCAATATCACTCGAAGATTCAGGCTCAACTGGAAAAGCGGCTGGGCCGCCCCGTCACCCTGGGCGAGATGAAATTGGGCCTGTTCCCGCCGTCTTTTCAGGTGAACAATGCCGTGATTGCGGAAGACCCGCGCTTCAAGAGCACGCAACCGTTCGCGAAGGTGGAAAAACTTGCGGTGAGTGTGAAGCTGCTTCCGCTTTTGAAAAAAGAAGTTGAAATAAATTCGCTGGAACTGGACCATCCGCATATTGAGTTGATACGTGACGCACAAGGGGCGTGGAACTTTGCCACCCTTGGACAGGAAGCGAAACCTTCGGCTGGAGCCACAGCCACTCCGCAGGCTACACCGTCAGCAGGAGCACAACCTGCGCAGCCATCACAAGCTGGGCAATCACCAGCGCCATCACAACCAGCGGGGCAGCTCACGCTTGCGCAGTTGGCGATTAATGATGGGCAGGTAGCCGTGACGGACCTGCAAAAGCACCAGTCACGCGCGGTGTATGACCATATTGACGTGAACGTAACTGACTTCGCTCCCGACCAGCAGTTTTCCCTGAAGGTGACCGCGCATCTTCCCGGAAATGGGAAAGCAGGCAATCTATCTTCAGGGCAAGGGCGGTCCGATCAAGCAGACGGACATGATGAACACGCCTTTTGATGGCGAATTGAAGCTGGACCAGGTATCACTTTCTGCTGCCGAGAAATTTTTGAATTCGCAGGGCCTGCAAGGAATTGACGGACTGCTCACCGGCAGTGCGACCGTGAAAAACACCGCGGGAAAGCTGGCATCGGCAGGAAACATCAAGTTTGATAATCCTCGTATCCACGCCGTGGACGTTGGATATCCGATCACGCTGGACTACGATCTGGCAGATGATCTGACAGCAGACGTGATTCAAATCAACAAAGGGAACATCAAGCTGGGATCCACTCCGATCACCGTGGCAGGAACGCTCAACACCAAACCCACTCCAGCGCAGCTTGACATGAAGGTGACCGCGGCCAATGCCTCCATTCAGGAAGCGGCCAGGCTTGCATCAGCGTTCGGTGTTGCGTTTGGCAAAGGCATGGATGTTCGCGGAACGGTGAATGCCAACATTCAGGCGCGTGGAGCGTCAGATAAGCCGGCGTTGAATGGCCAGCTTTCAGCTCACGATCTGGTGATCAGCGGCGGAGAAGTTCCGCAACCGGTGCACATATCAAACATTGATCTGGCGCTGACGCCGGAGACTATTCGCTCCAATGACTTCACCGCTTCCACGGGATCAACCAGCGTGGGCGTCAACTTTGCACTGGCGCAATATACCGCGCCCAACAGCACCATCAATGCCGCGCTCAGGGCCGGCAATGCGAAAATCGGCGAACTGTTAAACATTGCCAAAGCCGCGGGAGTCAGCGCCGTGGATGGCATCACCGGTGATGGCATGCTCAGCCTGGATGTGCATGCGCAAGGGCCGACAAAAAACATGTCCGCACTGGCGTTTAACGGCACCGGCAAGATACAGAATGCTTCACTGAAGCTGCCGTCATTAACCAAGCCGATTCAGATCAAGAACTCAGACATTGCTTTCAGCCAGAATTCGGCGAACCTGAAGAACGTTGCCGCATCCGTAGGGCAGACCAATGCCACCGGCCAACTCACACTGAAAAACTTTGCCGCTCCTCAAGTACAGTTTGCTCTTAACGCTGACAAGGTGGATGTGACTGAACTGCAAAATCTCACGGCGACGCCGGCTGCTCCGGCCAAACGCGCCGATAATGGCGGCTTCTGGCAACTAACGCCGCAGGCAGACGCACAAACGCGAGCCAATGCGGAGCCAGGCATCGTTGACCAAGATGACAGGCAGCGGGACGGTTGCGATCGGGACGATCACTTACAACGATCTGGTCCTGAACAACACGCACGCGAACGTGAATCTTGATCACGGCGTGATCAAGCTGAACCCGATCACGGCGGACGTTTACAACGGCAAGGAGACCGGCAGTATCACCATTGATCTGCGGCCCGCACAGCCGGTTTACAACGTGAACCTGAAGACCGAAAAGGTTGATGCCAACAAGCTGATCTCGTCAGTGTCAGACCTGAAGCAGACTCTCTATGGGCTGCTCTCAACCAACGTGAATGCCAGCTTCAGTTCGACCTCTGCTGACACGATTGCCCGCAGCCTGAATGGAACAGTGGCATTAAACTTGAGCAACGGCAAACTCATGAAGCTGGACTTGCTGCACGAACTGGCCTCCGTGGGAAAATTTCTGGGATCAGCCGTGCCTTCCACCCCGAAAGGGTTTACCAATCTCGTTTCGCTAACCGGCAACTTCGATGTAAAAAATGGCGTGGCGCAAACCAACAATCTGAAAGCGATCATTGATGGCGGCACCATGGCGGCAACCGGCCTGGTCAACCTTGCCGACCAATCACTGAATTTGAAAGTCAGTGCGGTGTTGAACAAAGCGCTCAGCCAGCAGGTTGGCGGAACCCAGGTTGGCGGCTTCATGAACACCGCGCTGGCCAATAATCAGGGCGAACTTGTGATTCCCGTATTGATCACCGGAACATTCCAGCATCCGCAGGTAGCGCCCGACGTACAGCAGATCGCGCAGATGAAGCTGCAAAACCTGCTGCCAACATCAAAAAATCCAGGACAGTTGACGAACGGCCTCCTTGGTAAAGTTCTGGGTGGCGGCTCAAAGCGGCCGAATCCAGGGCGCTGCGGCGCGCAAGGCGCAGTGAGCGGAGTACTTGGCGCACTGGGCGGCAAACAACAGCAGCAACAACAGCCGGCCCAGGCGCAACCATCTCCGGCAACAGCAGCGAACACCGCAATCACAGCAGGATGCCATCAGCGGGATCTTGGGTCAGGTGCTGAACCGTAAAGAAGAAACCAACACCCACGCCAACGCCGCAGTAATCTTGTCTACGCTGAGTCATCGCGTGGCTGATCCTGCGACGTACAGCGGTTCAGCGAGCGCCGGCTCACGCGCCGTTCAACGTCGTCGGGCGCGGAAGAAAAGCGATCCTGCGCTCAGGATTACGAGAACTCTAGCGCGGGATTGAACGCCGAGGAAACCTAGCTTGCCCCAGCCGCCGCCAGCCGGTGAAGATATGCGCACGCGCGAACCTTTCTTCAGCGCAGATGCTGGTCTTGCCGGGCAAATGCCGTGTTGTTCCGTCGCTGAGCAATGACTTCGGTTTTGCCCGGCGAGCCATCAGCACCGCCGTTCAGTCCGTAAGGTCCACGACTGCGACGATCGGCCAGCAGCGTTACCTCGGCATCGCTAAGTAATTCTACTTCGCGCACGATCCCGTCACCGCCGCGAAACTTTCCTGCTCCGCCGCTGGATTTTCGAATGGAATATTCCGTGATGCGCAGCGGATAAGCATATTCCAGCGCTTCAGCCGGCGTGTTCAAAGAATTGGTCATATGCGTGTGCACGCCGCTCACGCCGTCGCGATCAGGACGCGCTCCCATTCCGCCGGCAATGGTTTCGTAATAGGCGAAAGGTTCGCCGGTTCGATCATCCATTCCGCCGATGGTGAGATTGTTCATGGTGCCGGAAGAGCCCGCCGGCACGCGGTCCGGCATGGCTTTCGCCAGACGCTCGCAGCAGCACATCAACAATGCGCTGCGAAGTTTCAACGTTTCCGCCTGCAACGGCAGCCGGTGGACGCGAATTCACCACCGTTCCTGAAGGGGCAATCATGCGCACTGGACGCATCAGTCCCGCCGCGGCGGGAACATCTTCCTGCAGCAGACAACGAAAAACATAAAAGCATGCTGAGAACGCGATCGCATCCACGGCATTGATGCTGCCGGCAACCTGGGGCGCACTGCCGGTGAAGTCCACGGTCACAATGGGCTTGCCCTTTAGCAGCCTGAGCAAAGGTCACGGCCACGGCGATGCGCACCGGGCCGGAGCCGGCGCCATCATCGTCCAGAAAATCTTCGGCTTCATAGCGGCCGTGCGGAACGTGCTCCAGAAACGCACGCATCAGCTTTTCCGAGTAATCCTGCAATTCATCCATCACCTGGCGAACTCGAGACATTCCGTATCGTTCGGCAATCTCAAGCAGGCGCGTGGCTCCGGTGTGGCATGAAGCGATTTGCGCATTCAGATCACCTTCACGTTCGGCAGGAGTGCGGACATTGGTGAGAAAAAGCCGCAAGATGTCCTGTTGGAGCTCGCCATTGGCGATCAGCTTGACGGGAGGAATGCGGATCCCTTCCTGATAGATTTCGCGGCATATGCCCATGGATCCTGCGTAAGTTCCGCCCACATCAGCATGGTGCGCGCGTGAGGCTACATAGAACGCCGGCTTTTCCTGTCTGGACTTTTCGTGTGCAACGCGCTTCCCTGCTTTTCTTGCGGATTTGGACGGAAGAAATACCGGCGCCACCAGCGTAATATCCGGCAGGTGAGTGCCGCCACAGAACGGATCATTAAGGATGGCGACGTCACCGGGCCCGAGTGTAAGAGCATTAACGGCAGCGCGCACTGACATGGGCATGGAGCCAAGATGCACGGGCATGTGGTCACCCATGGCCACAACTTCGCCGTCACCATCGAACACCGCGCATGAGTAATCCCGGCGTTCCTTGATGTTGGGAGAGAACGCAGTTCTACGCAGGGCCGCGCCCATCTCTTCCGCAATGGAATGAAAGAGGCTTTTAAAAATTTCCAGTTCCACCGGATCACGCATAGACAGTTAGTTTACCTTTGGCGAAGTCTGATCGGAGCTCGCCTGTTGCACTTTGAGCTTGAGCTCGTACTTTCCGTTCTGCTTTACCTGCACGGCTTCTCCTTGCGCCAGGTACGGCTTGAGCACTTCAGGCTTCAGCCATTGCAGGTCCCACCCGTTATCAATCGCGAGCACGGTGTAATCTCCGGGGACAACGGCGGGAAGAGAAAAAGTACCGTCACTGTCACTCTGGTCGCGGCGGAACAAGACCTGGTTGTGTGCGGGATCATTGGGCACGGCAACAATCATCACTCCGGCCAGCGGCTGGCCATCGCGCAGCGCAACCCCATTGATCTGGCCCTGACCTTTACCGATCGGGATTTCCAGCTTCACCGGCGCGGCGCCTTTGATCACCACGGTTCTGCCATAGGCCCTGGCTCCGGTGGCTGTCATGGAGCGGATGAATGAACTAACGCCTCCCCCGCCATTGATGGATATTTCGTAACTGCCCGGGGGAACGTTCTGCTTAAATTCGACCTCTCCATTGTCCGGAATCGGTTCAACAAAGTTTTTGCGTGTCTTGAAATCAGAAAGCTGAAGAAATGACCGGCTGGTGACAGAAGCGCCGGGATCAAAGATGAGCTTAGCTTTCAGAGAAGCAGCGCTCATTTCTTTACTGCGTTCAATCACCCCGTTGCTAAGCGCATCAATTTCAGTGCTGGAAGTGGACGGAATGGCAGGGCCTGCCCTGGCGCCGGCTTCTGAAGGTGTGTAGGTGGTAGCGGTAAGCGTGTAGTGGCCGGGCGCAACACCTTGAAGTTCGAACTCGCCCGTGGGCAGCCTGATGGATTGCGTCGCGATGGGAACCACGCTGCCATCAGCCATTTTTTGCGTCAGCATGAAGCCCACTGACGATTGCGGCGGGCTGGCCGCCGGCACCTTCACATGCAGCGCGCGCACCGGCTGGAGGTTGAAATCCGCCACGAATTTCTCGCCTCGCGAGAGATGAATCACTGCCGCCGCGCCAGACTCTGTAACTCCGGGGAAATAAGTGACGGGATAAGCGAGATCCAGCGGGTTCGGCAGCGGGGGATCGCTTGCAATGGTACCGGCAGCGGCGTCGCCGCCCACCCATCCGCCAGACGTAAATCCCGCCCTCTGGCTATTGCTGCTGTTAACGAACATCCTGCTGCGCTCTGGCGTTCGCGCATACCAGACCTCTGCCACGGCTGAGATGATGTAATCTCCGGTTGTGAGATGGCCAAAGTGGTAGATGCCTTCATCGTTGCTGGTAACGCGACTACGCATGCGCGTTCCCTCGCTGCCTCCGGCAGTTCCCGTCTGGTAAAGCGTGATCTGCGCCTTGCGCACGGGTTCGCCTGCCTCGTCGGTTATCGCGCCTTCAATTACGTTCTCTTTGGCCAGACGAAAGATGAGTCCGCTGGCATTTAAGCCCGCGCCAACTACGATTGCAGACGAATACCCTTCGTGTTGATTGAAAGCTTGCAAGAGATAACCATGGGCCTGAGCGGTCAAGGTATACTTTCCCGCTTTCAGTCCGGCAAAAGAAAACAGGCCGTCTTCGGCGGTGACAATGGTTGTGAAAGCG
Source organism: Terriglobia bacterium (assembly GCA_963824835.1). Taxonomy (GTDB): domain Bacteria; phylum Acidobacteriota; class Terriglobia; order Terriglobales; family Acidobacteriaceae; genus Angelobacter. Next base: position 17,926 of record CAWGRA010000025.1, on the reverse strand, counting down.
TCGCGCTCAGTGGCCGGAGCAACCGCAACGTGAGCGCGGGCGATGGGTTGATTTGTGACCGAATCCACGAGGCGCCCATCGATCCTGAAATCAGCCCGCACAGACGGCTGAGCGCTCAGCGGCGAAGAAGCCAAAAGCCAGATGCATGAGCTATACAGGATCGTTTCGAGCAAAATCTTCTTATGCACCATCTATTCTCCTGTGTGGATCAGCTCCAGCACCAGACTGGTTGTCTTTCCCGGCAGCAAGGTCACTGAGGTTGCTTTTTTTTCATAGCGGGAAAGCTCTTCAGGATCATTCGGGTCAACGTCTTCGCTATCGGCAAATGCGAAAATTTTGTAGTTACCGGGAGCCAGAGACGCACTGGTCGTCTGATCTGCCATCACGTTCATATTTCTGACAGGTTCGCCGGTAGGATACCCGTCAGGGATAATGGCGATGTTGCCGTAAGAATTCTTCTCGGCATTCACCCGCAGCTGCAGCATGCTGAGGTCATCCCGGAGTACAACTTCAATGGGCGGTAACTGCCCGCTTTCCGGTACCATCAGTTCCTCATGCAGCAGATCAGTAAACCCGCAGCGCAGGGATGAAACATAACTCGAATATCCTCCCATGCCGGGCGTGGCATGCACTTGATATTTGCCGGGCTGAAGGCCGCGAAGAATCAGCGGATTTCCCGCTGGAGGTTGCCAATTTGAGTGGACTGGTGGATTGAAAGAATCCACGGGCGTGAGTTGCAGTTGCAACGGCGGCATATCAGAACAATCCGAGGTGTGGATTGTGCCATCACGGGATCCGTAGCTGCAATTGCCCGTGCTGGTGCTTTTATTGAGAAACTCCTTGCGAATGTTGACCGGCACTTCCAGGGGTGCAGGAAGGTACAGGTTCAGTCCAGTGAGGTCTTTACTCACCTGTATCCTGTGCTGCACGCTGAATTGCGCATCCGATTGATCCATGCCGGTCAGAAGCATCGTGTAGGTTCCTGCCGGTACGCTGCGAAAAGCAAATGCGCCGGTCTGGGCATCGTATTCGTTCACAGCTCAGGAGCGGCTGGCCGCGACGATCGACGAACATGGGGGGATTGATTTGCTTCCAGTCCGCCGATTTACTCACCACGCCGGCCACTCTGTATGCCGGGCGAGGACGAACGGAGAAGTTGAGCTCAACATGCTGCCCGGCGGAGAGCTTTACCGGCTCAGCACTCGATTCTTCGCTGCCGGCCGGATAGTAAACGATGGCCGGATAAGCCTCACCGCCTTGTATTGATCGGTTTCCGAGCATGCGGCGACTGACATTGCCGGAAAGCAGTGCCACTACATATTCGCCGGGAGGCAGCTCGGCGATACGGAAGTTGCCGTCTTCATCGGTCATCACGGAATTCTGACGCAAGTACATTCGGGCGGGGCTGCTGCCCGGCTTCTCAACCCTGATACTGGCATTTTCGAGCGGCTCACCATCCTTGCCCAGCACGCGGCCCCAAATGATGGCTTCCGGCCATAGCTTGATGCTGAGCTTGCCGGAGTCGGGGCCGGCGACAAAGACGGTCGGCCTCTGCGGCGCGCCGCCACGACCAGCAAAGTATCCCGGTTTCTGCGCGCTAACCTGCGTCCTGCCTTGCGGTACTCCGTCGAATGAAAATTCCCCGTCCGGCCCAGTCAGCACGGAAACCAGACCAGACTGGCCATTCCATTCCACCAGCGCCCTCGGGATGGGCCTGCCGGTGACGGCGTTGATGACTGTTCCTTCAACTTTAAATGTCTGGTTGTCAGCCGTAAGTGCAAGCGAGAACGCGGGTACGGCGATGAATAAGGCCGCGAGCACAACCAGATACCTGAAGTGGTGCAGCATAGATTCGAACCCTGACTTTATTTAAGTACAACCTGCGTTAAGTACAGCCTGCAATAAGTACCCTGGGCTTAAGTACAACTCTGGTGACATTTGCTGCTAGCCCACAGCCGTAAAATGCAAACTAAAGTTCCGCCAGGCTATGGTCTGCTTCCTAAGAACGGCTTGCCGCGTCATACTTGCAATCGCATAGCATCGGTTGTCTATTTGCAGCTCTATCGGCGGCAACGTGTATTTTTGACTTTCAATGACTCATTTACCAGATTTGAACGGACGGCCCCCCAGGCCTCAACTAGGATTCCAAAGCACTTGCCTCAGAACATCCCGAAGCTATTCCTTCTGACGCGTATTTGCTAGCAAGATCCGCGGCTGATTTTAGCCTTTCCGATGCCGGCGATGTCGTGCAGATGACGGACGATGTCGCGCGATGACGTCGATCTCGGCGATCCTGCCTACCATCCCACTTCGCCTTTATCCGTGTCTCAGTGCCTCCGTGGTTGAGGTTTTGTTTTTCGATTTCCCGATTACCCGATTACCCGATTTTCTCCCTGTCTCAGTGCCTCCGTGGGGGTGTTGGCTGTGCTGTTCCGATGTCGGCGATGTCGCGCGATGTCGTCGATCCCTTCCCCCCTTGCATCCCAAGATCTAAAGGACTTAGCCGAAACATCCCAAGCGTGGGACTGGTGATTGGTCGGCCACCTATCTGTAATCTTCAGCGGCAATGTGGTTTTGATCTTCAATTACTCATTTACCAAATTACCCAATTACCAAATAGCTTATACCTCACTTTGCCCAAAATTGTTATTACACAAAAGTTTAAACGGGATATATGCCACGGGAAAGATGGCGACTAACGCCTTGTCAGTAAATCAGCGGCAATGAACAGGAAGAACACCACGGCTATTACGCCGTTCATGGTAAAAAAAGCGGCATTTAACTTACTTAAATCATGGCTGGACACCAGCGAGTGTTCGTAGGCCAGCAGAAGAGCAACCGCAACCACGCCTGCCATGGCTATCTTTCCCAGCCCAAAGGTAAGGACCAGGGCCACAAGAAGCACCAGCATCGTAATGTGCAGCACACGGGCCAGGATAAGAGCTCGCGGAATGCCAAAAGACTGCGGGACGGAATGGAGGCGGTTGGCGCGATCAAAATCAATGTCCTGGCAGGCATAAAGCATGTCAAAGCCACCCACCCAGAAGGTTACCGCGGCCGTAAGGATGAGAATGCGGGGATCAAGCGAGCCGCGGACAGCGATCCAGGCTGCGGCAGGAGCAATGCCCAGCGCGAAGCCCAGCACAAGGTGGGACCAGCGGGTGAATCGCTTGGTATAGGAATAGAGCAGCACCACGGCGAGCGCAACCGGCGAAAGCATGAAGGTAAGGCGATTGAGTTGGGCAGCCGCAAGAACAAAAACCAGGCAGAAGAACAAAACAAAAATCGCCACGAACCTGCCTGACAACACACCCGCCGGAATGGCGCGGGTAGCGGTGCGGGGATTGGCCGCGTCAATCTGCGCGTCTGCCAGGCGATTGAAGGCCATGGCGGCCGACCGGGCGGAGACCATGCATACGATGATCCAGATGACTTGTGGCAGCGTGGGCAGCCCGCCGGCAGCCAGCATGGCGGCGCTGAGAGCAAATGGAAGAGCAAAGATGGAGTGCTCCCACTTGATCATCTCCAGAGCGGTCTTGATGTTGGTGAACAGGGGCACGGGTTATTTTATCGAAAAAGACGAACATAAAAACGGCATGCCCGGAGGCATGCCGTTGGAACAATTTTACGCGTTACATATTTCAGGGTTTAGTCGTCGGTCCCGTTATCATCGTCCTGATCATCATTGATCAATTGTTGCACCAGGCCCGCGTTCGGAGTCCCCCAGCCGGTGGCCAGATCCCAGTTCGCGATCGCCGGAAAACCGGTCACGCCGGCAAAGCCATTGTCGCCAAGGGTGATGTCATGCATGAACGTGGAAAGAGCGCCATTTCTGCCAAGCTTGTACAGCCGTTTATTAAGAGCTCCCAACGGCTTTCCAGCGGCTTGATTCGCAAGGCTGGCCAGACCAGCCCACTGGGGCGCGCCGGCGCTGGTTCCGCCGAAGATAAAATTACCGCCCGCGGCTGGCAGTCCAGGAAGAAAACCAAGATGAACAATTACGCCGCCGACAACACCCGCGTTGTAAGCAACGTCTGGATAACCACGATGTCTGGCGAGCTGGGCCAAAGTGGACTGGGGTAGATGCTGCTGAAAATTCGGCAGTTTGAAAGCCTGGCTGATGCCTCCACCGCCCGCGCCGAAACCATCATTCCATACCGCTTCACCAATGTAACTGCCGTTTGGATTGGCGTTGGTGCTGGTTCCAAAAAAGAGATTGGTACCGCCAACGGTGGTAACGTTGGGGGAGCTGGCCGGATATTGCGCTACCGGACCGGCCTGCAGAGCGCCGTTCAGGTTGACCCCCGCAACTCCATTATCGCCCGCGGAGACAAAGACAGACATGTGATTCTCGCGTGCGCGTTTATAGCTGATTTCATTTGCATCCAGATCAGCTTGCCCATCGCGGCCGTCTTGCAACAAAGCCAGTTCGGATTCACCAAAACTCTCTGACATGATCTTACCAAGGTGAGCGTCAATGGCGAAGTTCTGCGCCGCCAGCATGTCAGCATTCTGGTTTGAAGCAGCCGCCACCACAATGATATTTGCGCCCGGCGCCATCGCATGGGACCATTGCACGTCAAGACTCACTTCTTCCGCCCAGCCAAGCTGATTATTGCTGGTGAAATCGAACGGAGTGCTTCCTGGCATATGAATCTGCTGGAAAGACGGCGGAGCGGGAAGGCCGAAGATGCCATCAAAAGCGGCCAGGTCCTGCTCGACGGTCGGGCTACCATAGGCGTCAATGATGACTATGGTTTGGCCTGTGCCATCGAGCCCGGCGGCGATCAGCTTATCGATTCCGTAAGCCTGGCGAATGGCTGCGGGACCATAGCAGAACAAGCCCTGGGTCAAATTGAACTTTCTCAGTTCGCAACCGAAATGAGCTACCGCGTCAGGGGTGGCGTCCGCAAGTAATTCAACTCTATCCGCGCGGATTGCCTGTGGCGTATAGCTTTGGGCATGGGCGAAGGATGCGAACATCGATGCGGCAATCACAAGGGCCGCTAAGATTGATATTTGTGGGGAGAACCTTCTGAGCATTTGCTGCTTACCTACCTTCGAGGGATTTGGTCGTGCAAACGCAGAGTTCCAGGGCCTGGAGCTGTACTGGGCGTGAGCTGAATGCGTAGAAAAGAGGGTGCGCATTTAGAGAAGCGGCAGAGGAACTCTCAATTTGCGGCGCTATTCTCCAGCTTCTCTGGACTGGAGTCAATCTAATTAATCCGGTGGGTTAAATTCGCCGAGATCGTCTTGAAATTGACCGTTTTGAACAACAACCGGGAAAGGTAATTCCGAGCCCGTGAGACTTGGCGGCGCTTGCCGTCAGGCGGCAAAGCCCTGTTTTCCGATCATAGGAACGAATCGGCACCCTTCCAGGGCCCGCACAGAAGTGGTGCCATCTGCTTGTTTTAAAACGAGTTGCAGGGCCTGCTCGCGGACACTGCCAACGGGAATCACAAGGCGTCCGCCGGGCGCAAGCTGGTTAACCAGGGCAGGCGGAATGAAAGGAGAGGCCGCGGAAACAATGATCACATTGTAGGGCGCGGACGGCGGCCACCCGAGAGAGCCATCGGCGGTGATGATTTCTACGTTCTGGTAGCCGAGCCTGCAAAGCGTGGCTTGCGCGGAGGCTGCCAGGGCAGGCAGGCGTTCAACCGCCACCACGTGTTCTGCCAGTTCCGCCAGAATTGCCGTTTGATATCCGGAGCCGGCGCCGATTTCTAGGACGCGATCTTCCGCGCCTACCCCGGCCGCCTGAAGCATGGCGGCAATGATGTAAGGCTGTGAGGTGGTCTGCTGTTCAGCAATCACCACCGGCTGGTCCAGGTAAGCCTCATGGCGCCGCCCAGGATCAAGAAATTCATGCCGCGGGACCTTGCTCATGGCATCAAGCAACCGCTGATCGGTAATACCGCGATTACGTAACTGCTGCTCCACCATGGAAGCGCGTTGGTGCACGAACAATTGCTCCAGTTCGGTGCTCATGATTATTTTTTCCGATGCCGGATATGAACATCAAAGCCCAGCACGCCGTACTGGTCCCTTACACCTACGATGGAAACATTCTTATCGATGTTGTATTCCACCTGAACCACCGTTTCAGTGGACTGGGCCAGGCTTGTGGCGTAGGTCACGGTAATGTTGTTGCTGATCTGCTGCTCCAAAGTAACGCGCGCGCTGGTGTTGTTGGAAGGGCTTACATACAGCGGATCAATCTTGACCCGGCTGGCGCCAAAGAGCCGCTGGACACGGTCACCCACCGTGGCATTGATCGCCTGCCCAAGAATCGCGTTGGAAGCCGTGTTGTCTTTGCTTCCTGTGGGCTGCCCCGCGTTGTAAACATCCTGGCCACGCGTGCGGCCAAAGGCAAGCAGAGAGATGATGTCGGCATTCGAAAGCGGAGGATCAGAGCGATAGGTCATGCTCATCCCTTTCCCGCCGATGGCGCTCCCGTGAAGCCCGATGGTCACGTCATAATCCTGTACCCGCGCTGACATCTGAATGTTGACCACCGGTTCAATGGTGAGCGGATTGCTGAAACTAACGTCACCGCGTTCCAGGCGGTATTTGGTGCCGTTAAAAAATACGTCGCCTTCCGCGATGTTGACGCGACCGAGCACAGCGGGCCTGGCGGCCGTGCCGCGGACATGAAGATCAAGATCGCCGGAGAGCTTGGCCAGCGAAGTCTCCACCTGAAGTTCCGGCGTGGAGTTGATATGCACATCAAGCCGCATGTTATCCAGGAACGGATTGAGCGTGGGAATGGTCTGCGATTTTCTGGATTGCGCCAGATATTGCGCAAAATCAAAACGCGGATTCATGCCGAAGCGGGTAAGCGTGATGTCACCGCTCAGCAGGGAGCTTCGGGCCGATCCGGTGTAACGCAAACTCGCGTCCGCGGACGAACTCACGCCAGGCGGATAGCGCAGGCGGATGTCCCTGCCATTGGCGGTAACGTCAAAATAAAGACCGTTGCGGTACGCCAGAAAGCCGCCGAGAGTCAGCTCACCGCCGCCGGTCTGGGCACTGAGCTTTTCAATCTGCACGCGGTCCTGGGCGAACACCAGAGAACCATTGATGTGGCTGAGACCGTTGGGCAGATCCACGAATGAAATGCCGGCATCGGCAAGATCGATGCGGCCGTTTAACTGCGGATGCGCCAGGTTGCCGCCAACGTTGACGGTGAAGGAAGCCGGACCGTAGGCGATGATGTCCGGGTTATAGCCTTGCAGAAGCTTAAGATTCACGCGGCCATTGGATCGAAGTTCCAGAACGTGGTCGCCGGATACGCCGATGCCGCCGAGCACAAAGATATCTGTATTTTCGCCCACCAGGTGGAATTGATTGAAGCGCGCGAATTCGCTGTCCATGGAGAAGCGCACTGGACCGTCATTTTGAAGCCGTACGTTTTCAAGTTCGGCGGAAAGCTGGTTGGCAACGCCGGTAATGACCAGTTCGCGCGGATGGCGGAACGGGCCGTGGATGTCAATGGCGCCGGCGACGGATGAATGTCCCGTCACACGGCCCTGCAGATACGCGCGAATCAGGGGATCGAAATCAAGATGAGAGAAATTGAGCTTCATCTGCGCCCGGCCAGTCACCGCGCATTTCCAACGTGCCGTCCAGATCGAGATTGGCATTATTGAAATTCGAACGGCCGCGCAGCACCAGATCAGCGCCGCGGGTTTCAGCGTTGATGTCAGAATCGCCGACGAACTCCTGGTTCAGGACGATCTTGCGAAGCTGCACCTGGCCGGCAATCTGCGGCATGTCAGGCGTTCCCGAACCGGTAATGTGAAAACCCGCGCTGCCTTCCACCGCCAGACGCGTCAACTGAAAACGCTGCATGTTGGCGAGATCAATGTTCGCTCCGCTCAGGTCGAAACGAAAATTGCTGTCACTGGAAAAGTTGTAGCCATAAAGCTCCGGTAAGCTGGGCGCCATTGTGGGCCAGAAAGATGTTGCTGAGCTGAAGATCGCGTCCGGCGAAGTCAACCTGCGCCTTGAACTGGCGAAACGGTTCTCCCCAGGCCACCAGCCGCGCAATTTGAACATTGCCGCTGCCATGGAGATTCACCGCCGTTCCCCCGGCCTTGATGTCCGCGCCGAGCACTCCCTGAATCGGATACCTGATGCCAAGAACAGTCTGGACAGCACTTACATTCGCGTCCTGAATATGCAGGTTCGCGTTCACCTGGCTCAAGTGATCATCAAAGATGCCTTTATGCAGTGTAGCGCTGATGGAAAAATCCACAGCCGCTTTGCCGCGTCGCAGGGTACTGTGCTGCAAACTGACAAGACTGGGGAGTAGGAAAGATCGCCGACCAGGGAATCCCAGTGAATACGTTCTTCTTTTTCCTTTTTACCCGGCCGCGCGGGCTGGGCTGAGATTTGCAAGGGCGCCAGCTCGGTATCAAAATTCTCCAGTTCCAGCCGTCCGTGCGTGGAAAGCGCGTCGAGTTTGCCGAAGATGGAGCCGTTGTAAGAGGCGCGTCCTTCCAGAAGAACGGGAATGCGTGTTCCCGGGCTTAACGCCGCCAGAGCAGGCCGAAGCTCATGCAAGTCAGTTGAATTCACTGAGATCTTTGCCTGCGCCTTATCAGAACCAAGCTGGCCGGCAGCGTTTACGCGAATGGCGCGGGTGGCAAGATTGAGCGCCGGCACATCCATGCGTGCGAACGTCACCATGGTAGGTGGCCTGAAAATGCGCAGTCACGGGCACCTGTTGCGGCGAGGCATCGGGTGGAGGATCCACGTTGATATCGAACAGCCGCAACAACATTTTTCGGAGAGCCCGTCCATGAGGTGGTGATTGAGCCGGAAGCGTGCCCGACCAGTTCGATTTCTCGAGCGGCAATGCCTGCTTGTAAAAAGCGCGGCGATCTTTCCTGCTTCCAGCCCGGAGACTTGCAGGTTCGCGGTCTCCCTGAGTGGCGCCGGCTTGCTCTTGCCTTTCCCGATCATGGCCTGGGTGCCCCAGTTCAGAAGCTGAAACTCACCCTGTACGTTTCCGCCCATGGTGTGGCCGCTTATTTTTGGAAAAGATGATCTTCTCCGGCGTGATGGAAAATGGCGAAAATCCGGAGATGTCACGCAGATGCAGAGACGTCATCTTGCCAATCGCCATTCCTCACGGCAACGTTCCCCTGCGAAGTAAAATGATTGTCCTGATAGTGAAACAACCCTTTCACGTCGGCATGGCCGGCGTTGATTTCGGAAATCCTCGCCATTCTGGCAATCGTTAGTAGATCCAGCGCGGCTTCATATTGCAATTGCAACTCGGGATGATTGAAATTTTCGCAGCGTTCCACTTGGCCTCAAGAGTTGATCTCAGAGAGCTGACGTGAAGAGACTTGATGACCGCCTCATTACCGCGCAACAGGAGTTGAAGGTTAATATCGCCGTGCTGCGGAGCCACGTCACGCCAGCGCGCAGACAGGAGTGACATGGAAATATTGCTCTCATAACCTTTGTCCCGCGCAGAGTAGGTGGTATTGGCATCCAATCGCTCCCCGGTGATGGAGAAAGGAATCTGCTCCTGGTTCAGGATGAGCGTACCGTCTCTGATTTGAATACTTTTGACGGAGAGATCAAACAGGTGTTGCGCACCTTTTTGCCTGCCTGCAGAATCCGCTTTTTCGATTGGCTCCGGCTGGTTGGTAGTCCCGTTGGGATAAATAATGAGGTGGACCGTTACGTGGTCAATCGCAACGTTGCTGAGCGCGACCTTGGGAGAAAAGAAGGAAAGTAATCTTTACTGCCAGGGAAATGCGATCAGCGTGCGCGTATGGCGCCTGTTGGGGCCTTCCAGTCCGTGTATGGTGAGGCCGCGGACTTCGATCTGCAACGTGGATAGCTTCCAGCTCAGCGAAGCTATCTCGACCTTGCCGCCGGTCAAGTGCTCAAGCTCCAGGATTACCCGCCGGCGCACTGTCTGCTGGAAAGACGAGCTGTTCAGATAAATGAGCGCACCGCCTGCCAGCATTACAAGAATGAGAGCAGCAATGATGTAGAGCCTGCGCCGGCGACTGGTTTTCAGTGGTGGAGGAGCCACAGTAGCACTCATGGCTTAGATCCGCTGGGCGTGCTGGCCGGAACCGGAATCATCTTCTCTATATGCGCTTGCGCGCGCAGAGTTTCCAGCCACCGGTTCAGCATGTCATCAATGCTCTGCTCGGCCAGGATTTTCTCGATCTGGCCGGAAACTCTGGCCAGAGGAGGCTCGGCCGCGCCCTGGCTGCGCAGTTGCGGCAAAAACTTCTGCTGGTAATAGTTGCTGATATCGTTTTTATCAACCCTGACCAGGCCGCGAAAACGCAGGTCAACGAAGCGAAGCTCGCGCACTTCGGAGACCAGATGGTCCTCAATGTCCTGCTGCGTCAGATCGTAGGTTGCAAGCAGAGATTTCCAGCCCGCGTCAGTGGCTGCTCCGGGAACTTGTTGCCGCACTTCTTTCACCTGGTCAGCCAGTTCCTCCGGCGTGGGCGCCAGCATTTCCGGATGGAGAATCTGCTGCTCCAGCAAGGCGCGATCCACCAGACGGTCGAGCACGGCCACGGAATCCGCGGAACTGACTTTGTCCAGCGGTTTGCCCTGCATCAGGTACTCCACCCGCACCGCCTGATCGAGTTCACTTTCCAGAATCACGTGCTTATTCACCACGGCGACCATGCGATCCAGCAATTGCGGATTGGCAGCGCTGATGGCAAGCGCAATCGCCGCGAGATGGAGACGTGGCGCATTAAAAGGTCTGCCCTATGTTAAAGAAGAAATTGAAATGCTTGAGCACCTGGGAAGAAGGCACCGCGGGCGACGGCGGCGCGCCAATGGGAAAAGCCGGCGGATTCAGGTTGTAACCAAGATCAATGCTGACGGGGCCCACCGGCGTGCGATAGCGAATACCCGCGCCCACAGCCTGCGAGTTGTAATTGAAATTGCAGTTTTGTCCCGTAGGATTCAGGCAGGTGGAACGGTTGGGTTGCGCGAATTTGAACAGGCTGTTCACCATGTCACCGCCGCTGGCGAAGACGTTGCCCATGTCATGGAAGAACGCCGCACTCAGATTGTCACCGACCAGAGGAAAAGGCAGCGGTGGAGTACGGATCTCAAGATTGTTGATGAAAAGAGCGTCGCCACCCAGCGGAAATCCGGTGGAAAGATCTCGCGGGCCCGCCTGGTTGATGCCGAAATCCGCGGTGTGAAGTGCTTCCGCCGGCAAAGAACCGCTCTGGCAGCGGCACAAAGTTTGTCTGCCCAAATGGTTCTTCCACGCCAATGCGGGTGGAACGGGCAAATACCCAGCGGCGCTTGTGGAACTGGTAATAGGTTGAGTTCTGCACCACCACGCGGCCAAAGCTGGCTTGCGATCCGAAGATGCCGGACGCCACCCCGGTGTCAAAGGTGTTGAATGAACCTTTACGCGATTCAATGGGATTATCACGCGTATCGCGAATATAGCTGAAGTCAGGCAGGCCCACGCGTACCGGTTGCGAGAACAGCGGGATATTATTGGGATCGATCACCAGATTGTCCGTACTCACACGCCGGTAAATAAAACGATAGAGCAACGTGCTCGCCTTGCTGTAAACCTGCTTGAGCTCAGCCGCACCTTCAAGACGTTTGGCGGTGAAAGTCTTCACGTCATTGGTCTGCTCGTAGAACGTGGTCAGGTTTAAAGATAGATGCTCGGAATCAAGCCAGCGCGGGTCTTCATAGCCAAGCAGAGCCAGCTTTTCCAGGTTGCCGAACCGGGTCTTGAGGGTGACGGTATGATCGCGCCCACGGAAATTCAGACGGGTGATGTCAAATGAAACACGCGGGCTCACTCCGGTTGATCCCCTGGGGTTGGTGCTGCTGGAAGGCTGCCCGGTCTGCACCTCAAGCCCAACACCATAATTGAAGGTGTAACGCTTGGCTTCGGTCAATTGATAGTTGACGCTCTTGTGCGTGGAATCGCCTTCCGGGTTCTGCACTGCCATATTCACTTCATTGAAGATCCCCATGTCATAAAGCCGGCTTTGCGTGTTCAACATTTTCTGCTGGCTTAATGGCTCACCGGTATGGACCTTCATTTCGCGTTCCACAATGAAAGGGCGTGTGTAATTCAAGCCGGAGATAAGGACCTTATCCACAAAAATTTCCGGGCCTTCAGTGATTTTATAAGTGATGTTCACCTTGAAGGGATCATTTGGATCAGGCGTGGTGGCGTATTCGAATTTGACGTTCGGAAACCCGTGATTGAAATATGTATCCATGACCTGCGTCTGGTCGTTGATCACGGTGGAGTCAGAATAAGGCTGGCCTTCGCCGGCTGATATCACCGCGCGGATCTCATCAGAGCTAAGCGCATAGTTGCCTTCAATGGCGAGAGCACCCACGGTGGTCTGCTGCCCTTCCGCTATATTGAGCGCCACCTGCATGCGTCCTTTTCTGCCCTCAAAATCATCTTTGACGTTTGCAGACACCTTCACCTGAAGAAACCCGTTATTCATATAAAGGTTCTGGATGGCCTGAATGTCGCGGGCGAGAATTGACTGGCTGAAAAGCCCGTAAAGCAATAATCCGCCCGCGGGCTGCATGCCCATGCGCTCGCGAATTTCGTCCCGGCTGAAATACTTGTTTCCGGCAATCACCAGGTCCACAAACTTGTGACGCTGGCCACGGTCGATCTTGTACACCACCTCGCGTCGCTGGCCATCCGCTGACTGGGCCTGGCTGTACGTGACCTGAACGTCAAAGTAGCCCTTGGTCTGGAAGTAATCGCGTAAATTACGGGCTCCTTCATTCAGCAGGTCATCATCAACGGCGTTTTCCTCATAGACCGGAACATATTTCTTGATGACACTTCGGCGCAGCTTGACGCCTTCCACTCTAACGTCCACGGCGGCCCCGCGGGATATGGCAAAGGTGTAATCCAGAGTATTGGACTCACGATGGTATTCCCTTTGGGTTAGCGTGACTTGCGCTTCCAGGCGGTCTTCGCGCTGAAAGTGACGCCGCAATTTCTGCAAAGCGCGGGTGAGATGCGAAAACGTAACACGGTCACCGGGATGCAGTCGCGCGATTTCCATGACTTCATCCATGGTAGTCCCCGGCTGCCCTGTAACGGTGATGTGGCCTATATGCGCGGGCGCACCCTGCGTGACCACAAACAGCACTTTCACCTGCTGGTTGTGCGAATCCCATTCGTAAAACGGCTTAATGCTGGCCTGGTAATAGCCGTTTTCCTGGAGCGCGCGCTGCATGCCCTGAATGCCGAGATCAATTTTTTCATCGGCAAATTGCTCACCCAGCGCGATCTTGCTGGCATTGATGAGCTGGTTATTCGAAGGGGACCAGGCGCGCCTTCCACTCGAAGCGAGCCAAAAAAATAGTTTTCGCGGGCGGAAAAGGTCAGAACAACTTCGCCCTGAGGCGTGCGCTGGGCTTCCACCTGTATTTCAGAAAAGCGTCCGGTATTGTAGAGGACCTGAACGGATTGTCTGACTTTGTATTTGTCAAAAGGCTGGTGGGCCTTTTGCGGCAGCAGGGGCTCAAGCCAGTCAGAATGCTCCACGGCGGGGCTATTGATTTTATGTGGGCCACGGTAAGCCCCTGAAGGTTGTTGAAGTTTGCTGCCGTGGAGGTCGCCGCGGCGTGGGTTGAGTCCTGGCTTGCGGAGGGCTGATTTGTCTGCGCCAGGCCACATTTCTGGATCCAGGTTCCGCGCTGCCGGCTGGCTTTTGGGGCGCGGCCGAGCGAAGGCTCCTGGGCCGCACATACACACAGACATAACACTATCGCCAGACATGCTGGTCGGAAACGCGGCAATCCAAGCCCCTTATTGTAGAGATTTCTCTGAATACTCTGATGTCAGCAGCTTGCACGTTTGTTGCACATGGACCGGCGCAAGTCATTCACGTTCGTCGGTTTTCGAACTTCGACCCTTCCTGCCAAAACATATAATAAAAGAACGGTATGCCTTTCCTTGATCGATATTCGCGACAGGTGCTCTTCCCGGGAATAGGAGCGGCCGGCCAGGAACGGCTTGCCCAGGGGCGAGTGGCCGTGGTCGGTTGCGGCGCTACCGGCACCTGCGTTTCCTCCCTGCTGGCGCGGGCAGGCGTGGGAGAGCTGACCATCCTGGATCGCGACTATGTTGAACCCGAGCAATCTGCAACGCCAAACCCTGTTTGACGAGGCCGATGCTGCCGAGTCACTACCAAAAGCAGTGGCGGCAGCCAGAAAGATTGCCTTGTTCAATTCCGAAGTCAAGGTGAAGGCAGAGGTCACTGATGTGACGCCGGAAAATATACGGACTGCTGGGCGAAGTTGATCTGGTGCTGGATGCGACAGACAATTTCGAGACCCGCTATCTGATCAATGATTTCGCGGTGGAACAAGGTAAGCCGTGGATTTACGCGGCTGCCGTGGCTTCCTATGCGGTGAGCATGAACGTGATACCAGGCAAAACGGCATGCCTGAGTTGCATATTCCCCGCAGCGCCGGAGGGCACTGTGGAAACATGTGACACGGCGGGCATTCTGAATAGCGCGGTGAATCTTGTGGCATCAGTGCAGGCCACGGAAGCTATTAAATTCCTGGTGGGAGCCCGCGATAACCTGCGGCGCACCCTGCTTTCATTCGACGTCTGGAGCAATGATCGGGCAGAAGTTGCCGCAGACAAGCCCAGGCCGGGATGCCATACTTGCGACCGGCGAGAGTTCCCTCATCTGGCCGGAGAAAGACGTCCGCAGATCACCTTATGTGGACGAAACTCGGTCCAGATCCATGAGCGAAGCCGGCCGGTGAACTTTGGCGAGATGAGTACACGCCTTGAGCCCCATGGGACGGTAAAACACAATGATTTTGTCCTGAAGTTCTGGCGCGATCCGTATGAGATCACGTTATTCCCTGATGGCCGTGCCATTATCAAAGGCACAGCCGACACCTCCGTGGCGCGCAGCCTTTATGCCCGATTTGTAGGAAATTAAAGGATTAACCCGAATATTCGCAATGTTGGGTCCGTGATTTCCCTTAATCCGGGGTGGCATCCTCCCATTAGCCAGTGACACTCCAATTTAACTGGAAAACGTATTGGCAAGCGTAATTGGGGTGTCATCATGGTTCGCAGGGTAAGGATCAATCTCACTTTTACCTCTTCAACTTTCACGCGGTTATCTCTTCTCCAGTCAGCTTTAATGGCATTACTGGTGGTGGCAATGTTTTTCGCCATATCCCCTAACGCCTCCGGCCCAATATGCAACCATTGGCCGGAATGGTGGCGTGATTTTGTTAACGCGCCCCCAGTTGCGTTTCCGGCAGCCGAGCCGGCGCAGCCCAGAGCAGGGATCTCACTGGCCGACCGCACCGGAATCAGCAACAACGCTCCTGAGACAATGGAAGTGGCGAGCGTGGGATCTGCGGGGGCACTGTACAACGGGAGCGCAATCGCCAACGGCGCCGCGGTTTATAACGGCGCTGCTCTCGGAACGGCGGAGGTGCCGAACGGGCGTGATACGTCCGCCCAGCCCCGGGGAGCCACACCCAAACCCAGGCGCGACATGGGACACGTCAGTGTTTGCAGGCTCTGGTCCGGCAGGCGGAAGTGTGATGCCCGCGCCAGGAACACCAAGCCTGGCTGAGGTCGCGGCCAGGCTGAAGACAACCCGCGGCCAAAGCAAACGGATATACACGAATGCCGACGCCCAGCGCATCAACGATAATCTTAAAATTCGTGGGACAAACAGGACCCTGTACCCGCCGAGTAACGTTCCACCTCCGAGATGAATTCCCGAAGAACTGCTTCCTGATTTTGATCGCCGTACTGAGCGGACAACAAAGCGTCCTTGATCGAAGTTTCACAATCAGGGACGCTTTCCTGCTTTAGGAATGCGGGCAATCGTTTTGCGACCCGAGAGACACTAGCATCGTTGTGTCATTTCGAGGCGCAGCCGAGAAATCTGCTCCGCACGTTTTTCGGTACGCGAAACCGCCGTATGCGCTTGTTCTCTGGATTGATGTCAGGGGAACGAAAACGCCTTCGCTCACGCTCATCTGCAGCTGAGCCGATTTCGACCCGCTCACTCCGCTCGGGGATTCGGAATGACAACTTCGCTGAAAACGGTTTCTCGTACAGAACGGACCTGCAGTGCAAAATCTTCAAGCAAGCTTAGACATGTAATCCAGAAATGCAGCCGCTCTGCTCCGCGGAACTTGCGGAGCACAAACCGCCGGTCACAAAGCCACTCTTGCGGTTGCCGCAAAGCTCGTGCAAGGTACAATAATGCGACTTTAGCGGACGTTAATTCAGCATTTCGCATGTGAGCGCTCACTTCATGACGGAAGAAACCACAAATCAAAAATCGCAGCTACGCCGCGCCATGGGATTCTGGGACGTGCTGCTGTTCAACATCGCGGCAGTACTGGGTCCACGCTGGATTGCCGCGGCCGCGCACAATGGAACTTCGTCCATCAGCTTGTGGGTGCTGGCAGCGGTGCTGTTCTTCTTGCCGACATCGTTGATCATCATCGAACTCTCCACGCGCTTCCCTGCCGAAGGCGGATTGTATGTGTGGAGCAAAGAGGCGTTTGGTGATTTTCACGGCTTCATTGCCGGATGGTCGTACTGGATTTATACGTTCTTCTATTTTCCCGGCCTGCTCACGGCAAGCGTCGCCATGTCAGTATTCATCGGCGGGCCGAAATATGCTCCGCTGGCCACCAACCCGCATTACCTTCTCTGGGCTTCGCTGGGACTGCTTCGCCGTTGCCGTGGTGCTGAACCTGGTTGGTTTAAATATCGGCAAGTGGCTGCAAAATGCCGGTGGCGTCTCAACCTACGTTCCGCTTCTGATGTTGATCGGGATCGGCTGGTATTTTGCGGTCCATCATGGCAGCGCCAGCCATTTTGACTGGAAGAGTTCCCTGCCGGTGTGGAACCTGGATACGGTGAACTTCTGGTCAAACATCGCCTTCGCTTTCACCGGCATGGAACTGGTTTGTGCGATGAGCGAAGAGGTACGCGATCCCAAAAAGACGTTTCCGCGAGCCATTTATGCTTCGGCAGTGATGATTGCGCTCATTTACATTGTCGCCACGGTGGCCCTGCTGGCATTGTTGCCCGCCGACAAGATTGACGTCCGTAACGGAGTCTTTCAGGGCATCAGCGGCAGTTCCGCCGTGCTGGGTATTGCATGGTTCGGAGTGATTGCGGCTTTGCTGGTCACGGTGGGAACGCGGGCGGTGTGGGCGCTACGGTGGCCGGAGTGGCGCGCGTCCCGTTTGTGGCGGGGATCGACTCCTATCTGCCTGCATTCTTCGGCAGGATTCACCCAAAATGGAAGACTCCTTATGTTTCTATCCTGATTCAAGCCGCAATTTCCGGCGTAATCCTGGTCTTTTCCCAGATCAATGCCACAGTGGTTGAGGCGTATCAATTTCTGGTGGATATGGCGGTAATCCTCTATTTCATTCCTTTCTTGTATATGTATGCCGCAGCCATCAAACTTCGTATCGCAAAGATCGTGCCGGCAGCGGAGGCAGTGCTTGTCCCAGGGGGCAAATTCGGCATCTGGGTGACTGGAACTCTTGGCTTCCTGATCACGGCCGGATCCATGGCCCTGGCGGCGATTCCTCCCGGAGGTGTGAAACAGCAAGGCGCTTTTCGAGGGAAGCTGGTTTTGTGTACTGTGGCTTTTATTGGGACCGGCCTGATTCTCTACTTGCGGGGTGCGCGAAAAAAGCAGCGGCATTATCCCAAGCGACGCCAGCCAATGTCTCTAAACTTTAACCTGTTCCGAGACTTTCAAATTCGCTTAAGAGAGTACTAAGTAAATGAGTGGCTCAGGCAACCAAAGTTCCCTGAAACTGGTTCCATTATGTCTCATGAAGATCGGTTCAATCGATTGGTGGGACATTGACATACAACATGGCAGCTACTCAG
>CAWGRA010000024.1:0-15049 GCA_963824835.1 Terriglobia bacterium | reverse complement strand
GTTGCGCCGAAGTTTCACCACCACCACGCGACTGTCAATGGTCACAATTTCGCGCAGCAATTTGTATGTTCGATCCACGCTGCCGTCATCAACAAAGACCCGTTCGAAGGTCTCGCCCGTCGCTTCCATTACGGCCTTCAGGCGATCATAGAGAGCCGTAACGCTCTCCTGCTCATTGTGGAATGGGACTACAATCGAATACTTCAGCATCACCCGAGATTATACATCGCCCAGAACCGCTCGGGCGAACTCAAAATCATCGAAAAAATTCGGTTTCCATTGTTTTCGTGAGCCCCAAGCGCCACAGTTTCAATGATTTAGCAGAAATCGCCATCATAGGTGCCATATTGGTCTTATCCCCCATCCTGAGCTGCGCGAGGAATCCCTACCTGCTTAACTACTTCTCAATTTGGATGACTCTGTTTTTGGTTTTTCAATCTCCTTGGCTCCCGATCTCCAGATCACCGCACCACCAGATTTCCCGATGTCCCTGACCCGGCCCATTTCGCCCTTATCTTCACCGTCCGGTTCATCTGACACTTCCAGAATCTTCAACTTCAAATCATCGTCCAGGCTGGCGACTTTAGAAAATTTTTCACCTCTGACTGTGCCTTCGCCGAACCCTGTCCGCCGATAAACGCATTCAGCCACGCCAGCACAAAGAATATTTTCCGCTCCCGCTTTACCTGTGGCAGCGCATCCAGCGCGGAACGCAAATACGGATACGTCAACCCAGACTGGTTCCAGTAGTTGAACGCCCCTAAACTCTGCTCCACCCAGTCTTCCGGACGCGCCGCATCATGCAGGTAGCCATCAAAATATTCCTGCTTCGTCTTTGCCTCCGGACGCGCCGCCTTTGCCATGAACGCATACTTCCGGCCATCGCCGCTCGGATCACGTTTCTCTTCCGCCGCCAGAATCGTCTCTGCGTCTTTGTCTCCCAGCGCGACCAATGCCGTCACCATGCTCCAGCGGTCCAAGGGACGCAACTCCACTCCCGGCGCCACCAGCTTCCCGGAAAGCAAATCTTTCAGCGTCTGCGCGACCGTTCTCAGTCTGCGCCACGCCGCGCATCGCCCGGAACCACACAATCCGCATGTCCTTGCTTGCGGCATGCAGCATCTGTTCCCGCGCCAGTGCTTCTGCCTTCGGCGCGATTTGCGCACGCGTCTCCGGACTCACATACCAATGCAGCGCTCCAACCGTATGACCAATAATGTTCTGTGCCAGCGCCTCATCTTTTTCTCCGGCAACAACCGCAACGCCAGATCGATGTATTCCCGTGGGTCATCTCCGCTTCCCGCACTGAATCCCACAGCGATCCCCACAGCAACGTGCGTTGAAACACATCATCGATGGTTCCGAGTTTGGACATCACCGCCTTGCGACTGCGATCATCCAGCAGAAAACGGCCGTAGGCATAATCATTGTTGTTACCGAAAACATAGTCAGGACATCCGCCCTTGTCAATGGATATTGCCGACTTATCATTCTCTGGAATTCACCGCTTTTGCGCGCGACCGGATGCCGCCGGATGAACCAGCAGAACTTCAGTTGCAATCGGCCATACACCACCCGCACTTAAGACGTCATGCTGCTCACACGGCGATACCATAATTCCATTTGTCCCGCACGTATCTCCACATCCACCTGCGGCATCCCGCGCCGCTTGATATACGCATCCGCCCACGTCTCCAGCGGCTGGCCGGACACCTTCTCAAATGATCCCACCAGATCAGCCCACTCGGCATTCGCGTAAGCGTGGTCTTTCAAGTACAACCTCAGGCCGTCACGAAACTTGTCTTCGCCCAGCACATAAGCCAGCTGCTTCATGACCCCGGGCGCTTTGGAATACACAATCGCGCCATAGGCTGACTTCGCATCTTTCAAGTTGGGAATGTTCTGGTAAATCGGCGTCGTGCCCTGGGTTTCATCAATCGCATAGGCCGCCGGCTTGATCGCCTGATAAAAGCGTTTCCACACATGCTCATTCGGCTTCAATGCATCCAGTGCGTGGTACGCCATGTATTGCGCAAAGCCTTCCTTGAGCCACAAATCGTCGAACCAGCGCATGGTCACCAGATCGCCGAACCACTGGTGCGTGAGCTCATGCAGCAGCAGAATGTCACGGTTCAGCCGGTCGCTATGCGTCGGCGCCTGGCGGAACAGAATCGACTCTTCGCGCAGAAACGTCGCACCGGCATGTTCCATTCCGCCATAAGCAAATCCCGGCAGCATCACCATGTCGTACTTGGGAAACGGAAACGGCTGATCGAAATACTTCGAGAGATACTTGATGCCATCCGCCGCAACCTGCTGCACCTGCTCGGCTTCCGCCTGGGCTTTTTCCAGCTTCGACTTGCGGACATACAGCCCCGGCAGTCCCGGCTTGTCATTCACCTTCTTAAACGGCCCCGCAGCGAACGCGAACAGATAGGTGCTGATCGGCCTGGTCTCAGCAAATATATGACGACGATTACATTGCCGCCCCATCAATCTCTGGCTCAACTTTTCCAGCTCTTTTGATTCGCAATTACTGTCCAGTCCTGCGGGCGCCACTGACTTCAGGCTAAATCTGCCCTTGATGTCCGGCTGATCAAAACATGGAAACGCCATCTCGGCATCCATTGGCACAAATAGCGTGTACAGATATTCGCTGCCGTCATCCTTATCTTCAAAGCGCGTGATTGCCTTCCCTGCCGTGGCGACGGTAGCCTCGAAATCCATAGACACCGTATTCTCGCCCGGCTTAAGCAATGCGCCGCCACTCAATGTGCCCATTCTCGATGTTTGTTCCGCTTCGCGCCGTTCACCATCAGGTCCGAAATCGTCCTTCGCGAAAATCCAGCAGTAGCTCCCTATCGACTTCCGACTCGCGGTCTTCAACTGAAACGTGAGCACTTCATGTGCCCTCAGTCGCCGGAGCCTTGGGAGCAAGCACGTAACTCAACTTGTACCGGACATCGCTCACCCGCTGCGCCCGCTGTCGCGCCAGCTCACGCGGAATGCCTACGGGCGACTGCGCTTGTATTAAGGCTGGCGCCGCAAAACCCAATGAAACCGAAATCAGCCACATCCCAACCTTGATCGCCATTGCTGACTTGCTCCTGCTCATTCATCTCCTGTCGGGTCTAAAGGACTTACGCGATTCATTGTCAGGCTGGTATTTGACTTACCATCCCGGGCGGTCGAGGGATATTTGTCTTCCTTTCGTCTTCCGATCACCAGATCACCCGATCACCCGATGCCTCCCTGGTAGGTGTTGGCTTTTCCGATCACCAGATCACCCGATCACCAGATCACCCGATCGCCAGATCACCCGATGGCCTACGAGGAATCTGCTTTTGCTCTTCCCAATTAATACAGCGATACCACCCTGGTGAACCACAACTAGCATTCCAAAGCACTTGCCTCATAGAACATTCCGAAGCCATCCCACTTTGCCTTTCTCCGTGCCTCTGTGCCTCCGTGGTAGGTGTTCGGGTTTTCCCGATCACCAGATCACCCTATGGCCTACGAGGAATCTGCTTTTGCTCTTCCCAATTAATGCAGGCGAATACCACCCCGGGGGACCCTCAACTAGCATTCCAAAGCACTTGCCTCAGAACATCCCAAGCCATCCCACTTTGCCTTTCTCCGTGCCTCTGTGCCTCCGTGGTAGGTGTTGGGTTTTCCGATCACCAGATCACCCGATCACCAGATCACCCGATGGCCCGAGTGACCCTCAACTAGCATTCCAAAGCACTTGTCTAAGAAGCATCCCAAGCCATCCCAATTTGCCTTTCTCCTTGCCTCTGTGCCTCGTGGTAGATGTTGCGTCTTCCGATCACCAGATCACACGATCACCAGATCACCCGATGGCCCGGGTGACCCTCAACTAGCATTCCAAAGCACTTGCCTCACAACATCCCAAGCCATCCCAATTTGCCTTTCTCCTGCCTCTGTGCCTCGGTGGTAGATGTTGCGTCTTCCGATCACCAGATCACCCGATGGCCCGGGTGACCCTCAACTAGCATTCCAAAGCACTTGCCTCAGAACATCCCAAGCCATCCCACTTTGCCTTTCTCCGTGCCTCTGTGCCTCCGTGGTAGGTGTTGGGTTTTCCGATCACCAGATCACCCGATCACCAGATCACCCGGGCCCTCCTCGCTAGCATTCCAAACACTTCCTCAGAACATCCCAAGCCATCCGATTTGCCTTTCTCCGTGCCTCTATGCCTCTAATAGGACTTAGCGGAATCCCGATCCACCCCATCTTAGGTTTGTCATTCCGAAGCGCAGCGAGGAATCTGCTTTTTTCTTCACCCAATTACCCGATTACCAAATTACTTAATTACCAAATTTCGCATAGCTTTCCCACTAATCTAAAGTTTAAAATCAGCCGCCCATCACCTTACCGTAGCCCGAGCCGCCGCAGGACAGCCCCTACCGTACCCCGGGCCGCGTAGCCTGCGCTTGCCAGGAAGGGCCGCGGATCAGACCAGTTCCACCACGCATAGGACGTGGCGCCGACTAGTGCCCTGGCAAATCTGAGCGGGCTTGTCCCGCTTTGCCTGCCGGCCTCGCCATACCACTTGCTGTAATTCTGGCCGCTCATCCAGGTCACGCCGTCCACCTGTTTCGTTGCCATCGATTTCCGGCCCGTTAGATCACAATAGGCCAGCCACGCCAGTTTCACCCCGGCATCTGCAAACAGGCCGTTATACCAGGGCAGCCGCGTGTTCATCTCAATGAAGTAGTAGCCACCGTCACTGCGCCGGTATTTAAACTCCAGTGATCCCAGGCCCTTGTATCCCAACGCTTGCAGCAGCTTGAAGGCTTCGCCTTTAAGCTCATCATTGCGCTCTGTTCGCCCGTAGCACATGCTGCCGTATCCCACCGGGTATTGTGATAATTTGCGCACTGTTGAATAGCCCGCGATTTTCCCCTGCTTGTCCACCAGCGCGGTACACTGAAAAACCTGATCGTCGCCGCCTTCAATCAACTCCTGCACCAGCGCTGCGCCCTTGAGTTGTGGATGTTGTTCAAAGAACCTTTCCAGTTCGCCTGGCTGGTGCGCCACAAATACCTTGGCCGTTCCCAGAGGGAATGCGGTCGTATAGCGGTGAATCGGCTTTACCAGGCAGGGATACGGAAAATCATGCGCCACTCCGCCATATCATCGCCGGCTTCGGTCGCGTGCGTCCGCGGAACACGAATTCCATTTTGCCCGCAGAACAGTCGCCATCTTTCCTTTGTCGATAATGGTCGTAAATAGCTCAGGCCGCACCCAATGAAATCGAAATCGGGACTCCAGATCGCTGCCATGATTGGAAAGAAATCGGGCAAACCAATCTGACGTTGCGAACAGCACCGGCTTTACCTGAAACTCGCGCCCCCACTTGAGCAGCAATTCCAGGAGCACATCCTCATTGGCAACGCTGTCGCCGGCGTAAGCGCGCGCCTGTGTGGGATCGTCCGGGTAAAGAAAACATTTGCGGTAATACCGGGAAAACTGGAGCGCGTCTCGCAAGCGATCATTCAAGGCGTAAACAGGAACTCCTTGGCGACCCAGGCTGCGCGCAATGCCATAGGCAGAGACATCCAGACCCTCAACAAACACAGCGGGTTGCTCAGGTTGGATGGCCATACTTTTCCGGTCAGCTATTCTCCACCTGGTTGTGATAGCAACGGTAGATCAGTATCATCGCCGGCAGGCTCGCTTCAACAGCCCTTGAGTACTCTGCGAGCAGAGATGCGGATGAAATGGAGAATGGCTCCGTAGAAGCTTTTGCGGAAAATGAAAACCGTAAATGGTTGCGCCTTGAAGCTGCCCAGCGTCCTTCGTCCCAGGTGGCTGGACCAACAAAGTCGAGCTCCCGCAGACCCGCGCAATGGTATCTCATTCAGGATCTCGTTCGACCAGCAATTGTCCCGGGCTATAGCCGATGGAATGATTCGTCATATCCGGCTTTAACCAGAAAATACCGCCCGTCCACATTCAGCGCATAGTGTGCCGCGATCGGCTTCCCGTTCAATTCCAGAAAATCCAGAGACAAAATATCCTTTGCCCGCCGCCGCCTTTGCGATCTCATTATAAAAATATTTCGTGTTCTGTTGCAATCGATCGCAGTTCCTTGCTGGCCTTTCCAGCCGGATCCCTCAAGGCATAAAACTTATCCAGTGCGTCACGGTCAGCCTTCCAACATGCCGCAATTGAGCGTACCTTGTTCTTCCAGTTGGCGGCGGGAACGCCGTATGTTGGCTCGAAATTTCGGCCGGGTGCAGGCCAGCCATGGAGGTACTGCAGTCTCTCTTGGGCGCCCTGTCTACGGCGCTATGGGCAGGTACAGCGCTTGCGACGTGCGGCTTCTGCCACGTGAAAACCGGCTCTCCTTGCCTGTCTTCGCCAGCGTTTCCAAACCGCCGCCTTCCAGCGCATAAGCAATCTCAAAGACATCCCATCCCGGCATCTGTCGGATTGCTTCCCATAGCGCCCGCATAGCCTCGTCGCCCTCTGCGTCCCTCGCGGCGGACTATTCCAACACGAAAAGAATGGACTGTTGCCACCGGGCTCAGGCGTGTCACCGGCAGTCCGCAAAACCAGGTTCTCTCTTTCACGAGCGGCAGTACCGCCAGCAGACGGTCGGCTGACCAGGCTGGAGAGAAGCGTGACTTGTTGTGTTGGGAAAAATGCCTTGAGACAGGCGCGAATCCATTCTGGTCGAAAGAATGGCTCGGTATCCTGCAATTCGTCGCAAAGTCGCGACCATGCCGGCGTCAAGGCATCAATAATCTCGGCTTGGCCAGTCTGGACTCGAATCACTATTTCTTGGGCCCGAAAATTGTCACATTCGCCAGACTCGGTTCTGACAACATGCATTGCCCGCCGGACGAAGTATAACGACTCGTCAACTTCGCCACCCAGATTCTGCTTAACTCTCCTTATTACCTAGGTACCTGCTTAAGGCAGCGCGAACGGCAACCGCACTGGAAACCCTTGTAAATGCTTGGTTTCTGGGACTACCTTGGCCAGTCAAAAACCTTAGTTTTGTTGATGCCGGCGTTGAGCATTGGAAAGGAGTGGATTTTAGTCCCTGCCATACTCGTGTGGCACAGCCGCCCTCGGCTGTGCGAATTTCACGATTGTTTTGTTCCAAAAACCGAAACTAAGCATTTTCTAACGATTAGCAATGCCTGGCGTCCTCATGTAACAAAAAACCGAATTAACCATTCGCCACGGGTGCTTCGAATTCTTCATTGACGCTTGGCCGTGGCCTCCTGTAGAGTATTTCTCCTAGATGAATCAAGACCGCATTAATCCGGCTTCCGCTCACAACATGGCCATGTGCATGTGTTGTTGTATGTGTATGTGTCAAAGCGAGCGGCCGGTGCAACGCACTCTTTCTTAGGTTTCAACAAGTTTGAGATTCCGGGGCCGCTCACAATGAGCGGCCTTTTCATTTTCTGGCTGCTCTTTCTGGGCTGACCCCCTCGCATGAGAGGACAGCATGTCAAAACCCAAGCAGCCAATCGCCATCTACTACGAGCACCCGCATTGGTTTAAGCCGCTGTTCGCCGAGCTCGACCGGCGCAAGACTCCCTACGTCCGGGTCAACGCGGCCCAGCACCACTTTGACCCGGCACGCCTGAATGGCGACGGAAATTATTCCCTGGTCTTCAACCGCATGAGCCCCTCAGCCTACCGTCGCGGACACGGCCAGGGTATTTTCTATACCCAGTACTACCTTGCCCACCTTGAGCAGAACGGTAAACGCGTGGTCAACGGACAGAAGGCCTTCCGCTTTGAAACCTCCAAAGCTCTCCAGCTTTCACTGCTTGAATCTCTCGGCTTGCCTTACCCCAAGTCGCGCGTAATCAACAGCCCGGCTGACGCAATTGCCGCCGCCGAAGGTCTCCGCTTCCCCATCGTGATCAAGCCGAACATTGGTGGCAGCGGCGCAGGTGTCACCAAGTTCAACACGCGTTGACGATCTCAAGGCCGCCGTCGAATCCAACAGCGCCGCCATCGATCTTGGTCTTGACAACACCGCCCTGGTGCAGGAATTCATCCCTGCCCGTGACGGACATATCGTCCGTGTCGAAGTGGTCGGCTGCAAATTCCTTTACGGCATCAAGGTCCATCTCACCGGCGAAACCTTTGATCTCTGCCCTGCCGACATATGCAGGACCACCGGCGGACAGGAACTTGCACGCGCCGCCTGCGCCATTGATGCACCCAAGAACGGCATTCGCGTGGAAGGCTACACGCCGCCACCGCGACGTGATCCAGAACGTCGAGAGCATCATGCAAGCCGCTCAAATAGAGGTCGGAGGCGTCGAGTACATCATTGACGATCGTGATGGCCGGCTCTACTTCTATGACATTAACGCCCTCTCCAATTTCGTGGCCGACGGCCCCAAGGTGATCGGCTTCGATCCCTTCATACGGCTGGTTGACTATCTGGAACAGGAGGCCGCGTAATGCGTTACGGATATTGGCTTCCCGTTTTCGGTGGATGGTTGCGCAACGTTGCCGATGAAGATATGCATGCCACCTGGCCGTACATCAGCCGGCTGGCCCGCCGCAGTGAAGAGATCGGCTTTGATCTCACGCTGATCGCCGAGCTCAATCTCAATGACATCAAGGGCCCGGAAGCTCCCTCGCTTGACGCATGGTCCACCGCCGCGGCGCTCGCGGCCGTCACCCATCGTCTGGAGTTGATGGTCGCCGTGCGCCCCACCTTCCACAACCCGGCGTTGCTGGCCAAGCAGGCCGCCAACATTGACCACATCAGCAACGGCCGTGTCTCTCTGAACGTTGTCTCGTCATGGTGGGCTGAAGAGGCGCGCAAATACGGCGTCCAGTTCGATCAGCATGATGACCGCTATGCCCGCACCTCGGAATGGCTTGATGTTGTGGATCAGGGATGGAAGCAGGACCACGTCACCTATCACGGCAAGTACTACCAGGTGGATGACCTTGTCCTTCAGCCCAAACCGGTTTCGCGTCCCCGGCCCGTCATCTACGCCGGAGGAGAATCTGAAGCCGCCAAAAACCTGATTGCCCAGAAGTGTGACGCTTACGTCATGCACGGCGATCCACCGGAACGCATTCGCGCCAAGATCAACGATCTTTCTGAGCGTCGCGAACGATTTGGCCTTCCGCCCATGCAGTTCGGCGTAGCGGCGTATTCCATCGTCCGCGATTCCGAAGCTGAAGCGCGGAAAGAACTCGCTCGCATTACTGACGTCAAGCAGAACGCCGCCGGCTACGGCAACTACCAGCAATGGCTCGCCAACACGCAGCTTGAACAACGCGTATCGCTGGAAGACTACTCGGTCTCTAACCGCGGACTGCGCTCCGGCCTGGTCGGCACTCCTGAGCAGGTCAGTGAACGCATCGCGGAATTTGAAGATGCCGGCGCCAATCTGCTTCTCTTGCAGTTCAGCCCGCAACTGGAAGAGATGGAACGATTCGCCGCGCAGGTGATTCAACCTTCCAGCAAACCGCTGGGGAAAGTTATCAACGGGTTCGCGTCCCGCGAAACGAGAAGGGCGGCCATCGGGTAACCGCAGGCTGTTCTTTTCAACAAATCAGGCGAGTCTGTGAAGTAGCTCCTTCCCGCGACTCGCCTTTTTGTTTTTGTTTCTGCTTTTGTTTTTGTTTCTGTTTTTGTTTTTGAGTTTTGCTTTTTTCTTTAATCCCGAGTGCAACGAGATCCCCACCGCTACAACGATCATTGAGAACACAAGATTTTCGACGTAGAGACGTGGCATGCCACGTCTCCTGCGCTTCCATACTGCGCGTACCCTCACCGTCTCCACTCTCGAACCAACTCCACCGTCTTCCCCACTCCGCCGGGAAACAGCTCCGCATATTCCAGAGGGTTGCACTCCACAACCTCATCCGCTCTCTCATAATGTCCGGGAATTTTCACACGCAAAGAAAGATCTGCGCCACGCTCCAGCAGCAGTTTCGTCACAGCCAATCCCCAATCGCCATATTGAGTCACAGAATGAAATACCGCCGTCTGCCCTCCAATGCCGGCTTCATCCACCGCGGCCCGCGCATTCACATCCGCGCCCCGGTCCAGAAGGAATGTGGCTCGCCTCCACATTGCCGTACTCCGCCGCCACGTGCAGAAGCGTAGCTCCACGCAGCGTGAGCCTGCGTGCCCCGGTCACGCCAAAATCGAATTCCTGAAATCGCCGGTGCACTCAGCCCCGGATCAGCCTCAACATGCGCCGCCAAACGATCTATCCTGCCGCGCAACAGATCAATTAGCGGATGCAAAGTTGTATCTGGTAATACCACCGGCGCCCATCAAAATATCAATGCAAGCTCCCAGATTTGCCGATCGACCATAGTCCTGCAATCACCTGATCCAGCGCTGTTCCCGGATACTTGCGCCCCTCACGCCCCACATTGTTCGGCCTCGGCGCCATGATCCAGCAGCCAGCGCAGGCTCTCCGGCTCCAGCGTTTCACAGGGTGCAAAAATAATCGGATAGTATCCATTCCACTCCGCATTCACGTCAGCCCCATGTTCCAGCAAAAGCTCCATCATGGGAATGCGATAGCCAAACAACGCCGCCCTCATCAGTGGCCCATCGCCACCCTGATGCACGTCGCTGCCATGGTCAATCATCCATTTCGCCATCGCCAATCTGGTTGTACGCGGCGGCTCCCATGGAACGCGGCATTCAGCTACCCACGTGAGTGGTCCATTTTTGTTGTAGCCAAGAGGAGCGTGATGCAATGCGGGATTGCGAGTCATGAGATCTCGCACGCGCTTCCAGATCATTGCTGTCAATCGCCTGTTTGAGCTGGCCAATCTCTTCCAGGGAATTGACATGGTCGCGCAACTTCTGCCAGCTCGCGAATCCATACTCGCGCGCGACCTTGAATTGTGCGTTGGTGAGTGATTCGGCCTGGCCGCTCTTGAAAAGGTCTTTCGCCTGGTCTTTGAGATGGCGAAGATTAGGTCTGTCGGGAAGTGAGCGCGCAGGCTTGGGTGGGTCGGGCGAATTGGTCGGCATAGGCGACCTCCTTTCATGGTAACGCCCGCCGTCCGCACTTCGGGCCGAAAGAAGGTTCGCTGAATCTCGTTTACGTCAGGTGGGCTTCTACCCTTTCCGCGGACCGGATGCGTCCTTTACGCGGAAACGATTCTAGCAGATTCGGCCCACCCGCAATTAATCGTGGTGCAGCTCCCAATGTGGCATGTACGTCAATCGCAATTGCCCTGTAACGTTATGTTGCACTCCCAAATTCACCGCCGGAATCAGATAGCGCTCATACTGCACAAACGCGTCCGCCGTCAGGTTGCTTCGAACTTGCCAGCGAAAGCGCGTGCTGGCATCGTTCTGCGTTCCCCCGCCCGGCAGCGACAAACTGCTTGCCTTGATTTGCCTGTAGCTGACACTCACGTCTGTGACCGCTGAAAAATGATAAGTACTCCATCCCTGATAACCGCGGCCATCGCGCCCTGTCTGGTTGCCGAACAGCACGCCTTTATTGGTATTGGAATCGTGATACTGGTCGTTGTAGTACATAAAGAACGGTCCCAGATCAAATGCCGTAAGCAGTTGCGTGGACGTTGCTTCCGCGCGCAAATCAAGGCGTTCCACGCCGGGCACATGCGTCAAATAAATACCCGGATTAATCGCAGCACGGCGCGGGTTGGCCAGAGGTGACGGATCATCATCAGAGTATGAGTCACTGTAGATGCTCAGCCACCGGCGCAGACCTGGCACCTTGTAAGAGAAATCAAATCCGGCCTTGCGATCACCCGGATCGTTTCGGTCAAGCGCATTGCCGCCATTAGGACTGGTGGTTGATGCAAAATTCCTTCCCAGACTTCGCGCCGTAAACGGGTGGCCCACTCCGGCCCACAATGACGCCCGCGTGAATCCAACTTCCAGGTTCTCCGTGGGATGAAAGCTGATCTTCTGCAGATTGAAGAATGGTCTCGCCGGAAACTGATGGCCGGATAGTTTGGCAAACATCACCTTCTCCGCGGATCTCTCCCAGTAACTTCAGGAAACCCGGCAGCACCAGCGGCGTGGTGCGTGAGAAGCGCACCGAATACATGGGATCAGCGTTGTTACTCACCATCAACGCGCCCATTTCCGTGGGCCCAAGCCACAGGCTCTGCTTGCCCACTGAAAGCTCATACTCGCCCATGCGCACGCCGGCATACATGTCAATGGGATAAAAGCGATCGATGGAATTGACCGCGGCAGGCGTCTGCACCGGGTTGAGATCTTCTTGCGCGATCACCGTTTCCTGTGCCGGCGTCAGCGGGCCGCGTCCGGGCGCGTGCTGATACTCCCCTTGCGTGTAAAAGAAGAAACGTCCGGCAATGGCGCTGGCCGTAGCGCCCGCAATAAAGTTGTTGCCTTCATCAAACGGCCGGCCAAAATCATTCCACAGGGTCTGGCCAAAGTGGTAGCTGTTGCGCAGCGGCTCGCCGGAGATGCGTCCGTATCGCGCATAAACAGAATCGATCTTTGCGGAATAATAATGCTGTTCGTCCTGGCTGAACTCTTGTTGCAGCCGTTTAATGTCCGCACGCACAGCGGAATCTGCAGCCAGCGATTCGCTGAAATATTCAGCTTCATCGGTCTGGCGTTTGCATTCGCGTCGCGTCCATGGCCGCAAGCCCGTAATCTGCGAAGGGATGTAGCCCATGGCTCCCAGACGTTCCAGCGCCGGATAAATCCAGCTATCCAGTGGAACATACGGCGACCCCAGAGTCACTCCTTCTGTATCACCTTTCTGCCGCTGAAAACTCCCGTACGCTGCGCGTTGTCCAGATCAGGATCATGATGCGCGTTGTAAACCTGCCGTCCAATCAGCCAGCCCATGGCGCCGCCAATCACCACGTCTGAAGGAAAATGTTGCCGCCCGGTAACGCGCGCAATGCTTACCGTAGTGGCGGCGCCATAGGCCAGCAGTGCCGTGTATGAGTCTGGATACTCGTGTGCAATCACTGATGCCGCCGTCCAACTGAGCTGCGAATGCAGTGATGGAAACGAGGCATTGCTCGATGTCTGAAAGAATCGCCCTTCTCCGCCGGTGGCCGTTGGGCGCTCACGCTGGAACACGTACTTAAACGCTTCATTCACGGCGATGCTGTTGATCAGCGCCTCACCCGTAAGCAACCCGGTTTCATGCGGGCGCGCCTGGCCCTGCAGGCCGCCCCATACATACATGGCCGCAGGCCACACAGCAAAGCCGACCAGTCCGCCGTCGGAGATATGGTTGCTTTTGGTGATGGCGTCTGCGTTCGACCGTATGCGTGCCATGCTGTGCCGGTCACTGCCAATCAGCACTCCTGATGTTGCCGCCAGTGGCAGAAGCCAGGCCGTATCTGTAGCGCGAATATGAAATGGGCTCGTCCAGATTGCCTTCTGGTCTCCGGGAAGATTGGTGAACACGCGCCTGAATGTAACGCCCGTTTCTGGCGTGGCCTTCACAGGCAGATGTCTCCTGCGCCTGGCCGTCTTTTTCCGTTACGCGTTTGGTCTTGTTCCGGCGCGCAGTTGTCCTTGCGCGGACAATCCCCGGCCGCAGCCATGAGAGATGAAAACAATACGCAGATTACGATTGCCAATTGAGACAAAATTCTGGAATGTGATTTAAAGATTGCCGTAGGAATG
Organism: Terriglobia bacterium; assembly: GCA_963824835.1. Classification (GTDB taxonomy): domain Bacteria; phylum Acidobacteriota; class Terriglobia; order Terriglobales; family Acidobacteriaceae; genus Angelobacter. Next base: position 1,404 of record CAWGRA010000024.1, on the reverse strand, counting down.
GGGATTCACCTGAATGATTATTGTGGTGCGAATCTGAAGCGAAGAGCAGCCAAAAAGCCGGAACCACCCGCGAATTTTACGTGAGCAACAATTTGCATGTTACGTTAAAACTGCTGTTTCTCACAAAATAATCTATTTGAAATAACTGCTGACATGAATGAAGGTTGAAACACCTGCATACCATCGCTTCCAGAAGCCTTTTGCACTTGAGCAATGTCTGTGTACCCGAGGCTCAACTGCACTTCAACCGCAGCCATCAGCCAACGCATTTATCAGATTGTATTTTTATAAACACATGCTAGGATACGGCTGCTCGTTTAACGTAAATCCATAAGGACACCCCCCTTGTGCCCAAGCTGATTCCTCCGCTTCAAATGAATGAATGCCAGGTACATTCGAGTAGTCGACGGCTGCTGGTTTATCAGCGTGAATATCTGGTTTTTGAGAGAACGTTTCCTGATTTCGAAGGCCTGCATGACTGGCTTGCCATCAACACTCTTCTTTCGCATCAGGCAATTGACCTGCTTTGCGAAAAAGGGCAGATCATATTCGGCGAAGGCATTTACGAAGAGTCCCTGCAACTTGACCACAAGCCGTCATCTCACCTTACGCACTGAGCAGTTGAGGCGCATCTGCGGCAAAAGGTGTGCGTAAGTTTTTAATGAAAATCATGCGACCGCGTCTCTGCCGCCGTTATCTCTAGCGGCATGACTTTCTCCGCCTTCAGGTGCACGATTCCATCCACGTTCTGGACCTTGCCTCTGACCTTGATAAAACGCTCACGCAGCACCACCATGGGATCTTCGCTGTAAAGGTCCGGCATCACAATCACATTGGCATTGCCGGTTTCGTCTTCGAGTGTAATAAAAATCAGCCCTTTCGCCGTGCCCGGCCGCTGCCTGGTGATTACGCATCCTGCCACCACCGCCTGTCTGCCATGGCGGATCTTGCGCAGCTCTGCCGCTGACGATATCCCGTTCCTCCGCAACTCTTCCCTGCGATACGCCATTGGATGTGGTCCCACCGTCATGCCCGTGCCATGAAAATCAGCCACCAGGCGCTCCTCCATATTCATTTTGCATAACGGAGAAGCCTCATCCGGCTCCACAACATCCCGCAGCAACGGGCCAACGTTGCGCGCCGCTTTTTCAATCTGCCACAGAGCGTCCCGACGATGCATCTGGGTCTCATCGCTGATGAAATTCAGCGCGCCGATCCGGGCCAGCATGGCCAGGTTCGCTCGCGTCAGTTCCGGGACTCGCCGCGTGAGATCTTCCGTGGATGAAAACCCGCGCCGCTCACGCGCCTTTACTAATGCTTCAGCGGCGTCATGCTGCAATCCACGCACATATCGCAATCCCATACGCAGACTTACCGCATGGCCCTTGCCTTCCAGCGTGCAAT
>CAWGRA010000023.1:0-79496 GCA_963824835.1 Terriglobia bacterium | reverse complement strand
CGCAAGGGAATCCTGCGATACGAAACAAGGGGGGATCCACGCTCGCCCGTGTTCTGTGTTCGACGAAGAGAGTGTGGCTCTGGAGAAATCGCTGGCCTTGCTTATGTCTGATCCGCACTGCTGCGAATGGGGCTTGGGCGGGACAAGATGCAGCCAGCTTGGTGACGGACAAAACCGAAACCTCGATTCTTATTAAGAATGCGCGGGTGTTTGACGCAACGAGCAACGAATTGCACGCAAGGCAATCTGCTCATCATCGGCTCGAAGATCAAGCAGATCTCATCCGCTACCATCACGCCGCCTGCCCAAGCAACAGTGATTGACGCAGGTGGACGCGTGGTCCCACGCCTGGTCTCACCGATGCCCACTGGCACATGACCATGGCGGGCAGCCAGCTTGTAGGATCTTGATGCCGCCGATCTGGAGGGCTCGCACGCCAACGCGAAACTTGCCGAGGCTAGAGCAACTTGTCCGTGCGGCTTGCCCCCCCGCGTGACATGGCTGGTCCGACATTCGGACTGAAAAAGCGGCAATTGACGCAGGCACGCCCCCCCCCCTCGCGTATATCCGAGTGCGTACTCACAAAGCAAACCGCAGGGCACGGCGATTTTGCTCCTCTTACGCTGTGCCAAAGATTCTTGGTGGGCACCGAGAAATCTACACGACGAAGAAACTCGCAGCCTTTACCGTAGCCGACGGAGTGCCGGGAAATGCCCCGGCTGGTCAGAATAGCTCAAGAAGGGAGCGAGCCAGATCAAATTGGCTGCGAGCTCACGTTTCATTTGAAAACCGGATATTTAAATTAACCCCGCCAACTCGCAGCCAATTTGATCTGGCTCGCTCCCTTCTTGAGTTGTTCCCTGACCGCCCCAAGCACTTCCGGCACTCCGTCGGCTACAGTAAAGGCTGCAAGTTCTTCGTCGTGTGACGCATGCCCGCCAAGAATCTTTGGCACAGCGTAGGGAGGAGCAAAATCGCCGTGCCCAGCGGTTTGTGATATGAGTGCGCCGCTCGGATATACGCGAGGTCCGGGTATTGTGCCTGCGTCAATTGCCGCTTTCAGTCCGAATGTCGGACCAGCCATGTCACGCACAGTAGTGAAGCCGCGCAGCAGAGTTGCTCTAGCCTCGGCAACCGCGTTGGCGTACATCAGTCCAGGATCGGCGGCATCAAGATCTTGCAGAGTGCTGCCCGCCATGGTCATGTGCCAGTGGGCATCGGTGAGACCAGGCATCAGCACGCGTCCACCTGCGTCAATCACTGTTGCTTGGGCAGGCGGCGTGATGGTGGCGGATGAGATCTGCTTGATCTTCGAGCCGATGATGAGCAGATTGCCTTCGTGCAATTCGTTGCTGGTTCCGTCAAACACCCGCGCATTCTTAATAAGAATCGAGGTTTCGGTTTTGTCCGTCGCCGACTGCGCTGCATCTTGTCCCGCCCAAGCCCCATTCGCAGCAGTGCGGATCAGAACAGTGAGCAAGGCCAGCGATAAAGTCCGGAGCCACACTCTCTTCGTCGAACACAGAACACGGCCGCTCATGAGCCCCCCTTGCTTCGTATCGCAGGATTCCCTTGCGCGATAGTTACTGACAGTTGCCGTTGCCGACATCTGCCACCGTCAGATACGTGATGCTGGTTGGCGCGAAGCTCGCGCGCCCGGCGTTGACCGGTTCGCCCTCGAGTTGCGGTAGATCGCCGCTGCTCGTGAGCCGAAGCGGTTTTCCATTGAGCTCAACGGTGCGGTCTTCGAGTTGTTTTGCGGTTAGCGTGTAGCGCTCGCCGGCTGTTGGCAAGTTGAGATCAAAACTGCGCTGCCGGTCAGCATTGATGACCAGAAGCGTTACGCCTCCGGGCCGACCTTTGAAGCATTGAGCGTACACGTAGGTGTTTGGCGGCGCAGAAACTTGTGCGTCGAGAACTGTCGTGCCCATCAGCTTGTGCCAAAGCACAGTCGCCCAGTAGTTGGGACGTGGTTCCAACGTATTCTGGTCGAGCAAGCCGTAGTCGCTCGCCGCCAATGTATTGTGCATGATGACCTTCACGCCTCGACGCGCCAAATTCGCGTGCTCGATCAGGTAGCGAAATGTATCGAGGAACTTTGAAGCCCATGGATTGCCGCCGCAAGCGGCATCCGCTGTTTCGGTGATCCACAACGGTTTGCCGGGTTCGAAGCGGTTGCGAAGAGCTGCATAGTATTTGTCGATCTTCTCAGGACGGGAAAGCCATTCCTCAAAGAGCGCGGCTGCCGCTGTGGTTTGCACCTTCTCGCCTATGCTGGCGCATCGTTCGGAGGCAGCGGCATACAAGTGATAGGAAAAAATGTCGAATGCCGGGCCGGTTGCTTTGAGCAGGTCTTCGCTGTGCAGCATCCCGCCCATGTCGATTGCGAACGGCCCTTCGCCCACCGATCCGGGACCGAGAAAGATTGTGCCGGGAGAATTCTGCTTCAGCCACGGCCAGAAGACGGCGATATCGCGACCGTAATCAGCAGCGTTGTAGCCTTTGGGTGCTCCGCCCATGGCAGCGTAGGTGGGCTCGTTCATGAACTCGGCCGCAGCGATCCGGCCTCCAACGGATTTCGTATAGGTAAGCCACTCGCTGGCCTCCTTTGGAGTCCACACTCCTTGCGCGTTGCGGGTGCCGATGCTCGTTGCAAAAGAAGTTACGAGTTCCCCATCCACCGCGTGCACAAAATCGATCACGCCCTTCCATTCTTTTCGCGTTAGCAGACTGCTAAATCCCGGTGGCGACTTGTCTGGCGGATTGTCTGAGTCCGCGAAATAAACCGAGTTCGCCCAAGTTCCACTTACGCGCACGTAAGCGGGCCCGAGCGCAGTCGCTAGTTTGCGCAGTTGTGGATTGGACAGATCGACAGGCGGCCGATACTGATACATGTTTGGGTCCATGCCGGTCGGGGTCGAAGCAGATTGGGCAGGCTTTCTTGCGTGGGCTGCCGCCGAACTCTGGCCGTGATAGGGCTTCCAGAAATTCCCACCAGTGATTTCTGCCATTTCGATGTTGTACGAAGCGAATCGTTCATCAACGGTGCCGATGCGCGGCATCTTTGCTGGATCGAGTGACACCGGTTGCTCTTGAGCCTTGAGCGGCACAGTGAAAAACATAACGGCGACTGCGAGGACGGCATAGCGGAAGTGTGCGGGAACGAAGTTGCTGTGCATTCTGTGCCTCTTACGGGAAAGCCTCGGCAGGACGGCGATTTCGTAACTTTGAGATGATTGTTAAGGAAGTAACAGTTGGCTTTTCGATTTTTTTGCGTAGTGCACGATGACGCTGCCGGGGTTTATGCCCAGGTTCTACGCATGGTGTGACCAGTTGGTTTTTGGCCAGGTACTGTAGCTGCCTCATTCGCATAAATGCTGTACTTCGTGCTTATCGGAAGGTGCATGACCATCTCAAAATCGACTACAGTAGCCGATGGTGGGCGTACTACGCTCGATAATCTGTCCAATTTGAAGCACTTGCTGCGTCGGTCTACGCAGTAGAGCATCATGATGAAATGAGATTTCGGATGTGCGCGGCGACTACTTGCGCGATTGCGACTTCCGCCGATTCGCGGGCACACCCCTTCGGCTCCTCGTTACGGGCTTCGTGGTGTTGGCTGCCTCAAACAAATGCCGAATGCCGTGTTCCAACAGTTCGACAGCCCTCTCCAAAGCGCCGAGTTGTCCAACCCGCACTATTGCGACGGACAAGCGCAACTCAAATGACGGGGGGCGCAACACTTCAACTGTGCCTATGAATTCTTTCCTGGCAATAAAGCGAGCCGGCAGCAGCCCGACTCCATATCCTGACTGAATGAGTGCCAGATGCAAATGTACGTTGTGGTGGATTTCGGCTGCAATCGTGGGGGTGACGCCGGCACGCTCCATCTGATCGATGAGGCTTGCCCGAAGCAAGCACCCGGGCGGATTGAGCACCCAGGGTGCTCTGCCCAAACTTTCCCAATCACCGCCCACGTTGCCTGCGGCGCCTTGAACGATCTCCATATGGTCGCGAGCGATGATATTTGTCAAAAGAGGTGGAGGCGCGGTTTTACCTTCGGGCAAAAACACGGCAGCAACGTCGAGTTCACCGGCAAGCATCCGGTTAAACAATTCACCGGAAAGTCCGCTCAACAGCCGCAGTTGGACCTTGGAGTATTTTTCAGTCAGCGCCCGAATAGGTTCGATAAGCGTCCCCTCGGCCAGGGCATGCGCGAGCCCGATGCGCAAGAGGCCGTGAGGTTCGGCGTCGGGCGACGCAAGAGATCTCAGCGCCTCCGTCCGCTGCAACATATCTCGCGCTTGCTCAAGCACCCTGGAGCCCAGCGAGTTCAGGCGCGGCGGCTTCGTTGAGCGGTCGAGTAACTCAGCACCCAATTCAGCCTCCAGCCTTTGCAGTTGCCGGGTTATAGCCGATGGTGTCCGGAATAGACGATCAGCTGCGCCGGCAATGGACCCGGCCTGGGCAAACTCTACGAGCGCGTGTAAATCGTCGAGCACGGGATCCTCCTGAAGTAACTCCTAAAACCTCCTCCCAACGAATAGCAGAATCGTGCGGAAACGGCAATATGATCGTGAGAATAATGAACTTGTGGAACGTATCGGTCCTCCGTTACAAAGAGCAAAGAAGTTCAGGAAAGACACATGATTGACTTCCACATGAAGAAGATTCTGATTCAGTACGGAGTGTGCGCGCTTGCGGTCGCTCTGATGGTGCCGTTGGCGCGGGCGCAGTCGCAGCCGGCAGGATTGCAGGCCGCCTTCGCAAAAGATGCCGGAACGCTTTCCGACAAATTCACCGGACTCGCGCGCGTTATGTCGGGCAAGTACGACTGGAAGCCCGCCCAGGGCGTTCGCTCCGTCGCCGACGTCTTCAACCTGATCGTTAAAGAGAACGGCCTGCTCGCCGGCGTGCTTTCGGGCACACCGAATACTGGGGCATCGCCCGCGCCCATCACCGATCCGGAGAAAATGCAGGAAGCTCTGAAGGCTTCTTACCTCAATCTGCAAAAAGCGATTGCGGCACTTTCCGACAACGACCTGCAGGCGCCGGTGAAACTGTTCGGAAGAGACATGACGAAGCAGAGCGCGCTGATGCTGATTCTCGAAGATCAACACGAGCATCTGGGGCAGTCGATCGCGTACGCGCGCAGCAACGGCGTGGTTCCGCCCTGGTCTAAGTAGGAGCGCTACAAACTGGTAACTAAATAAGAGTCTGTGTATTGACCGAAAAGAGCGTCTTCATGGGGACTTTACTTCAGGATGTTCGCTATGGTTTGCGCATGCTGGTCAAGAAGCCCACATTCACGATCGTGGCTGTCCTGACGCTGGCTCTGGGCGTGGGAGCCAACACGGCCATTTTCAGCATCGTGAACGCCGTGTTGCTCCGTTCTCTTCCGTTCCCCGACCCCGACCGTCTTGTAAGGATCTACTTTAACAACCCAGGGGTAGGATTGCGGGGCGTTCGGTTTTCCGTGCCGGAATTCGACGATCTTAGAACGCAGACGGATGTGTTCGAAGATGTGAGTGTCATCGTTTTTGGCCCCACAAACTTGACCGGCGCCAAACAGCCCGAACATTTGGAAATGATGGAGGTCTCTCCCAACTACTTTTCCATGCTCGGCGCCACTCCCGAACTAGGACGCTTATTTGGTCACCAGGACTTCGCGCTCGGTTTCGCGCCCGTGGTCGTGATCAGCGATGCCTTGTGGCGCCGATCTTATGGGGCTGATCCTGGCGTCCTCGGCCGGAGCCTCCGCCTCGATAACGATCTGTACACGATTGTAGGTGTACTTTCTCCCGGATTTCGCCACCCCGGACCGACCATTCCAGCCGTGGAGGTGTGGATTACCTGCGGATTCAGTGGCGATCCGTTCCCAGCGCCGGCGCGTGGCCTGCGCATATTACCAGGGGCAATCGGTCGTCTCAAGCCGGGCCTCACCCTAGCGCAAGCTCAGGCGCGGCTTGATGCCATGACTGCTAATTTGCGTCGCGAATTTGCGAATGATTACCCTCCGCAAGCCAAATGGACGGTTGAGATTGTGCCGTTGCAGCAATCGTTGGTGGGTAAGGTTCGACCGATGCTGGTCGTGTTGATGGCTGCCGTAATCTTAATCGTTTTCGTCGTGTCTCTAAACATTGGCAGCCTGCTTCTGGCGCGCGCCTCCGGACGACAGCAAGAGATGGCAGTGCGCGCGGCGATGGGAGCGAGCGGGGGCAGAATGATCCGGCAGATGCTCACCGAATCGCTGTTGCTGGCTTTCATCGGGGGAATCGCAGGGCTCACGACGGCGGCGATTACGCTGAAAGTCGTCTTGCGATTTGTGCCGGCGAATCTTCCGCGGCTGGGCGAAGTAAACATTGATTGGCGGGTGCTGGGATTTGCGTTACTGATTTCGCTCGCGACCGGGCTACTGTTTGGGCTGGCTCCCGCGATTCATTCCTCGAAGGCGGGACTTGCGAGCACGATGCGCGAGGGCTCGCGCGGCTCGGGCTACAGTGCGAAGGCCGGGCGCATGCGCGACGCGCTGATGGTGTCGCAGCTGGCTTTTGCGGTAGTGCTGATGATCGGCGCGGGGCTCCTATTGGAAACGCTGCGCGATTTGTTGCGGCAGAATCCGGGCTTCAATCCATCGCAAGTGGTGACGGCGAATATCTATCTGCCGAACCCGAATGATCCGCAGCTCGATCCATATCACACCTTCGCGCAGCAGATTCCGTTTAATCGCGAACTGCTGCGGCGCGCGAACGCGATTCCCGGCGTGGAGTTGGCGGCGATTACGTCCAATTTGCCGGCCGCCGACACAATCAACAGCGATTCGGCGGCGTACGGCGCCACGAATCACAATTCGCTGGCCATCGAAGACCGGCCCACGGAATCCTCGGGAGATTTGAGCGCCGAAATTATCCGCATCAGCCCGGATTATTTTCGGGTGATACAAACACCGCTGGTGGAAGGCCGCTTTTTCACCGAAGACGACGAGAACGGCAAATTGCCCGTGGCAATCATCGATGAGGCGACGGCAAGGCGCTACTGGTGGCCGGATCATGATCCGGTGGGCCGGCGGCTGCGTATCCGGTTGCGTTTCGGGCAGAATCCTGTGAATCCATGGAGCACCGTGGTGGGCGTGGTGAAAAATATCAAGCACGACGGGCTCGATGTCGATGGCGTGCCGCACGTCTATGTTCCGCTGAATCAATTTCTCGGGCGGTCGTTGAGCTTGGCGCTGCGAACTTCGTTGCCCGCGAGCACGCTGGAGGCGCAAATTCGCGGCGCGATTCAGAGCGTAGATCCGGGGCTGCCGGTGTTCAACGTCACCTCGATGGATGAGGTACTGGATGCATCGCTGGCATCGCGCAGGTTTTCGGCGAATTTGGTGGCGGGATTTGCGGGTGGGGCGCTCTTGCTGGCCTCGATCGGAATTTACGGTTTGCTGGCCTATATGGTTGGCCAAAGATCACGCGAGATTGGTCTCCGATTGGCGTTGGGTGCCCAGCGAGCGGATATCCTGCGACTTGTCCTGGGAAAAGGTGTAGTCCTGGCTGGCCTCGGAATTGTGGCCGGCGTGATATTTTCCGCTTCTACCGCCTCGATGATGGCAAGTTTGCTCTACGGCGTTCGCCCACATGATCCGGCTGTGTTTCTGATCGTGCCTCTGCTTCTGCTCGTGGTTGCGATTGCCGCCAGCTACCTTCCGGCTTGGCGAGCGACGAAAGTGGATCCTATTGTGGCGCTGCGGGAATCGTGAGTTCCTTGGGCATGGACGCGTCGAGCGCTTGCCCCCGAAGCAGGTGTACTGCCTATACAGAATGGCGGCATTGCACGGGTTCTTGCGGATCGTCCAGGCGAAGATAAGATCCTTGGCGGATTCTCAAATCTTGGTCCTCGCTCTGACGTGCGGGTTTTTTGCTGCTGGAGCGACCCAGCGATCAGCAATCTTTAGCGCCGTGACGTTTCTATGAAAATTGGCGACCTTGGCCAATTTGGATCGAACACACTTGCAGGAGCAGGTGCCCTATTTGGCCTTCGTCTTACCGAGTGCCTGCGTGCGGGAGGGCAAGAATACGGAAATGACCGTTCCGCTCTTGCCTTTGACATCAGAACTCCTGATGCTTATGTTGCCCTCGTGCTTGGTGACAATGCCTTGCAAAACCCAAAGCCCAAGGCCGGTTCCCTTCTCGGCTTTGGTAGTGAAGAACGGCTTCAAATATTCGAGAATAAACATCGCTGGGAATGCCACACCCGGAGTCTGCAATCGTGAAGCGCACACCCTGTTGATCGTGATTCTTCCAGTTTAATGATTTGCGTACTGCAATGCGCAAACGGCCTCCCATTGGCATCGCATCCAACGCGTTGAGGAGCAAGTTATCTATGACTTGGCGAATTTCCCCTTGGAAGCCGAGTGCAGAGAGTCCCTCTTGGATTTTTTGCGTGAATTGAACATGCTTCTTCTCAAGGGAGGCTTGAAAGATTTGTAACGACTCGCTTACAAGTTTTCCTAAATCATAGGGCTCGGCAATGGCCCCAATCTGATGGTATGAGAGGCTTTGTTTGACGATGCGGGAGACGCGGCTAAGTTCCGTTGAGGCTACGGTCACCAGATCGCGGGCAGAGGGCGCGAGGTCAAGACGGGATCCAAGCAGGTAAAGGGCATTCGTGACTGAAGCCAATGGGTTGTTGATTTCGTGTGCCATGGACGCAGCAAGCTGGCCTGCGGCCGCCATCTTCTCCGCCATGTGCAACCGTTGATCTTGCGTCCGGAGCGCGGCTTCTGCCTGCTTGCGCTCGGTAATATCACTGGCAGCACCGAACCATTCGCGGATTTCACCGTTCGGGTCCAGCAAAGGTACCGCGCGAGAGAACGTCCAGCCCAAGCTCCCGTCTTCGCGACGAACCCGATGTTCCAGCTCGAAGATAGTCTTGGAGCGGATGGCTTCGGTGATGACAGACATCACGCGAGGCTGATCATCCGGGTGAATGTATTCCTGAAGCCAATTGTGACTCGGTTTTTCATTGTCGACAATGAATTGCCGGCCTTGAAACTGGCGGACCTCACTCCAATCAGGGCTCACGCGATAAACCATATTGGAAGTCGCCGTCACTAGCGAGCGAAAGCGTTCCTCGCTCTCACGCAAGAACAGCTCCGCCTGCTGGCGCTCGGCAATTTCAGCCTGCAATTGTGCGTTCAGGTTCTCCGCGGCTTCCATGGCTTCCTGCTGGCGCAACCCGGCGATCAGCAATCTTTCGTTTATCGCTGTGACGTTTCTAGGAAAATTGGCGACCTTGGCCAATTGGATGATGACTCCCACGGGACGTGCGTTGGGATCTAGCGCCGGCCAGATTGAATAAAGCCAGAATGCAGGATCGGCTTCCGAATTGTCTTGCCGCTCATGAGCTAGAGCCTGTCCCGTTTTGTAAACCTTGTCCAGAAGTGGGACGCATTCGTTCCCTCCAGGGACGATTTCGGCAAACTTTTTTCCCAATAGTTCCGCTCGGGTTTTCCCTAGCACGCTGCAAAAGGCGGAATTCACAAAGGACACAACATGCTTCTTCCCGTGTACCTCGACAATGGGAAGGGGCGCGCGTTCGATGATCGGCGCGGCTTGACTCCGCAGAACAGCCAACGAACCTGTTTTGCGTGTTCTGGGTTTCGCCACCGTGATCTCCTCTCAGATTTTTCAATTGGCTCATAAGCACGGCTTTTTTCTTACGTTTTGCTTTTCGGTTCCGGCGCCAATTCGTGGGGAATCTGACCGATTCGGTCGGGAAGGCCGCTAGTCATTCGGACGTACTCCGTCTGACGCGGCCCGATCACGACTACGCCCTTATCTGTGATGACATATTCGCGGATGTCCTTGCTGTGGTTGCCGCCCCGCATTTTTACCACAACCATCATTTTGCGAAGCTGGCCGTCAATCTCCATATAACGCAGGCGGATAATGTCATCGGTAAGGAAGGAAATGGTGTAGTGGCTGAACTCAAAGGAGGTGAATGTGTCCTCAATTTCGACCGTCGTGAGGATCGTTACCCCCGCTCCGGTCAGCGCAGCGATCATGCGGTAGAGCGATTCACGAAAGTCCTCCCGGAAGCCGGGCGCCAGCGCCATCTCAAAGCCGACCAGCGAATCGATCACCAGTCGCTTGGCATCGAGCCTTTGTACCGCGTCAAGAATCTCCTGCATGGTTTCATCCACTGAGAGATCCAGCGGGCGCAGGTAAAGCATTTCCAGTTTTCCTGCTTTTTGCGGCGTTTCCAGGTTGAGACCAAAAGATCTGGCCCGCGCACTATATCCTTGCGGGCGTTCTTCGAAGATCGCCGCAATTGCCGTTTCTCCCTTGCGCAAGCCTTCGGCGAGAAAATGGGTTGCTATTGCTGATTTTCCCGTGCCCGAAGGTCCAGACACCAGCACGCTATCACCTTCAAGAATGCCCCCGCCCAACATTTTATCCAGTTCGGGAATCCCGGTGGAAAGGCGATGCATTTTGCTGAGTGATTTCTCTGAATTCCTTCCCAGACCCAAAGTGCGCGAGAAGGCTTGGATACCGTCGCCGCTAATACGGATGGTGTGCAACCCCGGCACTGAATCCTGCCCGCGAAGTTTCACGACTTGCAATTTCCGCACCACGGAATTTCTTTGAACAAGCTGGGTGAGCCAGAAAAGGCCGTCGCAGACGGTGAACAAGGGATTGTCGCGCATTTCCCCCTCGGTATATTCCCCGATCAAAAAGGTGGTGGCTTCCCAACTGGTCAAAAATAGGGCCAGGCGCTGGATAAACGCTTGCAGTTCTGACTTCGCTCGTGCCGCCCAGCGCTTTGCGTACCACCGTGCGAAAGGAGTCCACCACCACGATGCTGGGGTTGGCCGCCTGCACCTCTTTGATAATTTCCTCAAGGACGCCGCCCAAATCCTTCTCCATTATTACATCGCTTAGGTTGACAAAACGGACGGCCTTGCCTACCTTGCCCGAGTCGAAGAAGGAATACTGCTGCTGGTAGCGCAACATTTTTATCGCCGGCTCGCCGAGGACGGTGAAATAAAGCGCTGGTTTCTGCGGAGTCGCATTGGCGAAAACGATCTGGTGCGCCAGCGTCGTCTTGCCGGAACCGGGCGCGCCCGCGATGATGTTGAAAGAGAATTCCGGCAGCCCGCCGCAAATGATTTCATCGAGGCCGCGCACTCCGGTGTGAAGCTGGCGAATTTTCGCCTCGCCTGGCTTGCTCACCTTTTTTGCCGGCTTACGTACCGAATTTTTATTTTGTTTGCCCATAGGTTTTTGCCTCTATCAAATTCTCAATCACCAAAGGTCGCCTTCGGCCATACTTCCTGTATCAGAACCAGAGTTAAATCTTCGCCGATAAAAGTCACTAGCAGCCCGAGCAGGTGGGCAATGAAAATTACTTCTCCTTTGGCCAATTCGGCGTTGGAAAATTGCGCCTTAACTTTGCCAAACCCTTCCAAATTTCCATCTCCGTTAACCTGAATCGCTTTAAGGAATGCAACTTCTACATTGCCCAGCGCCAGAGCGCGAGAAAGGAGTGATCGAAAACCGGCGGTTCCCACTAGTGTGTTGAAAGGACGGCTTAGCTTCTTCGAGACGCGGACAGCGGCAAGGCGGGAAGGAACGCCAGCACCGCCCTCGTAAGCCAGTAGGCGTTGAGCTAGGCCGCGGATCTGTGGGCTGAGGGTGCGATTCATCGCTTTCGTCGATCAGCGTTCAATATCGTCTGCCTAAAAATTATCAAGTTCGAGGGCGCGGTCGTCAACCGGGCCTTTGGCTCAGGACTGAGTTTAAGAAAAGCCCTGACGGATGATTCGAGGGCGCAATTAAATGCGTCTGACATCTGGCGCATATCGTAGATGATTGGGCACAACAGTAGTTTTCGCCCGGCGCTTTAGGGCGGCAATCCTCCTGGCCATAGGCAATGCATGCTTCAGAAGTTATTGTACTTTCCTCAAACGCCATGTCATCCATAAATGGGCCGGAGGTTCAAATCCTCTCTCCCGACCAATCCAGACACAAGAGTTGCTTCCTGTCGCTGCGGTAGTTGGCGAGCTCATCTTAGCCATCGCTCTGGGGATTGGATCCGGGGTGGCTGATCCATACCTTTGGGTATCACATCATCACGAAAGCATCTGAGAGACCGATCATCTCAGGTTCTGCAATGGTCCAGCGCCCCTGAAGGTATTGATGACAATGCCCGAGGGCAAGGCTTGGGTGCTTTCCAGCGCAAATGCGCGTGGCGGAGTTCCCTCCGCAAAAAGGCGCTTTCCTTTGCCGAGCAGGACAGGGTTGACCAGCAGAACCATCTCATCCGCAAGCCCATACTCGAGCAGAGCCGAAGTCAGCATGGAGCTGCCTGTGAGGATTAGATCCTTGCCGTCCTTTGCCTTTATTTTGCGAATGCCCTCCACCATGTCCGGTCCAACGCCCTCGAAAGGGCCCCATACCAGGCTCTCTGGCCTGTGGGTTACCACATACTTCGTCGCCGCATTCAGGCGGTCGGCCATCGGACTCTTCGGCGCCTTCGGCCAGAAATTCGAAAAGCCATCGTAAGTTCGGCGGCCGAGCAGCAAATCGATAGGTCTCGCCGTACATTGAAGTGACTATCGCGAACCCCTCAGGTGTGCGATACGGCGCCGTCCAATCGGCGTATGGAAAATCGCTCTCGCCCGGGCCGCCGGAAATTTGGATTACGCCGTCGAGCGAAATATGTTCAATGATTTTGAGCTTGCGCATGCTGAATCTCCTCTACAGGTGTGTCGCTGCGTGAGCCCGGGCTAGTTGTCCCGCCCCTCACTACTCTGACGAACCCGCGAAGCCGGACTTCGACAAGTTGTCCAGGAGGATTTTAGGTTATCAGGTTCGAGTGGCGGTGTTGAACTCCTCGCGTACCTGAAAGCAACTGATCTGGCCGGACTGGATGGGAAAAGACCCACACGGGACAATGCAGTGCACTGCATTATTTATTCCACCACTGCGCTTTTCCACCACTGCGCTTCCGATGAGGCAGAATGGGCGCTGACGAATCGCGAAGCGAACCAGACGTTAAGTAGATCTCACCGGGGAGTTTGACAAAACAAAAGAAAGCATCGCCAGCTTAGATCGCGCTCGCCTGGCTACTCGCCCTGCAACGCGGCCGATCATCGGCGATACGGGTGGGACAGGGTGAGGGCGGAACTTTGATTGTGTTCACCTCAGCCAGGAGGTGCTGCTCCGCCCGCACGGAAAGAAGCTACGACGCATGGCTGAAGGACAAATTGGCTGGAAGAGCTGGCTATACAAAATCGGAGTACGATATAAATCCCAAAAAATAAGACAACCTGCTGCCGAACTGCGGCTTCCGTGTTAGTAGGAACCAAAAAATCCTCCGCAGCTGATCCACAACGAATCAACTTGGGTTTGATGGTAAGAATGCACGCTTCTCGCGGAGTGGAGTTGGTACGTCCTGGACATTCAATTGCGGAAAGGAGATTTGGAATGAGCACGAATCCGATCAATTCAATTCGACAGATGCCGGAACGCCTGGAACCGCAGCTTGGCGCTCCAGGCGTTAATGTCTCGCTACAACCGTTGGCGGCGCCATCAATCCTGGGCTTATATGGTTTTGCCGGCGCCACATTTATGGTGGCCGCGCACATGGCACATTGGTTCGGCACCTCACAAACTGATATGGTGCTCTGGCCCTTTGCCGCGTTCTTCGGCGGATTGGCGCAAATTCCTCGCCGGCATGTGGTCCTATAAGGCCCGTGACGGCGTAGCCACTGCCATGCACGGCATGTGGGGTTCATTCTGGATGGCTTTCGGAACGCTCCAGATACTGGTTGCAATGGGAAAGGTCGTGGTCCCTGCGAATGGCGCGGCATTTCCAGGAT
Organism: Terriglobia bacterium; assembly: GCA_963824835.1. GTDB lineage: Bacteria > Acidobacteriota > Terriglobia > Terriglobales > Acidobacteriaceae > Angelobacter. The sequence goes on along the minus strand of CAWGRA010000023.1, from coordinate 65,620 downwards.
TGGGCTTCTGGTTCATTGTTCTGGCAGCGATTACCTGGGCAGGAATGGCGGCCGCCTTGCGGGAATCCTCCGTTGTCGCTTCGCTTCTGGGATTCTTAGCTGCCGGCTCGACCATTGCAGCCATTGCAGAACTGGCCGGGACAGAAGGCCTGCGCATTCTGGCTGGCTGGCTGTTCATCATATCGGCGATCATCGCCTGGTATGCAGCCACGGCCCTTATGATGAATGGAGCCGCGGGGCGTCCAGTGATGCGACTGGGGATCAGGCGCAAGGAACCGGTCGAGATACAGAACGGATTGGGGGAGCCCGGGGTTTTGAGAGGTCAGTAGCACACACCGATTTAAAGGCCGAATTTAAAGGCAGAAGTCCATTGAGCAACGGCGAGAGCTGCGATTAAGAAGCTGGCTGAGGGGCAAATGTTCGTCAAGAGAAATGACATTAACAAGCAGCGCACCGGCGATGATTGCGCTCCTCAAGCCACCGCATCGCAGTATCCACTGGAAGCCATTATCGCTCTCCAGAAATCGTTAGAGCATGGGATGGAAGCCTGCATCTTCCATTCCCACCCTGTTGAGGTCAAAACATTGCCTGTGAGAAGCGATTCAGCAGCGCAGGGGAATGTTGGCAGGACGTGGGTCGCCATGAGCCGCCGGGGCAGACAACTGATTGCGGCGTTCTTGGCGAGCATTACGGCTAGCCGGAAAAAATCTGGACAATCGGTATAAACCACGGCGGTTGCGCAACTCTGAACGTGACCGCCTATTCAAATAGCGCGGAGGCTCCGAACGAACTCCAGTAATTCAGCGGCTTGCGATCCGCATTCGGACGAGTTTGCGATTCCAGAAGTAATTAATCGAGTAGCCCTTCCGACCGAGATGTGGTTCTCCGGAACCAGCCTGGACTTTGAGAGGCAAGCACCGCAGTGAAGCACTTACCTGCCGTTCAAGCAAAGCAGCGAAGCGCTTACCTGCCGTTTGCTTGCGATGCCCAAATCAGCCCGCCAACGCCAAGGGCAATCAGCATGCCGGCACTTGCGCCGGCACGCTGCATGGATCGCCGCACGGCTGCTTCGCGTTGCCGAATGATCGTAGCTTCAGGAGATACGCGGTCCGAGAAGGCATCCGGCTTTTTCAGCGCCATCCAGATGATCTGAGCCAGATGCAGTGCCCGTCGATTCGTCAATTGAGCAATTTGCTCCTGACAACTGAATCCATCGGCTACGATCAAGGCTTCCGAAGAAGCGTTGCGTACTTGCGGAAGCAGGGCGTGCTCGCCGCATTTGACGGAAACATCGTACTTATCCTTCTCAAAACCGAATGACCCGGCCATGCCGCAACAACCGGAATCGAGCAATTGAGTCTCAATCCCCATCTTGTGCAGCATGGCAATTTCCGAATCCATTCCCATCAGGGCTTTCTGATGGCAGTGACCGTGGACCACGGCTTTGCGTGTTGGACGCAGTTCCGGCAATGAAAGATGTGGAGCGTTTTTGTCCAGCCACTCGCTCCAGAGGAACGTCTGTTTTGACAGCCGCTGCGCCTGTTCGTTGTCGGGCAGAAGGTTTTTAAGCTCATCACGAAATACCGCGGCACAACTCGGTTCCAGCACCAGAATGGGAACTCCCCAAAGGATTTCTTTCCGCAAGACGCGAATTACCCGTAACAGGTACTCCTTTGCCCGATCGAGCATCCCGAAATCGTAAAGCGGACGCCCGCAACACACGGGCTGGGCGGGAACTGCAACCTCGAATCCTGCGTGCTCCAATACTTCGACCGCAGCCTGCGCAATGTCAGGATGGAAATAGTTGTTGAATGTATCCGGCCAGAGCACAACCCGCCGCCCAAGTTGCTGTGCGGGGGCCCGTTTTCGTTTAAACCAGTCTTGAAAGGTTGTTGGAGCAAATGCCGGGATGTTGCGTTGCCAGGGCATGCCGGCTGCGAACTTTGCCAGCTCGCGTAAGCCGGGAGTCTGCGTGAACAAGTTCGCAAAACCCGGAGCGAATGAAGCCAGCTTAGCCCAGTGATTGATCAACCCGAGGGCATAAGCCGCTCGGGGGCGTGGTCGTCCTTCGAAATAGTGGGAGAGGAATTCTGCCTTGTAGGTAGCTATGTCCACTGAAACTGGGCAGTCTCCCTTGCAACCTTTGCACGCGAGACAAAGATCAAGGGCCTCTTTGACGCCTTCATCGCGCCAGCCGTTCATGATGCTGTCGCCGCGCAACATTTCAAAGAGCAGGCGAGCACGGCCGCGCGTACTATGTTTCTCCTCGCGCGTGGCCCGAAAGCTGGGGCACATCGTTTCTCCATCCAGTGACCGACACTTGCCGACTCCGAAGCAGCGCTCTGTTGCCAGCGATAAGCTGCCTTTGTCTTCGGGAAATTTGAAGTGCGTGAATACCGGCCGTGGGTGGTAGTCCGGGCCCACGCGGATGTCCTGGTCCAGCGGCTTGGCGTCAATGAGCCTTCCCGGATTCATTTTCCATTGCGGATCCCAAATGGATTTGAATTCCCGGAAAGCCTCCATTAACTCCGGGCCAAACATTTTGGGCAGCAACTCGCCCTTGGCCTGCCCATCGCCATGCTCACCGGACAACGAGCCTCCGTAGCGGACGACCAGGTCCGATCCCTCTTCCATGAAGCGGCGAAACTTCGCCAATCCATCGCGGCTCTTCAGATCAAAGGTGATGCGTGTGTGAATGCAACCCTGGCCAAAATGGCCGAACACGGTCCATTTATATCCGAACCGTTTTGTGACCAGATCAGAGAATTCCCGCAGATAAGGGCCGAGCTTCTCGGGCGCAACCGCGGTGTCTTCCCACGAAGGCCAGGCATCTTCTTCGTTAGGAACACGGCTGGCGCCGACGCCGGATTCACGCGCATGCCACAGTGCGTCCTGATCTTCTGGCTTTTCGAAAAGCTTAGTTTCATGATTGCCGGGAAGCTTGCGCAAAACCTGGATTACAGCTTCAGCCTTCTCGTTGGCCTCGGCCTGATTCTCGCCGCCAAACTCCACCAGCAGCCAAATATCGCCCGCGGGCAGCAGCTCCGCGGCCGAAATCTTTTTTCCCTTCAGGCGCATGTTCTCGATCACGTGCTTATGAAATCCTTCCAAACCAATAGGGTGAAAGCGAAGGATTTCAGGCACATGATCTCCTGCCGTGCCTAAATCCGGGTATCCGATGACCAGCAGCGCGCGTTTTGGAGGATTGTGCATCAGCCGGACCTTTGCGCTGAGTACCAGTGCCAACGTGCTCTCTGATCCAACCAGAGAACGCGCCACGTGGAAGCCGTTCTCAGGCAAAAGCTCATCCAGGTTGTATCCCGATACGCGACGTGGGATTTGCGGATATCGGCGCCGCACCTCGTCACCGTAGCGATCACTCAATGCGTGAAGTCTGGAGTAAATTTCCGCCTGACGGCCGCCGCCGCTCAAAATGCTTTTCAAGCTGGACGGGTCCGGCTTATTTACGGTCAAGTGAAGACCGTCATATGTAAGAATCTCCAGTTCTTCTACATTGTCTACGGTTTTTCCGCCCATCATGGAATGCACACCGCAGGAGTTATTTCCGATCATTCCGCCAAGAGTGCAATATTTGTGAGTTGCCGGATCCACAGGAAACGTCAGCCCGAATTTATGAGCAGCGTGGCGCAATTCATCGCAGATGACGCCCGGCTCAACCCGGGCCGTGCGGCTGTGAGGATCAATTTCCAGAATTTGATTCATGTACTTGGAGAAATCAATCACCACCGCCACGTTGCAACATTGTCCCGCCAGGCTTGTGCCGCAGCCACGGCCCAGAATCGGCACCTGATGCCTGCGGCAGCAGTCAACGGTCGCAATCACATCGTCCGCATCGCGAGGCACCACAACGCCGATGGGCACATGCCGATAGACTGAGAGATCGCTCGCATAAAGAGATCGACTCGCCGGGTCAAAACGTACCTCGCCACGGACAGAGCGGGCCAGTTCATGCATAACCGCTTCGGCCTGATCTCCGTATTTCTCAATTGAAACCAATTGCGACTCAGGCTTGAACGCCGGCTGAAGCTTCCTGCCAAGTATGTCGCTGGTGTGCTCGGATCGCGTTTTTGATGACAACATATCCAATATGATTCGACGATCCTGGGGAAGGTTTTCGAATTCAAGGGAGCGGGCGCGACCTCGTTGAGATGGGGAACGATCATCGAGCTGCTCTCGAAACCAGGATCTGGGGCCATCTCCGGAATAACGGCTTCCATCCTACTTAGCGTTCCCCCTCGGAATACTCGCTTCACGATATATATTGGGTTACGTGAAGCCGGCGAGGTGATCATGTTCAATCAAGTCCTCGTGCCCGGTCACAATCTGGCGATTACAGTTCTGTACGCCCTGATTCCTCTAGTTGTTCTGCTCTGCCTGCTCGCTGTCTTCCGCATGACGGCATGGCTGGCTACGCTGATTGCCAGCATTGTCACCATTCCGCTTGGAGTCCTGGTCTGGAAGGCTGATTTCGGCGGGACCATGAGAGCTTACTTCTACGGCAGCCTGCAGGGCATCTGGGTAATCGACTGGATCACTTTCTGGGGCGTGGTGATCTTCAACACGCTCGTGCTCACAGGGGACTTCGACCGTTTCCAGAAATGGATGGTGCGGCACGCCACAGCAGACATCCGTATCCAGACCATCATGCTGGCATGGGCGTTTGGTGCTCTTCTGGAAGGATTGGTGGGATTCGGCTATCCGTGGGCAGTGGTTGTTCCCATTCTCGTCGGCCTGGGCATCGCGGACCTGGAAGCAATTCGCGTTGCCGCTCTCGCCAACAACGCTCCAGTGTCTTACGGTGCTTTGGGAGCTCCTATCCTGGCCCTGGCTGCCGTTACGGGACTGCCGTTGATGGCACTTTCTGCTTCTGTAGGACACATTGTGGCGGTCCTTGCCATCTTGCCGCCCTGGGTTCTGCTCTATCTTGTGAGCGGCTGGGACGGCATGCTGGAAGCCTGGCCTCTGGCGCTGATTGGTTCCGGAGGCTACATACTCGGGCAGTGGCCGGTAGCGCGTTATCTGGGGCCCTATCTGCCCGACATCACCGGCGCGCTTGTGTGTTTCTGGATCCTTTTTCTTTTCGTGAAAAAATGGCGGCCCAAAACCATGCGTGGATTCGGAGGAAAGCCGCTTGATGCGTCTCAACTTCAAGCTGCGGAGGCCGGGGAGAGCCTGACCTCGCGAGAAGCGTTCATGGCCTGGCTCCCTTATCTGGTGCTCCTGGTTGTGGTGGTGCTATGGACCGGACCATGGTCGCACCTTTCGGATGTTACCTGGGCTAAGCTGCAGGTAAGCGCTGTCTCATCCATCACCCATAAGCCCCAGGCCGCGGCATTCGCCTTCAAGCCGATGATCGGAGGGACCTCCATCCTGGCATCGTGGCTGGTGATCCTGGTTATTCTCAGGCCGAAGGCCAGCGTTCTGCGTGAGGTATTTGCCCGTACGTTCAAGCAAATGTGGGGCGCGCTGCTGGTGGCGTTCTTTATCTTTGGGCTGGCGTATGTATTTGTCTTCTGTGGAATGGCCAACTCCCTGGCGTTTGGTTTTTCCAAGATCGGCTGGTGGTTCGTGGTACTGGCTCCGCTGCTGGGCTGGATCGGAGTTGCACTTTCTGGAAGCAACACATCCACGAATGCCATGTTCGGCCCGGTACAAGCCGCAACCGGCAAGCTCTTGAACTTTCCCGTACTGATATTGCCGTCGCTCAATTCCGTCGGCGCAGAAGTAGGTAAACCCATCGCGCCTCAGACGGCGAGCGTTGGAGTTTCAACCAGCAAACTTGTGCGCAGCGAGGGTGCTGTCATCCGGCACAACATGCCATGGACCTTGATTGTTCTGGCTTATTTGATCGGAATCGGATTGCTCTACTACTTCCTGTTTCCGAATGTGATGTCCTAATAGTTGGCCGCACGTGCGAGTGGAAAGGAGATGAAGAAAAATATGTTTGGCAAACTACTTCGGTTCAGAGATCAAGAAGCAGCTACCGGCGCAGTTGCGTCAGATCCAGGGCCCAGGAATGCTCTCCTCGATCGCCAGAACCCGAGCGCAATGGTCCCGCCTGCCACGGATGCCGGCGCTGTCCCGCAATTCAAGTATCCCTTCTCCCTGGCCCACAAGCGTCTTTATGACGGCGGATGGTCACACGAGGTTACGGTTCGGGAGCTCCCAATCGCACGGGAACTGGCGGGTGTGCTGATGCGGCTTACAGTCGGAGGCATACGGGAGCTGCATTGGCATGCCGCAGCGGAATGGGCAATCATGCTCTATGGCAATGCGCGTATCACTGCCGTCGATTGGGAGGGCAAGAGTTTTGTGGCGGATAGCGGTGTTGGCGACATGTGGTATTTTCCCACCGGAATTCCGCACTCCATACAGGGTCTGAAACCTGACGGAGCCAAGTTCCTGCTGGTGTTCGACGAAGGCAATTTCTCTGAGCATGAAACTGTCCTGCTCACAGACTTGGTGGCGCATATTCCCCGCGAGGTACTGAGCAAGAATTTTGGCGTCGGGGAGAAAATCTCTGGAACGCTTGCCGAATGACGAGAAATTTATTTTCCAGGCTGAACTTCCCAAATCTCTTGCCGCCGATCAGCGCGCGGCTGCGGGATCGCTCGGGAGTTCATCCCATGACTTCGCGTTCCGAGCCGACCAACCCGCCGATACCCGGCGCAGCAAGGGGGGCGAAGTTCGCATTGTGGACTCCAGCAGTTTTAAAGTGTCAACAACGGTGGCAGCGGCCATCGTAACGGTGCATCCAGGCGCAATGCGAGAGCTGCACTGGCACCCGAATGCTGACGAATGGCAATACTATATTGCCGGCCAGGGGAGGATGACAGTTTTCGCGACCGGTGGTCGCGCTCGCACATTGGATTTTGAAACAGGAGATGTGGGTTATGTGCTGAAAACGCTTCCCCACTACATTGAAAATACCGGCGATACAGACTTGAAGTTCCTCGAGATGTTTAAGAGCAGCCAGTTTCAAGATCTATCGCTTTCCGAATGGCTGACGCATACGCCGCCGGAACTGGTGATGGCGCACCTCAACATTGATAAGTCAACGCTTGACGCGATACCAAAACGCGCGGTTGTCGTGATGCCCGGTTAGCAAGTGGAGCGATTTCAACTGCAATCCGGGAGATGGTTTCAGCGTATTGCACCGGTTAGCGCAGAGCTACTGGAGGCCCTCATCGTGAGCCGTGTCAGCTCGGGGCTTCAGTTGGGCTCCTGGCTAGTGGGCGGACCATAATCCGGTTTGGGCAGCAGACGATCGCGGTCGTAAGGCGGGTCTTCGTGCGCAGGCATGGGATCGCCGGGAAAATCCTGAAGCCAATTGCCGGCGGAAATCGTCGTCAGCGTAATACTTGAGGTAGAGCAGGTTATCTTCATCGCTGCCGCCGCTGAGCAGTTGGATGTGACACGCAGAATTCGAAGCCAGCGGCATTGCCTTTGTTTCTTCCCGCAGGGAATCGGTCCACAGATGGGTATAGAGCTCGCGGTCACTGAGATGATCTGTTTGTTCGATAAACACGTGAAGCAAGGCGAGCTTTTGGATTATCTCCCAGAGTTTTGCCGTCAGTTCGTCATCCTTGAGCGAATCCGGCGCGGGGAGTGACACGCCAGCACTCTCAAGCTGCTGGAAGTTGGTGGTCCAGGGAGCTTCCTCGTAATCAACCACGTATTTCCAGAATCCCTCTTCCACCTCGGATGGGCAGTCGTCCAGGCTGCCGATTTCCATCTGGCCCCCGGTGAGCTCTTCCGCGCGGCGTTTCAAATCTTCGATTGTCTTTTCCGGAATTCCCTTTTCCGAGATTTTCTTTTCCGAGGTTTTCACTTTTCGGCCGTTCTCAGCTTTACGCCTTGCCAATTGTTACCTCCCACCGCGGCACACAACTCCGCGCTGCCACAAATGCATGAATAGAAGATGAAAAAATACGCGACCGCCAATCCTACAGGAGGCTGGGCCAGCTTTCTACCTCGATATAGTTTGTTGTTGCATCCAGCTACGCTCAATCCGCCTTTCAGAGGGCCAACACCAGCTTCGGCCAAGAGCATCTCACGTGAGATCATATGGCTTCCACCTTCAAAACTCTTTTTGCATGCATGGCATTCACAATGCTGCTGACAGGTTGCGGCAGCGTTTCTGGTAACAAAGGCGCCCCTGGGCCAACCCCGGCGGGGCCGCCGCCTGCGGGAATCACAGCAGTAAATCACGTGGTGATCCTGATTCAGGAAAACCGCTCATTCGACCACTACTTCGGCCAGATGACGGCATATCGCAAAGCCAATGGCATTCCCATCAACGGGTCGCCGGCAACCATAGAAGATGAGAGCGTGGGAACATTTTCCAATTTCTCGCCCGCCACTGGAGCCATGATCGCGACCTATCACACCGGTTCAGTCTGCACGGAAGACCTCACGCCAGATTGGACACCCACGCGCATCAATTTCAACCGGCTGAACCCGGCGGCAGCGTCCGCCAGTTCGCCGATGGACGGGTTTGTCGCGTTGGCATTTCAGATCAGCCAGGCTGCAGCTCCGCTCGGGATCCACATGGCGGACCAGGATGGGCATCGGGTGATGGGCTTTTTTGATGGCAATGACCTCAACTATTACTATTTCATGGCATCTCAGTTTGCCATTGGCGATCACTTCTTCTCGCCTGTCCCCAGCAACACTCCGGCAGCACGGCATTACCTCCAGGCCGCTACATCACAGGGATTTGTTCATGACGGGCCGGGCCCGGGAGGGCTCACCGCCAAGACGATATGGGAAGAGCTGGACTGCGGCCGGCGTTTCCTGGAAGATCTATTCAGCGGAGACTAATTTTTTCAGTTTTCTCCAGGATTTCGCCTACTTCAATAAACCCGGCGTGCCGGCGCATGTGGTACCGGTGGCGCAGTACTTCGCCGACGCGTCCGCGGGAAAGCTGCCGGCAGTTTCGTTTATAGAGGCGGGGCTGCATGACGGTCTTTCCGAACACAGCAGCAATTTCGATTCGGCCAATCCTCAATTGGGCGAGCCACCGATCAATGTTCAAGTGGGAGCGCAATGGGCGTCAACGGTTATTAACGCGCTGATGCAAGGACCGTCATGGAGTGATAGCGTGCTATTCTTCGCCCATGATGAAGGCGGAGGAACGTTCGACCACGTGCCACCGTTGTCCGTGCCGAACCCCGATGGCATCCCGCCCAGGGACTTGCTGGCGAATGACGTGCCCGGAGATTTCACAATTACCGGCAGCCGCGTGCCGAACATGGTGATCTCGCCGTTTGCTAAAAAGAATTTTGTTTCACACACGCCAATGGATTACACGGCCTATCTGCGATTCATTGAAGCGCGTTGGGGCCTGCCGACACTGACTGCGCGAGACGCGGCCATGCCTGACATGACGGAGTTCATGGATTTCACCGGCAAACCCTGGGCGGTACCGCCCACCCCGCCTGCGCAGAATTTGACGGGTGTGTGTGACTTTTCCCGAGAGTAATCAAAGCCGCGATTTGAAATCAGAGAGCATGCTCCCGGCCTGTTACCAGGCCGTGAGCTTTACTCTGTCCACGTACTCGGAAATGGTTGTGGGGTTGGAATTCACGCCCGCCTGGCCGTTCAGGTCCATCTGAAACTGAACACCCATGTTGTCATTCCAGCCTGAAGGCAATGGCCCCGATCCGTACGCCAGGTTCACGCTGTAGGAGTTATTCGCGACTACATTATTATTGCTGCCATACTGCACCACTCTGAAATTGTCATAGTACTGGTTGTTGTTGCGGGGGTTGCGGTGATAATTCCAGGTGATGTGATACCAGACGTTGGGTGTGAACTTGGGGCACGCAACGCCGGTTTTCTGCCATGTGCCAGCTTGCGCGTTCCACACTTCCCATGCACCGGCCCCATAATCGCACTGCGTTCCGAACATATACAGGCGGCCGTTTACGAATTGGAAAGTATCGAATTCCATCGCCTGCCCGATGATGGCGGAATTGGAATCCAGGTGCACCCAGAAATCGAATTGAAAATGCGTCAACGAATCATGGGCGCCCATTTTGTTCCAGAATAAAACATTCGTCCACGCCGGGCCATCAACGTAGAACTGGGTGCTGGCGCCGTCCAGTGAGGGAGTGGTTTGGTTTTGTTGCATCCAGAAAGTGGAAGCGGAACTACCGCCGGCGCAGCCGCTGCCGGTACAGGAACCCCAGCCGCTGGTACTATCATCAATCTGCGGAAATACTGTGGCATTGAAAAGTGGCGTAGCAGCCCAGGCAGCGCTGCCAATCAGCAGAACCAACCCGGTCAGAAGATACTTCATGGGAAACTCCAGAAGAGGTGTGAATTGCGTACAGACTACTAGAATCGCAATCGCCCTTAACGGAAAAACAAATGTGCTACTTGCAAATCTTGCCTTACGCCTATCTAAGTACGGCAGCATGCAATCGGCGCCGAACTGCGCAGAAAATGCATGGAGAAAGGGAGCGTGAAGTGCGTGAATGCATCTTACTTCGGGTGAAGTGAGGAAATACCAACATGGAAATTAAAAGAAGTGGTTCGCAAGCTTCCGGCAAAGGACCATCCGAATGGTTCACTGGAGCGGTACGAATTGATCCGCTTTTTCAGGCGCCTGATCCGGCATTTGTTCAAGGCGCCAGCGTAACCTTCGAGCCAGGCGCGCGGACTGCATGGCACACGCATCCGCTCGGTCAGACTCTCATCGTCACGGCTGGATGCGGCTGGGCACAGCGTGAAGGCGGACCAATCGAGGAGATCCGGCCCGGTGATGTGGTCTGGTTCTCACCCGGCGAGAAGCACTGGCACGGGGCTACGCCGACCACAGCCATGACGCACATCGCCATTCAGGAAAAGAAAGATGGCAAGGTTGTGGATTGGATGGAGCAGGTCACTGATAAGCAATATCAGCGTTGATTAACAATTCCCGGCATGCGCCTTGAAGTTTTTTCCCTTGGCGCAATGTTCCTGTGGCTGCTCAAGGTCAAATTCTCTCGGCCCGAGCAATCAGTTCTAATCCCGGCTGTGGCACGTCTATCCTGATCACGCGATCGAAGAGCTTGTGGTACTCCTCTGAGCCATGCATCACCAGGACCAGGGTCTTCTCTTTTGTTCTCTCCAGGATCAGGTTGATGGCTGTGTCCCTGCTTTCCGGGTCAAGGTTGGCCAGAGGCTCGTCGATAACGTAGAGATCCGCATCTTGTGACAGCGCCAATGAGACCGCCAACTTCTGCTGCTGGCCGGCTGATAGCTCATCAGCAAATGCTTCCAGCACTGGCTTTTCCTGAAGGTGGAACGCTGCCAGCAAGCGTGCGTCGCTCACCAGGTCCTTCACCTTGAGTGGCGGAAATGAAATGGGCAAAGTGACTGAACTGATTTTTTCCGGCAGGACCACATCTCCGTGAGAGGGCGCCAGAAATCCCGAAAGAATGTTGGCAAGCGTGGTTTTGCCGGAACCGTTTGGCCCCATGATCACCACCTGTTCTCCCGGCGAGAGCTGTAGAGAGAAGTCCGCCAAGGTCGGGGTGTCACCATAGGCAAAGCTGATATTGCTTACCGAGGGTGCGCGGCCGAGGCGGTAATAGACGTTCGCAGGAGATGAGAGGAATGATCTTATGCGCTCAATCACCGCCCAGACTGTATGAAAATCAGCCATGCGGTTGAAAAGCTGCATGAGCGTGGTGACTGCCCGCCAAAAGCTGTTTACAAAAGCGAGGAACCCTCCAAAGCTAAGTACGCCGCGCAGGACGAACAACGCTCCCACAAACAGTGAGAAAAAATCAGAGATCACCATCGTGGCGTCATTCAGGCCCTGGAAAAGCCGCGTCAGCTTAAACCTCTGGTACCCGGTTGATAAGCACGCCTCGAGTCGCTGATCAACAGCATCCACGGTGCGCGGAATCAACTCGAAAGTCCTGACCATTCGAAACGCGTTCAGCGCCTTGTTCAGGATGGCCTGCACTGCTCCTTCCTGCTCTCGTTCCTCTGAGGTCAGCGCTTTGATTCTCTTGCCAAGAAGAACGCCAACCGTAGCCGAAACAGGAATGATTGCAACCAGAATGAGAAACGCCTGCCAGGACAGGTAAATGAGAACCAGTAAAAGCGCGAGCAGAAGCACGCTCTGCTTGATGGTTGTTTGGACCAGCGTCAACAGCGGGATCAACCCTTCACGCAGGTCTCCATAGACGCGATTGATAAAGTATCCGTGACCATTGCGCAATACGGATGCGTACTCTTTTTGATAGTACGATTCAAGCATTCGCCGGCTGATTGTGGTTAAAAGCCGATTCTCAAGCGATTTGCCCCAGAGCGCAGTGGCAGCGCTGGCAAGGTTGATGAAGATACCCAGGGCCAGATAGCTGAATACGAAAATCATGAATCTGCGGAAATGGTCTTTTGAAACCGCCGCATCAAAGATGGACTTGACCAGAAGAGGGTGGAGTACACCTTCCACTCCTGAGAGAAGTGATGATGCCACTACCAGAGCGCCAAATTCAAACCTGAATTGGCCCAGCAAGTCGAACAGGAAACTCAATGAGGTTTGCGTGTCAGGACCGTTTTTGGCTTTGCTTAATCCGAGCACAATCTGTTCTTCTTAAAATATTTCAGGTCGCGCCCAAGCCTCTTATTATTACGGAGATCTTTTGTTATGGACGGCTTGGCACGTATTGCATCAGTTCATGATAGACGGAATCAATTGAAGCGTTGTCTATCTTCATCATTTCATTTTCGTACACCATGCGTGGGGCGGCTCCATTGCGCATGGATTCCAGAGACCGCTTCACCGCCTCACAAGATTGCCTGCTTTCGACGAAAGGTATAGACCGATAGAGATTGTAACTATTCTGCAACATCTGAATGCTCTCGTTTTCAGATTTCGCCAATTCGGATGCAAGACCCAACTCCCAAAGAGCACAAGCTCGATCCAGGCGAAAAGAAGTGGTTGAGGCGAGTTTTTGAAGTTCGTCATACCAGCGCCGCTCGCCACAAATACGCAGCAGCAAAATGGCGCTCTTGATGCTTCCCGGCTGGTCATTCCATTCACCGCACCACTGGAAAGCCTTTTCAGCCGGCGCGAGCGCTCGCGCATCATCGCCCAAAGCATGGCGCTCCAGGGCGAGGCGATAAGCTACCTGTCTCAAAATTGGCAACTTGCGGCTGAACTTTTCCACCCCAGCGAGATGGATTTCAAGTTTGTCCAATGTTTCAGCAGCCAAATCATGGCGGCCCCACTCCCGGTATATCTGGCTGAGAAGCGAATGAACCACTATGCGATCAGTGGTATTGAGCGGCATCTGACTGCAACAGGTTTCCAGAGCATCCAGGGCAGATTGATATTGCTCCATGGCAAGCAGAGCCCGGCTTCGTATCTCCAGAAGGTACTGTTTAAAGAACGTATCCTGATATTCAGGAAGGTCCCTGTTCGTGTCAACCAAAGCTACCAGGGCAGGATAATCCTCAACGGTCTGGAGAACGCGCGCCGCCTCGATCACCCGGCATGACAACATGACTTTCCGCAGACCTGACGATGTCTCAAACATCCGCGGTGCATCCGCCACCAGTATGCGATGGCTGAATATTGAGAGATCCTGCCGCTGCAGGCTGAATTGATAAACTTCTTCGAAAATTCGCAGGCTCTGCGTGACCTCGCCTTTTTGCCCGTAAATGCGCGCCAGGTTTATATAAGGCGCAACCATGTTCGCAAGACATATGGCCCTGTTCGATGAGCGAGAGCTGAGGCGCGCGAAAAGCTCAATTTGTCCATGGCAGAGCGCTTCCGCTCGCTCAATTTCGCCGTACTGGTACTGCAGTAAAGCCCCTTGATTGAACTGGACAGCGAGCCGGCTGAGCATCTCCGGCGTGTGGGCTAGAGAAGCTGGATCACAGAGGCGCAAATGATCGAGGATCAGCTTGCTCATTGCGACTAAATCCACTTTGACCCGGTCCTCCATCTTGGTGACCATGTTGGTCCGTTCCAGCCTGATCAAGTCGCATCCGGGATTGATGGTGAGCAGATTAGAGCTCATGGATTCCCCGCCTTATTTACAAGTATCTGCATTGCCCACAGGCTTTTCTTCCAAAATCGCGATTGCGTTCGCGCTCAAGCCACCGTGGATATTACGCGCCGTTGTATGTTCGCCGGGACTGATTCATCCAGGACCCCGGACCTGGAGGCAACTTCGTCAAGGACAAAATCCGCCTGGTCAAGATGAGAAAAACGATGCAGTGCCCGCATCACTCCTGCAACGCCGGTGGCGTAATCGCATGAGATCCTGAACAGACCATCACCTGGCGTTGCCATTCCCTGAGGCTGTTTAATCAAATACATTTCCTTGATGCCCGAAAGCGGACGTTTCGCCATCTCCAGATATTTGACATCGCCTGAAAATTGGAACGCATCCGTAAGAATGTCAACGAAGCTTCCCAATCCAAACAGCAAGCCTGGGAAGCCTGCATACTTTCTGTGTACCTCTGCCAGCATGTTCTCCATCTGGTCCCACATGCCATACCGCATAGCAACCTTGGCGATACCAGCACTGCCTTCTTCCAGATAAGGATGAAGCGTGGTATCAGAAGGAGAGCGAGGGAAGGCCAGGACGCCAGGTTCAGTTTCGACACCGTGCGCTAAATCAAATTGCAGGGCGCGTTGGCCGGCTGCCAGGAATTTATCTTTTCCCGTGAGTTGGAACAGGCGAAGCAAGAATAAGGCCACGCCGCTCTGACCGTACCCAAAGCCTAAATGGATGGTCTTATCATTTTCCCAGAAAATGCCTTTATCACTCTCTTGCGCGCTCTTAAGGATGGAATCACCCAGGTCGCCGGCCATGGCGAGGTAGTCAGGCTTTGAAGTGCGGACATGCAGATTCAAGTTCGCCATTCCCACCCCGGCCATTCCGTGAAGATAAGAGTGGTGACGTTTGAGGATCGTACTTTGGTTCGCCATTTCCATGAATTCGGCAGCGCGACGGTCCATGCCTAACTCGGCAAGAGTCCAGGCAATGCCAGAGGCTCCGGTCAAGAGCCCGGGAGGCAATTTTTCAGGTTTTACCTGATCCAACTCGTGTTCCAGCCAATCGAATGCGGCCTGTGGGATCTCGATACTGCTTTTCTTCAGAGCGTAAAGCACGCCACAGGCGCCAAAGCCGAGACTCAGAGGATTGGTCTGATGCATGAATGGGTCAGCCGGGAAAAGACAAGCGCTCTTGCCGGCACGCATATTGGCGAGGATAAAGCTGCCAAGTTCCCGCGAAGTGCCGTGGCAGAAATCAGCTTCAACATCCGCAGAGAAGCCTGGTTTGAGTATTGGGGCCGGCTGGTCGAGCAGTTCACAGGCACGAGCACACGTCATTTCATTTTTCGCCAGACCGCTGATCACGTTGAATACCTCAGTCTGTGACCAGCCAATATCGGCAAGGATATTTTTGAGGACCACGTCAAAAAGATCGGTTCTGAGGGAAGAAAGCGCACCTATCGGGAACATCATATAAAGCATGATGACCGCCAGGCTGTAGAGATCATCTTCAAACCCCTGCACATTCTGGCGCGCACGCAAGGGGTTTTTGAATCCAGGGGTGTAGAGATATGTTGCTTCTTCAATGCCCAGCCTGAAAGATCCCTCGAAGTCGATGAGCCTGACGCCATAGGTTGAAGGATCTATTTTGATGTTGGTGGCGGAGAGGTCTCCAAGTACAACTCCATGCTGGTGCGCTTGCTCCACAGCTCTTGCACAGCTCTGGAATGTTTTACTGAAGATTTCGTAAAAATGGCGGCTATCATCCAACGTGGGGCTTATCCGCGTCAGTGGGCTCAGTGTAAGCATAAGCTCGCGAACATTTGTCCCGTCCACATGCTCTTCTGCCACAAAAAAGTGTTCCCATTCATGAAATGAATTTAACGGTCTGGGGGCGATACCACTATCCTGAAGAAGGGCAAGAATCTCATGCTCTTTTTTAAGCCGTTTGATGGCATCAATACCCTGGCTATCCACCACAGCGTGCGGCCTTGCTTCCTTGATGACTACTTCCGCGCCCGTCTCGCGATCTTCCGCCAGATAAACGCCTCCAGAGTTGGAGAAGGCGAATGCCTTTTTAATAAGATATTTGCCATTATGGAGCGTGAGGTCCCTGTGTTCCGGTTCGTCGCCAGGGAATGGATCAGACACCCAGGAGGGTGGAGCAAAGTAGGGAGTGCGGACATCCGGTATAGCCTCTCCCTTAGGAGAGATCAGGACGGGAATTTCCTCCCCGGTAATATCCATTCGAGTGGTACGCGCAATCCCGCCAAACCGGTAATAGAGGACGCGGCAATCTTTGTAGCGCTTATCGGAAAGAATATAAGGCCCTTCTTCGTCGCGTAACTCCGCATAGAGCTGTTCAAGCAAGGTCTTAAACGAGGCGAGATCGGACGGGTACATGGTGATGAATTTGCCGGAACCGCCGCGTCCCCATCGCTTGGAGCTGAACCAGGAGAGTATGTTCTTATCCAGGGCGAACTTGAAAGGTATGCCATTCGCAAGCGCGATTGTCGCCGCTCTTTTCAATATTGACGAGCCATTGCGGACGGTTGCCGAAACATGCACCTTCCATCCTTGAATGGGCAAAGAGTTCTGCCTGGGATGGACGTAAAACCAGAGTCCCTCGCGCATCGTGGTCCAATCACCGGCAGAGTCCTTCAATAGTTCCGTAACAAGGGCCATATAGTCCTGGGCGGGCAGATAATGCTTTTCAAATGGCTCGTAAAACAGGTTATGGTGCAGAGTGAACATGAACTTGTCCACGTGACGAGCATCTCTCAGGAACTTGGCGCCTCTCATCAACCCGCCCTCCTCGGGACGAAAAAACTCCAGGGGAACAAGCCCTCGGCAGCGGTGGTAAGTTGCCTCCGGGCCTGCTCCCTCAAGAGCGTTAAACTGCAGTTTGGCAAAGACGATTTATGTATTGGCGACTCCGTTGCAGCAACCGTCATGGCTGCTGGTGCAGCTATCGCCGAAGACATTCTCTTCCGTGGGGATTTCGAGTTTCTGAAGTTCGAGAACAATCTGCATATGTTTCACCTCCTTTCAGGGTTATTTACTCTTAAAACTTGTTTTTGCGAGAAGCAAAGCGTGATGCCGGCGGGAGTATAAGAAGGGTGAATGGAAGTGGGTTTCGATGTGGCGCTCTCGACAACGCTCTTCAACCTGTGTTTGCCGCGCTAAAGCCATTGAGGCGGCAAGCTGGTTTATTGGCGCTCGCGATTGTTTTGCGCGACGATCACAACATTCGAAGCTATCCGTCATTCAATACCCTCATCCGCGAATACAGCCATAGCTTGATACTTCTGTCTTCGCTCTGGGTACACAGTTAAGCGCAGTCGTTCATCAAAATCAATTTCAATTGTAAGAATTGATCTAGTTTTGTTGTAAATCAATTCCATTTTGGAACTAGTTCCATTTTGGAACAGAGGTATATCTAAGCTAGGAACAGTAGGGAATAGCCCGGGCATAGTGTCTAAATTTGCATTTTGTATGTGAGCAATGCCTGATAATTGCCGCGGATACAGCGAAATGAGGGTGAATATAGATACAGGCTGAGTAGCGTCCACTCTAGGCGTGCTATTTGAAAACGGCGGAACAGTCATAACCGGGAATTCGTCTCAGGCAATGAGTTCTGTCCAGGGTGCGTCCGGGGGATCAAGGCTTGGGACGGCGGGGCGATCCCCCCGGCGAGCGGATGGGAGCCAATTGTATTTTTCGATGACTCTATTCGGAGCGCAATGCAATCATGGGATCAATGCGGGTCGCACGGCGCGCAGGGATGTAGGATGCCAACATTGAGATCAAAATGAGCAACAGCACCACGCTGCCTACGATCACCGGGTCGGTAGGGCTGACTTCGAACAGCAGCGAACGCATTGTCCGGGTGAGCAGGAAAGAGCCCACCAGACCGACGACGATACCAATCACCGCCGTTACCAGCGCCTGCCCCAGGATCATTTTCAAGACTGTCCCTTTAGTTGCACCCAATGCAATGCGGACCCCCATTTCACGCGTTCGCTGTGCCACAGAATAGGCCAGGACCCCAAAAACTCCCGCCATGGCCAGCAGCAATGCGGCAAAAGCAAAAACACCCACCAGCAGCAAATTGAATCGGCGGCTGTTTAAAGACTCAGAGAATATCTGATTGAAGGTGGTCAACCGCGGAGGGATGGTTGGGTCGAGTTGAGCCAGAACCGTTCGGACGCCAGAGAAGATAGTGGCAGGATCAGAACTTGTCCATAAAACCACATTGAATTGAGAAGTATTTCGCGGTCTTTGCCGGTAATTGACGTAGATTGTTGGCCGCGGCGCTACTTCAAGGCTGTGGGTTCGTATATCTCCGGCGATGCCAACAATGGTGAGCAGGCGCAGGTCGCCATCCATGTTGCCAAACTCAATGGTCTGGCCTATGGCATTTTGGTCCGGCCATTTTTGCTGTGCGAGTGAATCGCTGATGATAGCCGTATGGGGAGTATCTGGGCGGTCCCCATCATTGAACAGCCTGCCATGCAGCAGAGGAATCCCGAGGGTTTGGAAATAGCCATCACTGGCCACTACAAAGTCAGCATAACCAGTTCGCGATCGATCACGATACAGTTCGTGCAGAAACTTAGTGTAGTCATTCAGAAAATTGGGATCGTCCTTCTCGGCGGAAAGATGCGCGCTGCGGTCAATCAGGTCCCGCTGCGCCGGCGGAAGTTGTTGTGGATTAACGACGGCAAAAGTTCCATCGGCTGGATCGGTAGCGAGAGGAAGCGCATTGGTTGCGCCAACCGACTGAACGCCCGGCACGGTTTTCAATCGCGCGATCAACTCGTCAAGGAATTGAACGCGGCTGGTTTCCATGCCGGCTTCCAGATCGGGTAATTTCAAGTCCAGCGTCGCGACCCGGTCGGTTTCAAAGCCTGTATGGACAGCCAGGGCATGCATCATACTGCGACCCAGCAGGCCCGCGCCTACCAACAAGGTGAGTGTAATCGCGATCTGTCCGGCTACGATCACGCGACCTGAATGCTGGCTGCGAAGAGCAGTTCCCTGGCGGCGCCCGCCTTCAGACAAGGCCCTTTGCACATCTCCGGCAGTTGCCCGCAACGCCGTAAGCACGCCCAGGCCAATGGCCAGCACGAACGTAAGACCCAGAGCGAACCCGAGCACAGGCAGATTGAGAGCAATTTCATCCAGCCGAGGGATAGTGGAAGGCGCCAATGCCACCAAGGCACGGACTCCGATGTATGCGGCGCCTACGCCGAGACAGCCACCCAGAAAACACAGCAGGAGCGTCTCTACCAGGAACTGCCGAATCAGGCGCCAACGCGAGGCCCCGAGCGCTGTACGGATGGATAATTCACCGGAACGCGCAAAAGCCTGGGCCAGGGAAAGATTCATCACGTTTGCACAGGCAACCAGCAAAAGTAAGCCGGCAACTCCCAGCAGGATCAACAAGGCGGGCTTCACATCCGCGGTCAAAGCATCCGCAAAGGCAGAATGGCTGAGTCCACCATGGTGATGTCATTGGGGCCATTCTGGGCGTAGATCTGGTGGGCGATGGAAGAAGTTTCGGCCCGGGCCTGGTCCAGTGAATTGCTATCACGCAGGCGGGCAACAACCTGCCAGTTGTGCGCGCTACGGCTCGGCAGGCGAACTTCAGCTTCGCGAGCCGTCCAAACACTACTACCTTCGGGAAACGCGAAACCCGGGGGAAGGACGCCAATGATGGAGACGGGGTTCTTTGAAATCGTGAACTTCACTGAACCAAGGTCTCTCACTTCATGCAAATGGCGTTGCCAGTAGGCATAGCTCACAAGAGCAGTGCGTGGGGCGCCGAATTGCTGCTCCTCCGCAGAGAAGGGCCGTCCCATGATCGGTTGCACGCCCATCACGGAAAAGAAATCTTTGGAAACAACGGCTACACGGATTCGGTCTGGCTCATCGCCCGCGGAAACAGGAGCTTCATCGGAACGCATTTCCGCCATGCTTTGAAGCCAGCGAGCCTGGCTACGCATATCCTCGAAATTCGGATCAGCAAAGCGCGTCTGGCGGCCCTTGGCATTCACTTCCCAAATCCGCACGATCTGGTCGGATTTGTAGTAGGGGAGAGAGCGCAAAAGCACGCCGTAAACCACGCTGAATATGGCCGTGCTGGCGCCGATTCCCAGCGCCAGCGTCAGTACAGCAGTAGCGGTGAAGGTTGGCGCCTTGCCTAATTGTCGAAATGCATAACGTAGATCCCGAAGAAGTGTTTGCATAAGTTTTCAGGTACCCAGGATACGAATGGCGGAACTTTGTATCCATCATATTTATGAGGAGCGAATATCCGGCGTAAGAAAGCTGGCGCCCCCCTCATGATGAAGAGACATATTGCCATGGTTCAGGGTTGGCCGGTTTTCCACGATAGAGATTTTCGGAATCCAGAAACTTCCGGTCGAGTGGCAGTTACCACTATCCTCAGTATATTCGCGAACATCCAAAGACAAAGGTTGCGGTGATATCCGGATTCCGATGAGAAATGCGATATTCGGTTTGCGCACCTCTGGATCGTCCTGGACTGAAAGCGGGAAGCAATCCTTTGGCCAGACGACACTCGAAAAAGTGTAAAATTTGCGGCTTTAAGGGTCTGGTTCAGCCCAGACAGTTTGCATCCGCTGCAACTCTCCTTCAGCGTAATTGCATCAAAACATGGAGCTAAAAGACATTACCTCGCGAATGAGGAAGGCAGGGATGTTGTGGACCGAGAGAGTCCTTCCCCAAGAGCGGATTCAGGATGGGCCAGGAGAGCCTTTCCCCAAGAGCATATTCACGATCTGTGGAAGAACCTCGCCGGAGTTAAAACGCCTCCTTCAATGTTGAAAAACCAACTTCTTGCCGTTATCTTCGTCTCTCTCGCGATGCTATTGGGCTTTGTGCTGCAACCGCTGGTCCTATCATTTCCAGCTCTTTTGCCACTGCCGTTCCTCCTGGCCGTAGCGTGTGCCGCGTTCTACGGTGACCTGGGCTCAGCAATAACAGCCACGATTCTCTCCGCCGCCAGCTTTAGATATTTTCTATTTGCACCCGCCACACGACTCTTCTGTTTCCGGGTTGCTCCTGCTGAGGACCGGCCTGTTTGTGTTGTTTGCGGGCTTCGTATGTCTTCTGGTTCTTAAGTTCAGAGAAGTCAAGACTCGAGGATTGCGATCGCAGACTATTTATTCTGACTTCATCCACTCCGCACCCGTGGGATTCTCACTGCACAAGCCGGACACATCATTTCTCGATATCAATCCCTGCTTCGCCGATTGGAATGGCGCGCCTCGAGAGGCACAGATTGGCAAAACCGTGGCAGAGGTAATTCCGAACATTGCTGCCGCGATGGGGCCGAACCTGCGCCGTGTTGCCGAAACTGGTGAGAACCTGAGCTTTGAGGTGAAGGGAGATCCCCTTGACCCGCAACGGGAACGCCATTGGATCGCGAGTCATTTTCCGGTCAAAAACCAGTCCGGGCAGATTGAGGCCGTTGGAACCGCTCTGTTTGACATTACCAAAGAGAAACTCGCACAAGCTGCACTTAAAGAAAGCGAGATGAAATATCGTTTCCTGGCTGAGTCAATTTCACAGTACGTGTGGACCACAGATGAAGCAGGGAATATCGATTACTGTAACCGCCATTTTCTGGAATTCACTGGATTGACCCTGGAAGAGGTGCGGGCCGGCAGGGCGATTGAGTTCATCCATCCCGATGATGTGGAAGAGTTGAGCCGCAAGGTGCGGGAAAGCCAAAGCACGGGCCAGCCATTTCAGCACGAGTACAGGGCAAGACGCGTTTCTGATGGCGAGTACCGCTGGCATCTGGCCCATTCGGAACTCTTCACCGACGCTGCCGGCAAGAAACGCTGGTTGGGAGTCGGGATCGATATTTCGGACCGCAAGGCGGCGGAACTGGAAGTACTGACAGCGCACGAACAAATGCGCATGCTGGTTACATCCATCTCAGAATCGTTCATTGCACTTGATCGTGAGTGGCGCTTCCAATACGCAAACCAGCAAGTGCTTGAACAAACACGCAAGCCATGGACGGAACTCAAGGGTAGAAACATGTGGGAAATTTTTCCCGAGGCCGCAAAGTCCGCCTTCAGGCCTGGCTATGAAAAGGTGATGCAGGAACGAATTCCGCATACCTTCGATGTTACCTATCCTCAACCGGACGGTTCCGTGCGGTATTACGAGGTTCATGCGTATCCAACGTCAGAGGGTCTAGCGGCGTTGGTTTCCGACATCACGCAATCAAAAGAAGCGCAAGATGCGCTTTCTGAGAATAAGCGATTGCTGCGGCTGGTGCTCGATTCCGCGGACGTGGGCACCTGGATGTGGAATTTCGAGAATAACGAGGTGCTCGACCTGGGCAACACGGCCAAGCTCTTCGGCAGGGAAGACATTGCAAGCTCTGAACATTTCTTCGCGGTTATACATCCAGAGGATCGTCGCGCCGTGCTCAGTGCAATTACCAGTGCCAAAAATACCGGACAGTATCAGTGTGAGTTCCGCATTTTGAAGAACGGCATTACACGCTGGCTTCGCGGAACAGGAACGGTGTTCAGAAATGATGAAGGAAATCCCTTATACCTGGCTGGAGTAACCATTGATGTCACAGAGAAGAACCGGTCAGAAGAGGAGAGATTCCGGTTGGCGGCAATCGTGGATTCTTCTGACGATGCGATCATCAGCAAGGACCTGAATGGCGTTGTGGCCAGTTGGAACAACGCGGCTGAGCGCCTGTTTGGCTATCGAGCAGATGAAATGATCGGTGAATCGATTCTTAAGATCATTCCGGACGAACTGCAAGATGAGGAACCGCGAATTCTGGCCAGCTTACGCGCAGGTCAAAAGATTGACCATTATGAAACTGAAAGATTGCGTAAGGATGGTACTCGCGTAACTGTGGCCCTTACCATTTCTCCCGTCAAAGACCTTTCAGGAAAAATCATTGGAGCATCGAAGATAGTTCGAGACATTTCGGAACGCAAACGTGTGCAAGAGGCGTTGGTGCAATCTGAAAAGCTTGCCGCAACGGGAAGAATGGCCGCGGCCATCGCGCATGAGGTCAATAATCCACTGGAAGCCGTGACCAACCTTGCCTATCTGGTGAGCACAGATCCGACACTGAGCGCAGTTGGACGCTCCTATACCAAGATGCTCCTGGAAGAGATTGCACGCGCGAGCCAAATTACAAAACAAACGCTGGCTTTCTACCGTGATTCCGGCAAGCCGTCAGACTTTGACATTCGCGAACTTCTGGATAACGTAATCAGGTTGAACCGCCCAAATTTCGAAAAGAAGCAGATCAAGGTGGTGACCGAGTATAGAAATTCCGAACGTCTGGTGGGCTATGCTTCTGAGATCCGCCAGGTCATGGCTAATTTGCTGCTCAACGCCATTGATGCAGTGCCGCAGGGCGGCACCATCGTGGTGAGAGTTGACGTGGAAAATTCGATTTCAAGTCGCGCCAGACGTGTTCGGGTGACCGTTGCTGATAACGGGCATGGTATTCGCCCCGAGACCAAAAAGCGGCTGTTCGAGCCATTCGTCACCACCAAAGGCGCGCATGGCAACGGACTCGGGCTCTGGGTCAGCAAAGGCATTGTGAAAAAGCACGGCGGCAGAATAGTGATGCGCTCCTCCACGATGCCTGGCCGATCAGGCACGGTATTTTCGGTGGTTCTACCGCTCGAGCAGACTGCATCCGTTCGAAGCATAGCGTGACCGCAAGTCGCCACGATTCCGACCAGAGAAAACGCTCCTTTCTGCCGCTCAGCGCATTGCTGAATTGTTGCAGCGCTTCTCAGGCGCGGCCTGCGCGAAAATGCCCCACAATTGACACGCGTCCTTCAGCGGCGTTACGCTTGCCACGGTTCCAACTTTGTTCACTCCCAATGCCCGAGGTAAATCCCCTATAAGCCCATAGATCTGAGGAGGTCATATGCGTAGATTATTTTTCTCGCTGTTCGCTGTTTGTCTGATTACAACCCTCTCCTTCGCCCAGGCCCCGCCACCCGCCAGCGTCTGTGAAGTTCATCTCAACAAGATCAAGCCCGGCATGACCGCCCAGTATGAGCAGGGACGAGCCAAACACATGGCCTGGCACAAGGCGCAAAACGATAAATGGTCATGGGACACCTGGGAAGTCACAACCGGTGAGAACACCGGGAGTTACCTGATCACCAGTTGCGGCCATGACTGGAAAGACTTTGATACCCGTGACAAGTTCAACACCGCCGATTCTGCCAATGCCAACGCCACAATGGGCGCATACATGGCCAGCGAAACCATGAGTTATTTTGTCCTTCGTCCTGATCTGGGCGCCACGCCCAGCAGCGCCGGTCCACCGCCAGCGTACCTGAGTGTCACCTACTTCAATCTCAAGCCGGAAGGCGTGCTCGATTTTTATGACGCCGTCAAAAAAATTGGACCAGTGGTGAGCAAGAGTGTTCCCGCACCGGCCCCGGCAAACTGGTATTCGCTTGCCAATGGCGGACGCGGTCCCCAGGTCGTGCTTGTCCAGGAGCGCAAAAGCATGGCTGAAATGGCGGCTCCGGCTAAAACGCTGGACGTCCAGATGCAGGAGGCTTATGCCGATCAGGGCGCCGCCACCATGATGGCGCTCCGCAAGGCATACTACAGCACCAATTCCGAGCTGCTGCATTTCCGGCCTGACTTGAGCTACATAGCGCCGGCAGCGCCCAAATAATTTTGTCTCAGGCCAGCCGTTCCGGACTGATCGCGTTCTCAACCAGGGCGGCTGGCATTTGTTTATGATCTTCATGCGATTCAGCGCTACGTCGCTTGCTGCTGAAATGCAAATGGTCATCCAGCTACTCTCGCTTTTGTTCCTGGCAATCAGCCACCGGCATCCCTTAGCGATCACATACCGGATTTTCAAACCTTCTTCGCCACAGCCTGCTACTTCTTTGCTTTCCTGCCAGACCCGCCTCCCGCGGCCTTGATGGATTGTTTTAACGCTGCCGCCAGATCAGTATCATCATTCACAACTTTGGCCGGCGCCGCCATGTGCGACTCGCGGCCTAACCAGGCTTCCAGTTCCGCGGGCTCCGCCACCGTGAAGCGCCCTTCTTTTCTTACCGGCATTCCATCGCGTGCCCAGCGTTGCGCGGTCGCCGGAGGCAAACTCAAGAAGGCGCCAATGGCGGCCCAGCCTTTCAACGTGCCACTGTCCTTTTTTGGTTTCGACGTGGTCTTCTTTTTTTCTTTTGCGCCCACAGCACCCTCTCTTTACTTTTTCTGATCCCCCGATCACCAGATCACCATCTCCTTACCATGTGACGCCAAATCCGCCGTTGGGACTTACTTTGAGAGGCGGGATTGAAGTTGAAAAAACCGAAGCGCGAAACCAACAACGAACAACAGAAGGCATACAACCCAGAAATAGAGACCGGCGAACGTTCCACTGTCGATTGCAATAGCGTTATGGAACCAGGCCCGTCCTATTCCAACAATTACAAGCAACACAGTAGAAGCCCGCCCATGATAACATAATTCCGGTTATCGCACTCTTTACAAAAACCATCACCTATCTCCTTTTCCATCTTAGCTTTCTTCTGCTGCATTCTCACGATTCCCTTACTGATCACATGGTCCAGGCCCCGTGGCAGGAAATGTTATACCCAAGCAGGCGCCAGGACGTCCGGGAGCATCACTGAATTTAATAAAACTTTCCCTCCATATTCCAGAAGCCGGACACTTGCAGGCGTTTCGACCTGCGTATAACTTGGGCTCCCGCATGCTGAGGTTACATACTGGAAAACCGGTGCAAACGCAATGTTCCCTGAGCTTTCCGAAAAAGCGCTTTTCTGGTCCGCGCTCATCCGCTTTTATCCGCGGTAAATCGCATTCAGATCAGTGTCATCTGTGTTGATCAGGGGTAACCAATGCATTCACTTTGGCGCGGAGTCGCCCTGAATGTGCAAACTCCGTTCCGGTCAGGCCCCGATAGCAATTGCAATCAAAGGAAAAGCAGCGCCGAAGCGCTGCTTTCCTTTTCCGATGTAGCAGGCTCATACGGACGCCTCAGCAACTACGCTTTGCCGCGGCCGTCCCCGCTCGGAATGGTTTACGGCTTTGGTGGAAGTCTCACCGTAAGCACGGGGCAATGAACGGAACTAATGATTTGATAGCTCACACCTGCCTGCAGATGTGTGCTGAAGCGTTTATGTTCAGGCAAGCCCATCACTACCAGGTCGGGCTGAAGTTTGGAGATGTATCCGAGTACTTCCAGTTTCGGATCGCCGATCTCCACCATCGTCTGGGGCTGGCTCCACAACTCGGCGTCCGGAGGAATTAACCTGGCCAGGCGCTCTTCGGAAGTTTTAACAGCTCTGCGCGATCATGCTGGAAGGCCTCGTCCAGTGACACCACGTGCATGATGGTTAGTATGGCCTTGGTTTCCTGTGCCAGTGACAACGCGTACTCAATCGCGGCCTCCGTGCCGGAGCCAAAGTTTGTGGGCACAAAGATATGGTTCGCGGAAAAAGCTTTTGACTCCTCGAACACCACGTGCGGCCCAACAGTGAGCACCGGGCAGGTTGATGTCCGGAAAACCAGTTCCGCGGTGGAACCCAGCAGGAAACGGTCAACGCCCTTCCGGCCGTGCGTGCCGATTACCACCAGGTCAATGTTGTTTTCGCGGATCCACTTCGGCAGCGCATCCTCAATGGCAGTAATCGCCAGCAGGCCTTTGCCTTTGATCCCGGGAGTGTTTGCAATTTGGTTCAGTGAAGCGCGAATGCTAACTTCTGCCTCATCGATCAATTGGGGCACGGAATTCTCGGTCAGGATGACGGGATTGAAAGCATGGGCTGGAAAAAGCTGCGCTCCATGATGCTTCGCCAGCGCGATCGCATATGCCTTCGCGCCTTCACTGGCTTTTGTAAAATCCGTAAGAAACAAAATGTTCTTGAACGTAACTGAAGTGATTGTCTGTAGCGTTTGCATACCATGTTCCTCGCTTTTTTCAAATGTTTTTATGAGTGCGCAGAGCCACTCCCGATAAGTTCGATCCAGTTCCGCCTGAGTGCCTGTGCGCTGAAGCTTTGCGATGGTGTCTCCGGCATCATTCAGCCGTATGTGATGGCAGGGGAAGAGAGCCACGCTTGTCTCCACCGGCACTGCGTTGATCAGGAAACATTCCGAACACCCGTGTTCACCGGAATCGCTGCCAAAATTGGGGCAGATGGGAGAATCACGGAGCAGCAGGGTCGGTCGCCAGCCGCTGCGAAACAGACGTCCATAGCCGCCCTTATCCAGGAATTCCAGCTCGGCCTTCAATGCTGACAAAATGGCATGATTGGAACCCACAAAAGCCTCGCTTCGACTATCACCATTGTTAATCGCTCAGCGCGTCCGTATCTGTGATGCACATCACTTGCGGTCCGCGCCGCCGCGCAGCAAACCTGTTCTCTTGCTAAAAGAAGCGCCTGGCGATCGGATTGGCACCGCTTCGCCGCATGTGACGGCGATCACATCTCTATGTGACGCGACTCGCTATGCTGAAGATTGTGCTTTTCAGGTGGAGGTGAATCTGATGATTGGGTCCAATGGCTTCCCAACAATAGAAAACTGTTTGACGTGCGTCCTGCGTGATCATCGCTTGTTTTGTGACCTGCCCGCCGAAGCGCTGGTGGCTTTGCAGGCGATCAAAGCCACGGCGGTTTATCCAAAGGGCTCTATGTTGTGCCTGGAAGGACAGCCGGCGCGCGGAGTCTTTATTCTGTGTACGGGACGCGCGAAACTCTCAACTACTTCCGCTGAAGGCAAAAGTATTATTCTCAGAATTGCAGAGCCGGGAGAGGTCCTTGGCCTCACGGCCGTTGTCTCCAACGGCATGTATGAAGCCACCGTGGAGACGCTGGAGCCCAGCCAGGCCAATTTCATTTCGCAATCACAATTCATTCAGTACATCCAGCAATATCCTGAAGTCGGCATGAAGGTGGCGAAGCAACTTACCCATAACTGCCAGTGCGCCTACAGTGAGATCCGTTCCCTCGGGTTGTCCAATTCCGTTCCTGAAAAAATTGCCAAGCTGCTGCTGAGCTGGGCCAAACAGCCGCTGACAATGCAGGGCCCCAAAGGCGAGGTTCCAATTCGAGTAACGCTCACGCAGGAAGAGATCGCGCAGTTCGTGGGAACATCACGCGAGTCGGTCTCCCGCACTCTGAGCGATTTCAAGAGAAAAGGATGGCTGCGCACCAAAGGCGCCACCTGGTGGATCATGGAGAAGCATCAGCTTGAGCGGCTGGTGACCACGCAATAGCTGGAGATGCCTTCGCGCCAATCGCAACTAAGCGCGTTGAAGAATGTGACCCCGGAGTTGTGGCCTCACAAACTCTCGTGATGACAATCACATGCAAGGATAAGAGAAAAAGCTAACCTGCACGCAGATCGCTGATGAATGTTGGCCAAGGTGAGCGCCCATATGAATGCACCCCTGTCGCAATACCAAATGTTGAATGAGCTTTACGCCGGCTTGACGGAAAATGTTGTTACCGAGCTGCGCAAACTGGAGAACACGCGGACCTGCCATGCAGGCAGCAAATTAATGACCTGCGGTGAGCTTCCACATGACCTCATGATTCTGACGGGGGGACAAGCCGAAATACTGCTTCCTTGTCCCACGCGAACAATCTCCCTGGGCCTGGTGGCTCCAGGAAAGGTATTAGGGTTGAAAGCGCTGATGACCGCTGAAGGGGCAGAGACTGATGTCGTCTGTGTGAGCCCATGCACGGTTACGCTGATTCCTGGCGCCAGGTTTATGGAGCAATTGCGCAGTCACCCAGAAATTTATTACCTGTTGGCAAAAATCCTCAGCGCTGACCTTCAGCAGGCGGACAAGATCTTGAAACAGGCTTCAAGAAGAATTCACCGAACACCGCGCGGCAGGTTCGCCGAACAAGCCAAAATCATCCAGTGACGGGCATCACAGACTATTTCTCAGACTGTGACTAGCCTTTGACACAGAGTCAGGTGATAGTTTGTTGATGGAGGGCATCGAGGGGAAGTCTTCCATCAGCGAACATCAACTTGAAAATGAA
This sequence comes from Terriglobia bacterium, assembly GCA_963824835.1. Taxonomy (GTDB): domain Bacteria; phylum Acidobacteriota; class Terriglobia; order Terriglobales; family Acidobacteriaceae; genus Angelobacter. Next base: position 36,508 of record CAWGRA010000023.1, on the reverse strand, counting down.
GTTGGGACCTCTAAAGGAGAGCTTGATTTATTAAGCTCTCCTTTTTTTTTGCGAGCTGCGAATAAGTAATCAGACTAACTAAACTGTGTTTTCCCTTGTGATATGGATCACAGCCGGAATAAGTATTAACCGTTACCTTCGAAAGTTACATGTGCCATGAAGTGGGGAGGATACTGATGCCGGGATTGAAAGTGAGACTTCGATCAATAATGGTCGCTCTCCTCTTAATGATGTTTACCTTGTCCGCGGCGGCGGTCGATTTTGGCGATAAGAATGATGATAAGAATAGTAATGATAAGGGTCAGGCCAAAGCCAGGACCGAAAACAAAAAGAATAGCAAGACGCCTTCCGATGAGACTTCGGCCCAACTGGCCGAAAAAATCTATACCGCTGATCCTTCACAATATGTAGGCACTGATACCTGTAAGACCTGCCATGAAGATATAGGAAAAACCTTTGACAAGGGACCGCACTGGAAGACCCTGAATGACAAGCATGGCGTACAGTGGCAAGGCTGTGAGGCATGCCATGGGCCAGGCAAGGAGCATGCGGAATCGGCTGATCCCGCTAAAATAATCCGTTTCGCCGGCCTGTCAAAGCAAGAGGCATCCAGGCGTTGTCTCACCTGCCATGAATTTGGGGAAGAACACGCGAACTTTCTTCGCTCGCAGCACATCAAGAACAATGTCGGCTGCGTTGACTGCCACTCAGTACACCATCCGCAGGTTGAGCGCCAATTGCTGCGCGCTTCGCAACCAGGCCTTTGTTATAGCTGCCATCTGGAAACCAAGCCGGATTTTTCCAAGCCGTTTCATCACAAAGTGAATGAGGGTCTTATCGCGTGCTCCAATTGTCATAATCCGCACGGCGGCTTCCTGACCCATCAACTGCGTTCCACCGCGGCACAAGATCAGCTTTGCTTCAACTGCCACACGGACAAGGCCGGTCCGTTCGCGTTTGAACACGTCCCCGTGAAGACTGAGGGATGCGTGGCATGCCATATGCCGCACGGGTCGTCGAACCCAAGATTGCTCCGGCGCGCAAACGTGAATCTGCTCTGCCTTGAATGTCACACATTCACCGTGGACGCAGGCGCTCCGGCCATACCGTCATTCCATAACCAGGCGCAAAAATATCAGGCCTGCACAATGTGTCATACGTCAATACACGGGTCCAATTCTGACCGATTCATGTTTAAACCATAGAGGAGGAGCAAAGGCCATGATGCAAAGCAAAAGCAGGCAACTATTCATCGCGGTTCTGGCGTTCGCCGCCCTCCTGCTGCTGTGTGGTGCAGTGGTTAATGCCCAGCAAAATGGAAACAGCGTTCCGGACAATCCGCGACTGGCCCCGGGGCCGGAAGTGGATTCAGCGCGTAAAGCAAGCGACTCACCTTCTTACACCAGCCCCATCCGTACGGAAACGCCCGTTTATGCCGGTTATGAAACCACGCAAACAGCGGAGTTTGGCGGCAGGATCACCAACTTCGGCGGTAATCAGGGGGTTTGGGACACATTCGTAAATCTGGGAAGCGGTCCAAGGCTGCTGGAATATTCGCTGGACATGCATTCACCCACTCATACGGGCTTATTTTTTGACGATCTTACATTGAATAACTTTGGTTATGGCGGCGATCCCAATGATCTGACCAGGCTGCGAGTTTTGAAGGGTACGCTTTACAACTTCAACGCCACATTCCGCCGTGACCAGAACATTTTCGACTATAACCTGTTGGCGAACCCGTTGAACCCGCCCAACTCTAATCCGAATGTGCCCATTCTGGATTCTCCGCATGAATTCCTGCTGACGCGCCGCATGACTGACCTTGATTTAGCTCTGTTTTCCCTGGCTCCAGTCCGTGTGCGGCTGGGGTGGTCCCGCGTGGTGAATGAAGGGACAACCTTCAGCTCGGTCCATGAGGGTACGGAGGCACAGCTTTTCCAGCCCACGCTCAACACCAGTGATACATTTCGGGCTGGAGTGGCACTGCGCTTCATTCCCAAAACGAGCATAAATTTTGATCAGTTCTACACTTATTACAAAGGCGATACCAGCGCGCTATTGAACGGCCTGCCATCTCTGCTTGCCGGCGGTATTCCAGTGAACCTGGGACTTCCTTTCAACACTCCGGCCGGACAGCCTTGCGCCGCGCCGATTCTCGCCACTGGGTTCGTAAATCCAACCTGCAACGCATTCCTCTTCTACTCGCGGAGCGGACGCAATCGCAATTCTTATCCCACAGAGCAGGTCAGCGTTCAAAGCAATTATTTTCGGCGCCTGGATTTTTCAGCGCGCTTCATTTACTCAGACGCGGAAGCCGATCTTCCAGACTTTCGCGAATTCTTTAGCGGCCTTATCAGCCGGACCGCCCAGCGGGCATTCACTGACACCGGTTCAGCCACAGCGAAGCGCATCACCAAAACAGGCGACTTCGGCATCACTTACAGGCTTTCCGACAAGCTCAGGCTGATTGACAGTTTCCGCTTCAACAGTTTCAGCATTCCCGGAAGCTGGAATTATCTGACCAGCAGCTTGTTTGGAGCCACGCTGCTGACCAAACCTGCGAATCCAATTGCATGCAATCCCGCCGTCCCGGCTACTTGCCCCGTCCACACCAACAGCTCCAGCGCGGACGTGGTGAACGAGTTCTACAGCGAATTCCTGCGGCAGGAATCCAAGATCAATACTTTTCAGGTTGAGTATGACTTCACCCGCCGCATCAGCGCTTATGTGGGATACCGGTATGAGAACCGGGAGATCACGCATAATGACAATCTCCTTCAGGTACAGACCTTCCTGCCCTCGTTACCGAACCGCGGAGGATGCCCTGCGAGTTCGACTGTTGGAGGGATTTGTACCTTGGCGGTAACAGACAGTGGCAATGACTTTATCCCCATCAATGCGAATTCGGCGCTGTTTGGGTTTTCCGCCCGCCCCAATGACAAGTGGCGCTTTAACTTCGATACCGAGCTCTACTATGCGGACAATACTCTGACCCGAATCTCGCCCCGGCACCTGCAGCAATACCGGGCGCATGGCAGCTACAAAGCCCGGGACTGGATGACGCTTGGCGCAAGCATGAATATTCGCGAAAACCGCAATAATGATTTTGACATCGGCAACCTGCAACATAATCGCAGCTTCGCGTTTACCACGGTCATCGCGCCGCCTACAGCCACATGGGGCATGGATCTTAACTATAGCTACAATGATATTTTTTCGCGGAGCAACATCTGCTTTGTTGCCACACCGGTGCCGGCGGGTTCCCTCACATGCGGTGCGCCGTTTCTGGCTGGGATCTCAACCTACAGTGAGTTGTCACATTACGGATCGCTTTCCGGATACTTCAAACCCGCGCGCCGCGTCACCGCAAACCTGGGCTATAACCTGACCAGCAGTACCGGAGACACGCTGATCCTGAATCCGAACGCGCCAACCGGGCCTTTGAGCTTTAATTATCATTTGCCCATGGTGATGGTGGCCGTGGAAGTAGCCAAAAACCTGACTTATAAAACGGGATGGAACTACTACGATTACAACGAGAAGTCCGCGCCCGGCCCCACACTGCCGCGCGACTTTCACGGCAATGCATTAACCTTGTCTTTACGTTACGCGATGTAGAAAAAAAGCATTGTCTCAAGGAGGAAAGATGAAACTTAAATTCATAACGGTAGCAACGGCCATTGTGCTTTCGGGAATGGTCCTGCCGGCGGCGGCTGAAGACGCATCCGCGCTTTACAAATCAAAGTGCCAGGCATGCCATGGCGCCGATGGCAAAGGTGATACCGCTGCGGGCAAAAAATTGGGCGCCAAAGACTTCCGAAGCCCCGAAGTGGCGAAAATGTCAGACGCAGACCTGATCAAGGCCACCAAAGAAGGCAAAGGCAAAATGCCAGCGTTCAAGACTCTTTCTGATGATCAGGTACAAGACCTGGTGAAGTACATCCGCAGCTTGAAGTAGCTGGTGTTGTGGAAAGGGAGGCCGAATGCCAACGGCAGCGGTGTTCGTTTTACTCGCGGTCACCATTGGAATCATCGTTATAGTGGTAGCCAAACCGGAAATCACTGTGGCGCGGGGCGGGAAAGTTTTAGCCTTCGTTGGTTTGTTTATATTCCCTGGCTTTGTGGCCCTGCTTGGGTTTGATAACCACGTGGAACGCTCCAAGAAAACCACATTCTGCCTCTCTTGCCACATTATGGGACCGTATGGAAAAAGTCTTTATGTGGACGATCCCACTTATGTTCCCGCGGCACATTTTCAGAATGGCCGGGTACCGCGCGATGAGGCCTGCTACACCTGCCACACCGATTACACAATTTATTATGGTGGCATAAGGGCCAAGCTAAGAGGGCTTCACCATATTTACGTTCAGTATCTGGGAAAACCAAACAATCCAATCCACCTTTACAGCCCGTACAATAACCGGGAATGCCTGCATTGTCACCAAGGGTCGCGCAGCTTTGAACAGGGCGCCGTGCATACGGCTGATCCGCAGACCATGGTTGACATCAAGAGTAATAAGCTCTCTTGTCTATCTTCAGGATGCCATGACACCGTGCATAACATTCCCAAACTTAACCAGGTGAAATACTGGGAGCCGCCAAAATGATCAGCAGCCAGGAATTTATGATGGCCAAACGTCTCAGGTTAGCGGGGATTCTTCTGATCATTGGCTTGTTGGTGGAAGTTTTTTCCCTGCTCTGGAACCATCCTCTTTCGTTCATCGCATTTGCCAGCGTCGGCCTGTTCTTTTTGTTTAGCGGTGTAGTCTTGTATCTTTTTTCGTTGCTTCAACATACGGCTAGAGAGGAGCGGACGCTGGTTGAGGACCACACTAAAGTGTGACGGCTATCACAGCCTTAATCGGGCTAAGGCAGCTAACATCATCCGTCATGAAACCCAGTTTTGACATAAGCAAAACGCCCCTCATCGTAATCTGGGAAGCCAACAGGACCCCAGACGTAAACAGTCCTGACGGTAGCGTCTCGTGCCACGCTGAGCGCCATCCCCTGGAGTTGGACACCGCGCAGGCGGAAAAGCTGATAGCAGACGTGGCAGACCTGCGCCCGCCTATCTTCAGCTTCACCGGCAGCGATCCTTTGAAACGTTCGGACATCTATCAATTGATCGAGTCCGCGGCTTACCGGCAGTTGCATCCTGCGCTTTCGGCTGAAGTCACCGCGCTGATAACGTCAGAAGCAGTCCTGAAATTGAAAAAAGCCGGATTATCACGCCTGGGCTTAAGCCTCGACGGACCAACGCAGGAACTCCAGGACGAACTGAGTGGTGTTCCGGGTTCGTTTAGCCGCACGGTGACCGCCATGTTCTGGGCGAATCGGTGCTTGCTGCCAATCCAGGTGAATACCAACCTCAACCGCGGCAACATCAACGAACTTGAAAACATTCTCCACGTGATCAGCAGCTTCAGGGTGGCAATGTGGAACTTGGTATTCCAGATACCCACAGCCAGCGGTGAGCACAGGGACCTTCTGTCTTCAGTAGAGTGCGAGCAGGTGTTCGCCCGGATTTATCGGATGTCACAGAAAGTGCAATTCAAAATCAAGACCACTGAGGCCCAGCATTATCGGCGCTACGTTCTGCAACAACGTGCTCGGACCCGGGGCAAGTCCGGCGATGGCGACTTCAGCGAAGGAATCCCGGGAATCCTGCCCATCAATGAAGCCAAAGGTTTCGTTTTCATCTCCCACACGGGAGACGTTTACCCCAGCCCGTTCCTCCCGTTGTCAGCCGGCAACATTCGTGACGCCAGCCTGGCGGACATTTACCGGAATTCAGAGCTTTTCCAGAAACTTCGTAATACCGAAAATCTGGAAGGCAAATGCGGCAATTGTGAATGCCGGGAAATCTGCGGAGGATCGCGTGCCCGCGTCTTTGCCATGACAGGTGAGCTTTTCGGCGAGGACCCCAGTTGTATTTACCAGCCCAAGCGGGTAAAGTCCGCAAAGCTCAACCGTGCCTTCAAAGCCGATGCAGCGGTAGAACCCAGCTCAACCTAGACTCCCTTCGCAAGCATCGGCGCCCGGAACACAGGTTCGCGACACCGGCTTAAGACTGATAGCGGGCCTGCGGCCACTCTGGTATCGTTCCAGCATGAGGCGATATTGGACTCCGCTGTTGGTCCTGCTTACTTTCATATTCTCGTTGTCAGCGAATGCTGCTGATCATTTTGCCAAACCCAGGCCTGTGGAGTTGACCAAAGAAGGCCGTCAATGGGCTGCACGCACTTTGAAGAAGCTTACCCTGGAAGAGAAAGTTGGCCAGATGCTGAGCGTGCGCTACTTCATGGATTTTGAAAACTTTGATAGCGACTCCTACCGGCAGTTCCGCGATGAAATGCAGAAATATGGGATTGGCTCAGTTCTACTGACGGTCCGCGTGGATGGTACGGGTCTTCTGAAGAATCCTCCGCTCGAAGCGGCGGCAATGAGCAATCGCCTGCAAAAGGATTCGAAGCTTCCCCTGCTCATCGCCGGCGACCTGGAGCGCGGCCTGGCCACCCGCATGAACTCAGTGCCCATATTTCCTGACGCAATGGCATTTGGCGCCACTGGAAATCCTGCTTATGAAGAGAGATTTGGAGCCATTGTCGGCGCGGAATCGCGGGCTGTGGGCATCCATTGGAATTTCTATCCCATCGCTGACGTGAACAGCAATCCCGGCAATCCCATTATTAATACCCGCTCCTTTGGAGAGGACCCCACGGCTGTAGGCGAGATGGCGGCAGCGTTCATACGCGGCGCGCGCTCCCAGGGCATGCTGACCACGGTTAAGCACTTTCCCGGACATGGCGACACCGGGACCGATTCCCACCTGGGTGTTGCCAGGGTGGAAGGTGACAGAGAACATCTGAACAAAATTGAGTTGCCACCTTTCCAGAAGGCGATTGCGGCGGGAGTGGATTCGGTGATGGTGGCGCATGTGACGGTGCCGGCGCTGGAGCCCGACCCGAACAAGGTAGCCACAATTTCCAGCAACGTAATTGAAAAGCTTCTGCGGCAGGAGCTTGGCTTCAAAAACGTGGTCGTCACTGATGCGCTGGAAATGCGCGGATTGACCAGTTTGTATCCGCCTCAACAGGGAAATCCCGCGGGAAAGGCCGCGGTGGATGCCGTGAAAGCAGGCAATGATGTTCTTCTGTTGCCCACCGATCTGGATGGCGCATTCCGCGGAGTGTTGGACGCGGTGCATCGCGGTGAGATACCGGAATCGCGCATTGATGAGTCAGTGCAGCGGATCCTGGAAATGAAAGCATCAGTAGATCTGCATAAGGCGCGTTTCGTGGATCTTGAACAGGTTTCCTATACGGTGGGCCGGCAACAAGACATGCAACTGGCACAACAAGTGGCCGATGACGCGGTCACCCTCGTCCGCGATAATCAACAGGTCACGCCCTTAACTAGATATCAAGCTCCGAAAATTGAAGGTGAAGTTTACGCTGCCCCGGTACAGCCAACCAGCCAGGTGGTGACGGTTATTTTTTCTGACAATGCGAACGGCTCCTGGGGACGAGGCTTCGAATCCGCATTGAAGGCTCGCCGGGCGGATGCAACCATTTTCTATGTTGACAGCAGCCTTGCGGCCGCGCTGTCCGGCGTAGTGTTACAGGCGGTGAAGGACGCAGGGAAAGTTGTGGTGGCAGGTTATCTTTCGCCGATTGCAGGAAAGCAGGTATTGCCCCCAGCCATGCCGGCAGACGGGCACTTGAAGAATAGCGTGGACCTGGACCAGCCGGATTCGGCGCTGCTGAGCCAGATTCTGGCCATCGCCGCGAACAAGACCGTTGTGGTCGCGCTGGGTAGCCCTTACCTGGCCCAGAGCTTTCCTCAGATTCAGAACTATATCTGTACTTTCTCCAATGCCAGCACCTCGGAATCCAGCGCGGTTAAATTCTTGTTCGGCGAGCTGAAGGCAAAAGGCCGGCTCCCGGTGACGTTGCCGGGGATCGCCAGTCGCGGAGCAGGGCTGTCCGGACAAACTTCTTTGAAAACGGGGAACATGCAAAGTGGGAAAGTGGGAAACTAACGCGTTTTCTTGGTATAAATCGCTTTTTTGTTATCGCTCCTGCGGTATCGCGCGTGATGGACCTCTTATTGGCGGAGCTTTAACTTTCTGTTAACTAAGTGTGAAAGGCGCGCCGATCGTTTCAGAGCTCTTGTGAAACTCGGCTTTTGCTTGCGGGTCTAGGCTTTGGAGGCAGTGGCTAAGCTGTTTGCAGCCAGTGGTTTAGCCATGCACCGGGATCAATGAGCATGCAGCTCTGGCAATTTTTTTGCCGAAGTAAGAAAACTAAGAAGACGCTAATTAGAATTGTTAATTTCCGCGTACTCTGCTGCGGCGAGCGTCTCTGCCGTCTCTTTGTTTTTGAAAACATAAATCAACCCTGACCGAATTTTGTATCAATCAAAACCTTAATCGCTGCTGGAAAATACGCGACGAATCCACGTGCGCGTATCGCCACATTAAATTTTCTAATTATCTGGCGCTGGCTCTATTTATGTAGCTAGTTTGTACTCACTCGCGCAGCCTTCTTCCGGAAAAAGCCAGGCCGCGCGGATTCAAGGCATCACCTCAGGTGCTTGATACGCAGAACGGACCGGATTTTAGCGGCCTATGCCTGTCATGCCAGAAGTGTGCCCACTCACAGGAGCACCACCTCACAATGAAAAAGAGTCGACGGGATTTGCTCAAAATGGGAGCGATGGCTGGCGCAGGAATGGTCCTGCCCACAATGGCTCCCGCACAAACGGTCAACACCCGTGTTCACACAAACGGCGGTGTCACATTCCACGGTCACGTCTCCAGACCAGCTCACACGGCAACTTCAGGGCTGGCGGGATCATTGAATCTGGCACAGTTTGTTGATCAGTTGCCCATTATGCCGGTGATTCATCCTTCGCCCATCGGCGTGACCCACATTCGCATGCAGCAGACGCAGCAAAAGTTGCACCGCGACCTTCCACCCACCACCATCTGGGGATACAACGGAATATGGCCCGGACCAACCATGGAAGTGCGCAGCGGCGTACCTGTGAAAATCAAATATCACAATGACGCGCTTCCCACCACCCATCCTCTTCCGGTCGATCCCACATTGCATGGCTCTGAGGCTGACAAGCCGCAGGTTCGCAATGTTGTTCACCTGCATGGCCTGAAGGTGATGCCGGAAAGCGATGGTTATCCTGAAGCCTGGATTTCACCCGATGGCATTACCGGCCCGGTGCTTTATAACCCTGACGCATTTGTTTATCCCAATGACCAGCAGTCCACTCTTCTCTGGTATCACGATCACACGCTCGGCATCACCCGCCTGAATATGATCATGGGTCTGGCCGGCGCGTACATCATTCGCGACGCTGTGGAAGATTCGCTTAACCTGCCCAAAGGGCAGTTCGAGATTCCGCTGATCATGCAGGACCGCCTTTTCAATCCGGACGGCAGCTTTCTTTATCCCATTGCCGATGGCGGCACGCACCAGTTCTGGATTCCCGAATTCTTTGGCGACACCATGTGCGTCAACGGCAAGATCTGGCCAGTGCTGGATGTCGAACCGCGTCGCTATCGTTTCCGCATGCTGAACGGTTGTAATGCGCGTTTCCTGAACATGCGCATCGTACGCACGGATGGGGCCGGCAACGCTCACGGCATGGCGGGTCCGCAGTTCTTTGTGATCGGAACGGATGGTGGCTTGCTGCCCGCGCCAGTTTCCGTGACTACGCTGCTGCAATTGCCGGCTGAGCGCTATGACGTGATTGTGGACTTTACCGGCAAAGGCGGCCAGTTCTTTGTGCTCAAAAATGACGCTCCGGCGCCTTACCCGGGCGGCGGGGAAGTGGTGCCCACGGAGATCATGATGTTCCGTGTGTCCAAACCGCTTTCTTCCAAGGACACCTCCACCATTCCGTTTGTACTCAACCCCAATCCGTTGGCGTTGAACCCTGCCTCAGCCGTTCGCAGCCGTGATCTGGTGCTGACTGAGCTTGACCGCGATACGGACGGCTTTCCGATCATTGGATTGCTGGACAACAAAAACTGGGATGATCCGGTCACCGAAGATCCAAAAGTTGGATCCACGGAGATATGGAACCTCATCAATGACACGGGCGACGCGCACCCCAAGCACATTCACCTGGTGCAGTTCCAGGTCCTGAGCAGACAGCCCTTTGACCAGACCACCTTCGACAACACGGGACAGCTCGTCTTCACTGGTCCGCCACAGGCTCCCACTGCCGACGAATTGCACGCCCATAAAGACGTGGTGAAGTCGTATCCGGGAACCGTGACCAAGCTGATCATGAAGTTTGATCTGCCCACGGGCACGCAGGTGGTCCCCGGACGACGTTACAAGTACGTATGGCATTGCCACATCCTTGAGCATGAGGACAATGAAATGATGCGTCCCATGGATGTGGTGGGTTAGCGCAAAACAATGGGTTAGCGCAAAACAATGGGTTAGCGCAAAACCATGGGTTAGCGCAAAACAAAAGGCTCAAGTCGAGGGCCCCGAGCCGGCGGGCTGCTGCTGCAATCTAGCCTCAGCTGCGCCGGAGCTTGAACAATTCCGAAGCCGAATGGCATGCATCCCACTCGACCAGGAATTCTGGAAGCAAACGCGGGACCCTGACTGTGTAGCCTGTGTCGAGTTCCTGGGATCACACAGCCCAGGCAGGAAGCGGCTATCGGATGAGCCCGTTCTGCACGGCGACCCTGGACAAAGTTCCAGGGTCGCCTTTTTCTTGTTGGACGGGAGCTGAACTATAATGCACGGCTCTGGGAGGATGGGCATGAGTGCACAATGGATTGCCGTGGTGTCTTACTTTGTGGCACAGCTTTTTCACAGCAGGCTGATGCAAATTGGTTGAGTCCTTCAGACGAGCAGATAGCCAGAGCAATTGACCTTGGATTTCAAGCTGCCAAGCCTCCTTATCATGCATTTTCGTTCAATCCCCAGAAGTCCAGGATCGGGACAAAGTATCTTCAGCAGCCGAACTTGACCGTTGTAACGCCACTGCTTTGCTCCTTCGGATCAGGGTTGAATGCCCACAATGGCTTGAAAGATAAACCTGAACTCTCGGAAGTCAAGAAGGCATGTTTTGGCAAGGTGATTGTTGTCATTACTCACATCTCGCCGTCTCGGAAAACCAATTGGCCGGTGGTTTTGCAACACGCGGGTGAGAGCATGCAACCCACATATAGCCTTCCTGACACATCACCGGTTTCCACAAGGTACACAACACCTTTTGGCAAACAACGTGGATACCAATACGAAGACAAGTACATCTTCATTCTTTCCGCGGCGTGGGAAGCGGGATTCAAACTGACTTACGCTGACGATAGCGGGACGCATCACGACCTTACGGTGGAGACAGCTCCTTTCGCCAGGGACGTAACTTAGGAACTGCATAAAAGTCCTGTCCTGGAGGGCTCCTGTCACAGCGGGTTTGCAATAAATTACAATCTTCTTTCTACCTATGCGCACCTTTGAGAGCCTTACCGCCCGCGAAATTCTTGCTTTGGCCATTTCGCTGGAGGAAGAAGACGAACGCATTTATGCCGACTTTGCCGAGGGCATGCGGCAGGATTTTCCCGGAACCGCCACCATGTTTGACGGAATGCGGGAAGAGGAATCCGGTCATCGCCGCCGGTTGATTGAGCTTTACCAGCTTAAATTCGGCGAACACATTCCTCTGATCCGGCGCACTGACGTCAAGGGGTTTGTACAGCGCCGGCCGATATGGCTCAGTCCCATGCGCCTGGATGCCGTCCGTAAAGAAGCCGCCAGCCTTGAAGTGGAAACCCGGCGATTTTATGAGAAAGTCGGCGGCCCGCACAGAGGACGCGAGTATCCGGCAGCTTCTCAATGATCTGGCCCAGGAAGAGCGTTCCCATGAGCATCGTGCGGAAGAGATAACCAAAGAAAATTTAGATCCGGCCGCGCGCGCAGGAGGAAGCCAAGCCAATCGCAAGCTGTTTGTGCTCCAGATTGTCCAACCTGGATTGGCTGGATTGATGGACGGTTCGGTTTCCACTCTGGCCCCGGTATTCGCCGCTGCCTTCGCCACGCGAAGCACGCATACGGCATTCGCCGTCGGATTGGCGGCTTCCATCGGCGCCGGTATCAGCATGGGATTTGCCGAAGCCCTCTCTGATGATGGCAGCCTGACCGGCAGGGGACATCCCTGGGTGCGCGGGTTGGTATGTGGATTGATGACGGCGCTGGGCGGCATCGGCCACACTTTGCCTTTCCTGCTGAAAATTTCAGGTGGCGTTCGGGGTTGCTGTGGCCGTGGTTCTCATTGAGCTTGCATTGATTGCCTGGATTCGCCATCGCTTCATGGATTCGCCCTGGCTTTCAGCCACTATGCAGGTCATCCTCGGCGGTACGTTAGTGTTCATTGCCGGCGTGTGGATTGGGAGTTCGTGAAAAGCAGCGGTTAGCTCTTAGCCATTAGCACTTAGCCGTTAGCTCTCAGTACTTGGCTCTGGCCTTGAGTTCTTGAACCAGCCTTGCCCTTTTACAGCTCACGCCTTCACTAAGTAGGGATAATGGCTGGTCTAATCCCACAACACTGACTTATCAATGTCCTTGATCTTCGTCTTGCCGGTCAGGGCCATGGCCATTTGTAGTTCGGTCCTGAGAATCTCCATTACGCGAGCCACGCCCGCGGCGCCCGCAATGGACAACGCATATAAATAAGGACGCCCCACCAGCACCGCACTCGCTCCCAGAGCCAGCGCTTTCAGCACGTCAGTTCCGCGACGGATGCCTCCATCCACCAGCAACGGAATGCGTCCCTGCAATTTTTGTGCGATGCGCGGTAAGGCCTGCGCCGTGCTGGGCAATGTATCCAGGTTTCGCGCGCCGTGATTGGAAACGATAATCCCGGCCACGCCATGGTCTGCGGCACGCACGGCGTCCTCCGGATTTAATACACCTTTCAGTAATACCGGGACCTTGCTGAAAGAGCACAGCCAGTCAATGTCTTTCCAGGTCAGCTTGGGATTGAGAAGGTCGCTATAAATTGCGCCACGCGTCGGGCGATGCGTCAGGGCGCCGGTATTGAGATTAGGAAGGGTGCAATCGTCCGGCAACTTAAAAGCATTGCGCACTTCGCGATGGCGGGCGCCAAGCACCGGTGTATCCACTGTCACGCAAAATGCCTTGCATCCCGCGGACTGTGCGCGCAACACCATCTCTTCCACGATCTGCCGATTGACCATGTAAAGCTGGAACCATAAAGGTTGAGTCGCCATGGCCGCCAGTTTCTCGATGGGCTCATTGCCAAACGAACTCATCACCATCCCTGCCTGGGCCAGATTCGCCCCGGCCACTGTCGCCAGCTCGGCTTCTTTATGGCAGAGCCGGTGAAAGGCCGCCGGCGCCAGCATGATCGGCATGGTCAACTTCTGCCCAATGATCTCCACGCTGAGATCAAGCTCTGAGACGTCCACCAGAACCGTTGGTTTCAGGCGAAGCTTCTGCCAGTCTTCCACATTGGCCCGCAACGTAAGCTCGTCGGCGGCCGCACCGGTGACGTAACCATATGTCATGGCTGACATGGTGGCCTGCGCCAGTGATTCCAACTCGGGAAGAGAGAGGATTTCCTCGGCTTTCATGCATGAGAGTATAGCCGGGAGGGAAACAGAACGGCTGATCTGGTGATCGTGATCGGGATCGAGTCTGGTGATCGGGTGGTCTAGTCAAGACATTTATAAGGGCCGCGGCCGTTCACGCGCCGATCAGCCCGCTGCAACAGGAGCATTCAGGGTGTGTCCACATTAATTGTTCTCAAGCGGTTTTGGAGCGAAGCGACATAATTATTCAGACTGCCGAGTTCCCAGCCATCTTTTTGCATTTCCGAGCGCAGAAATCGTTGCAGAGTCGTGCGTGTTGAAGCGGGTAGTTCGCCAAACTGTATGCCGTGATGGCCTTCTTTGTTGGCCCAGGTTACGCGTCCTGGCAGTTCTGCGCCATCTGCTGTTCCAGGGATGATGAAGTGAGAGCGTGATCGGACCGCCTGTTTTCAGCGGCTTCTCCGAGGTAACGCCGGCTCCGCCCTGGCTCAGGTTCACCAGTACGCCATCAAACTGGTCAGTGCCGCACTTGAGTTTTACCTGCAATGCCAGGTGGGCACGATAATAGCGTTGCTGGCTCAAACTCAATGTGCCCGCGGGAGATTCATCCGCACTTTCGCGATAGGTCTTTAGCTTGCGCAGCAGTGTACGGCGTGAGATTCCCAGAGCCTGAGCGGCCTTGCCTTGATTGTTTCCGTTTTTTTCCAGCGCCTGAAAAATCATCTGGCGTTCAACCTGGCTGAGTTCGCCGGTTATGGGCGCGGCGTCATCATCGGTCTGAATTGAGCTGGGAAGCTGAAGATCTTCGGCGGTAACCCGGAACTGAGCGTCTTGTCCCTGCAAAACAGCGCGAAACACGACATTGCGCAGCTCGCGAACGTTACCTGGCCATGTGTAGCCCAGCAATGCGTCTATCGCATCCTCGGTAAAGATGGATTCGGGAAAATGTTGGTGCAGTACCTGTTCGGCGATCCCCAGCACATCTTCCGGACGGTCACGCAGCGCAGGAACTTCCAGCTTGAACTGCGCAAGACGATGGTAAAGATCGCTGCGGAAACGGCCGGCACGCACATGCTCTTCCAGATCGCGATTGGTGGCGGCCACCACGCGAACGTCAACACTTACTTTTTTGCTGCCGCCAAGGCGATAGTAGGGAACGCCATCAAGCACGCGCAAAAGCTTTACCTGGACCTTAAGGTCGAGATCGCCAATTTCGTCGAGGAACAGCGTGCCTTTGTCGGCGAGTTCGAAGAATCCGGGCTTAAGCGAGTCGGCTCCGCTGAATGCGCCTTTTTCGTAACCGAAAAGTTCGCTCTCTACCAGATGTTCCGGTATGGCGGCACAGTTCACGTCAACCAGAGTGTTGTTGCATCGCAATGAAGAATTGTGAATGGTGCGGGCAATCATTTCCTTGCCCGTGCCGGTTTCGCCGATGATGAGAACAGCCGCGGGATGGCGCGCCACCTTCTCCGCCAGCTTCATCACTCGCTTGAGCGATTCACTGCGCACCACCAGCTTGCTCATATCAGAGGATGACTGGGCGGACGCGGCGGCATGTTCGCCAGGAGTCACTTGCATGTTTGCCGTAGTGGAAGATTGGGCTGCTTCAAAATATGCCAACTCGTGGCGTCAATAATGTAGCAACTGGGTCTTGCTAAGCAATAAGCAAAACCTCTACCCAAATTACTTTAGTCAGCCGGGAAACCATCGCCTGCTTTACGTTTACATCCGCTGTGGATTGGCAAGAAGAAAGAGCTTGTGTGACAGTCTGGCGCAGCTGCGGGCCCATTGCAGGTGACAAATCGGCGCAGATGCATAAGTTTTCACTTTCCCACAGCCCGGAGTGCTGTTAAGTCTTTTCGATTGATGCCGATAGAGCTTAGAGGAACGCCGCGCTTTGGCCCCCAAGTTGCCCTTACAAAGCCTTGCAAGCTGGAAACCTGCGCCGGAATCTTATGTCTAGGAAGGCTACATCCTTTTATTGGGCGGTTTGCGCCGCGGGCCTGGCAGCACTGGCCGTGGGTGCGTGGTACTTTGCCATTTCCGATCTCTCAAGGTTTCTGGTTTACCTCTTAGTTGCTGCCTTCGCCTCCAGGTTGAAAATTAATATCCCGGAAATCAACGGGACCGTTTCCGTCAATTTCATTTTCATTTTGATTGGCATTGCGGAACTGAACTATAGCGAAACTCTCATCATTGGCTGCACTGCCATCCTCACGCAATCACTCGTGTTTGGTGAACGTGGGTTCAACCTGATGCCAGTCCATGTTCAACGTCTTGGGTGCGGCCTTTGCAGTAGCGGGGGCCTACTATACCTATAACGGCCCGCTGGCTGCCCTGGTTGGAAACAGCCCTTATCTGCTGATCATGCTGGCTGCGTGTGTTTATTTCATCCTGAACACCCTGCCGGTGGCAACCATCATCTCGCTGACTGAACGCAAGTCACTGGCCGAGGTATGGCGTAACTGTTGCGTGTGGTCATTCCCGTATTACCTTGCCGGGGCCGGCATTGCGGGCCTGGTCACCCTGATTAACCGGCAGTTCTCATGGCAGACTTCACTTCTGGCATTTCCTGCCATGTTTGTCATTCACCGTTCGTACCGGCTGTATCTGAACAAGCTGGAAAGTGAAAAGCGCCAGGTGGAAGACATTGCCGGGCTTCATCTTCGTACCATTGAAGCGCTGGCCCTGGCCATTGAAGCCAAGGACCAGACATCACAAGACCATCTGCAACGCGTCCGCGTATTACGCCGTGGAACTGGGCAAGCGGCTGCATCTTTCTCCGGATGAACTGGAGGCCCTCCGTGCCGCCGCGTTGCTGCATGACATAGGCAAACTGGGAGTTCCTGAAAACATCATCTCCAAGCCCGGGCGGCTGACGCCGGAAGAATTTGAGAAGATGAAAATCCATCCTATTGTGGGAGCTGAAATTCTGGAGCGCGTACAGTTCCCTTATCCGGTAGTGCCGATTGTGAGAGCGCACCATGAGAGATGGGACGGGACCGGATATCCCGATGGGCTTTGTGGTGAAAGCATCCCTATTGGCGCGCGGATTCTTGCCGCGGTTGACTGTCTGGACGCGCTGACTTCAGACCGCCAGTATCGTAGCGGGATAACTCTGGAGCAGTCCATTAACCATGTTGCGTCGGAATCCGGCCGGGCCTTTGATCCCAAAGTAGTCGCGCTCCTGAAACAGAACTATCTCGAACTGGAAAAGCTTGCTGCGCTGGGGACGGTTGCAAGCTATATCAGCATCAGAACAAACACAGCCAGCGAATCGCGCCCCTAAACGTTCAGCGGTCAAATTGGCTAAAGCGGAACCGCCGCCCACAGGCAGCTTCCTTACGTCGATTGCCGCTGCCCGTCTGGAAGCGCAGACCCTGTTTGAGCTGACCCATGATCTTGGCAATTCGCTCAGCCTGGATGAAACTCTCTCAGTGTTGAGTGTTCGTCTGAAAAAGCTCATTCCGTATGCATCCATGGCGGCATACATTCTGCGTGGAGAAGAGCTGGTACCTGAGTACGTTGGCGGAGACAATTTCCGGCTTTTCGCGGCTTTGCGTATCCCTCTGGGAGCGGGTCTTTCAGGCTGGGTGGCTGCAAACAGGAAGTCCATACTGAATGGAAATCCCACGAGTGAGCCGGGTTATACCGATGATCCGGCGCATTCTCAGCCTTTGCGTTCTGCTATTTCAGTTCCACTGGAAGGGCTTCAGGGAGTTGTGGGAGTGCTCACGCTTTACAGCACTGAAGCTGATTCTTACACTCCCGACCATCTTCGCATCCTGATGGCCATCAGCAATAAGGTTGCACTCTCAGTGGAAAACGCGCTGGCATTCCAACAGGCTGAAAATTCCGCCACCACTGATTATCTGACCGAGCTGCCCAATGCGCGATCACTGTTCCTTCATCTTGATCGTGAAACCGCCCGTTGCCGCCGTCTTAAAACGTCTCTCACGGTCATGGTCTGCGATCTTGATGGCTTTAAACAAATCAATGATCGCTTCGGACACCTGGAAGGCAACCGCATTCTGCGCTTGTTTGCTCGCAGTTTGCAGGGCTCCTGCCGCGAATACGATTATGTTGCCCGCATGGGTGGCGATGAGTTTGTAATCGTGGCGCCGGGGCTTGGCGCTTCTGCCGCCCGGGCGCGCGGTATATGTCTTAACGAGTTGGCCAGCGCCGCCGGACGGGAAGTCTCAGTTGAAGCTACTCTTTCACTTAGTGTGGGTTGCGCCATGTTCCCCGATGATGGTTCTGATTCGGAACAACTGCTGGCTGAAGCTGATCGAAGAATGTACCGTGACAAACAGCAGAAGCGTGGAGATCGCGAGTGGCTGGCGAACCATCCACAGAAAAAGCGCCCCGTCAGCTAAAACCTGAACCGTACCCACTAAACACTTCTTCACAAAACTCGTCCTGCTATCACTATTCAAGGCCGTTGTCGCCTGTGTGGAATGCAACGCCGTTTACAGACAAACTAAATCGGCATACACTCGTCAGTTCCTGAAATCCATCTTTGAGGCCAATAATGCTCTTGAAAAGAGTTCTTCCAATATTCCTTCTGGCGGCTACGACTGCGTTCGCGCAAGGTGGCGCTCCCGCACACAAGGACACAAAGCCTGCTCCTTCGCCGGCTGTAACCGCCCAAAAAGCGGCTGCGCCGTCCGGCGCCAAAATAGTTGCGCGCCCTAAATCCTTCGATCTGGATGCCATGGATAAAAGCGTGGATCCTTGCGAAGATTTTTATGAATACGCGTGCGGCAACTGGCGCAAGAAAAATCCCATTCCTTCTGATCAGGCCCGTTGGGGACGTTTCAATGAGCTGGCTGAATACAATCGCCAGACCCTGCACCAGATCCTGGAGAAAGACTCAGCCAATAATCCCAAGCGGACTCCAGTGCAACAGAAGATTGGGGATATGTACCAGTCCTGCATGGATGAGAGTGCGGTCAATAAAAAAGGAAAAGCGCCGCTTAAGCCGGAGCTGGACCGGATCGCCGCCATCAGCAACAAAGATCAGTTGATTGATGCAATCGCCTACCTGCAAAACATGGGTGTTCCGGTAGCTGTTTGGTTTCAGTTCCCAGCCTGATCTGCACAACGCAAGCGTTGAGATTGCGGGCGTGGCGCAGGGCGGTCTGGGACTTCCTGACCGTGACTATTACCTGAATCCGGATGCGAAGTCGAAAGAGACGCGAGAAAAATATCTTGAGCATCTGGCCACAACTTTCACCTTGCTTGGCGATACCCCGGAGGCTTCCAAAAAAGAAGCCCAGGCGGTGATGGACATTGAGACCAAGCTGGCAGAGGCGGCTTATGAGCGCGTAAAAATGCGCGATCCTAAAAATCGCGATCACAAGATGAAGGTCTCCGAACTGGCGGCTTTGGCGCCTAACTTCCAGTTTGAACGTTACTTCACCGCCAGAAACGCGCCCAGCTTTCACTGAAGTCAATGTGGTTCCTCCTGACTTCTTCCAGAAGGTAAATCCCGTACTGGCCTCCGTTAGCCTGGATGACTGGAAAACCTACCTTCGCTGGCACGCCACGCGCGCGGCATCGCCACTGCTCTCAGATGATTTCGTCAACGCGAACTTTAATTTTTACGGAAAGTTCCTGAACGGACAAAAAGAACTCCAACCGCGCTGGAAGCGTTGTGTACAGACCACCGACGGTCTGCTGGGCGAAGCGCTCGGCCAGCCTTATGTCGATGAAACTTTCGGCAAAGAAGGCAAGGAGCGCATGCTGGAGATGGTAAAGGCCCTTGAACAGGCTCTGGGCGAGGACATACAGACCCTGGACTGGATGACCCCTGAGACCAAAACGAAGGCCGAGGAAAAACTGAAGGCCATCAGCAACAAGATCGGCTATCCCGATAAATGGCGTGACTACGGCACGGTAAAGATCGTCCGCGGTAATCTGCTGGCCAACGCGCAGGCAGCGCGCGCGTTTGAAGTGAAGCGCAACCTCAACAAGATCGGCAAGCCGCTGGATAAGATCGAGTGGGGCATGAGCCCGCCGACGGTGAACGCCTACTACAACGCCGCTGAAAACAATATCAATTTCCCCGCCGGCATTCTGCAACCGCCGTTCTTTGATCGCAACGCGGATGACGCTGTGAACTTTGGCGGCATCGGCGTGGTCATTGGACATGAGTTGACGCATGGCTTTGACGATCAGGGCAGCAAGTTTGACGCTGCCGGCAACTTTACTGACTGGTGGACACCCGCCGACCGGCAGGAATTCGATAAGCGCACCGGATGCGTGGCCGATGAGTACAGCTCTTTCGTCGCGGTGGATGATTTGCACCTCAACGGACGGCTGACGCTGGGTGAAAACACGGCCGACAACGGCGGCATCCACATCGCCTTGATGGCGCTGCGCAAGCAGATGGAAAAAGACGCCAAGCTGGCGCAGGAGAAAGAAGGCTTCACCGCGGAGCAGCGCTTCTTCGTCGGCTTTGCCCAGGTCTGGTGTGAGAATCGCACGCCGGAAAGCGCGCGCCTGCTGGTGAAGACTGATCCACATTCACCGGGACAGTATCGCGTGATTGGCACGGTGCAGAACAACGCTGATTTCGCCAAGGCGTTCAACTGCAAGCCGGGACAGAAGATGGTGAGCGCTAACGCCTGTCACGTCTGGTAGAAGCTTCTCACTCGCAACAAAAATTTGCCGCACTGGGTTTTTCAGTGCGGCATTTTTATTTTCACGCGACAGCTTCCGGATAGATTACAGTCCGCGCAGGGCCGGAGCCACCGGACGGCGAGCCGCCCGAATCGCCGGCGGCAATCCGCCGATCAGTCCCATGACCAGAGCAAAGATGATGCCCTGAACCAGAAGCGGGGGCGTGATCCGGAAGGCAAAAGCCAGATGGGAAAAGGTCTGCCAGTTCATTGCTCCGGTGGTCAGGCCATTGAGCGGCAGAACCACCAGGCAGCCAACCACGCCGCCGACGAAAGAAATCAGCAAGCGCCTCCAGGGTGAAGGAAAACACAACTGAGCCCGCGCCGAAGCCCAGCGCCCGCAATGTGGCAATCTCACGGGAACGCTCGGACACGGCGGAGTACATGGTGTTGAGTGCGCCAAAAACTGCGCCGATCGCCATGATCACGGCAACAATGCCGCCCAGCGTGGTGATGATCGTCGTCATGGTTTGTGATTGCTTGCTGTAGTAATTCACCTCGCGATCAACATCCACGTTCATGCGCGGATCGGCCGTCACCGCGTCTTTGAATTGCTGGATCGCGTCCGGCGAAGTGAGGTGAACGGTCACGGATTGAAAGATATTGTCCGGACGCTTATAGACCTGGTTCAGTACGTGAGCGTCTGCCCAGACTTCCGAATCAAAGGCGCTTCCGCCCGCGTCAAAGACGCCGACCACGTGCCATGTGGCGCCGCCAAAGCGGACTTCGCTGCCCATCTTCAAACCCGCGTATGTTCCGGAAACATTCTTGCCGACCACAAGCTCTGTAAGTCCGGGCTGAAAGAAACCGTCCTTCCACGATCTTCAGCGTCTTGCGGACTTCAAGCGCCGTGGGTGAAACGCCTCTGACTCTGGACGTTGGCGTCAGTACCGGTGCTGATCAGCGGAAACGGCGCAATCATGACGGCTTCAGCCGAGACCAGCGGCCCATTGGCTCCGCGGGCGATTCCGGGTGCGTCCTGAAGGATGCGGACTTCGTCCAGCGTGACGGCGCCGTTCATCTCCGCGTTGGCGCCCGCGCGCAGAATGAGCGCATTGTCAGTGGTGCCGGATGCAACCAGCGTGGCTTTGAAGCCGTGTGCCAGTGAAAGCATGGCAACAAAAACGCCCACCGTTCCGGCAATGCCCAGCACGGCGACAATCGATGAGTTCCAGCGCTGCCTTACACTGCGCAGGTTGTAAACAACAGGTATCGCCATCTCACACTCTCCTCAGCGCGTCTACAACGCGCAGGCGCATGGCGCCAATCGCCGGAATAATGCCGCTGATCAAGCCCAACCGTCAGCGCCAGCGCGAATCCCATGATCAATGCCTGATTGGGAACTTTGAAGAAGGGCAGAACGTTGGGAACAGGATTATGCCAGGCGGCAATTGCCTTGGCCGTAACAATGCCCAGTCCGCCGCCGATCAGTGAAATCAGCAGCGATTCCGCCATCACGAAGAACAGAACGAAACGATCTGAAAAGCCAACGGCTTTCAGCACGGCAAATTCTCCTGTGCGCTCGCGCACGGCAATGGCCATGGTGTTGCCGGTAATCAGCAGCAAGGTGAAGAACACCACGCTGCCGATGGTGATGATGAGGAACTGAATGTTGCCGAGCTGTTTCACAAAGCCCGGTGGCAAATGATTTTTCAGTCTCTGTTTTGGTTTCGTAGCTGGAGTTGGCGAACTTGGCGTCAATCTCCCTGGCGATGCGGCCAGCTTCGTCAGGATTATCAACGCGCAAGGTGTACCAGCCAACCAGGCCTTTGTGTCGGTCCGGTACGCGTTCCTGAAAGTAGTCCCACTGGAACCACATCTGGGTCTCATCCTGTTGTGAGTCTTTGCCGTGATAAATGGCATCAAGGTTGAACTCCCAGTTGCCGGGAAAGATGTCGCCCTTAATGGGAATGCGATCACCAACTTTCCAGCCAAACCGCTTGGCCATTGCGCTCCCACCACGGCTCCCTGGCGGTCCTTGACAAAGTTGTCCCACTCGGCGTCAGGCACCTGCAAGTTCGGGAAAGACCTGGCGCTGGTTCTCAACGTCAATGGCGAACTTGGGGAAGAAGTTTTTGGGGTCCTGATAAACTCCGCCGAACCAGTTCATGTGCGTGATCAGCTTTACGCCTTTGATCTGCTTGATCTTGTCCATGTAAGAAAGCGGCACGGGGCTGATCAACGAAGTGCGATTGATGACCACCAGCCGGTCCGCGCCGGCCACGTCCACGCCCTGATTAAATGCGCCGCGAATGGCCGCGAGCATTCCAAACAGAAACAACGCCACAAAGAACGAGCCCAGCGTCAGCGTGAGGCGGATTTTCTTGCGAAAGAGATTGGCAATGATGAGCGACGTGTACTTCATCGCGCACCCCCGGTCGTCACTCCTTCCAACCTGGCTCCTTCCAGCCTGGAGGCCTCCACCAGCGAGCCCTTATTCAGATGAAGCGTGATGTCCGCACGCTCGGCCACCTCGGGATCGTGCGTCACCATCAGCACCGTCTTCTTGTACTGCTTCACCAGCGTGAGAATCAGGGCCATGATGTCATCGGCGCTCTTGCGGTCCAGGTCGCCCGTGGGCTCGTCGCAAAGCAGGAATGTCGGATCGGAGACGATGGCGCGGGCAATGGTCACGCGCTGTTCCTGTCCGCCGGAAAGCTGGCGAGGGAAGTGATGCATACGGTCGGTCAGGCCGACCACGCCCAGGGCTGTCTCCACATGCTTGCGCCGCTCGGCTTTTGAGAGCTTGGTAAGCAGCAGCGGAAGCTCAACGTTCTGGAATGCCGTAAGCACGGGGATCAGGTTGTACATCTGGAAGACAAAGCCAACATGGCGCGCGCGCCATTCCGTAAGCTTGCCGCGGGACATGTGCGTGATCTCGTCGCCCGCCACGGTGATGCTGCCGGCGGAAGGAACGTCCAGCCCGCCCAGAAGATTGAGCAGCGTGGTTTTGCCGGAGCCGCTGGGGCCCATGAAAGCCACAAAATCTCCCTGATCAACATCCAGGTTCAAGCCTTGAAGTACGTGGATCTCTTCACCGCCGCGATAATACTTCTTGTCCAGGCCGCGAACGTTAATCAAGCTGGATGCGCTTCCAGATCCGTCAACACGTACCATGATGTGCTCCTTTTATTGCTTTACTTCTTATTGTTTTACTTCAACCGTCTGCCCGTCATGCAAATCTTCAGCGCCGCGCAAAACAACGCTGTCACCCGGGGAAAGACCGGCCATGATTTCAACGTCACTGCCGCGCGTGGCGCCCAGCGTCACGGCATGGCGCTCCAGTTTTTTCTGTTTGACCGAGTAAACCACTGAAGCTGCGCCTTCCTTGCGAACGGCCGTTGCAGGAATGATGGCGCGCGCTTCACTGCCTTTGGTTTTTCCGGCATAGGGATCGTCACCCAGGAACGCGACTTTCACTCCCATGTCCGGCAGAATGCGCGGATCAAGCTGGTCAAAAGAGACGCGCACTTTTACCGTGGCTTTCTGGCGGTCCGCTGTGGGAATTACGGTGCGCACGGTGGATGGAATCTGCCAGTCAGGATAGGCGTCCAGTGTGGAGATCACTTTCTGCCCGGGCTTCACACGCGCGATATAGGATTCGTTTACGTCCACTTCAATTTCCAGCGACTTCATATCAACCACCGTGGCGATGCCGGTACGGGTAAAGCCGCCGCCGGCCGAAACAGGCGAAACGATCTCTCCATGTTGCGCATCTTTGGAAACGACCTTGCCATCATAAGGAGACCGCACCGTGCAGTTGTCCACATCCTGTTGCGAGACAGAGATGCGGGCTTCAGCGGCGCGGGTCTGTTCTTTGGTAAGCGCGATCTTGGAGCGCAGGCTGTCCGCCGCCGTTTGCGCGGTATCGAGATTCTGCTGGCTGTTGATGCCGGCATCGCGCATGGATTTCGCGCGGGTCAGTTCACGGTCAGCATTGGCAAGCTGCACTTCAAGATCAGATAGGGCCGCGGCCGTGGCATCACGATCTCTTCTTGGCGGAATTCAGCGCTGCGTTGGGCTGCGAACAATCCAGCACGGCCAGCACCTGGCCGGCTTTCACCTGCAAACCTTCTTCGGCGTAAACCTTTTCCACCAGGCCGGTGACTTTTGCGGCCACGGTGGCACGGCGGCGGGGAGTAACATAGCCGCTGGCATTCAGCAGCGCCTGTGCGCGAGCGTCATTGGCGGCACGGGCGGAGGTGACTTCCACCACCGGCGTACGTGGGCCGGAGAGCGACAAACGCCGCCAGGCCAAACACCAGAGAAGCACCGCGACAATGATCAGCCCAATCCGGCCTTTGTTGCTCTTTGGCTTCCGCGATCGATCATCAATCCGTAACGAGCTGAGATCGTGCCGCGGAGGCAGAGGAGTTGTACTCATAAGATAGAAACCTGCCTAAATTCGTGGCTCATTTACCGGCGTCTTGGGGCCGTGGATGTCTGCTTACCGGTTCAGCAAGGATTCTATCCATGATAAATGACGCCACTGATTACTGAAGACGATCGGCGTGACTCTTAGATATTGTGCCGCCGCTTTTAAGTCTTAGAGAATTATGAAGTGAACGTGCGGAGGAATGGTCAATAGAGTACACGTGATGGCCTGGACAATCGATCAGAGGTCATCGCTATGTTTTGGCGTTGTGAAGAATCTCTGACCGGTGCTTGCTCAGGTCTTTGCCGCTGCGTTCCGCGGGATAAGCAGCGCTTTCTCCCTTTAAGTCCCTTCCACAGAATCTGATTGAAGGATTGCGCGTCCAGCTTGTCTTCTTCGCTGAAGTCGAAAGTCTTTGGTCTGCTCCGCCCAGAAAGAAGATGGATGCAGCGGCTGGGAGAACCCGCTGGAACTCGCATGGTCTTGCGCATCAGAAGCCGGTGGCAGTGGCAGCTCAGTGCTGCGCAGGATGGCCGGCACACGCGCTTTGAAAGTCCATGAAGCGTCTTTCGTGGTAGAAGACCTCAGTCATCGGCGACTGGTAGGCGTCATTGATGCCCAGAGCGCCCAGTCCCCAGCACTCTCTTCAATGGTACGCAGCATGGAGACCGTGGTGTAGTGTTCGGAAACCACTGCGCCTTTCTTCACATACGCCCCAAAAACGAAGGCGATGCTGCGATGCGCGTCCACATGGTCAGGGCCGTTCTGGGCGTCGTCTTCAATCACAAAAATCAGCGTGTCTTTGCGCGTACTTGCTGCGCGGCGATTTTTTCCACCAGCATGCCCACCGCGTAGTCGTTGTCGGCCATCTGGTTTCCACGGTGTTCACGCCGTCCGCCGGCTTCATGAAAAATTGCCGAAATGATCGCGTGGCAGGCGCACCAGTTCCAGCGCGGGAAGGTTGTCATGCTTTACATATTCATCGAACTCGCGTTCCCATTCCTTGAATCGCCAGTAATCGGCAAAGCGCATATCAAAGCTGCGGAAATAAGGATCGGTGATGTCCTGCAAGCCGGCTTTGGTGGGAAAGGCAACGCGCGTTGTGGTCGCATGCGGATCATGCAGCAAAGGCACTGCCGGCCCGCCTTCCGGCGTGGCTGAATAGTGGGCCAGATTGGCGAAAAAACCATAATTGCGAACACTGATCTTGGCGCGCAAGAGCGCCGTCCCACAGATAGCCTGCGCCGGTCTCATCTTCCGGACCGTCAGGCGCAGCCACGTCGGCAGTGCCGGGAAGCTGATCTTCAGGATCGTCCAGCTTGCCGTGAAAGCGGTCTTGCTGGCTCGTAGCGCCGACGTTGATGCCGCGATTCATGCCTTCAACGTCATAGTCCAGGCCTCGGTCGGCATAGTTCATGGGGATGGTGCGTTCCACAAAGTCCGTGGCGCGCGCGGCGGTGCTCCAGTTCCAGCCGTTGCCGCTCACCTCGCCGCTGTATAAAAATTATCCAGGGTAACAAAGCGTCGCGCCAGTTCATGATGATTGGGCGTCATGGCTTCAGGAAAGAGCGTGAGTGTAGGATCGCCATTGCCTTTTTCCAGATCACCCAGCACCTGGTCATAGGAGCGATTTTCTTTCACGATGTAAATCACGTGGTGAATTCGCTGCGCAGGAACGCGAAAAGCTTTTCGCTCATCCGCACGATTCTTGCCTGCATCGTTGGCGCAGCGAAATGATTGTTGCGCGCCACTTGCATGTGTAAGTGCGCGCAATTCCTCCGGTTGCGGCCGCGGAATTACCGCAAGCCCGCCTTTTTCCAGTTGCCACATGTATTGCTGGGCCAGAGCGCATGGGCGATCACCTGAACGGTAGCAAGATTGTTGCGGCAAGCTTTGGGATTGGGGCCGGCATTGGATTTGGCATTGACTAACATAAAGAAGCTTGCCGTCTCGCTCACGCTGACCGACGTTGGATACCAGCGCAGTGGGAATCAGGCCAACGACACGCGCTGTCATCCGGATCTTGGTCCAGACGGATCACAGCCACGGAGTTTGTGCCGCCGTTGGTGACGTAAAGAGTTTTCTCGTCAGGCGAAAGAGCCAGGCTGGTTGGGATTGCTGCCTTTGAAATTCTGTCTTGCCCGCAACATGCCGGCGGGGGCCGTGGTCTTGATCTCAGCCACGATGCGATCCTTCACCGTATCAACAATCGACCACCGAATCACTGTTATCGGCCACGGCAAACAAGCAGAGTCCGCGCCTGTTCAGAATCATCTTTCCCGGCTGGCCGTGCGTCTTGATCCGGCCGCTGATGGCAGGCGTGGCGTCAGATTCAGCACCACGATCTCACGGTCACGCAGGCTGGAAACATAGGCTTTGTCATCGCCGTTGAAAGCAACGCCGTAAGGATACTCGCCGCCGGCTACGCCTTTCTGTGCCGGATTGTTTTTGCCGGGACGCAGATCCAGTTCGGCAATCACTTGCTCTGGTTCCAGTATCGATGAGCGAGACGGAATCATTCGCTGAGTTTGCGACCAGCAGTCGCTTGCCGTCTGGAGCTTACGGCCAGGCCGGCTGCCACGGGCTTGTTTCCATGCTTGTCACCTTCTTCATCCGAGCCAATGCCGAGGCCTGATTTGTGGCCCAGCGCGATGGCCGGCAGTGATTCCGCCCAATCTGCCGTTTGGATCTCACATTCTGGGAGAAGACATGAATGTTGTCATCCATGCCGCCGGCGACGTAAAAAGCTGTGCCGTCCGGCGCCCAGGCAATTCCGATATAGGTGTTCGGAACGCAATGACCTGCCGCTTCACCGGCGGATTGCGGCGAACGTCATAAACAAAAACATATTCGTTGGAGAGTGCCGGAATCTGTTTGGCCTTGATGTCGGTGTCGCGATTGTATCCGCTGGTGAGCACCAGCAGCGTGGCGCCATCAGGGCTGAGGGCCGTGGAGATGGGATGGTCCGCGGTGTACTCCGGCATTCCGGCAAATCAGGATTGAGCGGTAGCAGTATGTGATCCGCGCGCCGCCGGGGGTAATGCTCATGCCGGTGGGCAGCTGCTGTGGCGGTGCAGCCGCGCTTCTGCGCTGATGCTGCCGGCGAATAGCGACGAGTACGACCATCAGCGCCAGGCACTTCGACAGCCGATTGCAGTAGACGGTCCGATCCTGAACTGTTGGATTTTCACATTGGTCGATTCCCTCGAGTGTTGCTGTAAGTCTTGTCTTGAGCTTGCTGCAGGCGCTTTGTCCCAGCGCGTTATTGAGCACCGCCGCCAGCCGCAGCCCGGCCAGCGCCAGCTTCTGATCTACCAGTTCGATGTTGGCCTTGTAGTAAGCTTCGTCGATTGCGGCCGGGTTTGGCTTCATGATGTGCGTGGCCTGGAGATGCGATTCGTTGGCCCAGTCCACCGGCGTTCCGCCTGGCTGCTTTTCCAGGTGTTCGCGCGAATCAACTTTTTCAGGTGCCAACATATTCTTCGTTGAATAGCCAGTGTGTTCCAGCAGCAGCGTGTCCCAGGCCCAGTGCAGGTTGCAGTCGTAGTCGCCACACTGGGGAGAGCCGAAGACCGCCAGCTTGATGTCATTGCCGCCGCGGGCCTCTCAATCGCGTGCAGCGGCTGGTGAAGGTCGCCCACAAAGTGCACGATCCACTTAAGGGCTTCCAGCCGCTGTAGCGCGGTGGCCTTTTCGTCGCCCAGCATCTTCTTGAAATATCTCAATCCGGTCAACCACGCAGTTCTGGTGGTCAGTGTGCGCATCCTTGTGTTTGTCCTGCGGGCGGAAGCAGTCACGCTCTTCAGCAAAGCCGGCAGCATCTTTCGGGATATCGACAAAGTGCCAATCGTAGCTTTCGTCGCGCTGCTTTTCTTGATTTCATCGGCCCAGCTTGCGATGGAGGCCAGAGAGTCCTCGCCCAGAATAAGCGCAAGTTCTGCTTGGCCTGGCGTTAGACGCGAGAGGCGATGTCCGCCACAATGGCGTGGCCTTTGGGTCCCCAGCCAAGCAGTTGAGGGGAATGAAGGGCGACAAGAAGAACAAGAGCGATAAGTTTTTTCACGAAGCCTCGGATGGAAATTGGTCCGATCTGCGACCAACCGTGTGACGATTGAAAGTTCCTGAAGATTGTAATGGTGGCGGGGCAATGCGACGTGCAGCAAAATGTTAAAAATTGTTCGCGACAGTGCAGTGAATGCGGTGAAAGAAAAACGCGGCAGCCGAAGCTGCCGCGCTCTCGTTACAGTTAAGCCAGGTTAGAACTTGATCCGCGCCCATCTGGATCTGCCGGGGCGAGTAGACGAAGTTGCTGTTGGTGTTGGTGATTGAGCCGAACAGCGGGTTGAAATTGTTGTCCGTGTTGAAGTTGAGGCAAGGTGCGGCGGCGCTGCAGGCCACAGTTCCGCCGGCCGTGGCAACGTTGCCGGTGGATACGAAGTAACCCGTGGTGTTCACGCCGGTAACGTTCTGCTTGTTGGCCAGGTTGAAGAAGTCAGTCAGCAGTTCCACGCTGTACCTCTCCCTGACCTTGAAGCTCTTGGACAGGCGCAGATCACCGATCCAGGTGCTGGGCTGGCGGAACGTGTTGCGGCCGATGTCAATGCGGTTGGTGCCGCCGGAACCGTTGATGCCGCTCTACAGTTCCGCCCGGAGCGTTACCGCTGAGTTAAGCCGAGAACGGCAGACCAGTCTGGATCTGGTAGATCGGAGAGAACGTCCAGTCATTCAGCAACTGTCCCGCCCAGCCTTGATACTTCCATGGCGACTGCATGACCGCGTTCAAGACGAAACGGTTGGGAACGTTGTAAATGGAGTTTCCATAGTCCTTGTTGATGTTGGTGGGATCGAGCAGGGCAGTTGGTGGCGGTAAATGTCTGGCCGTTCACGCCGTTATCCAGCGCGTGCGACCAGGTGTAATTCGCCATGAACTGAACATGGTGGCTCATGCGGTGATTGACCTGGAGAGCCAGCGCCTGGTAGTTGCTGGTGACGCCGCTGAAGATGTCAGTCTTCGCGCCAAGCGTGGGTGTTGGACGGGACCGGTGAACAGTGGAGTGGTGAAGGTGGAACCTGCCCGCCCAAGCGGTCCGCCGTTCAGTACACGATAGGTGATGATTGCCGGTGGGAGCGTTCAGGTTCTGGTCAACGAAGTCGGCAAGTTGACGGCCGAAGCTGCCGAGGTAGCTGGCCGAGACAACGTTTCCAGCCCAGATCCTGTTCCAGCGTCAGGTCCGACTGGCGGATCTGCGGAAGCTGGAAGTTGGGGTCGAAATACACGACGTTGGGAGCAGCGCCCGGACAGACTGGCGGTGCCGAAAGAACGCGCGGGAAAGCCGGAGCGCAAGGCCCGCTGACCGGGCTGGTGGGGCTCATGCTGAAGGACAGCTGGCTGCCTGGCATGCGCCGGTGTTGCTCAGAGCGTTGAAGATGGTGGAGTTGATGACGCGGCCGTAATAGAGGCCGTAGCCGCCACGCACCACTGTTTTGCCGTTGCCAAAGATGTCATAGGCAAAACCAACGCGCGGACCGAAGTTGTTCTTGTCTGAAGGCATGGTAGCGGTCTGAGGAACCGTTGGGATTGACCAGGCTGCTGAATACGGATCAGGCAGCTGCTCATATTCCCAGCGCAGGCCGAGTGAGAGGCTCAGGCGCTGAGACACCTTCCAGTCATCCTGGGCAAAGAACGCGTAGTCATTGGTGCTGAACTCAAAGCCCAGCGGACCGAATGCCTGGCTGTAAGTTGGAGTAGCAAGGCTTGCCGGCGCATCCAGTTCGACCTTGTTCAGATCAGTGAAATAGGTGAGCAGGTTGTTGTAGCTGGAACTGTCCGAACTGCTGGAACAGGTTCTGCGAATTGTCATGCACGTGGCTGAAGTCCATGCCGAACTTCAGGCTGTGCTTGCCGTGGGTCCAGTTGACCGTGTCGGCAATCTGCATGCGCGTTTCATCCGGGAAGTTGGGACGCAGCAGGAAATTCGGCGTGCCGAAGGTGAAGCCATTGGTGATGCTGACCTGCGGAGGCAAGCCCAACGGATTGGTAAAGCCGGCGGGAGTGCAACAGGTTGGCCTGTTCATAGGGCGATGGGTTCTGGTTGTTTTCGTATTCAAAATCGCGGCCGTACTGGAAGCGCAATTCGTTGGCGATGGTGGAAGTGACCAGCGTGTCCAGCTTGGCGACGCCCCAGGTGTCTTTCACAAAGTCATTGCCAAAGCTGGCGATGCCAAACGTGTTGGTGGCCTGCGTCTGAATGCCGGCAGGTGAAGACCAGCGCATGCGGTTGAATGAGAACGATGCGTGGTTCTTCTGGTTGATCTGCCAGTCAATCTTTGGGATAGATGATGTACTGTTCGCCATCGCGCTTCACAGGTCCCAGCATGGTGTTCAGGCCGGTGAGGTCGTGTTGTAAATCGTGCTGCTGCCTGCGCTGCGCGTTACACCGAGGTTGGTGGCCAGGTGAATTGATGGTTGTGGTGGCGTGGGCAGCCGCGAAGAAAGCGGTGGGGTTGCTGGCGACTGCGGTTCCCGGGAAATTGCGGTCATACCAGTCGAAGGTCAACGAGTAAAAAAGCTTGTCCTTCATGACCGGGCCGCCAACCTGGCCGGCCACGCGCTTGCGCCAGTCAGTCGGCTTGTAAGGCTGTTGGGTGAAAACGCCCGGCGCAGTTTGCACGGCGATCTTGGTGAATTCGTTGGTGGCGCCCCACGTGTTGTCACGATCAAAGAGATCAACTTCACCATGCAGGCTGTTGGTGCCGCTCTTGGTCACGGTGTTGACCACGCCACCGGCGGAGCGGCCGTATTCAGACGAGTAGTTGGAGGTGTTGACCTGGAACTCTTCCACGGCAAGCTGCGGAGTGGAGTAGCCGGCGCGGGTGCGGCCGCGTTCTTCAGAGAAGAACGCCTGGTTGTTGTCAGCGCCATCCACGGTGTTGTTGTTCAGCAATGTGCTGATGCCGCGGAAGCTGAGAAGGCCGAAGCCGCTGGAATCGCTGACCACGCCGGGCGTCAGGATGGCAAAGCTGGACCAGCGTCCGCCGTTGATGGGCAGATTAGCGATCGCTGTCTGGTTCAGTGTGGGCGCAAATTCAGGGGATGTGGAATTGATCTGCGGAGCTTCCGCGGTAACGTCCACTGTCTCAGTTGTGCTGCCGACGCCCAGGCGCGGCGAAACGTCAGTGACGCTGCCCACCTGCACAATCACCTGCTCGGCTTTGTAGGGAGCAAAGCCCTGCTGGTTGACTGTGACGGTATATGCGCCGGACTGCAGCGTGGTCACGCGGAAATATCCGGAATCATTGGTGGTGGTGGTTTTCTCAGCGTTGGTTCCGTTGTTGCGAACGGTGACTTTGGCGTTCGCGACGACGGCGCCGTGAGTGTCATACACAGTACCGCCGATGGCGCCATCGGTGGTGGACTGCGCAATGAGTAACGAGCTGCAAACCAGCAGCAGCGTTACCATCAGCGGTCGTAAGAATTTTACAAAGCTTGACATCATGCCCTCTCTCCTAGTGAAAGTGCTAAATCAGATTGGTGTGTGAAAACTTGTAGGCGGGATCCGGGAAATTCGGGGGCCTCAATACGCATCAGTTACTCCCCACTGGGTGTCCGGAACGCTGACGATTGTTTCCGCCCCGAAGAATCCTACTCTGGTTGTATTCTCTCTTGTTGAAAGCAGGGTTAAAAGATAGGAAATCTAGAAAATTTGTGGAAAAGAAGGACTAAATACCACCTAAACTGAAGAACAGCGACCTACCAAAAAACATAGAACTGCTTCCTGGCGCCGGATTCTTCTGTTTTTTGAATTTGTCGCAGATTCTCATTTGCGTTATCGAGATTTCTAAGCTAAGTTTCTTCTCAACCTAAGAGGCGACATGACCTGGACTGAAACTTTCAACTGCGATATTTGCGGCAAGCAAAAAGGCAATACCGATCACTGGTGGCTGGCCTGGACTGAGAAATATTCTCCGCATCGGACGCGCCAGAGCGCGAGATGTTCAAGGTTTATCCTGGGAAAACATGATGGCGCATGACGCCGATGCGAAGCATCTGTGCGGGCAGGCATGTCTGCAAAAGCTTCTGGATCGCTGGTTGAATGCGGATATGAGCGAAGAATTCGCCAGGTAAAAAGCAAAGCGCGTAAAAAGGCAGTCACGCCCAGGCTTGCAGAATCAAGAACTTCCAACTCGCCGCTTCGCAAAGTAGCTCACTTCCGAAAAGGGCCAACCTAAACAGCCCGGCGGAACAGCATTCCAGACACTCTTTGGCGCGACAAAGAAATGCCGCCGAGATGGAGTGCTTGAAAATCAGCTGCTCCTGCTCATGGTCCTCCAGAAGAATGGAGTACTTGTCAAACGACCGCACTTTTCCCGTCAACTTGGCTCCGGTTAAAAGATATACGGTGACGTGCTTCCGGCTTTGCTGGGCCGTGGTAAAAAAGTTTCCTGAATGCTGATGACTGATGACATGCTCGGCTGACTCGGGTGTTTGCGCCAGTCTTGGGCCCTCACGGCACCATACGGGACTAAAAATAGTCAGCCGCGAGCTATGTGTCCAATATATAATTAGCGTCTTCTTAATAGGTTTCAACTATGGAAGTCCATCAACTAAGGTACTTCTGCGCGGTCGCAGAAACGGGGAATTTTACGCGCGCCGCGGAGCGCGAACAGGTGGCCCAGCCCTCGCTTTCACAGCAGATCATGAAGCTGGAAGAAGAGCTGGCGGTGCGTTTATTTGACCGCCTGGGACGCTCAGTTCGCCTTACCGATATGGGACAAATGTTCCTGCCCCGGGCGCGGGCCATCCTGAACGAACTGCGCGCGGCGAAAGAAGAAGTCGCGCAGAGGCAGTCCTCGGTTTCCGGGCCCATCAGCGTGGGCGTAATTCCCACCATTGCGCCGTACTTTATGCCCACGCGAATCGCCTCGTTTTCGCGCAAATATCCGGAAGCAGCCATGACCGTGGTGGAAGACGTGACGGTCCGCTTGATGGACCGCTTGCGCGCCGGACTTCTGGACATGGCGGTGATGGCTTTGCCGGCGCGCGGGCACGATCTGGAATGTTATCCGCTGCGCACGGAGCGGCTGTTCGCGATTCTGCCCAAAGGCCACAGGCTGGGAAAGAAGCGGAGCCTGTTGATGAAAGAGCTGCGTGAAGAGCCTTTCCTGCTGCTGCGTGATGATCACTGTTTTCGCGAGACGTCCATCGAAATCTGCAAGCGCGCGCGCATGATGCCGCAAGTGATTTTTGAGAGCGGGCAGTTCAGCAGCATTCTGGGAATGGTTGGCGCCGGGCTGGGAGTTTCCATTGTTCCGGAGATGGCGCTGGAGCAGCGTGCCGATTGCACGTTTGTCCTGATCGCCGATGAAAAAGCTTCGCGCACCATTGGCGCGGCCACGCTCAAAGGACATTTCCTCAACCGGGTGCAAAAGGCTTTTCTCAATCACCTGCTGGCGAACGCGCAGGAAGCATAGTCCGGACATTGATGGCTGATGAAGCAGATAGCGATTTTGCGATTGACGGTCATCAGAAACCGACGCTGGCGATTCGCCTGATTTGAAGCGTACATTCGAAGCGCATGCGCAAGTTCCAAATCCTGTTTGACGAAGCAGAACCCTCCGCCGATCAGCGATCCCGTATTTGAACCTTATGGAAATTTCGGCTTTCCCGGCTGCCGCGCAGGCGCACGCGTCCGTGGACCTACGCAAATTTTGTCCAGTCCATGGATGGGATTGCTTCCTTCAAAGGCAAACACGCCAGCGGCGGAGATATTGCACAGTCGAGTGGAAGACAAATGGCTGATGAATCTGCTGCGCGCTCACGCCGATGCCATCCTGCTGGGAATGAATACGCTCGTGGAAGAAACGCACAATCTTCGCCGAGCTCAATGGTGGTCGTGGGCCGGTGTACCGGACCGAAGGTGAGGAACTGCGTGGACTTCGCAAAAAGCTCGGCAAGGGACGCGAGAAGGTGATCTTTGTCACGAACTCCGCAACCATCGATCCCGCTGCCTACAAGATCTTCGATGGCGATGAAGTTGATGCGTTTGTTCTCACCACGGCCGCGGGGGCGGAAAGCTTTCAGGGAAAGCGGGTGCAAACGCTGGTGGCGGACCTCAGGCGCACGGTCGATCTTCCGGCGGCGATGGAGATGTTGCGCGAGAAGCTGGGAATCGAACTTCTGCTGTGCGAAGGCGGACCACGTTGTATGGAAACATGTCGCGCGCGGGATTGATTGACGAGAAGTTCGTGACGATTTCACCCATGGAAGTAGGGCTGCTGGTGCCTCCGGAACAGGAGCCGTCCGAAGACGAAAAGCAAAGGCCTCCGCGGGAGCGCCCAACAACGTTTACGGCCAGCGGATTTACCAGGGAGAATGTTCCGTGGTGGCGCTGGATGAGCAGCCGGCGAGTGGGTAGCCACGAATTTAACCGCTACCGCCGGGAAACGACACGCAGTGAGACCTAGAGTACTGAAGCGGACAGACATTTGAGTGCGTTCCGCGCGGAAAGCAGTAGTTACCTTTGTACCAAAATGGAACGCTAAGTTCCTTGTAAGTGGCTGATGGCGGGGATATTCTCCATCAGCAATCCCCAAAATTCCCGCTACGGCAAGGACAAGCCATCAATGTATCGCGCACTCATCTGGTTGAGCCTATGTACGCTGCTCCCAGCTTCACGTTTCAGCCCAGGCCGCTTCCCCACTGAGCACGGCTGCACCAGACGCTGTTTTCAAGCCGTTCCGTCAAAAGCGCTTTCGCCTCAAAGTTCTTCTTCAGCTCAGAGACAAAGAAATTGAAGAGCAGAGAGAAACCATCCGCCAGTTAGTGACAGAAATGAAGGAGCTCAAGAAGCCGATTTGGCGGCGCTGGAAGCAAAACAGCCTTCCGCAGTGACATCTTCCACAACTGAGCCACCGGCATCGGTCACGGCGCCAGAGCGAAAAGGTGAGATCGCCGCCGTACAACCGGCTTCGTCCTCGAGTTCGCAGACGCAGTCACCGGAAAACGCGCCTTTCCATATGGCGCGGGGCATTCAGTTTCAGGGTTTTCGGCGCGCTCACCTACCGGGCCAGCGATGTAAAGCCGGCGGAAGCGCCATTGATCGGACTGAAAGCGGGTTCTCACCGGGAATTTTTCCGTGGGTGATGTGGACCTTTTTCTGACGTCGCATCTGTCGCCGAAGATGATGGTGCTGTGCCGAGGTCGTCTTTACGAAGGCGATAATCAGGAATTTGAAACCGATGTGGAGCGTATGTTGCTCAAGTATGACGCCAGTGATTATCTGAAGATGTCATTCGGGCGATATCACACGGCCACCAGTTATTACAATTCGGTATTTCATCACGGCAACTGGCTGCAAACCGCCGTGGACCGGCCTTTGGTGGTTGAGTTTGCTGATCACGGAGGTCTGCTGCCTTCGCAGGCGGTTGGCGCTTCGGCCACCGGGACCATTCCATCCGGGGCGCTTGGCCTGAACTACAATCTGGAATACGGTACCGGCGCTACGGTGCGTCCGCTGATCAATCAGCCGAATCCCCCGGAAATTGACGAGGGAAACGGAAACCATGTAAGCGGCGGCTTGTTCATTAAACCGGACTGGCTTCCGGGACTTGACGTTGGTGGTAACGTCTATCATGATCGCCTGAGTCCTGCGGGCACGCCGCTACACATTGGCCAGACCATAGGATTCTATGCTCCGTTCATATGGCGCCGAAGTTTAAATTTTTAGGCGAAGGTTTCTTTTTCAGCATGAATTGCGGGAAACCGGCCAGACGTTTAATACGCCGGCGTTTTACGCTTTGATCTCTCATAAACTTGGCACGCA
The DNA here is from genome assembly GCA_963824835.1 of Terriglobia bacterium. Taxonomy (GTDB): domain Bacteria; phylum Acidobacteriota; class Terriglobia; order Terriglobales; family Acidobacteriaceae; genus Angelobacter. The sequence continues at coordinate 34 of CAWGRA010000023.1, read as the reverse complement.
GTGGCGGCCGTACTTCCGTTACCATTAGTAAATG
>CAWGRA010000022.1:0-68526 GCA_963824835.1 Terriglobia bacterium | reverse complement strand
CTGGGAGAAGGAATATACTTCAGCGCTTTAAAAGCTTCGCTGATATGCTTCCAGCCACGTTCGAAGATCGCTTCCAGCAGACCTTCTTTGTTGCCGAAATGCTTGATGATCTGGGATTCACTGGTTTGGGCCAGACGAGCAATGGAAATGGTGCTTGCGTTTTAAACCCAGATTGCGCGAAGAGCTCTTGGGCCGCATGAAGAATCCGATCTGACGCCGGAGCTTTAGGTTCTCGGGCTGTGGCGTGGAAGCGATTGTCGCTAGATGATTACCTCTGTTAAGTAGTACCACTATGGATTAAAAAAATCAACCCTCCGCCTGAATCTGAACTAGGAAATCATCTGAGAAAGACAAGCAACCATCCACCTACCGAGCTACTTCTTACCTTCCGTTGTAAGGCTACTACTTCGTCCGATTCTAGCCGTTTAGGACTTATAGGCCGCTCTCGCGCCAAACTGAAAGAGACAGGAGTTACCATGATTGACCCTCCCTCTGAAAGATCTTTCTCACTCAGTGCTTCGAATCATCCAGTTTCTCGACCTCGTCTGTCATTTTGACTGCATCCGACGCCGGCTGCAGTTCCTTTTCCATGACGCTCCTGTGGTTTCCGCGCAGAGTGCAGGCACCACCATCAGCAGCATGTCAGGACCAGTTTCATGGGACTTTGGTCGGTGGTAGCCGGAACTGTGACCAACGTTGGCATTCAGGACACATGCCCTCCAGGCCTGTGTGACAACCATGACTTGACCGTTATTCTGCCCGCTCCAGCCGCCACGTTTTACCAGACCAATACCGTTCAGTTGACGCTCAAATACACATGGACCAGCACGGCGCCGACATGACCTGGATATTTTTGCGATTAGTCCAACGCCGCTGATCACGGCCCAGGCTCTCCGGACGACACTTCCACGGGCGCCGGCGAAGAGGACCTTACGTTGACTGATCCGGTGGATGGAGTCTGGCATATCCGCTTCGTCGCGGCGACTGCTCCTTGCCGACGGGAGCACACCTTGTGCCACATGACGGTAGCTCCGCGTCCCACCACTCCTCTGCCGCCACCTCCCTCGCCCGGAGCCCCGGCATTCGTGAATTATGCTGCGCCAGAAAATATTCCCCCTTCATTGGGGTCAACTGACGCCGGACAGCACGGTGCCGGCGAACCTTCCATCGGCGTGGATTGGAACACTGGCAAAGCGTTCATCGCAGCTGGTAACCACACGCTGCGCGTAACTTTCAATGATACGGTTACACCGGCAACTTCCACATGGGAGGACAAACGTTCACCATTTGCGCGCGTCAGCCTTGATCCGATCCTCTTTACTGATGATGGACATTTCGGCGGCACCAACCGACTTTCTCTTCACAGCTCAATGGAGTCACCAGCGAACTTTCATTTCACTGACGATGACGGCGATGACTGGCTGCCGACGCAGGGCTCCGGCCAGCCTGCCGGTGTTGACCATCAGACCGTGGGCGGCGGACCGTCTGTTCGCCGGCGCCCGGCCGTGCATACGTATCCGCACGCAATCTATTACTGCTCCAAGACATCGCCACGGCGTTCTGTTCGACGCAGCGATGATGGCGGGCTCACGTTTGGCCCGGGCGTTCCCATCTACACATTCACCACAGTCAACGGAGTTGACCGGCCCGTGGCGCCCGGTACCTGCGGTGGCCTGCACGGCCATGTCCGTGTTTCACCTGACGACCGCCTACGTTCCGAATGAAAACTGCCAGGATGCAGCGGGTGTCAGCCGCCCGGGTATTGCGGTCTCAACTGATAACGGGCTGACCTGGGTTGTACGCACCGTGCCGGACGCGCATTCTCGCCTGGCCGCGGCGGCGATCCTTCCGTGGCAGCGGGAAGAAATAACACCATCTATTTCGGCTACGTGAACTCTGATGGTCATGCCAAGATCGCGGTATCGCATGATCGAGGAGTGAGCTGGTCAAAATCCCAGGACGCTGGAACACCGTTTGGAATCCAGAACGCGCGAATTCGCCGAAGTCATCGCTGGCGATGACATCGCGGGCCGCATTTGCTTTCCTCGGCACGCCTACGCCGGGTGACGACTCAATCCGGAGACTTCCTTGGTGTCTGGCATCTCTATGCCGCATTTACCTACAATGGCGGCCGCACTGGACCACCGCGACGCTACGCCCTCTATCCGTGCAGCGCGGCTGCATCTGGAATGGCGGCGGCAGCAATCCTTGCCGCAACCTGCTCGACTTCAACGACATCACCGTGGACAAGGTCGGGCGTGTGCTGATTGGCTATGCTGACGGATGCACCGGGACCTGCGTGACCGACTCCACGCAAAACGCCACTGCTGGACCGGCAAGCGCGCAGGATGCTTTGGCTACCATCGCTCGGCAGACAGGTGGCCGTGGTTTGTTTGCGGTTTTTGACGGCACTCAGTTTGGCACGAACAGTGGACACAACGAAGGCGGCGGCAAGCTCTGCTTTGGAGATCCTGCTTCCGGTGTCCACGGAGATCCCGATTGTGATGACAACCGGCAGCACTAATTAACTTCACTCAAACCCAGGCCCGCGTGAAGTAAAATTGCGCGGGCCTCGGCATGTTTGCAGGACCTGGGATTCTTGGGAGAGATTTCACTATGAACGGAAGGTTCATCCGGTTGTTCCGTTACTTTTTGGTGTTCGCGAGCCTGGGTCACTCGCTGGGTCTCAGCGCTCAGAACGCTTCGTCCAAACCGTCCACTCATACATCTGCACAAACACCTGGCGAGACTGACGTTTGCGCAATGCTGAGTAGCGCGGAAATTCAAGCAGTGCAGGGCGAACGCGTGGAAGAGAGCAAAGCCAGCCCGCAATCCAGCCAGGGGTTGGCAATGTCAGAGTGCCTGTTCCGGACAACGACTCCGGCCAAATCAGTAAGCCTGGCTTTGGCCGTGCCCGGCAAACAAAAGCCCCGCGATTTCTGGCGCAAACACTTTCACGCTGAGGCTGATGCGTCCAGGCCCGTCAAACAGGGAAAGCCGCTTTCATCAAAGCCCCAAAGTGAAAAAGAACAGGTCAGAGAGGAAGAAGGCACACGGCCCCGCCCAATCACCGGTGTTGGCGATGAAGCATTCTGGATGGGCGGCCCGATTTCTGGTGCCCTGTACGTGCTGCGCGGAAATTCTTTTATCCGCGTGAGTGTCGGCGGAGTTCGTGAAGAATCTGCGCGCATTAAAAAATCAGTAGCTCTGGCCCAATTGGCGTTAAAGCGCATTTGACAGAATTCAATACAAGCGCTCGTATTCAATGACACTGCAGGAGAATGCGTCGCCACGCGATGGGATTGGTTGCTGAGGTTCGCGACCCTAATGTGCTGGCCGTGAACTGTGGAAGGCCGAGTGACCATTCGGATCAGACCATGACGAAAGCTTATCGATCCGGGAAATCGTAAAAGCAATAAAGAGAAAGCCCAATTTGAAACTAGGGCGATTCCATGTCTTGACCAGGGCAGCAACTCTGAATCATACTGCTGCCATGCTCGTTTCACTCGCTGGCCGATGGATGGTCTCATGGGTCGCAGTGTGCGTGCTGCTCCTGTTCTTGTTCCCTTTAGTACAAGGTCCATTTCAGGCCACACATGGGCCCGACACCGCGTTTCGCGCCCGCCGAGCCCTGCTCATCCTGGTGCTCTCAATCATCCAATGCGGAATGAGCATCTTTGCAAAGCTCTCTGCATCGGCGAGCGCATTGGCTTGCGGCGTCGCCATGCTCCATCAATGCACTGAGCGCCTTCAGCCGGATTCACTGGATTCCATGGTCCTCCGTTGCTGATTTCATCCTTCTTCTCAACCGCCGATTAGGTTTTTAAAACCAGCCCACAAGAAGGGCATGCTTTGCATGCCTGCATTTTGTTTTGAGGAGAGAACTCATGCGTAAACTTATTGCTTCCATCTTTTTTGCAGCCGCACTCACAATTGTCACCACCGGATGCCATCACCATCAGCCGGTCGCAAAGGCAGTTCCGCCCACGCCAGCGGCACAACCAGCTCCTTCAGCGTCCATCGTGGTCTCACCACAGAGCGTGGAACGGGGACAAACCGCGCAGCTTACATGGTCCAGCCAGAACGCCTCTGATCTTCAGATCGATGGAATTGGCGTCGTCTCGGGCTCCGGAAGCAGACAGGTTACTGCCACCCAGTCCACCACTTATCATCTTGTCGCAAAGGGAAGCGGTGGTTCGGCTGAAGCCGACGCACGCCTTACCGTGACGGTTCCTGAACAAAAGCGCGCCGGCATTTCAGACGAAGAGCTGTTTGCCCAGAACATAAAAGACATCTTCTTCAACTATGACAATGCCACCATCCGTGGTGACGAGCAGTCCATCCTTGATCATGATGCGCAGTTCCTGGCTGCGCACCCGGATTGGCGATTGACCATTGAAGGCCATTGCGATGAGCGGGGCTCAGAAGATTACAACATGGCATTGGGACAAAACCGGGCGAAACAGGTGATGGAAGCGCTGGTAAAGCAGGGCGTCCGAGGCGATGCTGTAAAGCTGATCAGCCTGGGCAAAGAACGTCCCTTTTGCACCACCGCTGATAATGAATCCTGCTGGTCACAGAACCGTCGTGCTCATTTCATCTTGCAGAAGAAAGAGCGCGCCAGCATGCAGTAAGAATAAAGGTAGCTGCTATTTGATTTACCTGGAATGTTGAAATTGGAGGCGCGGGTCGGAATCGAACCGACGCATAAAGGTTTTGCAGACCTCTCCCTTACCACTTGGGTACCGCGCCCTGATTTCAAGAACCTTGTATCTTTAGGCCCTTACAGCATAAACCCTCGCCAGGTTGCGAGGGGCGACAGAGGAAACTTGATGGAGCGGGAGACGGGAGTTGAACCCGCGACTTCGACCTTGGCAAGGTCGCACTCTACCACTGAGTTACTCCCGCTTCAGAAGCAACTTTGCATTATATCGCGATGAAAATGCAGGGTCAAACGCAACTCTAACGGATGATTTTCATCCTTGATATGCCAGTTCCGTGAGCATTACTACGAGCGATACGAGCTTCACCGGTCTGATTGGAGAATAAAGTATCCCACGCTCCACGTAATCGCTCAAACCTGTTCTTAAGTGAGCAGTCGCGCGCGTGGCGAGGAGCAGCGGGTACGAGTAAAATCGGTGCTATGAAAATTCGCGAAGCAGTCATCGTTGACGCAGTTCGTACTCCTCTGGGCCGCCGCGATGGGGTTTTGAAAAGCTGGCATCCCGTTGATTTGCTGGCCCATACCTTGCGCGGACTCATGGATCGAAACAAGCTTGATCCCGCGCATGATCGATGACGTGATCTGCGGATGCGTGATGCAGGTGGGCGAGCAGGGAGTTAACGTCGGTCGCAATGCGGTTCTTGCGGCGGGTTTCCCGGAGTCAGTGCCCGCAACAACCGTGGATCGGCAATGCGGATCAAGCCAGCAGGCCATTCACTTTGCCGCGCAAGGAGTGATTGCCGGCAGCTATGACATTGCCATTGCCTGCGGCGTGGAGAGCATGACGCGTGTTCCCATGGGCGCGTCCGTTGCGTCTGGACCCGGAAAGCCTTTTGGTCCGGCGGTGATGAAGCGCTACAACAATTCGCATTTCAATCAGGGCATCAGCGCTGAAATGATGGCGGAGCGATGGAAGCTTGATCGCGCCAGCCTGGATGCGTACAGTCTGGAAAGCCACAAGCGGGCCGCACGCGCCACGAATGAAGGCCGATTTCATCGCCAGATTCTGCCCGTTGAAGTTGCAACCGAGAGCGGCGCAAGGGAAGTTACGCGGGATGAAGGCATCCGTCCCGATGCTACTCTGGAAAAAATGGGCACGCTGAAAACCGTATTCAAAGCAGACGGCGTTATTACCGCCGCGAATTCTTCTCAAATCACTGACGGAGCGGCAGCGGTACTAATCATGGAGCGCGGCAAAGCCGAAAGCCTTGGCCTGAAGCCATGGCGAGACTAATTGCATTTTCCCTTGCGGCGATGATCCGGTGCTGATGCTCTCTGCTCCCATCCCGGCAACGCGGTCTGGTTCTTGAACGAGCCGGGCTGAAGCTTGAACAGATCGATCTGATCGAAATCAATGAGGCGTTCGCCAGCGTGGTGCTGGCATGGCAGAAGGAAACCAATGCTGATCTGGCTTGTGTGAACGTAAATGGCGGCGCGATCGCGCTTGGCCATCCTCTGGGTGCAAGCGGCGCACGGCTGACCACAACGCTTGTTCACGAGCTTGAACGTACCGGGGCCCGCTACGGATTGCAAACCATGTGTGAAGGCGGCGGCATGGCTAACGCGATGATCATTGAGCGTCTGTAACCGAACGAGAGCATGAGCATTCTTATGACGTTTTCTCTGAAAGATGCCCGCACCGGCGAAGATATGCTTATCTTCTTCAACGTGGATATCCCGATGAATGTTGATATGCAGGGCGCATGATCTGGAATAATATGCATTCGTGCCTGGCCCAGAGCTACACTGAACGGGGTTGCCATTTTTTAGAAGCACGACCTGGATTTTTAACCACCTAACCTTCTAGCGCTCAGTTGAGCGGCTTGGCTTCCTGAATTTCGTCAACACTCTGCCTGCGCGCATCCTAATATGCTTCGAGCGGAGGAACGGAATCGTACGTTTCCAGGTTTGGTGGTCTTCGGGCTGATTGTGTTGGTCTGGCAATTGTTCCTGCTCGTGATGGCTTTCTTTGAGCCATCGTTGCGCTATGGAATTGATCGCATTGAAGCACCAGCGCTGGATTCTGAGCGCTTTCTTCAAACCCTGGAAGCTCTTACCGATGCCCAGATCAATCATCGCAGTTCTGTAGCCGTGCTCACCAATGGTGAACAATTCTACGAAGCAGAGCTGGAAGCCATTCAATCACAGAGCATAAACCTTGAAGCTTACATTTTTCAGCGAGGTGAGGTGGCCAGCCGGTTCCTGGAGGCTCTGACTGAACGCGCACGCGCCGGCGTAAGAGTAAACGTTACGCTGGATGCCATTGGCAGCTTTTCCACGACAAAGCTATTGCCAGGACTTGATCGACGCCGGCGGACATGTCCAGTTCTACCACCCACTCAGCTGGAAAAGCCTGGCTCGGATCAATAATCGGACACATCGCGAGTTGCTGGTTGATAGACGGTAAGATCGGTTTTATTGGAGGAGCAGGAATTGCCGATCAGTGGCTGTCTGAGTAAGAAGAACCATCCCAGATGGCGGGATACGGTGGTCAAGCTGGAAGGCGACGTAGTCTGCAATCTCCAGGCCACGTTTGCCGAGAACTGGCTTGAATCATGTGGCGAGGTTATCTTTGGCGAAGAGTACTTTCCCTTTTGTGAGACACAAGGGAACAGCAAGGCAATGGTGGTAAACAGTGCGCCTTCGGCTGGCGGTTCCACTCGTGCCCGGATTCTGTTTCAATCCCTGGTGGCTGGCGGCGCGTACCTCCAGTCTTATTAATAGTCCTTACTTTCTGCCGGATTCGAGTATGGTGCAGGAGTTAATCCGCGCCAGAAAAAGAAATGTCGATGTGCGGATCATTGTTCCGGGGAAAAAGAGCGACCATGCCTTACGCGCAGTTCAAGCCGGAGGCTTTTCGGCGAATTACTGAACGCCGGAGCAAAAGTATACGAGTATCAATCAAGCATGATCCATGTAAAAGGTTCTAATCGTTGACGGGCTCTGGTCGTGTTGGATCCACGAACTTCGATAATCGGTCGTTCGGACTGAATGACGAGGTCAATGTTGCCATGATTCGACCATGGTACCGCCGAAAGACTCAGCACGGATTTTGCAGCCGACTTACAAAATAGCTGTGAGCTTACACTGGCGCATTGGCGAAAAAGACCAATGCTTGAGCGTCTGACGGAAGCAGTTGGCTGGATGCTGCAGCGCCAACAATAAACACTTATAGGTAAGCACTTTGGCAGCCATAGAAGACAAATCTACAAATTTATCCAGTAATGAATAAGCAATCTGACATTTGCATAACGAGCTGCGCTGATTAAGTGTATGTGCTGCGTTGTGTCATTCTGGGCCAGACTTGAAACTACTGATTACAGCGATGGTGCTCTAGATGGCTTATGTATTCCCGGAGATATGCATGGTCTCTCTAATCTTTCCTCTCACTAGACCAAGCTTTACTAGAATCGGTTCGCTTCATTTAGCTGCTCTTGAGCTGCTCGTAAAAGCGACTCCGGAAAACATTTGTTTGTCAAACCCGCTTCGTGCCGTACGATTGTGAAATGACTCGCTGCCGCTAACTTAACGCTGTATGGAGTGACTGGATATGAGCCGTCTTTTCGGAAGAACCAAAGCGAACCAGAACACATAGCTCCTAACTACTAGTCTCTTACAGTTCTGCCTGATAAAACTTGCAGGCCTATCTTGTTCGCTGGTAGCATGCTTCTCGGAAGGAGCTATATGGATACGCAACAAATTATTTCGGAGTTGGAAGCTGAACGGGACCGGCTGGAGCAAGCTATCTCTGCTCTGCGCGGATCTCTTTCAGGTGGTCGCGGAACAGGTGCTGCGGCAGGTACAGGAAGGCGCGGGCGCCGTCGCTTGAGCGCAGCCGCTAAGAGGCGCATATCGGAAATGATGAAAAAGCGCTGGGCGGAACGCAAGAAAGCAATGAAAGCTGCGTAAGAGGTAATTGCAGGACAAGGTATAAAGGGGGCCGCTTTTGAGCGGCCCTCTTTATTGGTGCTCATATCTGTCATTTGTCTTGCATCCTTTCAGCTCCAGCTTCAAGTATGCGTATCTAAGTGGACTCCCCGGTACATCAGAGCGGAACACCGCGGTCTTGCAGGCTCATTCCTGCAACCTTTTGCTTACAAAACGCGTTGAAGGCCATCCCCATGTTCTATAATCTGCTGTTCTAAATAAAGGCAGACTGGGGTTGCTGATGCTTCGTTCCATCCTGCTGCTCGTTTTTACGCTGGTTACCATGACGATTGACGCCTACCCGCAGGACCGTTCATATGGCCGGTCCATGGTCATCACTGACCGTGGCATTGTTGCCACCAGTCACTATCTTGCTTCCCAGGCCGGCGCGCAGATACTCGCCCGAGGCGGATCGGCAATGGATGCAGCCATCGCTGCCAATGCCGTGCTTGGCGTAACTGAACCCATGATGAACGGAATTGGCGGTGACCTCTTCCTCATCTATTGGGATTCCAGGTCCGGCAAGCTTTATGGACTGAACGCCAGTGGATGGGCGCCGCAAAAACTCACGCCTGCGTATCTCAATCGTGAAGGCTTTCACAGCATGCCTCATGAGGGCATTCACAGTGTCACCGTTCCAGGAACCGTGGATGGCTGGAGCAAAGCCCATCAACGTTTCGGTAAGCTCCCGTGGAAAGATCTTTTCGCTCCTGCCATTTACTACGCTGACCATGGTTACGATGTCCCGGAAATCATTCACCAGTACTGGGCTGACTCGTTAGACTTGCTGCAAAAAAATCCTGAAGCCACGCGTGTGTTTCTTCCCGGCGGCAAAGTTCCGCAGCTTGGCGAGCACTTCAGCAATCCGGACCTGGCTAAAACCCTGCGTCTCATCGCCCAGCAGGGTCGTGACACTTTTTACAAAGGAGAGATCGCGCAGGCCATCGTAAATACTTCCTCTGCTCTCGGTGGAACCATGCGGCTTGAGGACCTGGCTGATTTCTCTTCGGAGTGGGTTGAGCCCATCTCGTCCACCTATCGCGGCTGGACCATCTATGAGCTTCCTCCCAACGGGCAGGGCATGGCTGCACTGGAGATGCTCAACATCATGGGCAAATTTACTCCCGATCAAAATGGTCCTGCCGGCACGGCCGAACTTCATAAACGAATTGAAGCAATGAAGCTCGCCTATGCCGATCTATATCACTACAACGCTGATCCAAGGTTCGCGAAGGTCCCGGTTGCCGGCCTCCTTTCCGATGAACATGCTCAGCAGCGCGCCAGCATGATCGATCCTGATAAAGCCAATTGCAATCCCGGCGCGGGCTCGGTTCCCGGCAGTGACACCACATATCTTTCTGTTGTGGATAAAGACGGCAACATCGTTTCACTCATTCAAAGCAACTACTCGGCCTTCGGTTCCGGCGTGGTGGTCAAAGGTGCGGGCTTTGCGTTGCAGAACCGCGGCGGTCTGTTCACTCTTGAAGCCGGACATCCTAATGTGCTTGCTCCGCGTAAGCGTCCGTTTCACACCATCATTCCCGCTTTCATGGAGCGAGGTGACATTCACATTGGCTTCGGCATCATGGGCGGAGCCAACCAGCCGCTGGCCCATGCGCAATTTGTCTCCAACTTTGTTGACTACAACATGAACATTCAAGCCGCTCTGGAAGCCCCGCGATTCACCGTAACCTCCGGCGCCGTAAGCTGTGATCTGTTCATCGAATCGCGCATGAAGCCCCAGGTCCTGGACGCGCTCCGAAGCAAAGGCCACAATCTCATGGTTCGCCAGGAATATTCCGCAGCCATGGGCCGCGGTCAGGCCGTCCTGCATGATTCCAAAACTAAAATGAACTTCGCCGCCTCTGACCCTCGCGCTGACGGCGTTGCTGAACCTGAACCAGCCTGCCAATTGGTAATTGTGTTTATTTGGTAATTGTGTAATTTGGTAATTGTGAAAGTTGGTACTTATGTGCCAGCAGTGTAAATCACGTTGAATCATTGTCATCAGCGTTATGTTTGTGCTGTTACCAATCACCCAATTACCAACTTACCCATTTACCAAATCCGCTAAACATGTTCTTCCACTGATGAAATCATCGGCAGCAACAATACCGGTTCGCGCATAAACTCAAAACTGTTGATCGTCTTTATCGCCCGCTGCACTGTCTCTTCCAGTGTTGGCTCCAGCGTCACCACAAATGACAACTTGTCTTTGCGCATGTGCGGTTCCTGGATGACCGAATCAATGTTGATGCCCTCGCGCGCAATCGCTTCCGCGGTTCGCGCCAGAATGCCCGGACAATCCCTCACCGTCAGTCGCAGGAACCAGCTCATCGGCTGCGATCTCGGCGCCAGCTTCAGCGGCTCTGCACTATAAAAGCCGGTAGATTGCTCGCCGACGTATGTCCACGCGCAATCTGCTGTGCAATGTGCAAGACGTCAGAGAGCACGGCCGTTCCCGTTGCATTGCCACCGGCGCCGCGACCATACAACATCTGCGTCCCAACTTTGGCGCCCGCGATAAAGATGGCATTATTCGCGCCATCTACTTTTGCCAGCATGGAGTCCCGCGGTTCCAGCCATGGCTGCACCGCAATGTGAATGCCTTGGGCCGTTCGCTCGGCTGACGCCACCAGCCGTATGGTTGAATTCAATCTGTGCGCGTAATGAAAATCCGTTGCAGTTACATTGCGAATTCCGTTCACCGGAATCTCCGCCGCATTGATCGTGTGTCCGAAGGCGATGCGCGCCAGGATGGCAATCTTGTCACGCGCATCCAGACCATCAATGTCCAGACTGGGATCGGCCTCCGCATAGCCGGCTTCCTGCGCCTGCTTCAGTGCTTCGGCGAACTCAATGCCATGCTGCTCCATCTGCGTGAGAATGTAATTGCATGTGCCGTTCACAATGCCGTAAACCGATTGCACGCGATCAGCCGCCAGCGCCTCGGAAATTGCGTGGATCACCGGCACGCCGCCCGCCACGCTGGCTTCAATGCCGATTGGCAGATTTCTCTCGTCGCGCCAGCGCAAACAATTCTTCTCCATGCAGCGCGATCAGCGCTTTGTTCGCCGTTACCACGGCCTTTCCATTTTCCAGGCTGGTGCGCACTACATCATGCGCGGTGGTGGTTCCGCCAATCGCCTCAATCACAATATCAACATCGTCGGCTGTGGCGACTTCCCGCCAGTCTGCCACCACGCGAACGCCGTTAACGCCTGATTCTGAAGCCTGCGGTGATTTACGGCAGAGCCGCGTCACCACGATCGAGACGCCGCCCATGCGCTGTGTAATCTCTCCCGCGTGGCTCGCGAGTATCTCAGCCGATGCGCGGCCCACCGTGCCATAACCAATGATGCCCACGCGCACCACGTCTTTTGCTCTTGCAGCCTTCTCCGTCTTTTCCGTTACTGCCTCAATTTCCGGCATGAATGCGCTCCAGAACTTCAATTACTGCCGCGGCATCCGCCGGCATCGGCCCAATCACTCGTTTGATCTGCGCCTGCAGCATGTAGTCCACGTCTTTCAGCATGTGTCCGGTCAGCACCAGCACCACGGTTTCATTTGCCTTCACAAAGCCAGACCGTACCAGCTTCTTCAATCCCGCCAGCGTTGCCGCCGATGCCGGTTCGCAACCAATACCTTCGCTGCCCAGTTCCGCCTTGGCCTGCGCAATTTCTTTTTCTGTCACGTCTTCGCATGCGCCGCCACTGTTGTTCAAAACGGCCACGGCCTTTCTCCATGACGCGGGATTGCCGATCCGTATCGCCGTCGCTCGTGTTTCCGCGTTCACCCGAACCAGCTCTTTGCCGCCGTTCTCGCGCATGCGTGCGCACCAGCGGGTTTGCTCCCGCCGCCTGAATGATCGATATCTTCGGCAGGTTGCGGATCAGGCCGAGATCGCGCAGCTCCTGAAATCCTTTGCCCAGCGCCGATCCATTCGCCAGGTTCCCGCCCGGAACAATCACATGATCGGGAACGTTCCAATCCATCTGCTCCATAATCTCGAAGGCAACCGTCTTCTGGCCTTCCAGCCGGTACGGGTTGAGCGAATTTAAAAGATAAGCAGGGAAGCGGTGCACCACGTCATGCAGAACATTCAGGCAGCCATCAAAATCGGTTTGCAGTTGCAGCACGTGCGCGCCGTACTCAATCGCCTGCGCCAGCTTGCCTTGTGCGACCTGGCCTGCCGGAAGCAGCACAATACTTTTCATTTCTGCGCGCGCTGCATAGGCCGCCACCGCCGCTGACGTATTGCCCGTCGAAGCACAGCACACAAACGAATATCCTTCCGCCTTCGCCATGCTGATCGCCACTGAAATTCCCGTGTCCTTGAACGACCCTGTCGGATTCATGCCCTGGTGCTTCGCCCGCAACTCCGGCAATCCCAGCTCTCGTGCGGCGCGCGTCAGCTTCACCAGCGGCGTATTGCCTTCACACATCGTGATCATGTTCTTGTTTTCAATGGCTGGCAGCAATTCGCGGAAGCGCCATACCCCGCTGATATCTTCCGGCAGCGTTCCCGTTCTGCGCTCTTTCCAAATCTCCCGCAAACGAAGGCCGAATTCCCGTGGCGCCCCGGCCAGATCTGGATAAACAACCTCCAGCAGCTCATGGCATTGTGTACAGCGGAACATTCGGTCCGCCGTGGTCTGCACCATGCCACAGTGAACGCACTTTAACTGATGTCCGGTGCTGGCTCGCGCTCAACGGCATTGTGCCGCTTGTGTTTATTAGAGTTGTGTTCATCGCGCACCCGTGGTCGCCGCCGGCGTAGGACGCAGGCATAATGGAATGTTCTCCGCAGGCTTGGCAAAAAATTCATCATGCACTGATCTCACCACCTCCGCCGCGCCGGATGCAGTCACCGCAAAGCATATGCTCAATTCGCTTGCGCCCTGCGCGACTGCGATCACGCTCACGTCTCGGCGTGCCACAGCGGAAAACACGCGCCCCAGAATCCCGCACATTCCTTTCATTGATTCGCCCAGCACCGCGATCACCGCAATCTGGCTGTTCACTTCAACCGGAAGCAACACGCCCTGGGCCAGTTCAATGCGAAATACGGTGTTGATGAGTCTGGTCACGCGTTCCGCATCTTCCTGCCGCAGTACCAGTCCCAATGCATGCTCTGGCGAAGATTGCGTGGCAAACAGCACTTCAATCTGCTCCTGTCCCAGACGCAGAAACAGCCGTCCCCACAATTCCACCGGATGAACGTCGCGCCGCGTCACCAGAGAAATCAATGTGGCATTCTTCACCGCGGTTACTGACTTCACGGGTGAATTCAACGGCGTAGCTTCCCTTGTGATCTTGGTTCCGGGAGCGCTGGGATTGAAAGAGTTCTTGATCCACACCGGGCAGCCCGCATCCATTGCCGGATACGCCGCGCGTGGATGAATCACCTTGGCGCCGTAATATGCAAGCTCAATCGCCTCGGCAAAGCTGATTTCCGGCAACGTGGTTGCGTCCGGACATATCCGTGGATCAGCCGTAAGCACGCCGTCCACGTCCGTCCATATCCAGACTTCATCGGCGCCCAGCGCCGCCCCAATAATGGTAGCGGAATAATCAGAGCCTCCGCGGCCCAGCGTCGTGGTGCGGCCATCAGCCGTGGCGCCGCTATATCCGCCGATCACCGGCACCGCGCCGGCATCAAGCACCGGCGTCAGCGCCGTCCGGCAATTGAACCGTGTCGCATCCATGTCCGGTTGCGCGTTACCGAAGTTGGCGTCTGTGGTGATCACCTTCTCCGGAACCACATCTTCGCTCTTGCAGCGATTGCCCGCCAGATAATGCGCCAGCGCCCATGAAGTAATGCGCTCTCCCAGCGCGACCAGTGAATCCATTGTCTGTGCAGAAATGTCAGTGCGTAACGCCAGCAGCGCTTGTGACGATTTATCTAATTGGGCGCATACCTGTTCCAGAAAATCCAGCGCGCGCGCTGCCTCTGCGCCGCTGAACAGCTCCAGCATCAACTCACGATGTGCGCTGGCAAACTTCTTCAGGCTGGCGTCCGTGCTGTCGGCGTCGCCATGGCGGGCGGCATCAATTGTCTTGAAGATCAGGTCAGTAATACCGGACATAGCGGACACCACCACAACAATTCGGTCCCGGCGTGCGGCCTCGCTCACAATCTCCGCGCACTGGCGTATGCGTCCTGCGTTACCCACTGACGTTCCGCCAAACTTCATCACAATGGTTTTTTTACCGCTCATCAAATGCTCCTGCTGATCACTTCTGTTTCCCGGCCGTGCTTGTCACAACCACAGGTTCGCGCGACACCCACGCGCCCTGGTTATCGGCCGATGTTGATCGCGCCTCGCTTCGTACTCCCTCACGCGCGAAGATCTCCTGCAAAGCCGCCGCAATCTCGTCTTCCTTACGCGTCACAAACGCGATCACTGAAGATCCAGATCCGCTGATGGCCACGCCCAGTAATCCATCCTGCCGGTATTGCAGGCATCTCTCCATGCCGGGAACAAGTTTTTGCCGATAGGGCTGGTGCAATCTGTCGTCGAACAGTGCAGGGAAGAGATCAAAGTTGCCGGAGAAGCAGGTGCCGGCCAGCAGCGCCGTGCGTTGCAGCGTATGCAGTATGTCAGCGCGTTCGTACTCGGCCGGCAGAGCCTGCCTCGCTTCGTGCGTCGGGACAGTAAGCTCCGGACTCACCAGTACCAGCCTTATGCTTTCCGGAAAATCCGTGCGTAGCGTGACCACCCGGTCCATGTTGTTACACAAGCCCAGAACCAGCCCGCCATGGTAAGCGGCGGCCGCATTATCAATGTGGCCTTCAATCTTTTCCGCCCAGCGCAGTATTTCTTCGGCGCTTACGTCCTGCCCCGCATAACGCGTCCCCAATAGCAGCCCGGCGATCACTGCCGCCGCGCTGCTGCCCAGTCCCACGCTGATGGGGATGTCGCTCTCCACGCTCACGTGCCCGGCAGGAACAGGTGCATCCAGTTCGGCCGCTGCAAATCGCAGGGCATGCAGAATCAGGTTGGAACCATCAATCGGAAACCGCTCCGGCGTCTGCCCCTGATAGCTGATGGTAAGCTCATTTCCTCCATCCGGCACGAACAGCGCTTTGAGGTACAACTTCATCGCCAACCCGCCGCAATCAAAGGCGCAGCCCAAGTTGGCCGAGGTTGCGGGTACAACCACCCGCCAGCCGTAACCATTGTCAACTTCGAAGTTATTCTTGCCAGCCATCTGCTCCCTACCCCCTGCTCCATCCCAAGATCTAAAGCACTTAGCTGAAAGACCCCAACCTGTCCCACCTTGGATCGTTTTCGTCTTCTTCTTGGCTACTTGCCAATTGCCAATTGCCATTTGCTTTCAATTACCCATTTACCACCCACTTACCGAATGGCCTCATCCCAAGATCTAAAGCACTTAGCTGAAACGTCCCAACCTGTCCCATCCTTGGCTTGTCTTCGTCTTGGCTACTTGCCAATTGCCAATTGCCATTTGCTCTCAATTACCCAATTACCAAATTACCCACCTACCCAATGGCCTCATCCCAAGATCTAAAGGACTTACCCGATTCATCCCAAGCCGCGAAATCCCTAAAAAGCCAAAACCCACTCGCTTCTGGCGAGTGGGTCGGTAAATCTTAGGATTGCTGAGCTGCTATTTCACCGTCTCGCCAGAATTGAGCATGGATGTTGTTGTCCCTGTGCTTGTGCACATGTCCGGCGTCACCATGGTCGAATTCTGGTTGCGGTTCATCAAGCTGCACTATAGCCCGCCTGATTTTCAGAGTCAAGAAAAGACTGGAGCAGGGCTTTAGCCCTGCGTTTAAGACCCCAAAAACATCTGGGCTTTAGCCCCTGAGGGAACAATAATTCTTTTACCTTTTGAAAATCTTGATCAGCTCTTGGGTGGAGCAGGGCTTTAGCCCTGCGTTTAGACCCCAAAACATCTTGGCTTTTAGCCCCTGAGGAGCCTGTTACGCGCTCTTGCGCGTCGGTTTGCTCTCCTCATGCAGCCATTCTTCCACCGTATTCAGGAGTCGGCTGACAAGTTGATCGACGCCGCCGATCATGTGAAGGCCTTCATGTTGGTGGTCTTTCAACGTCTGTCTGATTCTGGTTTCAAGTTCAATCCGCTGAAACTGGTCCATGTTGATCTCCTGTCGAGATTGTAATTGTTGGCTTCCGGCAGGACACAAAATTGCCGGCCTATTTTTTTCCACCACTCTTCCCCTCACCCGCCCGCAATCGACGGCACCAGCGTGACCTCATCGCCTTCGGCGAATTTGTAATCCTTATCCAGAAAACGGATGTCCTCATCATTCACGTAGATATTCAGAAACCGCCGCACCTTGCCCTGTTCATCGCGCAGATGCGGCTTCAACTCCGGGAAGCGGTTTGCCAGCCCGTCCAGCAGTTCATTTAAATCTTTGGCCGCGCAATCATAGCTGTCCAGCCCTTCCGTATGGCCGGCGAAACGCTGAAGGGATTGAAACCTTCACGCTCATCGCACACCTCCAGCCGCCACCACGCCGTGAAGCTCGCGTTCCAGGAACTCTTCAAAAGCCGCCAGCTTTGGCGCGAGTGGCTCTGAGGTTTCGAATCTTCCTTCCAGCGCATCGGTTGTCTTCAGCCCGTTCCCGGTGATGCACAGCACCGTTGTCTCTTCCGGCGAGATCCGTCCCTGTGCATACAGCTTCTCCGCGCATGCCCACGGTTACGCCGCCGGCAGTTTCGGTGAAGATGCCTTCGCTCTCCGCCAGCAGCGTGATGCCATCCACAATTTCAGGATCGCTCACGTCTTCTGACCATCCGCCGCTGCCGCTGATCATCTTCGCTGCATAGAATCCATCCGCGGGATTGCCAATCGCCAGCGACCGCGCAATCGTCTTCGGCTTCTGCGGTTCAATCTCATTGCGTCCGGCTTTCACCGCCGCGCTGATCGGGCTGCATCCCGTCGCCTGTGCGCCAAAAAACTTCACATGTTTGGATTCCACCAGGCCAAGCTCAATCAGCTCGCGGAACGCCTTGTTGATCTTGCCGATCAATGACCCGCCGGCCATCGGCACCACCACGTTGTCCGGCAGACGCCAGCCCAATTGTTCGGCGATCTCATAGCCCACCGTCTTCGAGCCTTCCGCATAATAAGGACGCAGGTTCACATTCACGAATCCCCAGCGATGTTTGTCCGCAATCTGCGAGCACAGGCGGTTCACGTGATCATAATTTCCATCAATGCGCACAATGGTCGCGCCATAAACCTGTGTGCCCAGAACCTTCGCGGGCTCCAGATCAGAAGGAATGAAAACGCAGGCTTTGAATCCGCCGCGTGCCGCTTGTGCCGCCACTGAGTTGGCCAGATTGCCGGTTGATGAGCAGCTCACCACTTCAAAGCCAAACGCCCTGGCCTGCGTGAGCGCCACCGCCACCACGCGATCTTTAAAGCTCAACGTGGGGAAGCAAACCGAATCATTCTTCAAATAGAGCGACTTCGTCCGGAACGTCTCGCCCAGGTTGGAAGCCTTGACCAGTGGGGTAAAGCCCACTGGCAGAGACGCGTCGTATTGTTCCGGCAGCGGCAGCAGTTCTTTGTAGCGCCAAAGGTTCGTGGCGCGGCTGGCGATTTTGTCGCGGCTGATTTCCGGCTTGATCGCCGCCAGATCGTAAGCCACTTCCAGCGGAGCAAAGCACTTCTGGCAGAATGAGATTGGCTGGTTGCCCCACGTGGTCTGGCATTCACGACATCGGAGTTCATAACGTACGCTGTTCATACAAGTCTTCTCTCTTTTCAAGCTGCCGCAGCGTTTTCAGTGCTTGTAAACGAATAGTTTGGGAGAACCGTCCGTAAAAGCACAAAACCCACTGCCTGAGGCAGCGGGTTCAAGGATTTAAGTTTCTGAATCTTTGATGAACCTGTTCCGCCTCAGTGTATGAACACACACATAGCCATGGTGTGACAGCACATGGCCATGTTGGCGGAAGGGGTAAACATCAGGTGTTAATGATACCGGGGACAGCGATTTCAGGCAAGTGTTTCAGCCTTAGTCCCGAGCGCAGCGAGGGACCTCTACAGTTTCGATAAATAACTTTGGACGCTAACTGGCCTCGTCTGAGTTTGCCAGTGGCCCTCGTTGCGCCCACCATGTTTTACTAATCACAAATCGCTAATCACTAATCACAAATCACCATCACCAACTACCCGCTTCTAATTCGCGTTTATTCGCGGCTAACCGATCCCCCGATCCCCCGATCTCGCCGATCTCCCGATTCCCTAGCTCGTCATCAACTCTTTCGCCCGCATCGTTGTCTCGATGACCGCTTTAATCAGCGTCACGCGCAGGCCGCCTTTTTCCAGTTCAATCAATCCTTCAATCGTGCAGCCCGCCGGAGTCGTCACCGCGTCCTTTAATAGCGCCGGATGATGTCCCGTCTCCAGCGCCAGCTTTGCCGCTCCAAACATGGTCTGTGCTGCCAGGGTCGTCGCCAGATCGCGCGGCAGTCCCGACCTTCACGCCCGCTTCCGCCAGCGATTCCAGAATCACGAACGCAAACGCCGGTCCGCTGCCAGAGAGAGCTGTGATCGCGTCCATGTGTTTCTCATCCACGATCACCGCGCGCCCCACGCTCTCAAACAGACTCTTCGCCGTCTCCAGATGTTCTTTGCGAGCGGAAGGCCCCGCGCACAGCGCAGTCATGGCCGCACCCACCATGGCCGGTGTGTTCGGCATCGCGCGCACCACATGAACATTCTTAGCGACTTTCTGCTGAATGAATCCCGTGGTGGTGGAAGCAGCAAACGAAATCAGCAACGTTTCCGGCGCCAGCACCGGCGATATTTCTTCCAGCAGTTGTCGCCAGCGCCTGCGGCTTCACGCCCAGCAGGATGATCGGAGTTCCTGTCACCGCGGACTTATTGTCCGTTGTCACCGTGACGCCGCTCAGTTCGCGCGCCAGCGCCCGGCGATGTTCGTCATGCTGCACCGTGGCCACTACTTCATCTTTGGTGATCAGTCCATGCTCCAGAAAACCCTGGAGCAGGATGGTGCCCATCTTGCCGCAGCCCAGGATGGCGATTTTCTTTTGTCCCTTGCCCTGGGCAGACTTCTTGGTTTGAACTTCCGTTACGGAAGCAGTCATTGTCGCTGGTTTCCTTTCAGCGCTATTTTCCTGTGAGTCGTCTTCACGATCTCCGCCGCCACAGCATCTGCCCGTGCGGCGATCTGTTGCGGTGTCTGGTCCTGTATGGGATGTTCAACATACACTGCTTCAAATCCCGGGCGTCCCAGCGCGCCCGCCTGTATCCGCGCCGGCGACATAAACTCCGTTGTCGCCACCGCCACCGCCGGTATTCCCAGATTTTCCAGCTTCACCGTGTCGTGCATACTGCACGTTGTGCATGACCCTCAATCAGCCAGGCCTTCCACCACGGCGTCCATGCCGCGAAGCTCTTGTATCAATGCTGCCGGCGCATTCTTCGTATACGTTGGCTTGGTCAGCCGGATCACATCAGACGCTTCATAGCGCGTGCGCAACAATTCTTCCAGCCGATCAAGAAAAAATCGCCCGCCCGGCTTGCTGATGTCCAGCAATCCAATCTTTTTTCCTTTGAGTGACGCCAGCCGCCCCGGCAGGTGCGCCTGCCTGCGCTGTCCCTTCGTTGCCGGGATGTACCAGTGTTGTTGCCATTCTCAACCTCTCTTTGCTGCTAAGACGTGTTTATCTTTCAGGGATCGGATACGTCACCATCTGGCTGCCCGTGGGCCCGGTCACCCAGCTCCCCAGCACGGCTGAAAATTTTCCTGCCGTGCCGCCCGCCACCACAATGCTGATCGCTTCCGGATGACGAAACTTCTGGTAGCAGGGTTCGCCCTGAATCATGATCTCGCGATAGCTGCCTTTCACCTGCGTGCCTTCTCCATTGTCGTTCTCCGCGTAGTAACGAATGGGAACGCCTGTATTCTCGAAAAGAAATTGCCGCACCTGTTGTTTACTGAAGCCATCGCGAAAAAGTGTTCTGGCATGTTCCGGACAGAGCACCACCATGGCTTCATGGCTCATGCAATTGCGATAGCTCCACACCGTCGCCAGAACCTGGCAGATGGCGCGCATCAAGGTCTCGCCTTTTTGCGCCGTGTGCTCGCTTACGCCGCGTGGCGGTTCCGCGGCAAATAGAGTCAAAGCGCTCTCATCGCGCTTAAATCCGCGCTCCACGTGAAACGGCTCCCAGGGATTGTCTTCCTCGTTTTCGGCAATGCAGAATGAAAATTTCCCCGGATTGCCGAGCGCTGACATGTCAATGCCATCCGGCCTGGCGCCGCCAATGTTCAGCAGCATCAATTGCAGTGCGCGACCCAGTGTGCTGTTGGCGCGGGCCACATTGCTGAAAACATTTTGCCTTGACCAGAATCCCAGCTCTTTGCGCACCGGACCATTGATCACGATCAGCGGCGCCGCGAAGTGTGTAGTCGCCTGCACGCCATGCGCGTTGAAGTTTTCATCACACACCGCGCGCACCAGCGGAATTAAAACGCGCATCATCTCCGGCGGACAGCCGGCCATCACGGCATTGGCCGCAATCTTCTCCACCGTCGCCTCGCCATAGATCGGCGGTATGCGGCCCACAACATTTTGCGGCGCCAGATCGCACGCCTTCAACATGGTTTCCACCCGCTCCACCGTTGGCGGGACCACCGGCAGTGCATCGCCAAAATTTTCGCGGCAATATTCCACACGCGTCTTCATTGTCTTTCAGCGTGATCCGTGTGGCTGCATTCGCCACCCGCCGCAGCAATGATGGTCCTGCTGCATCATCGCTCCCATGCTCCGTCGCGGGCTCCAGATGCCGTGATCCGCAGCCCGGCTTCCAATCCGGAGCTCCATCATTGGCCTCCGCAATCGCCGGCACATTCAGCGCCGTGGCCAAAGCATTCAGTCCCGCTTTATCGAACCCGATCAGGGTTTGCTGAAGCTTCCCGTCTTCATCCAGCAGGTACATGGTTGGCACAGACTGCGGATCGTACGCCCTGGTGAACTTCAGCCCTGCGTCCACGGAAACGCCGTATTCGATTCCCATGTCCTTCACGAACTGTTGCGTGCGAGCGTCGTCATCCTGGGAAAGGCCAATTACCTGAACGGCATCCGCTCCCAGTGCATTTAAATAAGGAAGGGCCAGTTGGCATGTAGGACAATCGGTTTCGAAGAAAACCAGGAGCGTCTTTTTTCCGCGCCGATATCCGGGCAGAGAAACAAGGTTCGGAAGCTGGTCCACCGTCCGCGACGCCATGCCTAACAAGATAGCTGTGAATTCACGTCAATTACAAGCCAGACTGTAACAAGAAAGAATGACAAACGCCGTAGGCGCAGCACAAAAAGATCAATCAGCGAAAGCAAAGATCGGAACTATGAACGGACAGCGCCGTAGCGCGTTGGAAAGTTAGCCCCGGGCGTAAGTAACGGCCTGGGCTACATAATTTCGCGCCTTCGGCGCTTAGGACCCACACGAAATCTTGTGTTCTGCAATCACTTTTTTCACCCAGCCTGCCACTTCATTGCTAAAAGGCTGCTCAAAAGTTTTCGGCCAGTTGGATTTGTCAGCGTAAAGACTGTTTACGCCTTTCTGGACTGCCGGATCGCCGCCGGTAAAGCCCTTCAATAACTCCATCCAGCGCTGGGCCAGTTGCTTTGGCTTTCGCGCTGGAAGGATCTTCACCTGCCTGCATGGCAATCTCGATGTCACTGAAAAGTTCGTTCCATTTTTTGTGACTTCGGCCTGCATCTCCGGCGTGAACGTTGTCGCTCGTTCGGCGATCTTTGCCTGGGCTTCCGGGCTGTAATACTTTTTGGTCCATTCCATATTGTTCTGCCTTTCCATGACCTCAATGATTTTTTTCAACGCTGAGAGATCGGGCGACTGCGTGGATTGCACGGACATGGACCGCTCCGCTTCTTCAATGGCTTGAATGGCCATCCCCACTTGCCAGCGTTTTTCCTGCAGAAGCTGCTTTTGCAGGCGAAGCGTTGCCGCCAGGTCCAGGTCGCTGTCATCGTCATCCAGCAGCGCCTTGATTTCCCTGAGAGGCAGGCCGATGAATTTAAGCGTGACGATCTGCTGCAGGCGAGCGAAGTCACGGTCGGCGTACAGGCGATATCCAGCCTCGGTCCGTCCGCTCGGCTTGAGCAGGCCAAGCCGGTCATAATGGTGCAGGGTACGCACCGTAACACCGGCTTTTTCCGCAAATTCACGCACTTTAAACATCGTTTCTGGCTCTCTGGATGATCATGGGGCCTGACGTAAGGTCAGACGCAAGCAAAAAGTTTACCGGACAAGCGGCAGGAGATCGGGCAGCAGAACTGCCTTAATCCGCATCCGAGTATGGGAAGCAGGTCCCCTGAATGCGTAATTTTAAGACAATCATTGTTCTTGCCGTGGTGCTTTGTGCAGCTGCCACAACTCCTGCCAAGCTGCGTCAAGTTGGAATGGTGGACCTGCCCGGCCAGCCGGGTTTTAACGAAGTTGCCATGGCGAATGGCCAGGTGGTGATCAGCCGTCCGGCCACCAATACCATTGAGATCTTCAGTCCGGTGAAGCGCCGCGTGATTGCCCGCATCTCCCAGGTGGATGGCCCCCGCGGTATCGCCGTGGATGACGATGGCGCACGCGTGTATGTGGCGCTTTCCGGAAGCAACAGCATTGCGGTGATCAACAGCCATAACTGGCAGGTCGAAAAGCTGGTAGAGGTACAGAATCGTCCGGAAAAACTGTTGTGGGTGCCGGAGACCAAAACGCTGTATTCCCTCAGCACCTTCAAGCGCACCATCAGCACCATTGACCCGATTGCCGGACGTGAGAGCGGCGTAATCGAATTGAACGCACTGCCGGAAGACCTGGTTTATGACGCAGGCCGTCGTGAGCTTTTCGTCAGCTTGCAGGACGTTAGCCAGATCGCGGTCATTGATCGCACGAACAAGGTTGTGAACCGGTTCCATGTGACTGCGTCAGAGCCAACTGGATTGGCGCTGGATGCGGTGCGCAAGCGGCTTTACGTGGCGGTCCGCTACGCGGTGGTTGCGCTGAACCTTGATAGCGGCGCTGAAATTTTGCGAATTCCTGCTCCCGGCGGGACAGATGCCTTGATCCTTGATCCCGAATGGCGCGCTGCTTTACGCCGCCGGAGGTGACGGCTCAATTCTGGCCATTGATCTCAATCGCAATGTGGTTGATCACGAATTGTCCACGGACGTTAGAGGATTCACGCTGGCATTCGATGCCACGCACAAGATGCTGTTCATGCCCGGCGCGAGGGAAGGCCGATCGAAGATGGTGATCCTCAGCCCCAGTCCGCTGGCTGATCAAGCCCGCCCGCAAACTGCCGCGAATCCGCCGGCAGGCGACCAGACGGCGATGAAGAAGTAGCACGCATCGTTCCGTCCCAAACTTGCGACCACCTTAACCTTGCTATAATCCTCCGCCAGTCACCCCCTTCCAACTCGTAAAAGGCGGATTTATGCAAAAATCAGTGGTTGTCCTTTTCTTACTCATGAGTACATTCCTGCAAGCCCAAGCTGATGACAAGCCTGCCTCAACTGGCGCCAACACGGTCGCAACTCCGCCAGTTGCCAAAAAGATCCACACGGAGAACCACGTCAATGGTGGCAAGCTGGTGGATGACTATCACTGGATGCGGGAGAAATCCAATCCCGAGGTGGCGCAGTACCTGAATGCCGAAAACGCCTACGCCGATTCCGTCATGAAGCCCACGGAAGCCCTCCAGCAGAAGCTCTATGACGAGATGATCAGCCACATCAAGGAAACGGATGTGAATGTCCCTTATAAGCAGGGTGAATACTTCTATTACTCGCGCTGGGAAAAAGGGAAGCAGTATCCGATTCTTGCCCGCAAGAAGGGCAGCACGGAAGCCGCGGAAGAAATCACCATTGATGTGAACGAGCTGGCCAAGGGCCAGACGTTTATGTCTCTGGGCGCGGGTGAGGTCAGCGCGGACGGCAATCTGCTGGCCTACTCCACCGATAACACCGGTTTCCGCCAGTACAAGCTGTATGTGCGCGATCTGCGCACCGGCAAAGATTCAGCCGTGATCGCGGAGAAGGTCGGCTCCGTGGCCTGGGCCGCCGACAACCAGACCATCTTCTATACCGTGGAAGAGGAGAAGACCAAGCGGCAATATCGTTTGTATCGCCATGACATGACGGCTGGGCCGGGCAAAGATGTTCTTGTTTTTGAAGAGCCGGATGAGCGCTTTAATGTGGGAGTAGGCAAAACGCGTAGCGGTAAATTTCTGATGATGGAGGCTGCCAGCCATACCACTTCAGAAGTCCGCTACCTGGATTCTGCAACGCCCACCGGCGAATGGAAGCTGATTGCGCCTCGCAAACAGGACGTGGAGTATTACGCCGATCATCGCGGCGATGAGTTTTTTATCCGCACCAATGACAAGGGACGCAATTACCGTCTGGTGACCGCGCCGGTGAGCGCGCCATCGGTTGCCAACTGGAAAGAGATTGTGCCGGTCAGGCCCGATGTGATGCTCAACGGCGTAGAAGTATTTGAAGACTTTTACGTGCTGGAAGAGCGCCAGAACGCGTTGCCGGAACTGACCATCGTCAACATAGCCAGCGGGGAAAAGAAACGCATTGCGTTTCCTGAGCCGGTGTACACGGCGAATCCGCAGACCAACCGTGAATTCAAGACCAAAGCTTATCGTTACAGCTATCAATCACTGGTCACGCCTGCTTCGGTCTTTGATTATGACGTGGAGAAGCATACTTCAACGCTGCTCAAACAGACGGAAGTGCCCGGAGGCTACGAGCCCTCAAAGTACGCGTCTGAACGCGTGTGGGCCACGGCGAAGGACGGGGTGAAGATTCCCATCTCAGTGGTCTATCGCAAAGACATGAAGAAGGCTGATGGATCAAATCCTCTTTATGTTTACAGCTACGGATCTTACGGGATCAATGTCCCGGTGAACTTTTCTCCCACTCGAATTTCCCTGCTGGACCGAGGCGTGGTGATGGCCTATGCGCATATTCGCGGCGGCGGAGATATGGGCAAGCCCTGGCATGATGCCGGTCGCATGATGAACAAGATGAACACCTTTACTGACTTCATCGCCGCCACGGAGCACCTGGTGAACAGCAAGTATGGCGCGCGGGACAGGATCGCGATTGAAGGCGGCTCAGCCGGCGGACTCCTGATGGGCGCCGTTACCAACATGCGTCCGGACCTGTTCAAGGTGGTGGTTTCACACGTGCCATTTGTGGACGTGATGAACACCATGCTGGATGCGTCACTGCCGCTGACTGTCGGTGAGTATGAGGAATGGGGCAATCCCAACGAAAAGCCCGCATACGACTACATGATGAAGTATTCGCCTTATGACAACCTGAAAAAAGCAGCGTACCCGGCCATTCTGGTGAAGACATCATTCAATGACAGCCAGGTAATGTACTGGGAGCCGGCCAAATACACCGCCAAGCTGCGCACCTTGAAAGATGACAAGCACGTGCTGCTGCTCAAGACCAACATGGGCGCAGGTCACGGTGGAGCGTCCGGACGTTATGACCGATTCAAAGAAGTGGCATTCGATTATGCTTTTATCTTGACGCAGCTTGGAATTGAGGGAGCACAGGCGAGCGGCGAGTCGGTCGGGACGGGGAAGTAGCTTTCAAGCACTCAGCAGTCAGCTATCAGCAAGGAAGCATTCAGCAATCAGCATTCAGCCCAGTGAACGGCTTGGGTGCTTCTCTGAGATGAGCTACTGAAGCAGAAAAGCGGGCTACACTCAGATCTGCAACCGGAATTGCGCCCGCAGACTGCTGGAAAAAAAATTTGTTTAGATCCTTCGGCCACGGGCGGCGCCGATGGTCAGGGTGAGTTTCCTCACGCTGTTCGCTCCAGGATAAACACCGCGAAAGTTGAATGGTTTTTGTGCCGCCCATCCGGGGCTCTAGTCGATTCCCAAGCCTACCCACCCTTACGGCCTCGCTTTCGCTCGCCTCCAGGGTGGGCTAACTTTGCCTCGCGCCTACGGCGCTCTAAGCATCGCTTAGGCTGGAATACGTGGTGATCTCGGAAGTCATAAGCACCAGGCTTGTTCATTACTTTTTCAACTAGCCGCGGATGTTGTCGCGCATGATCTCCATCTGAAAAGCTCCATGCCGTTACGGGGCTGACTGCTGAGTGCTGCTTGCTGCTTCCTCACGCCGCCGGTTTCTTCTTATCGCCCAGCTTGCGGAGTTGTTTCAGAATGCTGGCTTTGTCCTTGTTGTGCTTTTCATTTTCTTGCCCGGCTGGTACTTGCGAAGATCGCGCCGGAGCGGGACGGCTCTCAAATAAGGATTGATTCGTCTGCGACGATGGCGCGTTCGTCTGTCGCCGGTCAGCTCGCGGCTGAGGCAGGTCCTCCACGGCCGGATCTTCTCCTTCGCTTTCGCCTGTTTCTGGATTCGTGATGTACAGCAGGTCCGCCAGATCGCTGGCGTGGTCTTCCTCTTGTTTCAGCAGGTGTTCCAGTATAGTTCGGGTGGTGGGATCATTGGCGCCGAAGTAGCGGATCATCTCCTGATAAACTTCGATCACTGTACGTTCCGCGACCAGGTCTTCCTTGATCATCTCTGCCAGAGTCTCGCCTTCAACGTACTGTGACACGGAGCGTTCCAGCAGGTTTTTGGGATTGAAATCTGGCTTGCCGCCGAGCTGTTGAATGCGCTCGGCCAGCATATCAGCGTGTTCGCGTTCATCATCGGCATGTTCCTTGAATTCATCAGCCACAGTTTTGGCGTGGACTCCGGTCGCCATGAAGTAATGGTGCATGTAACGCAGCACGCAGACGATCTCAGTGGCTAAGGCTTCATTCAGGATCTGGACCGCTTTATCCACATCACCTTTATAGGTTGACGTGACAGCGCCCTCTTCCATTTTCTCTCGGGCGCGCTTGCGGATGTCTTCAACGTCTTTCACGAAGTTGGGCATGATAGTCCTCTATTCGGGTAGGGATGAGTTCTGTACTCTGTGCAGCAACTAAGTTTGGATTGCCGGCAACGCGGCCGAGATGCCCCGCGATAAAATGACGGTGAGGATCCGATGAAATTCAGGTATCGCGTAATGTTTTTGGTGTTCGGCGGGTTTGTTCTGGCCCGTGACTGGGCCCGCTACCTCGATCACGGCGTCTTTCCATACCTGAACGGTAAGATGCAACTGATGTATCCGATCGGCGTAGTGATCATTGGAATTGTCTGCATGGCCCTGGCGTTTTTGCCAAATCAGTTAAAGATTGAACGCGACCCGAAATCTCCGAAAGTCTTGCGCATGAGGAAATTTCGCTAGAAGCCTGCATAAATAACCCACAAGTATCACCTCAGCCTGTCCTTGCATGAAGCGCCGTAGGCGCGAAATGAGTTAGCCCAGACCGGGAGGTCTGGGAAAAGGAAAGGAGAAGCATGCCAGCCCCGTAGGTGGCGACACACTCTCTATACTGCTTGTGTTCATTTGTAATTCTCCACCCACTCTGGGACCACCGGCTCGCGACGCCCAGCCACCTTCACGCCCAAAGTCCTCGCCCATCGGTAGCCCCACATTGGCCCATAGGCGGTCGAATATCTTTCCGGTGTCTGGTATGCCGGATCGCTCTGCGCCTGCCCCAGAGTTACAAAGCGGTAGTTTGATTTTTCGAAAACACGCAGCACTTGGTCAATCACATCGGCATTCAAGCGGTTTGCATGCAGCACCATCAGCTGGGGAATCTCATGTCCAAAAATCTGGCGATGAAGCTGCGCATAATAAGCAAGCTTCTGAGCGGTGAATTGAAGGTAGGTGGCCCGCAGTCGATTTGCAGCGGTGTGGCAAACGTCCGCGAGGCCAGAGCGAATTGCAGAAACGCTCAAGGCTAACCGGGCGATCCTGAAAGCGCTCAAGAAACACCATGCGTGGGCCATTGCGTTCGTCAACGAACCTGCGGCGATGGCCATCATAGAAAACAGCAGAGCGATTGCGATTCGCATGTTGCTGAGTTTAAGTGCCCGCAATCGCAATACACGCAAAAAACCGGCCGCAACTGGTTGGCTGCGACCGGCGTTACTTGTTGCGATGAAAAGAGTTGCATCTTCGGTTAGCGAATGCGGCGGGCAACAAGCTGCCATGCCGTTCCGTCCCAGAACAGGAGACCGCGGACCTGAGCGGCTGCGCCGTTCGCGACCGTGATACGTGTATCCGTTTCCGTGGACTTGATCACGTGCACCACTCTCTGTCCGGAGATGATTCTCAGATGTGAATCAGCCGCCAGGTTCAGATCAAAGTTACCGCTGGCTGCCAGGTTGGCCACCGTTCCGGACACACCCTGCTGCTGCAACTTGATCTTGTCGGGCGTGATGCTGCCGTTCTCCGGCGGTACTGCCGCGTTGCTTTCAATTTCCACGCGCTGGCCCTGATGGATCGTGGTGGGGCCGAAGGAGAGCGTGCTGGGAACGCTGCTGCCGAAGCCGTTACCGCTGTCGAATCTGAACTTGCTGGCCGCCAGGCCTGCAATGTTCACGCTAAAGCTGGCGCCGACCTTGGTGTCATCCATGCCGTTGCCGATGCCGTCATCGGCGCTGATGGTCAGAGTGGTTCCGGAGATCACGGTGATCAGTCCTTCGAGTTCCGATCCCGTATTTGATTCCAGGCCTTCCACTTCCTTGGCGAACAGGCTGCCGTCAGACTTGGTGAAGCCCTCTACTTTCACGATCTGGTTGGCCAGAGTCGTGGCACTTACGCCATCATTGAATTGCGTGGTCGCGTCAAAGTTGAAGGTCAGAGAAGACTTGGATTGACCCACTGAGAGCACAAAGCTGCTTGCAGTAGCCGAAGTCACTGTGCCGCGTACGTCTTCAATCTCTCCATCATCATCCTGCTGATTGGCTTGCGCGCCGGGCGCTTTTGCGGTGATGGTAAAAGAAGTTGGGCCAAAGCTGATGCCGTTGATCACGCCCGTAGCCAGGGTGACAGAGTTAGCAAGGTTCACGTCAATGCTGATGATCATGGGAGAAGCGCCGATCGTAAGGGCCGGGCTGAGCGGAACTGTGATCTGGGCGCTGGCTGGACCGTTGATGTGAACTGGCGTCCCGGTGCTGCTGAGGAACGTGAGTTCGGCGTTTGCCAATGTCAGGTTGGCCGCGGTGAATGTTCCCTGGGGCAGATTGCCCAGAGCAAACGGTTCAAACTTGCCGGAGGCATGGCTGAGTTCAAGACGGTTGTTGGCGCCGACCGGGATAGTGACCGCCGCGCCGCCACCGCTGGGGGTCAGCGTAAGGGCTGAAACGGTGACTTCGAAAGAAATAACGCTGTCCGCCGGCGCGTCACCGAAACGCACTTGAGCGGCGGAACTGCTGGCGGTGCCAGGTGTGGGGGTGGGTGTTGGATTGGCTGCAACTGAGGAAGCACCGCCGCCGCATCCCACGGCAAATACCAGCCCCGCTACTAACATGACCGCAACCATGGCCTTGCGGGCCGAATGTGCAAACGTTTTCCAGGTGTTCGAGTTCATTGCTAATCTCCTTTAGGTGGACTACTTTTTTCACCCTGAGTCCTACGGGCTTGATGAGTAACTGCCGGACCGGCTAGCTGACCTAAAGGGCTCCTGATGAGGGGACCAGGATCCCAGCTCCTCCGTCGAGTTCGTCAGTTTTGCTGTCTGCTTATTAAGTGCTGGTCTCGAGTTGCTCTGATTGGTAAGACACAGGAAGCCCCAGGGCGGAACAGTTTTCTGGGTGGGGCTTTAGGACTTCAATCCGGCTAGAAAAGAACGCAGGTAGATTCACTTTCGAAAGCAGAATGCTGTTTGAGTTAATATCCCGATGCCTGACAGGAATCACCGGATCGTCCGGGTACGGACTTCACCTGAGTAAAAGGATCAGTACTTTTTCTTCATCGTTATCGTTGGCAAGGCTTTTTTGACCGGCCGACATTCGCCAGGAGCACTCGGAATTTGACTAACTGATGCCACGCCGAGCATAATAAAAGAAGTCCGAACGAACGTTCGGTAAGCCCCTCATGTCCCTGGTTCCTGTCGAAACCCGGCCTTCGGTGATGCCCGCCAGCGCGCGCAAGCCCGCAACGGGGCGCAAGGGCAGATTCTTCAGACGCGGAAAAACGATATGAAAGCCAGATGGAAAGGCTGCTGGAGCACGCAGCCCGGATCTTCTGTGAAAAGGGTTATGAAGGCGCTTCCATGCGCGAACTCTCCCGCGCGTGCGGCATGTCACTGGCCGGCCTCTATCATTATTTCTCTTCCAAGGAAGAGCTCCTGTACCTGATTCAGAAGCACTCGTTCCGCACCATCATTGACCAGGCCAGGCAGCGGCTTGCCGCTTCCAGTGATCCGGAAGAGCGCGTCCGCATCTTTATCGAGAACCATCTGGAATATTTTCTGGCCAACAAAGAAGCCATGAAGGTGCTTACGCACGAAGATGAGACGCTGAAGAATGGCCGAGGAGCGGAAATTCGCGCCATCAAGCGCGAGTACTACCGTATTTGTCTTGACCTGCTCCAGGACCTGGGCCGCGCTGAAGGTTTAGAATTCTCGGGACGTCTGGCTGTGCTCAGCCTGTTTGGAATGATCAATTGGATTTACACCTGGCATAATCCCCGTTCGGACGTGGGAGCGAAGGCCCTGGCCCGCGAGATGGGGGACATCTTTTTACATGGCGTGCTCCAGGACAATGCAAAGCCCAAAGTTTCGCGACATAAGGTTGTGAGAAGGAAAAGTTCAAAAGCCGGGCTTTAGACATCGGGTTTCAAACAGAAGTTTAGAACCAGCCCTGGTGAGTTACAGGCAATCAAAAAGATCTGAAAATATCATCTGCAATATCAAGGAGCTCGAATCATGGCGACAGCAACGGAAACCAAGACCCTGGTGAATTATCGCGTTGAAGACGGCATCGCAGTCATTGAATTGTGCGATCCTCCGGCGAACACATACACCTATGAAATGAACCGGCAGTTGGACGAGTGCATCCTCAAGGCGCGCATGGACAACAGCGTTTACGTGCTGCTGCTCACCGGCGCGGGCGACAAGTTCTTTTCCGCGGGAGCAAACATCAAGATGCTTTCCACCGTTGATCCCACGTTCAAGTATTACTTCTGCCTGCATGCCAATGAGATGCTGCTGCGTCTGGAGCACACGCCGAAACTGGTGATCGCGGCCATCAATGGACATTGCGTGGGCGGCGGACTGGAAATAGCCATGGCCGCTGACATCCGCATTGCCCGGCGCGATGCGGGTAAGATCGGCCTGCCGGAAGTCAACCTGGGCGTTCTGCCCGGCACCGGCGGCACGCAGCGCCTGAGCCGCATGGTGGGCAAGAGCAAGGCGATTGAGTTGATGGTCACCGGCAACACCTTCAGCTTTGAAGAGGCCAAAGAGTACGGCATCATCAATGACATTTACGAGCGCGACAATTTCATGGAAAACGTGATGGAGTATGCGCGTCAGTTCACGCCACCGAACAAAGCCGCAAAAGCTGTAGGAAATATCAAGCGGTCTGTACAGAGTGGATGGGAAATTCCCATGGAATCGGCTCTGGCTATCGAGCGCGAACTGCAACAGCGTCTGTTTGCCAGCGAAGATGCCAAGGAAGGCCTGGCGGCGTACGTGGATAAACGCCCGGCTACTTTTACGGCGAAGTAGCTTTGGGTTTAGTTTCTATCCCGAGCGGAGCGAGGGAGCCCTATCGGCTCGAAAGTCTTGACTTCGGGGAGGAATAACCGCGATGAGTGACTTAAATTCTCATCAAAAACGAAACACGCCAACTGACACAGCAAGGACCCTATAGGGATTCCTCGCTGCGCTCGGGATTTAACAAACAAAGCTAGAGGCTAAAAATGATCACCGCAACAAAAGCAAAAGTCGCGCCCGGCAAATTGCTCATCAACGGCCAGTGGATTCAAGGATCCGGAAAAGCATTTGACACCATCAATCCGGCAACCGGAGAAGTGCTTACGCAGATTGCCGATGCCAGCGCCCATGATGTTGACCAGGCGGTCACGGCCGCGCGGAAAGCATTTGACGATACCGCCGGCCCATGGCGCAAGATGTCCGCCAGTGATCGCGGGAAGATCCTGTGGAAAATTGCCGACCTGCTGGAAAAAAATATTGAAGAGCTGGCTGAGTTGGAGACGCTCGATAACGGCAAGCCGATTTTTGAATCGCGCTACGTTGACATGCCAATGGTCGCTGACGTGTTCCGCTATTTTGCCGGCTGGGCCACCAAGATCCACGGTGAAACCGTGAACACCTTCAGCAGCGCGTTCACTTATACGTTGCGCGAACCGGTAGGCGTGGTGGGCGCAATTGTGGCGTGGAATTTTCCGTTGCTGCTCGCGAGCTGGAAACTTGGTCCGGCGCTGGCCTGCGGCAACACCGTTGTCTTGAAACCGGCTGAAGATACTTCTCTCACCGCGTTGCGCTTTGGCGAACTTTGCCTTGAAGCGGGATTGCCGGCCGGCGTTCTCAATATTGTTACCGGTGGTCCGGGAACGGGGCAGGCGCTGGTGAAACATCCCGGGATCGACAAAGTTGCTTTCACCGGCTCAACATCCGTCGGCAAGGAAATCATGCGGGCTTCGGCCGATACGCTCAAGCGGGTGACGCTCGAACTGGGCGGCAAGTCTCCCAATATTGTTTTTGCTGACTCTTCCATGGACGCGGCCGTCAAAGGCGCCGTCAATGGCATTTTCTACGGCAAGGGCGAGGTCTGCTGCGCAGGCTCGCGGCTGTTCGTGGAAAAGAAAGTGGAAGATGAGTTCCTTACCAAGCTGGTGGAGTACAGCAAGAAGATCAAGCTGGGCGATCCACTTGATCCGAAAACGCGTTTGGGCGCCATCGTCAGCCAGAAACAGATGGAAACCGTGCTGGGCTACATCGAAGCCGGGAAGAAAGAAGGCGCCACGATTCTGGCGGGTGGCAAACGCGCCAGCGTGAACGGCGACCATGGGTTCTATATCGAGCCCACAGTCTTCGGCGGCGTGAAGAATGACATGCAGATCGCGCAGGAAGAAATCTTTGGTCCGGTGCTGGCCACGCTGACGTTTGAAGATATGGATGAAGTCGCCGAGTTGGCCAATAAGAACGTTTACGGCCTGGCTGCGGCGGTCTGGACGAATGATTTGAAAAAAGCCCACCAGCTTTCGCGTCGCTTGAAAGCCGGCACGGTGTGGATCAATACCTATGGATTGATGGACGCCGCCCTGCCATTTGGTGGGTATAAGCAGTCCGGCTTTGGGCGCGAACTGGGAATGCACGCGATTGAACACTACACCGAGCTGAAAACGGTGTGGATGAATTTGTAATGGTTTTGAAATCCCGAGCATTGCGAGGGATCCCTATCGTGACGATAAAGATTCGGGAAGAGCGATCTGGCGAGTCTCGAGAAGGAATGCATAAAAGATTGTAGGGATCCCTCACGCTTCGCGTTCGGGATTTCAGGAACATAGGAGCTATTTATGCCTGGAAAAATTCATAAAATCGGCACGTTTAGTGATTGGGTCGGAATCTTCAATGATTGGCGGCAGGAAGTCGGCGTTGATCACGACCAGATCAAGAATTTTAAATTTGACACTCTGTATGGCGCGATTGAAACCAACGAGATCACGTTTGGCTATTACAAGGGCCGCAACAAGTGGGAGAACCTGCGCCAGATTCCCACGCAAAACATGCGCGACGCCCTGCTGAACCTGATCGTCTATCAGGGTGACACCGAGTTCGCCAGCGTAGAGCAGCAGCGTTACTTGTTTGAGAGCGCACCGAGTGATTATGATCGCTCCTGCCTGACCCGCGTGATGATTGAAGAAATGCGCCATGGCTGGCAGATGTGCGCATTGCTCATTGATTTCTTCGGCGAGACGGGAAAAGTCGAAGCCAAGAAGATGCTCGAGCGTCGCGCCTACGAAAACAAGCGCCTGCTGGGCAGCTTTAACGAAGAGTGCGACAACTGGCTGGACTTTTTCGCCTTCACTGACTTTGTTGATCGTGACGGTAAGTTCCAGTTACAAATGCTCAAGTATTCCGCCTTTGCTCCACTGGGCCGCTCAATGAGTTACATGCTCAGAGAAGAGGCTTTCCACATGGGCACCGGCAATACCGGGCTGGCGCGCATTGCGGAAGCGCGCATTGTTCCTTCGTGGCTCATGCAGAAATACCTGAACAAGTGGATATCCAGTTCGTATGACTTGTTCGGGACTGACAGCTCTTCTTCCGCGCAGTGGGCTTATACATGGGGGCTGAAAGGCCGCTATGATGAGCCGGCCAATCCGCATGCGGCAAACATGGAAGATCTAAATGATTACAACCGGCATCTTTATCGTGACGAGTGCGTCACGCTGGTGAAGCGCATCAGCGCGGCGCAAAAAGGCAACGGCACACCGCTCTATTGTCCGGACATCAAGTTCAACCGCAACATTGGAAAATGGAAACACCAGTTCTTCCACCCGCAAACGGGACAGCCGATGGAAGAGAAAGAATATCGCGAGCAGTTGGACAGTTGGATGCCCAATGCAGAGGACAAGAAGCTGCTGATGGACATCATTGGCTCGGAGAAGAAATGGATCGCGCCGCGCGTGGGCGGCAGAGATCCGTTAGTAACCATTGGGGAAGTCAGGAAGAACGCGATCAACGCGGTGCAGTAGAGCTTCCTATTCACCAGCGGAACAAAGAACAGGGCTGCTTGTGGCAGCCCTGATTTTATTGAAGTCGGACATGAATCCCTGCAAGAACAATGGGTGATTTACTTCGGGCTCTGATCCACATAGGTGCGGTTCGGCGGCGCGCCCTTGGGCACCGTCTTCAATGAGTTCACTGCGCCAACCGGTTGTCCCGCGAGAGTCATCTGGTAGTAATAAATGGTGTTGGGTTGCAGGTTATTGAGTTTCACGCGATGGTTCGTACCGTGAGAGTTCTCAACAGCATCCGCTGTCTGGGTCAGGTTGTTCACAGCGGTTCCAAAGCGGGCCTGCATATCAACCGGGTTCTTTGATGTCCACGCTACGACCGCGTCGTGATCGCTCACATATTCCACCGCGGGTCCGCGAGTAACATCCGCCATTGTTGCCGCATTCTGAGTGCTTGCGGGAGTTTGGGCTGACTGGTCCACGTAAGTGCGGTTCGGCGCTGCACCCTTTGGAACCGTTTTAAACGTGTTCACCGCGCCCACAGGTTGTCCTGCAAGGGTCATCTGGTAAAAATAAATCGTATTCGGTTGCAGGTTGTTGAGTTTTACCCGGTGGTTGGTGTCGCGCGAGTTCTCTACCGCGTCCGCCGTCTGGGTCATGCTATTCTCAGCCGTGCCAAAGCGGGCCTGCATATCGACCGGGTTCTTGGATGTCCACGCTATGACCGCGTCGTGATCACTCACATATTCCACCGCGGGGCCGCGAGTGATGTCCGCGGCGGCAGCGGCGGCTTGGCTGCTTGCGGGAGTTTGGGCTGGAGTCTGAACTGCCCCAATAGAAATGGAGAGGAGCAGAGCAACTGCCAAGGTCAAGAATTTCATAAAGAGTCTCCGTGAGTTACAAGTACGAGTGGCTTAATATTTGCGAAGCTTTTAACAGAGTCAGGGTTGTCTCCGGGCAGGATTAGCGGGCAAGTAATGTGGAACCAGAGTCTCAGGCTGGGGCGAAGGGCGAGCGAACTTGCTATGATGTTGGATGGCCGACGGCCGGAGCGGCCAAAGAATTTGCAGGGAATGCGGGGTCATTCGACAGCCCAACAGCAATGAGTTACACACTTAACGAACTGATGGTGGTCGCGGCGGCGCGGGAGATCAAAGACGGCGAGGTCGTCTTTGTAGGCATGCGGCTGCCACTCATTGCCTTTGTGGTGGCGAAAAAGACGCATGCTCCCGATGCGGTTGGTCTGTTTGAGAATGGCGTGATTCGCACCACGCCGTCCCCCGAACTGATCTATACCATGGCGGATCCGCCCAATATCAAAGGCGCGACGCAATGCCTGGATATGGCCAGCCTGATGGGCATGCTGCAATCCGGACGCGTGAACCTTGGCTTTTTGGGCGCCGCTGAGGTGGACAAGTTCGGCAACCTCAATACAACGCAGGTTACCGCCAAGAATGGAGTGGTTCGATTACCGGGTTCAGGCGGTGCGTGTGACATTGCTTCCCTGGCGCATCGTTTTGTGGCGCTGCTGGAACACTCGCGGCATCGGTTACCTGAGAAAGTGGCTTACATGACCAGCCCTGGGAATGGTGAAGGCGGCAACTGGCGCAAGCGTGCAGGCCTGCCGCGCGGGGGCCCGTCGGCGGTGATTACCAGCAAATGCGTTTTACGATTTGCGGCGGAGAGCGGAGAGGCGTATCTCTCGACTATCCATCCTGGTGTCACGGTTGAAGACGTTCAGGCAAATACCGGCTGGAAATTGAGAGTCGCGGATGACGTGAGGCCAACGCCGGAACCGACCGCGGCCGAGCTTAAGGCAATCCGTGAGTATGATACGAAAGGCTTTTGGACCAGTTAGTAGCACACCTACCACGGAGACACAGAGACACAGAGAACCCCAGGGATTCGTTTTCAAATTGCATGCCAATCGGATCGTCGCCACGCGCCCTTTACCCATTACCCATGGTTTTGCCTTTCTCTGTGTCTCCGTGCCTCCGTGGTAGGTGTGCTTCTGCTAGGATTTTTGCATGAACTCATCTTCCCGGATTTCCGTCTGCCATGACGGGGCGGTCGCCCGCATCACGCTTATGCATCCGCCATTGAACATCATCGATTTCCAAATGATGGATGAGCTTCGGGAAGCGCTGAGCCAAATCGAACAGCAGAAACAGGTCTCGGTGGTGCTTCTGGATGGGAGCGAAAGGGCCTTCTCCGCAGGTGTTGACGTGGCGGTGCACACGCCTGAGCTGATCCGCACGATGTTTGAGAAGTTCCATGGCCTTATCATGCAGATGGTGAAGCTGCCGAAGATCATGATTGCGGAGGTGCAAGGCGCTTGCTTCGGAGGCGGGGCAGAACTCGCCATGATATGCGACATGTGCTTCACCACGCCGGACGCGAAGTGGGGATTTCCCGAGATTTCGCTTGGCTGTTACCCGCCGGTTGCATGTACGGCGCTGGCCGCGCTGGTGGGCCAAAAACGTGCCGCCGACCTGATCTTTACCGGACGGGCTTTTTCAGGGCAGGAGGCTGCTGCCTGGAAACTCGCCACGGAGGCCCATGAAGGCCCTGGATTGCGGGATGCAGTCCAGAGCAGACTCGATCATCTATTCAAGCGGAGCCCCGCCGCTCTTGCCCACGCTAAGAAAGCTTTCTATGCCTGGGATGCGATTCATCTGGATAAAGGTCTGGCCCGCGCGGAAAAGATCTATATAGAAGAGTTGATGCAGACCGAAGACGCCAAAGAAGGCGTACAGGCATGGATGGAGAAGCGGAAGCCGGTGTGGAAGGGTCGCTAGTGTAGTGCGTCATGCAGAATGCCGGTTATGGAGGGCCTTGCGGGCGCGCTTTACTTTTTCCAGAATGTCGGCAGCCTTGGCCGTCCAGATGAACGGTTTTGGTTTTTCATTGTGATGGCCGATGTATTGGTCGATGGCGATAATCAACTCCTCGACGTTGCGAAAAACCCCGCGGCGCAGCGGTTCTGGGTCAAGTCGCGGAAGAATCTCTCCACCATGTTCAGCCAGGAGCAACTGGTGGGAGTGAAGTGCATGTGGAAACGTGGATGACGGCTGAGCCAGCTTTTCACCTTGGGATGCTTGTGCGTAGCGTAGTTGTCCGCGATCAGATGGATCTGCCGATCATCCGGTACCACCTGATCGATGGCGCGCAGGAACTTTAACCACTCCTGATGGCGGTGGCGGTCCTCGTACATGGAAATCACCTGGCCTTGAAGGGCATCGAGAGCCGCAAACAGGGTTGCAGTTCCGTTCCGCTTGTAATCATGGGTCATGGTTCCGCAACGGCCCTTCTTCATCGGCAGCCCAGGCTGGGTCCGATCCAGAGCCTGAATCTGACTCTTCTCATCGGCGCACAGAACCATGGCGTGTTCGGGCGGATTCAGGTACAGGCCGACGATGTCCTCCAGCTTCTCGCTGAACTCGGGATCGCGGCTGAGCTTGAAGGTGCGCACCAGATGCGGCTTCAGCCCGTGGGCACGCCAGATGCGTCGCACGCTGGCCTCGCTGATGCCGGCCGCCGTCGCCATCGTGCGCGTGCTCCAGTGCGTCGCATGGGTGGGCTTTTGCCGCAGCGTCATGTCCAGTACTTTCTTCACCCAGCGATCCGTGATGCTACGGGTTCTACCCGACCGCGGGGCATCCTTCTCGAGGGCGACCATGCCGCCTTCCAGAAAACGGTTCCGCCACCGTGCCACCTTTTCCGGTGTGATCCCCATCAGCCGCGCGATCTGCTGGTTTTCCAGTCCCCCGGCGGCGCGCAATACGATCTGCGCGCGCTCCACCACACGGGCAGGGAGCCTACGTTTTCCCGCCATCCGCTCCAGGACTGTTCTTTGTTCGGCACTCAGTTTAATCCGGGGTGCCATTCGCATACTGTGAACCTCTACAGTATATGGACGCAGCCCAACAATAATCGTTATCAATTACGACGCATTACACTAGCTGCTTTTTGTTTTAATCCCGAAGCGCAGAGAGATAACCCTATTGCGATAACAATCCGCTTAGGACTAAATTAAAAAGCACTCTCTAGATAGGTACTTAGACATAAGCTCTTGCCATTTCCCTCTCACGCGAACAAGCAGTTCCTCGCGAACAAGATCGTGTCGAAATCTATCGACTCTCCTTTGGATTTGGAGAAAGCGCATGCTGCTTTTTAGCGAGCAGGAGCCAGAGACCGTTGCGGGATTACCGGCAGGCGCGAGTTGAAGACACTTGTCGAGGAAGTATGAAATGAAAATCACCAGACTTACTGAAAGCACGATATGTGCGGGAGCAGGACGTTTGCTGGAACACGGGCAGAACTACAAAGACGCACTACGCCAAGCTGCAGGAAGGTGATCACTACATTTCCGTAATGGCCCAGCCGGTGCTGGGTGGAACTCGCCTATCTGGTAATGTAATGAGCCTTCGCAACATTTTCGTTGCTGTTGCGATAGCTCTGGGCATAATGGTATGCGCTATCATCATCTGGGTCTGGCTGCAATCACCATGATCCCCGAGGGGCAGCCCGTGCTGGAAAAACTATGGCAATCCCTGAGCAGCACTCTCAGAAGCTGCAATTTCCGTTGCCGCAGCGGATTTTGAACCAGTCGTACTTCATGCCGCGAGTTGCCAGAGCATTGCGCACTTTTGAGAAAGTCTGCTGGATTCGCGCTAGCAAAAACCCATTTTCCTGCTTTTGCTTCAGATCATCTCTTCGCGAAATGATCTCCAGGCGCTGCGCTTCCATATACTCCTGCTGGTTGCGAAACTGGACGTCACGGGACAAATAGCCGTTCTGACGATCACGTTCACGCTGTTCAATTCTTTTGCTCTGTTCGATTGCGTTAACAAGCATCGCGTCGTGTTTATCGAACCAGATGCGGACCAGTCCTTCGGTTTCCTGGGCGTTGTGGCCGGCCCTGTAATCAAAAATTGCTTTCAGGATGTCATCGCTGTTGTCCATGCCGTCCCAAAAATATCTCCGGAATGAGCTGCTTTGGAAATGGCGGAGCGTCATCATTGAGCACAATCTTAGCTTGATCTTTTCTTACCTTCTTGGATTCTCGTGCCACTTCCGCCAGTGACTTCGGCTGCTCGGCACTTTGCGCCAAAAGGCCGGCTGAAAACAGCAAACAGAAAATTACGAGGCGCGCAAGCGTGATCATGATGTCGAATTTTAGCGTCTCTGGCTTGGCAGCGCATATAACTGAGGTAACTTGAAGTTTCTTAGAATCGACCTGCTTTAAAGAGCAATCTCGCACGAATCTGAAGCTTTTGGGCCGTTTCACGTGAGCAAAAATATGTCGATCTTCTATACTGGTTAGTTTTCATATGTCCAAACGATTAACCATGCGGCAGGCGATTGCGGAGCTGGTCCTGACGGAAGCAGTGTCGCCCTGGGATTGCAGATGGAGCAGATGATTCCGTTTGCTGCCGGCCATGAAATCATCCGGCAGAAGAAGCGCGATCTGCGGCTGATTGGCCCAATTTCAGACATCCTGTTTGACCAGCTCATTGGCGCCGGATGCGTGAAGGACGTGGTAGCGGCCTGGGTTGGCAACGTGATGATGGGGTCGGCCTATAATTTCCGCCACGCTACTGAGGTGGAAAATCCCGGCACGCCGG
Source organism: Terriglobia bacterium (assembly GCA_963824835.1). GTDB lineage: Bacteria > Acidobacteriota > Terriglobia > Terriglobales > Acidobacteriaceae > Angelobacter. The sequence continues at coordinate 27,615 of CAWGRA010000022.1, read as the reverse complement.
GAGAAAAACTCCGCGTCTTCAACATGAGCAACTTCTCCATTGCGCTGGCGTTGCAGGCGGGCGCGATGGGCCTGCCTTTTTTGCCCACGCGTACGGCCATGGGATCAGACATTCCGAAGAACAATCATTTCTTTTACCAGATCATTTCGCCCTTTGAGCCGAAAGAGACGTTGCTGGCGGTACGAGCATTAGTGCCTGACGTAACGATTGTGCATGTGCAGCGCGCGGACAAGCACGGCAACGCCCACTGCTGGGGAAATTTTGGCGTGATGATCGAGGGCGTGCGCGCGGCAAAGAAGGTCATCTTGTGCGCGGAAGAGATTGTGGATGAGGCGGTGATTGCCAGCGATCCCAACCGGACCGTAATCCCAGGGTTTCTGGTTTCGGCGGTGGTGGAGTGCAAGCATGGCGCACATCCTTCGCCGGTGCAGGGCTATTACAAGCGCGACGATGCCTTCTTCCAGCAATATCACGCTGAAACCAAAACGCAGGCTGAGTTCAGCATCTGGGCGAAGAAGTGGATTCATGGAGTTGCGGACCGCAACGCGTATGCAGAGCAACTGGGCAAAGCGCGAGTGGATGAGCTTGGCGTGAAGCAGCACGCGTATGCGGCGCAGACGGATTATGGGTACTAGCTGCTGGCTGAGGGGGAATAAAATCAAAAGGGCGAAAGTTGGATCGGCAAGGCAGACCATTTATCCTGTAAGTGGCAATCGTGAAAACAGGATTCCCTCGCTGCGCTTTGGTTGATGAAAGCGGGCAGCCGGGAGCTAGCAGCCAGGAGCTAGCAGCTAGAAGCTTTTCATGAAAAAAGAACTGATCGAACTCCGTGTGAACGGCCGCCGCCATGAACTGGCGGTTGAGCCCAGTGAGCTGCTGCTGGATGTGCTGCGTCGTGATTTGCAGCTTACCGGCTCCAAGCGCGGATGTGATGATTCTTCCTGTGGCGCATGTACCGTGCTGGTGGATGGGGTCCCCACGCTGGCTTGCACCATGCTTGCATTCAGCGCTGCTGCCAATGGGTCTGTCACGCCCGATATTACAACGGTGGAAGGCATCGCCGATCATGGAGCGCTTGCGGCGATTCAGAAAGCTTATGGCGACTGGGGCGGTGCACAATGCGGCTTCTGCACTCCCGGCTTTATGATCACGGTGAAAGCATTGCTCGATCGTAATCCTGAGCCGACGGAAGATGATATTCGCCATGCGCTGAGTGGGAATCTTTGCCGCTGTACCGGCTATACGCAGATGTATCAGGCGATTAAGGCGGCGATTGCGGCGGAGCAGGAGACGGTAGTGATCTGGTGTTCTTTGTTTTGATCCCGAGATCTGTGAGCTGAGTGAGGTTTTATGATCCCGTGAGCTAAGTGATCTGGTGACCCGGCTATAGCTGCTGATGATTTGGTGATAGTGGTAATCTGGTTTTACGGAGATGCGCACCGTAATGAAACGTTGTCATTCCGAGCTAAAGGCGAGTAATTGCTAATTGCTAAAGGCTAGTGCTTTTCAGGGCGAATAGGGATCCCTCACCCGCAAAGGCCGCGGGTTCGGGATTTCAGAAATTGTGAGCTAAAGGCTAAGTACTAAAGGCTTAGTGCTTTTCAGGGAATAAGGATCCCTTACCCGCAAAGGCCGCGGGTTCGGGATTTCAGAAGTTTCGAGCTAAGGCTAAAGGCTAAGTGCTAAAGGCTAAGTGCTTTTCAGCGAATAGGGATCTCTCCCGCTACGCGTTCGGGATTTAAGAAAACAAAACCATGTACGACTTCTCCATCATCGGGAAACGCGTTGCGCTGGTTGATTCCGCAGGCAAGACGACTGGCCAGGGCAAGTATGCTGACGATCTTTCGTTGCCCGGCATGCTCTATGGCAAGATCCTGCATTCGCCTTACCCTCATGCCAAAATAAAGAAGATAGACAGCCTTCGGGCTGAAGAACTGGAAGGCGTGGTGTGCGTGGTCACCGGGCCGGATGCGCCCAATAAATATGGCATTCTGCCGGTCGGGCATGATGAGACTGCGCTGGCGGTGGAAAAAGTCAGATACGTGGGCGACAATGTTGCCTGCGTAGTGGCTACGTCAGAGGCCATTGCCGAACGCGCGGTTGAGTTGATTGACGTTGAGTATGAGCCGCTGCCCGCGTGGTTTGATCCGGAAGACTCGATGAAAGCGGAGAAGGACTGGATCCATCCGCAGCGGCCGCACAACATTGAAAAGGATTATCACCACGTATTCGGTGATCCGGACCGTGGATTTGCCGAAGCGGAAGCGGTGATTGATCATCGCTATATTGCCGGCGAAGTTACGCACGCGGCGATGGAGCCGCATTCGACGCTGGCTTCATTTGAGATTGACCCAGCCACCGGACATCCAGGACGTCTCACCGTCTGGTCATCCACGCAGGTGCCGTATTACCTGCAACACAAGCTGTCAATTGTGCTGGAGATGCCGATGTCGCAAATTCGGGTGATCAAGCCACTGGTTGGCGGCGGCTTTGGCGGAAAAAGCGAAGTCATTCCGATTGAGATCATTGCGGCGGTGGCGGCGCGCAAGGCGCAGGCGCCGGTGAAGATCACTTACACGCGCGAGGAAGTTTTCTGGGCCCATCGCGGACGCCCGCGCACCATCATTGATATGAAGGTTGGCGCGAAGAAAGACGGGCGGCTTACCTCAGTGGCAGCGCGCGTCATACAGGATGGCGGTGCTTACTGCTCTTACGGCGTGGTGACCATCCTTTATTCAGGCGCGCTGCTGGGCGCCTTGTATGACATTCCCAACATCCGTTATGACGGCTATCGCGTGCTCACCAACAAGCCAGCCTGCGGCGCCATGCGCGGACATGGAACGGTCAACGTACGCTTTGCGTTTGAATCGGCGTTGGATGAGATTGCCGCGAAGGTTGGCCTGGATTCGGCGGAGATTCGCCGGCGCAATCTGCTCAAGCCACCATGCGTCACGGTGAACAACCTGCGCGTGCAGAGTTACGGTCTTCCGGAATGTATTGAAAAGGTAGTTGAGCGCTCTGACTGGAAGCGGCGCAAAGGCCATCTGGCGTTAAAGCGTGGACTGGGAATCGCGTGCAGCCATTACGTCAGCGGCGCTGCCAACAGCATTATTCGTTCAGACATGCCGCACTCCACCGTGAATATCAAGATTGATCGCGATGGCGGCGTGGTGGTTTATACCGGTGCATCGGATATTGGCCAGGGATCAGACACCATGGTGGCGCAGATTGTCGCCGAAGTGCTGGGAATCAAGCTGGCGCGAATCAAGATTATCTCGGCTGACACGGACCTCACGCCCATTGATATCGGTTCGTATTCCAGCCGCGTTACCTTTATGAATGGAAATGCCAGCATGCGGGCGGCACAGGATGTGAAGAACAAAATTATTGCCACGGCGGCCAAGAAGCTGGGGTGCGCACCGCATGATGTGATGATGCGTGATGATCGCGTGTGGAAACGCGGGGGAATCGGCGGGCCACGAATGGATCGGCGGCGAATGAGTCACAGTCATCGCAATCCAGCGCGCGGGAAGTCAGTGGCCGGGTTGACGGCCAGACGCTGCGCGGATCATTGCAGCAGAAGCGCGCTGATGAAGGACCCAAAGACCAGATGAGTTTTGAAGAGGCTGTGGTTTCGGCCATCGACTTCACGGGCGCGCTGAGCGGCACAGGATCATATGCTCCGCCGAAAGATGCGCGTGGCGGCTCATTCAAAGGCGCGGGCGTTGGCCCTTCACCGGCGTATTCGTATGCCGCGCAGGTGGCAGAAGTAAGCGTGGACACGGAGACGGGCGAAGTGAAGGTCCACAAGATATGGGCGGCGCATGATTGCGGTCGGGCGCTGAACCCGGTGTCAGTGGAAGGCCAGGTCATCGGCTCAGTGTGGATGGGGCTGGGACAGGCGTTGCAGGAAGAAATGGTGTGGAAAGACGGACTGCTGATGAATCCTGGAATGCTGGAATATAAATCGCCTTCGGCGACGGAGTCGCCGGAGATCGAGGCGATCATTGTTGAGTCAGTGGATCCGGAAGGGCCGTTCGGCGCCAAAGAGGCAAGCGAAGGCTCGTTGGCTGCGACGATCCCGGCCATTGCCAATGCCATTTACGATGCGGTGGGCATACGGCTGCGCGAAGCGCCTTTTACGCCAGAGCGCGTGCTGGCCGCTTTGCGGCAGAAGAACCAGGAGCCTAGGGCGCTGGAGATTACGCGCGGCGCTGATCCTTCCATGCCAAAAACGTTCCGCGAGCATGGCGGATCACTGTGGTACAAAGGCAAAGGCCCGGACCGGCATGAAGAAGATGCGTCGCGGCGGCACGTTACGGTGGAAGAATGATCAAAACCTACCACGGAGGCACGGAGACACGGAGGAATTTGGTAAATGATTAATCTAGTAATTGGGTGAATTGAAAGGCTGCGGTCCCAGCACCCAATTACTCAATTACCAAATTACCCGATTACGAAATCTTAACATGTCCCTTCCTTCATTCACGCTCTTACGCCCGCGCACCATCGAAGAAGCTGTTGCCTACATGCTGGAATACAGCCAGCATGTCCAGATTCTGGCCGGAGGCACGGACCTGCTTCCCTCGATGAAGCAGAAGCTCTTTACGCCGGAATACGTCATGGACATTCGCGGGATTGAAGAGCTTCACGGCATTCAGGTGCGGCCGGGTGTGGGCGTGGAGATTGGAGCGCTCACGCCGCTTTCGACGATCGAAGATTCTGAGTACATTCGCCGCAATTATCGCGTGCTGCATGAGGCGGTGAAGACGGTGGCGTCGCCCATACTGCGCAACATGGGCACGCTGGGCGGGAACATCTGTCTGGACACGCGCTGTGTGTGGTACAACCAGTCGCTCCAGTGGCGACGCTCCTGCGGATTCTGCATCAAGAAAGATGGCGATCTTTGCCATGTGGCTCCGGGCGGAACGAAATGCTGGGCCACCTTCTCCGGCGACACGCCGCCGGCGCTGCTCTGCCTGGGTGCGGAGCTGGAAATCGTTGGGCCGGTGGGTGTGCGCCGCATGGCGCTCAAGGATTTTTATACCAACGTGGGCGACGCGCGCATGCGTCTGGAAAAGCATGAAATGGTCACGCGCGTTTTCCTGCCGCAAACATCGGCGGGATGGAAGGGCAGTTATCAGAAGCTGCGCCTGCGCGGATCAATCGACTATCCGCTGGCTGGTGTTGCCGTGGCGCTGAAGCAAAATGGCGGACCGATTGAGGCCGCGCGCATGGCGATCACCGCCGTGAATCCCGCGCCCCTGCTTGTGCCCGGCGCGGAACATGCGGTGATGGGCAAAAGAATGGACGAGCATCTGGCCAACGTGATGGGTGAACTGGCGGCCAAAATCAGCCAAGCCGCTGACCACGTCGGCACTGACGCCGGAATATCGCCGGGAGATTGTAAGGGTGTTTGCGAAGCGGGCGGTGATGGCGTGTTCTAGCGTTGTTAGTTTCTGATAATCTCGAGCGTAGCGAGAGATCCCTATTTTGACGCTTGAATGCTTGGACAGTAGGATCCTCACTTCGTTCGGACTAATAGACAAATGAGCTAATTACTTCGGATAACGGCTAAGTGTCCATCGAAGTGCTGTTCGGGATAGCAAGGATCCACTAAGCTCGTGGCTTGGGGATCAAGAAAGCAAAAGCATGATCATCACTGACTGCCACATCCACATTCAACCCGCTGAGATGTTCAAGACGGCCGCGCTTGAGGTGATGAAGAAGGCGCGCGGCCACTATGATGACATCCTGGAATATTGCCGGTCACCGAAAGCGCTGCTCAAGTACATGGATTCCATCGGCCTGGAGCGGGCGGTGCTCATTAATTATGTGGCGCCGGACACGATGGGCTTCACGCATGAAGTGAATCCGTGGGTGGCGAATTATTGCAAGGAAAATCCCGGGCGGCTGATCCCGTGTGGAAGCGTTCATCCCAAACATAGCCTGAACGTGCAGAAAGACATGGATGAGATCGTCCGGCTGGGGATCAGGCTGATTAAGATCCATCCACCACACCAATTGATCTATGCCAATGATTACCTGAATGGCCTGAAAGAGCTGGAAACCATTTATCGCGCGGCGGAAGCCAATGGGATTCCAGTGATGGTGCATACCGGCACTTCAATTTTTCCAGCGGCACGGAATAAATATGGCGATCCCATTTATCTGGATGACGTGGCCATGGACTTTCCCGGCTGAAGATCTTGATGGCCCACGGCGGACGGCCCATCTGGATGAAGACGGCGTTTTTCCTGCTGCGGCGCCATCGCAACATATATCTGGATATCAGCGGAATTCCGCCTAAGTTGCTGCTGGAATATTTTCCTCGACTGGAGGAGATCGCGAGCAGGACGTTGTTTGGTACAGACTGGCCGAGTCCCGGCATTCCCGATATCAAAAAAAACATGGACCAATTTCAGGCGCTGGATATGTCAGCGGAGATCAAGGAACAGATCTTGAGTAAGACTGCCTTGGCAGATCTGGCCTGAATAGGCAAAAAAGAAGACGCAGTCTCGGACTGCGTCCCCATCAGAAGCGAAAGCTTGGGAGCGCCGGTCAAACAGCGGCGCGGCGACCGGCAACAAGATGCCATACCAGCGAAATGACGGCGAGCACCAGCAGAATATGGATGAACCCGGTGGTTACGTGGAATGCCGTGAATCCAAGAATCCAGATCAGGAACAACACCAGCGCGATAACTAGAAGCATTTGGACCCCCAAATCAGAATCAGTCTCATTACCTGCTATTACGATTCTTATCTGTTGAGGGCTGTTGCTTTAGAGGCGAAGTTAAAAAAGGATGTAACGGGCAACTCGTGCACAACGGGGAACTCCGGCAAAACTGGTTGCCTGCGCGCACAATCAACGCATGTAATTCGTTGTAATGCTGCGCCAGTTCAGTGCGACGCATGCGGCTCATGCGGGATGGCTGTGCCTGGGATCATTCGCGACTGCGATCGTCGTATGCGAATCCGGCGTTGCGGAGCTTACGGCATTTTCCATCATGGCGCGGATTTCTTCGTACTTTGTGGCGGCGGTGATCAGGCCATGGCGTTCCAGAATGCGTCGCGTGTAGGCATCGACCACAAAGACGGGATGATTGCCGGCATAAAGAAGGATGGAGTCGGCGGTTTCCGGTCCAACGCCGTTCAACGCGAGTAGCTCATTGCGAAGCTGCGCCGTGGGCTGGGCAAACATACGGTCAAGCGATCCCGCATATTTGTTGATCAAGGTATTCCACAAACATCTTGAGCTTGATGGCCTTCTGGCGGTAGTAGCCGGACGGACGTATCAGTTCCTGGAGGCGTTCCAGCGGGAGTTCGCGGATGGCTTGGGGGCTGAGTGCGCGCGCTTTGCGCAGATTCATCATGGCTTTTTCCACGTTGAGCCAGTTGGTGTTTTGCGTGAGATAGGCGCCCACAATCACCTCAAAGCGGGACTGCGCGGGCCACCAATTCTGCGGACCCCAGCGGCGCAAGCAGGGCACGGTAATAATCAAGGATGGTGGCAGACCGGCTGCTGGCGTGATGTTCTCAGCGCAGGCGCGGCGGAATTCCTTAGATTGGGTCGTCTGGGAATGGATGGTGGCCTCGTCTGCCATCATAAGTGAGTCGATCGCGGCCAGCCATCATGCGACCAGAAGTGAGCTAGTTTGGCTGCTGCTGATACTGGGCCTGCATGTCACAGGATTCGCGGCAGGGCCGGCAATAATACTGGCCATCTTCGCACAGGCGAACATCAAACTGGCCGCGGCATAGCCAGCAATATTTGGTGCAGGAGCAGCGGCGTTCCATCTGCTCGCATATGCTGCAGACGTAATCCTTGGGCATAGGCGGCAGATTATCCCGATTTCAGTGCGACAGGCAATACGCCAAACGTACCTGCCCTTCAGTGAGAAGAAGGTCCCGGGCCGCCTCGGGCGGCAGCAGATTGAGTTCGCAAGGCGGGGCGCAGATTGACCCATGCAAAACTCGGATGTTAACCTTGAAGGTTCCCCACGCCTCGTGGAGGAATCTGTCCCAGTCAGACCAGGTTTGGAAGGGAAGTTGCTTTGTCTTCAATTGCTGAAAGCCAGACACTCAGAAAAACTTCGCTCAACGCCATGCACCGGCGTCTCGGGGCCAAAATGGTTGATTTTGGCGGGTGGGACATGCCGGTTGAATACCCTTCCAGCGGCGGAATCATGAAAGAACATCTGGCGGTGCGCACCGGCGTGGGCATGTTTGACGTATCCCACATGGGCGACATACTGATCCGCGGCCCTGAGGCCCTGCCGGCTACGCAGTGGATCAGCATGAATGATGCTTCCAAGCTCCAGGAAAATCAGGCGCATTACTCGGCGCTGCTGTATCCGGAAGGCACGTTTGTGGATGATGTGATCGTGCACAAACTGGGCCAGAACGATTACCTGCTGGTGATCAACGCGGGCACGCGGGAGAAAGACCATAGCTGGGTGCGGAAAAACGTAAATCGCTTTCACTGCCATGCCGACGATGTTGGCGACTACTACACGCAGATCGCCATTCAGGGACCCAAGGCGGAAGCCACGCTGCAAAAGCTGACCAACGTGGATCTCTCGCAGATCAAGAATTACTGGTTCAGGCACGGCACGGTTTGCGGGCTGCCGAATACCATGATCGCCCGCACCGGCTACACGGCTGAAGACGGATTTGAAATTTATGTTCCTTCTGACGTTCCCACGAGCGAACGCGTCTGGAATGAAGTGACGGAGGCGGGCAAAGAATTTGGCATTGTCCCCTGCGGCCTGGGCGCGCGCAATACGCTGCGGCTGGAAGGCCGCATGGCGCTTTACGGACACGAGATTTCTGACACCATCAACGTCTGGGAAGCCGGCCTTGATCGCTTCTGCAAAATGGACAAAGGTGACTTTATTGGCCGCGCCGCGCTGGAGAAGGCCAAAGCCGCCGGGATCAAGCGCACGCTGGTGGGACTGGAAGCGGTTGATCGCGGTATTCCTCGTGATGGTTACAAGGTCCAGGATGAGGGCGGAAAAGAGATCGGATACGTGACCAGCGGATCCTATGCGCCATTCCTGAAGAAAAATATTGCTCTTGCGTATGTACCGCCGGCGAAATCAGAGCTGGGGCAGGAGCTTTATGTTGAGATTCGCGGCCAGAAAGTTAAATGCAAGGTAGTGCCCACTCCGTTTTATAAGCGCGCCAGATCATAGGGCGACCCAGGAAGGCGTAAGCCCCTTCACTCGAAAAGGACAGAGGACCAGACAGAATGGCATATCCGAAAGACTACAAGTACACCAAAGAACACGAGTGGATCCATGTGAATGGCAACACCGCCACGGTCGGCATCACGGACCATGCGCAGGAGTCGCTGGGTGACATCGTGTTTGTGGAACTGCCCAAGGTGGGCGCGCAACTTGAAGCGGGCAAGAGCTTTGGCACCGTGGAATCCGTAAAAGCCGTATCTGAGTTATATGCACCGGCATCCGGCAAAGTGGTTGAGATCAACCAGGCGTTGAACCAGACGCCGGAAGACGTGAACAAGGATGCGCATAAGGCCTGGATGATCAAGCTGGAATTGTCAAATCCCGGCGAGATAAACGGATTGCTTTCCGTTGACGATTACGAAAAGTACGTGGCGGAAGAGAAATAAAGCATCAAGCAACAGGCGTGCAAAGTCCAATCAAGCAGACACGCCAGGGCTTCCGAAAGATTTCGTGACTACCATTCGAGGCTGCTCCCCAAGATCAGCCACCAGGCACCAGTATCCGGCTTACCGATAACGTTAAGCAGGCAAAACACAGGCAACAGCCCGGAGGGGCAACACTCAAATCCATGCGCTATCTTCCTAAGTCTCCCGCTGACCGGCAGCATATGCTGCGCGAAATCGGCTGCAAGTCCATTGATGACCTTTTTGCACCCATCCCGGCGGAGTATCGGCTGAACCGTGACCTGAAAGTGCCGCGGCAAATGGCCGAGTCTGAGGTGATTGACTACTTCCGCGAGCGCGCGGACACAAACGCAGCCGGCTATGCGATGTTTCTGGGCGCAGGCGCCTATCATCACTACCGGCCGGTGGTGATTGATTCGCTGATCTCGCGGGGAGAGTTTTTTACCGCTTATACGCCGTATCAGCCGGAGATCGCCCAGGGCACGTTGCAGGCGATCTTTGAATTCCAGACCATGATCTGCGAATTGACCGGCATGGAAGTGGCCAATGCCTCAATGTATGACGCGTCCACCGGATCCGCGGAAGCGTTGATGATGGCGGTGCGCATCACCGGACGAAACAGCGCGCTGGTGGCGCGGAGCGTGCATCCGGAATATCGCGAAGTGATTGCCACCTACACGCAACATCAGGGACTGCCGATTGCGGAGTTTGGTTATCTGGAAAATGGCCGGGTGGATCTGGCTGATCTGGAAAAGAAAATCACTGAAGATACGGCCTGCGTCCTGATCCAGTCGCCGAACTTCTTCGGGACCATTGAAGATGTTGCCGCCATAGCTGAGCTGGCGCATAAGAAAGGCGCGCTGCTGGCCGTGGCGATTTCCGAAGCGCTTGTCACTGGGTATTGTGAAGCCGCCGGTTGAGGCCGACATTGTCGCCATGGAGTCACAATCCTTCGGCGTGCCGCTGGGTTTCGGCGGACCTTATGCCGGCGTGCTGGCAACGAAAGAAAAGTTTGTTCGCCAGATTCCGGGAAGGCTGGTGGGTGAAACGCGCGACAAGAACGGCAAGCGCGGCTTTGTGCTGACGCTCTCCACGCGTGAACAGCATATTCGCCGCGAGAAAGCAACGTCGAACATCTGCACCAACCAGGCGCTGATCGCCACCATGGCCACCATTTATATGACGATCTACGGCCGTGAAGGGCTCAAGAACTGGCCATCCAGAATCTTGCCAAGGCGAACTATGCGGCCGGTGAGTTCGCAAAAAAGGGCAAGGTTCTTTTTCAGGGTGCGCCGCGATTCAATGAGTTCGTGGTGCAAACCAAAGAGGATTCGCTCACCATCAATGACCGGCTGCTGGAGAAAAAGACCATTGGCGGGTTCCCGCTGAAAAAGTTCTATCCGGAACTGGGCAATGCGGCGCTGTGGTGCTGCACGGAACTGAACACCAAAGAACAGATTGATACGGCGGTAAAGGCGGTGGGCCAGTGAGCGACAAGGACATCAAAAAAGCTACGCGGCACGTAAACCAGAATGAAGGGCTGATCTTTGAGCGCTCGTCGCCGGGCAAGAAGGGCTACAAACTGGCTCCGCTGGATGTGCCGGAAGTGGATCCCGCAAAGTTCTTGGCGCAGCCGCGCGCGAAGACCTGGGCCTGATGCCGGAAGTGAGCGAGATGGAGATCATCCGCCACTTCACGCGCATCTCCACCTGGAATTACGCCATTGATCTGGGCATGTATCCGCTGGGATCGTGCACCATGAAATATAACGCGCGCGTGAATGAAGTAGTGGCTCGGCTGGGCGGCCTGGCGGAAGCGCATCCCTATCAGCCGGAAAAGATTTCTCAGGGCGCGCTGCGCGTGATGAAGACGCTGGCTGACTGCCTGCTGGACATCACCGGCATGGATGCGATCACGCTTCAGCCCGCGGCCGGCGCTCACGGTGAGATGACCGGGCATCATGCTGATGCACGCTTATCTTCATTCCAAGGGCAATCCGCGCAAGAAAATCCTGATCCCTGATTCCGCGCACGGCACCAACCCGGCCACGGCCGCGATCTGCGGATATGCGGTGGAAAATTTGAAGTCGAATTCCAACGGCATGGTCGATATCGGCGCGCTGGAAGCGCAGATGAATGAAGACATTGCCGGATTGATGTTGACCAATCCCAACACGCTGGGAATTTTTGAGCAGGAGATCCATAAGATTGCTGACATCCTGCACAAAAAAGGCGGGCTGCTTTATATGGACGGCGCCAACATGAACGCGTTGGTGGGCAAGACGCGTCCCGGCGACTTTGGCGTGGATGTGATGCACCTGAACCTGCACAAGACGTTCTCTACTCCGCACGGCGGCGGTGGTCCGGGATCAGGGCCAGTGGCCTGCAAGAAAATTCTTGAACCCTTCCTGCCGAAGCCGGTGATCGTGGAAAAGAAAGACGGCATGCTGGGCTTTGACTATGACCGTCCGCAGTCTGTTGGTCGCGTGCGCATGTATTACGGAAACTTTGGGATGCACGTGCGGGCGCTGGCCTACATCATGGCGAACGGCTATGACGGTCTGCGCCAGACCACCGAAGATGCCGTGCTCAATGCCAACTACATCCGTAAAAAGCTGGAAGGCGCGTACGAGCTGCCATACAAGAGCGCTTCCATGCACGAAGCGGTCTTCAGCGACAAGCTTCAGGCACAAAAAGGCGTGAAGACCGGAGACATTGCCAAGCGGCTGATTGACTACGGTTTCCATCCTTATACAGTGTCATTCCCGCTGGTGGTTCCGGGCGCGCTGATGATCGAACCCACGGAAAGCGAGTCACTGGAAGAGATGGATCTTTTTATTGACGCGATGCAGGCCATTGCCCGCGAAGCGCAGGAAGATCCGGAGATGGTGAAAAGCGCACCGCACAGTACGCGCATCTCCCGGCTGGATGAAACAGGAGCCGCGCGCAAGCCAATCTTGCGCTGGCGTCCGGGCAAAGCTCAGGGAGCGGGAGAATAGCCGCCTGACCCGAGTGGGGCGCAGGTGACTACGGACAGTCGGGATTGACGATGTTTTTTGGGTTCAGCCAATGGTTATCGTCGCCTTATGCTTTATCCATCTCGAACGTCGTCGAGAAGTTCAAGCATGTCGATTGAGACCGACGGGTTACGTAAACTGGTGATTAGTGCCGCCCGAGCCACTAAGTAGTTTGACCGAGGGGAGAGCTGCTTGCGCCGTAAAGGAACGTTTATTTACACCCACATTACCCGCCAGACCCAAGGTAACATTTGCGGTGTTCAAAGGTTCAGGTAAACTCATCCTTATCATGTCATCACCCAAGCACTTGTTTGTGTGGCTATTTCTTGCCATTTTGTGTGTTCCCGCGTTCTCGCAACAAAGCAGCAGTTCAGGTCAGGCCGGCGATCCAGCACTGATGAAGATCCTTCAACAGGAACTGGATCGCGCCATGACCTCTCTTTCCAAAGCTGACCCGGCCCCGTATTTCATCAGCTATGCGGCAGGTGATGATGTTTCCACGGTGATTGCCGGCAGCAACGGCGCATTGCTGGCCAACATCAATCGCCATGACCGCAATGTGGACATTTCGGTGCGCGTGGGCGGGCGCGACCTGGACAACACGCACGGTGAAAACCGCATGAGTTCGGTCATCACGGCAGCGTTGCCGGTGGAAGACAAAGCTGATGCCATCGCCCGCGTGCTGTGGCTCAACACAGACAAGATGTATAAGCACGCCGCGCAAACCTATCTGGAAGTAAAGACCAATACCAAGGTGCGCGCGGACGAAGATGACAATTCGGCTGACTTCACCACTGAGAAAGCCCAGTCTTATACGGGACCTGCCGTGCCCCAACCCAGAGTTCGATCAAAAGGAATGGGAGGGGAAGCATAAGAAGGCTTTCTGCAATCTTCACCAAATATCCAGACATTGAAAATTCCACGGTCATGCTGGTGGTCCAGACGGGCACGCGTTATTTCGTGTCCAGTGAAGGAACAAAAATTGTTGATTCAAGGCCGCTGATTCGCGTGCTGGCCATTGGCCAATAGCCGCGCGAATGACGGAATGGATCTGGCGCGCTCAGAGACTTTTGACGCTTCCACATTTGACAAGCTGGCCCCTGAACAGGAGATGGCGACGAAGATTGAGAAGATTGCCCAGGACCTGCAAAAGCTGAAGAAGGCGCCGATCGTGGAACCCTTTGATGGTCCCGCCATGCTTTCGGGCCGCGCCGCAGCGGTCTTCTTCCATGAAGTGGTTGGCCATCGTCTGGAAGGGCAACGCCAGCGCGGTGATGATGAAGGTCAGACATTTACCAAGATGATCGGCCAGCGCGTGCTGCCTCCGTTTCTGAGCGTGGAAGATGATCCAACGCTGCCGGCCATCAGCGGCGTGGAACTCAGCGGAACGTACGCGTACGACGAAGAAGGCGAAAAAGGCCAGCGGGTGGAACTGATCTCAAACGGCGTGCTGAAGCAGTTCCTGATGTCACGCATGCCGGTGAAGGGCTTTGAACATTCCAACGGACATGGTCGCGCGCAGGATGGCGCCATGCCGGTGGGACGCCAGGGAAACCTGATTGTGCGCTCGAACAAAACCATGCCGGATGCCCAGATGCGGCAGGCGCTGATCAACGAAATCAAGAAACAGAAGAAGCCATTTGGACTTTACTTTGAAGACATTGCCGGTGGATTTACGCTGACCACGCGCAACATGCCGCAGGCGTTTCAGGTAATGCCGTTGATGGTGTGGAAAGTTTATCCTGATGGCCGCCCAGACGAACTGGTGCGCGGCGTCAACATTATTGGAACGCCGCAAACGGTGCTGACCAGGATCATCCTCACAGGACAGAAGATTGATGTATTCAACGGCGAGTGCGGCGCGGAATCCGGTTCAGTGCCGGTATCGGCAGCAGCACCCGCCATGATTTTTTCTGAACTGGAAGTGCAGAAGGTGGCGCAAGGCCATGAGCGGCCGCCGGTGTTGCCTCCACCGGGACACGACACAACTGACGTTGCCAGCCGCGCCGCTGGCAGAAGGAGTCCCAGCTAATGCGGAAGCTGATTCTCACCTCTCTCCTGCTGACGTGTGCGCTTGGCTTTTAGCTCGTTTGTCTTTGCGTCGCCAGCCTCTGAAGATACGCCCACGCCCAAAATTGCCTCTGACGATCATGGCGATCCCGTGCTCAAGGCAATGCTGGCGGAACTGAAGCGTTCACAAGAGAAACTGCAACTAGGGCAGCTTCAGCGTCCGTATTACATTGACTACCAGGTTACCGAGCTTGAGGACCATACTTCAGATGCCACGCTGGGCGCCATGCGGACTGATAACGTAAATAGCGGCCGCCTGGTGCGCGTGGTGGTGCGCATTGGCGACTACAAACAAGACAGCTATTTCGGCCAGGGCATGGGCACGATTGAAGTCATGCCGACTGATAATGACGAGTTGGCTCTGCGCCACCAGCTATGGCTGGCTACAGACAAAGCTTATAAAGCTGCGTTAGAGCGGCCTCACGGAAAAACAGGCTGCGCTGAAAAACGTGGAAGTGGAAAATGACGTTGCGGACTTTTCCCAGGAGAAGACGGCTGTATCCGTGCACGACCTGGTGAAGCTGGACGCAAACCTGGACGCGTGGAAAGCAAATCTGCGCGCCACCTCTGACCTGTTCCGGCGTGATCCATCACTGGAGGCGTCCAGCGCGTTACTTAATTTTCGCGTGCTGAACCGCTACTTCGTGAATACCGAAGGCACAGTCACACGCAACGGCAAAGCCGTTTACAGCTATATCTTTTCCGGCAGCGCCCAGGCGGATGATGCCATGCGGCTGGAACGCAGCCACGGGTACGTGGTGACGAATGCTGACGAGCTGCCCAAGCCGGAAGAGATCCAGAAAGATGCCGAAAAGCTGATCAGCACCTTCGCCGCGCTGAAGAAAGCGCCGCTGGTGGAAGATGATTATCACGGTCCGGTCCTGTTGTCAGGGGATGCAGCAACCTCCGTTTTTGAGCGGCTTGTTGTGCCCAACGTGGTTGGAGTACGTCCGGAACTGGGCAGTTCGGCCAGAACACGCGGTGAATTCAATTCCTATTACAAGAACCGCGTGCTGCCGGAGTTCTTCACCGTGGAAGATGATCCGCTGGCAAAGAAGATTGACGGCACAACCCTGGCCGGAAGCTATGATGTGGATGATGAAGGCGTGGCTGCACAAAAAGTGACGGTGATCGAAAAGGGCGTGCTGACGAATTATCTGCTGGCGCGAGAGCCGATTCGCGATTTTCCGCACTCCAATGGTCACGGGCGCACAACGCTGGCCGGAGCGCCGCGTCCTCAGATTTCCAATTTGATCTTTAAAGCCGCCAGCCCGCTCACGTTTGACGAGCTGAAACACAAGCTGATGGCAGATGTGCAAAGACCAGGGCCGGCCTTACGGTTACTACGTGGAAACAACCGGTCCGCAATTGGCGCCTCGCCTGCTTTGGCGGGTGTACGTGAGTGATGGTCACATGGAACTGGTGCGCGGAGCAATCTTCAACCAGTTGGATACACGAGCTCTGCGCAATGACATTGTGGCCGCCGGCAATGACAACTATGTCTATAACCGCAGTGAACCGCTTCCCAGCGCGATTGTAGCGCCGTCAGTTTTGTTCGGCGAACTCGATATTCAGCGCGGAAACCGCCAGCGGGAAAAGCTGCCGCAATATCCTGCGCCGACATTGAGTTCCTCGGCGACGAAGTAGAGAACCTAATCATAAAGGCACGAAGGACCACAAAGGCTTTCGTGCTCTTTTCTGTTTGGATAGTGGCAATATCAAAGCTGAAGCAATGCAATCCAATGGCAAGAAAAGCGGCAAATCCAACGGCGAAAGGCGGGTAAGCCTGCGATTCATCACCCGGCGAATGCTGGCGGCTTGGTCTTTCTGGCAGCGACCATGGCTGCTCACGCGCAGGCGTCAAAGCCTGTTGTCGCCGAGCAAGCCAGATTTTCCAAAAAGCTTCAACTGGAACATCCGTCTGCGATCCCGGCGAACGTTCTGAAGCTTCTGTTGAGCAGCAAAGAAGGCAAAGAGGGCATGGCGCGCGCGACGGATGCCCAGAAGCAAACTCCGGCCCAGATGTTCCGGGCATCAGAAATCCATCTTCGCGCGGCTGACGAGACTGACCTGGTGATTGAAGGCATTTCGCCCGATGGCGAGTGGCGACCATGAGTGGTTCTGGATTGTCAGGCCAGCCGGCAAGAAACCAAAAATCGTCCTTTTCGCCGGCGGGAGTTCGCTGGAGGTGCAAGACAGCCGGACGAACTCATATCGCGATATCAATAGCGTCTGGTCTATCTCCTAAAGAAACGCTGGTGAGTATCTACAAATTCGACGGCAGAAAGTACACTTTCAGGAAAGTGGTCAGCCGCAAGAAGCGCTAAGCCTTGAGCTTGCATCTCTTGACTCAGCTGCACGAATCTGATCGGTTTCGAACTCTCGCTGCCCACAGTAAAACCATTTACTATTAGTGCTTCCCGCAGCGCTGTTGCGGGGAGCCGAATCCATGGGTCGCATTCACGTTCTTTCTGAACACGTGGCTAACAAAATTGCCGCCGGCGAGGTGGTGGAGCGTCCTGCCTCCGTGTTGAAAGAACTGCTGGAAAACTCGCTGGATGCCGGAGCCACGCGTATCCGCGTACAAGTGGAAGGCGGCGGCAAAAAGCTTATTCAGGTGACTGACGATGGTTGCGGCATGGTGCGGGATGACGCTCTGCTGGCCTTCGAACGCCACGCGACCTCAAAGATCAAAGATGCTGAAGATCTGCTGAACATCAACACGCTGGGCTTCCGCGGTGAGGCGTTGCCTTCCATTGGTTCGGTGGCACGCGTCCTGCTGGAAACGCGGGCGACAGATGAAGACAGCGGAACGCTGCTGGATATCGCCGGCGGAAAGATCCTGCGTCTGGAAGAAGCCGGGCTGCCGCAAGGGACTTCCATCGCTGTACGTGATCTGTTCTTCAATACGCCGGCGCGGAAGAAGTTTCTCAAGGCTGAATCAACTGAGCTGGGGCATATTGCTTCCCTGGTGACGCATTACGCGCTGGCGCATCCGGAAAAGCATTTCGAATTGCATTCGGCGACGAATGCCATGCTGATTGCGGCGCCTGTGCAATCCCATGCCGACCGCATTTATCAGGTGTTTGGCCGGGAGACGCTTGACCAGCTTGTGCCGGTCACGGCGGGAATGAAGCTGGAGCGTGTGGGCATTCCGGAACCTCCGCCATGGCGTCGTGATGAAGATTACGAGCCGCCGGTTCCGGGCGATATACGCGTGCATGGGTTTGTGTCCAAGCCGGAGTTGCAGAAGCTGAACCGGAATTCGATCTTCATCTTCGTCAACAATCGGCTGATTCGTGATCGCCTGGTGCAGCATGCGTTGCTGGAAGCGTATCGCAACATTCTTCCGCCTACGGTCTTTCCGGTGGTGCTGCTTTTTATTGAGCTGCCGAATGCTGAGGTGGATGCGAATGTGCATCCTTCCAAGACTGAAGTTCGTTTCCGCCAGCAATCACTGGTGCATGACTTTGTCCGCGACTCCGTGCGTGCCGCGCTGCTCAAGCTGCGTCCCGTGCCGCAGTTTACGCGTGAGATCAACGCGCAGCCGCATGCTTCTGCTGGACTTTCGCCGGGAGCAGCCGGCGCTGCAGCAGGCCGTGAATGCTGACCAGCAGACAGCATGCGCTGAAAATGGCAGCATGGCCGGATTTCAGCTGCAAGCTCCAACGCATGCCGGCGTGAGCGATCGTCTGCAATTTTCCGGGTGAAGCGATCGCAGTGGACGCCAATGCTGCGCGCAGCGGCTTCGGCGCAATTCGCCGCGCCAACGTTTTCCAACGGCAACGGCAAGCATGATAGCTGCGGCAACCAGCTCAGTGAAGACGCGCTGGCGGTGGAAGAAGATTTTGCGCTGGCCAGCTTGCGGCCGCTTGGGCAGGTAAGGGAATCATTCATTCTGGCCGTAAACGCTGACGGGCTCTGGATCATTGACCAGCACGTGGCGCATGAGCGTGTCCTGTTCGAACGCATCCTGCGGGAACGCAGTGAAGCTGCGGTTGAAGGCCAGCGGTTGCTGATGCCGCTGATTGTGGAGCTTACGCCGGGCCAGCAGGCGGTGTTCGCGGAAATTTCAGAAGAACTGAAACGCAATGGATTTGAGGTGGAGTTGTTTGGAACGCGCACGGTTGCGGTGAAGACGTCACCGGCGGGTGTGCAAGCGGCGGAAGTGGAAGCCATGTTGATCGAGCTGCTGGACCAGTTCCAGCAGGAAGAGCAACTGCTCAACCTGGAAAAAGTACGGGCAAGGATCGCGGCCAGCATCGCCTGCCACGCGGCCATCAAGATCAACATGCCGCTGGACCAGCAGAAAATGGAATGGCTCCTGAAAGAGCTGAGCAAAACGGAGTGTCCCATGACGTGTCCGCACGGCCGGCCTGTGGTCTTGCGGTATTCTGTTAAGGACATACAAAAGGCGTTTAAACGAATTTGATGACTGAACAGGAATTGCAGCAACAGCGTGCACACAAATGGCGGCTGGATGGCGAGCGCGTACAGACCCTTGAACAAGCACGCGCGTTTATTGACGATGTGGGCTTCTGCCTCATGTATCCCGATCGTTCCCTGCCGCTGGTGCCAACTTTTATGGGCGCGTTCAATGGTTCGGCTGAACGCCTGCCGGATACCAAGCATGCTTTCGCTGATCCGCGTTCGCAACAGGCCACTGATCTTGATGGTGCGGCTGCTGCGTGAACGGACCGCGTATGAGATGAGCCTTTCGCCTGCGACTGACGTGATCATCTCCGCGGCGATTTTTCCATTCTTCTATGCTCTGGTGGGCGACCGCAATCCCAAAGCGCCGCCCAAGCTGCGTTCGCAAGGCGCCAGAATCTCTCCGTTGACGGTCAACGTGTTTGAAAATTTGCAGAAACATGGGCCGTTGTCCAGGGAAAAACTGCGCGAACTGGTGGGACATGAGCCCAGCAACGCCGCGCTTGATCGCGCACTGAGTGAGCTTTGGGCCATCCTGAAGATTACCCGGGTTGACCATCGCGAAGGCGAGGGCGCAATCTGGGACGTGCTCTTCCGCTGGGCCCCTGACGCGGTGAAGGAAGGCGCAAGCATCTCCGCGCCGGAAGCAATTTCCGCGCTGATCAGTAAATATCTGCAGACGGTGATTGCCGCGGGGCAGGACGAAATTGAGCAGCTGTTTTCTCATCTGGCCTCAAGATCAAAAATCCGTGATGCCATCCATGCGCTGCTGGCGGCGCGCGAATTGAGCGTGATTGCCATTGGAACCAAAACCATGGTGCATCTCACGCCTGAGCCAGAGGAACGGAGGCGTGTCAATGGATAAACCTTCGGCGGCCGCGCGCCGGATTGTGATTGCCATTGACGGGCCGGCAGGATCCGGCAAAAGCACACTGGCTGCCTTGCTCGCCCGCAAATTTCATTACACCAACATTGAAACCGGCGCCATGTATCGCGCGCTGGCATACAAGGCAATGCAGCTTGATATTTCACTGGACGATGGCTCCGCTCTGGCGGCGCTGGCGAAAGATTCGCATATTGAACTTGTTCCGCGACCAGAAGGCAATCGCGTTGTGCTTGATGGCAATGACGTGACGGAAAGCCTTCGCACGCCAGCCAGTGACTGAAGCTGCTTCGCGTGTGTCTGTTCATCCTCCGGTGCGTGAGTGGATGGTGCAGCGCCAGCGTGAGATCGGCGCCGCCGGCGGAATTGTGATGGAAGGCCGCGACATTGGCACCAAAGTTTTCCCTGACGCGGAGGTCAAAATCTTTCTCGACGCCGACCCGGCTGTGCGTGGCTCGCGACGCTTTCAGCAGAATCCTGCGCGGCAGAAAAAGAAGCTTCAGTGCTGGCCGAGCTTCGCGCGCGCGATGAGCGTGACCGCACCCGCGCCAACTCGCCTCTGGTGGCTGCCGCTGACGCCGTGCACATTGACTCCACCAATCTCACGCTCGACCAGGTTGTGGCCCAGGCCATTGCGATTGTCGAAGACAAGCTGGCTAAGCTGCATCGCGCCATCAATAGCTGAGGCGAAATAAAAATCTACTGCTTCTGTATCCGGATGGTCGCGTGGTCAGTACGCAGACGCACCTGTGGGCCGCCTTTTCCCACCGTGCGGTTGCGGTGGCGTGGTTGTTGTTGTCTGACTGTGTTCCGAAATCCGAACTCACTTCTCCGCCAATGCTTTCCGCATCCAGTTGAAATGATGCGTTGGCCGGAACCGTGACTTCAATATCGCCATGCACATTGTTCACGTCAATCGGGCCAAGTGGAAGTTTGGGATTGATCTCCACCGTGGCATTGCGATCGCCAATGTGTACTTCGCCGCGTGACTTCGTCCAGATGGACGCCTTTGCTGCGCGTGTCCAGCCTGAACGGACCAACGATCTGTGACGCGCGCAACTCGTCCGGCTCCATGTTGAATTCTCCGTCAAGACGCGCGAACTGCAGGTCAGTGCGTGACGTGTTGAAGCGGACCGGCTTGGAAATGCGCTCCAGTTTCATGGAGCCGAAGTAGGTTCCGGTCATGGTCAGGGTTCCGGCCAGATCGCTTACGCTGGTGTCATTCACCGTGCCATCAATGTTTACGTTTCCCGCCACTTTGTTGGCGGTAACGATGCCGTGGCGCAAGTGGATGGATGCGTCGCCTTTCACGCTGTCCAGTTCGATATCACCGTGCTCGGTGGAAAGATCCACGTTGGCATCGCGATCAGAAACATTGATGGCGCCATGATGCGTGAACAGGTTGAGAGGAGCGCTGCGCGGGACTTCCAGCGTCAAGGTCAAAGCGTCCGCGATCAAAGCCGGCGCCGCTCAAATCCAGCACCATCAATGAACCTTGCTGCTGGAATTTGCCTTTGAATTCTGGTTCATCCTGTCAGCTTCGCCCTTGGATTCAGCTGCGCATGGTCTTCTGCACGATCACGTGCACCTGGCCATCAACGCTGGGCGTGACTCTTGATGTCGCCGCGACCGCCGAGTATCTTGATCTGCGAACCGTCTTTGAACGGCTCGGCAAAGTTGTCAGTAAATTCGTACTTGCTGCCCATGATGCCACCGAAAAAATCGTCAAGGTCTGGATCGTCATCGATGCCCCAAGTCCTTGATGTCATCCCAAGTGTGCACTGGGAAACATGTGCGCGTGCTGCCAATACGCGACTAAGAAAATCACCAGCACAACCGCGCCCGCGCCCAGCCGAGGCGTAGGACGTCCCGAGCGGCTGGCGATCAGATGTTCAACCAGTGCAACCGCACCCCAGATGATCAGCAGTACCGGCCAATAGTGACGCAAACCATGGCCAGAAGCCGCGCATGGAGATGTATCCCATGGTGCGCAGCAGAAACAGCACACCAATGGCAATCAGCAGTACGGGGCCAAACAATGAGCGCGGCCGGCTGTACCGGCTATACGGGTTGGGAGCAATCGGCGTGGTTGTGCTCATGAGTTCACCTGCGGATCATTGTCATTGTGCGTTGAAGTTGAGGAGCTTGCCTGTGTATCCGTACCCGGAGTCTGCGCCGGCGTTGGATTCGGTTGCGCATGTCCTTGTTGAACATTACCCGGCTGAACATAGCCGGGTTGAACGTACCCCGATGGTGCATAGCCGGATTGCGGCACGGGAGCCACTGTACGGTTGCACATGACCTTCGATGGACGCCGAGCGTGACAAGAAGGAGAACAATCCAGCCACCAGAAGAATCACCGGCCATGTGCGATCAAAGCCCATGTAGCTGTTCTGGTCCAGCAGAAACAATGCTCCCACGGTGATGATCATGGCTGGTCCAAACAACCTGCCGGCGCGGCACCGCGAACATGAGCATGCCGGATTTTTCAGGTATGGATCCATGCTCTCCCCTATCTACTATCTACGCTGCTGCGTTGAACGCTTGTACGCCAGCCACACGCCGATACCAATCAGAATCAGCGGCCAGGTATGCTCCGTGCGCAGCCAGCCTGAAGTGCCCAGCAGAAAGAAAACGCCCAGCACAATCAGAATCACTGCGCCGGTGGGCGAGCTTTCCTGCGGTGGCGGGGGAGCTACCGTCTGCACCGGATAAACAGGCACGCCTGCCGTTCCGGCGGAACTGCCGCGGCTCCCGGCGCGGGTGGTAGCAGATGACGTTGCAGCCGGTGAAGTAAACCCAAAGCTCGATGATCCGCCATGGCTTTCCTGCAAGCCAAACATGCGATCGATGCCCAGCGGATCAGGCAAGGGAAGTCCCAGTTGCCGGGCCTGTGCCGTTTTGTATGCGTCAAACGCCATGTACCAGACCCAGAAAGCAATCATGATTCCGAAGAGACCGAAGTGGTCCGTGGCTACAATCAGCATCACGAAGATTCCCACGTGCACAAAGGCCTTCATGAACTGGCCGTTGTACATGGCGCCCACGCCGGGGATAAAGCCCAGAAGCAACGCAATGCCCGGACTGGGAGCGCCCTGCACCACAACCGGAACGGCAGCCACCGGCTGGCCCGGTCGACGCAGGAGCGCCGCCTTGCAGTCGTGCCGCGATGCAGGGTTCGCAATAGATTGCTCCCATCACATCGCGTTTGCAGTTTTCGCATAGCGCCTTCCCGCAATTTCGGCAGAACGCGACTGCCGGGGTATCAGTGTGCACGGCGCAATTCATATCTGGGCTCCTTCGTCGTTCGTGAGTAATTTCGCAAACGGATTGGCATAGGCTTTTCCTGGCATCAGGCTTCTGGCCTGCTGCGGGCTTCTGTCATCCATTTCGCGGCTATAGTTTTCGTGCTCTTGCGGACGTCCGCTGGTATCCGGCGGCTTGTTCCGGTTCTGTTTGTCCGGCTTGGGATTGTTGTTGTTATTGTTGTTGTCCTGCGCCGGGCTGGTTACTGTTCTTCAATTCGCGTACGCGTGGCTTCCACTTCCTAGCACCAGGCGCGCGTTATCGTAATAGCGCTGCACCTTGGCCTGCACCTGCGTGTACTGCAACACCACGCTCCGCTTGATGCGCCGTGGGATGCCAGTCCACATGCTTCATGTCCGTTACGCGTATGCCCAGCAGGTTCAACGTGAGGCTGATGGAGAAGAACGCCATGCAGAAGCTGGTGGCAAAGCGCGCGTGCAGCATGCCGGCCAGTGGCGAAGGCAGCTTAACGCGCAGCCTCTCCAGCCAGCCCACTTTCGCGTCAGTCCGCGGCGCCACTTCACCTTTGGCTTCCGCCATGGTGGTGCGGGCCAGAATGTTATGCAGAAGGTTGGCGGGCGGCTCCAGCTCAGGCAACGCATTGAGCAGGAGCATGCCTTCGCTGCGCTTCCATAAACATGGGACCGCAAATGTGGCATGAGTCGCTTGTGCGCGGTAAACCGCTGCTCCAGTCTCCGCCGTACAGTGCGCCGTCCAGAGCCTCAGCCAGCAAGGCTTCAAACTGGCTGCACTCCATTCCGTGTTGGCGATCGTTATTCATAATCCTGCCTGTTTCTTATTACGAGAAAGTAATCTCGCCAGTTCCATTCTTCCGCGGTTAATCCGCGATTTTACAGTCCCTTCCGGGACCCTTCAGGACCTCGGCAATCTCTTTGTAATCCATATCTTGCAGGTCCCTCAGGATGACCGCCTCGCGCAAATCGGGCGAAATCCGGGCCAGGGCCGCCCTGACCAGCTTTTGCGTCTCTTTGCTGGCCAACCGTTCATCGGGTGATGGCCCGCGATCGGGGATTTTATCGCTTAATGGCGGAAAATCCTCATCCGATCCCGACCCATGCCCGCGTCCATTGAATCCGTCATCCGGGCCTGTTTGCTGCGCCGGAAATGGTCCACCAGCATGTTCCGGGTCAGGGTGGTCAGCCAGGTGCTAAATGCCCCTTTTTCAACGTTATAGCTGCCCATGGTGCGGTAAACCCGGATAAAAACTTCCTGCGTCAGGTCCTCAGCGTCATCCGGAGAGTTGGTAAACCGGTAGCACAGGTTGTAAATCCGCTTGTTGAACAGGCGTACGATCCCCTCCCAGGCGGCGGCATCGCCGGCCAGGCATCGGTGGACAAGTACCGCTGTCTGCTGGTCCTCCAAGCTGCTGTCTCTCCGAGGAGTTAATACGTGGATCGGGTACCATTAGTTCAAAGCTGGGCGAAAACCGCAATGGGAAGCGCACCACTGATTCACACTGACGGAAAAACTCACGGCTGATGAGAACAATAAATCTTACCGCTGATGAACGCTGATAAGGGACCAGATTAACTGATAAACGCTGATAAAATCCAAGAAAACGCGAAAGAATTGGCTCTATCATGCGTTTAATCCTGTGCGCATCAGTGTAATCAGCGGTAAGGTTTTGGCTTTCAATTACCCGATTACCGCGATTTCTCAATTACCCGATGGTTCACCCCGATTGAAATCCCAGGCGGTGCATGATATCTTGAAAATCAGTTAGTCCAGCGGTTTTCCGCTCACTCCTCAGTAGCTCAATGGCAGAGCATCCGGCTGTTAACCGGAGGGTTGTAGGTTCGAGTCCTACCTGAGGAGCCATTCTTTTGCGGATGCTTTCCCTCCAGATTTGCTGATATTTCGCGCTCATTTTCCGATCACTCGGTCACCAGATCAACAGGTTTTCCTCCCTTTCTCCGCGTTTCCCCATACTTCCGAAACCATCCGTCGTCCATTGACACGCTTATGCATCGGACGCTATTCCTTGAATCCATGAGGAAACGAATTGCGGACTTCTTTCGCTCAGACCTGGGAGTGCTGGTTCTGGTGGCAGCGCTGCGTTTGGCCTTACACATCGCGACCAATGGCCAGTATGGATTCCACCGCGACGAACTGCAGACCCTCGATGACGCTCGCCATCTCGACTGGGGTTTTGTGGTGTATCCGCCAATCACTCCGCTCTTTGCCCGCTTCGAACTGGTCCTCTTCGGGACGTCGCTCATTGGTTTTCGGGCCTTCTCTGCAATTGCTGTGAGCATGGTCATGATACTGGCGGGGTTGATCGCGAAGGAACTCGGCGGTAAGCGCCATGTTCAACTCCTGGCTGCCGTGGCCGCCGGAATCGCTCCCATTTCTCTGGCACAAGGCGCGGTATTCCAATACGTCTCCTTCGATTATCTCTGGGGTGTCACGGTTACCTATCTTCTGGTTCGAATGTTGAAGTCAGAAGATCCGCGCTGGTGGGTGCTCATTGGCGGGGTAATCGGCGGCATGGAAACACGTTACACCATGGGCGTTCTCGCTCTCGGCGTGGCTGGCGCGGGTGCTCCTGACGCGCGAGCGGCGCTTCCTGCGCAGCGGATGGCTCTGGGCCGGCGTTGGCGTCTCCATTCTGGTCTTTCTGCCTGAACGTGATCCAGCATCACTTCATCTCTCTGGAGTTCTTGTCTTATCTGCACGCCCGCGATCTGCGGCAGGGCCGGTACAACGGATTCCGGGGACAACTTTGGATCTGCGTGAATTTGGTTACTGCCCCTCTGGCTCTCCTGGGCCTGTGGTTTTATTTCTTTCGTCAGGAAGGCCGGCGCTACCGTTTGCTTGGCTGGACATTTGTCCTCACTTTCGCGCTGTTTGCATTCGTCCGCTCGCGTTCCTACTACACCGCGCCGCTGTATCCCATGTTGATTGCCGGAGGCAGCGTGCTTTTTGCCAGCCTCCTCGGCAGCTTGCGTCCGGCCTGGTCGCGCCTGGTATACGGCATGCAATGGACGGCAATTCTTGTGGGAGGAGTTGTCTTTCGTGCTGTCATGCCGGTCGCACCCATTGGGTCCCATGTCTGGATGATAACCAGCAAGCTACATGATCAATTTCGGGAAGAGATTGGCTGGCCGGAGTTGGCGGCGTCCGGTGGCGAACGTTTATCAATCATTGTCGCCACAAGAACGGGAACGCACTGGAATTCTCACTGGGAATTATGGAGAAGCAGGCGCGCTGAATCTGTACGGTCCCGCTCTCGGTTTGCCTCACGCCATGGGCCTGACAAATTCTTTCTGGTACCGCGGATACGACCCCCGGTTGCCGGGTACTGTTACCCTTACAGGCTTCAACCTGGATGAAGGCAAGAGGTTGTTCGAGAGCTGCGCTGTGGCTGCAAGGAATACGAATCCATTGGGCGTTGAGAACGAACAGTCCGCGTGATCATCCGTACATTCTGCTTTGCCGGACCTTGCGCATGCCCTGGTCTGTCTACTGGGCGCATTCCCGACGCTTTGGATGATCTTTTCCTGGGGTGGGGTCCCGCAACGCGCAGACTTTTGCGAGTGCTGCGGCGGAAGCCCCGCTGGCTGTGCGTTTTCAGTATCTCTTCCACTGGCGAAGGCTGATGTTGGTTTTTCGATCATTCAGAGTTTGAAAACAGTTCGTTACCGATGGGAACGTTCCGTCTGGAACCTGTTTCTCTGTGAACACCTTACCGCTGATGACACTGATTCCACGGATTTCCGCAGATACCAATGATGAGTTATCCTCTTTGCTTTTGCCATGGCTGAGTGTTGATGGATGAGTGCTGAGTGCCGTTATTGCATCTGTTTTATTGCCGCCCGGGCGCGCCCCAGCAGCAAATTCCGTTCCCGCACATTCTGCGTCATCGATGCTGCTCTTTCAAACTCCACCCGCGCCTCTTCAAAACGCCCCAGTTTCTGTAACAGATCGCCACGCACGCTGGGCAATAAATGGTAGCCCTGGAGCGCTGGATGATCGCATAACCCATCCAGCAAATGCAGTCCAGCCGCGGGTCCAGACGCCATACCAACCGCCACTGCCCGATTCCAAACCGACAACGGAGAAGGCGAGACTTCCGCAAGATCACCGTAGAGCTCAGCAATGCGCGACCATTCTGTTTCATCCGCCGTTGTGGCCACCGCGTGGCAGGCAGCAATGGCCGCCTGGATCGTATAGGTTCCGCGTGAAGCCGCCGAGCCCGCTTCAGCGCCACCAGGCCGCGAGTGATCAGCAATCG
>CAWGRA010000021.1:0-109694 GCA_963824835.1 Terriglobia bacterium | reverse complement strand
TAGTTTTCAAAGATCGATCCGCTCTCCACCTGAGTGGCACGGTTTTCGATTTTGAACTCCGGAGCAGATGCTCCGTTGTCCTCGAAACTTGTTGTCTCACAGTGCCGTCAGGCACTAGAGACGAACCTTTCAAACTTACTCCGAGCAGCTGCTTTGTGTCAACAGGTATTTGCTCTTAATTCGAGAACCGGCCATTAGCATTTAGCACTTGGCCATTAGCCAGAGGCGCCTAAGCCCGGGACTATTTCGATCGGCGTTGACTCGCCGAGACACGGCATCTTCAATTTTGAAGCCCCGTCTACTAAGAGCAGCTTTGCGCGCTGCATCATTACGCCTTTCTTCATCTGCCGGAGGCTCATCTTGAGCGGTTTACGCACAGCATGAAAGAAGGCGCTATTCAGTTTGATTAAAGATCAATTGAGGCTTTTAAACCCTTCAGGAATCATTGGCTCGTTCCCGTCCTTCCCGAATGCTGCCCGCAGGACCTGCCTTGGGGCAAATTAGGTGGCTTCTAACTTAGATGTCGAGGGATGCATTTCGATTCACGAAACTTCTTCCTGACTTCTGGCCGCTTCGGCTGGTTGCGACCCCGGTCCGACTCACTTACTGCCGAACCCCTTAACGCCACTCATCTCTTACGTCGTTATTTGTTATACCAACTGACGCCGACTTGCGCAAGTGCGGGGGAACACAATTTATTAACATTCTCTTTTGAGCAATGGACATGCACCTATGCGTGTGCAACTGCCCTGGGATTCAACACTGATGAACAGAGATGGCACTGATCTGAATGCGATTTGCCCGCGAGTGGATCGCGGAGCGCCGGACCAGCAAACGGCGAAAACTCAGGGAACGTTCCGTCTGCCCTTGGCCAACTCTCAATGGAATTGAATGCGAATGCGAGAGTGCAATGATGGTTGCCGAATTTGCGTGCTATTCACCAGCATAAAAATCCGGCCACTTTTTTTCTTCGTACGCAAATAAATTTGCATCCGGAACTCTCTCCTTTCCTCGCCTGAACACAATTTCTCATCATAGATAGCTGATAATCAAAATAAAAGTTATTCAGGAGTTCACCCTTATGTCTTTGATCGATACCAAAGTTTCCGGAGAACGTGAAGGCAGATTCACCTCTGCCATTGAATCGCAAACCGCAAAAGTGCCTTCTGCTGGTTACCTGATTGCCGCCATAGGATCGATGGCAGTCTCAGCTGGATTCAAAATCGCGGGAAAAGATAACTGGGCATTATTTATTGGACAGTGGGCTCCCAGCTTCCTGCTCCTCGGCGTCTACAACAAGATTGTCAAGCAACACGGATCGGATGTTTACAGCCGAGCTGCCTAAGCATCATGTTCTGCATACACAATAAGGCTTTGCCGCCAACCACGCCCCGTCATCCGGCGCAGCAACACCTGCCTTAATTCTCGCAAGATGGATCATCTTCGCGGCTTGGAGCGATAACGACAGAGTGCAAACCCATCGCCAGCTCAGGAAATTGCATTTCCTGATTCCTGTGCTGGCGATAACACACCTTCGATCCGGAATACGCCGTAGATGTGCGTTCGGACTCTCAGCAAGGTAGATGATGCTCTGCGGTTTTCAAGCGTAGCGAAAATGTTTCGCCGCATAGCGACAGACTTAAGTTGATTGTTTTTTGGTTTCGCCAGCCCGGGCTGCAAACAACAAATAGGAAAAGAAAATGATGGCGATCGCCGCGGCAGTAACAAACTTCATCTGCCATGGAATAGCCGGTGAAGGTGAAAAGAAACCTTCAATTGTTCCAGCAACGATCAGTATCGGGACCACGCCCAGAACCAGCCGCACCGCCTCGCCTCCGGCTTGTGCCAGGGAATCGCGCCGGGCGAGCAGTCCGGGAAAGAGCAAACCCTGGGCAATCCTGAAGCCCGCTCCGCCGGCAATAAAAATTGCGGGCAGTTCCAGCACGCCGTGGGGCGCCACAAAGCTCCACAGCGGAATGCTCATGCCGCCAAACCAGCAGGCCACACCCACCACGCCCATCAGCACGCCATTGAAAACCATCATATAGATGGTGCCCAGTCCGGCCGTGATGCCGAAAGCAAATGCGGCGAATGAGACGCTCATGTTGTTGGTCATGATCCGCTGGACTGCCGCAGGCTTCATGCCCACCACGGAATCAGTCCACATCTTGTGCTGATCAATGGTTTCCAGCATGCGCGGCCCCAGGAACTGATGCATGAACTGAGGATGCGTCACCGAGATCAGCATTCCGGCCACGCCGCCGATGACAAACAAGAGGCAGGCTGCGCTGACCAGACCCAGATTGCGCCGGAATACCTGGGGATAGGTTTCACGATAGAAGTGCAGAATACCTTTAGCACTCGATTTTTGGCCCGTATAGATGGTATTGTGTGCGCGGGAAAGTAAGAAGGTTCAGCGTGCGAGCATAGGATTTGCCGCTGGGATCCTCACGCAGCGTGGATAGATCAGCCGCAGCCTGGCGATAGAGCAATCCCAGTTCCTGGAGTTCCATCCGGGTAAGTGATCCCAGGCCCTGGTTCTGGCTCTGATCCAGCATGCGTTCCAGGCGGTCCCAGTGTGCACGCCTCTTTTCCAGCCAGTGAGCAGAGATCATACGTTGGACAAGCTTACCATTGACACACCCGAACAGGTACACCTTGAATTTTCGCTCGCCGGTATCGGCAGCAGGTTCATGGCCACCCTGCTGGACAGCATTATTCAGTTGCTCCTCTACATTGCTGTTTTTGCGGGAGCAGCCCTCATCGCCTCGGCGCCGCTTGGCCAGGTTGAGCTGAGAGATGGATTATGGCCCTGGCGATCTTTGCCGGTTTTGTCATCTACCTGGGGTTATTACGCGATTTTCGAATCGGTCTGGAAAGGCCAGACCCCGGGAAAGAAATGGGCCGGCATTCGCGTCATCAAGGATTCGGGGCGTCCCATTACTCCCTTTGAAGCTGCCGCCCGCAACCTGGTCAGGATTGTTGATTACCTGCCGGGCTTCTACGGAGTTGGGATGGTTACCATGCTGTTGAATGATAAGCATCGTCGCGTGGGTGACTATGTGGCGGGCACGCTGGTGGTGCATGAAACCTCTGATCGCGAATCGGCCTTGTTCTTCAACACCCCGGCCAATTCCCAATTCTCCATTCCGCAAGCCTCCAAACTCACGCTTCAGGAAGCCGAACTGATTGAAGTCTTCCTTTCCCGCCGGCTGGATATTCCGCCAGACATCCGTCAGCAGAATGGGCAGCGGATCGCGGACATGGTGTGCACGCGGCTGGGCATAACGCCTGACGTGCGTCCGGCGGACAATGAAAACTTTCTTGAGCTTTTGGTCAAGGAATTCAGGAACAGGGCCTCTTACCGCTGATGCTGGGAATCGAGTCACGATTCTCAGCTTTATGTGGATTGAACCCAATTTTCTTCCGGCTTTGCCAGAATCCTCCGGAACCTATAAGGTAAATAACCGACATGCACTAATGGCTCCCCTTTGACTCTTGGGTTTGCCTGTTTTTCTGTGGTACTTTAGGCCCTACTTGCTCGGCAAACTGGTTTTCCCCCGAACACTGGCAGGTCGTCTCTTAAAGCGTTCAAATTATGGCACTCGGTTTTGGTTTCAATAAAGCAAAGGTCCTTGCCTCGGCGGAGAAGTTTGTCCAGCAGGGCAAGTTGACCAATGCCATTACTGAGTATGAAAAAATCATCAAGGAAGATCCCAAGGACCTCACCGTCCTCAACACGGTGGGCGATCTTTACGCCCGCGTTGGCCAGAATGAGCAAGCCGTAAGATATTTCAAGATGGTGGGCGACCAGTACGCCCAGACCGGCTTCACCGTAAAAGCCATTGCCATCTACAAAAAGCTCAGCAAGCTGAGTCCCAACAACACTGAAAACACCACCAAGCTGGCTGAACTCTACGGGCAGCAGGGTCTTTACAATGACTCGCGCACCCAGTACATGCAGATTGCCGACGCCCTGTTGCGTTCAGGGGATAACAACCAGGCTGCCCGCATCTTCCAGCGTATTCTGGAGATGGACCCGGAGAATACCACCACCCAATCCAAGCTGGCCGATCTTTATATGAAGCTGGGCCGCCGCGATGAAGCCCGCAATATCTACTACACGGCCGCCGAATCCCTCTACGCTCGCGGCTCGCATGATGCCGCTGAAGAAGCGTTGAAGAAAGTCATCACTCTTGATCCGAACAATGGCGGCGCACTCCTGCTCCGCGGCCTTATCGCCGCCGATTCAGGTGACAGTGCCACCGCCATCCAGATGCTGGAGAGAGTGCCGGACCTGGAAAAGCGGCCTGACGCCATGCGCACCTTGCTCCGTGCCAAATTGCTCTCCGGCAACGTGAATGGCGCTGAGGATCTGGTGCAAAAGCTTTTGTCTTCGCACAGTGACGTCAATGGCGTCAGTTCCCTGGGCGAGTGGTACATCAATAATAATCAGCTTGGAGCAGCGCTTCGGCTGTACGAAAAGAATGCTGATCGCCTGTTCACCGGGGCCGCCTCCACGGTCCAAAAGACGCTTTATCCGTTGATCAACCGCATCAAGGACAATCCTGACGCCATCAACTCCATGATGCGACTCATGGAACGTGCCGGTGACGCCACATACACGGCTGAATTGCTGGAGATGCAGGCGCACGCGCTGGCGCAAAAAGGCGATTACACCCGCGCCCGCGATCTCTACCAGAAGCTGACTTCACTGGAGCCGGAGAACGCCCTGCACAGCCAGAATTACAGGCAGATGGTTGCCAAGCTGGGTGACGATTCCGCCACCCGCATTCTTACGCCGGAAGAAGCCGCGCAGGCGTTCATGGTGGAAGAACTCGATCAGGGCGCAACCGTGGTCCATCAGAAATATGATCCCACCACGGAAAACGCGATTGAGTCCGCGCTTACGGATGCCGAATTATTTGTTTCCTATAACGTTCCGTTGAAGGCAATTCCTCCTCTGGAAGCGGCGCTGCCCCTGGCCCCACAGGACATCGCGCTGAACCAGCGGCTGGCATCGCTTTACGCCAAGGCGGAGCGCTTTGCTGACGCGGCGCGCATATGCCAGAACCTCAGTGAGATCTATCGCGCGCTGGGACATGAAAAGGAAGCAGCACGTTATCAGGAAGCTTCACGCAAATACGCGGTGCGCGGCGGAGTGCCACTGCAACCGGTGGCAACGCCTCGCAAGCCGGAAGCCGCACCGGTAATTGCGCCGGCTCCGGTTACGCCCGCGCCTTCGTTTTCCGTCACGCCGGCTCTTGACCCCTTGCTGGAAGTCAGTCCCGCCGACGAGCCGTCAATTCAGGATTTCAGCTTTGATTCTACTGACCAGCTTCTGGTGAACAACGAACACCACTTCGCCGCTGTGCCCGAACCGCAGATTATCCGCGAGCCAATGGAGCGGGCTGACTATAATTTTCAGGTTACTCCAGCAGCGCAGCCGGTCGAAGCCCCGCCTGAACAAGCTTCCCAGGAAAGTGACGTTTCCAGCGAATGGGAAGACATGCTCTCCGTGGAAGGTGACGCGCCCGCACCTCCGCCGGGCGTTCCCATCGAGATTGAAACCTTCGATCGCCAGATTAACGATCGGCAGATTAACGATAGCCAGATTAACGCTGGCCCCGTTAATGACGGCCCCACCGAGCCAGCAGGCGTTCTTCCGCCGCAACAGCGCCATGACGACACGCACGATCTTCAATCCCGGATCGAGGCGAAAGTGCAGGAAGCGCAGTTCTATATTTCCCAGCAGATTTGGGACTCGGCAAAGAAAGCTGTGCTTGACCTGGCAGAGTTTGCTCCTGACGCGCCAGAAATCAACGAACTCATGGCCGCGGTGAGCGCCGGGCAATCCAGGCCTGTGACGAATCCGCAAGCCACGGAGGCATTTGCGGCTTCCACATATGAGCCGGCGCCGCTTGATTATCTGCCACCGCCTTTCTCGGTGCCGGTTCCTCAGGTTTCCATCCCGGTCACCCAACATGAGCCGGAGCCCGCTGCGGTCAGCCAACCACCAGCGCCGGCAGCGCCACAGCATGCGGATCCTCTTTTGGATATCGAGGAGATTGCTCCCCTCGTACCGCCGGCTGGCGCGCGCACGACTCAGTCACCTGTTCACGCGGCAGGCATCAGTTCCACCGAAGACATTCTCGGTGATTTCATCCTCGATCTGGAACAGAACGATCTTGCTGACTTCTCGCCTCAACCTAAAGCCGAGCCCACGCCAGAGAAGCCAGCCCCCATGGCTGCGTCTGCGTCCATGGCTCCGGTTCAGGCAAGCAAAGCCGCAGCGGCAATGCCAGCGTCAACCAGATGCACACCAATGGTGGTTCCACCGGATCTGAAACTTCATCCGCGCTCAGTGACATTCTTGCTGACCTTCAGGATGAAAACACTGATGCCGGCGAAGAACAGGAAGATCCGGAGACGCATTACAATCTGGGTATCGCCTTCAAGGAAATGGGCCTGCTGGATGAAGCCATCGGCGAGCTGCAAAAAGTTTGCCGCGCCATTGACAAAGGACACCCCTTTTCACAGCCCATTCAGGTTTACACCTGGCTGGCACAGTGTCTGGTGGATAAGAATGCTCCTGAAGCAGCCGTGCGCTGGTACATGAAAGCCCTGCAGTTGCCGGGGCTGGATGACGGCAATCGCTGCGCCATTTATTATGATTTAGGTGTGGCTTATGAGGCTTCTGGAGACAAGAAGTCTGCCTTGGCCAACTATATGGAAGTGTACGGCTCGAATATCGATTTCCGCGATGTGGCTACTCGCATCAAGGCGCTGAAGTCGTAAAAATTGTGGAAGCATCTAATAAGACCAGCACCTTGAATTCAACCTCCACGAATCTCGAAAACACAGCGCCGGTTCCACCTGCGCATCCGGAAGAGCTGCCTCCTGTATGGTTGCAGCGCACGTTCACTTTTGTTTATGTCCTCTTCTGCATGACGCTCGGCATGGCCCTGGTGACGTTGCCCTGGACGTCCACCTGGTTTGAAGATGGCGTGATCACGCGCTGGCCCGCGGCGCAGGAATTCCTGCAAACCGGCTTTGTTCGCGGCTGCATCTCCGGCCTCGGCTTCATTGACATATGGCTCGGGGTACTGGAAGCCATCAACTATCACGACCGCCGTTAAAAGACTCACAGTATGGCAAACAGCAATAATCAAAAACGCGATTCGAAAGTTCCTGATCCCGCTCAAGTTGCGGAAGACTCCAGCCATGAGAACGCATCCGCCATCAAACTTTCCGGCGAAAGTTCTGAACAGCCGCGCCTGGATCCAGCCCCTCTCGCCTATCTGAATCCCGAATACCTCAACAGCCCTGACGCTCGCATACTTCGCATTCTGGCCGAATACTCCGAACCGCTCTCGCGTTTTCGTCGCGAAAAAATTCAGGACACCGTGGTCTTTTTCGGGTCCGCGCGTTTTGGCAGCCTCTCTCATTCGCAAAACGCATTAACCATCCTGGAAAAACCCGGCTCCGCGCGTCCGGCTGAACAGAAAGACCAGCCCGGCGGAGTGGACGATGACGCCCATGAAGCCGCCCTCAAACGCGCACAGGCAGCCGTGGAGATGTCACGCTTTTACGAAGATGCCCGTCATCTCGCCTCCATGCTCACCCAGTGGGCCAGCGCTCTGCCCGGCAAGCGACGCCGCTTTGTTGTCACCTCCGGCGGCGGACCCGGCATTATGGAAGCAGCCAACCGCGGAGCGTTTGAAGCCGGTGGCAAGACCATAGGGCTCAACATCCGTCTGCCGTTTGAACAGTACCCGAACCCGTACATTACGCCCGACCTCAATTTTGAGTTCCATTATTTCTTCATGCGTAAGTACTGGTTTGCCTATCTCGCCAAGGCGCTGGTGGTTTTTCCTGGCGGCTTCGGCACGCTCGATGAATTTTTTGAAATCCTCACCCTCGCGCAAACGCAAAAGCTGGCCAAGAAAATTATCGTGATCGTGTACGGCAAAGAGTATTGGAGCCGCGTGCTCAACCTTCAGGCCCTCGCCGACTCCGGCGCCATCTCACCAGAAGACACCAAGCTTTTCCAATTCGCTGATACGCCTGAAGAAGCGTTTGAATGCCTGAAAGAAGGCCTGATCAAATACCATCTCCAACCACAGGCCAAGCATCCTGCTTCCGACCCCGAAGGACCAGAAATCGCGAAGACGTTACCGTGATCCTGGATGCTGCTATTTTCAATCCTGAACTTTGGTTCTTATTCCGACCGCACCGAGCAAGGGAGCCATACCACTGCGAAGCCCTGAACCTTTTGCCATTAGCACTTAGTAACCGAATCTCCGATGTCGCAAAAACAATTGCACTCAGCTGAGGCGGTCTTGGCCTGGAGACGCAGCTTGCCGCGTCTGACGGACTTTCGCTTTATCAGCGAAAATCAGTTCAATCATTGCCATCAGCGGTAGGCTTTTGTTAGTTTTGCCGCCATTACTTCCGCCGCTTCCGGCGCGAGTTCAAAATGCAGCAACGGCTCAATCAATTCCAACTCCATCAAAATCGCATGCTCGCCACGCATCACCAGATCCACGCGGCAATAAGCCGCCTCCGGCGCGAACAGTTGCAGGATTTCCTGGGCCATTGCCAATCCCTGTTTCGGGGGATTACCCCGCTTATGCAATCCGCCATGCTCTTCCTGCACACGGAAATCTCCGGCTTTCGGCGCTTTGTGCACAGCATGAGTAAACTCCATGCCGGCAAATATCAGTGACCATTCGCCGCCACTCTGTATTTCAGGAATGAATTCCTGCACCATCATCGGTCGCGTTGCCAGCATGGCATTCAGCCACTCGTTTTGCTGCCGCGTCGCCCGTTTGATTCTGCGTGTCTCATACGCTGACGCTGAAATCGCCGGCTTCACTACCACTTCGCCGAATCCACCTGAATGCATCACCCCCGCCAGATCGGCTTCCGTGCCCTCATCCAGAAAGATCGTCTTCGGCACCGTGAAACCCGCGGTTTCAATCTGCCGGAGATAAGCCTTCTCCATGTTCCAGCGAATCGTCTCCGGTGGGTTCAGCACCGGCATCCTGCTGCTCACTGCATCAATCCAGCACATGAAATCCTGCGGGCGCAGATGGTAATCCCACACCGAACGCACCAACAGCAGATCACATGCCAGTGAATCCGGCGCAGCCTCCGTCCACACCACCGGCTGCACACGTGTGCCTCGACGCTCAAGTGCAGCGGCCAGGATGAGATCATCTCCGGTAAGGTTGCGATAACTACCAGAGGTAAGGAAGCCAATGGTTGGTTGCGGAGTTGAAGGCACGATCAATTTTAGCCAGCGGAATCAGCTTGCGTCACCATGATCACATGGGCAGTGGCGGGCGATTACATGGGCAGTGGAGGGCACCGACCACGCTATTATTGGCGGTGCCTCTCCAGATGACTACGCCGCTTTCTTGCGCGAACTACCCCCGCGCGTTCCGCCTGACCTGGAGGACGAGGCGCTGCGGCTGCTCTTTTTACTTGCTCCCGCTGCTGTTTCCCGGCTTACCAGCTTATTGAAGTTGCTCTTCTGGCCGCCGGCAGTCGTGTCCTGCACCAGAAGCGCCAAGCCACTTTCGTCGAATTTCTGGAACCAGTCATCCCATTCAATATGCTCCAGTGACTGCTCCCCGCTGTAGCCCGGAAAATCCAGGCGGATCATTCCCACGTCTTCGCCGCCACCGGTTCCACGTACGCATGCGGGACTGGCGCCGCGCTCTTCCGCCCATTGCTGAATTTCTTCATGATCCATGAGAGGGCGGCTGCTCGCCGAACTACGCGCTCTTGTTGACGATCCGCGGGAAACTCCACTACGGGCTGAACCGCTCCGGCTTGAACCTGTGCTACGCGATGAACCCGCGCTCCGCGAACCCCTGGACGCCGTCTTTGATCTTGATTCGCCGGTGCGTGCTCTGCTGCTGGCAGACTTCGATTTGCTTGAGCCTGATCTGCTGGATGTACTGCGGCTCCGGCTATTCCCGCGTGCACTTGATTTTGATTTCGACCTGGCATTCGCTGACCGCGAACCGCTCTTGCTCCGACTATTCCGGCCTGAACTGGATGGCATTCTAATCCTCCTTGATTACCTGTTGCGATGTTTCGCCGAGTGCAGCAGGATGCCAGCCTTTTATAATCAGATAAGACGATGCTCCAACTCTCGCAGGCCGGCAAACGCTTTGGTCCCAAGATCCTGTTTCAGGACCTTGACTGGCTCATCACCCCCAATGACAAAGTCGGACTGGTCGGCGGAAATGGTACAGGGAAATCCACTCTGCTGAAAGTCCTGGCATCCATTGAAGGCCTTGATTACGGTTCCATCAACCGCCAGCGCAACATCCGCTGTGGGTATCTGCCCCAGGATGGTCTCTCGCTGGCCGGACGCTCCGTGTTTGCTGAATGCCTTTCCGTATTCAGTGGCGTTCATGACATGCAGCGTGAAATGGAGGACCTGGCGCAACGCATGGGGGAAGTGGACCATGAAAGCGCTGACTACCAGCAGATCGCGGCGCGCTTCCACCATCTTCAGGCAGAAATCCATTCACGCGACGGTTACAACATTGAATCTGAAGTTGGCGTGGTCCTCAACGGGCTCGGGTTCAGAAAAGAAGATTGGCACCGCCGTACCGAAGAATTTTCCGGTGGCTGGCAAATGCGCATTGCACTGGCTAAGCTGCTTCTGGAAAAGCCGAACCTTCTTCTGCTTGACGAACCAACGAACCATCTCGATCTGGAAACGCGCAACTGGCTGGAGCAATATCTCCACAACTATCCCCATGCTTACGTGCTCATCTCGCACGATCGTTATTTTCTTGACGTCACGGTCAATAAGATCGCCGAGATATGGAACAGGAAAGTGTGGTTTTATACCGGTAATTACGAAAAATATCTGGCGCAGAAGCAGCAGCGCCTTGAGCAACTGGAAGCAGCCCACCGCAACCAGCAGGAAAAAGTTGAGCAGTTAACCGCCTTCATCAATCGCTTCCGCTATACGGCAACCAAGGCCAAACAGGTGCAGAGCCGCATTAAAGAGCTGGAAAAGATGGAGAAGATCGAAATTCCGCCCGAGGAAAAGACGATTCACTTCTCCTTCCCGCAGCCTCCCGCCAGCGGACGCGCCGTGGTGGAAGCCAAAGACATCGCCAAGAGCTACGGGCCGAAGCACGTTTTCGCGCATGCCAACTTCGTCATCGAGCGCGGCGATCGTATTGCTCTGGTCGGCGTGAACGGCGCCGGCAAATCAACACTCATCAAGCTTCTAGCCGGCCATGAGCCGCCCACCGCCGGCGGACTCAAGCTGGGACACAACGTGGAAGTGGATTACTTCGCGCAGGACCAGTACAAGGCCCTGGACACCAACGCGCGCCTGCTCGATGATCTCTTTGAAGCTGCGCCACGCTCCACCCAGACTGAGCTTCGCAGTTTGCTTGGCTGCTTTCTATTTTCGGAAGACGATGTCTTTAAGAAAATTGGCGTGCTCTCCGGTGGTGAACGCAATCGTTATGCGCTGGCGCGTATGCTGCTGCATCCTTCCAATTTCCTCCTGCTGGACGAGCCCACCAATCACCTTGATCTTCGCGCCAAAGACGTTCTGCTGGAATCGTTA
The DNA here is from genome assembly GCA_963824835.1 of Terriglobia bacterium. Classification (GTDB taxonomy): domain Bacteria; phylum Acidobacteriota; class Terriglobia; order Terriglobales; family Acidobacteriaceae; genus Angelobacter. The sequence continues at coordinate 98,083 of CAWGRA010000021.1, read as the reverse complement.
CAGAAATTCACCGGCACCGTGGTCTTCGTCTCACATGACCGCTACTTCATTGACAAGCTGGCGACCCGTGTCTTTGAAATCGGCGAAGGTAGGGTTGAAGTCTTTCCGGGAAATTACGAAGACTATCTGCGGAGCAAAGAAAGTGCCGCCGCGGAACCAGCGATCGCTGAAGTCTCGCGCAATGGCTCGCGTCCGCCGGGCGCTGGTCCAGCTTCCACATTAAAATTGGCCGAGACTCCTGAAGCCGAAGCAAAGCAGAAGCGCATTAATCCACTCAAGCTGAAACAGATGCAGGACCGCTGCCAGGAACTGGAAGAAGAAATTGCGCGGCTGGAAGCGGCCATTGGAATGACGGAGACTGCACTGCAAAACTTCGTCAGCGCGGAAGAGACGCAACGCCAGAGCATCGAACTGCAACGCACAAAATCTGACCTAGAGCAGCGAATGGCTGAATGGGAAGAGCTGGCCCAGACTCTGGCCGCCCAGTAGAACCTGGTAACCAGGCACCTTTTATGCAATTTCCATGCAAGGAAGAAGCGGCAAAGAGCGGCAGCAAGGGTTTGACGGCCATTGCCGCCAGCTATTCCACAATGACGTGTGTTAACAAATCAGCTCATTGCAGGCTAACAGTGGCACTGGCGGTTCCCATTCTGTTACTTGTGCGATCCAGCACTCCCAGCCTGAGCTGATAAGCTCCTGCTTTCAATTCCAGCTCGCGTTTACAGGGGAAGAACTGCTGTTTCATCATCGACTGGTATTCCTCCCGGCTGAGGTTCGCTGTGACTTCCCCATTCGACATAAAAGGTTTGTTCTTGTCTTTGCCGTATGCCCAGACGGTGCAAGTCACTTTCGCGAATTCGTGCCCGTCTTCCTTGTGTTCAAATGTCAGGGTCTTGGGATCAACATGGAATGTGACCGTTACCTTGTTGCTCTTGGCGGCCGGCGGAGTGACCTGGGCCTGAAACAGGATTGCCGTTGCGGCAGGCGAATCTGCCTGAAGGGAGCGGCTAAAGGTTTCGGCCACAAGGTCTGCTTCCTCTTTGGCGATCTTTGCCGGATCCACGGCATAGTACCCTTCGCGATACCGCAGATTGATGCCTGGACGATCGGCAGACACCTTGATGGCCCGGAACTGCCCGTCCCATTGTTTGTTGTCAGGGTAGTATTCAAGCGTGTAGTAGACAGAGCCGTCATCCAGGCTGTTTTTCATGCCGATGGCGAGATCGTTACGGTTGAGGAACACTCGTCCACCGGTCCAGGCTGCCATGTCATTCATGGTGTTCTGTGCGGCCAGATGATTATCTTTGCTGAGTCCCCCGGCATCAACTGGATAGATGGCGACGTGAGCATTCATCAGTGCGTCAGACACCTTCTTGACCAGAGCGGCATAGCTCTTGGAGTCGGCCGGAGTTCTGCATCTTTTCTTTGGCAGCTCTGGCCGCCGGTAGGGCTTCAGCGCTGCGTAAGTCCTGCCCGCTCATGTTCACCTGGCTGCGATATCGGGGAACAAATCAAGGGGAAAGCTCTCTGAGAGCCAGATCAGGTTCTTGCGCCCGGGATATCCGATCAGCACTTTGGCCAATGCATTGAGCTGGTTCAGCGTGGTTTCAATATTGCGTTCGCTGGTATGGAAGTTCCCGTTGTTGGAAAAGGCTGATGCTCTGGATTCAATGCTTTCTCCAGACTGAAATGATGCCGGCGGTTTATAGGCAGCCACGGCTGCATGCAGCGCCTTGCCATCCATGGTGAAGTCATGCAGCAGTTTAAGGTCGGTATGCAGCGCAAAAATGGCCAGAGGCTCGTGAATCTCATTGGTAGAGAGGAATTTCAGTAGCTCGTCGCGCGCGTAAGCATGCTCGCTGGCATCGCCGTTCGCCGAATCAAACAGGATTACGTTCATGCTGGATGCGGTATAAGCAGGCATGTTGGTGACGATGTCCGGGGGCAATGTAAGGGTCCGCGAAGCAGCTTGTGCAATCGGCTGGTGGAAGCTGAAATGGGCGACCTGTTGTGGCCGGCCGTTTTCAAGCACCTTGAAATCTTCAGCCTTCAGATCTGTGATCGGCTTGCCATTGCCATCCGTGGCCACAACGTCTGTCACCACCAGGCGGGTGTTAGTCCGCAGTACCGTATCCGACTGCAGCAACCTCACTTTTTTGATCACCTGATTGGGCTGCGGAGGGCCTGGCCAATGCGGCAGGGAACAAGATGATAAGTGCCGCAGGCGTAAGAACAGCGAGTATTGCATGTTTCAGGAACCACATTTAGAACCTCAATTCAGGCCGAAAGTGTTACCGAAAGATCAAAGATCATGGAACATTGAGGGGCGTACTCAACGTGCCAATCAGATTCGCGGTGCGGTCAAGCACGCCCAATCTGAGGGTATATTGACCGGGCTTCAAGTCCAGATTTCGCTGGCAGGGGAAGAAGCTCTTCATCATCTTTTCGTACTCTTCTGGCAGGCAGTCCTGCCATAATAGTGCCGCCTTCCACGCGGATAGGGTCGCCCTTTCTTGGGATAAGCCCATACCACGCAATTTAATTCGGCATGTGCCAGCCCGTCACTGCCACGCTGGAACTGGATAGTTCTTGGATCAATGTGGAAGACTACTGACATCCTGTTTGAGCTTGGCGGTGAAGCCGGCAAAACGGCCGCCTGAAATGAGACTGCCGTCAACGCCGGAGCATTGATGTCCAGGCCTGGCTGAATTCTGAAGACATTGTTTGCGTGCCCAGAACCACAGCCGGATTGTTGGCGTAATACCCGTCTCGATATTGCAGCTTCACGCCCGGACGGTTCACCTTGACCCGTATATGCCGGAACTTATTGTTCCACGTCTTATTGCTGGGATAGTACTCAAGGGTGTAATAGGTTGAGCCGTCATCCAGGCTGGTGCGCACGCCCATATCAATGTCATTGCGATTGAAAAATGTCTTGCCTCCGGTGCGCTGCGCCATGCTGGACATGGCTGTTTGCGCCGAGAACTGATCGTCTTTCGAAACGCCGGCAGCGCTGATCGGGTAGAGCGCCACCTGTGACGCCATCAGATCGTCGGCAATCTTCTCCACGATGGGGGAGAAATCCTCCACCATTAACACTTCGTCCGCCATGGTGGTGTCCGGGTACAGGCTGAGAGGGAAGCCCTCGGAAATCCAGATCAGGTTCTTGCGCCCGGGATAACCGGCCAGTGTCTGGGCCAGAAAAATCATGCCGCGGAAAGCCGAACCGCGCCCCTGGGCGGTGTTGCGAAAAGTTCCGCGCTGCGTAAAAGGAGAGGCATGCCGCACCACACTGTTGGAAGATGGGAGACGCCAATCCCCTTGTAATGCGTGATTGCATCATGCAGAGCCTGCGGGTCCGTGGTGAAGTCATGCAGCAGCCGAAGGTTGTTTTCCAGTGCGTAGACCGCTGTTGGCTGAAGGTTCGGATTCGTGACGCCAGATATCTTGCCAGCATGTCCTGTGCATAAGCGTGGTTGCTGAAGTCAGTGTTGATGGCGTCCAGCAGGATTACGTTGAGGGCGCTATTGCCCGTGTATTGCGGTGAGTTTGTAAAAACGTTTCCCGGCAGTTGATGCGCCAGGGTCTGTACGCTTCCCGGCTGGTGAAAGCTGAAGTCGATCACCTTTTGCGGGTCATTGTTCTCAGTTACGGCAAAGTCTTCAGCTCTTCAGGTCCTTAACGGGCAAGCCCTTATCGTCAGTGGCAACAATATCCACCACCACCAAGCGCGTGGTGGTGCGGAATGTCTGGTTTGGGCGCTGCTTCTGATTCTGCGCCGCAGGCTCCTGAGCCTGAGATGACGACAGAGTCAGGAAAATCAACGCAAGCCAGCGCAAGCACACGCCCAAGCCAAAGCTTCATAGTCATCTCCAGAGAAGCTGAAACTATAGCAAAAGATGGTCTCTTTTGCTCTGGATCAATGACCTGGGGAGCCCGGCCGTTTGCCTTCAACCAGATCAGTAAACTGGGCGATGGCAGTGATCGTGGGGCCTACCACCGCATCATTGTGGTCCGCGCCCGGGATTGCGAAGAATTGTTTAGGTTCATTCGCTTTGCGAAAGAGTTCCTCAGCGTGCCAGAAAGAGATTACTGAATCCGCGGTACCGTGGATAATGAGCACGGGACAATGCACGTGGCGGATTTCCCTGGAGTTTGGGAATTTGTCAAAAAACAGCAGTGGTATCCGGGTAAGCACTCGGAAGGCGGAGACGAATGCGCTTTGCAGGACCAGTCCCGCCGCTGGCCGGCGCGCCGCCAGATGCACGGCCGGCCCAGCGCCAATCGATCGCCCATATATAAGGATGCGATCAGGCGGCGTGGCCAGATTGATTGCCAGATAGTCGTAGGCTGCAAATTCATCCTCATAAAGAGCGCGCTCTGAGGGCTTCCCTTCGCTGGTTCCGTAACCTTCGTAGTCAAAGGCAAACACGCTAAAGCCCGCCCGCCTCAGGTCTTGTAGCCAGTCACGGTCATCGCCCAGGTCTTCCGCATTGCCATGGCTTACCAGCAGGGTGTAACGCGCGGAGTTATTGGGAAGATAGATGGCCGAAATCTTTTTCCCGCTCGCGGTCGTAAGTTTCAGAATGTCCCGGCCATCCTGATAGGAAGAAGGGTGCGCCTGAAACATCAGCCGGTCAGAAAAGAAGTATGCGTACGCAACCAGCGCGACGTAAAGGATGAGGATACCTGCGAGCATTTTCTTAGAGTACTCGGCCACCTTGGTCATTTACTTAATCCACTACCCTCAGGATTTGTAGCGCGATTCTTGCGTTTGATCATAACTTAAGCAGCGGGAGCATCCCTGCTTGCATTTTCGCATTCAGAGGAAGCAAGGATTCCAGTATGCCTACCCGCCACTTGTTTTCCTCTCTTCTTCTTCTGCTGCTTTGTTTTGCTGTACAACAGAAAGCTTCAGCCACCGTTCAAGTATCGGTGCATCCCGCCCGCGCCCCACTTACGCTCACGCAAACCCAGCAGTTCACGGCCACGGTGGCTGGAACCACCAACACGGCTGTGATTTGGTTTGTGGATGGGGTCAGAGGCGGCAACTCTACCGTGGGAACCATCTCCTCCACCGGCTCTTATCACCCGCCGGCCAGTGAAAGGCACGCATACCATTACTGCCAGGAGCGTGGTCGCCACGGCAATCGTCGAATGCCACGGTGTGGGTCACCGACTATCCCGGCATGTTTACCTATCACGGTGATCGTTTTCGTAGCGGAGTGAATCTTCAGGAATACGCACTCACCTCTTCCACGGTGAAGGCCAGCACTTTCGGCAAGCTCTTTTCGCGACCCGTGGACGGCCAGATCTACGCGCAACCTTTATATGTCTCGAATCTCACGATTGCCGGCGCAAAGCACAATGTGGTGTATGTGGCGACCGAGCACGGCAGTGTTTATGCCTTTGATGGCGATGGGAAACGTACCTCGCCTTTCTGGAAGCGCAGCTTTATCAATCCTGCGGCGGGTATTACCACCATCGCCGAAACCGGCAAATGCGTTGATCGCCCCGGAAATCAGCATCAGCAGCACGCCGGTGATTGACCGTTCTACAAATACCCTCTATGTAGCTGTCTCCACTCGGGAAAACGGCAAGATCGTGCATCGGCTGCACGCATTGAGCCTGACCAGCGGAGCGGAACAATTTGGCGGTCCCATTACCATCGCCGGCTCGGTCCCAGGTACTTATCCAGCGCTGGCTGTTAATGGTCGAGTGCCTTTCGCCCCTTCGCGGCACTTGCAACGTCCGGCATTGCTTCTGGTCAACGGCAACGTTTATATCGCGCTATGGCTCCAATGGAGATGCCCTGCCTTACAACGGCTGGCTGTTTGTTTATAGTGCCGCGGGCGGCAAACTGCATCAGGTGAGTTTGCTTTGCACCAGTCCCGACAAAGGCGCTTCAGCGATATGGCAAAGCGGTGATGGCCCCGCGGCCGATCCCGCCAATAACATCTACGTGGTCACAGGCAATGGAGCTTTTGATCTCAGCACAGGCGGTCGAGATGCCGGCAACACGGTGCTTAAGCTTGCGCTTCAGGGAAGCAGCCTGGTTCGTCTTGATTACTTCACGCCCTTTGACCAGGCAAGCCTGACTTCTCAGGACCTGGATTTTGGCGCTGCTGGTCCGGTTCTCCCCGCAACCCAAAGCGGCGCCGTAGCTCCCTCTTTAGTGCTTGTGGGCGGCAAAAACGGCGAGCTTTACAGCGTGAACCGCAACAATATGGGAGAATTCAATTCGGCCGCGAATCATGATGTCCAGACCCTGCCTTTAGGGCATCCTGAGCCGACGAATGGATTTTTCGCCACACCAGCTGCATGGAACAGGCTCTTGTACATCGGCCAGGTAAATGAGCCCCTGGAGCTATTCACGTTCAGCAACGGCCTGCTCTCCACGGCACCCACCGCCCAGTCTTCTCACGTCTTTGCCTACCCCGGCACGTCCCCGATGGTTTCAACCAATGGCAGTTCCGGTGTCGTTTGGGCGCTTGATTTACATACATATGCAGGCGGTACGCCGGGCGGAGCGGTCAATACTCCCGGTCCAGCGGTTCTGCACGCCTACTCGGCTTCAACCCTGCACGAGCTTTACAACAGCACGCAAGCCGGAACCCGGGACAAAGCTGGAAACGCCCTGAAATTCACCTCGCCAACGGTGGCAAACGGACGCGTGTTTGTGGGTACCGCGAGAGAATTGGATGTCTATGGCCTTCTTCCCTGATTAGCTACAAAGGAAAATCACCCTGAGATATGGAGAGGTAAGTTCCATCCCGGGGCCATCTTCTCGCCATCAAAGTACCTAGCTTGAGTTCTGAGCGTCGTCCAAAGAACGTTTGGCTCAAGCTGAGGGAAAACAGGGAAATGAAGATTGGAGTTGTTGGATCGGGTTATGTAGGACTGGTTGCAGGCGCCTGCTTTGCTGAATTGGGCCATGACGTGTTGCTTGTGGACAACGATCGCCAGCAAGCTTGCGGCCCTCCAGAGAGGCGAATGTCCAATTCACGAAAAATTTCTGCCTGAACTCCTGCAGCGGCATCGCGGTAAGAGACTGCACTTCACCGGCGACCTCACCCATGCCGTACGCAAAAGCCAGATCATCTTTATAGCCGTCGGCACTCCGCCCAAGGAAGATGGAGATGTTGATCTTTCGTATGTTGAGTCCGTGGCCCAGGGCATTGCCGGAGCGATTGATACCTATAAGGTGATTGTGGAAAAAAGCACGGTCCCGGTTTACACCAGCACCTGGATTCGCAGGATCATGCTCTTGAATGGCGCACCTCCAGACCTCTTCGATGTGGCTTCCAACCCTGAGTTTCTACGTGAAGGAAGCGCAGTGGCTGATTTCCTCTACCCTGATCGAATCGTGGTCGGCGCAGACAATGCTCGTTGCGCTGCCCTGGTGGCTCAGGCATACCGGCCTTTGACCAATGGCTCGTATTACGATCGGCCTGACATGATCCCCGGTCCCGTGGATGGAAATTTCAAGGCCCCGCTGATTGAGACCAGTACCAAGAGTGCGGAGCTGATTAAGCATGCCTCCAATGCTTTTCTTGCCATGAAGATTTCCTTTATCAACGCCGTGGCCTCCATGTGCGAGGCTGTGGAAGCCGATGTAGAGCAGGTTTGTGAGGGGATCGGGAGCGACTCGCGCATAGGGCGGCGTTTCCTGCGCCCGGGAGTGGGTTACGGCGGCTCGTGTTTCCCCAAGGACCTCCTGGCTTTTCGTGGTGTCGCTCGGGAGAGTGGGCTTCAATTCGGGCTTCTGGATGAAGTGGCCCGCGTCAATGCGGAACAGCGTGATCGTTTTCTGCGCAAAGTGAAAAAGGCGCTCTGGACGTTGAAGGGCAAGAAACTCGCCGTTCTTGGCCTGGCTTTCAAGAACGGTACTGACGATATCCGAGAATCTCCCGCCGTTGCCATTGTGAAAGCACTTCTGAAGGAAGGCTGCACCGTTACCGCTTATGATCCGGCCGCAATGAAACGGGCCTCAGAAGAATTTCCAGACGGCTCGGTTAAATTCGCCGTTGACGCCTATGAAGCCATTGCAGGCGCCGATGCCTGCCTTATTCTTACCGAATGGGAAGACTTTCGCGCGCTCGACCTGCGGCGAATGAAGAAGTTGTTGCGCTATCCCATTGTGGTTGATGGACGCAATCTTTTCAGGCCGGCTCTCATGCAAGCCGCGGGTCTGAATTATTACAGTGTGGGACGGGCCGATGCGGTCAGCACACGTTCCGCGGTTACTCCATTGCTCAAGCACGCGATCGAAGAGGACGAAGCGGCGTAAGCCGGGAAACCGCCTCCTTTCCCAATGGATCGGCACGGGCCACTCAGCCCGTTTTCCACAGAAACTTCCCAAGTCTAGGGCGCAATACCCTAACGAACTAAGTACTCTCCTGATATATCCAGAGTAGATGCTTCCCTAACCTCATCCCTCGTTGAGATTAAGTACGCTTAGTTCCTCGAAGGAGTTCGAGCTTTGAAAAATGCCATCCGCCTCTTGATCGTGACTTTCGGTCTGGCCACTGCGGCTTTCGCCGGTGTCACCGTCAGCTCCCCCACTGCCGGGACCACGCAAGCTTCCCCGGTTCACTTTGTCGCCTCAGCAACGTCCACTTCATCCATCACCGGCATGCGGGTTTATGTGGACAACGTCAGCGTCTATGCCTTGTCAGCAGGCAAAATCGATACCAGCATCGCCATGTCCGCCGCAACGCACACTGTTGTAATTCAGGCTTGGGACACCACAGGAGCGGTGTTCAAACAGGCATTGACCCTGACAGTGACTGCCTCCTCCCCATTGCCAGTTCCTCCGTCCACGGCTTTCACCTACAGTGACATCGATCAGATGACCGGGTGGCAGAGCTGCACAACCTGCGCTGGAATTGGCGGAACCGGACCTGTAGCCAGTTTTTCAATGGTGCAGAACCAGACGTCCCCGTCACTGGACGGCAGATCAGTAAAATTCAGCTTGGGCGGCAGCACGCCTTACTCTGACGCTCTCTGGTGGAAGCAGTTGGGCGCGGTCAACACTGCCTCCAACTTTAAATACGATCTGTACTTCTACCTGACCAATCCCGCTGCGGCCCAGTCTCTGGAGTTTGATTCCAACCAGGCCAACGGTTCCCGACGCTGGATCTTTGGCACGCAATGCAACGTGAAAAATGGCGGAGTTTGGGATGTCTGGGGCAATGCAAACGGTAATTGGATAAGCACAGGTATTCCATGCACCGCACCGGCTGCGTTTGTGTGGCACCATCTCACCTGGGAATTTAAGCGTACGTCTACACAAGTGGTGTTCATCGGCTTCACCTATGACGGTGTGACTCACTACGTGAATCGGACTTACACGGCTGCCGGTTCGGGCGTGAACGAATTGAACGTTGCTTTCCAGATGGACGGCGACTTTCGGCAGGATCCCTATTCAGTCTGGCTGGACAAGGTTTCCCTGACCCGCTGGTAAATACAACACGATAGGTTCGGGTAAAACGGCCCATTATTGTCACAAAACTCGCAGTTCAGGGCGGCCTCAAAAGGGCCGCCCTATTTCTTGAGGCCTTAATCCTACCCTAGTCCTTTCTTTCAGGTTTTCTTGATTTGCGGCCAGAAAATATTGATCCAGAGCTGGATTATGGGTAGCGTGTACAAACCTATTTGGCATTGCACCACTTGAAACCTTTTTTGGAGAGAAAGTAAATGCAGTTCAGAAATTTCTTGTTCGCAACCATCCTGACTCTCGCCTCAACTTCGGCGGCCTTTGCTGGAGTCGCGGTTACGTCCCCTGCCGCTGGTTCCACGGTTGGATCACCGGTACAATTTGTGGCCGGCGCCGTATCATCCGCACCAATCACCGGCATGCGAGTTTACGTTGACAACGTGAGCGTATTTTCCACCCTGGCTGCCAGCATCAATACGTCTATTGTCATGAATGCTGGTTCCCGTTACGTTGTGACCCAGGCTTGGGACAGCACCGGAGCGGTTTTTACCACGTCAATGACGATCAATGTAAGCACCAGCACTGGAACACCGACCCCAACTCCAACTCCCGCACCGGGCCTGCCCGCGCCACCGCTCAATGCCGTGGTACAGAGTGATATTGACCAGATGACTGGGTGGCAAAGCTGCACCACCTGTGCAGGTGCAGGCGGAAACGGACCCACGGCGAATTTCTCCATGGCGCAGAACGTGGCTTCACCGTCAATGGACGCAAGGTCCGCGCAATTCAATATTGGCGGCGCCACACCGTACTCAGACGCCCTGTGGTGGAAGCAGCTTGGCGCAAACAATGCCGCGCAGAATTTCAAATATGAGGTCTTTTTCTATCTGACCAACCCGAATGCCGCTCAAGCCCTGGAGTTCGACGCGAATCAATCCAACGGCTCGCACAAGTTTATCTTCGGGACCCAATGCAATGTCAGAAATGGCGGCGTGTGGGACGTCTGGGGTGGCTCTTCGTGGCAGAGTACGGGTATCGCCTGCAGCGTCCCCACCGCTTTCACGTGGCACCACCTGGTCTGGGAATTTCAACGCACAGCCACAAATACGGTCTTCGTGGGCTTCACTTATGACGGCGTCACGCATTACGTAAACAGGTCTTACCCTGCGATCGCATCGGGGGTGAACGAGCTCAATATCGCTTTCCAGATGGACGGAGACTATGCCATGCACGCTTACAGCACATGGCTCGACAAGGTCTCTCTCACTTCCTGGTAAGGCCATGAGGCATTCCGCCAGGAAGAGCGCGTCACTTTTTGACGAGCGCAGATGAAATGGTCCAGGAAAGCAACTGATCCAATGCAACGGACGGCCCTTCGAAGGGGCCGTCTCTTTTTTTCGCGAAACTGTGGCCAGAAAATCTTAAATTCAGCCCGCGCAGATCTTCACCGAGTCAAATTAGCCCGCTGTCACTCATAAACTTCTGGAACTAAGGTGACGGCTAAGGCCTGCAGCTCTGGGTGCGATCGGCTGGCTGCTTATGCTTTTTCCCAGCCAATAAAAGCTGGGTAAAGAACGTCTGCAAGCCTTCGGGCACTTCTTTTGGTCTAAGAGTCGTTCTTAGTTCGCAACTAGTACACCGGGCAACCTTTCTTTAAGCTACTTCGGAAAAATCTTGAAGCTGAGTAGAACGCTCTTTAGTCTCCATCTTCGCCCGGAATTAACCGGGCGTTCATAAATGTCCAGAGTTTTAACGAGATACATGATTCACTTTCTTCCTCAACGCTGTTGGATTCCCGTGGCGGAATCCGTCTCTGTGCTGGCTTCTCTATACATCGGTAGCGGCGCAAAGTCATACAACATCGCCACGCTATGTTTCACCCATCTGTTGTCCAGGAAGAAAGCGAATGTGCAAAAACAGGTAGTGCGCCTGATGACAGGCGTCCGGCCCATTCGAATGCCTGAAGCGTCCAGCCGAAGGCATGATGGCTGAACCGCTGGTGGCGCTATCTCATGCGCTGCCGGACTCAAACACTAGATTTTCCCGCAGCCGCATTGGCTACTCCCGGAGGGTCCCCGCCTCCGGGAGGTATTTCGCGGGCCCCCGGGCTGTTATCAAACAGAAATAGTTAAGTTCAAAGGCATTGATTGTGAGTTTTATTGCAAATTGTCTCCTGCCGGAAATTCCGGCGGGCGAATACCGACCAAACTACCAGCTTGCCGTGCGCGCATGTGCATGCGCTGACCGGTGAGCCAGGAAAGAACGCCCTGTGGTTCCCAATCCGTAACCCGTTGCCTTGGCCGTTGCTATTAGCTGAAGCAGTTAATTGCCCTAAGAGCGGGAAAAGAGTTGAGGCAGAGTAGATAGCTGGCTAGAGTCCAGCCTGCCCGGAAAAGAAACCGCGGCTGAGAGATCAATCCAAAACCCCTGATTGGAGAGATGAAAATGTTGAAGAAAGCAAAATTGAAAGGTCGGTTCATCGCTGCATTTCTGGCGATTGCTACAGCAGTGAGCGTATCTGCTTCTGCCCAGACGACCAAGACGCAAATCCAGAGAATGAACCCGTGGTCAAGCTGCACCAGTTGTGCTGGGATTGGCGGCGCAGGTCCAACCTCATCGATTGCCACCGCGGCGGGGATTGTCAGCCCTTCGATGAGCGGCAACTCGCGTGTATTCCAGATTGCTTCCAGCACTTCCTATGCTGACGCCCTGTGGTGGAAGCAGCTCGGAGCGGCAAATACCGCCCATAACCTGGTTTACGACGTTTATTTCTACATCAAGAATCCCGCCGCCGCCCAGGCACTCGAGTTCGACTCCAATCAAGCCAACGGCAGAATGCGTTTCATCTTCGGTACTCAGTGCGCCATCGCATCCGGGCGCTGGGAAGTCTGGGGGAATGCCGCCGGCAATTGGATTTCAACCGGCATTCCCTGCTATCAGCCAACCGCCTATAAATGGCACCACCTCACCTGGGAGTTCAAGCGCACGGACACATATTTGACGTTCGTTGCCTTGACGTATGACGGAGTCAAACACTACGTCAACCGGACTTATCCCGGACGTGCCTCCGGCGTCAACGAATTGAACGTGGCTTTCCAAATGGACCAGCGCGCAAACCACGTCACCTACCAGACCTGGCTGGACAACGTCAGCCTTAAATATTGGTAAACCCGATCTCTGCCCTGCTATTCCCCGCGCTCTCGTTCGCCAGGGAGTGGCGGTTTTGATGGCAGGTGTCCGGCCGATTGGAATTTGAGTCTGTCCGGACCTCGCGATCAGCCAGAGGCAAGATGGCTGAACTTATTGGATGGCGCATTTTCCGTGCCTCCCCGAACAACCAAGAAACTTAGTCGTTAAAGGCATTGATTGTGAGCTTCACTGCAAATCGTTTCTGCTCGAAATATGCGGCAGGTGATTACGTAAAAAACTACCCGCTGGAACCGGCACGTGTCATTGGGTCCAGCGTACAAATACCCTCCAACCCAGATCGCGTCGATTGTCATTTGGCAGAGACAACCTTGAACGTGATTTGCACCGGAAAGCCCGGAAAGAACGACCTCTGGTTCCATATTCCTAATCCCTTGCATGGGCTTTTCCTACTAGCAGGAAGTGTTAATCGCCCTAAGAGTGCGAAAAGGATTGAGGCAGAGTAGATCGGTCGCTAGAGTCCAGCCTGCCCGGAAAGAAATCGAGGCTGAGATTAATCCAAAACCCCTGATTGGAGAAGTTGAAAATGTTGAAGAGAGCAAAATTGAAAAAATCAAATCAAGTTATGTTGGTCGTTGCATTTTTGGCGATTGCGGCAATGAGCGTGTCCGCGTCGGCCCAGACCACCAAATCGCAAATCCAGAGAATGAGTGGGTGGCAAAGCTGTGACGCCTGTGCCGGAGCCGGTGGCTCCGGTCCAACGGCAAACGAATGGACCGCTGCTGGAGTGGTAAACCCATCCTTGAGCGGCAGCTCACGTGTCTTCTCAATCTCTTCCAGCCATTCCTTCGCTGATGCATTGTGGTGGAAGCAGCTTGGCGCCGTGAATACCGCCCACAACATCGTCTATGACTTGTACTTCTACATCAAGAATCCCGCCGCCTCGCAGGCCCTGGAGTTCGATTCGAACCAGGCCAATGGCAGAAAGCGCTGGATCTTTGGCACGGAGTGCAGTATTGGTGGCGGAGTGTGGAAGGTATGGGCCAATGCAAATGGCAACTGGATCTCCACCGGAATTCCCTGCCATGCACCCACAGCTTACAAGTGGCATCACCTTACCTGGGAATTCAAGCGCACCGATGCGGGGACGCTGACGTTTGTCGCCATGACCTATGACGGCGTGAAGCACTACGTGAATCGTACCTACTGGGCGCGGGCTTCCTGGGTGAAAGAACTAAACGTGGCTTTCCAGATGGACCAGCGCTCAAACCACGTGAGCTACCAGACATGGCTCGACAAGGTTAGCCTGAAATACTGGTAAATCGAGTTTCACCCCCATTGGCAAACCAAAACCCGGGCTGAAAGGCCCGGTTTTTTTGTGCTTGATTTTGCTATTCACTTTTTCTTCGCCCATGGTGTATATTTATAATCGTCCTGCGCCAGCGGGTTTGCGCAAGAAAAATGGAGAGATGAATGGCTGACGAGAAGGCAGAGAAGAACAAGGCAATAGATCTTGCTCTGGCACAGATCGAGAAACAGTTTGGCAAGGGATCCATCATGCGGCTGGGCAGCAAGGAAGCCATTGTTCCCATCGCCGTGATTTCAACCGGTTCCATCTCCTTTGACGCAGCCCTGGGCGTGGGTGGCTTTCCGCGCGGCCGGGTGGTTGAAGTGTTTGGGCCGGAATCCAGCGGCAAGACCACCATTGCCCTGCAGGTGATCGCTGAAGCCCAGAAAGCTGGTGGTATGGCGGCTTTCGTGGATGCAGAACACGCTCTGGACCCCATCTATGCTCGCAAACTCGGGGTTGATGTGGACAATCTGCTTGTATCCCAGCCCGATTTCGGCGAGCAAGCCCTTGAGATTGCCGAAGCCCTGGTGCGCTCGAACTCCATTGACGTTCTGGTGATTGACTCGGTGGCGGCCCTGGTACCGAAAGCTGAACTGGAAGGCGAGATGGGTGACAGCCACATGGGCCTGCAAGCCCGCCTGATGTCACAAGCTCTGCGAAAGCTCACGGCTATTGTTTCCAAGTCGCGGACATGTCTGGTGTTCATCAACCAGATCCGCGAGAAGATCGGCGTGATGTTCGGCAACCCTGAAACCACCACGGGCGGCAGGGCGCTGAAGTTTTATTCATCCGTACGCGTGGATATCCGGCGCATTGGAGCGATTAAAGACGGTGACGTGGTGGTGGGTTCGCGCACCAAGGTCAAGGTGGTGAAGAACAAGACCGCTGCGCCCTTCCGGGAAGCAGAGTTCGACATCATGTATGGAGAAGGAATCTCACGCGAAGGTGACATTCTTGATCTAGGCGTGGAAAAAGGCCTGGTGGAAAAATCAGGCGCGTGGTTCAGCTACAAGACAGAACGCATTGGCCAGGGTCGTGAAAACGCCAAGCAATTTATGAAAGAGAATAAGGATATCGCCGCCAAGCTGGAAACCGAACTTCGGAAGGCCCTGGGCTTGAAATTACTGGTACCTGAGCCGCCGGCTCCTACGCCGGAACAGAAGCAGGCAGTGGCCGCTGTCCATAGCGCCAAGGCTCCTGGCGGAAAAAAATAAAGAGATAATCAATCGCGAATTTGAAAATCAAAGGGACGCTCCACGTTGAAGCGTCCCTGATTTATTTTCTGGCATCCCCGGTCTAGTGCATGGTTGCCGCGTGACATGTGCTTCCCACTGCCGGAGGCACGGGCACTCCGGTTGGCGGAGTGGCCCAGGGCTTTCCGGTGAAGTCAAAGAAATCCAGCAGGCTGGGTTGAGCGGCATCGCGATTGGTGAGTGCCGGCAGGCCAAACCGCTCTTCCACGAAGTGAATTACAGCGGTGTGGTCCATGGCGTTGTGACCCACATAGTGTCTGCGCGTAAACGGAGAAACAATGAAGTTCGGCACGCGGAACCCAAGCTGGGCCGCGAAACCCTGCTGGGTCGCGGCATCGGCTGGTGTGTACCAGGAAGATTTGGCCGCAGATCGCAGTGATTCGTGTAAACGCCGGGCGTAGCCGGCGGGCAGGGCAGGAAGCCGTCAGGGTTGACCGCGATGGGCTTCAGATCGCCCTCTATTGCTGCCAGAGCCGGGGCAGTTTTGTCATTGGTATGTCCGGGAACCGGGGGAACATGATCGTAGGGGCCGCCGCCTTCGTCATAGCTGAAAAACAGGACCGAATCCTTCCAGGAAACGCTTCCCGTAAGCGCGTTGATGAGACTTGCCATTTTCTGCTGACCGGCCAGGATGGATGTACTCAAACCAGGATGCTCGTCATTGGCGCCAAAATCCGACTCAATATAGGAGAATGAGGGCAAGGTCCCGTTGGCCACGTCAGTGAAATACTGGCTCATGGGTGCGATGTGAGTCGCGTCTACAACAATCGCGCCGGAGGAGTTCCTGAAAATGTATTTACCGCTATAGCCGAAGTACTTGAAGGTGGTGGTTGGGCTCCCGTCCGCATCCCTGGACGAATAGTAAATCTTCCAGGAGACGCCATGTTCATCCAGAAGCTGGAAGATCGTTTTCGCAGTGAGCTGCGGGGCATGATCGTCACTGCCCGGATCGAAGACGTAACCCTGCGTTGTGCCGCCGGTCATCGTAGCCAACGGTTCGGTATGGTTTTGCTCGATACAGGCGAAAACCACCGGTCTGACAACGCGAACTGTGACGCCATAAAGTAGTAATAATTCAAGTTCTGGGGTTCCGGCAGTGCTGGTATCAGCGTAATAAGCCATGGCGCGTTCACCGGTCATGTCAGTAAAAGCTCCAGTGCTGGCGTTGAACTTGGCGAAGCCCTCTGCCGTATGAACAAAACCATCCAGCAGCATGGAGCGCGTGGTAGTAAAGTCAAACCGGTTGATGTCACCATAGCTCTCATACCATGACGAAGTCATATCATCCAGGCAGGAAGAACTGGTGTGGAAGAGGTTG
Source organism: Terriglobia bacterium (assembly GCA_963824835.1). Classification (GTDB taxonomy): domain Bacteria; phylum Acidobacteriota; class Terriglobia; order Terriglobales; family Acidobacteriaceae; genus Angelobacter. The sequence continues at coordinate 81,575 of CAWGRA010000021.1, read as the reverse complement.
AAAATGGTGCCCTCGTCATCCACATTTGAAATCGTTGTGAGCTTGTCATCAATACCGTCCACGTCATAGACATGCTGATCATCGCCAATATTCCAGCCCCGGGCGCGCCGATATGGATTCAGCATCCCGAAATAGGCGTCAAAACTGCGATTTTCTTGCAGCATAAAAATGATGTGGTTCACAGCCGTGATCCCGGACGGTGTCGGAGAAGGCGTGGGTGTTGGGTCGGAGTAGGAGTGGCAGTGGGTGTAGGCGTAGCCGATGGAGTTGGGGTCGGGGTTGGTGTTGGAAAGCGTAGGTGTTGGTGTTGGAGTGGGTGTAGGCGATGGCGCGCCGACAGTGAATGTTTCCTGCGAGGAGAAGAAGAAGCCGGTTGAGTCCCATGCACGGACCACGATGTTGTGGCTGCCTGACGGAATTGAGAGCGCTGCTGTGAGTTGAGCGTTCGAACTGCTGGCCTTGTTCACGGAATCCACATATAGCACCATTCCGGTGATCGGGTGCGCGGTGTCCAGCGCTCCAGCGCTGAACTGAACGGGAGAGGCCGCAGTTGAGCCACTTACAGGAGAACAAATCTTCACAGTGTCGTTTAGGGTAGAGCTACACGTTTGCGACCATGCCTTGGTGCCGCTCGCCATCACCGCAAGGGTCATAATCGAACCAGCCAGAAGGAAGCGTGCTCCGCGGAGTGCGATCTGATTTGCGATGTAAAAGTCACCAATCGAAGACGTCATTGAAACACCAACCCTCGTACACTGGGAATTGAAATCAGAAGGAACCCGATCGGAAGAGACACTCAGCAGTAGTGCGAACTTCAGGATTCTTGAATTTTTGGAGTACCTTCGAAGCTGGTGGGTTGTCCCCGGCTTGCCTTCACCCGCGATTCCTGCACGCCTCCAGTTTGCGGATTAAGTGGGTTACTGGCCCCCTGCGCACCATTTACAATCTTAAAAAAGGGGAAATGAGGCAACAACAACGCATGGCGAATGAGGCGCACGACTCAATCGGAACAATGGCAAGCTCTTACGCGCAACGGGCTGTGGACCTGGGCCGTGAATTTGACGCCGCGCTCGACTTCAGCGAGAACTCGATCATGGAACTGGAGACCATTCTCGATCAATGCGCGCACCACGTCCGGGCAGACCGCCCCAGTGATGATGATCTGGCCGAATTATGCAAGACGTGGGGCTGTTATCTGGGTGAGGTGGTGCGCCGGCACTTTGGCGGCGAATGGAGTATTGAGACCTATCCGGGGAAACAGTTTGCCACTTTGACTCTCAGCATCGCGGGAAACAAGATGTATCCCTCCATTAAGGTCCACCGGCGCATTTCACAGAGCGCCGAAGAAAACGTCTGGACTTTTTACAAGATGGTGAAACAACGCCTGGAAGCCAGGCAAGAGCGTATCCAGTAGTCCTCAATTTTTTGCTCTCAGTCCAACACTGAAATGTGTGTGCCCATAGACGCCATCCATCTGCACAGGCAATTCCGCTCCGGCATTCTTCTTCTTATAAAAAGGATCCAGCAGTTTCAGAAACACTGACTTTGCTCCGGTTGTGGCTTGAGAGAGTTTTGCCTGCATACGCATCTTGCCATCGAATTTCACCCGCTTATTGAGCAAGCTATAAGTCCCCGCCATTGAGGCTGCCGCGCCGGGTACTCTGAATGTGATCTGTGAGAATCGGGCGATTCCATTTTCTAGGACCACATGCCCTTGCAGATTGGAAACAGCTTCATTGTCCTCCGCCAGTTCGCTATGCTCGCCCTGTGCTTCCGCGCTCAGCTTGTCCACGCTGTGCTGGGTATGCTCTGAGGTAAAGTGAGCCGGGTCTATGCTGAACACTCCGGTCAGGCGTACTCGCTCCTTGAAGGGCCCATTCCCCGCCGGCAGCGCTGTTTTTGTGGAAAAACTGATCGGTCCGGCGATTGCGGAGCGCGGCGCGTCAGAAAATAAAAGAACCAGGTCCTCTACCTGCCCCCGTCCGTGAGCAACATCGAGTTCAATCGACTTTGGCTTACCCGCGATCTGGGCAGTGCCACTGAGAGTAGTCTTGCCAAGATCTGCCTTCAAAGATTGAATGACCACGTCCCCATTCTTCAGGTCAACCAATCCCGCAAATCGTATGGCAACGCGAAAATGATGCCTGCTCTCCCGGACACCGAAGTCAGGCGAAGTAGTTGAGCCATTCACGCGCAAATCAGCCAGCGTTCCAGAAAACTCTCCTTGTGAAGACAGAATTCCCATCAAGCTCTTGTAGTGTCCAAGGTCTGCTCCATGCAAAACATAGGATCCATTAATGGGCGTGCGGCGCACACTGCCATCACCGGTCGCGAATGGCCCCAGCCAGCCGTGGGTTTCGGCTTCACCCGGCGGCTCAGGAATGTGCAGGGTTGAACTGAACGCAATGGTCCGTTCTGTGCCAAGATTGAGAAATCGAGCTGAGTGACATTGAACACAAGCGGCTTGTGGCCGCGCTTCAAACGACGTGATTGCCAGCTCGCTATTTTCCACGCGGAACTCTTCTGCCACTACGGGATCTGATTTTCCTGACTTGTGCGATGTGAGATTCATTCCGCTGCCGGGTATCTCGGCGTGCAAGCCTTCGGCCAGAACCAGACGCAGGATATGCGGCTTTCGGAAAAGTCCTAAGTAGCTGGACCGAATGGTAAGCCTCTCCACTGTTATGAACGGTATTTCTGGTGCACCCGGCGAGAGTTGCCGTCGAAAGGTGACTCCTTCGGCAACATAGCCAGCATACGGGAAGTAGGTTGGCCGAAAACTTCTGATATCAACAGTCGCGCCCAGCAGGCGCTGCAAACGGTCCACGCTGCCCGTCTTGGTAAACGGCCATTTCAGAATGACAATAGCCAGCGCGATCGCAAACAAGCAAAGGGCGACGCCCGCGGAGATCCAAATTGTCTTCTGAATCTTTTTGCGCGCTCCGATTTCCACTCCGCTGTTCAAATCGCCGACCCGTGCCAACGCCATTTACTTAAGATGCAACCACGCTGGCATGTGTATGTCATGCATTTCATGTAACCTTGCCTGAGTCTCCGATTCGCGAATTCGTCAGTTGCCCACCAGAGTAGCGGCTGTTAGAATCGCGCTGCATGACAGACTCAGGTAATCATCGCATGAACGCGGCCATGTGGCTGGGCTCGTTTTTCTCTTCGCTGCAATATTGAGTAACGGCCTGTTCTTTGCCAAAGTTCCCGGACAACAGGCGCTGCCCTGGATCAACCTGTTGTTGGGCGCCCTGGCTGCGGCGTTTTGTATCACCGCACTCTTGCGAAGCCAGCGGCAACCAGAGCTGCGTCATGGCAAAGCTGCCGGCTGGACGCTGAGTATCTTGTCAGTACTCCTGCTCGCTTTTTCAATCCTCGGTTTCTCTGCCGCACGCAAACTTCCTTCGGCGAGCACAGCGCCTCAGGTAGGGCAAAAGGCCCCGGACTTCACGCTTCAAGACACGAGCGGCCATCCCGTTACGCTGGCACAATTGCTCTCTTCCCCCATGCCCGGCTCCGCGCAACCGCCCAAAGCAGTGCTGATGATTTTTTATCGCGGCTATTGGTGACCATTCTGCAACCTCGAGTTACGAGGTGTGGAAAAGCAACTGCCCGATTTCACCAGCGCTGGTGTGCGCCCCGTCGCCATCAGCGTGGATCCAGCCGCAGGTTTCATCGAACCTGAGCAAAAAAGCCGGATACACGTTTACGATCCTCTCTGATCCTGATACTGCGGTAACGCGCCAATACCGTCTGCTGCACGCCAAGGGTGGCCCGAACGGAAGTGACATTTCTCGACCCGCAGAGTTTCTGGTTGACCAGAGCGGTACCGTTCGCTGGACCAACTTCACTGAAGATATTCGCGTACGCGCCCGCGCAAATGAAATGCTTGCCGAAGCAAGGAACATCCACTGAGATTGGGCGGCGAATCACTTGCTCAACGCGAGATGGATAAGCTCAGCCAGGTGCAGCGTTGCTTTTCCGGTGGCATGTTCGATTTGTTCACGACAGCTAAACCCGTCTGAAACGATCAAAGTGTCATCGGAGGCGTTCCGCGCGGCCGGCAGCAAAACACGTTCACCAATTTTTTGTGATAAGGCGTATTTATCCTGTTCAAAGCCAAAAGGCCCGGCCATGCCGCAGCACCCAGTGTCCGGCGACTCAAGCTCAACTTCCATTCTTCTGAGCAGAGCTTCTTCGTCATTGAGCTTCATCAAAGCTTTGTGATGGCAGTGCCCGTGAAGCAGGACTTTGCGGGCGAGCTTTGGCGGCTTCCAATCGGGAGCGTAGCGTTGAAGAAACTCGCTGAGCAAAAGTGTCTGGCGTTGCAGTCGCAGCGCGCGCGCATCGGTCGGGAACAGATTCCGGAGCTCATCGCGAAAAACCGAAGCGCAACTTGGTTCCAGGACAATCACAGGCAAGCCGGCGTCAATTGCGCCGCCAAGCGCTTGAAGGATTTCTTGCAGATACTTTTTCGCGCGATCCAGCATGCCAAAGTCGTACATCGGGCGGCCGCAGCAGAGATGCTGTTGCGGAACCAGTACTTGAAAGCCGGCTCGTGAAAGCACCTCCGCCGCAGCTTGAGCTGTTTGAGGACGGAAGAAGTTGTTGAATGTGTCTGCCCAGAGAACAACCTGGCCTCGATTTTGCTCCGCGCCGGACGAGAGCGCTGGCTTGTTGCAGCGAGCCAAGCTCACACTTACGTGCCCACTGTCTGAATGTATGATTCGCAAAGTGCGGAAGCTGCCTTTCGCGAGCCAGACCCAGACCCTTTCGCATAAATTGTCCAACCAGCGGCGCAGTCGGCGCCCAGTTCGCCAGCCGAGGTGTAAAGGATGCGAGCCGGGCCCAGCGATCGATCATCCCAAAGGCATAAGCATGAAGTGGGCGGCGTTTGCGCTCATAATAATGAGAGAGAAATTCCGCCTTGTATGTAGCCACATCAACGTTGGCGGGGCACTCGGTCTTGCAGGCCTTACATGAGAGGCACAGATCAAGCGACTTCTTGACGTTCTCATCTTCCCATCCGCCATTGACGATCTCGCCCTGAAGCATTTCAAACAGCATGTGCGCGCGTCCCCGCGTGCTGTGTTCCTCTTCCAGCGTGCCCAGATAACTTGGACACATGGTGCCGCCCTCATAGCTTGCGGCAGGCGCCCAGGCCCAGACAGCGCAGCGTGGCTTTGGCCAGCGAACCGCCATCGTCAGGAAATTGAAAGTGCGTCTTCGGCTGCAGCGGGTTGTAGTCCGCTCCGAGGCGAAGATTTTCAGTCGGCAGAAAGGCATTGACCACTTTGCCCGGATTCATCTTGTTGCCTGGGTCCCAGGCCGACTTGAATTCGCGGAAGGCGTCCATCAACTCCGGGCCGAACATTTTGGGCAGAAGCGCGCCGCGTGATTGCCCATCGCCGTGTTCGCCAGAAAGCGATCCGCCGTAGCTGACAACAAGATCCGCAGCGCGGTTGACGAACTCAGAGTAATTGCGGATGCCGCTCTCACTTTCCAGATCAAAGCTCACGCGCATGTGAATGCAGCCGTGGCCAAAGTGGCCGTAGAACGCGCCGCGATAACCGTATTCATCCATCAGCTTGCGGATATCGCGCAGATAAGCGCCCAGCTTTTCCGGCGCCACTGCGGCATCGTCCCAGCCTTCCCACTCCGCCGGAGCTCCGGGCGCAAACGCCGCTGCTCGCGGGCCCGCCTCGCGAATCTGCCAGATGTGTTTTGATTCCTCCGGCGGTGTAAATGCGCGAAGCCGGAGGGTTGGAGAGCTGCTGCATCTGTGCCACAAGCTGCTGTGCGCGCTGCCGGCAATCGTCAGCATCGTCAGAACCAAATTCCACCAGCAGAAATCCGTGACCTTCAGGCAGCAGGTCCATGTGCGGCGCCTGCTTGCGGCGAAGGCCGTCAATGATGCTGCCTTCAATGCCTTCGAGTCCAATAGGCTGAAATTGCAGGATCTCGGGCACATGGTCAGCGGCAATGAAAGCATCATCGAAGCCCAGCGCTACCAGTGAGCGATATGGAGGATTGTTGATCAGCTTGATTTTCGCTTCAAGAATTACGGCGCATGTTCCTTCCGTGCCCACCAGCGCGCGGGCCACGTTGAAGCCACGCTCGGGAAGAAGTTCATCAAGGTTGTACCCTGATACGCGGCGTGGAATTTGCGGATAGCCGCCGCGAATGCGTTCGGCGTTGCGATCACGAATCGATTTCAGGCTGCGGTAGATCTCGCCACGGCGGCCTCCCGCTCGAATGATGGAATCAATTTCGGCCTCAGCTGGTGGCGCTCACCTTCATTTGCGTGCCGTCATAAAGAAGGATCGTGAGCTCTTCCACATTGTCAACCGTCTTGCCGCCGAGCAGCGAGTGAGTGCCGCAGGAATTATTGCCGATCATTCCTCCGATCGTGCAACGGCTGTGCGTGGATGGATCAGGAGCAAACATCAGGTTGTGTTGCTTGATATGGCGCTGGAGAGTATCAAGGACAATGCCCGGCTGTACGCGCGCGAATTTGCGCTCCGCATCCACTTCCAGAATCTGATTCATGTACTTGGTGAAATCCAGCACCACCGCAACGTTGCAGCACTGGCCCGCCAGACTTGTTCCTGCTCCACGCGAGAGCACTGGTGCTCCAAACTTCCGGCACACCGCCACGGCTGCGATCACATCTTCGACATCAAGTGGAATGACCAGACCGATGGGAAACTGGCGGTAATTAGATCCATCCGTTGCGTAAAGTGCACGGCTGCCGCGATCAAAACGGACCCCGCCGCGAATATGCTTTTTAAGTTCGGCCTCGAGTTCCGCCGCATGAGAAAACGTATCCGTGGGTTTGGCGTGAGAACTGGGCGGCAGTGGTGTGATGTTGGTCAAGGGCAGTGTCTATTTTGCCAGGACCGTTTCCGATTTTTCTGCCGCCGCCACCAGTGAGTCCATTGCTGCCTAAACGCCGCCATCTTGATGGGGAACGCCGGCAAGTCGCAAACCCATTTCCACGCCGCTGAGTGTTCCCATCAAAGTAAGATCATTGAAATGGCCGAGATGGCCGATTCGAAAAACTTTTTTCGCCAGCTTTGATAATCCGGCGCCCAGGGACATATCAAAATTCTGGAGTATCACTTCACGCAACTGGTCAGCGTCATGGCCTTCAGGCATAAAGATGGCAGTAGCGAATTGGAATATTCCGCCGGCTCTTCGCACACAATCTCCAGTCCCCATGCCTTGGCGGCTGCGCGCGTGGCCTGCCCATGGCGCGCATGGCGGGCAAATACATTGCTCAAGCCTTCTTCATGCAGCATGGCAATGGCTTCTTTCAATCCATATAAAAGGTTGGTCGCCGGAGTGTAGGGAAAGAATCCGTTCTGGTTGGGCTTCAGCATCTCCATCCAGTCCCAGTAATAGCGAGGCATGGAGCAGCGCTGGTTCGCGGCAATGGCCTTTTCAGAAATGGCGTTGAAGCTGAGTCCAGGCGGCAGCATCAGGCCTTTTTGCGATCCACCTACGCTAACGTCCACACCCCATTCTTCATGACGATAATCCATTGAGCCCAGCGAAGAGATGGTGTCAACCATCAGCAGCGCTGGATGCTTTGTGCGATCCATTGCCTTGCGAATCTCGCCAATTCGGCTGGTGACACCGGTTGACGTCTCGTTATGGACCACCATCACGGCTTTGAAGCTGTGCTGCCGGTCATTGGTCAATTGAGTTTCAACGTCAGATGCGGCAGCGCCTCTGCGCCAATTGCCGGGAACGTACTCAACCTTGAGTCCATGCTTCTCTGCCACTTGTTTCCATAGCGACGAAAAGTGTCCGGTCTCAAACATCAGCACGCGGTCGCCGGGATTAAGAGTGTTTACAATGGCAGCTTCCCACGCGCCTGTTCCCGAAGCAGGAAAAATCACCACCGGTCCGCGCGTCTGGAAAATCGTTCTTAGACCCTGGAGCACTTCCTTCGCTAAAGCAGCGAACTCGTTTCCGCGATGATCAAGAACAGGACGATCCATCGCGCGCAGAACGCGGTCAGGAACGTTGGTTGGACCGGGAATCTGAAGAAAGTGACGGCCAGTGTGCACCATGGGTAAGCTCCAATCGGCATGCGTGAAGACATCATTATTGAATAGATTTTGAGAATCGCGCGAAAACTTTCGCCAAATCCGGTGAAACGTAGAAAGGCCTGAAACGCGTGCGTTCCAGGCCCGTGGATTTCATCATGTTTTTGTTGTTCAGGCTGCTTGTTCTCCAGGCTGGGCCTGTCCATCACGCATGTCGCGAACGTAATCATGAGCTTTGAAAACGCTCTCTGCCTGGCGCTGGATGATCTCCCGCAAGTCAGATGGAAGCTGGCTGGAGAGCGCCTTCTGGTAAGCTTTCTTGGCACTGTCCTCTCCTTGCTCCACGCTGTTCAGGATTGATTGATCGCCCAGGCCGATCTCCGCCTTGGTCTCAAACCACACTCGGTGCAACACAGCAGGGACGCTGCTGGAAACTTCAGGTTTATCACCCAGCCGCTCTGCTTCAAGCCGCAACTCCTGGCCGAACCGGGCTCGTTCCAGGCTTTGCTCACTGAAATAGGCTTTCAGTTGCGGGTCCGTCGCTTACACCTGCTGCGTGCGCATACCCGGTTTCACCATCCTTGCAGGTTTGAATCAGGTCTTTCACCAGATCAAGCGTGTCATCTGCCATTTTCAGTTCTCCTTCGCTGTGTCTGGCAAATGAGAAAGACTTTAAGCGCCAAAAGATGCCATTACTGGATCGAAAAATGAGAGCTGAAGCAAATCTGTGCGAATGACAAAACGTGGCACGCACGAACTCGCGTCGCTCGTTTGCTCTTAATCCGCGACCTTCAGCACCAGCTTGCCAAAATTTTCTCCGCTGAAAAGTTTGAGCAATGTTTCGGGAAAAGTTTCCAGGCCTTCCACAATATCTTCTTTCGATTTCAGTTTGCCCTGCGCCATCCACGTGGCCATGTCACGGATACCTTCTCCGTATCGCGCTGCAAAATGAAACACCACAAAGCCTTCCATGCGCGCTCCATTCACCAGCAGCGATAAATAATTTGAGGGACCCTTCACTCCGCCGGTGCTGTTGTATTGTGAGATGGCGCCGCAAATCACCACGCGGGCGCCGCGTGCCAGGAAGAGAAGCACGGCATCAAGAATTTCTCCGCCCACATTGTCAAAATAAACGTTCACTCCCTGCGGACAATGCTGATGCAACGCCTTCTTCACGTCTTCTGCCTTGTAATCAATGCACGCATCAAAGCCGAGTTCCTTCACCACGTACGCGCATTTTGCCGGACCGCCCGCTATGCCCACCACGCGACATCCCTTGATCTTCGCAATCTGTCCAACCACCATGCCCACCGCGCCCGCAGCCCCGGAAACCACCACGGTGTCGCCCGCTTTTGCCTGGCCCAACATCAAGCAGTCCAAAATATGCCGTGAGGCCGGGCATTCCCAGCGCGCTGATAAACACAGGTAACGGCACCGGCTTTCCGCCGATCTGCGGGTCGATCTTGGTTAACCCTTTACCGTCAGAAATCGCATATTCCTGCACATTCAGCATGCCCGTCACATAATCGCCGACGGCAAAGCCGGGATTTTGTGACGCGATCACACGACCAATGCCACCAGCCCGCATCACGTCACCAATCTTGACCGGTTCAATGTATGAGCGGGCGTCATTCATCCATCCCCGCATCGCGGGATCCAATGAGAGATAAAGGTTTTTGATTACAACCTGGCCGGGAGCGGGATCAGCCACTGGCTCTTCTGTGTACTTCCAATCAGTACGTTTTGGAAGACCTGAAGGCCGTGCAGCCAGCCGGAATTGATGATTGACGAGGTTCATTTGCGCTCCGCCTTAATGGAATCAAAATTGCAACTCAAGTATATGCGACTCTGCAACGTCGCTTGTTTCGAACACGAGCGTCACAAGCGCTTGTGACGCGAGCCAATCGCTGGAAACCCCTTTACTGGCGGAAATCGCATTGAGATGTGATTTTGGCCATGGTGGGTTTGATGACGGCAGCACCTGCAATCGCCACGATGACCACGCCGGGAGTTAACGGCGCAGGTTATTTTTGGCGGACACGAAATCATCGAGCAATGCGCCGACGCATGGCGAGAACTGTGCGACGAAAGCCGATGTCCTCCTTTCTTCAGGCCGGAATGGATTGCAACCTATCTGAGAGCGTTCGAACCGCGCAGTGAAGTTGCTCTCTTCACCGCGCATTCTGGGGAATCACTGATTGCGGTGCTTCCCGATGGTGCGCAAAAAGGCCTGGTATGCCGGCGTGCCCGTGACTAAACTTTGCGGGGCAGCGAATGTCCATTCGGTGCGTTATGGAATGGTGCGCAGCAAGTGCGCGGCCGGCAAAGATGCCGTCGCAGCCATATGGAATCTGATCAGGCAAAGCGGCGCATGGGACATTCTTGAACTGCCAATGGTCGCCGAGGGCGGCGCCTGTGGTGAGCTGGTTAAACTGGCGCAACAGGATGGTTATCGCACACTGAAGTTCCCAGTGCAGGATAGTCCCGTGCTTTATATGACCAGGGATGCTGACGGTAAACTGACATGCTTCGGCGGCACTAATCGTCATTTTCGCCATGAACTGCGCCGCTTCGCCCGATTGCTGGAAGAGATTGCGGAGGCAAACCAAGACTTCAGCGCTTTGATCATCCTGAACCTTCGGTGATGAGACAGTTTTATGAATTGGAAGCCGCAGGCTGGAAAGGCAATGAAGGGTCGGCCATCAATTGCGATCCGGCAACGCGGGCTTTTTATGACGCCATTGCCCAGGAAGCCTCGCAACGCGATTATTTCTCTCTGCACACGCTTGACGTCGAAGGCAAGATGGCCGCAGGGGCATTCAGCGTGACCACTGACGATTGTTTTTATCCCATGAAGATTGCACATAATGAAGAGTGGCGGCGCGGCGCTCCCGGACATCTCCTTTTCAACGGCATTCTGGAAGAATGCGCGCGAAGAAATATTCCTGAGCTGTTCTTCGGCGGCAGCAAGGATCGCTACAAGACCGCGTGGACGCAGGATTCCATTGCTCATTATGACGGCGTGATCTTCGCGCCCAGCCTTCGCGGACAGCTCGCCTTCCATCTGCGTACGCAGCTGATGTCGCGGCTTGGCCATTGGCGACGTGATTTTTTGGCATGGAAAATAAAAAGGAACAAGTCACAACAAGAAAAAGAGCAAGACAGCGCAGTCAAACGCAGCGGCGGGCGCACAAAACAATCACAATATTGAGGGAGAAGGTCAGTCATGAAGGTCAGTCTCATCTGTTGTCCATTCAAAACGTCATTCGGTAGCTATGCGCATGCCTTGCAGTCTGCCCTTGAGCGCAAAACCGGCGAAAAAGTCCAGTGGGTCGGAACCAATTGCGGCTGCGGTGATCCGGTGGAGGTCAATCGCGATTTTGAAGCCAAAGAATGCGACTACTTTGAATTTCCCATCCTGGTGGATTTCCGCTCCAACTCCGCCTGGAAGCGCAAACTCCGCGGCGCTGCGCGTGGTGTTCTGGTCGCGCGCAAAGCCAAAAAATACGCTGAACTTTCCCAGCATGCTGAGGTCGTTCACTTCCAGCAGATCCTCAACGCGTATGGATCGAAGGGCGTTTTCTCATGGTTGAAACAATCAACGCCGCGGCAGCCATCGCATGCAAAGCGGATCGTTACCGTTCATGAGCTTGATGCCGACCAGATCGAATCTCCTGAAACCAATCTCACTTACAATCGTGCGGACGCAGTCATCGCGCACTGTGAAGAAATGCGCCAGCAGCTCATTAAACTCGGTGTGCAGCCGGAGAAAGTTCACGTCGTGCTGCACGGGACTGACCTGCCCGCGCTTGATCCAAATCAGAAGCGCGAAGGCCTGGTCTTTTATGGTGGACATAAACTCATGTCCGGCAAGGGCATTGAACCGCTTTTCAAGGCGATGGCAATCATCCAAAAGCAGCTTGGCGATTCCACGCCCAAACTCACCATTCACGGCCACTATGGACCGGTGACTCCTGAATCCGGCAAAAAGCTGGCGGCAGAAAACGGCATTGAGCGGCTCATCATCTGGGCCAATCAGATTTCTGACGATCAGATCATGAGTCTCTATGCCAGGTCCCAGGTCTGCCTGCTGCCGTATACCGGAAGCTTCGCCGGACAGCCTGCGTCCTTCGCCGCAGCCTCAGCTCTTCCGGTAGTCTGCACCCGCAAAGCCGGACTTACTGACCATCTTGGCGACACCGCCATCTACGTTGACGCGACCCCCGGAGATCAGTTCTCTCGAAAGTGCATCTCGCCAGCTCGCCGACCGGATTCTCGAATTGCTGCAAAGCCAAACTCTGCGGGAGCAGACCGGTGTCCGCCTGCGTGCCCGTGCCGAACAGTTGCTCGGCTGGGATACCATCGCCGACCAGACGCTTGAGATTTATCAGTGCGCGGGCGTTAGTAAGACAATTAGTAAGACAAAGGGAGCAAAGGCAAGTTAAAGCGGTACCCTGCGAAGAGCTGAACATCATTCTTTAATCGCTTTGTCACCTGGATTCGGAAATCATCTGGTTTACGCGCTAGCTTGCGCTATAGGCAATCTAGACTTCGTCCTGCTGCATTGCCTGAAACAGCAGTGTCCCAGGCAATGCCCTGAAGGCCCAGTGCCCGGGCTACTTCGGCAGTACGGTCAGTGCCTCCATGGAGATTTTTCCACTTCGGTGATTTCAAGGGGGTGTCTGAGCGGGTCCCGGCGTTGACATAAACCCTTCGTTGTACGTGCTCTGTGAGATTTTCAGGCTCAAGCACGTTTCCGGTTCAACTTTCTCCATCGCCATGGCGATGCCTTTTGTGACGGGCGCATTGCTGGCTGTCTGCTTCTGCTGGGCGGGCGTCATGTTCTTCTTCTTTCGCCGCTACAACATAACCATTTGGATTGCTGCGGTCTCCATCATCATTCTGCTGGTGTACAAGATCGTGGCGATTGGCTGATAGTTGGCGGCCCGGTCACTGGCAACAACGGCGCTCCGGACGGGAACACAATTTTTTTCGAACTCCCTAGCTCGTTTTCGGCATGGTGCTCCAGGTGAGAAACCCTCCTTCGGGCGGAAGCCCGGGGAGAGCAGTCATTAGATCGAACGCCATAGGTGCGGCACAAAGCGCAGAGGATCTGTTGGTTAAGCGGCAGCGCAGCGCCCTCGCCTGCGTCTTTGCTTCTTGCCTGCAACCCGTTTCAGTTGGCGATCAGAAATGAGCACCATCTTGCCGTCGTTGAGCTGACCAGCCATGGCAGGAAAAGCCCCCGCATTGCCGGAGTTGCTTACATAGAGCTGGTGCCAGGGTAATCAGAACACGGGGCAAAGTTGGGGAAGCGATTTGGCACGAATATTTTTGGTGCGACGCATTTTGTGGGAAGCCATATAACACTACGTCCTCGTGGAACATTAACAGGTATGCAGGAAAGTTTCGATAGCGCCGCAAACCCCAATGGTCATCCACTTCGCAAAGGCAACGGTTTTAACCCATTCACCTGTCCGCTCTTCTGCGAAAAAGTTTGCCCACATTTGGTATGAGAACTTGCTCATTGACTACGCTCAAGACCCAAAATGGAACGCCGGAAAAAATCTTGTTGTTAGGAGCCTCTGACGGTTGCCGCAGTAGATGTACACTTTCTCCCATTAATGGAGACTCTTTATATCGCCCTGTAGGGTAATAAAGGGCTCCAACCCGAAAATCCATAGCATGTATCTCTGCGAATGAACGCAGGCGTGCGGTTGAAGTGTGCGCTTGCCGGATCCTGTCAGGCCCCAGATCTTTCGAGGCCGCTAGTCGTCCACGCCAAACGTGTCGCATAGACATCGCGCGGGCTTACCCAAGGCAGGCGGCTGCACTTTACCCGCAAGCCGAATAGCGCCTCCCGACCTGCCTGATGTGCGCAGGTAGCAGGCATGCCGTTCGCAGTTCGGCGCGAGAGCCACGATGACCAGCAGGGCCGCGGACAACAGGCGCATCCAATTCAATTGCATAGCATTCCTTGCGCACCCAGGGAACGGCAAAAAGATTGAGGCCTTCAACAGAAAGCAGACCATCTTTCCCCAGGGCAATCCAGCCGATGCTGTGTTTTATATCCACCGAGGCGCGGTAAGGCTCAGCGTTGTGTCGAGTGCCGGGAAGGAGGCCACCATCGGCATTTTGAACGAGGGCGACTTTTTTGGAGAGAGTTGCCTTACCCACCAACCGCTGCGGCTCTGCTCGGCGATCGCCATGACTGAATGTTTGCTGATGCGCATCGACAAAAGAGTCATGGACGAAGCGCTTCAAGAAGAACCGGAATTCGCTGTTATGTTCGTGGCCTTCCTGCTCTCCCGCAACCTACGTTATGAGGCCGATCTGGCGGACCAGCTTTTCATTCCAGCGAGAAACGCCTGGCTCGCATTCTGATCTTGCTTTCCCATTCTGGTAAAGACGGTGAGCTCGCGACGGTGATTCCCATGCTTAGCCAGGAAATGCTGGCGAGCAGCGTGGCTGCAGCCCAGGTCCCGCGTCGGGTAGTTCCTGAAGAAGTTCCGCGCCATGGGGTTCGTCACCTATGTCGGACGGAATCGGTTGCAGGTCCTGACTTCACTGATCAACATGGTTCTCAATAACTAGGACTGCCTCAAGGTTTACTTAATTTCCTTTTCATCCGCGTGTTTCTATGACGGTCTCGGTGAAGTTCTTGAGTTTCCTCTGCGCAGCTCTGAACAAAGTTCCAGGTCACCAAAAAATTTACTGGCGACTGCTCAATAGTGAGCAGATCAACAAGTGTTCGCGGAATTGTAATGCGTGTTCACGCTCGGATCAGCGGTGATGAAAGCTCGAAAGCAGGAGGGGCACACGTGGATTACAGCGAAATGATTACGCAAGAACGGAAAAGCAATGAGCATCTTCGCAAATTGATGGAGAACCTTGAGAGCTGGTTGCGGCGCAGCCGTTTGCAAACAATGCTTTTAATGGCGGTCCTTGTCGCGCCGCTCTGATAGTCAGTGCATCTGCCGAAGATCTGGCGAGCTACGCGAAAAAGTGTAACCAAAAGACCCTGGTAGAGGTGAAAGGTTTCAACTGCCTTAACAGCACAAAATTCCCATGGAAGGGGTTGAGGGCGGGAACTGCAAGAAGCCGCCTTATCTTGACTATGCTGCTTGCCGAACCGGCAGCCGGTTTGGCGTTCAGCAGGCAGATGCCGATGTTGCGGTGGTTTGGCTGTGCCGCAAGAAGAAGGCGATTGATCCCAGCAATAATATATTCGACGACATAGCCATCATCCAGACTAACTTTAAGAATGGCGCCACCTGCTTCTACCAGCGCCTTGGTGACGTTGATGGAAGCAATGTTCCCGCCCCGCTGGATGACAATGGCAATTTTTGGATGTCGCCGACTCAAGCAGCGTCCCAGGAATGTGCTTCCTGCCATGATTCTGGACTGTTGCGTACTCCCTACCTCACGCAGCTCACGGTGCAGCCGAACGTGCTTCCAAAAACACGTCACAAAGAAAATTACTGGTTCCCAGGTGCGGATTTCGCAGGGTGGAATGGAAAAGTTTATAAGCTCGAGGGCTCTGCCACAACAACCTGTAGTAAATCCGGCTGCCACATCATGGGCGCCAATACCATTGATCCCAAGGTTGGAACCTCCTCGTCTTTTGGCCCCCAGGCCACGGGCGCCGTAAAGACCGAGAACCTCGAGGGCCAGTTTGCGTTTTGGATGAAACCTAATCTCCAAGCGCCTGACCCGACAAGCAAGTCTGCGTCCGAGCTGATTAGCAAATGCGCACATGGTCAAAAGATCGCCAATTGCAATCTGGTGCTCTGGGGCGGTGAGGTGCAGGCCATCATCGATGCACAACGGGGACGCACTCTGCCAATGCGGAGACAGCCCCTGGATAAACAAAACCAGGCGCAAGACAAACAGTAGATGACCTGGAACGGACAAAATGTTCCCAGGTGCGCTCACTCTTGGGCCGATCAGCAGTTCACCGGAGATTTGAAACACATGTTCCATGCGCCGGCCAGCGGCGCCACTCAAATTCAAAATAATCAAGGAGGATACTCATGGGTTACAGCGAAAAGATCGAAGATAAGATGAAAAGCAATGAAGAGTTTCGTAAGTTTATGGACAAGATTGGGGAGGAGGCACGGACGGAAGAAAACCGCCTGCTTACATCGCTAACGGAAAGAGCGAAGACACATTACGAAAAAAATAAATGGGACCACGCGCGACTGTTCGGGGACAAGAGAAGCGATTATCAGAATTACGCTGACTGGAGTCTTACCCGGATCCAAAACATCATTGATACGATTGGTGGAGCTCTAAGCGCCAGTGATTTTCCATCCAAAGCCGTTCCCGGATCAGAGGCTGCATCCAAAGGGACCATCGATAATGCCAAGGAAGCCTTGAGCGCTTTTCAGGGCGACTACAGCCTGATCATTGCCCGGGTCACGGCCCTGATCTCCGGCGCGTTATCGCAGTTCGCCGTGGCATCAGAAGCCAAGCGGAATTCGGTGGAGCAGGACCTGCCGCTCTCGGGAGGCCAACATCTCTTCTTTGCCTGCACGGGCAGCGTCTTCAAACGGGAAACGTTTTTTACGAACCAGTTCATTGGGTCATTCCAGGTCGTTTTTGAAACCTATATGAGCGTTGCTGAGGCGCGCGCCATCAGCCTGTCAGAAATCCTGAAAACTACGGCCAAAGAACTGGACATGCTGAACGCGGACCTGCTCTTTATCCGCCAGCTTCAGTCGGACAGCCTGAGGAAGGTGGCTAAAGAAGACCCCAAAGAATTTCTCACTACCAAAAAAGCGTATGACGAAATGGTCTCAGCGTATAAAGCTGATATCGCAGAGGTCTTCAGCCAGTACGAGCAGTACAAACAGGTGGTTGATGCTGTCGACCATTTCTTCCCCAAACTCGACCTGTCGGAGTTCGGAGCGCAGAGCATCACGCGTGACGAATCCGGCTGGAAAATCTGTTTACCGAGCGCGAACTGCCCATCGCGCGGCGACACGTTCGCGATAGGCTCGGCACTACCCTGGCGAAAGCTGCATGAGGTCGTAATAGACAGGCTTTTGCCTTATGCCCATCCTTTGCGGAGAAGCGGTTGCTGTTTTCAGCACGACGTAAAGGGTGGGTGATGTTGGCTGGCAGTACAAGTACATAATCATCTCGGTCTCCAAAGTTGAACCCGGCGAAATCAGCACTAAAAGCAGATTCCTCGCTGCGCTTCGGAATGACAACGGGATTTGTGTGGAGAGAATTCCCTGATGCGCCATCGTTACGACGGGCGTGGTCGGGATCTTTCGACTTCGTCGTCGCATACGCTCCGACTCCGCTCAAGATGACACGTGGGGAGTGAATCGAATCCAGGGACTTGAATTACTTAAACTAAAGATTACTTGCAATGACTGGAAGAGGCGGTCAGAATCTGGAAGGCAGCTACTAGCTACTGGCTTCTGGCTGCTGGCCAAACCAACAAAACCCGCTTACCGCAGAGGACGCAGAGGAACACCGAGGAAAGATCAAAAGCGTTAACCACAATTGGCCGCAGATGCACGCAGAAAAGCGCTGAATCAAGGCAAATCCAATCGAGTAAGCAAAGATCGAAGTTCGGGAATGACAACAGCAACGGGCTAGTTCGCACAGCCGAGGGCGGCTGTGCCACACGAGGATCGACTGGCATGAATCCGGTAAGTCCTTTAGATCTTGGGATGACCGGGGTGGGTAGGGCCTTCGGCCAGATTTGGTGATTCAGTAAGTTGGTAATTGGGAAATTAAAAAGCCAACACTCTACCGCTGATGAACTCTGATTGAATGGATGAACGCTGATGATCGCTCTTTACTGCAGATGCGTGCCGGAAACAGACGTAAGCGGCAACGGCGCGGAACAGGTATAATCGAGTGGAGTTTTGAACTAACGTTCATCGGATGATTGGGTTGCCTCGGCGGGGTCCCTGACGTTGACATAATCGGGGCCGATTGGGTATCCTTTTATCTTCACTGCTCTGCAGTTGGCCTCCTTGTGTCTTCCATTCTGGAAGTAGTAAGCGGCTTTAATCGAGCGGTCTTTCTAAGCGATTTATTCTCAGGAGTTTGCATGGATACCCGTTTTCCACGCGGGCAGGAAATTGCGCGCAAATGGTTCATTGTGGATGGCACTGGGCTCACGTTGGGCCGGCTGGCGTCACAAGTGGCGAGAATTCTGTCTGGTAAAGAGAGTGCCATTTACACGCCGTTTATTGATACCGGCGACCACGTGATTGTGATCAACGCGGAGAAAGTCCGCGTGACCGGAATGAAGGCGGAGCAGAAGGTTTATCGCCATTACACCGGCTTTCCCGGCGGACTGCGCGAAGAAGATTTCCGCAAGCGTTTTGAGCGCAAGCCTGAGTTGATTGTCCAGGACGCGATTCTGGGCATGCTGCCCAAGAACAAGCTGGGCAAGGCGATGGGCAAGAAGCTGAAAGTTTATAAGGGCGACAAGCACACGCATGCAGCACAGAAGCCGGAAGCACTGACCCTGGCTGCGCGGTAGTCGCCACAAAGGGTAAGCCTGAAAAGGCAGCCCTGAAACGCCGAGAACGGCAAAGTTTAAGTCCTGATTGAGTCATATATATGAGTCGCATATAAAAGACCCAGGGACGAATCGGAGTTAAGAAGAGGAACATGGCTCAACAAGTTCAGTATTACGGCACCGGACGTCGCAAATCGAGCATAGCTCGCGTGTTTCTGCGCCCGGGAAGCGGCAAGTTCACGGTGAATGATCGTGAGCTGGACCAGTATTTTCTTACCGGCGCGCAGCGTGTGGAAGTTCGCCAGCCGCTGGTGGTAAGTGAAACGTCATCGACCTTTGACATTGTTGCCAATGTTTGCGGCGGCGGTATCAACGGTCAGGCCGGGGCTTTAAAGATGGGCATTGCCCGCGCCCTGCTGGAGTTCAACATTGAATTGCGCAAGAAGCTGAAGGGCGAGGGCTTCCTCTCCCGCGACGCCCGCTCCAAAGAACGCAAGAAGTACGGACAGAAGGGCGCCCGTAAACGCTTCCAGTTCAGCAAGCGGTAAACGAGACTGTGATGAATTGCGTTGCTCTCAATCCGGGGTCCCCGACGCGCACCGCTGTTGTGCGTGGTGGGGTGGAGAAGGGCGCACGTAAACGCTTCCAGTTCAGCAAGCGCTAATTCGCTATTTACATTTGGCAGGACGGTAACCTCGTCCTGCATTTCACTTGATTTTGCTTCACCGTCGTTTTGCTTCACCGTCCTGGGGGTCCCGAAGACGGAGCGAAGCGTTGATCACCGGGACCAAAATCTTCCCTCCCGCCTCGCCGGGAGCGGATCAGGGAATAAATCCCGAGCGGGCAAGGCTGACGCGGAGGATGCAATTCAATAAGGAGGTATTTTGGCTAACATCACCATGAAAGAGTTGCTCGAAGCAGGCGTACACTTCGGGCACCAGACCAAGCGCTGGAATCCCAAGATGAAGGAATACATCTTTGGCGAGCGCAACGGGATTTACATTATTGACCTGCAGAAGACGCTCAAGATGTTCAAGGACGCGAGCAAGTTTGTGCAGGATTCGGCCGCTGAGGGCAAGACTGTCCTCTTTGTCGGCACCAAACGTCAGGCCCAGGATGCCATTGCTGAAGAAGCTGGCCGCTGCGGCATGTATTACGTTAACAACCGCTGGCTGGGTGGATTGCTCACCAACTGGGTGACTGTCCAGAAATCAGTGAAGCGGCTGAAAGATCTTGACGAAATGGCCACGGATGGCCGCTATGAGCTGCTCCCCAAGAAAGAAGTCATTAAGCTGGAGCGCGAGCGCAAACATCTGCAGGCGAACCTGGCCGGCATTAAGAATATGCGCGGCCTGCCGGACATTATCTTCGTCATCGACTCGAACAAGGAAGCCATTGCGGTGAAGGAAGCCCGCAAGCTCGGCATTCCCGTGGTCGCGGTAGTTGACACCAACTGCGATCCCACGGAAGTGGATTGGGTGATCCCCGGCAATGATGACGCGCTTGCGCGCCATCCGGTTGTTTGCATCCAAAGTTGCCGATTCCATTGCCGAAGGCGCACAGGCTGCCACCGATAAGGAAACAGCCGATATGGCCACGGCCATGGCCCAGGGACAAGCAGCATCAGCCGCTGCCCACACTCCCAACTCTGCCGACCTGATGGAAGAGGAAGAGTTGAATATGGAAGAAGTGCTGGGTGGCAAAGTCCGCAAGGGACCTGAAACCGCGGAACCCGCGGCGGAAGTTCCGGCGGACGTGGCGGCAAAAGCAAATTAGCTTTTGCCGGTTGGGCAGCAAGCATGGCCCACCGCTTCATTTGTTTCTTCTTTCTTCTTTTTTCGGCCCGCGCGGGGCAACAACCACGCGGGTCGTATGTTGTAAGGCCCTTTCAAACTGAAGGAAATTATTTTTCATGAGTACTGAAACAACGAACATCTCAGCCGCCCAGGTAAAAGAATTGCGTGAGCGCAGCGGCGCTCCCATGATGGATTGCAAAAAAGCCCTCACTGAAGCCAAGGGCGATCTGGAAGAAGCCATGATTGTGCTGCGCAAGCGCGGCATTGCCACCGCTGCCAAAAAAGCAACCCGCATGACCACGGAAGGCTCCGTGGCCAGCTACATTCATGCAGGCGGAAAGATTGGCGTGCTGGTGGAAGTGAATTGCGAAAGCGATTTTGTGGCCCGCACGGATGATTTCAAAGACCTGATCAAAGACATTGCCATGCACATTGCCGCGGCGGACCCGAAATTTGTCCGCAAGGAAGATGTCACGCCTGAGGCCTTTGAGAAGGAAAAGGAAATCTATCGCGCCCAGGCAGCCGCAACCGGCAAGCCGGCTCCGGTGGTGGAAAAAATCGTGGAAGGCAAGATGGCCAAGTTCTACGAGGAAGTCTGCCTGCTGGACCAGCCGTTTGTGAAAGAACCGGGCATCAGCGTGCATCAGCTCGATCGCCAGCAAGGTTGGCAAGCTGGGCGAAAACATTTCCGTCCGCCGCTTTGCCCGCTTCAAAGTTGGCGACGTGGGAGAGACCATCGCTATCAGCAATCCGGTGCAGGAAGAAAAAGCAGAATAGTCTCGGTCAATTTGAGCGGAGAGGCGGCGAATCATTCGTCGCCTTTTCTATTTTGGGATAATGCTTTGGGAATGAAGTGCGCTCGCTCCGCCGCCCAAGCGCAGCTATTCTCCGCGCAGCGCAAGCATGGGATCAACGTGAGCGGCTTTGCGCGCAGGCAGGTAAGCAGCTACAAAGCCACTGGCGAACAGCACCAGAGTTACGGCAACCATGGTTGAAATGTCGTGAGGTTTCACTCCGTAAAGAAATCGCGCCAGCAGCCGAACGGACGCATACGAGAGAATTATTCCCGTGGCAGCACCGGCAAGTAACATGCGTCCAGCCTGGCCGAGCAGCATCGTCATAATGTTCCGGCGTTGCGCGCCCAGCGCAAGGCGAACACCAAGTTCGCGTGTACGCTGGCTCACCAGATAGCTGAGCAGGCCATAAAGCCCGGAAAGCGCCACAAGGAGTGCTGTTGCGGCAAAGACTTCAAGCAGTTGCGCTGCCAGCTTTTGATTGCCAAATGAGTCTTCCACCACCTGGTCCATGGTTTCAATCTTGCTGGCCTCCAGATCTGCATCCATGGCGACCATGGTTCGGCGGAGTTCAGGCACAAACACCTGTGGCGCAACGCTGGTTCGTATGGCCAGTTCCACGTGGGCTTGCAGTGTGGGCTGATAAAAGCCATCTGTCGGGAGCAATTGCGCGGCACACAAATCAATTTCCGGCATCGCCGGCTTGTCAACGGACGTCTGGTGAAAATCTTCCATGATGCCGATGATGTTCGCCATGCGTCCCTTGCCGATCCCGAGTTTGAATTTGTTGATGATATTTCCATCAGGCGCATAGGCATTGGCAAACGCCCTGTTTACCACGGCCACAGGATGCGAATCCGCGGTGTCCTGCTCATTGAAATAACGTCCCTGATACATGCGGAACCCCAGGACTTTTTGCAAATCCGGTCCGGAGGCCATCAGCTTGGCATTGAATTGGGTGCCAGGCTGTGACGTTTTCTCAGATGCACCCATATAGAAACTGATCGTGGATTCAAACCCGTGATGCAGCGGTAGAGTCGTGGTTATTGCCGCGGCTTCCACGCCGTTCATCTGCTGAATTCGCTCAAGCAGAGGACGATAGATTGCCCTGGTAACATCCACGTCGTGAGTTTTGTATTGCGGCAGTTTCGGCTCCAGAAGCATGACATGATCTGTGCGAAAGCCCAGAGGAACTCTACGCAATTCGAAAACTGTACGTAGCAGTAATCCGCACGCCACCAGCAATACCAGTGACAACCCTACTTCAATCACAACCATGGCATGCTGCAAACGATGGCGATTGCGGCTCACACCAGCCTGTGCGGAACTTTGACGCAAAGCAAATTCCAGTGGCATCCTCACTGCCAGCAATGCAGGAAAAAAGCCAAAGAGTATTGCGCTGGCTGCGCTCAAGGCAAGCAGGGCAAGCAATACCGCGGACGATGGAGATAGATCCAGCGGCAGATTCAGTTTGGCGCTCAGCACGGTTTGAAAAATATGCAGAGTGCTTTGGGCCAGCACCAGGCCAAGCAGTGTCCCGCTCACGCTCAAAACCATGCTTTCAGTGAATAGCTGGCGAACAATGCGCCAGCGGCTTGCCCCGAGTGCGCCGCGGACCGCGATCTCACGTTGTCTTGCCATGCCGCGAGCCAGCATCAGATTGGCAATATTGGCGCAACCAATCAGCCAAATCACTGCTACGGCGGCAATTAACGCGATCAGCGCCGGTCGCGCGTGCTCAACAAGGGTATAGCGATACGAAGTTACATCCACGCGGGATGGCGCCAGATTACCCTTCATGTAACCGGTATATAGCGATGCGAGCCGGTGCTGGATCCCGGACAATTCAGTTCTAGCCATCTCCACCGTTACGCCCGGACGCAGGCGCGCCACTACGCTGAAACTCTGCGAAGAGAAATCGCGCACCTGGTCCTTGGACGTAATCTCCACGGGCCTCCATATCTGAGGCTGCATTTCGTTGGAAGGATACGCAAACCGTGGAGGCATAACACCGATCACAGTATGAGGAATCTCGTTGAGGTTGATCTGCTTGCCGATGATGTTTCGATCCGCGCTGAACAAAGCGCGCCACACGGCATCGCTCAGGATGGCCACCTTTTCATGTCCTGCGGTCTGATCTTCTGCGCTGAAGCTGCGGCCCATTGCAGGGCTGGCTCCCAATACTGAAAACAAATTTGCGCTTACCATTGGTGAAGGAAGGCTTTGCCGCACTCCCGGCTTGTCAAGATAGACCTCTGCCGGGTTGTAGAAGCCAATGGAAGCCAGCGTTTTGCTTTCGGCCCGCCACTCCTGAATATCAGGATACGAACTCCAGGACGGCAGACCCTTTGCGGTATAAACCGTTGTGGTCACAAGTTCGTCGGGGCGATCAAAAGGAAGCCGGCGCAGCAGGGTTGCGTCAATCACAGAGAACATTGCGGCGTTGGCGCCAATTCCAACCGCCAGCACGACCAGAACGGTTATCGAGAAGGCTGGTGTGTGGCGAAGCTGTCGAAATGCGTAGCGAACATCGCCCGTCAACTCGTCCCACATCCGCAAGCCAAGTGACTCGCGGCAATTTTCTCTTTGCACAGCGATAGAGCCAATTTCAATGCGGGCCCGCCGCATGGCTTCTTCCGGCTTCGCGCCTTCACGCACCAGGTCAGCCGCATAACTCTCGATGTGAAGTTGCAGCTCAGCTTCCATCTCGCCATCGTGAATGGAACGGTGTGCCAACGCTTTCCACCAGGAACGTATGCGCGAAGAAGCGCTCATGCCCCCTCCGGCTTACGTTTCAGAATGGACGCCATCACATCCGCCATGCGGTTCCAGTTGTCAGTTTCAGATTGCAGTTTCTTTCGGCCCGCCGCCGTGAGCTTGTAGAACTTGGCTTTGCGATTGTTCTCTGATTCGCCCCACTCGCTGGCAATCCGTCCCTGATGTTCAAGCCGGTAGAGCGCGGGATAAAGCGAGCCCTGCTGTATCTCCAGTTGGTGGTTGGATATCTGCTGGATCCGCAGCAATACACCATAGCCGTGTAGCGGGCCAAGAGAGACTGCTTTCAGGATCAACATGTCCAACGTTCCCTGAAGAAGGTCCAGCGGATGACTCAAGATGCCTCCTAGAATGCCTAGGAGGCTAACGTACCGTCTCCTAGATTGTCAAGGAGAGAAGAGGAGAGATGAGGAGAGAAGACAGTTTCGTTAATGCCCTGAGATCACATTTACTTTGCGGCCCTTAGAAAGCCCCAGGCATGCAAAAGGCCGGCCACATGGGGATGCCCTAAGATTGTTCACGCAAGCCGAATACATTCTTACTCGAACTGTTTTTTGAAACTTTCCACCTGCTGTTTCAGGTCGGCCACTTCGAGTCTCAGTTCCACGACTTCCGTTTCCAGCGCCGCCAGCCGATCATTATCCCCGCTACCCGCATAGTGAGCTTCTGCGGACGATTCGGCTGTGCCTTCAGAACCCGCCACATCGCCGGAGAGCAGGTGCGCGTAGCGCGCTTCTTTCGTTCCGGGCTGCCGGGGCAGCATGGTCACAAACGGCGGTTCACGCTGCATCAGCTTCTGCAACGTGGCTTGTACGTCAGAGAGTTCTTCAAAGCGGTGCAGGCGTTCGCTGCGTCCGCGAAGTTCACCGGGTGTTTGCGGCCCACGCAGCAGCAGCACGTCCATCACCGCATTTTCAGCACGAGTGAAATTGAACACTTCCTGGCTGCGATGTTCGTATTTGGTCACGCGGCTGTCAGCGCCACGGGCCGGCCCAGCCAGTCGCTTTTCCTGCAATGAGTAAAGCGCATCGCGCACCGCGTTTTCACCCAGCGTCATCACCGGATCGCGATTATTCTTCTGGTTGCAGGCATTCACCAGCGCATTCAGGGACATGGGTAGTAATCCGGAGTGGTGATGTCTTTTTCGATGAGCGCCCCCAGGACGCGGGCCTCTACTGGGGTAAGAAAAATATCCATGCGCGATTAGTCTACCCAATCCGCGATAAAGATGTTGCTATCGCGCGGCTGCTTGCCGCTGCACAACCATATTTTCGGCAAAGTAACGGGAAACCGGCCCTTCGGCTTGCCCAATATTCCTGCTAACGTTTATTTTGTTGACACGTCTTACCTAGGTATAGACAATCTAGGCCTTGGACCTCTATGGCTAAAAACGAAATGATTCCCGGCACTCTTGGCATGCTCATCCTGCGGGTCCTCCAGCCCGGAGCGATGCATGGCTATGCCATCGCGCAACGCATTCACTCACTTTCCAATGACATGCTGCAAGTGGAAGAAGGCTCCCTTTATCCCGCATTGCAACGCATGCTGATTAAAGGATGGGTGCAGGCGGAGTGGGGCGTCTCTGAAACCAATCGCAGGGTCCGCGTGTACAAGCTCACGGCTGCGGGCCGCAAACAATTGCAATCAGAGATCACCGATTTCGACCGGGCTCTGCAGGGGATTCAGGCCGTCTTGTCCAAGGCATAGGAGGACACATGCGAGAGTTATTCCGCCGTCTTTATTTTCTAGTCAACCGTCGCCGTCTGGACCAGGAATTGGCCAATGACATGGCCGTACATCGCGAAATGCTGGGCGCCGAAGCTCGCACCAGCTTTGGCAACCCGACGTTGCTGCAGGAAAAATCCCGCGAGGCCTGGGGTTGGGGATGGCTGGAACGATTCATGCAGGACGTACGTTACGGGCTGCGCATACTGAAGAGTAATCCCGGTTTTACCCTGGTTGCCCTCCTGGCGCTGGGCCTGGGGATCGGCGCCAACACGGCGTTATTCAGCATGGTCTATGGCGATGCTGATTAAGCCTCTGCCGTATGCGCAAGGCAATCAACTGGTGGTGCTGAAGCAATCATTTGTTAAGGGTAACGCCCGTCCTGTAGGGTTTTCCGTGAAGGAGCTTGAGGACTACCGGAACCAGGCCCATTCGCTGGCGCAGGTTGAGGAATATCACGGCATGAGCTTCATTCTGCTGGATGGCCAGCAGCCCAATGAGGTACGTACGGGCGTTGTGTCCGCGCATTATTTTGATCTGCTCGGCATTCGCCCTCTGCTTGGCCGGCTGTTCACTGAAGGCGATGAGACCAAGCTTCTGATGCGGTGCTGGTGCTCAGCTATCCTTATTGGAAAAACCATTATGGCGGTGATCCCGGCATTATTGGCCGGCATTTCCGCATGAATGACAAGGTGCACACGGTGATTGGCGTGTTGCCGCCAGTGCCACAGTATCCTCGTGAAAACGATGTGTACATGACCACCGTCGCGTGTCCGTTCCGGTCTTCTGACGAGATGATCATGATGCGCGAACATCACATGATGAGCGCGATTCGCGCGCCTGAAGCCGGGCCAGACCCTGAAATCCGGAATTGCCGATGTTGCACAAGTTGCCGCCGGGATGCAGCAAAATTTTCCGGAATCGTATCCGCAAAGGGTCAGACTGGATGCCGGTATGGAAGGCCTGCGCACCCAGCTTACGCAGGATGTTCGTCCGGTACTGCTGATTCTGCTGGGAACGGCAGGGCTGGTTTTGCTGATTGCCTGTGCCAACGTAGCCAATCTGGCGCTGGCTCGCATGATGCGTCGTGAACAGGAGCTTGCTGTCCGTGCCGCGCTGGGCGCCAGCCGCGGACGTTGATTCGTCAACTTCTCACTGAAAGCACTCTTCTGAGCCTGGGCGGCGGCTTGCTTGGCTTGTTTCTTGCCTCACAATGCCTGGCCCTGCTGGTTAGTTTTGCCCGACGCTTTACCACGCGCGCCGCGGAAGTCAGCATCAGCGTGCCGGTATTGTTGTTCACACTGGGGCTTTCTGTGCTGACGGGAATCGTTTTTGGCGCGGCCCCAGCTTTCTCACAACGGACCAGCCTGGTGAACTGCGCTCAAAGAAGGAAGCAGCTCATCCACCATCAAAGATGGACGGCAACCGTTTACGCAACCTGCTGGCGATTGGACAGGTGGCCCTCAGTTTTATGCTGTTGATCGGCGCCGGGTTGATGATCCGCAGTTTCATCAAACTCCAGCAGATTGATGCCGGCTACAACGGTGACCATGTACTCACTGCCAACGTTCCCCTTAATTTCCCAAGTACACGACCAATGAGGCCAATCCGAAGTTTTTTGATCAGATATTGTTGAACGCTGGAAGGCTCTCCCGGAATAACTCGGCGTTGCCGTAAACAGCGGCGCGCCGCTTGCTCCGGGCTGGCCATCCCATTATGAGTTTGAGATTGAAGGTTTTCCGCCCGACAAGGCACAGCCAAACCGGCTACCAACGTTGAAGTAGCCTCTCCCGGATACTTTTCATTTGCTGGGTGTTCCCGTTCTCAGGCCGGCGCATTCTCCGCAGACAGACAATGAGAAAGCGCCGCATGGTAAATCATCATCAGCCGCTCATTTGGCCAACCATTATTTTCCCAACGAGATCCGTTCAACAAACGAATCTCCGGTGACAGGGCAAAACGTGGTCAACCATCGTGGGCGTGGTTGGGGACGTGAAGCAGTACGGCCTTGATCGTGATCCGGTGGACACGGCCTATATGCCCATGGCGCAGTACGCGAACGGTTTTACGCTGCTGATCAAGACCGCCGGCTATCCGATGAATTACGCCGAGCCAGTTGCGCAAGGCGGTGCTTCGCCATCGACCAGACCAGCCTGTTTCTGATTTGAAATCTCTGGATGAGTCTGCGCGGTGACAGCCTGGCCGGCACGCGCATCACCAGCATTCTGCTGGCGCTTTTTGCCGCGCTGGCATTGATCATCGCCGCCACCGGCCTGAGTGGCGTGACTGCCCTGCTGGTCAGCCAGCGCACACGTGAAATCGGCATTCGTCTGGCACTGGGCGCGCAACGCGGTGAAGTGCTTGCCATGGTGGTCAAGCAAAGCATGCGCGTGATTTTTATCGGACTGGGAGTTGGCATGGTGGGAGCGCTCTTGACTTCCCGCCTGCTGACCACCCTGCTGTTCAAGACACCCGCCACTGATCCGCTGACCTTTGTTGGCGTAGCGGTGGTTTTACTCACCGTGGCACTGGCAGCCAGTTACCTGCCGGCGCGCCGGGTGACAAGAGTGAACCCGATGATTGCGTTACGGTCAGAATAGTTAGTCCGCCTCAGCCCGAGACAAGAGAAGGAGGGACAATGATGGGGGAATTCTTTCGTCGCATCTACTATCTGCTGAACCGGCGCAGGCTTGAGCGTGAGCTGCGTAATGATATTGAAGTCCATCGTGAAATGCTGGGCGATAACCGGAAGAACTTCGGCAATGCCACGCTCCTGCAGGAACAATCACATCAATGCGTGGGGCTGGGGATGGCTGGACCGCTCCTTCCAGGACATCCGCTTTGGTTTGCGAATGCTGCGCAAATCGCCTGCCATGTCACTCACTGCTATTGCAGTTCTGGCATTGGGCATCGGCGTAAACGTAACGGCGTTCAACATTGTTGACGTGATGTTCTTCAAGCCGCTTCCCGTTCGCGACCCGCAAACGATTGCAAGATTCACCACCCAATTTCCCTGCGGTTCATCCACGGAAGTAGCTTATCCAGCGGCGGTATTCTACGGGGAACACAGTTCCGCTCTCGCGCCATGCTGGCACAGACCAGCAGCAACATGACATTCGCTCAGGAAACCAGCCAGAACATACACGCGGGCCTGGTGAGCTGCGAATTATTTCCGCGAGTTGGGCACCACGGCAGCTTACGGCCGCCTTTTTGATTCGCAAAGTGATGGTGACCGCTGACGCAGCCGCCCGTGGCAGTGCTTGGCTATCGTTTCTGGCAGCGTCAGTTTGGCGGTGATACTGCGATTGTCGGCAGCACCATTCGCCTCAACAATCATCCGGCAACGGTGATCGGCGTTCTGCCGTTTGATTTCGTTGGGCTCGATCCCGAACACGGCGAACTGGACGAGGTGTGGCTGCCAATCGAGAAAAGTTCCATATTTTGTGAATGAAAGCAAATTGCTCACCAGTTTTGATGCGAGCAAATCCGGCGTCCACATGTTTGGCAGAATTAAACCAGGAATCAGTTTCAAAGCTGCAGAAGCTTCATTGCAACCGCTTGGCGGAAGAACTGGTGCGCCAGCATCCAGGCGACTTGCAGACCGGGCGAAAGGCTTGTCGCCGAGCCGGGCGGTTATGCCGCTCATATGGGGCCGGCCGATTCTCAGTTGCTGCCGATGTTTGGGATATTTGCCACTCTCGTCCTGCTGGTGTTGGCTGCCGCCTGCGGCAATCTGGGCAATCTGGTTCTCAGCCGCGTGATCTCGCGCGAACGCGAAATATTGATTCGCCTCTCTCTGGGCGCTGGTCGCGGACGCATTCTGCGCCAACTGATGACGGAAAGTTTCCTGCTCGCCCTGCTGGGCAGCGCCGCTGGCTTATTCCTGAGCTGGCTGATTTCCCGTCCGCTCGTGATCTGGCTGGGCGGCCCCGGCGTGTCTGCCGATGAAGCCCGGATTGGCGTACGACTTTCTTTGCCTTCGCGATTGGCGTCTCTCGCCTGCATGATGTTTGGCTTGCCTGTCGGCCCGGCAAGCGCTGCGCTCATCCCACCGAACCTCTCGCGTGCGGACCATCTTCATGACTTCACAGTTTGCCGCCAGTTGCGTTCTGTTGATTGTCTCCGGACTACTTCTGCGCGCACTTCATCGCGCTGTTACCGTTGATCCGGGATTCGATTACGCCCATACGCTTACAATCAACCCGCATCTTAACGCGCACGCATATACTCCGGAACGAGCAGGCGCATATCTAAGCGAGATGCGCGCACGATTGTCCCAGGTGCCGGGAGTGCAGTCCGTGGCCGTGGTGAATCACCCGCCGCTGGGTAATAGCATGACGGTTGGGCCGGTCCACGGTGCGGTCAACTTCAGAGCTTATTATTTCGAAACTACGCCAGGATACTTTGCCACGCTTTCAATTCCGCTTCTCACCGGCCGCGATTTCCGTGAGGACGATCAGGATGTAGCGCTTGTCAGCGAATCTTTCGCGCAGAAACTCTGGCCCGGCAAAGATCCGCTGGCCCAGGAGTATCCGTATGCAGGCAAAAAGATGCGGATCATAGGAGTTGTGCGGAATGCGCGAACGCTGGCCCTCTCTAATACCAATACCGGAGAAATGTATGTCCCGATGCACAAGAACAATCTTGTGAACGGTGTGCTCGTCGCCAGAACTTCATCGTCACCGCAGCAGATGGCCGCGGTTCTCGCCGATCTGGCGCGCTCCGCGGATCCTGTCTTGAGCCCGGACGTTTTGCCCTTGAGCACCGGCTTCCATGAAAAGCTTGGCGATACACAACGCATGGCGGGCATTGTTTCGTTTATGGGATCTCTGGCTCTGGTGCTGGCCGTTGTCGGGCTATACGGCGTGGTGTCTTACAACGTGGTCCAACGCACTCGGGAGATCGGCATTCGCGTGGCATTGGGTGCAACGCCGGCCGGACCTTATCCACAGTCTGCTCGCCGATTGGATCCGGCCTCTGGGCATCGCGATCGCCCTCGGTTCCTTTCTGGCAGCGGGCTTGTCACTGGTACTGCGAAGGGAGCTCTATGGCCTGAGTAATTTTGATCCGTTCAGTTACCTGGGCGCTTTTCTTTTGCTGGGTATCACCGGAGGGCTGGCTGCGCTGCTTCCGGCTCGCCGTGCGCTCAAAGTCGATCCCATGGTGGCGTTGCGGTGTGAGTAACAAAGCAGCATTCAGCAGTCAGCGATCAGCATTCAGTCCCCAACCATTCTGCAAGAGCTACTGTCAAGAAACGGCAGTTACGATTTAAACTCTCATTCCGATGAGCTGATGGTAAGCGGGCTGAAGTGCTCAATGCTGATTGCTCGATTGCTGAATGCTGAGTCAATGCTGAGTGCTGAGTGCTGGGTTCTCCTGCTATATACTGTTCGCTGATGCTTGCGTTCAAACGAATCCTGCTTAAGATTTCCGGGGAAGCCCTGGCCGGCGACAAAGGTTTTGGCGTTGATACGGCCACCATCCATTCCATCGCCGGCGAAATCAAGGAAGTCCACGAACTCGGCGTTGAGATCGCCCTGGTGGTTGGCGGAGGAAATTTCTTCCGCGGCGTGGCTGAACAGGCCCGCGATATGGACCGCGTCTCCGCCGATCACATGGGCATGCTCGCCACCGTGATCAACGCTCTTGCGCTTCAGGATGCGCTGGAAAAGCAAGGCGTGTTTACCCGCGTAATGTCCGCCCTGGAGATGAATCAGGTGGCTGAGCCGTTTATTCGCCGCCGGGCGCTGCGCCACATGGAAAAAGGCCGGGTTGTGATCTTCGGAGGCGGCACCGGCAACCCTTACTTCTCCACGGACACCGCAGCCTCACTGCGGGCCATGGAAATCAAGGCTGACGTGATCATGAAAGCCACCAAAGTTGACGGCATTTATGACGCTGACCCCAAACTGGTCAGCGACGCCATCAAGTTTGAAACCATTACTTACCTTGACGTCCTCAAGCGCGGCCTGCGCGTGATGGACGCCACCGCCATCTCTCTTTGCCAGGAAAATAATTTGCCGATCGTGATTTTCAATCTGGGTAAGCACGGAAACATCAAGCGCGTGGTGCAGGGTGAGAAGGTGGGATCGCTGGTTTCAGCGTAACGGACGACAAAGCTAGATCACTCTTCCCAGAATCTTCAAGAAGAGCGCCAGCAATAGCAGGCAGAAGCCGCCGACAAACAGCCGCGCCATCCAGCTTCTGTTCTTGCCTGTGACGACCAGAGAAATGAAGAACGCCACGAACCACAAAAGCAACGCAATTTTTATGATCATTGGGCGGGATTATATAACGGGTGCTTTGGCGTTACTGCGGGAGTTTGATCCAGGTTTTGCCGCCATCCGGGCTTGACCAGCCCTGCGATGGAGCGGTGACCACATGAACATTCAAGCCGGTGATTTCAATTCTGACAACGTTTCCGACCGTGGCATCGCCGAGCGCGACCTTTTCCCACGTGGTTCCGCCGTCACTGGAATGGACGAGCTGGCCGTGATTGCCACCGGCCCAGATTTCTGATCCGCTGGAATGACCGCTGAAAACTCAATTCCGTCCGTGGCCGAGTATGCGTCTAGCCAGATGGCCGCATCAGCAGATTTGAGCAGCTTGCCTTGTGCAACCTTCCAGCGATAAGATGGACGCGGCGGCAAGAAATGACTTTTCCCGAAGCTCCAAAGCCGCGGGCAGTAAATGCCGGCGAGCTGGCCAGGTTCGAAGAGTCTGCCGTCTCCGCGGTGCTTAGCGGCAATGACCGGATCACTATGCTGAACGGCAAGGCCGTTGTTGAACATCGCGAACCCGGTCACATTGCGCGACTGAAGCGCGGGTTCCGCGCGCTTGATGGGACGCTTGCCCACTTCAACAATCTTGCTCAGCAGGCTTTGATGCTCAGGCGGCGGTGGTGTGAAAGTCAGCATGCCCTGTGACGTTTGTGCTTTTGCTTCCGGAATCGCCAGATAGGCATTGCCTGGCTGCTGCCAGTTACCGGAAAGCAGCGTTGATTGTTTCGCGTAGGCAAGCCCATTCGAAGAAGGAGTTGGGGCAGAAGGCAGATCAGCCTGTCCGGCAGCGCCATTCAGGGAATTACCAGAATCTTTGGCGAACCGTTGCGCATTGAGGTAATCATGCTCCGCGGCTCTGGCCTCCAGTACGGGTGCGGCTGCGGCCGCAGTTACCTGCAGTCAGGCCGCCAATGGCTGCTCCACTGATTTGATCGCTTTTGGCTGCGGCCACCCGGGCCGTAGTTTCCGGACTTAATTGCGCACGTGAATCCCGCCCCGCCATGGCTGATTTATTTGCAGTGACACCAGCGCCAGCCAATGATTCTGCTTTTCTCTGGAACCCTGATATCTTTGGGTCGCGGGCCGGGTTGCGGGCTGTTCGCGCGAGCGCTCTCCGGATTCGCAGCAGCTCTAGAGGTACTGGGTTGTGATAAAGGAACAGCGGGACTGCTCTCGGCGGCTTTCAGGGCAGCCTGATTGGCTTGGCGATTCTGGTTGCGGAAGCGAGGGAGCTTCAACTTTGCTGAGTTTGTCTTCTACGCGTACGGGAGCTGACGATGGCGTTAATGGCTGATTCCTGTGGGGAATCTCAATCACCAAAGTGATCGCCGCCGCCATGGCTACAATCGAGGCAGCCAGGCCGAAACCTGGAGTCAGGAACCAGCGGCGACGGGCAGAAATGGCTGTGGCCGCGGCATCTGGAACCAGGGCTTCTGGAGCCACCGCTTCGGGGCCGGCAACAACGGCGTTCTCGGGAATCGCCAGAAATACAATCTCGCGGCAATCGCTGCAAACGGCAATGTGCTCCAGCACCAGCTTGCGTTCGGGCAACGGCAAAAGCTGCTCCACGTATGCCGTGAGAGTATCGGCATCGGGGTGCGGCAGGCGAGCGGTCTCCCCGGCCTGTAGCCGCTGGCGTAACAAGCTGGATAATTCAGGCATAACTTAACGAGAACCCTTATCTGGTTGGAACGCTGCAGGACGATTTTCTTGCAGCTTTTTGGTTACGTCCACCTGTAAATATCGTACATCGGATTCCAGGGCTTCTTCCGCCTGGCTGCGATTCATGCCCCGGGCCACCAGCCCGGCCAAAACCTGTTTTCGCACCACTTTCAGCAGCTTTTCCAGCCGCCGGCTAATGGTGGATTCATGCACGCCAAGGACCTTTCCAATTTCCGTAAGCGTGCGGTCGTCCAGGTAATATGAGGCCAGAACCAGCCGATCATCGGCTGATAATTGCCCCAATGCCTCATCCACTGCATTGCCCAGGCGCTGGTCCAACGGGCTGATTGGCGCCGGATTAGCCGCCGCAAACTGTATCCCTTCTTCCTCCTGCTCATCCAGGCTGACCAGTTTCTTCTGTTTTCTGTAACGATTTACGAATTCCTGAAGAATTACCGTTCGCAGCCAGCCCTCCAGCGAACCACGGCCCATGTAAAAGTTAAGCCGTGACACGCGATGGCCATCGCGTTCAGACGTGCCGTAGAGATCACCGTAAATGGAGTCGGCCAGCTCGCGAGCGCTCGAGTCTTCCTTGGTCACGCCGCGGGCAATGTCATAAAGCTTTTCCCGGTAGCGGGTAAGGAAGACTTCCCATGCATACTCGTGACCATTAGCACAGCCCCGGGAAAGGACCAGCTCCTCAAGTTTGAGCTCGCGCCAGAAACGGATCTTTTGCTGGTCTGTGGCTGTAGGAACGTACTTGCAGCAGACCTGGTCGAGGATTGCTTCAAACTCGTCATAGTCCAGGCCGTACTTGTGCGCCCCGCTCTTGTCAAAGAGATCGCGGATAGCCAGTGCTATCAATTCCACAGGACTAGGGCCAGAACTCATGGCTTGGATAGTATCAATTTTAGCTGCAAGAATGCTGGCTTTTTACATTCCTTAATCTGAAAAGTAGGGGCCTCACGCAATATGGAGGTTTCAAATGAAACACTTGCTGCTTTGGGGAACTTTAGTAACACTCGCATTTTTACCTTTCACGGCTTTACCCACAGAAACCAAGGGCCTGTCCGGCGATCCTTCTGCACCGCGGGGAGACTATAAGCTGCTTTCCCCCATTTCCCACGGCGATCTCACCATATTTCCGGTGGTTTCCAGCATGACTCATGACACTGCGCAATTTCTCACCTTAGATGAGGGCATTCGCTCTGGAGAAGTCCAGGTGATGGAGCGGGGGAATATCGGCGGCATGATCCGGCGTATGCCACATGGGCGCCCGTACACTGATTCGGCCCAGGTCAACCAGCTCGTGCTGGTCAATAGTTCCAAACGGCCTCTGATCCTTCTGGCCGGAGAGGTGGTTACCGGCGGCAAGCAGGACCGCGTTGTGGGCAAGGACAGGATTGTTCCCGCGGAGAGCGATCCGGTTGATCTCTCAGTTTTCTGTGTGGAACATGGGCGCTGGGTGGGCACGAACGGAAAATTCGATACCCATGCATCCGTAATGGCCCAGCCGAGCGTACGTAAAAGAGCCATGGCTGATGCCGACCAGAGCAAAGTCTGGGAAGCGGTGAGTAGCGCGAAAACAACCATGTCCGCGAGAGTGGCGGCGCCTGCCGTCGCCGGCCATGATGCAGAGGGAGAAATCAGCGGTATGGCGTCAAAGCGCCTCAAGGTTTTCCCTGCAACAACTCGATGCAACATCGTCCTATGCCAAGGTGATCGAAAATGGCGCCGTAAGGCAGCAGATGCAGGCGATCACCGAGCCGATGCAGAAGGCATATGAAAGCGTGATCAAACAATTGCGGAACCAGAATGCGGTTGGCGTGGTAGTAGCCATCAGGGGTCGCGTGGTGTGGGCAGATATTTTTGCCAGCAATGCATTACTGAGCAAGTATTGGCCTAAACTTCTCGAGTCGTACGCGGCGGAGTCGTTGACGGTTCCGGGAACGCCAGGTGAAGCCAGCATGAAAGATGCGGAAAGATTCTTGAATGGCTGGGAAGCACGGCATGAAACCGTGGACAGCGAGCCTGGCTTGTACCGCCAGAGAGAGCTTGTGGGCGATCGCTTTCGGGCTTTTGAGCTTACCTCATTGCTGGGCAGGAACGAATTCGATGTTCATCTGAGCAAAATGGCGGAATAAGTCGCACTCATTTGAGTTGTTAATAACAGGACACCATGAATATTTGCTGCCAATCCAGTCCGTCTGTAAGTGCCTGAGCAGGGATGAATTACTTTGGTTCCGTTACCAGAGTTAGGGTTGCTTCGAATTATTCTGCAACAAAGTGCGTGATTTATGTGTCTAATGTGACAAGGAAGGTATAAGGGTCGGAGGTGACCTGATGGGAGAAAAATTCTCAGTTGCTGAAGTGGCGGC
This sequence comes from Terriglobia bacterium, assembly GCA_963824835.1. Taxonomy (GTDB): domain Bacteria; phylum Acidobacteriota; class Terriglobia; order Terriglobales; family Acidobacteriaceae; genus Angelobacter. Next base: position 45,615 of record CAWGRA010000021.1, on the reverse strand, counting down.
ACTTCGGAATGAACTCCTGACCGGTGGTCTTGATTCATTTCAAACAGCGGAATTATTGAAAATGTTTTTAGCCGGGCGCGGCTACGGAGTTTCTCCGGAATCGGCGCTCGATGCGGCAGGCCGCATTGATGGTACGCACTGTGATGTGGAAAGCCTGCACAAAGAACTTGAAAGCCTTGCGTTAGTGATGTAACCGCATCATTGCGGAAGCTGTACGTACGGAACAAAGCCGGGCCAACCAGCCCGGCTCTTCTGTTTTCTGGCCTAATGAAAATCCTCTACTCGTAATGCAAAGCATCAACAGGATCAAGCTGCGCGGCGCGCGTGGCAGGCACGGTTCCGAAGATAACGCCGACCAGTATCGCTACAAAGATGGCAATGATGGCTGAAAGGCCGGAAATCGGGATTCGATACTCGGTGAGGAACCGGGCTGAGAAAGGCACTGCCAGTCCCAGGATGGTGCCAACAATCCCGCCGGAAACCGAAATGAGCACGGCTTCGGCAAGAAACTGAAGCCTGATTTCACGGCTGGTGGCGCCAATGGCTTTGCGGATGCCGATCTCCCGTATGCGCGTGCGCACATTGGCCAGCATGATGTTCATGATGCCCACGCCGCTCACAATCAACACCAGCAACGAGATGCCAAGCAGCATGATGCTGAGGGCATTTGCGGCCCGGGCCGCAACCTGGAGCAGTTGCGTCAGGTTCTCCACGCGATAGACTGACTGCGGTTTGTGTCGCGATTGCAGTATCTGCCGGATGGTTTCCGTGGCGTGAGGAACATCACCCGCATCTGACACGGAAAAGAAAAGCTGCTTCACGGAGTCATTGCCGGTAAAGTAGCGGGCCACGTTATAAGGGATCAGCACCGTGTCACCGGCAATTTCAGATTGTCCGAAAGTCTCCACCCGCTCCCGGAACGTACCGATGATCACAAAAGGCAGCCCTTTGATCTTGATGTTTTTGTCTTTGGCCGCTTCCTGTCCTCCGTAAACTCGTTGCGCGAATTGCTGGGTCACAACGGCAACGTGTGCGCGGGCCATGGAGTCTTCTTCGTCAAAAAAGCGGCCGGCCAGCACCTCAAGATTTCGCACGGTGGAATACTGCGGTGATACGCCGAGCACCAGAATGTCTCGCTCTTTGCCTCCGCCCACGGCAATGCGGTCGTGTATTTCAGCCATGGGTGATGCCGCCTGGATTCCCGGAACTTCCTGCTGCACGGCGCGCATGTCTTCCACGGTGAGAAAATCACTCCCACCATTCTGGGAGCCGTTGCTGCCTGCCTCGTAATACGCGTAAATCAGGTTCGCGCCGATGGCCTGGATCTGGTTCATCACATACTGCTTGCCGGTGAGTCCGATGGTGACAACAATGATGAGAGACGCTGTTCCAATGACCATGCCCAGCGCAGTGAGAAGAAAACGTGTCTTGGCGGTGCGGAACGAGTCAACGGCTATGCTCAGGATTTCTGAGAACAGCATTGTGTTCCGGGCGGTTTCTGCCAGAGGACGCTTGGACATTCTTTGATTTTACGCGCTGCGGAGATTTTACCGCTGCCGCAAAATGCGCTATGCGGCGCTCATTAGCTGAGAAGGAACTAAGCTGCCTTGCGCTGGTCACGGTTGATCAACTCCACCGTGCCGGCTTTGAGCCTGAGAGTGAAATGTTTGGAACAATGCATGCACAGCCAGAAATGCTCAATTCTCTTCGCTGATGTCGGAAAGCCGAAAAAACGTCCACCATCCATTCTCATCAGCAATCTGGAGCAGCCCGGATTGGCGCATTTGGAGATCATCAGCGTGGATTCGACGTCTGTGTTGGATGCGGTTCGGCGCAAAGATGCTGCTTCAAATCGCGTTCTGTGTAGCCGCAGACTTTTTCCGCGCGCTTTTGTACCGTGAAAAAGATCTGTGAAAAATTTGCCAACCGCAGAAGGTTGCCTCCTGCTTTCAATCAGTTAGGTTGGCCTCTGACGTGCCCTTCTGGTAACTAACGTCCCCAGGTTTTTATCAGGAAGGTACCCTCATGGTCAAAAACAAGGTACGGCCGATTAAGCTGAACTTACAACAACTCGAAAGCGGAGATGTGGCAAAAGTCTCTGGGTTTTACGTTTCCAACCATGCCGCCTGCAAGGCTGCCGATATCTGGATTCGCCGCGAGAGCCAGTTGCCTGTCTGCGCCACCTGCGGCAAAAGCGCCACCTTCAGCCTACGCAGAGAGATAGAGCATATTTCCGAGGACCCGGATTTTAAGTAGATCATCTGGTTTGGTGCGCTCAGGAACAGCACTCTCAGCTTCCGATTCCAGAGTTGGATCAGAGCCAGCCATCACAGAAGAAAAGCCTACCAAAATCTGTGATGGTTCGGCGCTCCATACTTCTTTCCACAGCAATTTTTATCCTTCCGAGTTCTTCGAGCGGGGCCTTCAACCCCCGCAAATCCTGCCGCCCATTCACTTAAGCAACTTGCTGGCGGTCTATAATGTCGGCCAGAGTTAGAACACTAAGAAGGAGTGGGGGATGAACCGAGCAGTTTCGAGTTTTTGCGCCATAGCGCTTCTATTATCCACGTCAGCCGCATGTTTTGCTGACCTCCAATACACGGAACAAAGCAAGATCACCGGCGGCGCAGCGGCCGGCGCCATGAAATTTGTGGGCGTCTTCAGCAAAGATGCCAGACAAGCCACCAGCGGTACAACTTCCATCTTGAGCTTCAAGGGCAACAAAATGCGCCGGGAATCCTCGAACGGCATGACGGAAATTTATGATCTGGATGGCAAGAGGATCATCAACATTGACACCAGGCACAAAACTTACTCCGTGGTGACGTTTGATGAGATGCGGGCACAGTTGGAAGAAGCCAAACGCAAGGCCGCCGAACAGCAGGCAAAGAAAAAGGGCGGCGAGAGCCAGGTAAAGATCACGCCCAAGATTGCGATCACTTCAGGTAATGGCAGCAGGCAGATCCTGAACTACACCGCCAAAGAGATGAAGACCCGCGTGGATATGGAGATGCAAGGGCAGGATTCGAAGGGGCAAAATCAATCCGGCAACATGTGGGTCAACTCAGATGCGTACATCGCTCCCGTGAAAGGCTGGGAAGAGATGAAAAGATTTTATAACAAGATGGCCAAGGAGCTTGATTGGGTCCCCGGCGCCATGTTCGGCGGCGACGCACAGATCAGCCAGCCGATGGTGGAATATCGCAAGAGCACCGCGAACCTGAATGGCATGCCGCTGGTTTCTTATGTGAGCGTAGGCATGGGGCCAAACCCGGGGACCACCGGACAATCGGCCCAGGCAAGTCCAAGCCCGGAAAAGAAGGAAGGCAATGTAATCAGCAAGGGCATTGGCGGAATGCTTGGCGGATTCGGCAAGAAGAACAAGAACGATTCTGCCCAGGAGGGTTCGTCATCAGCAGGCCAGCCCAGCGGTTCATTGATGGACATGATGACGGAAGTTACCTCAGTGTCAAACGACCCCGTTGATGCCGGCTTGTTTGAAATTCCCGCGGGCTACAAACAGGTTGAAGCCAAAAAAGGACAGGTCCAGTAAAAGAACGGCAAGAAGTCTGTTAAAAAAGGCCGTCTGGATGGCGGCCCTTTTTATCTTCTAGATTGGTTCATGCAATAGAACATGGTTTTATGACATCCTGGATCCACGATAGCCAGCTTCTGTAAGCTCAGGACACTTCAGGACACGCGGGAGCGGACCAGGATTCTGCCGAGAGAGGAGCGAACCCGGGGTGGATTTATCTTGCTGGCTGTTTCTCCTTGGCCGCTGCCCCAAATACTTCTTTCAGCAAGGATGTGACCTGCGCTGCCGGATCTCTGCGGATCTTCTTTTCTTCCTCGCCCAGCATATAGAACAATCCGTCCATGGTTTTGCCGACTACATAATTGTCCAGGTTGAAATTGCGGTCATTCGCCAGCGCCGCAGCCATACGGTTATTCATGATCTGGTTGTACTGGCGCACCACGCCCACGTTCTCCATTGACTTGTGAACGATGGGTGCAAACGTGGTCGTGAGTTCCGCCGAACTCTGTTTGCGAAAATAATCCGTGGCCGCCGTGTCACCGCCCGTCAGAATGCCTTTGGCATCGGCGATGGTCATGTTGCTGACTGCGCGCAGGAATATCTGTTTGGCCTCCGGCGTGGCCTGTTCGGCCGCGCGATTCATTCCTAACTCCAGCGCATCTACCTGTCCGCCCATGCCGACCATGCGCAGCACCCTGCCCGCCGAGCGCAGCTTTTCCGGCACCAGAATCTTGATGGCTTCGTTCTTGAAAAATCCGTCCAGATGACCCGTCGCGGCTACGGCATTCCCCGTGCCGATTTGCAATGCCTCCTTCAGGCCGGCAATCACCTTGTCATTGCTAAGCTGATTGACGGTGCTTCCCGGCTGCATGCCCTTGATCTTGTTCTTGATCGCATCCCATGGCGATTGTGCATTTGCCGCGGTCATGAACAGAACAACGGTTGCGACCACCACTAGATGCCGCGCTGTATTGCTCATTGTTTCCAGCCTTTCCGTTTTTTCCATCAGGTTTGAATTCGCCGGAAACGAAAATGGATTCATATCATGCTGTCCATATACTTCTATACTATGCCCCACATCTGACGCACGAGGCCTCGACATCACCACCATCGCCAAACCCGATCAGTTGAAAATCGCGCAGCCGTCCTGTACGGACTGACGTCCGCGCCATGGCGCTGCTTTCCACGCTGTTCTTTATGTGGGGATTTATCACCTGCCTCAATGACATTCTGATCCCCCACCTGAAAAATATCTTTGGTTTTGGGTTCGGCCCGGTGATGAACGTTCAACTCGCCTTCTTCTCTTCTTATTTCGTTTTCTCCCTGCCTTCTGGAAAGATCGTGGAGTGGATCGGCTACTCGCGGGCGATGGTGGTTGGCCTGCTCACCATGGCGACTGGCGCTCTTTTATTTGTACCCGCGGCTGCTATCCCTTCTTTCCCGCTTTTCCTTGTCGCGCTGATCGTCCTCGCCGCCGGCATGACCCTGCTGCAAACGTCGGCCAATCCTTATGTAGCCATACTTGGGCCGCCTCAAACAGCTTCCAGCCGGCTTAACCTCACGCAGAGCTTCAATTCGCTTGGCACCACTGTGGCGCCCAAATTTGGCAGCCTCTTCATCCTCAGCGCTGCGGCTGTTCCGCTCAGCGTTGCGGCCATGAGCAAGATGTCAGCCGCACAACTGCATGCGTATCGTGTGCAACAGGCTGCTTCCGTCAAAATGCCTTACGTCGGACTTTCAATTGCTCTCGTCATACTGGCTGCGATCGTCGGCTTATACAAGCTGCCAGTGATCCAATATGCTGAAGCCCACGCGGGAGCACATGGCAGCATTTGGCGACACCGGCGTCTTGTTCTCGGCGCCGTTGCCATCTTCACCTACGTTGGGGCGGAAGTCGCCATTGGCAGTTTCCTTACTAACTATTTGAATGAGCCTGACATCGGCAACCTTTCTCTGGATCGTGCCGCGAGCTACCTCTTTTATTACTGGGGCGGCGCCATGATTGGCCGCTTCCTTGGCGCGGGTCTTCTGCAACGCATGCGCGCTCACACGCTCCTGGCCTTCAACGCCGCGGTGGCCGCGGTGCTGGTTTCTGTTTCCATGCTCACGCTGGGCCACATTGCCATGTGGACCATTCTCCTGGTCGGCTTGTTCAACTCCATAATGTTCCCCAGCATCTTCACCCTGGCTATTGAAGGCCTGGGACCGCTCACCGGCAAAGGGTCCGGCCTGCTGGTTGCGGCCATCGTGGGCGGCGCGGTCATTCCCCGGCTCCAGGGAGAAATTGCCGATCATATTGGCATTCACCACGCCTTCTTCCTTCCCGTGCTCTGCTACTTCTATATCGGGTTTTACGCGATCAAATCTCCAGCCAGCCAGTTGCACCTGAGACTACGTTATCCAGCGTCTGATCCCTACTTAGCTCATGCCGTCGCAACAGAAACGCGTGGGCGCAGCCGCCCTGGCTGTTGTCGAACATCCGGTCACTTGATCCAAGTTTCCATCGCGCTATCTGCGAAGACGAATTTCCTCAAGTCCCTGTAGAATCTCAGTGAATGGCACAGTCATCTCTAAGCGAAGTTGATCCAATCGAGCGGTTGGCTAAAAAGTGGTCCCTAGAACCAAGGAGATTTGGAGTGCTAGACAAAGCGCGCGCACGGCGTCAGGAATTCAAACAGATCTGCGAGAAGGGGAAATTTCTCACGGAAGATACGAGTGTGGTTGTGTTTGGTTCCCTCGCGAGAAACGAGTACACCTCAGGTAGTGATGCAGACTGGACTTTGTTGATCGACGGTGAGGCCAATTCTGATCACTTGCGAGTGGCTCAGAAAATCAAGGCAGCAATTGAGGGAATATTCAAAGACCCCAGCGCAACAGGTTCCTTCGGCGGAATGACGTTCAGCCACCAATTGATTCACAACATAGGCGGCCCAGAAGATAGCAACGCGAATATGACACAGCGGATTTTGATGTTATTGGATTCGCGCTCGATTCACGGTGTTGGCGATGCGGCATATGGTCGAGTGGTAAGAGGAATTCTGAACCGTTACATTGAGCAAGAGGTTTCACATCTCAACCGACAAAAAACTGCGTATAAAGTCCCGAGATTCCTTCTAAATGATGTGGTGAGATTCTGGAGAACCATGGCTGTGGATTTTGCAAGCAAGCAGTGGTCCAGGGGAGGAGTCGTTGGGGCATCCGGAATGCGAAGCTTCGGTTCTCAAGAAAGCTGAGATTTACATTTCCGGCCTGCTGTCTTGCTTTTCGTGCGTCCTGGACGCTGATCTGAACGCTAAGATCGCATCGGAACGTGACAGTGTTCTACAGGTTGTGAACCACCTCCGGAGAGTGGTTAAAAACCCACCGTTAGCTGTTCTCGCAAATTCGCTATTCCTGATATGACGTTGATGGGGAAGTGAGCCGCTTAATTTTTAGCGCATATAACGAATTCCTTGGAATTCTAAATGACAGCAAAAAACGAGCACACCTTCAATCTCTGCGAGCCGAAGACTCCGAGCGCGATCTTTTGTTTGCCGAAATTCGGCGCATAAGCGATGACTTTCAAAATGGACTAGACAAATTCTTTTTTGAGAATCAGAATATTAGGCCATTAACCAAGAGATACGGCGTTTTCTAAGATGAGACCAATTGGATTTTCTACCGGCGCATTGGCATATGCAGATTTTAGACTTGGGCTTTCGACTATCCGCGCTCACAATTTAAGAGCAGTAGAGCTTTCAGCTCTGAGGGAAGATGAACTTCAGCCACTAATTGACAGTCTAAGCGACCTCGAACTGAACAATTTGGATTATGTCTCCTTCCACGCACGAGCAGGCTGAAGAATCTGAGCGAGGACACGGCGATTGAGCTGCTAAAGCGGGCCTCTTTAAAAAATTAGCCCGTAATCGTGCATCCTGACGTTATTACGAGTTTTGATGGCTGGTCAGTTTTGGGAGAATTACTCTGTATTGAAAACATGGACAAACGTAAGCCGATTGGACGAACAGCGCGAGAACTTGCTCTGATTTTCGACAAGCTTCCGCAAGCATCACTATGCTTGGATCTGGGCCACGCGCGCCAAGTAGACCCGACGATGAGTGTCGCGCTGGAGATTCTCGACTGTTTTGGCTCAAGGCTGCGTCAATTGCATGTTAGTGAGGTGAACACTAACAGCCAACATGACCGACTAACCTTTGAAACAGCTCTTGCATTTCAGAAAGTGAGCGCCTTGATTCCCGAGTCAATTCCTGTGATTCTGGAGAGCAGAGTTACACCCCAACGAATTGACGAAGAGGTGCTTCACTGTCGAGAAGCCTTGGCAACTCTGGCCCCGTCGATCTGCGCCTAGATCCGCCAGGTCAATTTATGAATTTCCTTGAAGCCGCGTCTTGTAAGTTTTGCGACGCAGCTTTTTCGAAATATCTCTATGCTTTTACGTGCGGTGCCGGCAGCGACCGTTCGCAACCGTTTTCAAGTGCTGGTAAACTATTGATCCACACTCACGCGGAGGGATGTGTGAGCGGTTGAAACAGGCGGTCTTGAAAACCGCTGTACCTGAAAGGGTACCGGGGGTTCGAATCCCTCTCCCTCCGCCATTATCTCTGAGCGTTCCTTCGGCTCGCTTTGTTCGCTAGGATTTCGGCTCGCGGCTCATACGCCGCAAAAACGCCTCAACTTGAAAACCGTTGTACCTGAAAGGGTACCGGGGGTTCGAATCCCTCTCCCTCCGCCATTATCTCTGAGCGTTCCTTCGGCTCGCTTTGTTCGCTCAGGATTTCGGCTCGCGGCTCATACGCCGCGAAAACGCCTCAACTTGAAAACCGTTGTACCTGAAAGGGTACGGGGGTTCGAATCCCTCTCCCTCCGCCATCAGTCTTCATCAGTTCCCTCGACTGCGCTCGGGATTTCTGCTTGCGGCTCATACGCCGCGAAGACGAACTTAAGCCTGATCACGTCGGCTGACACCGTATGACTCCAAAACATCGCCCAGGGTCACCACGCCTTCCACTTTGTGGATATCAGCGCGGCTCACCACCGGCAGAATGTCAATCTGGTTTGCGCCCATGCGCTCCAGCGCCAGATCAATGCCTTGATCGGCATGGACGTGCGGGAAAACAATCACATCCACCAGATCGCTGAGCTTTTTATCGGCACTCTCGGCCAGTTTCCCCTGGAGCTTCGCCACGGTAAGAACGCCCACAAGCCCGCGTTGATCACTCACCAGCCAGGTTCGTAATTGACTGGACCGGACCTGTTCAAGCGCTTCCCGTACCGTGATCTCGGCTGATAGCGCCCCGGTTGCCGGGCGCATAATGCGGAATGCCTGTCTTTCAACGCGTCGCTCCAGAGACTCGGCTGTGGGCAGGTGTATGCCGTCCTGCACTGCAAGTGCTTCGTAGATCGGCTGCTTTTGCAATCGCGAAGCGATGAAAAGGCTCACCAGGTTTGCAATCATCAGCGGGACAATCACGGCGTAATCCTGTGTCATCTCGAAAATCATCAGTACTGATGTCATGGGAGCGCGCACCACGCCTGCGAATACCGCGCCCATGCCAACCAGCGCGTAAGCTCCCGCCGTTGCGGTGTAGGCAGGAAACAAACCATGGGCCACGGTGCCCACACAACCTCCCAACATGGACTCCTATGAACAGGGCCGGGCCGAAAATACCACCCGCATTGCCGGACGCATAACTCGTGGTCACGGCAATCAGTTTCAGAACCACCAGCACGGCCATCAGCTTGAATGCCATATTTCCGTTCAAGGCATGGCCAACATATCCGTAACCCACGCCCAGCACCTGGGGCACGAACAAGCCCAACACACCCACTAATAAGCCGCCGGCTAGCGGTTGAAGCCAGAGTGTCCGCGCTGGAAAGCGGAGAAAGCGTGCGCGCATGCCAAGTAGCAGCTTGCTGAAAGCCGCCGAAATCAGTCCGCCGGCAACGCCCAGCACTGCATACACGGCAAATTCGGCGGGATGGACCAGTTCGTATTGCGGAACTTTGAACAGAGGGCTGTTGCCAAGCAGAAGGCGCAGCACCGCCCATGACGTGGCCGACGCCAGCACCACCGAGCCAAGCACCGGCGCATGAAGATCGCCCACTATCTCTTCGAGTGCAAACAGTACTGCCGCCAAAGGCGTATTGAATGCGGCTGCAATAGCTGCGGCCGCACCCACCGGAATAAGCGCTTTTACTTTTTCAGGCCGCAATCCCACGAAACGCCCAAGCACTGAAGCAATCCCCGCGCCAACTTGAACAGAAGGCCCTTCGCGTCCCAGCGGGATTCCGCTGGCGAGTGTTGCGGATGTGCAAAAGAACTTTCCCAGCACCGTGCGCAACGTGATGCGCCCTTCACGTGCATACAGCGCAGCCTTTGTCTGCGGGACTCCACTGCCTCGCGCGTAGGGAAAATAGCGATACAGGAGATAGCCGATGCCCAGCGAGCCCGCTACTGGAAACAGCAGACTCCGCCACCGAGCGGCACCCGGCGGATACAGCCGCATCCCCATTCGTTCCGTCAGCAGGATGAACGCGACCACGGTCAAGCCGGTCAGCGCGCCTATGACCAGCGCCAGGACCAGAAATATCTGTTCTTCACGCTGTTGCAGCTTGCCGAAGCGGCGTAATAATGGGACTTGCCACCAATTTTCCGTGGTCGTCTTTTCCCTGGTCGTCTGGCTGGTTTCGCTCATGTTTCAGAAAGATACCTCCGACCAGCATATCGTAAGAGGCCGTTCTCATTCAGACGCCGGCAAAGCCCAAAGCGGAGGGCCAGTTCTTCGCCATACTTGTAGCCTCTATCGCCCAATATTTCCGATGGACTTTGCCCGGCTTGCGTCGCCGCACTCCTTTGCCGCATCATGGCAGGGCTGGAGCGGCCAACTCTTGGCGCGAAAGCATGGTACTGAATTCAAGGCAGGGCTCCGATTTGGAAAACATTCTTCTTTCGTGGAGTAGCGGCAAAGACAGCGCATGGGCCTTGCACCTTCTCTCTAAACTCCCAGGCGTCCGGGTGACCGCGCTGTTCACCACCTTTAACTCTGCTGCCGACCGCGTTGCCATGCATGCAGTCAGACGAGCGCTTGTGCGGGAGCAGGCCGCCGCCGTCGGTCTCCCTTTGTGGCCGATCGAACTTCCCTGGCCCTGCACCAATCTCGATTACGAAAATTTGCTGGCTCCCATCTTCCAGCGGGCAATCGAAGAAGGTATTACCGCCGTTGCGTTTGGCGATCTTTTTCCTGGAAGACATTCGCGCCTACCGCGAACGCCAGCTTGCCGGCACCGGCCTGAAACCCATATTTCCGTTGTGGCAACTTCCTACGCCGGCGCTGGCCAGCGGATATGATCGCCGCCGGCGTGCGCGCTAAGATCACCTGCGTGGATCCCACAAAGCTGGACCGTTCATTTGCCGGCCGTGACTTCGATTCGTCATTCCTTAACGATATTCCCGGCACGGTGGATCCCTGCGGAGAAAACGGCGAGTTCCATACCTTCGTTTATGAATCGCCAGTGTTCAAACATCCAATCCCCGTTAAGACCGGAGAGGTTGTTGAGCGCGACAAGTTCATATTTGCCGATGTTTACTCAGTCGCACAAACGCCGCTTTCCACCACCGTGTGATCTGTTCCGGCGAGGGCCCGTTCCATGCAGCTGGCGGTTAGCCAGTCATTATCCGAAGCAGGCCGCATGGTTTTCAATAGGCGGCCTGGAGATGCCAAAGCTGTCACCAATAATGCGGATCCTCTTTGCAAGTACCTGCGTCGCTTCGATTTCGAGTTTTCCCAAATCACCGCTGGTAAAATATAAAAGTAAGCAGATTTCAGAAACGGCTTAGCGTCGAGATAACACTTACGCGCATCTGAAGGAATAATGGCAAAGAAACGCGGCAATCCGAACTGGGGCAAGCCGGACATGAATGTGGGTCCGTACACAGGGGCGACCTCATTCGAAGAGATCGTCAAGAAGCTTCAACTTGCTCCCAACGAATATGTAAATTCACCTCAGCTCAGGGATTGGGTGCAACGCAACAAGGACCAGAAGTATGTGCCTTCGAACCTTCTGCAGGCATGGAATATGGTCGTGCGCGGCGACGCGTAATCGCGGCTTTGCTGATGGTTAGCCGCGGCGGTAGCAGCTAGTCTTGCGGCGCGAAAAAATGCCGGCCATTCTCCACATGGCCGGCAACAAATCGCATCAGTACTTGGCTAGCTTGCTTTCAACTTCTTCCCTGTAGTTTGATGTCTCACGGTTCCGGTGTTCGCTCCCACCGGCGTTGAATCCTTCGGCGAAGTTACCTCCGTTCCCGGTTCTGGAGTATAGGGTTCCACGTTCAGGTTTTCACCCTTCCTGCCAGCAACGTCAGACTCCACCAGACGCAGCCCGCTGCCATGGTTCCAGGGAGCTTGCTGCGGTGTTACGCTCAAATCGCCGTCGCCGGTTGATGCGTTGAAATACTGGTCCACCAGACCCGGCGTGGGTTTGATGATGCCGATTGAAAACGGCGGCTTCTGCATGCTTTCCAGCGCGGCGCTGAAGGCGCGCATGTGCGTGATCTCGCGCGTCATTAGAAATTGCAGCGCCTGTTTGGACCCCTGGTCCTCAGTAAACGAGATCAGGCGCTCATAGACGATCTTGGCGCGTGCCTCCGCGGCGATATTGCTGCGCAGGTCAACTGCAAGATCGCCGGTAATCTTCAGATAGTCGGCGGTCCATGAATCGCCCATCGAGTTCACCAGGCTTACGCCGCCTCCACCGGCAATGGTGACCAGCGGATCTGCTTCCGCCGCTCCCCGATCAGACTTCATGGGCTTCAGGTGCATGCGGATAAGCGCGCCTACAACTTCAAGATGGCTGAGCTCTTCTGTGCCGATGTCCATGAGCAAATCTTTGCAGCCGGCATCTTCGCAGTTAAAACCCTGGATGGAGTATTGCATGGCGGCCGCGAGCTCACCGTTCGCGCCGCCGAACTGTTCCAGCAACATATTGCCGAACCTTGGGTCTGGTGTTCCAACTTGCACGGTGTACATCAATTTTTTTACATGGTGATACATACTGATGAAATCCCTTCCGTCATATGACATGTTATTTTCGAACGGTGGTGTTCAAAGGAGGGGATGGGCCGGAGCAACGTGCCCCGGCGCTTCGCTGGATATTATTCGTTTATTGAATTGAGTGCTATTCGTTGACTGCTTTGGGTTCAGCCTGTTTTCTGTGCTGTTCCGCTTTCAGGGATTCAGGAGCGAACTTGGCGACCTCTCCCTGAATTTTGGTTTTCAATGAGGACGCGTACACCTGGTCTTTACCGGCCATCATTGCTTCAAAACCTTGCCGTGCCACTTCTTCCGGCTGGTTAGTCTCCTTGCCTTTGGAACCGACTTCCGTGTTGTCCAATCCGGCGCGGTGAAAGAAATTCGTATTGGTTGGTCCCGGCTGCAACGCGGTAATGGTCACTTCCGTATCTTTCAATTCATTGCGCAGCGCATTGACGAACGAAAGCTCAAATGCCTTGGTGGCCCCGTACACCGCTTCAAGAGGCGCCGGCATTTCCGCCGCGATGGAAGAAGTGATCAGAATCCGGCCCTGGTTGCGGGATACCATTTGTTTTAGAACACGTTTTGTGAGATGGACCACTGATGTAATGTTGAGCTGGATCATTTTCAGCTCTTCATCGAGATCAGTCTCGCGGGCAAAGTCTCCACCCACGCCGATTCCGGCATTGATGGCGATTGCATCCAGCGGGCGTCCGGTGTCTTGAATAGCGTGCCAGAGTTTCTCCACGCCTTCATAGGTGCTCAGGTCGGCCTCAACCGCCGTTACCTGTGCTCCCAGCGACTCGAAATTGGGAGCAGCGCTTTTGATCTTCTCGCTTCCAGAGTTCACCAGCAGATCAAATCCGTTTTGAGCAAACACGCGCGCCAGTTCAAAGCCAATGCCGCTGGACGCTCCCGTGACCACGGCAAACTTCCTTGCCTTATCAGATTTCCTGATCGGGGCACTTTTGGTTTCACCTTCATTCAGGTCAATCGTCCTCGGCCCAGCATTCTTTGTCTGAATCATGCAACTCTCCGGCGGGCTACGTTGTTGGGTACAGCTAGCTGAGATGTGATGACGGCGTGCTTGGTTTGCGCGGCGGAGCTGGATTCGAGCTCACGTCTTCATGGCATTTAGAACCTGGCTTCAATGGTGACAGGCCTGCTATGAGTTATCGGAGTCACGGCGCGCTAGCGACTTAGCTAAACCAGCATGGCTGGACGTCGTCAGTTTGTTACCTGCTGATGTTCTTCTGAGTGGCTGGTTTCGCCATACCGGCGTTTGTCACTCGCGCCACGGCATGAATGCTGATTTGCACTTTGTCACTGACGCGCAGGAAAAACGTGCTTGGGTTCTTCATGCCCCATTTCACGTAAGGAACATCGAATGAGGTATCGGCAATTGTGCTGTTGCCGGAATCCACTTCAACGGCCAGTGTCATGGGATGGGATTCACCATGGATGGTGAATTCCCCTTCAACGTCAAGATGTGACCTGCCGGTCTTTGCAAGCGTGCCTTTGAAGCGCTGCGGCGTGAAGATGATCTCAGGGAATTTCTGGCTCTGCAGAATTTCCTTGTGCATCTTGCTGTCACGAGCATGGCTGCCGCTGTCTCCGCTGGTTGCATCCACCACCAGTTCGCCCGTTGCCTGGCCACTGACGTCATCAAAGCTTATGTTTCCACGCTTCAGGCGAAATGTCCCATGGACCGTGTGCAGTACGTCCCCCAGGGTGAATGAAACTTTGGTTTGTGCGGGATCCAGTTCGAACGACCTCTGCTCGGCAACGGCCATTTTGCCGCAAAACAAAAGCATGGCTAATAAGGCCACGCATGAGCAGCGTGCGTTCAATGTTTTTATCGTCATTAGTCTCACTTCAACTGCTTTGTCTGATTTTTAGACCGTCAGCAGATGCCAGCCAAGGTCCGCCAGGCCGCGTGCTCCCAGCGATGATAGATTCATGTCGCCCACATGAACCGCCAGCAGCCGCTGGAATAAGCGAGGTTCACGCGCGAAGGCCCGTAATTTCCGTCTTCGCAACCATGGCTTATCATCCAGCAGTAACATGCTACGCGCTATGAAATCGGGCAGGCTACTGATTTCGCGTTGGGCATTTTCATAGCCCGATCTGCTTCCCAAGTGCATACTGATCCGTCTTTGGTAGAGAGAGGTACTGCAAATGAAGGCGCTTAATAGCTATTTGAACTTTGACGGCAACGCCCGAGAGGCCATGGAGTTTTACAAAACCTGCCTGGGCGCTGAACTCGCAATGACCACGTTTGCTGACTCACCCATGCAAGCTCCACCGGGAGCAGAAAAACGCGTGATGCACGCCCGCCTAACCAAAGGTTCGCTGACCCTGATGGCCTCTGACACCATGCCAGGCATGCCCTTTCATCAAGGCAGTAATTTTTCTCTGGCCATTGAATGTGACACGCCCCAGGAGGTGGACAAAATTTTTGCCGCGCTGAGCGCGGGCGGCAAAGTCACAATGCCTGTTCAGGAAACGTTCTGGGCCAGTCGATTCGGCATGCTGACCGACAAGTTCGGCGTGAACTGGATGCTTGATCTGGCAAAACCGGGACAGCAATAAACATTTCGCACCGGGCTGCCCAGAGCACCCGGCCTGACAGAACGGCTGGTCGCCGTCCTTCCTTGCGGACAAGCGCAAACTTTTTGTCCCTTGACAACAATCATCAGCCAATCTATTTAACTTGTAAGTTATATAACCAATTGGTGTATTACGAATGATGACAAACGACCAGCTCAGCACGACCTTCGCCGCCCTGGCAGATCCAACACGGCGAGCGATCCTGGCCCGTCTGGCATCCGGTGAAGCTTCCGTCACGCAACTGGCTGAGCCTTTCGCAATGACGATGCCGGCCGTATCCAAGCACCTGAAGGTGCTGGAGCGAGCGGGACTGATCGCGCAAGGACGGGATGCTCAATGGCGGCCGCGACATCTTCAGCCTGCGCCCCTGAAAGAAGTGGCAGGCTGGGTGGAACACTATCGTCGGTTCTGGGAGGAAAGCTTTGAGCGTCCGGACGCCTACCTCCAAGAGCTGAAGCATGAAAAAAATCGTCAGGAGAAAAAGCGTGCGAGGAGAAAGCGCTCCAGGTAGTATCCAGCAGTCCCCAAGGCCTGATTAAGCAATGGCAGTTTCCTGGGAGCGGGGCTGTCCCGCTCCTGAAGCAGTGATTACTCACCATGGAAAGAGAGAACATCATGAAGATCGTAGTGTTGATTGCACGCATTCTGTTGGGCTTGATCTTTTTTGTGTTTGGACTGAATGGTTTTTTCCACTTTATTCCCATGAAGCCCAGTGACATGCCAACCGGTGAGGCCGGCCAGTTTGTTGGCGCACTGATCCAGTCCCACTACTTTGTAGCCGTGGCAGCGGTGCAGGTCATCGGCGGCGCCCTTTTGCTGGTGGGCCGTTACGTTCCGCTTGGCCTGGTCCTGCTCGGCCCGGTGATTGTGAACATCTTGCTCTATCACGCTCTGTTGTTCTCTAAAGGCATTGGCATGGCGATAGTGGTTGCGGTTCTGTGGTTCGTGGTGGCGTATAGCCGCCGTGCGGACCTGGCCGGAATCTTTGCCCGGTAAATGACGGCGGGCAAACGAGCCGGCTGAGCCGTTCACCGAAGAAGCACAATTACACGGGGCCGCAAAGACGGCCCCCAATTTCTCTCTTTAGACATTGAAGAACTTGCGGAAAGCGCTCACCACATCGGCGGGAAAATCTGGCCGCGCCTTTTTGCCAATCAAGTCGTGTCCGCCAGCTTCCACAGAAAGCAGCTCATGCTTTGCGGGAATCAGTTCCAGTGCAAGACCGAGTTCTTCCAGCAAGCCGAAGGGATCGCGGGAACCGTGCACAAACAACGACGGTGTTTTCAGGCTGGCAAAATGTGCCGTTCGCAACTGAAGCGGCTTGCGCGGTGGATGCAGCGGATAGGAGAAAAGTAATAAACCATCCACCAGACCTGGCTTCTCCGCAGCCAGCATGGTTGCTTGCCGGCCGCCATAGGAATGTCCGCCCAGAAAAAGCTTTCCCGGGATTTTTGGCTGCATTACTTCCAACGCACGCTGCAATCCTTCACGATCGCGTGCGGCTCCGCCCGGAAACGGCGGACCAAACGGACGCTGCTGGCGGAAGGGCAGATTGATGCGCAGCACCAGAAAGCCGGCGTCGCAAAACGCGCCTGACACCGCGACCAGAAGTTTGGATTCGCAATTTCCGCCAGCCCCATGCGCGAGTACCAGGGCATTGCCGTTGGCATTCTCTGGAGTATGCAGAAATCCGCGTACGGCCGGCTGTTTACGGGTGTCGTTCAATTCAGCAGGTTGATTCATCACACAAACGTGGTCACGCGACGATTATAGTAACGGCAGCCAGGCATGAAAATTCCAGCTTTCATTTTGGCCGAACGGACATTTTGCAGCACTCTGCCATACGGGATCTTGGCCAGCAGATGATTTGCGCAGCAAGAAACGCAAATGAGAGTCGTTCTATAAACCAGGATGGCCACTGACGTGAACCCCGATTCTGAAGAAATGAAAAAATGCGCAAACGGTTCCTCCTGTAGGGTGCTTCGGCGCGCCAAAAGCGGGGTGGCACTGGATAGAACAGTGCCGAACAGCTAGACTGATGGACATTAATAAAAGCTTGCAGGCGATATCCCCGGGGGCAACTGCCGGTGCGCGGGGCTTACACTTTAAACTTTCGGCGAGGTAGGGACAAAGAATGAAGGCGATTTTTCGTGTAATTGCGGTTGTCTTGGCAATCGCATTGACCGGCTGTGGCTCATCCAACAAGCTGGCGCAAATCGGTCTGGTCTATGTGGTGGGCCAGGGCTCCAACATTATCCAGGGCTTTTCCGAAAAGTCTGACGGCGAGCTCCAGTCCCTGAGCGTCCCAAGTTTCAACACCAGTCCTCGTCCTGTTTCACTGGCTTTTACTCCCGACAAAAATTTCCTCTACGTGGCAAACCTCACATCCAATACTGTCTCTGGTTACAGCGTCAACCATACCAATGGGGTGCTCACGCCGGTGGGTCAGGCCCTGGCGCCCACACCGGTTGGCATACAGCCGATCAGCGTTGGCGTGGATTCTACCGGGCATTTTCTTTTTGTGCTGAACCAGGGGAATGGAACCGCGGGAAGCAGCAGTATCTCCATTTTCGCCATTGATACCACGCGGGGAATTCTCACTGGAACGGCTGGAACCCCAGCCGTACCGGACAATCCGCAATACATGCTGGTATCACCGGCGTCCCCGATCGTATATGTTGTGGCCGGCAGCCCCAGCACGATTTCCGTGTACGGCATTGGCGCAAGCGGTGGCTTGACGGCCTCTCCTGCCAGCAATTTCACCGGCCCGGCAGGCTCCAATATCACCAGCATTACCGTTGATCCCAAGGGCCAATTTATGTACGCCACTGATCTCGGCAACAACAACGTGATCAGCCTGAGTATTGCGGCCGGCACCAGCGCCCTCGCACCTGTGGCCGGTTCACCTTTCACGGCCGGAACCGGACCTAACGCCGTGGCCGTGGATCCCAGCGGCGCGCTTGTTTACGTATCCAACAAAGGGTCAAATGACGTATCAGCCTTCAACTCAAAGGCCGGAGTCCTGACCCAGGTGACAGGATCGCCCTACACAACCCAGGGCTCTGGAACCGTAGCGGGAACCACGCCAGGTTTCCTTACCGTGGATAACAACGGCACGTTCTTGTTCGTCTGCAATACCGCCACCAACGGCATAGCATCTTTCGCGATCAACCCGGATGGAACCCTGTTGGCGGTACCCAATTCTCCCTTCGGGCTGGGCCTTTCACCTTTGTCGATTGTGACCAGCAAGTAACAAATCAGGGCTGTGTCTGGCCGGCAGCGTCCTTCCGACGATGTAGGCCATGTCCTTTGGTTTAAGCACTTTAGGAAAACTTCGCGTGATATTTAGTGTCTAAAGCAGGCAGGAGGAAGTGTACCTCGCATGCGGAAAACTCTTGTTGTCGTCAGCTTTTTAATAGTTTTTTGTCTGAGCGGCTTTGCTCAGAAAAACGAAATTGCGGTGATTGCCGGCGCCAAAATTACACCCAAAGTCGGCAGCACCACCAATGAAACCACCTTTTCCACGAACTTTGCCTTTGAGGCAAACTACGCCACTCAACTCGCCCATGTTCCGGCAGTATCACTGCATCTGGAATTCCCCTTTGTGGCTGCACCATCCACTGATCTGACCACTTCCAACCTTACCGCTGTAAAGAGCTATAGCTCCATCTTCTTTACACCGGCACTGCGGCTCAAGATTCTGGCCGGCGCGCCATTCAGTCCGTGGATATCGGCCGGCGGAGGGCTTGCTCACTTTGGTCCCGGTTCCACCACGCAAGCGGGCACCACGGTGACACACCACCAGCACCAACAAGGGCGCAGTGGAGGCCGGCGTGGGAGCTGATTTCCATCCGCCACTGCTGCCAATAGCATTTCGTGTTGAAGCACGGGATTTTATACCGGCATCCCGAACCTCAATACCGTGAATATCAAAGTCAGGCACAATATCCTGGTAGGCGGCGGTGTGGTGCTTCGATTCTAAGGCTGATCAATGTGGCAATGGCTTCTGGTCTGCGCAGCCGAAGCATTGAGTTGATCCGTCCGAAGATAACTACGATGCCTGAAGCCGAATGTTGCTTGAGCAACCGCATGCATCAATGTCTGCTCCACGCTTAGGCGGCGGGATGAATGTTGAAAACAGGAAGGGCAAAAATTCGCCAAGGCAGATGGAGTTCGCCACGTTGGTGTTGAATCAGGCGGCCTGATCGCGACGGCGGCGCTCGCGCATCACGCGCATGGAACGCATACGCATTTTTCGTTCGGCATAGCCAACGAGCCTGAATAGGCTGACCGCCAGGACCATAACAAGCACCCAGCCAAGCACCATGAAGAACCAGAGCAACATACCACTAAAATAGATTCGTCATGGTGCTGGCAGGTTGTTCTCAGCGAACCGGCGATTTGAAGATCTCTCCACCCTTCATCACAAAATCAATTTTCTGAAGAAGCGTAAGGTCAGCGAGGGGATCGCCCTTTACGGCCACAATATCAGCAAATTTTCCCTGTGAGACGCTGCCCACGTCATTCTGCATGCCCAGCAGCTCTGCCGCATTGGTTGTGGCGGCGCGGATCGCCTGCGCCGGAGTCATGCCGTACTTGGTCATGTAGGGAAATTCCACCGCGGGGTTGATGCCCCAGTCAAAGCCGCCTACGTCAGTGCCAAAAGCAATCTTCACTCCGGCATTGATGGCCCGATGGATGGTATCTCCGTGGATTTTAATCATCTCGAGCCAGACTTTGGCTCCCGCGGCGGCGCGCCCCTGAGCCACATACTCGCCGACGTAAATGGTGGGGACATAAAAAATTCCCTTCTGCGCCATGGTCTTCAGATCAGCCTCAGCAATGTAATTGCCGTGCTCAATTGAGTCCACGCCGGCCTCAACGGAATTGTGTACGCCATTAAGCGCCATGGCGTGCGAAGCAACTTTGTGCCTCTGGCGATGGGCTTCATCAACAATGGCCCGCAATTCTTCCATGGTGAAGGTTGGTATGTCATCAAGAACGCCATCCGGGCGAACGAAATAGCTGCGATCGGAATAGACCTTGATCCAGTCTGCGCCAAAACTGATTTGCTCACGCACGGCTTTGCGCGCTTCATCCGCGCCGTCAACCAATTGGACGCCGTGCGGCACTTGTATTTCCCAGGAATAACCTTGCAGGGGATAAGCACCGGTCACATCCAGGGCGCGGGTGGCCACCTTCATGCGCGGGCCGGGGATGATGCCATTATTGATGGCCTTCTTGAGATCAGCGTCAGCGTAACCAGCGCCTTCGGTTTCAAGGTCGCGAATGGTAGTGAAGCCGTATTCCAGCGCGCGCTTCACCGAACGCGTGCCCAGGATCGCGCGATAGGCCGTGGATTGCTTGAGCAACTGAGCGTCATAGTCTTCCGCCGTGATATCGCCTTGCAGCAGCGCATGGGTATGCGTATCAATCAGACCGGGCAGGCATGTGCGATCAGAGAGATCAATGACCTGGGCGCCGGCCGCGGGTGATCCGCCTTCACGCACTTCCTTGATTCGTTCACCTTCAATGGTGATGAGAACGTTGCGCTGCATCTGTCCCGTTTCAGGCTGGAACAGCGCGCCACAGCGGACAACACGGACGGCGGCCGGGACCTGTGGATTCTGTTTGGCCTGAGCGCCGAGAAGCACGGAAAAAAGACAGACGATAACGGCAAGCTGGATATTTTTTCTCATTCATTCACCTCATTCGCAAGCTGGTAATGCTAACAGAGGGAGCGGGAGGATGTGCTAAGATTCGTTCTACCCCCGCCCGGAGACATCGTTATGGATGCTTCGCTGCGGCCCATGAGCACGTCACAGGTGCTGGACCGAACGTTTTTTCTTTATCGCAACAACTTCGTTCTGTTCGCCGGGATCGCACTCATCACGCCCACGCTTGACCTTGATGGCGTCGATTGCTACAGCTGGCCATGTTCGGTATCCCAGTGATGCCGAACCGAGTTGGCGTAGATCCAACGCTGCGATGGGGATGATGCATGCATTTTTTGCGCATGCCGCCCTCGGTGGCATCATTGGTCTGATCATCTACATGGTTGGATATGCCATTACCACGGGCGCCACGGTACAGGCTGTATCTATGCTGCATCTTGGCCGCATGACCACGATCAAGGAGTCTTACCAGCGCGTGAAACCGATCTGGGGCAGGTTATTGTTGCTGGTGATCAGAATTTTCCTGATGCATCATGGCCGCTTCTGGCTTGTTACGGTCTGCTGATCGCACTCTTGGTCGTGATGTTGGCTGCACGGGGAAGCGCCGCAGGTGGCGGCTGCGGCAGTGGCTGGCCTTGGACATGCTTGTGGTTTTTGTGGGTTTCATTGCCGGCATGGTCTGGGCTGTCATTGCGTACTGCCGCTATGCCCTGGCTGTGCCCGCGTGCGCAATTGAAAATCTGCCTGTCAAATACGCGCTGATCAGAGGCAAGTTTCTATCGAAAGGCAATCTGGGCAGGGTATTTGCGGTTTATTTTCTTACCGCCATCATTACCATCGCGGTCAAAGCCCTGCTGCAGGCGCCCGTTTACATGTCCGCGGGATTTTCATTTCGCACAGGATTGCATCTGACCCCAGGGCTGCTGGCCTGGACCTATGGCAGTGAATTTATCAGCGCCCTGATTGCGGGTCCCATTGCCGCCATTGCCATGGCGCTGGTTTATTACGATGAGCGAGTACGCAAAGAAGCATTCGACCTACAGGTAATGATGGAATCAATGACGACCGGTGAACATTCGACGCAACTAGGACGGGTCTAGTTACGGAAGTCCAAACTAGTTGTATTCTTTGAGAGAAACTACTAGCTTCCATCCGGAAGACCTTCTGTGGTACCATCGCCCCGCTTACCTCCAAGGAGAGAATATGGATCAAGCTTTGCGACCCATGAGCACCGCACAGGTTCTGGATAGAACTTTTTTCCTGTATCGCCGTAATTTCGTTCTCTTTGCGGGGATCGCCGCGATTCCACCAGCGTTTCTGCTGGTGGCCCAGATGATAGGGTTCGCAATTCCCAAGCCAGCGAACAACCTGCCGGGCTTCCGCCAGCGGAATTGCTGCCATAAGCAGCGGGTGTTATCGTCGGGATCGGGATCTTGTTATACCTGGTCGGCTACTCCCTGGCGACGGGGGCTTCTATCTATGCCGTTTCCAACGCTCACCTGGGGAAAACGACTACGATCTCTCAGTCGTACCGGTCGGTCAGCAACCGTGTGGGCGCCATCATTGCGACTTCGATCTGTACGGGTTTGGCGATTTTTGCCGTCTCCGCAATCGGTATTTTGGCGGGCTTCGCCCTGGCAAAGGTAATGGGACCCCGCTCTGCGTTCATTCTGATTCCCGTGTGGGACTGCGATCGGGATTTTTTTCCTGATCAGACTTATTCTCCGCTACAGCATCGCCACCCCAGGCATGTGTTCTGGAAAAGCTTGGGCCCGTAAAAAGCATCAATCGCAGTTTTTCCCTTTCAAAGGGCTCCGAAGGAAGAATATTCCTGATCATCCTGCTCAACGCCATCGTTGTGACCGCATTGACCCTGGTATTTTCGATACCGACTTTCCTGGGCCTTGGACTTGCCGCGACCAAAGGCTCTCAGCCTCCCATGCAATATCAAATCATGCAGGCGCTCGCCAGTTTTATAGCGAGCACGCTGAGCGGGCCGATTTCCATCATTGCTTTTTCTCTGGTTTACTATGACCAGCGCGTGCGCAAAGAAGCGTTTGACCTCACATTAATGATGGAGGCCATTGGCCAGGCTCCGCCACAGGCGGCAGCGGCATCCGCGGGCACGCCGGCTTCGATTGGATGAGACGATACGCAAGACTTCTCCTGGCGATCATCTTTACTCTGAGTCTTCCGCCCGGCTATGCAGCCGCGGCGGATGACTCAGCTATCGCCATGAGCGATTATCGGGCCCGCCTCAGCGAAATCGCTGCCAAAGCCGATTCTCTGGCTGACCATCCTGAACAGGCTTCGCAGCTTGTATCCGAAATTCCGGACCAGTTGACGGTGAACACCGGAACGCGAAACATCACGATAAATTTTCGCGATCTAAAGGATGACCTCGCCGGTTTTAGTTCAACGGAAGCATCACAGCGGCAGGAACGTCTATCGCAAATCAGGAATTATCTTGGAGAGCTGCAGTTGGCTGCGGACAACGTGAGTCCGCCCGACAATGCGCAAGAACGGGAGAAACTGAACGAGATTCTGGCGCGGCGTGAATTTCATAAGGTGAAAGGCCCAGGCGCGCGCGAAGCTCTGCTGGCGAAAATCTATCGCTGGCTGGCACGATGGTTTTTCAAGTTTCACCTGGAAACTGGAGCTACCAGTAATTGGCTTCAGGGACTGGTTTATACCCTGGTGGGCGCGGCCCTGCTGGCTGCACTCATATGGACGGTGACGAGGCTGCGCCGTAAAGAGGATGAATTACCGGCTCGCGAGATCATGCCTTTCTCACCTTCGGCCAAAAACTGGCGCACATGGCTGGCCGAGGCAAGGCAGGCCGCGGACATGCAGGACTGGCGGAACGCCATTCATCTGGCGTATTGGGCCGGCATCTCTTCACTGGAATCCGGAGGCGCATGGAAGCCAAACCGCGCGCGCACGCCGCGTGAATACCTGCGACTGGTGGGATCGCGCAATCCACATCATTCGCCGCTCAAGGTGCTGACCAGGAAATTTGAATTCGTGTGGTATGGCGAGCACGAGGCCGCTGAAGCCGACTACCGTGAGACTCTTGCCCAACTGGAGCAACTGGGATGCCGCTGAACATTGCCCCCAGTGACAAGCGGTTCCTGATCTGGGCAGGGATCGTGGTTACCGTGCTGATCATCGCGGTGGCGCTGTTATCTGACGAAGAAGAGGAGTCCGGTGTTCCTACCACTTACTCTTCCCAATCCTCCGGCGCGAGAGCGGCTTACCTTCTTTTGAAAGAAACAGGCCATCACGTGGAGCGCTGGGAAGAGTCACCACTGCAACTGCCTAAAGCTCCGGAGAAAACCACGCTGGTGCTGGCGCAACCCTCTATTCTCCCGGACAAAGAAGAGGTGGCAGCGCTTCAGGCTTTTGTAAGCCGAGGCGGGCGCGTACTCATCACCGGATCTCTGGCGCGGAGTTTTCTTCCTGGCAGAGAAATTGAGGTGGAGCCCCTTCGTTCTCCGGAATGGAAGGAATACCAGCCACAGCTTCTGACATCGCTGACACAAGGCGGCGCCATTAAGATGTCGCCTGCCGGCCTATTGGAAAAGTAAATCAACCCATTATCTTGTCCACTATGTGGATGACGGTCGCCCCATTGTGGTGTCTTACAAAATAGGAAAAGGCGAGGTGATCTGGTGGGCGGCGGCAACGCCTCTCACGAATGCAGGCATCACTGCTTCGGGAAACCTTGCGCTGTTTCTGAACTCTATTCGGCGAAAGCAAAGACACACACATACTCTGGGACGAATATTTTCACAGCGCCCATCGCTCCCTGGATGACTACATGGGCGACCCGCCCATAATATTCGGCCTTCTGCAATGCCTGCTATTCGGCGTGGCGCTGGTACTGACATACTCGCGGCGCAATTTGCCCATTCATCCCCTGCCGCAGAAGTCGCGTTTATCGCCGCTGGAATTTGTAGAGACGCTGGGCGCACTGTACCGTCGCGCCAAAGCCTCACGCGCGGCCCTGGAGGTCCCGTATCAACGGTTCCGCATGATTGCCGCGCGCCATCTGGGATTGAAACCCGATAGCTCCGCCGAAGATCTTGCGCGCTCGCTGGGTAACCGGCTCGGATACAGGGATGAGGGCCTTCTGGACTTGATGCGTACAATCGAAAGCGCCCTGGAATCTCACGATCCCAAAGAAAACGATGTCCTAAAATTGGTGCAGCAGCTCAACGTGCACATGCAGAAATTGAAATTTGTCCAACAGGAGACTATTGCTCATGCAGACCGTGTCCCGGGTGCTGAACCACGGAAGAACTGAACTGGCCAAGGTGATTGTTGGGCAGCAGGAGTTGATTGACCAGACGCTGCTCACCATACTCTGCGGAGGACACGCGCTGCTGGAGGGCGTCCCTGGAATTGCCAAAACGCTGGTGATCAAGTCATTTGCCCGGCTGTTTGAGCTGGAGTTCCGGCGCGTGCAGTGCACATCTGATCTCATGCCTGCCGACATTATCGGCAGCAACGTTCTCAACCTTGCCACCAGCACATTCTCACTGCATCGCGGGCCGCTGTTTACTGACATGCTGCTGGCGGATGAAGTCAATCGCATGCCTCCGCGCACACAGGCCGCTCTGCTGGAAGCCATGGAAGAGCGCCAGATCACCATTGATGGCATCCCCCACTCGTTGACGCAGTTCTTCACGGTCTTCGCCACGCAGAACCCGATTGAGTTTGAAGGAACGTATCCGCTGCCCGAAGCGCAGCTGGATCGTTTCCTGCTGAAGATCAAGGTGGATTATCCCGCTGCCAATGACGAGATCACGATTCTTAGAACATCATCATCAGGGATTTGATTCGCATAACCTGGACGCGGCAAATATCACAGTCGCATGCCGATTGATATTCTGGCGCAGGCGCGCGCGGAAGTCCGGAACACCAAAGGTTGAGCCGGCGCTGTTTCGTTACATCGTGGAGATCGTTCGCCGCACGCGCGACTGGCCGTCTTTAGCCATGGGCGCCAGCCCGCGCGCGGCCATCAGCCTGATGATGGTGGCCAAGGCCGCTGCCGCGCTGGAAGAGCGCGACTACCTGATTCCCGATGACGTGAAGAGCGCCGCGCTTCCGGTGTTGCGGCATCGCGTGATGATGAAGCCCGAAGCCGAACTTGAAGGCCAGGACAGTGATAAAGTGTTGACCGAAATTCTGGGGACGGTCGAGGTACCGAAGTAGTTCACGAGCTGTAGTTCACGAGCTGTAGATGACGTCACCTGAAAATAAACTCGTGCCCAAATCGGTGACGGCGCCAGCGCGAAAAACCAATCTTGCTGGAGTTGGTTCTGGCAAGTTGTACCTTTTCCTGCTGGCTGTGGGACTACTTTGGCTCATACCTGCCTTCCACGATTGGCACTATCTGCTGGTCATGGCTGTGTGGGATGCGCTGGTTTTGCTGGCGCGAGCACCGGTCGGCTTTGGCCGGCGCTTTTTTCTTCTGATCGCCGTGGGCGTATTGTGGGCTGTGCCGGCTTTCTGGGACACGCGCTTTCTACTGGTCATGCTGGCGTGGGATGCGCTCGCATTCGTGGCCTGGGCAATTGATTTGATCAGTCTGCCCGCTGCTCACAGGATCGTGATTGAACGGACGTGGAGCGGTCCCGCCGCATTGAGTGATAACGTTGATGTAACCATCAACGTGCAGAACCTGAGTGGCACGTCCATTGAATGTCGCGTTTTAGACGACGTACCTGAAGCGCTTCGCGCGACGCCTCCAACACTGGTAGTGAAAGCGGCGCGGCGGGACAGCAACTCAGCAAGCTATAAGGCGCGGCCTCTGCAACGTGGCGATGTAAAGCTGGGAGCCGCTTACCTTCGCTACCAGAGCAGCGCACATTTTGCCGAGCGCTGGGCGAAAGCCGAGATCGGACAGACGATCCGTGTATTTCCCGATCTGGAAGAAGCCAAGCGACACAACATTTATTTATCGCGTGCGCGGCAAATTGAGCTGGAGAAGCGGCTGATCCGGCAGCGCGGCGTGGGCCGTGAATTTGAGAGCCTGCGCGAATATCAGGCAGGCGATGAATTTCGCAATATATGCTGGCCGGCCACGGCGCGTCGCGGCAAGCACGTGACCAAGCTGTATCAGGTGGAGCGCAGCCAGGCAGTGTGGATTGTGATGGACGCGGGCCGCCTGCTGCGCGCACGCGTGGGCGAACTGAGCAAGCTTGACCTTGCGGTGAACGCGGCGCTGTCACTGGCGCAAATCGCGCTGTATTCAGGTGACCGCGTAGGCGTGATGGTGTATGGACGCAACGTGCAAAAGCGCGTGGGCCTGGGCCGCGGACTCGCCCACATGCGCATGATCATGGAGAGCCTGGCGTACGCTCATGAAGAAGCTGCTGAAGCAGACCATCTTCGGGCGGCGGCCGCGTTGATGCAGATGCAAAAGCAGCGCTCACTGATTATCTGGATCACCGACCTGGCAGACACGTCAATGACGCCGGAAGTGATTGAGAGCGCGTCAAAGATCATGAGCAAGCATCTGCTGCTGTTTACGGTGATCGCGCAGACAGATCTTCAGAAAGTGGCGGAGAAGTTTCCGGATACAGCGGAAGAGATGTTCACCATCGCCGCGGCACAGGAGTTGCTGGTGCGCCGAGAGACGCTGATTACTCGCGTGCGCAACCGCGGCGCGCTGGCGCTGGAGATCGATCCGCGCAAACTGACGACGTCACTGGTGAACCAATATTTAAGGGTGAAGGAACGTAACCTTATTTAGGAGGCTTTCCAACTTGGAAGCGCTCCGACTACGTCCTCAATGAAGAATGGTGATTTCGGGGACGACACACTCAAACCCTGTCATCCTGACCGAATCCGAGCGACGAGAGTCGTGAGGATGAGTGGAAGGATCCCCAAAATGCATCCTGTGCCATGCCGATCCAGGGAATTCTCCCCGTGGTGCTCGGGTCACAAACCTTGTCTCGAGAAAACTCCCTGCTACGTCCTGGTTATGACCCCCATCCTCGGGATCTTTCGACTTCGTCGTCGCATACGCTCCGACTACGCTCAAGATGACGGGGTAGAGGTTCATTGTTGAACGGGACATCATCGGTCGGCAAACCAGCGCAGCATGCTCGCTTCTCTATCAAGATTCCTTTTCATGCTGCCGCAAACATCCAAAGCAAATGAGTCTCGCATTTCGTTTTTCCTGCAACTTTTTCCACGACGTTTAACGTAAACATCCGCTGATAGCCAGTTGGCATTGGATTATCTGTTTGAGGTGCACCCATGGGCTACTTGCAAAGCCAGCTAAGGCAGGTTCTGCGGCGGTTAAGCCGCGCGCCAATGTTTACCGCGGTTACGCTGATCACCCTGGCGGCCGGAGTGGGCGCAAATACTGTGGTGTTCAGCGTGCTTGAAGGCATTCTGCTGAAGCCGCTGCCTTATCCCCATTCAGAGCAACTGGTGGGCGTATCCCATTCCGCGCCGGGAATCAACATCAAGGATTTGCCGGGAGCGCCGTCCAACTACTTCATTTATCGCGACCAGAACCGCAGCTTTCAAGACATTGGCATGATCACCAATGATTCAGTGAACGTGACCGGAGTGGCGGAGCCTGAACAAGCCCCGGTGGTGCGCGTGACGGACGGCTTGTTGCCGGTACTGGGAGCAGCGCCGAAGATGGGGCGGGGCTTTACGCGTGAGGATGACAAAGCCGGCACCCCGGAAACGGCCATTCTGATGTATGGCTACTGGCAGCGCAAATTCGGGGGCAATCAAGGCGTTCTGGGGCAAACGGTGAAGCTGGACGGCAAGCAGACGCAGATCATCGGCGTGATGCCGCAGAACTTCCACTTTTTTGATTCTGAAGATCCGGCGATGATTGTGCCTTTTCAATTTGATCGCAATAAGACGTTCCTGGGAAACTTCAGCTACGCCATGGTCGGACGGCTCAAGCCGGGCGTGAGCATTGAGCAGGCGAGCGCCGACGTGGGCCGGATGATCCCCATTGTTGGGCAGACCTTCCCCGCGCCCCCGGGATTCAGTTTGAAAATGTTTGAAGACGCGCACCTGGCTCCGGTAATTAAGCCGACTTGAAAGATCGCGTGGTGGGCGATGTCGGCAGCATGCTGTGGGTGTTGATGGGCTCCATCGGCCTGGTGCTGCTGATTGCCTGCGCCAACGTGGCGAACCTGGTGCTGGTGCGCGTGGAAGGCCGACGTCAGGAGTTGGCGGTGCGCGCGGCGCTGGGCGCGAGCTGGAGCCGGATCGCTTCTGACTTACTGGTTGAGAGCTGGTGCTGGGCTTGATGGGTAGTCTGCTGGGACTGGGTATTGCCTGGGGCAGCTTTGCGGCTGCTGGTTAAATTGGCGCCGAAAGGTCTGCCACGCGATCAACGAGATCGGCCTGGATCTGCCCGTTCTGTTTTTCACCCTGGGGATCGCTTTGCTGGCAAGCCTTCTGTTTGGCTGTATTCCAATCTTTAAATACGCAGGCACGCGGCTGAACACAGGATTGCGCGAAGGCGGACGCTCTCTGAGCCAGAGCCGTGACCAGCATCGCGCACGCAGCGTGCTGGTGGTGGTGCAGGTAGCGCTGGCGCTGGTGCTGCTGATCTGCTCAGGACTGATGGCGCGCACTTTTCTGGCGCTGACGAAAGTGCAGCCAGGATTCAGCGACCCGCGAACAATCCAGACTTTTTCTCTTTCCATTCCCAAAGCGGAAGTGACAGACGATGAAAAAGTAGCTGCGGATGTATGACGAAATCCTGCAGAAGGTGAGCGCTGTCCCGGGAGTTTCATCTGCGGCAATCTCCACCGGGGTGCCGCTCGACGGCAACAACAGCAACGATCCTCTTTATGCCGAAGACAAAACCTATCGTCCCGGAGAACTGTCCACGATCCGGCGCTTTAAGTGGATTACTCCCGGCATTTTCCACACGCTGGGAACCCCGATGGTGGCAGGGCGTGATGTGACATGGGCGGACATCTACAACAACGTGCCGGTGATGATGATGTCAGAGAACCTGGCGCGCGAGCTGTGGCAAACGCCGACCAACGCCCTGGGCAAACGCGTCCGCGTGGGAAACACGGATGACTGGCGCGAAGTCGTGGGAGTTGTGGGCGACGTGCACGAAGATGGAATGAACAAAGAGGCGCCCAAACTGGCCTACTGGCCCGTGCTGATGAAAAACTTTGAAGGCGAGAAAATACGCGCCATGCGCAGTGCGGTTTTTGCTCTGCGCACCCCGCGTGCCGGGACTGAGAGCCTGATGAAAGATGTACGCCGGGCGGTTTGGTCAGTGGACCCCAACCTGCCATTGGCCGACGTTCGCACGGAAGATTACTACTATCGCAAGTCCATGGCGCGCAGCTCCTTTACGCTCCTGATGCTGGCCGTATCCGGCGCCATGGCGCTGTTGCTGGGCACGGTGGGCATTTATGGGGTGATTGCCTACTCAGTCTCACAACGCACGCGTGAAATCGGAATCCGCATGGCTTTGGGCGCACAACGCCGGGAACTGACCGGAATGTTTGTTCGCCATGGATTGACTTTGACCGGCATTGGCGTAGGGATTGGATTGCTGGCGTCATTCGCGGCCATGCGATTGCTTTCGACGCTGCTATTTGGAGTGAGCCCGGTGGACCTGGCGACATATTCACTGGTCACGATCGCGCTGGCGGCAACAGCATGGCTGGCCTGCTATCTGCCATCACGACGCGCGGCGACCGTGGATCCGCTGGTGGCGTTGAGGTCAGAGTGATGAAGAGATTCAGCAGCGGCAAAATCCCGGGCAACAAGAGTAGGATGGATGAGAACTTTACATTTTCATCAGGGAGCCCCACCATGCCAAAGCTAAACGCACGCGAGAACACGCGTAACCGATCCAACGCAAAGAAACGGCTGCGCAACCGGGCTCTAAAAGCCACACACAAGGCGCAGGCCCCACCGGCTAAGGGCAAGAAGAAAGCCACGCCGGCCGCAAAGTAATGAGGGAGACGCGGCGTTCGCGGAAAACTAGACTAGGCCTTGGTCTTCGCCAACCCTCAGCATGCGACCGGACGTGGTGTATCGGATAAAGCCGATGCTTCTTACGCGAGGCTTTTGTGATTCACATGGGAATTCCCTGTTGCGGCTTCATTACCCTGCACATCCTCGGGGTTCCTCGTCGGCATTGTTCCGCGATGGCGATGACAGGTTGGCAATGACAGGTTGGCAATGACCCTTCGAAGCTGTCAGGCGGAAAATTACAGGTGGAAGACGCAGGGCTAGTTCAGTTCGCCGGAGAAATTAAAACGGAGGCACCGACGAGCTCAGTTGCCTCCGTTTTTTATTTGCATTGCAAGTTCACGCTGGCACGAAACTTTCTTCAAGGCCTTTGTCTTTCGCGCCCTCGTTGCCGTGCCCTGCGAGTGATCTAGAACATGTTCCACAGGAACTGGTTATAAACATCGTGATGGTACTGGACTTCGGGGGCCTTCACGAACGTGCCCAGCAGCCGCGGGCAGCGGTCAGCCGACGCCTGCTTCAGGTCAGCATAGCGGCCCTTTACGTCTTCCCCAAAGAGCTTTGTAGTCCATTCTGAAGCACGGAAATTTTCCAGCGCGGTGTAGATGTTGTCCGGCAGGTAACGCTCAGCCTGGCGCAGGTTCTTGATGCGTGAAATGCTGCCCTGCAATCCGGTCTTGAATATGGAATACATCACCATGTAAGGATTGGCGTCCGGAGCCACGGAGCGAACTTCCACGCGCGAGCTCTTTTCATTGCCAATCGGGATACGGATCATGGAGCCGCGGTCCACCGGCGAAGCCTTGATCTGATTGGGCGCTTCAAAGTGCGGATCCAGACGGCGATAGGCGTTTACGCTGCCGTTCAGCAGCAGGCAGATGTCATTGGCGCTGGTCAAAATGCGATCAATAAACTGCCAGCCCATATCGGCCAGCTTTTCTTCGCCCTTGGGATTCCAGAAGATGTTCTTGCCTTCCTTGCTGATGGAAACGTTGGTGTGCATGCCGTTGCCGTTTACGCCAACCACCGGCTTGGGCAGGAAGCACGCGGTGAAGCCCATGCGTGTTGCCACCTGGCGGCAGATGAGCTTGTAAAGCTGGATTTGATCGGCCGCGGCAACAACTTCACCATACCCATAATTGATTTCGAATTGTGAGGGCGCAACTTCCGGGTGGTCTTTTTCATTCTGGAAACCCATGGACCTCTGCACTTCAGCGGTTGTGTCAATGAAAGTGCGCAGCGGATCGCCGGGAAGAGAATGATAGTAGCCGCCGGTATTCACGTATTCGAACTTGTGGGTCTCGTGGTAATGGCGCTCGGCATCCGATCCCTGGAAGAGAAAGCCTTCAATTTCATTGGCCGCATTCAGCGTGTAGCCTTCCTTCTTGTACATGTCGTCGGCAAATTTCTTAAGTACGCCGCGGATATCGGCGCTATAGGGCTCGCCGCCCTTATCAATCACGTCGCCGAAGACCAGCACTTTGCCGGGGCCAAAAATATCGGCCGGCCCCCAGTAGAAGGCGCTCCAATCCATGGCAAGGCGAAGGTCGCTTTCCCGCTGGGCGGTGAAGCCGCGGATGGACGAACCGTCAAAGGTGAGATTGTCCCAGCTCTTGATGAGGAACTTCTTGTCGTAGTCGAGCATGTGCAACCGGCCTTCCAGGTCACTGAAGAGCACGGTCACGGCTTTGATGCGTTTCTCATCGGTCAAATAACGGAGCCGCTCTTCCTGAATCTTGTGCGACGCCACGCGCGTGCGACGCTGCTCTTTGGCGTGCAGGTTCAGGTCTTCCAGTTCGTCATATGAGTGGGTCAAAAAGTTACGCAGTTCGTTTGACATAGCTCTCCACAGAAAAAGTTTGAATGGCCTTTGCAGGAAACTGTAAGGGGTCTTGGACTAAATAGAGTAACGCGGCCCGCTCACTTACGCACAATTAAATAACGTTATGGAGCATATACAGAGAATTTATGAGGGCGCCGCAACCGAGCGCGCATGAAACCAAGTTTACGGCGAGAATCCGGTCGGCTTAGACAGCGCGCGGCATCTTCCTGGTCCTGGGCTCGGCCACTTGCTGCTCAACTTCCTTGATCTCAACGCGTTCGCGCTTGATATCCAGGCGGAGCCGTCCAAAGAGGCTCATGTACTGGTTGGCCACCCAGACCAGGGCGAAACCGCCAATCAGGTATCCCCGCCAGTCGTTATAAAGCAGCTTGTACCGAGTGATGAAGAGGAAGATAACGGTTACGTAATGGCTGAAGCAGTATTCGCACGTGAATAAATAGAAAAACTTCCGCTTGTAGGGGTTGCGACTGTTTTCGCTCTGGCGAATACAGTAGTCTCGCGGCTCGCGGAAGACCTCTTCATGAGTTATGGTCCAGGCAACACAGGCGATAGGAATGGCAAGAATGAACAATGCAACGATTTGCCAGCTCAAAGGCATTTTGATAAAGAGGTGTTTCCGTTGTATCAAGTTGCCCCGCCGGCAATCGCGGTCCGGGAATTCAAGCCTGGAATTTGGAACACGCCGGATTCCCGCTGGCGCAACAGCGAGCTGCTCCATGCGAATGGACGTAAGCTAAAATTGCCTTGCACCGGAAGAGTTCCTATAAGTCTGACATTAGGTCCCTGGGAACAAAACAGAAACCGGTACAGAACTTTGCAGAAGGAAAGGACCGCCCTTGTGTCTGCCTAAGCCGGCGCCGCAAACAACTTCATACAGCCATGCGAACTCCGGGCCTCTGCTGCTGTGTTACATCACTGATCGGCGCCAGTTCAGGGGCAGTTCCGCTGACCAGATACAGCGGCTTCTTGCCAAGATCACTGAATGTGCCGCAGCGGGCGTGGACTACATTCAACTGCGCGAAAAAGACTTGAGTACGCGAGAACTGGAGAAGCTGGCAGTAAAAGCGCTTGCGGCATTGCCTGGCAATTCACCCAGCAAGTTATTGATCAATTCTCGACTTGATGTCGCTCTTGCGTGTGGCGCTCATGGCGTACACTTGCCGGCCAGCGATCTTAACCCCGGCGAAGCCCGCGCCTTATGGAGCCGTGCCACTGACAGACCGTGTGTTATTGGAGTTTCAGCCCACTCTGCCAGGGAAATTGCTCTGGCTGAATCTCATGGCGCAGACTTTGCCGTGTTTGGCCCGGTGTTCGAAAAAGCGGGCGCCGCGAATCCTGCCGGCCTTCAGCAGCTTCAACAGATCTGCCAGAGATCACAAGCGGCGGTTCCGGCCATGCCGGTACTCGCTGTGGGCGGAGTGACGGTGCAGAACGCGCCCCAATGTTTAGGCGGCCGGTTGCCAGGGGATTGCCGGTATTCGTCTTTTTCAGGAAACGACTGCCTCCACTGTGGTGACGGCATTGCGTGTGCAGTTCGCTGAACGCGCTTAAAAGCCATAACCACAAGGGACACGAAGATACAAAGGAACTCGGTTTCATTGTCTCGAACTTCAGCGAGAGGTCCCTACTGGTTACGAAATGTTTACCAAAACCAGGATTTTTTAAGCTCGTTAGGGATCCCTCGCTCCGCTCGGGATTAAGAGCAGCATCCGCTCGGCATGAACTAGTAAAAATCAGCGAGCCATACGTTCGGAACGCTTGTCCCCAATCAGCCAATGCAGAAAAGTGGAAACCAGGCTCAGCAGGATTGCTCCAATGAAGGCCGCGCCCCAGGTCTGGACCTCAAAGCCTGGTGTTAACGCGGCTGCCACCTTGAGCATGATGGCGTTGACCACGATCAGAAAAAGCCCGAGCGTGAGGAACGTGAGCGGCAAGGTAAGGATCTTGACCACAGACCCTAAAGTGGCGTTGACCAGGCCGATGATGACCGCGGCAATCAGCGCCGCGATGACGCCGTGCACCACGAACCCGGGGACCAGGTAAGCCACAATCATGATGGATATAGCGCTGATCAGCCATCGCACTAAAAGCCTCATCGCGTAACGCTCCTTGCTTTTTGAAATGTTACTGCCGCCGCCAGGGCCTGATAAAAATCCAACGCTATTGCTTAACGAAAATGGATTTAGGCAGCATCACATGAACGCCTTTGTTGCCGTCCACCAGTTCTGTGATGTCCACGTCACCCGCCACGCTGACCAGCATATAAGCGTCATCGCGGCTCAAATGCTTTTCCGCCACGAGAAAATCAATCATTTCACGCACGGCCATTTTAGTGGCTTCATAGAGCTCCTGATGGAAGCCCATGCTGATGTAATGAGTGGGCGTTTCCGCACGAGGATATTTCTGGTTGGTTCCCTTATGCACGATGAACTGCAGGGTCCCGACGAGTGAAGTTTCCAGCGCGGTGATATCCACTTCGCCATTTCCCTGGCCTACGTGGCCATCGCCCACTTCAAACAAAGCGCCGCGCGCGTGGACAGGAAAAAATACCGTCGCGCCGACGACCAGTTCCTTGTTGTCCATGTTGCCGCCGTGATTTCCCGGCGGTGCGCTGTCAATACGACCGTAGGATTCCGGCGGCGCTACGCCCATGCTGCCGAAAAATGGCCGCAGCGGAATCTCAATGCCCGGGGCAAATTTGGCGATCATGCGTTCGCGATCGAGAGGAATGATCTTCATCTTGCGATAGGGAAAATCTTCCGGCAGAAAACCACGCGTTGGCCCAAAGGCGTTGTAGGCATAGGGAATTGCCAGATCGATTTTCTGAATGCGAACTTCCAGCGTGTCACCGGGTTCGGCTTCCTCTATATAAACCGGACCAGTCAGGATATGGCCGCCGGGACCTTTCTTGGTGACCTCCTTATATATATCGCGAAGGCTCTGCTGTACCTGCTCCGGCGGAAGCCCTGCTTTTTCCAAGCCCGTGGGACTATTGGTGAGCAGCGTCTCGAATTCCACGGTATCGCCTGAATGTATGCGCAGGACAGGTACGGCGGCCGCGTCGTAGTATCCCCATGCCACTGTTTTAGGCGTTGCTTTCAGCGAATACTTTTGCGGCGTGCTGGCGGCTGGGTTTGCGAGCAGGCAAAAGAAGAAGCGAACAGAAGCAGAATAAGGTAAGGGCGCATGGTCCTCCGGGGACTAAACATTCTTGAGATAAGAGATTCAATCAAAAATAGCGGCGGAAGCGAAGATGTTTTTGCCGCTACTTGAGATCGTGGCAAATTGGCGGCAGTCGTTTCTTCCAATACTTATCAAAGCGCGTTATGTGCTGAAACGAATCGGTGAGGTAGAAATGTCCCCAGAATGCCTCATAGGCGGCACTGTGTTCCGGGTAAATGAGAACCCAGTAGGCGCCGCCAGGATACTGCTCGTTGGCTGCATACCAAACACCCACGCTCACGTTGTCGTAGGCGGTTGGGGCGGTTGCAATGCGTTTGATCTCAGAATCCAGCGCGCTGGGATCTGGGACTACATCCCAGAAGTTGTCCCCCATTCGCCGGGCGCCGACGATATTGTCAGCGCCCTTTTCCTCGATCGAGCACGCTTCTTGGCGAACGCGAATGTCTTTGCGAAATACCGAGCGCCTTCAGTCCAGCTTCCTTTCTGCCGGAATTCAACACATTGGCAAAGTGTTCTTCCAAGGCCGCAAGCTCCGCAGCCGGCTTCTGGCCAGCGGGCTTTGAGGCATCCTGAGCCGCTGGATCGTGGTTGGTACTGAAAAAAGCTGAAGTGACGAGAATGAAAAGAAGCCATCTCATAAGATCAAGCGATTACCTCAGGGGCTGAAGCCCGCAATTTTATTTTGTCCGGTACAAACCGGGCACATAGTTTACTGATCTAGACCGGGCACATGCTTTACAACTTTGGTCCGCACACGAAGGCGTATAGAAGGATGCATGCCTTGGAAAGCTGGCAATCGAATTCTCCTGGATGGTAGGAAAAATTCCAGGGCAATCGAATTTCCTTAGATTAAGATCGTAATGATCCGTCGCTCCGCTCGGGGGAAAACAAACAAAACTCATCGCCGCAAGATCATCTCCTGGGGATCCAGCAGGATTTTAGTGGTTCCGGCGGGGGCAGTCAGCTTGAAAGCGCTTTCCGTCTCGTCAGCGAATACGAACGCCAGAAAATGCGATGAGCCTTTTTGATCGACGGCGAAAATCGGCACGGCAGTGACGGTGTCCTTGCCGGTATGGGTTTCTTTGATGACGCCGGTGACCCGCATATGCTGGCGCAAAGGCGTAATCTTTACATCTTCCAGATTGAATTGCGGAATGGACGCGCCATTGACCCAGCTATCAAAAAACCAGTCGAGAGACTTTCTGCCTTCATAGGTCAGTGATGCCGGTAAAACCTTCTCAAAGGCCGCCTGCAGATCGCGCGTGGAAATCTTGTGATTGGGAGACTGGGCCAGCAGACTCTTTCAACGCAGCAAAGAACGCCGCGTCGCCTTTTTCGCCATTTGCTTCGCGCAACATCTCCCGGAGCATGTGGATCAACCACGTACCTCGCCCATAAAGCACACGCTGATAAGCCCCAGGAAACCTTGACGACGTGAGTCTGGGACCGAGCGTTACCGGACCTGCGTCGGCGGTGATGCCATGCGCAGTCTGCTGCAAGAGCTGGCCTTTGTAATAGTTGAGGGCGATGCGAGTGGATTTTGGATCTTCCTTTTCCAGCATGAGCAGCGCGCAATAATTGGCAAGTGCTTCAATGATCCATTCATCGCGGTAAGAGACCCAATCCACGGCGTCGCCCCACCATTGATGTCCAGTTTCATGCGCGAGCATGAGGTGATCCAGCAAAAACTCCGTGTACGGATCTTTCACGCCCGCGGCA
Source organism: Terriglobia bacterium (assembly GCA_963824835.1). Classification (GTDB taxonomy): domain Bacteria; phylum Acidobacteriota; class Terriglobia; order Terriglobales; family Acidobacteriaceae; genus Angelobacter. The sequence continues at coordinate 8,028 of CAWGRA010000021.1, read as the reverse complement.
CGACGCTCATCGGCATCAAGAAACGCCATGCTGGAGAGATACACCAGTCCCGGCCATGACTGGCTCTCCAGACCGGGCAGTTGCGTGATCTCAAGATTGGAATAGGGAAATGGATCCAGTTGGCTGGACAGAAACTTGATGGTATCTGCCGCACGCGTGGCGATCTGCTGCACTTCACGCGCCGGCTCGGGATGTTTTCCCGCCCGTGCTTCGTGGGCGGCCAGCGCTTCTTCCACATTCCTGGCGGCGTAAGCGTGAATGGTAACTCCGTTCGATTTGGTCTCCGCGGTTACGAACTTTCCCAGATTGAAACCAGCGCGCGTGATTGGCTTCTCAGTAATAAAGCGGCTCACATGGCTGAAGCCTTCCATCTTGCTCACAACCTGCTTGCCGGTAGCCACCAGGGCCCAGTCTTCAGGAAACTCAAAGGTCAAATCAAAATTTGAAAACATGGGTCCCGGCGTTGGGATACCAGGTGCCGCGCGCGCCTACATAAAGAAGATCATTGCCGGCGTTGAACATGACCGGCCCGGCGTACTTGAAGGTGAGCCTGACGGCCTGATCTTTGGCCAGTGGCTGCGGGAAATACGATTCCAACAAGATCATCGCCACGGCGAGCCAGGTCACTGCCGCTAATCGCCTGGTTCTGTATGAACTCCACCGGCTGCCCGCCTGCCAGCACCTCACTGACTTGCAGATAACGTGACAACTCCATCACAAAGGTGCGCTGCCCCGCGCGCCGAGGACGCAACGTGACCTGCGCTTCAGCATTCATGGAAGCTCGGCGGTTCCATGCCGGCACGAATCTGATAATCGTCCAGGTCAAAGCGGCGCGGAGCACGGGCGTTCTTTTCGCGCGCCGAGCGCATGAGGAAACGAAGTCCACGTGTCGTAGTAAAACTCTTTTTCGCCTGCCTTGCCCTGGGCAATGGCAATCTGCTCTGGCGCATTCGTATTCCAATAAACGTCAAAGACTCCCAGTTCGGTCCCGCCCATGCGCAAATGCAGGAACTTTGAAGACGCCTCATCCGCGTTGGTCAGCGATTGCAGGATCGCCAAGCCATCGCCGCGGGCCAGCGTTCGCATAGGCTCATCCCAGCGACCAATAAATTCCGCGGCATCCTTCCGTGGCAGGCCTGAAACCAGCGCGCAGCTCGTCCACAAGTTTGTCATCTACAAAGCGCAGGTAGGCGGAAGTGAATCGCTGTTCCAGCACTGCCGAACCGGTGAAGAGCGCCAATGAGGTGCGTTCAGCACGGTCAGGCGCAATCAACAGAATTTCTCCCACGCCTTCAAACACCGCGCCGGTTACATGGCCGTCAATCGGCGCGCATCAGTCCGATGGTTCCGTCACTGAGAGATAGATGGATGTCTTCACGCTGAATGGAGACTTCACGGATGCCATGGACATCCTGAGGGACTGAGCGAGGGCGCAAGAATTTCACGATAGAGCGCCAGGCCTTTTCCGCCGCCGTTCTGAGCTGGGGCTTGAGCCGGGGTTTGAGCGGTGGCATGGGCTGGGGCTTGAGGCGCATTTGCCGATTGCGATGACGGCGCCCGCGTTTGTTCAGGCCGGGGCGCGGTTGTGGCGCAGTTGGCCATGAGCCATGGCGGCCAACGGACCAGCGCCAGTAAAAGCACTAGCACCTTCGTCACAGAGAACGCCGAGCACTGCACTTTTATACATGCAATAATGACCGTGAAAATTACGTGCGACTGATTATCACATTTTGCTGCTCTGATCGGCCTGGGGCTCTCCGCTCCGGCCCACGCTATTGTATTGGACACCATTGTGCTGAAAAGTGGCGCCAGGATCGTGGCCGATTCCGTAACGGAGCGCAATGGCCGCGTGGAATACACCATTGGCGATAACACGCTGACGATTCCGAAATCCATTGTGGTCCGGATTGAGGCAGGCGGCGTGCCCGCGCCCAGAGCATCCGATGATCAGACGAAAGAAGCCGAGCCTCCCGCCGTCCGTGAAGAGATGGCCGTGAGCGAAGATCTGATCGCACGGGTGATCCATAACAATCAGGTGGATACGGCGGCGCTGAAAGCCATTGAGCAGGAAGGCATTGCCGCGCAAACTGCCGGAGCATTTGCCATTGCAGCGGGATTCGAAGAGAACCACGCTGACTACGCCGGCGCCGCCAACCATCTGCAAGAGGCTTTGCGATTTTTGCCGAACCATCCCGTACTGCTGGAAAACTACGCGCAGATCTTGCTTCGACTGGGACGCAACCAGGAAGGACTTGCGCTGGCCGAGCAGGCCACGCGCGCCAACTCCAAATCCGCGGTAGCTTTTTCCATCTATGGTTACGCGCTTTATAAAAATGACAAGAACCGCGAGGCCATTGCCGCGCTGAAGAAATCATTGCAGCTTGCTCCGGAGCCGCAGGTAAAAAAGCTTCTGGACCGGGTGGAGCGTGAGTCGAAGACCGAAGCCGACTTCCGCCAGCAGGAAAGCAGCCACTTCACGCTGCGCTATGAAGGCTCACAGGCGCCCGATGCACTGCGCCAGCAGATTCTGGACCTGCTGGAAAATGATTATCGCGACCTGGAAAACGATCTGGGCGCCTCGCCGAAAAATATTTTTGTCTCGCTCTATACCGATCAGGCTTTCTTTGACGTGACCCAGGCTCCGGCCTGGTCTGCCGCGCTGAATGACGGCAAGATCCGCGTGCCGATCTCCGGCATCAAGGCGGTTACGCCGGATTTGGCCCGAGTGCTTCGCCATGAGCTGACACATTCCTTTGTTGGCCAGATTTCCCATAATCGCGCGCCACAGTGGCTGAATGAAGGCATTGCCGAAATTGAAGAAGGCACAACCGCCCGCGCCTTCGGATCACGACTGGCCCTGCTTTACTCTTCCGGACATCAACTTCCGCTCAACATGCTGGAAGGCAGCTTTGAAAGTCTGAGCACGGGTGAAGCTTCCGTGGCCTACGCCGAGAGCGTGGCTGCGGTTGAGTTTGTCCGCGCAACCTATGGGATGAGCGACCTTGCCCGGATTTTGAAACGGCTTGGCGAAGGCCAGAGCATTGAAACCGCCCTGCGCAGCACCATCCACGGCGGCTACGCCGAACTTGACGCCGATGTTACCAGCTATCTGAAGAAGACGTACGGCGGGTGAGGGTGATGTGCCGCGCCTACGGCGCTCGCCTTTTTCTTCTGCTTCCCCGGGCTACGATGCCCAGGGCTAAGCGGCTTCTCAACGCGCCTACGGCGCTGTCCGTTTCATAGTCCCAGTCTCTGGTTTTCGCCAATTGATCTTCTTTCACGAGCAATATTTCCGGCAAAATCAGACCACATTCCTGTAACGGTAGGGTCCCTCTTCTGCGCTCGGGATGGGGAACAGCCAGCAGCAAACCAGCATCCCTGTCATTGCATCTTTATGGCCTGCTATCTGGTAGCATTTTCCCTTATGAAACGCCTGCTGATCATTGTCGGAAGTATTGTCGGATGTCTTAATTGTGGCTGCCTTGCTGGTTCCGTTGTTCATCAACGTGGACAGCTTCCGGCCCAAGCTGGAAAAGAGCCTTTCCACGGCCTGAATCGTGACGTCCATATCGGCAAGCTGGACGCCTCCATTTTCAGCGGCGGCGCTTCCGCCACGCAGATCACCATCAGCGATGATCCGGCGTTCAATAAAGGCGCATTTCTACAGGCCGGATCGCTCAAAGTGGGCCTGCACCTGATGCCGCTGATTTTCTCCAAACGGCTTGAGGTCACCACCATCTCAGTGAACCAGCCGGATATCGTGCTGCTGAAGAATGCGGCCGGCAAGTGGAACTTCTCCACCATGGGCGCATCTTCCAACAAGCCCAAGCAGACGACGTCAGACACTTCCACACCGGACGTCTCGGTGGAGAAATTTGAGATTGTGGACGGCAAGATCCGCGTGGGCCAGAGCACTGGAGCCACCGCCGGCAAAGAACGTGTGTATGACAAGGTGAACCTCACGGCCAAGAACATCTCTCTGACCACGGCGATTCCGTTCACGCTGACGGCCAACACGCCCGGCGGCGGAGCGCTTAAGCTGGATGGCCAGGCTGGTCCGATTGACTCCGCTGACGCAGCCAAAACGCCGCTGGATGCCAGCATCTCCGTGGAACACGCTGACCTGACCACCACCGGCTTTATTGATCCTGCCTCCGGACTCGCCGGCGTGGTTGACTTCAATGGCAAGATCAAATCAGACGGCAAGAAGCTGGATTCTGAAGGCAAAGCCAAGGCCAGCAATCTGCGCGTGATCAAAGGCGGACAGCCGGCCAAAGACGCCGTCGCGCTCGACTACCACACCAGTACGGTCTGGACTCACAGGCCGGCACCATCACTTCGGCCATCCATACCGGCAACAGCACTGTCTCCGCCAATGGAACCATGAACGCCAAAGGCAATGACACGCTGGCCAACTTGAAGATCCAGGGCAAGGGCATGTCAGTGGATGACGTGGTAACCCTGCTGCCTGCCTTCGGCGTGGTCCTGCCCTCAGGGCGCATCACTCAAGGGCGGCAACATCAATATGGACATGACGGCTGAAGGCCCGCTGGATCGCCTGGTCATCAATGGTCCGCTGAATATCACCGGCACGCACCTTACCGGCTTTGACCTGGCTTCCAAGCTGGGATCGCTGGCGCAGTTTGCCGGCGTGAAGCCAAGTAATGACACGTTGATCCAGACCGTAAGCTCAGCTGCTGCGCGTGGCCCCGGAAGGCATCAAGGCCGATAACATTGTTCTGGACGTGCCGTCCATGGGCAATCTCACCGGGAACGGCGTTATCGCCAGCAACAATGCGCTCGACTTCAAGATGGTGCTGAAGCTGTCCGGCCAGGCAGCCAATACGCTGGGCAGCCTTACGCAGGTGGCGGTGGCGCTAGCGGGTGGCCTGGCGAGCCATGGCATTCCTTTCACTATTACCGGCACCACGCAGAATCCCAAGTTCCTGCCGTCCATTGGCGGAGACCTGAAGTCAGGATTGAAAGATACCCTGCTGGGGACGCTTCAGGGCAAAGCAGGCCAGACCGGCCAGACCCAGAAGCCTGATTTGCAGAATGCGCTGGGCGGATTGCTGGGTGGGAAAAAGAAGAAGCCGTAAAGGCAGCAATTAGCCGTTAGCCATTAGCCAATCTTACCCTGGTGTAACACGGATGCAATGATTTCCGCTGGATGACGCGGTTGGAACAGCTGAAGGTTTGGCGATGATTGGCACAGAGTAAAGCCCGCGACACCACCTAGATCAAGAACGACTGTGGAAAATCCGGGCGGAAGAAAAACGAAAGCCGTGGTACAGTGTTAACACTTTTCGGAGATATGTATGTCAGATGAACTCACGGAACTTTTAGCCGCAGCAAAGAAGGCAGACCTGACCTCCGAAGAAAAAGAGGCGCAGAGGCGCAGCTTCGCCTACGGTAATACCAAGATCGAAAATGACCGGATCACCCGTGCGCTCGTGGATCAAGAGGCTGATCGCCTGAGAATGGAAAATGAGTGACGATCGGCACAGCCGAGCGCTGGATGCCGAACTTATCACCGATCCTATTGGCGGTTGGCCATTGGCAGATGGCGAAACCCGGAATGCCTGAATACGGATCGGATATGGGCTGCCCAGTCCCTCGCGATCAACTCTGCCTGAGCCAGAACTGTTTGCGTAGCCTTTTCCTGCTTGTCCGGCGGGTAGCCGTGGGCACGAAGAATGCGCTTGACCATCGTACGCATGCGGGCGCGAACGCTTTCTTTTACCGTCCAGTCGATGGTGGCGTTCCGGCGCACGGCGTCCACCAGCTCAAGAGCGATCTGCCGCAAGCGTTTCGTCGCCCAGGATCTTTACGGCGCTGTCGTTTACTTCCAGCGCATCGTAGAAGGCCAACTCCTCATCGCTCAGGTGGAGCTTTTCGCCGCGGCTCTGGGACTCGCGCAGGCTCTTGGCCATGTTTACCAGTTCGGCAATGATCTCGGCCGTATCGAGCGAGCGGTTCTGGTACTTCTGAATCGTTTTCTGCAGCATCTCGGAGAATAGGCCGCGACTGAACCAAGTTTTTCGCGATGCGACTTTGATCTGGTCGTTGAGCAGCTTGCGCAACGCCTCAATGGCGAGGTTCTTCTGCGGCAGCCGCGGACTTCTTCCAGAAATTCGTCGGACAGAATGGAAATGTCTGGCCGCCCAGGCCGGCGACGGAAAAGATGTCGATCACTTCGTCAGAGGCTACAGACGCGGGAGACGATCTGGCGCACAGCGGAGTCCAGCACTTCCGGACTGCGTTCGTCATCGTGAGACCGTGGTCTTGATCAGCGTTCCGCGCACGGTCTGGAAGAAGCCGATCTCCTCGCGAAGCGCCATGGCTTTTTCGTTGGGGACGGAGAGCGCAAAGGCCCGCGAGAGAGCGGCGACGGAAGACAAGATAACGCTGACTTGCCGTTTTCCTGGGGGATGATGAAGTCGGCGGCATCGCGGACCAATCTGGAGCCGCTGCGGCGGGCTTGCCGGTGAGGTGCTTGGAGTAGTCGAAGCCATGCAGCATGCACTTGACCACGTCAAAGTGCTCCAGCATCTTGCGGACGGCGGCTTCCTGGTCGAGCGTGGGCTGGCCCTTGCCGCCGGCCTCGGTGTAGTTGGCCAGGGCTTTCTTGAGCTGGTCGGCCAGGCCCGAGGTAGTCGACGACCAGGCCGCCGGGCTTGTCCCTGAAGACGCGGTTCACGCGGGCGATGGCCTGCATCAGGCCGTGGCCCCGCATCGGCTTGTCGACGTACATCGTGTGCAGGCAGGGCGCGTCGAAGCCGGTCAGCCACATGTCGCGCACGATCACGAGCTTGAACGGGTCGTCGGGGTCCTTGAAGCGCTTGGCCAGCGCCTCGCGGCGCTGCTTGTTGCGGATGTGCGGCTGCCAGTCGAGCGGGTCGGCGGCGGAGCCGGTCATCACGACCTTGATCAGCGCCCTTGTCGTCGTCGTCGTCGGTGCCACTCCGGGCGCAGCGCGACGATCGCGTCGTACAGGTCCACGCAGATGCGGCGGCTCATGCAGACGATCATCGCCTTGCCGTCCATGCGCCTCGAGCCGCTTCTCGAAGTGCGTCGACGAGGTCTTGCGGCGACGAGCTGCGAGCCGCTTCTCGGTGCCGACCAGGCCTCCAGCGCGGCCCACTTGCGTCTTGAGCTTCTCCTTGCTGCTCGACCTCCTCGCCTTCGGTGACCTCCTCGAACTCGGCGTCGATCTTGGGCGTTCCTCGGCTCGTTCAGCTCGAGCTTGGCCAGCCGGCTCTCGTAGTAGATCGGCACGGTGGCGCTCGTCCTCGACGGCGCGCTGGATGTCGTAGATGTTGATGTAGTCGCCGAAGACGGCCCGGGTGTTGCGTGTCGGTCGTCTCGATCGGCGTGCCGGTGAAGCCGATGAACGAGGCGTTGGGCAGCGCGTCGCGCAGTGTGGCGGGCGAAGCCGTCGATGAAGTCGTACTGGCTGCGGTGCGCCTCGTCGGCGATGACGACGATGTTGCGGCGGTCGGAGAGCAGCGGGTAGCGTGTCGCCCTTGCTCGTCGGGCAAGAACTTCTGGATCGTGGTGAAGACGACGCCGCCGGAGGCGACCTGCGAGCAGCTCGCGCAGGTCGTCGCGGTCGTCGGCCTGCACGGGCGTCTGGCGCAGCAGCTCGCTGGCAGCGGGCGAAGGTGCCGAAGAGCTGGTCGTCGAGGTCGTTGCGGTCGGTGAGCACGACGATGCGTCGGGTTCTCCATGCTCGGGTGCAGGATCACGCTTGCCGGCGTAGAACGCCATCGTGAGGCTCTTGCCGCGAGCCCTGCGTGTGCCAGACGACGCCGACCCGCCGGTCGCCGTCGGGCGCGAGGCGGCTGACGCGTGCGTCTGCCACGGCCTTGTTGACGGCGTGGAACTGGTGGTAGCCGGCCATCTTCTTGACGACGCTGGCCGCCGTCGTCCTCGAAGACGATGAAGTTGCGGACGAGATCGAGGAAGCGTTTCTTTTCAAAGATGCCTTTGATGAGCGTTGGCAGTTCCAAAGAATTCACGATAGAC
>CAWGRA010000020.1:0-363918 GCA_963824835.1 Terriglobia bacterium | reverse complement strand
TCACCCATGTTCATCATGATCTGTTCGCGGGCACGGTCTTCTTCAAAAGCCGGGACTCACGTAAAAGGGAGCGCCCTTGGCCGGCACCATCATGGCAAACAGGCGCTCGCTCAGCCACCAGCGTATGCCGGTGAAATAGTTCAGTGAGGTACCGCCAATCATCATGATGGCGTCCAGTTTGTTGTCGCGCATCAACTGCCGTGCGCGCTCCAGCCGCGATAACCGCTCTTCCGTGGTGATGGGCTGGGCTTCGGTCTTGCGCGATTTCAGTTTTGCAATTGGAGCAGGCAGGGGCTTTTCTGGCGCACTTCCTGTTCCTGCCCAGCGAATCGGGCTGCGGGCGTCGTGATAGCCAAAGTGGTGGCGATGCCGGCGTTTTGCAGGAAACTGCGGCGGGACGATTCCATGGGAACTCCTTTTTGAGAATGCATAGACTAACACCGGCAGTGACGCCCGAGAGGGTAAAAGATTATTGTGTCGCCCCTACGGGGCTCATGTTTATCGGGAAGCTTACCCACCGTTCAGGCTTCGCTTACGCTCGCCCTTCTACGGTGGGCTAACTTGGCGTCGCGCCTACGGCGCTTGGTGCATGGGCAGTTCCCGAAGAAGCGCAGCAGATTGCGATTTGGGAATATTTAGCAAAGCGGACAGCCCAAAGATTACGGTACCTTGTGAAATGGGCAGTCCTGAGGAAGCGCATAAGGCGGTGGGCTAATTTGGGCGCCACGGCTGCGGCTATGGCGCTTGGTGCATGGGCAGTCCTGATTAATGCATAGAATAAGACCGGCAGTGAAGCCCGAGAGGGTAAAAGATTTTTGTGTCGCCCCTGCGGGGCTCGTGTTTATCAAGAAACTAACCCACCGTTCCGGCTTCGCTTACGCTCGCCTCTACGGTGGGCTAATTTGGCGTCGCGGCTGCGGCATGTGGCGCTTGGTGCATGGGCAGTCCTGAGGAAGCGCATAAAATTGCGATTTGAATATTTAGCAAAGCGCATAAGCTTGCGATTTAAATATTTGCAAAGCACAAGATCCCTCACCCCTACTCCCCCCCCCCCCCCCCCCCCCGGCAGCTGAAGGATACGCTGCTCCGTCGACGGGGATCGGGATGACGGGTGTCGTGGTATTCGACGCAATTGAATCCAAATCGGCCTCTTCTTCTCACGCACTTTTTTCAGCCCCAAATCTCACTTCTTTGGCGCCACTGGCTGGCCGCTTCCTGTGGCCGCTGGCCCGCTGGTGGGTTTTTCCGCCGTGCCAGACGCATTCACAGGCTTTGCAGGCTCGCCCGCAGCACCCGCGGTCCTCACCGGCGCCGCCGTCGGCGGCTGGTCGGGCGGAGGCAGCGGAGGCATATCAGCTTTGGCAAAACGTGGCAGCATTTCATCCCGCATTGAGAGTTGATAGATTGCCGCGGCACTACGATCGCAGCCTTTTTTGACATCTTCCGAATGATTCGCTCATAGGTATCGAGATTGGTATGCCATGTGTCGTAAAGTATTCGATCGGATCCTGCCCCATGCCGATGCCGGCAATCCTGCTTGCGCGAATGAGGTTGTCTGTGCCGCCGAGGCGACGGCTCTTGTTCGCGATGGCGCCAGCCACACCGAGATCAGAAAATGGCTCAAGCATCTCGCGCAGAATGTCAGCATCTTCGGGCGGGCCAAGACGCTCAGACCGCGCAAGCGTCCAGTGCCGGAATCGATGTTGAAGTAACCGTCGAACTTTGCGTATTCGGGCTTGGGATCTTCAAAGGTTCCGAAGTGCTGCTTCACGTATGCCTGGAGCCGACAGTCCTTCTTCTTCACCGCTCCACAGGGCTACGCGGATGGTGCGACGCGGCTTGACGCCGATGGCTTTCAAAATGCGCGCTGCTTCCATCATGATGGCGCAGCCAATCGCGTTGTCCGTCGCTCCCGTCGCCGAGTGCCAGGAATCCAGATGCCCGCCCAGCATGATGACTTCATCCTTTTTGTCCGTGCCGGGAATTTCGGCGACGGTGTTGAAGGACGTTTTGCCTTCCGGATAGTCCTGTTCTGGACATTGAATTCCAGCTCGACCGGCGTGCCGTCGGCCAGGATGCGGGTGATCCGTCCGAAATCTTCATTGCGAAGCACAACGGTGGGCACAGCTTTTGCCGGATCATAGGTGCGATTCTGGAAGGCCCGAATGCGGCCGTTACCCATGCGGGCATCATTGGCGCGCATCACCGCGCCATTGGCGAGCAGAAATTCATCAATCTGATGTTGATCTCCGCCGGCTTGAGGGTGCCCGGAGATCGGGAGTCTGCTGCGCCGCATTGCGCGGATCGAATTGCCCTGCATTCGGGTTTTTGGGATCAAAGCGCTCAGCGGCAGCTTTTCGTCCATACGGCGCGGCGCCGGCTCAATTACGACCGGAACAAGCTCGGCTTTTCCGACCAGAACAATCTTGCCTTTCACTTTGTCTTTCACCGATCAAGATAGGCGGTGAGCTGGTCTTTGTTCGGTTCTCCGGCGGGATGAGTTGAAAGACCTGCGCCGTCACCGTGCCGTTCGTACTCGGCGTCCAGGCCAGGACCTTGAAAGTGAGCTGATCGTGAAATGGAGAAAGCGCATAACCGCTGGAGCGTTCATTCACCCATCCCGGATGTCCGAATTCCCAGGGCTCGAGATGCGCGTTGGCGAATCCCCAGCTCGTCATCTCTTTCACGGCCCAATCCGCCGCTGCCTTGTGATTGGGCGAGCCCGTCAGACGGGGGCCATAGACATCGGCCAGATAATGCATGGTGTGCATGATCTGGGAGTGGTCTTTCTCCTCGGCACGGATCTTGTCATTGATGGAGGGATCAATCGTCTGGGCAAAGGCTGAAATGGCGAGCACGCAAACAAGGGCTAGATGCGAAGGGCATTGGGCTTTAAACATAGTTTCTCCGGGGCAGTAAAGATAACGGGTGTGGGAGGAAAAGGAAACAATTTTTCGGTTACTCTTTTTTATCTTGTTGAAATTACGGCAAAGTGCATCGAGAAAATTCCCTGAAGCAGCCTGGTTATCTTGCATTCATTTGCGAAAGAATTTCCGCGCAAACTGCTGCCTCACTTGCAATGACAGCAGTTCAATCGACAAAATTCCCTGCAGCATCTTCGTTTTATCTGCATTCTCGTGGTTCCTCGTCGGCAAGTTCCGCGTTGCGGTATTTCTGCCTCACTCGGAATGACAGCGGGTAATCCAGTAAATTGCCTTAAGCAACCCGGTTATATTTGCATCCTCGGGGTTCCTCGTCGGCAATGGTTCCGCGTTGCGGAACTTTTGCCTCACTCGGAATGACACGGGTAAGGGTATGGCAAACGCATTTGCCTGCAATAGGAGATTCACCGTTTGACCTTATTCGCTCTCGTCGGATAATAAAAAGTTTGCCACTCCAAACTGATTACCGCAGAGAACGGAGAGCAGTCTGATGGCTACTGTTGTTTCTCCCGTGGCGCGCGGCGTACCTCCTCTCCGCGCCGGTCAAGGTCACTCATTTTTCTGGCGCCGCCTGCATTCCCTGAGCGGCATTATTCCGATAGGCGCGTTTCTGGTGGAGCACTTCATTTCCAACGCCTTCGCCACCAACGGCCCATGGGCCTATGCCGAGCAGGTCAAGTTCCTGAGCGGACTGCCGTTTGTTTTCTTCCTGGAATTGTTCGGCATCTACCTGCCGCTGCTTTACCACTCCCTGTATGGCTTCTATATCTGGGGGCGCGGCAAGTCGAACGTGACGGATTACCCATGGCAGGGGAACTTCATGTATGCCGCGCAGCGCTGGACGGGCGCGATTACGTTCATCTACATCGGCTGGCATACATACACCATGCGCTTCACCGGCATTCACCTGCTGACCAATAACCAGGCAGCTTTTCACAAGGTCCAGGTCGAATTGCAGAATCCCTGGATGGCGGGTTTCTATCTAATAGGTATCATCGCCGCATCATGGCACTTTGCCTATGGCCTGTTTCTGTTTGCCGCGAAATGGGGGATCACGGTAAGTGATCGATCCCGCAAGACGTTTGGGTATGTCTGTACGGGAATTGCGATCCTGTTCATCGCCGTGGGTTTCGCTACGATGGCAGCATTCTTCAAGCCGCAATGGAGAAACACGCCGGCAGTCCTGCCCCACAACAGACGGTGGAAACAGCACGAAATAATTGATAAATGAGTAATCGAGGTAATTAGAAGTAAATTGAAATTGGGTAAATGAGTAATTTAGTAATTGGGTAATTGAAAAGGCAGGCTGCCACTTTCTTACGTTTTTCAATTGCACATTTACCAAATTACTCATTTACCAAATGGGCGGAGCCAATGGCAGCGACAAATCCTAGAATCATCGTAGTGGGGGGCGGGCTTGCGGGCCTGTCCGCGGTCATCAAGATCGCCGAAGCAGGCGGCCATGTGGACCTGTTCTCGATTGTCCCGGTAAAGCGATCGCACTCGGTATGCGCGCAGGGTGGCATCAATGCCGCCAAGAACCTGAAGGGCGAAGGCGACACCACCTGGAAACACTTTGATGACACCATCTATGGCGGCGACTTCCTGGCCAACCAGCCGCCGGTGAAAGCCATGTGCGAAGGCGCGCCGGCCATTATTGACCTGCTGGACCGGATGGGCGTCACTTTCAATCGCACACCGGAAGGGCTGCTGGATTTCCGCCGCTTCGGAGGAACGCTCTACCATCGTACGGCGTTTGCCGGGGCCACCACCGGCCAGCAACTTCTTTACGCCCTGGACGAGCAGGTTCGGCGCTATGAAGCTGAGGGTCGGGTCAAAAAGTACGAGCACTGGGAATTCCTGAGCGCCGTGCTGGACAATGAAAAGACCTGTCGCGGCATATGCGCCATGGACCTGCGCACCATGGAAGTCCGCACCTTCCCGGCGGACGCCCTCATTATGGCAACCGGCGGCATTGGCGCCATTTTCGGGAAATCAACCAATTCAGTAGTGTGCACCGGGTCCGCTCAGTCCGCGCTTTACCAGCAGGGATGCTTTTACGCCAACGGTGAGTTCATACAGGTCCATCCAACGTCGATCCCGGGCGAAGACAAGCTGCGGTTAATGTCTGAATCAGCGCGTGGCGAAGGCGGTCGCGTATGGGTACCGCGGAAGAAGGGCGATAAGCGCGACTGGAAGAGCATTCCGGCCAATGAGCGGTTCTATTTCCTGGAGGAGTGGTATCCCAAGTACGGCAACCTGGTGCCGCGTGACGTGGCCACGCGCGCCATCCACAAGATCGTTTACGAGAACGAGTTGGGGATTGACGGCCAGCCGATGGTTTATCTGGATCTGACGCACATTGATCGCGAAACGCTGAACCGCAAGCTCGAAGGCATTCTGGAGATTTACGAGAAGTTTGTGGGCGACGATCCGCGCGAAGTCCCCATGAAGATTTTCCCGGGATGCATTACACCATGGGCGGACTCTGGGTGGATTCCAACCAGGCCACCAACATCAAAGGCATCTACGCGGCGGGAGAATGCGAATACAGCTATCACGGCGCTAATCGTCTGGGCGCGAATTCACTGGTCTCCTGCATTTGGGGAGGCTTTGTGGCAGGGCCCAACGCCCTCCAATATGCCAGGAATGCCAAATCAACTGACGCTATCAGCAGCACGGTGTTTGACGCCGAGCGCAAGCGCCAGGAAGACGCTAATCAAAGCCTGATCTCGGCCAGCGGCACGGAGAATCCGTTCCGCATATGGCGTGAGCTGGGCGAACTGATGACCAAGAACGTGACCGTGATCCGGTATAACAAAGCGCTTCAGGATACTGACGCCAAGCTGGTGGAATTGCTGGAACGCTTCAACCACATCAATGTGGGCGATAAGAGCCAGTGGGCAAACACGTCATTCGTCTTTACCCGCCAGCTCTACAACATGCTGCAGCTCTCACGCGTAATTGCCCAGGGCGCGGCCCTGCGGGACGAATCCCGCGGCGCGCACTATAAACCTGAATTCCCGGATCGCGATGACAAGAACTGGCTTAAGACAACGAAGGCTTATTTCGCGCCGGACGCCGATGAGCCGAGATTCGAGTTCGAACCGGTGGATGTTTCACTGATTCCGCCGCGGCCAAGAAGATACGATATGGCAACGTAAAGAACATTTTGTTTTAACCACAGAGGGCACAGAGGAACACAGAGAGCAAAAATAAAAACACAAAGGATTTTGGCTGTGCGTTTTACCCAGTCACTAGTACGAGGCTTGGAAAGCGCAGTAGAACAACTTGCTCCAGTTCCCCTCCGTGCTTCTCTGTGTCCTCTGTGGTTGAGAAGTTTTGAATGGACGAACAACAACAACAGCAACGCACCAACTCGTCGCCCCAGTGGTATCGCAACATCGCGCTCACGTTTTTTATGATCGCGGCGATATTAACCTGGGCGGCGATCATGAAACGTGACTGGGTGTACGGAGCGTTCGCCATCATTACGGCATTGAATGCAATTATGACCACGCTGAAATTCCTCACGGTACGGGAGACCGGACGATAATGGCCGAGACTGTCAAGCAGACGACTGCGAATCAAAAGAGCGCAAATCAGAAGACCGTCCAACTCAAAATCAAGCGCCAGGACAATCCCAAAGCCAAAGCTTACTGGGACGAGTTTGAACTTACCTGGAAGCCGGGCATGAACGTGATCTCAGCCATGATGGAGATCGCCGCCAACCCTGTGACCAAGGACGGCAAGACGACTACAGCGATTGCCTATGATTCGAACTGCCTGGAAGAGGTCTGCGGTTCCTGCGCCATGCTTATCAACGGACGTGCCCGCATGGCCTGCTCCGCACTGGTGGACAAACTTACGCAACCCATTACGCTTGAACCGCTGAGCAAGTTCCCCGTGGTTCGCGACCTGGCGGTTGATCGCAGTGTGCTGTTTGAAAATCTCAAGGCCGTAAAAGCCTGGATACCGGTTGACGGAACCTATGACCTGGGTTCCGGACCACGTATCTATCCAGTGGAGCAGGAAGAGGCATACCCCATCTCGCGCTGCATCTCCTGCTGCTGCTGCATGGAGGCGTGCCCGCAATTCAATGACAGTACCGGCTTTGTGGGCGCTGCAACCATCGCACAGGTAAAGCTCTTCAACCAGCATCCCACGGGCAAGGCGCTCAAGCATGAGCGGCTTCAGGCCCTCATGGGCGATGGCGGCATACAGGAATGCGGCTACGCGCAGAATTGCGTGGAGGTCTGCCCCAAGGACATCCCGCTGACCAAGGCGATTGCGGACACCGGTCGCGAAGTGTTCAAGCAGTCAGTGAAGGACTTTTTTACGCGCTAACGGCGAACAAGCTAAACAGTTTAATAAGTCTCTTCTGGCTGCACGATTCGCAACGTACGCCGCCAGATTGTTACCAAGGCAGCTACGTTCAACACAATAAGTGCAATCCAAAGCATGACGCCGGTCCGGTAAAGCAGGTTGTCAAAGAGTGACAGGATGCATGCCGCTGAGAGCAGCGTCATGGGAAAATTTCTGCGAGCCAATCTGCTCTTTTGCTCTGGCGCTGATTCCCCATGGAGCGCACATAGGCATTGAACAATCCGAGAAGCGCGGCGCTCCAGGCCAGTTCCACGCCGTAAGGAAGCTTATGCACGGCATAGCCAATGGGCACCAGCATCAAGATATCGGCAATGCGGCTGGGGAAGTCATAAAAGATGGCATGCGGAGGAGGCTGCACGCTTTCACGCGTGACGATCGCGTGCAAATGGCCGCTCAACTTTCGCAACTGGATAGCGGCGGCAGCCAGCAGCAGCAAGAGCGCGCGGTCAAAGGCGTCCGGCTGGGGGGAGAAGTAGAAAGCAGCGCCGGCCGTAGCGGCAAAGATCACGCCCAGCAGCGAAATGTCATTGGCAGTAACGTGGTGCTGGGCCAGAAAGCGGCCAAGGTTCTGCGCCCAGTTTCTCCAGCGCAGCAAGAGATGCGGACGAGCTATGGCGTTATCCATCATGTTCGAGCTATTTTCCTACAAGCTGCCGGGGCAGCGGTAATGAAAAGTTGGACACCCCATGGCGATTCAGGACATGGGCCGCAAGTCACGTTAGCGGCTGGCGGTAATCACGGTTTTAAAATCAGCGCCGGCAGCCTGGGCCCGTTCTTCCATTACTTCCAAGAACGCCTGCTTGGCCTGATCGTAAAAGGTCTTCAGCGGGGCGGACCTGAGTTCCCTGGCATATTGCAGAATCTCGGCACGCGGCACGCTCTTGTAGGTGCATAACATGGACACCTCAAGCGCATTGCGCATGCTCATCTTCAGATCGTTACGATGGCGCACCAGATCTTCAATCGCGTTCGAGTGATCTCCTACTCCAGACAGCATGCCGCGCGTTACCACGATCACTGCGTCCGCGGCCAGATCCGACGAACCGGCACTGTCATCCAATACAGCAATTGCGTCGAGACGTTCATCCGGTGGTGGCACGACCTGGATGGCGCGCGCATAACGCTTTACCTTTTCCTGGCCTTCGGGCGTGCCTGCCTCGGCTTCCAGAGCCAGCATGCGCGCGACCAGCGGTGACTTCATGGCTTCAATGGCAGCGGCCATCTTGCCGGGGTCGCACTGGGCCAGTAAACGCGATTCCAGTTCCCTGCGCATGATGGACCCATTGAAATTCTTGACCATGATGGGTTTGAAAGCGGCGGAGAAGCCCTCGCCTGCACCTTGCCCTCTTGATACCTGCTGCATGAACTGCTCTGAGTCCATCATCTGGGTCATGTCAGAAATTGACTGGTTGAGGCCGCTCAGCTCCAGGGCCTGATGCGTCAATGCGGAACAATCGCCATTCTGAGCCGCCACCGGAATGGCGAAGCTCAACAGGATCGCCAAACCCACCAAGGTTTTCATACAGCCCTTTCCCGCAACCTTGCCAGCGTAGGCGATGGCAACATCCGCAACAACAGTACAGCGGTCCGTGGACCAGACGCAGGTCTGACGTGCGCCATTCGGGTGCGGAAATTCGCAAGGTTTTCGCGAGGTCTAGCCGGTGAAGTTTTTTATGGGTGTTGCACAGGAATATCAGGGCCTGGCAGGCGATACTTAGGGTGATTTAGGGTGTT
This sequence comes from Terriglobia bacterium, assembly GCA_963824835.1. Lineage (GTDB taxonomy): Bacteria > Acidobacteriota > Terriglobia > Terriglobales > Acidobacteriaceae > Angelobacter. The sequence goes on along the minus strand of CAWGRA010000020.1, from coordinate 354,856 downwards.
TTCCCATTACCTCAGTCGCGGTCGTATTGTTACCTTGTCACGGTGAGGCATAGCGGATACCATCCTCTCGCTGACAAATTTTGTCATTTTCCTCGAACCTGCCGAAAATGACAAACTTTGTCAGTTCTGTAAAGTCTTGATTACTAACGTAGACAGATCACGTTAGGAAAATTAATCAGGATTGAGGCAAATCTCTGAGCACGAACAGAGCAGCTCTGGTTTAAAATTTGCCATCAAAGAAGTTGCTGTAACGGACACGAACCCGATGGGCGCTAAGAAAATCCTTACTTCGTCGATCCTAATGCTTGCAGTCGTGGCTACCGCGTTCCCGGCCTTTGCCGCCAACGCTGTACGTCGTGATTTGCGCATGCGGCACCGTCGCGCCCATGTTCGCCGGGTGGTCTGGAATCCTGTCCTGCGCGGCTCCCATGATTCCATGGTCCGCCAAAACGAAGAAATTGACCGCCTGCAGCTTCCCCGCATCGCTGACGATAATCAGCTGATGGAACTGGAACGCTCGCAGGAGTTGGTACCCATCCAGGAAAGCCGCGCACTGCACATCAGCCCCGACGGTTAAGCCCGACAAGCGTTATGCCCGGCCGTGGGTCAACCAGTTCCTGACAGACCTGAGCGACGCCTATTACGCGGAATTCCGGCAGCCTTTACAGGTAACCTCGGCTGTCCGCACGATGGAGCAGCAGCACAAGCTGCGCCGGAGCAACCACAATGCGGCCCCGGAAAATGGCGACAATGCGTCATCGCATCTGGCCGGTATCACGGTTGACCTGGCCAAGCGCGGTCTTACCCGCGCCCAGCATGCCTGGATCGAGGACTACCTCAAGAATCTGCGTGACGCGAACCTGATTGAAGTGGCGGAAGAACGCCGCCAGGCCTGCTTCCACGTGATGATTTCCGACCGGTATACGGAATGGCGCGAAGCGAACACGGCGGCTGATAAAATTGCCGGTGAATGAAACCGTTTAAATCCCTTACCTCCTTTGTACTGATCTTGTGTGTAACTACTTTCTGCTTCACTTCTTCCCTGCCGGCTGTTTCGCAACAGAAAAAAACTTCGAAGTCCGCAACCACAAAAACATCTCCGGCCAAATCCAAAGCCAAGCCCAGGCCCGATTCCGCCCAGGCCATCCAACAGTCTGCCATCATCATTGACACGCATGCGGACACGCCACAGCGTTTTCTGGACGAGAATTTTGATATTGGCCAGAACACGCCGGTCAGCGAAGGCCACATTGATCTGGGCAAAATCAAACAAGGCAATCTTGGGGCTGAGTTTTTCTCCATCTGGGTGGAACCTGAATTCAAAGGCCACTACGCCAAGCGCGCCATGGACTTGATTGACAGCGTGTATCTTCAGGCCGCGCGACATCCTGAGCGCATGACCATGGCCTTTATCAGCCGACGATATTGTGAAGGCGCACAATGAGCAGAAGTTTGCCGCGCTGATGGGCATTGAAGGCGGACACGCGATTGAGAATGACATTCACCTCCTTCGTGACTTTTACCGTCTGGGCGTCCGCTACATGACGTTGACGTGGTCAAACACCAATGAGTGGGCCGATTCGTCCGGCGACATACAGAACACAAACGTAAAGCATTACAACGGCATGACGGACTTCGGCAAGGACGTGGTACGCGAAATGAACCGCCTGGGCATGATCGTGGATATCTCCCATGTATCTGACGCAACTTTCTATCAGGCGCTGCTCATCAGCCAGGCGCCGGTGATTGCATCGCATTCGTCGTCGCGGGCTCTCACGAATCATCCCCGCAATATGACTGACGACATGCTGCGCGCCGTGGCGCTGAATGACGGAGTGGTCATGGTGAACTTCTACTCCGCGTTTATTGACCAGGCTTATCTCAATGCCTCGTCTGATCCGGAGAAAGTAAAGCAACGTGACGCGGAAGTTGAGGCTTACAAAAAAGCACATCCGCACGCGGACGGAAACCCCGTGGGATATAACGAAACTGTGGCGATAGAGAAGAAATGGGCGGCACAGTTTCCGCGACCGCCTTTGAAGTCTTTGATCGATCATATTGACCACGTGGCTAAAGTCGCAGGCATTGATCACGTTGGCCTCGGCTCGGATTTTGATGGCGTCACTTCCCTTCCGCAAGGCATTGATTCAGTGGCCGACCTGCCCAGGATCACTGAAGCCTTGCTGCAACGGGGATATTCACCCGATGATGTCCGCAAGATCCTAGGCGGAAATCTTCTGCGCGCGATGCGAGAAGTGGAAGCCACCGCAAAGCGTCTCCAGGCCGAGAACAACGAATCTGACGCGCTTTCAGCCGACGACGTGGAATTGAAGATCCGCAACAAAGTGAGCCCTGCCCATCTGATCGATATCCTGAAACAGCGCGGGGTTAATTTCCCGCTTACGCCCGAACTTCGCAAGCGATTCAAGGCCGCCGGCGCCAATGATTCCGTGCTGGATGCGATTGCGAAGTCGAAAAGATAAGTCGAAAAGATAAACACACGCGCCGGTCATTGACACCTTAAGCGAGGAGGACACGCAAAGCCTCGTCCAGTTGAGTGTTGCGAAATTGATACCCATGCTGCAGCAATAAATGAGGAGTGACGCGCGTGCTGGCAAGAATCATCTCGCTCATCTGGCCCATCGCGAGCCGTAGCGCAAAAGCAGGCGCGGCGAAGATTGCGGGACGATGCAAGGCCCTGGCCAGAGCACGGGTGAAATCAGCATTGCGCACCGGTTCAGGCGACACGAGGTTCACGGCGCCTTTGAGGTTATCCGTGGCCAACGCTGTGCGAACAATGCTGACCACATCTTCCAAGGCTATCCATGACATCCATTGGCGGCCTGAACCTAACTTGCCGCCCAATCCGAATTTGAAGGGCATCATCATCTGAGGGAGCGCTCCGCCAGTTTTCGCCAGAACCACTCCCAATCGCGCTACTACCACCCGAATGCCAAATTTCTCCGCCTTCACCGCTTCGTCTTCCCACTCTTTCGCCAGTGTGGCGAGGAAATCTGTTCCGGGCGCGCTGTTCTCAGTCAACACTTCGTCGCTACGATCACCGTAATAGCCGATGGCCGAAGCGGAAACAAAGACACGCGGCCGCGGACTCATGTTTGCCATTGCCCTGACCAGGCCACGCGTGGTGTCAATGCGACTCGAACGCAGCAGGGCTTTGCGCTCGGCTGACCAGCGGCCATCGGCAATGGGAGCGCCGGCAAGATTGATGACCGCATCAATATTGTTTGGCGAATCCCCGATGCTGGCAGTGGCTGGGCTCCATGGGATGTCGAAGACACCGGAGATCGTCTCATTGCGCGTGCTTCCGGGCCGCACCAGACGGTAAATTACATGGCCTTCAACGGTAAACGCTTGTACCAGCGCCGTTCCCACCAGGCCGGTAGCTCCGGTCATCAAGATGTTCATAAGCTCCTCAGGATTTCGGCACTCGGATAATCGTACACGCCGGGGACAATGCGTATCTTCGTGATATCTCTCGGCTGACGCTTTTGATATTTGTCGCTGAAGAAGGACAAGGCCCGGGTAATCGGCGAGCGACGCATTCCTTCTTGCCGGAGGCCCGAGCGCAGCGGCAGCTAAGTTAGGATTTGTGGGCTTGGTTACTAGAATTTCGCTAACTTCGGCCAAATCTCAGATACGGGTCACCTCTAAGAGCCGAGTGATGACATCTGCGATCCGCGTTACGTTTCCCAACGCAATCTGGGCATACTCGCCTGTGTTGGCTGCGGACAACAAAGCTAAGCAGTTAGCTATAGCCTGAAGAGGATTGTTAATCTCGTGCGCCAGCTGATTAACAATGTCGAGATGGCGCGCCATTTGTTGGGCCTTCTCAAGCTCGCGTCTGGACCGAAGATCAGTGACAATCGCTGAAAATCCAGTGTATTCGTCCACCGGTTCGATACGCGGAGTAAGGCTCACAGCAGCATCAATGCATCCTCCATGTTTTCGCCGCATAATCATATCCTGTTGCACTGGTTTGCCCGAACGCAACTTTGTAAGAGCTTCTTGGAAGAAATGAGAATATCTTTGTTGTATTAGGAGTCCACCAAAATCTTGCCCTAAAAACATCTGTAGACGTATAACCGAAGAGAGACTCGGCTCCTTTGTTCCACGAGGTCAAGTATCCCTGCGAATCTACTGTCATGATCGCCTCTGCGGCATTCGCGACTACGAATGCCCACTGCTCAGCCCTTCTCCGTTCCAACAGCAGCTCCGCTCTAATTCGCATCGCTCCTGGATATCAAAAACAGTACTGATGATCAGAAGCGGCTCACCTGAGCTGCCTCCGTGCAACTTTGAGTTCACTAATGCGGGAAAGATCGATCCGTCAGAGCGAACAAAATCAATGGTGATCTCACGGAACCAAGCCTTGCATGCGCAACAATGGCGCAAAATGGGTTTCATAAAAAATTGCCGCGGAGCGTGTCAGCAGCTCTTGGAAGCGTTTCCGATTTAAAACTTCCGAGGCACTATACCGGGTCCACTCCAAAAAAGTTCGGTTCGCCTTGGTGAGTGTGCCATCCGGCAGAGCGAAGATATACCCACAGGGCGCAACTTCAAACAAATCCAATGCAGCCAATTCGGCTGGACTCGTCATGAATCCACTCGAACGCTCGCAATCCCCCGATCAAGAAAATCGCGAATGATAGAAGTGGTCTCGTCTGGCGCGCTGAGATTCGGACAGTGACCAGTAGCCTGCATAATCACAAGTTCACTGCCGGGAATTTCCCCGACGCACAAATTCTCCTACCCAAATGGGAGCAATTACGTCCTGAGAACACTGCAAAATGACCGTGCGTGCCCGGACCTTGTGGAGGTCTCTTCGATTGTCGGAAAGAAATGTCACGCGAGCAAAGAATTTCGCGATCTGGGGATCGGTTCGACAAAAGCTGCTTTGCAGTTCTTCACCCAGCTCAGGGCGGTCAGAGTTTCCCGTGATCGCCGGCGCCATTGTAGAAGCCCATCCCAGATAGTTCGCGTCCAGCATCTCCAGCAACCCATCGATTTCCCGGCGTTCAAAACCCCCAAAATATTGGCTGTCACTCACATACCGCGGGGACGGAGCCACGAGTACCAGGTTGGCAAACCGTTCAGGTTGTCGAATCGAGGCAAGAACACCGATCATCGAGCTCACAGAATGCCCTACGAAGGTGATTTTAGTGAGTTCGAGCTCTTCGCAGATCTCCAGTACGTCCTGAGCGTACCCATCCAGCCTCTGATACTTAAGGCGGTCGAACGCACTGTGATCGGAATCGCCGGCGCCAACGTGATCGAAAAGGATCATTCTGTAGTCGTTCTCGAACGCAGGCACAACGAAGCGCCGCATGTGCTGGTCACATCCAAATCCGTGCGAAAACATGACGGGCCGATTACCCTTCCCCAAGACCTTCACGTTATTGCGGCTTGCTGCAGACACATAGCACCTCAACGGCGAAGTGAAGTTTACCCGACGCCGTGACCGCTTGTCTCGGGGACGTACGCGCTCCGCAATCGAAAAGTTTGAACCTCACGACAATCGGGAAAAAGATACCCAGGCGTAAATCCGTTTGTATTGCGGGGAAATAGATATATATTTCGGCGGCCAACATCCCCGATAACTAACCACCGAGACTTGCGATGGGGAATCTTGTCAATGCTGCACTCGCTTTCGGTCTGATCAGTTCAGTATCGGGCGCGCCCCAATCACGCAAGAAGACCCGCTGTGTGTTTCAACTTGCGTACAGGAATAATGTCCCGTGGCCCCGGCTTTCCCACAAAACGTTCCGACACATCCTTCCATCTTTTTCCGACAATCCTGAACTGGCCGCAATAAATCTGGCTTTACCTCTCGGTATCAATTTACTCGATTACCACTCATGCTCAGGTTTACAAATTTGGCAATTCTGGCGATTGTGGCAATCGCCTCGATCCCTCCGACCCATTAACGTTGGCGCATCATAGCGCACATTGGCACGTGTTCTTGGCAAATCTTAACGTTGCCGTTCGATTTGCAGAACTAACATCCTCAGCAGCCGCAGACCGCTTTCTATTATTGACACGCCCGCTGGGTAATTCGAAAGACGCGGGCAAACTTCCGGATCAGTCTTTGATAGAAAGGAGAAGTGAAATGGCTATCGACGGGAACTCGAAGACCTTCACCAGGTAATCATCGAGGACTAGGGCCGCTCAAATGGAAGCAAAGAACTGCCTGGCTGCGCAGTTCCTGAGAGAAGTTTTTCCGGGATTTTGGTCACCTGATCCCGTCTATCGCCTGCAATACGCCCGGTTACCGTCTTTGTGCGACGAAGCGGCGATCCCTGCGCTACTCCCGATTTCCAGTTGGCTTTCGACCTAGCGCACTGCATTTGCATGGTGAGATGTTCTTCCTAACCACATAGCACGGAACCCTGTCCCTTTGAATTAAATAAATTTATTGCCGGCCTCACTGAGTGACGCATGGCCGTTTCCGCACACCGTGCGGATTCGCCACCATGCAGGCCCTGACGATCTGTGCCCATACGAAATCGAGGAAAGGATACGTAAGATGGCAAGCGCACGAGAAATTGCAAATGCTCGAAAGAACAGGCTGGAGATCATCCAGTCCGGATTGAACCGGCGGGATCTCTTTAAGATGGGCCTCTTAACAAGTACTGGTTACTTCGTCCGCAAAAATGGACTGAGTGCCTGGGCCTTTGACAATAACTGCGGACCGGGCGCATGCCAACTTGGCTGTAGTCCTAGAATCACCCCGTTCCTGGATCCGCTACCAATCCCGCCGTTACTCCCGGAACGTGTGCTGACTGATCCCGGCTTGAGTCCTGCCCCGACGGAATCCCCGAACAACGCGATCAACCCTGCGAACCAGCTTCCGTTCGAAGGCCGAGGTCAGTTTAACGGTACGCTGCGGCCCGGAACGGACAGTTTTCAATTCTTCACTCAATTCCCGGTGCAGCACTACTTCGTCGAGCGAATGCGCGCGAACCCGAATTTCCGTATAACCTCTGACACGAATATTCCGGCGCAGACCATTTGGGGTTTCAATCAGGGTGGCACTGACTCAAGTGATATAGCAGTTGCTCCCGGACCAACAATTGTGGCCCGCTACCAGCAGCCGATCGTGATTCGCCGTTTCAACGAATTGCCGCCACAAAACCAAAATGGCGGGTTCGGCGTCCCTGAAGTCTCAACCCACTTGCACAATTTTCACGCGGGTTCGGAAAGCGATGGAGGCCCCTGCCGCTATTTCTTCCGCGGACAATATTTCGACTATTACGACGCCTTGCAGCAGGCCGGCTTTGATTCCACCAATCCGCCCAATGGAGACATTAACGAATCCATGAGCACACTGTGGTATCACGATCACCGCGTGGACCACACAGCTGAAAATGTCTACAAAGGCCTGGCCGGCTTCCAACTGTTATTCAACCAATTTGACACCGGCGATGAGGGAAGCGGGTTCCACCTGCCGAGCTTCCCGGCGTTCGACATTCCCATATTGCTTGCAGATAAACTGATCGATCCGGGCACAGGGTTGATCTGTTTCGACACCTTTGAAAATGACGGCCTGGTAGGCGACGTGCAATTGGCCAATGGCAAAGTGCAGCCATTCCTGGAAGTCAGCCAGCGGCGATACCGGTTTCGTATTCTTGATGGAGGCCCTTCCCGCTTTTACCAGCTTTTCCTTACCAACCCGAACAATTTGAGCCAGGTGATCCCCTTCTGGGTCATCGCCAATGACGGAAACCTCTTGCCTACGCCGGTCCAGGTAACCAGTTTCCGGGTGGGAGTCGCGGAACGATATGACATCATCATTGACTTCAAGCAGATCGCTGCTCAGTTCTCTACGTCCGTGGTCCGCCTTGAAAACCGTCTGGAACAGAACGATGGACGAGCACCCACTAACAATGTTCTGCGCGCAGGACGCGGAATCTACTGTCTGGAATTCAGAATCGGCGCGCAGGCGACGGATGGCAGCGTTGATCCGGCAACAGGCCCACATTTTTACAACCTGCCGAGCACCAGCCTCACCGATCCAACGGTCAAACCGCGCATTACAAGAACGTTCACTTTTGACCAGTCCGACGGGGGATGGGTGATCAACGACCGCTTCATGAGCTGCAACCGGATTCGCTTCACTGTGCAAAGGAACAGTGTTGAGAGGTGGATCCTGCAGAATGAGGGCGGCGAATGGCAGCACCCCATCCATATCCATCTTGAGGAATTCCAGATACTACGGAGAGGCAGCACAGGATCCGCGGCGGTAGAGCACTCGCGAAAAGATGTGCTTGCGCTGAATTTTGATGAACGGGCAGAGCTTTTCTTCCGCTTCCGCGATTTCCGTGGCGACTACCCTCTACATTGCCACAACACGCTCCATGAAGATCACGCCATGATGCTGTTGTTTCAGGTACAGGATGTTGGCGACAATAAAACTTCACCTTAGTCGCCCCCGCGATCAGCCAAAAAGCAGATGCCATACGGAAAGGAGAAAAGATCATGGCAGATATAAAACGAAGAACTTTACTGGCGGGGGCTGCCGGCTCCGTGATTGCATATTTAACCCCGGGTGCTACATCAGAGCACAGCAAGCCGCACGCTAGTTATCAATGGCAGAATATTCCTCCGCGCGAGATGATCCGCCGCAAACACTTTCCCAATCTACAAATGGTCACCGCAGAGGGCAAAAAGCTCCTCTTCTATGATGACTTGATCAAAGACAAGAAAGTGATCATCAATTTCATGTTCACCACCTGCGCACAAGCATGTCCGCTTGTCACCGCCAATCTGGTTAAAGTACAGCGAATCCTTCATGACAGGATTGGGCATGACATTTTCATGTATTCGATCACGCTCGATCCTGAGGTGGATACCCCGAAGCAGCTTCGGGAATATGCGGCAATGCACAGAACCGGAGCCGGTTGGCTGTTCCTTACTGCCAAGCCTGCGGACATCGAGTTGTTGCGACGGTCGCTCGGCTTCGTGCAACGGAATCCTGTACGAGACGCAAACAAAACCAGCCACATCGGCATAATTCGCTTCGGAACCGAGGCATGCATGCGATGGGCAGCCTGCCCCGGGCTGGCGCCCGCAGATTGGATCGCAATTTCCGTTTTGTCTGAAATGGACAGCCCGCTGAAAGGAGCAGTGAAAAAGAGAGTTTAATCTAGCATTACAAATTATTCGGGGAGATTCGCCGAGTCTCCCCTTGTCCTGCACCCCGGAAGTGAGACAGAGATAATCTCTTCACTAAGCAGGAAAGGAGCTGCTTGTGATGTAGCTCGGCTACCGCTTTTATTGTTGTCGCTTAGCTGCCGCTGCGCTCCGGCCTCCGGCAGGAAGGAAGCGTCTGGCTTGCTGCTTTCCCAGCGCTTACGCGCTGGGCTACATAATGTCGCGCCTACGGCGCTAGAAAAGCAGCAAATAGCGGAAAATTGAAAATCGGGTAATCGGGTAATCGGGTAATCGGGTAATTTGAAAAGCAAAACCTCGGCCACGCGTTGATGCAGGCGGATCGGGCAGGTCAATGCGGCTCCGCGTGGGTGCTACAATGTAGGGTTTATAACCTCACCCTGAAGGACTCTTTCCTATGTCCCAAGCGTTAGCTCAAGCCGCCAATATTCCTCAGCCGCTCACCGCACTGAGCGAAGAAGAAGTCATGTTTCGCGATAATGTGCGCCAATTTGCTGAAGACAGCATCCGCCCCAGGGTGCGCGAGATGGACGAGAAGGGCGTTTTTGAACGCTCCTTAATTGACCAGTTCTTTCAGCTTGGGCTGATGGGAATTGAAGTGCCGGAACAATTTGGCGGGGCCGGGGGAAAGTTTTTTGAGGCCATCCTGGCCGTGGAAGAAGTTTCCCGCATTGACCCTTCAGCGGGCGTGATTGTGGACGTGCAGAACACGCTGGTAAACAATGCCTTGCTGCACTGGACCACCGATGACCAGAAGAAGCGCTACCTGCCGCGCATGGCCAGCAACACGGTGGGAGCTTACGCGCTCAGCGAAGCCGGGTCAGGCTCAGATGCATTTGCCCTGCAGACGCGGGCGCAACTGAAAGGCAGTGACTACGTCTTGAACGGCCGCAAGCTGTGGATCACCAACGGCAAAGAAGCCGGCGTGTTCATCCTGTTTGCCACGCTGGATCCGGCGGCGGGATACAAGGGGATCACGGCATTCATCGTGGAAAAAGAATTTCCAGGTTTTACGGTGGGCAAGAAGGAAGACAAGCTGGGCATTCGGGCATCGAGCACATGCGAACTGATCCTGGAAGATTGCAAAGTTCCCGAAGGAAAATGTTCTGGGAGAAGTGGGCAAGGGTTACAAGATTGCCATTGAGACGCTGAACGAAGGGCGCATTGGGATTGGCGCGCAGATGCTGGGACTGGCGCGAGGCGCGTGGGAAGGCGCCGCCAAATATTCGCAGGAGCGCAAACAGTTTGGGAAATCGATTGCGGAATTTCAGGGCGTGCAATTCCAACTGGCGCAGATGGCAACCGAGATTGAAGCCGTGAAGATGATGGTTTATAACGCGGCCCGCATGAAAGACGCGGGCATGAATTTTGTGAAAGAAGCTGCAATGGTGAAATTGTTTGCATCTCAGGTGGCGGAACGCGTGGCCTCACTGGCGGTGGAAATCTACGGCGGCGTGGGCTTCACCAAAGACTATCCGGCGGAAAAGTACTTTCGTGACGCCAAGATTGGTAAGATATACGAAGGCACGTCGAATATGCAGTTGCAGACCATCGCCAAACTGGTGCTGGGAGGCAAGTGATCAGCCAATAGGCAAGTACTTTGTAATCAGCATTTTAGGTCTAAGTGTCTTATTGGTTAATATGCTCCGTTGTGTCACTGCGTGAGCTGGTTTAAACTGTCGAAAATCGGATCTGCACCCCCATACGGAACCGCAGGAGTGGATCAGTGGCACATGACTCCCCAAGGGAGCTGCAAGACCTTACTACCGTTAATCATTTCTACCTTGGCCTTCTGGAGAAGACCCTTGGCCACGGCGTGCCCATTCCCCTGGCGATTCAAAATGCCGGTTCGTCAGAAGCCCCTGGGAATACCGTAAATGAGTTTAAGAACTGGCTGGACCTGATGGACCTGGCGATTACTCCGCCGGTTGTGCGCGACACGTTAAAGTCCACTTCCGGCTATGAGATAGCCCATGCCCTGCTGCGCTATCTGGCGGAAAAAGCTTCGCCGCGCTCCGGTGATCGCGACAAGATGGATTGCGTGATCACATACCTGTTCCGCAATCCACCGCACACAATGGCGGTGGACCTCCGGCATGGCAGCGGCCTGAGGTTGACAGCTCCTACTTCTTTATTTCCCAGGCAGCCCTGGCGTTTCAAGGCGATCTTTATCGCGCGCTGGAAGGCCTGGAATTCAGTAATCTGCCGCAGGAACACACGCAACTGATCTCAGAATTCGAATACCTCTACCAGGAGCTGGAGGAGTTCCGTCACTTTGACCAGGTCATGGATTCCGGAATTGTGCAGCGCGTGCGCGAGTTGAAACAATCACTGGCGAAATCTTTTTACCATCCCAACGCGCTGGCTCCCATCGCGGTATGGAATGACGTTTTTGGCCGCAAGTTTGATGAGCTGTTTCATGATGCAGCCAAGCAGATCAAGACATTCGCGGAAAATGTACAGCGCGAAGGCGGCAGCATTCTGTCACGCCTGGAAGGCGATATCACGGTCAAGCAACTGACTGAAGTTGAAACCGGGCAGATACTTGCCGAAGATTATCAATACGCGCAGGACGAATTTCGCAAAGTATCAAAATTCAAGAAGGTGGTGGACAGCAAGCGTCCGCAACGTTCCGTTGGACCTCAGGCCGCGGTTTACACCACCACCACGCAGCAGCCAGGACCAGTGGCAAAGATTCCTGAACCGCCTCCAGGGGTTGGCCAGGGGTCTCAGCCAGCGCAGTCTCAGCAATCGGCACTGCAACCGGGGCAGCATCAACCCGCGCCAAATCCGGTTGGGCCGTCGCAAAGGACGGTGGTAAGCAAGCCCGGGCAAGTGGAGGCAGAGGTGCTGGCTGTTCCACCGTCACAGGCGGTGCAGAACTCGGTGCAGGAAGGCAAGATTCACAGCGCCAAGGAAGCCATTAAGGAACACGTACGGACGGCCGAGCCGATGCAGGCGCCAATTGTGCCGATTAAGCGCACCCGAATTACGCTGTCGGCGGCTGAAGTTGAGGCCTACAAGGTTGAATACGGAGCGGAAAAAAGTTTTCGCGCCGATTATGCCAATGTCCTGATGACGATTGTGGCTTACCTTTCCCGGATGATTGTGGAAGTGGATGAATACAACCAGAAGGCATCATCAGCCTATTTATGGAAGCCACACGCGGATGCGCTTGGCTACCTGCTCTCCACGCTGGAACGCCTCAGCATGCAGGGAGAAGCAGTGATGGCAGTAGCGCGCGCGCGCGGCTTACAGGAAAAAGCTGCCGCCCTGAAAGCGTCACTGGACAAGGTACGTGATTACGCCAAAACTGTTTCACAGACGTTGCGGGCAGGCGAAGAAAATGCCCCGGCTTGATGGAGCTTTTGCAGGGATTCAGAACTACTTCCCTTTCGCGATATCAGCCACAACGGCGCCGGTCACGCGAAGATAATCTTCCGGCTTAAGGATGATCTGCGTGCCTCGAACTCCCGCGGAGATTGATATCTTGTCCCACATCTCAATGGTCTCGTCGGCGAAGACAGGGAAAGCTTTCTTTGCGCCGAGAACAGTTACCCCGCCGCGAATGTAGCCTGTGAGCGGCTGGACATCTTTCAACATGGCAAGCTCGACCTTGCGATCGCCGGAAACCGCGGCCAGAGCTTTCAGGTCAAGCTCAGAGTTGCCGGGCACAATGGCAAAGCAGTTTCCATTGCGATCTCCGTGCGCGAGAAGCGTTTTGAAAACCTGTTCCGGCGGCATGCCAATTTTCGCAGCCACCGATTCAGCAGCAAGGTCCTGCGGATCCACTTCATAGTCACGCAGTTCGTAACTTACGCCCAGACTGTCCAGCAGGCGCACGGCGTTGGTCTTCATGCAGAAATTTTAGCCGTTTCTGCAATCTTGAGATGTAGCTCTTGGGATGTACCTGAAGATGTAACGTGCGATTTTGCCGGCGAAGCTATACACTTATCGCCCACTGAGATTGGCACAGCAGTGGTAAATATGGGGCTGACAGCAAACGCAGCCCGCATATTGAAGTTGCCACTCCTGACATTTCAAAACCCCGGAGCCCCCTTACAGACATGCGCAAATTCTGTTTTTGTTTCTCCATTGCAACCATTCTGCTATTTGGCCTTTTACAACTGCGAGCCCAGCAGCAAGCTAACCATTTTGACGGCAATAGTTGGTGGGGATACGTAAAGGTGCTGGCAGCCGACGATATGGAAGGCCGTGAAACCGGCAGCGCCGCGTTGAAACGTGCGGAAGCCTATGTGGTTGACCAACTTAAACTCAACCATCTGGAACCCGCGGGCGCCAGCGGATATTACCAGGCGATGGAGTTTGAGTCGCGCCAGATTGATGAAAAAAACTCCAGCCTTTCATTGATCAACAAAGGCCAGACAGAAACGCTCACTCTGGGTGAGGATGCGATCTTCAGCACGCGCGTTGATCTTGCACCCAGTGTTCAAGCGAGCATGGTTTTTGTTGGCTACGGAATGAAGGTTCCGGAAAAAAATTACGATGATCTTGCCGGCCTTGACCTGAAAGGCAAGATCGCCGTGATCATGGCAGGATCTCCGGCGGAATTGCCCGGAGCGCTGGCGTCGCACTACCAGACACAAAACGAACGCTGGAAGGCCCTGAGCAAAGCGGGCGTGATCGGCACGGTAACCATTCTCAATCCGGCCTCCATGGATATTCCATGGTCGCGCATCTCGGCTAATCGCGCACATCCCAGCATGGTGCTGGCGGGCAAAGATTTTGATGATACACCTGGGCAGAAACTGGCGGTCGTTTTCAATCCGGAACGTGCCGGCAAACTTTTTGAAGGCTCGGGGCGCCAGCTCCAGGAAGTACTTGATCTGGCAAAAGACCGCAAAGCGTTGCCGCACTTCCCTCTTGCGGTGTCGCTGAGCGCCAGGGCGACGGTCAATAAGCGAAAGCTGGAATCAGCCAACGTGGTGGCGAAGCTTCCCGGCAGCGATCCACGATTAAAGAATGAATATGTGGTTCTCTCGGCACATATTGACCACATCGGCATTGGCGAGCCCATCAATGGCGATCGCATCTATAACGGCGCCATGGACAACGCCGCTGGCAGCGCCGTGCTGCTGGACGTGGCCGCATCATTACGTAAGTCAACGGAAAAGCCAAAACGGTCAATCCTGTTTCTCTTTCTTACCGGCGAGGAAAAAGGCCTGCTGGGTTCGCGCTATTTCACCGCTCATCCAACCGTGAGACCTGAATCAATGGTAGCCGACATCAACATTGATATGTTCCTGCCTATTGTGCCGCTGAAAGTACTTACCGTTTACGGACTGGCGGAATCTGACCTTGGCGATGTTGCCAGAGAAGTTGCGCTAAGTAGCTGGCGTGGCTGTGCAGGCCTGATCCGGAACCGCAGCGCAACTCGTTCATCCGCAGTGACCAGTACAACTTTATCCGTCACGGAATTCCGGCGCTGGCCATGAAAGTGGGATTTGAACCAGGATCGCCGGAACAAAAGCTCTTTAAAGACTGGTTGACGCAACGCTATCACGCACCTTCAGACGATCTTGATCAACCCGTGGATCTATCGGCGGCAGCGAAATATGAAGAGATCATACGTGGGATGTTGTTGAGCATAGCTGATCGCGATCAGCGTCTGCAATGGAAGTCTGACAGCTTTTTCCGCCGTTACGGGCAAATAGGGGCGGGAGCATTCTGAAAGCAAGTTCCTGAAAACGTTTTACATCAAACACGAAAGCCCTGCTGCAAAACAGGGCTTCGTTTTCTGGACCACTTGAGAAGCAGGCTCAAGAAGTTTCAGAAGTTATTTCGAGGGCGTCCCCAGACTAGTGACATGAGGTCCCCGATCCCAGGCTGTTGATGGCCTGGCAAAAATCAACGCGTCCATGGCCCATCTGCGGATACCTGGTTGCCCTTCGAAATTGCATTGGCCACGTCATTGGGCTTGTATAAAGGACGCGCCTGCAAGATGAGCGCCGCTTCTCCGGCAACCATTGGAGCGCTGAAAGAAGTACCCCATCCGGCAGCGTAATGCGCCCCAGGGAAGGTTGTAATTACGCCCTCACCGGGAGCGGCAACATAGACCGAGTTGGTGCCAAAGTTCGTGAATGCGCTCTTGCTGTCCTGATTGCTGGTGGAGCCCACACCAATCACCGAGTTATAGCCCGCCGGATAAACCATGATCTGCTCGCCATCATTGCCGGAAGCAGCAACGATGGCTATGTTCTTGCTCAGCGCATATTGGATCGCATTCTGCAGCGCCGGAGAACTCTGTGCAATCTCAAAACTCATGCTGATCACGTTGGCGCCATTGTCCGCTGCATACCGAATGGCCCGCAGAATGTTGATACAGATCAGAGCCGCCATCAGCCGTGAATGCCTTCAGCGGCATGATCTTCGCGTTGGGAGCAATCAGATGCACCAGGCCTGCCGTCATGGTGCCATGACCAAACGATTTGGGTCCGCCATCCAGAATGCTTGTATTGGACTGGCTGAGGATTGCCATGGTGAAGGTATTGAGCTGCACCAGGTTCTGGCCGTCAAGAATGCTGGTATTGGATTGCGAAAGGCTTGCCATTTGGTCGGCGGAAAGATCAACCAACTCAGATCCGCCGGCCGTGTTGTGCACAAAATCAAAGCCAGTGCACCAGAACGCCCGTAAGCGCCGGATGATTTGGGATCAACGCCGGTGTCAATCACGGCCACGATAATACCTGCACCTGTAAGGCTGGTTTCATCCTGCACTGATCCAAGCGCGTCAGCGTGGAAGCAGGCTGGGACACATAGTAGTTGGCAACGGTTGAACCAAAATAGGTGACCGGCGCGCGAGCGGGAAGCAGGTCAAGAACCGAGGTGGCAGACTGCAAAAGAGATCCCTGCGTGGTTCCAGAAAGTTCGGAAACATCCAGAGCGTGGTCAGCCTCAAAGCTCAACACATCCGCATCACGTTGCAATGGAGGCATCCACGGAAGTCGCTGAGACCAAGTATGTTCCGGAGATGGAAGAGCCACCGCTGGTTACTGGCTGATTTGGCTGAGCCCGTGACGCCCGCAAACGTCCTGTACCTTGGAAGGCGAAGTCACGAGCACGTAGTTGTCCTGCGCCATCAATGTCAATGAACACAATAGAGATAAGAACGCTAAGCGTAGTTTTGTAGATTCTGGCCATTGTTGTTTATCAAGCCTGGAAAGTCGTTCCGTCGACGACTGACTGGGCTCCCCTCGCGGAAAGAAACCTAGCTTGTTGCTGTGGTCTTGCTCACGGGAATAAGTATGCCCGGCCGTCATTAGGGCGGGCAAATCAATTCTGAGGATTCATTCACCGAAGAGGGAGATAGTTGCTGGAGTAAATGCTGAAGTCGGTCGCTATTCCTCTGTAAACCATTAAAAGTAAAGGTTAATATCGCCTAGCGCCGGATCGTGCCTGTTTTGTAATGCGAAGATTTGGCGAAATTACTTTGGGCCAACCAGAGGGGTTTTTGGCCCTTTCAATTAAAACGGCTAATAATTCGCGTGAAAACCCGGGGCCAAAATGACGCTATTTATTTGCCGCCGCTTGCCGTTGCCGGGGAACAAATTAGTCAAGGCCAGATACAGATCAATTCGGCCGTAACCCATGTCACTGATCTGCTTGGCTTTGGAAAGGGCGTTGATGATGTCACCGGGCTTGGCGGAAGGCCGTGCCTGCATGACCAGAGATCGCAGCGCCGGCGACCATGGGAGTGCTGAAGGAAGTACCCCATGCAGCCGCGTAGCCACCACCAGGGAACGTTGTAATCACGCCTTCACCGGGTGCGGCAAACATAGTCACGCCTGAACCAAAGTTGGAGAAGGTGCTGCGTACGTCAAGTATTGGAGGTTGAGCCAACGCCTTCAACGCCGCCGTAGCTGGCCGGGATAAACCAGAGTCTTAAGACCGTCATTTCCAGACGCCGCGACCAGTGTAACATTCTTGGCCATGAGCGTATTGAATGGCAGCCTGAAGCGCGGGTGATGACTGTCTGCATGCTGAAGCTCATGCTAAGCACGTTCACGCCGTGATCGGCAGCATAATAGATGGCGCGAATGATGTCTGAGAGATTAGAGGTGCCGTCCGCGCGGAACGCCTTCAGCGGCATGATCTTGGCTGTGGGGGCCACCAGATGCACAATGCCTGCAACCATGGTTCCGTGTCCGAATTCAGGGTAGGTGCTGTCCAGAATGCTGGTGTTGGACTGGTCCAGAATTGAAGTATTCGATTGTGCCAGAATCAGGGTGGTTGATGGATTCAGGATAAATACGTTCTGCGCGTCCAGAATGCTGGTATTCGATTGTTGCAGTTTGGCGGCCAGCGCTGGGATCAAGGTCATTGAATTCAGAAAAACTAGCTGCTTCGCGCGTGAAATCGTAACCAGCCACCAATGCCGGGAGGAGCGCCGGATGGTTGGGATCAGCTCCTGTATCAATAATGCCGACAATGCCCGCAGCCGGTCAGGTGCGTGGCAGTGCGGGCATCATTCAGGCGGATGATATTAGTGGCAGCCTGCGTTGCGTAATTGCTGGGAACCGTGCTTCCAAAGAAAGTGACCGCCGTGACGTCCGGGCAGCGAATCAAGAATGCTGGTATTGGATTGCGTCAATGTCGCCTGAGTCAGGCCACTCAGTTCAGGTAATGACGCAATCTGGTCCGGCTCAAAATCGCCGACCCGCAAATCCGACTTCACTTCAGTTTCAATCCGAATTAACGTCCGCTGACGCTGCGCTGACCAGGTAAACGCAAATGGACCCGTCATAGAGTTCTTTAATTATTGTCAGCCCATGATTGCTGATCACGGATTGGGCGTTGGTGGGGGAAACCGCCAGCATGTAAGTGCTCTGCGCCACAGCCGGAAGGCTGAACGCGAACAGAACTACAACGAAAGATAGATAACGAAGTTTCGTCATGTGGTTTTCCCGGAGTCCGATTCAGGCCGAATTTTTAGTCTCGAGGGGCCTTTTCCAGAAGAACTTCCAGTTCCTGCCCTTTCTCATCGAGCGGTACCAGCAAACGCAAATCACTATGGGGAACGTATTCCATCTGGAACTCGCCAAACGAGTTGCTGATGGAGCGGGAAAGCTCACGTTTCCCCGTAAACAAAATCACAGGGAGGTTTGACATCACCTCGTCGGGGACTTTCTGGTTCGCGATCTGCCCAACCAGTACCATGCTGGCAGAGCCTTTCTCATGCTCAAAACGAAGATCTACGGAATAGTCGCCGGCATGGAACAACACCTGGCGGCTGATCTGATGTGTACCGCGCACTCCCACCGGCTGCGCATCATTGGTGCTGTCATAGGCTAGCGTTGCCAGCAATCTCTGAAATGCCGAGCGACGCGATTCTTTACCCAGATTGGCCAGCGCCTTTACTGACGCTTCGGCATGCCGGGGAATCTCTAACGCGCTCTCACGGGCGCAAACACCCACCAGTTTGGTCATCAGCTTCTGGAGCTTTTCGCACTTCGAACAGCCTGCTTTCACATGGCTATTCATCTCCTGCCCCTGCTCAGATGACACCAGGTTTCTGGCGTAATCAACCCACTCAGTGATATCGAAATGGCGCGCGGTTTGCATAAGCTTTTATTTGTCCACCGTCTTAAGTCTCTAATCTTTTTATTATCAAGGGGAACACAGCTTCCGGGTCCGTGTTCCCCTCTTTAGCAGTCGACGGATGAGCCTGCTTCTGTACAGTAAGAGTCATGACTAAGGTGAAAAATATAGGTTTGGCGAATTTTGTTACGAAAACTTGCCCACCAGGGAAAATGCCGCCCAGTAGTAAGGATGAGGGCGTTTGGCGCGCAACTTAAGCACCGCTTCCCTCAAGGCCCGCGCCTTATTGGGTGATTCCTTGTATGCAGTGTAAAAATCCCTCATAAATTCGGCCGTGCTCTCGTCGTGTATCTCCCACAGGCTCACCATTAAGGTCTGCGCGCCCGCATATAAAAGCCCGCGCACCAGGCCAATCAGCTCATCGCCGCCAACAACCACGTTCATACCCGTACCGCATCCGCTCAAGGTCACCAGCTCAGCGTTGAGCTGTAACTGATACAAATCAAACAGACTTAGCATTGATGTTCCCAGCCGGATCGAGGAAAACATGGGGTTATCCTGGCGGAAATACCCGTGCGTGGCGATATGTATGAATCGGCTCTGAGGGCCTATTGTGCGGAGCCGCTCCTCAGTTGCGTCCGGTCCTACAAAAAGCGGTTGACGGCTTCATGGTTGCCGCAACAAAGCTGCCCTCTTCCGCTATATAAGGAGCGCGCGCGTCGGGAACAGCCAACACCAGCGTTTCACTCTCGCCGGCATAGGCCGGTTTGTCCTGGCAAAGGGCAAAAATGCTGCCGCTGGGAGCGTAGGAAATGGAGAAGTCATCAATCAGGTAGCGCTTGCCGTCAGACAGAGCGTGAAATGGCAAATAATGCAGGAACGTGTGCGGCACCATCACCAGATGATCGGCCACTAAATAATGGCGAATCGGCGCAATCAGCAGGTCATAGAGTTCTTCCAGATGGGCCTGCGTGGCTTTGAGCAGCCATTTCTCCATCCGCCGGATATAGTCTTCCCCAAGCCGGAATTTCGCCAGCTGGAGTTGCAGCAGCCGCAGCTTTTCCCGCACCTCCAGCACGCCCGCAATGGGAACAATCCGCAAACTATCGCGTGAAACCAGGCAGATATAGAACTTATTGCGGGCAGAATAAAACTCCACCAGCATAGTGTTCTCCGGGATGGTACGTTGCAACTCCCTGGCAGAAATTGTTTTCGCGGTTTGCAGGTTGGCGAACTCGCGATCTTCGCTCTGCAATTGAGAGAACGCCTTCACCATGGCATCTTCATGATCACGGCTCTGCTGGCGCAGGCTGCGTACGCGCTCTTTTGATCCGCCGCCGGGATTCAGCTCTTCCAGTTCAATCTGGTGATAGTTCCAGTTCAGCTTCTGGCGCAGGTCGCGGAACTGGGCCATGGCGGGCGATTGCTCCACCCGCGAAAAAAGTGAAGACGTGCGAAAAGCGATCAGGTCGGCCAGACTGCGCGATTTCGCCTGCTCAATGTAGGCGAAGGTATCATGCTCGCTGCAGGCTTTTGAATGCACTGCCAGCGAGGTCACAACCAGCCCTTCAAACACCGCCAGCTTGTTCTTGAGAAAGGCAATCTTCAATTCTTCTTTTCCCAGATGGCTGCGCAGGTCGTCTAATTTGCGGTAAGCCTTTTCATAAGCCTGGCGGGCGAGTTCGATATTGCCGCTGGTCTCCTCAGCCTGTCCCAGCATGAAATACGCCTGGTACGCCGCTGGAGATTCAATATGCAGCAGGCGGGCCAGGGCTGAGCTGCAATAGCGCCGCGCTTCTTCGGGATCAAAGCCACGCAGTTCTATGGCCGCCAGCAGCAGTTCGCAAAGTGCGGCTTTCCCCGGAAGCACTGATTCACCAAAGTATTCCAAAGCGGCATGGGCCAGGTCTTCAGCCTTGTCATCCTCTTCGGCTTCCCACAGGACCAATGCTTTATAAAGATCGATCAGCGCGGGCCATAGCTGGTTATGCTCTTTTACGAATAATTCGCGGGCTTCATCGAAGATCAGGAGCGAATCCAGGTAATGGCCCTGCTGGCTGATGGCGATGGCGGAAAAAGTGGCCGCTTTTGCCGCCTCATACTTCATGCCCAGTTCGGTGAATGCATTAAACGCGGCGCGGGCCAGATCTTCCCCGCCCTCGGTGAGGTTCAGCTCAAGATAAATCTCCGACTGGTCCAGATCACAAAGCGCCATATGGAAGCGGTCACCCAGCTTCTGGCACAGGACACGCGTCTGATCGTAAAGTTCGATTGCGCGCAGATACTCGCCGCGCAGATAGTGAAGATAAGCCACGTTGTAATCGGCTTCCGCCACCAGCAGCGAGAAACCGATACTTCAGTGCAGTGCTCGCGCGCGGCCACATACGTATCCTGGGCACGGGTGAATTCATTCAGGCTGATATAACAGACCGCCTGATTGCGCAGGACAGCGGCGATATCCAGCGGCTCGCCCACTTCCATCAATTCCAGGCGGGCGTGTTCGTACAGCGCAGATGCTTCCTGGAAGCGGTCCTGGCGGTAATAGATGTTGGCAATGTTGCTGTCCAGACGAGCCAGACGCAAGCGGTCGTTGTACAACTGAAAAATGGCGCGGGCATGATCACCAAGCTGAAAAGCGCGATCATACTGGCCGTCATAGATCAGGCTCTGCAGAGCGCCGCTGATGGTGCGGGCCACGTCAACGTCGCGGCCAAGTTCTTCAAAGATCGCCATCGCGCGCTCATAGTGCTGTATGGCCTGCTTATATTTTCCGGTGATATAGAGAACGTGGCCAACGGCGCGGGTGCTCTGGGCGATGCATGCGGGATCTTTCAGTTCAGCGGCGATCCACGCACTGGCATGCGCCAGACGTTCCGCGCGCGGTACGTCAACACGAACAAGCGTCACCACCGCGTCATAGAGCTTGCTGAACTGCTTCCGGCGTGTCGCGCCTCCGGCCGTGCTCGCCACAAACTCACGCCGCTCCTGCTCTCCGGCTATCGCAGAGAGTTCTTCAATCCAGGGCAGCAGCCCGAGAGTTGCCGTTTCCTGCGCCATTAAAATCCCAGCTCCGCCAGAATTTTTTGCAGCCGGTTCAGGCAGCGTCCGCGAATGAAGCCGATTGACCCCGTGGCCAATCCCAGCTTCTGCGCAACTTCCGTATAAGGCAGCGGCGGTTGCTGGAAGAAGAGCATCTTCACCAGTTCGGCACAGCGCGGTGACAGCTTTTCAATGGCGTCACGCACCGCCTGCTCTTCCTCCACTTCTGCCATGACCTGCGGAACAGCCGCGGCGATGTCTTCCGCCACCTCCTGCTCCATGGCATCCAGTTCCACGTTGGGCTTCTGCTGCTTTTTGTGATGAAAACATTTATGAGTGGCCACCGTAATCAGCCAGGAGCGCAATGATTCGATCTTGCGCACCTTGGACAGGTTCTGAAACAGGTCCACGCAGACATTCTGAAAAATGTCCGCGGCGTCATCCGGGCTCAGCCCGTACTTGACCGGAACGGAATAGATCAGCCGCTTGTACTTGTCGATCAACTTGTTCCAGGCGTTCTCATCGCCATTCAGGCAATCCTGTACAAGTTTTTCGTCTTCAGCCGCTGTTTCCCGAGATGTTGCTAAAGCAATAGTATTGGCGTTGTCTTCCATTAATGAATTCCGGCGGGGGTGCGCCAAAAAAGCTCTTCTGCGTTCCAAAAAGTATATTGTTCGATCACGGCAGGATGAAAATTCCCAAGGTCCTCGCGTCGCTCCAACCAGAATATTGGGACTTGCCAGATAGATCATAGGCAGTTGTTCTGCCTCAATTTCCTGAATACGGTCATACAGTTTTTTGCGCTGCTGGTAATTCAATGTCACCTGCTGCTTTTGCATGATCCGGTCAATCTCGGCTTCCCACGGCGTCGCCGGCGTTTTCTCTCCCATGTGCCATAGATGCAGTTGCCCGTTGGACATGAGCATGTTCATGTCTGGTGTGGGATCAGCATCTCCGCTCGCCAGCCCCATGATCACTGCTTCATAGTCATGGGTCTTGACCACGCGATCAATCGTCGCGCGCTGCTCCATGGTCACCACGTGAACGTTCATGCCCAGTTGCTTGAGATCATCCTGCACAAGAGTGGCCATTTGCGCGCGCTGAGCGTTGCTGGAACTGACCAGTATTGTAAATTCAACCGGCTGTCCCGAAGCATCCACCAGGGGTCCGTTTTGTTTTTGGGAAAAACCGGCAGCTTGCAATATCTGACGGGCCCTGGGCAGTGAACGAGGAGGGACCTGCAATGGCCGAATTGAACCAGAGCTTGTTGCCCGGGGTTACGTGAGTGATCAGGGCCACGCCGCGGCCGCGCAAAGCCAGACGCACGATGCCCGCGCGATCCACCGCCGCCGACACCGCCTGGCGAAAACGAACGTCATTGAACCATTTCTGTTTGCGCGCCAGATCCGGCAATTTTGCCGACCGATGTCGTCATTCAAATTGAACATCAGGTAGTTGTATTCCAGCCCAGGACCAGCGTCATACAGCTTGAAGTGGCGCGAAGCCTGCTCGGGTTCCAGCGCGGCATAATTGTCGCCACTGAGGCCGCTGACAATCTGGGCATCGCCGGCCTGAAAGCGCACTACCTGCGCATCCTGATTGGGGACAATCAGGAATGTAAGCTCATCGAGATAAGGCAGCTTCTGGCCTTTGGCATCAACCTTCCAGTAATAAGGATTGCGCTCCAGCACAATTCGCTCTCCGGGCACAACCTGCTTCAGGCGAAATGGTCCCAGACCGGCAATTTTTTCCGGCGGCGTATTCAATCCCCACATCTGGCCCAGCTTGCCATCCTTGTAGTCCTTCTCCAATAGATGACGCGGAAGAATGGCCAGACTGTCAAAAACGCGTTCAGCCGGCGCATACGGACCGGGAAGGTGAAGCGCACGGTGTAAGGCGTCAATTTTCTCCACTTTCACCGGCTTATCGTCGATCAGCAGTAAGTCGCGATGCAGAGACGGCACTTTGTCATCAAGATATGCGGTGTAGGAAAAGACCACGTCATCTGCATCGAACGGAACGCCATCAGAAAACCTGATTCCGCGGCGCAGTTTGACAACGAATTGTGTGCCATCTTTGGAGATGGTCCATGACTTGGCAAGCGACGGTTCTGTTTTCTGGGTCTGGCGATTGATGTGAATCAGGTCGGCGTTCAGGCGATCAATGATTCCCATGGAAGCCTGGTCCACGGCGGGAACTGGATTGAAAGTGCGTGGCTCTGAGCGTTGAGGGATAACGAGTTTGCCGCCGGGCCTTCCCGGTTCAGCGGACGAGCGCAAGACTTTCTTCCTGCATTGGCGTTTGCGCCAACGAACTGGATACAAACACGGGCAGAGCAGGACGAGCAAACCACACCACACAACTCGACTGTTTCATTGTTCCCCACATCAGTTGATTGATTGTAACTTCTCCTGCACGGCATCAGACAACGCGTGATAAGCCAGAATCACCGGAACCAATGCGATACCCGGCAGCAACATCCACCAGTAATTCACCAGAATGTGATATTGCTGCGCGTAGGCCAGCATATTGCCCCAGCTTGGAAAGGGTTCGCCGATGCCCAGTCCCAGGAAAGAAAGAATTACTTCCGCCAGAATGAATTGTGGAATCAGCATCGCCATTTGTGTGAGTAGAACGCTGAATGTCATCGGCGCAAGATGACGGCGCAGCAGATAAAGTTTGCCGGCGCCAAATCCTCGCGCAGCCAGAACAAAGTTGCGTTCGCGCCCGCTGAGCACAATGCCCCGCACAAGACGCGCCGGCCGGGCCCAGTTCCAGAAGCCGATGGCAACTACTACCAGCCCGAAAGCCGCGGCAGGTTCCATCTGCAGCGGCAGAAAAGCACGCACAGTGAGCAACAGATAAAACGAAGGCACGGCCATGGTGATCTCCGTTACCCGCATGGCGGCATCGTCAACCCATCCACCAAACGCGCCGGCGATCCCACCGATTACGAGACCCACAAGAAGACTGAGTAAGGCGGCCGCCAGCCCGGCAAAGAGTGAAACCTGGCCGCCGAAAAGCAGGCGGGAAAACTGATCGCGTCCGTAACCGTCAGTTCCCATCAGGGAAATGCGCGCAGGTTCAGCCACGCCGAACAGGTGAAGCGATCCATGCAGCCATCCCAGAATGGTGTATTGGTCGCCGCGAACGAAAAATTTGACCGGCGCCCGCTGGCTGCAATCATCCTGGTAGCTGTCAAAAGTTCCTTCGCGGACGGCATTCACATATACAAATGGGCGCATATGGATCTTGCCCTGACAATCAATCCAGTGAACGCGCATGGGCGGAGCGTAGGGACGTGAGCGGTCCTGTGCCGCGTAATCATACGGGCCAAGAAAGCCGGCCAGGATGGCAGCCATATGCAACAGCCCGAGAAACGCGGCAGCCAATACCAGCTTATTCACGCGCCTCATGATTCAACCCTGATGCGCGGATCGAAGACAAACAGAAGCACGTCCGCGATGAGGTTCCCGACCAGGAGGAACACGGTGATGAACATGACGGAGCCGACCACCACGAACAGGTCGCGTGCCTGAATCGATTCCAGAAATAGCGGCCCCATGCCCGGCCAGCTCATGATCACCTCAATCAGCAGTGAGGTGCTGAGCAGGGCGGCAATCGAGGTCCCAAAAAGCGAGATCAGCGGATTGGCTGCGGCCGGCAATGCGTGACGGAATAGCAGCGTGAAACCATCAAGCCCGTGACCTTCGGCGGCGCGGAAGTAGGGTGAGTCCATCACCTCCATTACGCTGGAGCGCACCTGGCGAAGAATGGGCGCCAGTGAGCCAATCACCAGCGCCGTCACAGGAAGCAGCATGTGCCAGGCAACGTCAGTCCAGTGGGACGCGCCAGGGGCGAGTCCGGTGGACGTCATGCCACCCACGGGAAATTTCCGCGTGCCAAGCGCAAGCAGCAACGCCAGCAGCGCCAGAAGAATATCCGGCACGGAAAGAAAAAGTGACGTGCCGGCGGCGAACGTACGGTCAATCCAGGGTCTTCTGCTGGCCGCGGCTAGAACTCCCAGCGGCACGGCAATCAGCCAGGAAATAAACAATGCCGGCCCGGTCAGCAGGACGGTGTGTTGCACACGCGGCCAGATCAAGCCCGCAACCGGAACGTTGTAAGCAAAAGAAAATCCCAGGTCGCCGTGGAGCGTGGACGGCGAGCCAGTGCAGATAACGCACAGGAACGGTTTGATCGAGGCCGTACTGGCTGCGCAGGGCGGCCAGGGTCTGGTCAGATATCTGGCTGCTGAACCGAATTTCAGAGAGAAACTCGCCGGGCGCGGCTTGTTGCAGAATGAACAGCAACACGGAGACGCCAAGCAGAAGCAGGATCCCATGACCCAGGCGGCGCAGAAGATACGCGATCATTGCTCCACCTCAACTCCGGGCGCATGCACGCGTTCCCCCGCCGTGACCAGCGCCTGTGTCGCAGGATGCGAGCTTTGCGAAAGACGCCAGACCGGCAGCTTCTCCACAATTCTTCCATCATCCATCACCATCACGTCGTGGGCGAAAAGAGAGATGAAATTCAGATCATGGCTGATGTAAAGATAGGAGAGCCCCCGCCGCGCTTGCACATCCAGCAATAGCCGCATCATCTGCGCCTGCAATGGGAGATCCAACCCTGCCAGCGATTCATCCATGATCAGAAGTTGCGGACCGGCAGCCAGCGCTCTTGCCAGCGCCAGGCGTTGCCGCTGGCCTACGCTGAACTCATGGGCCGTACGGCGATACCAGTCAGGATCGAGTCCAACTTCTTCCATTAATTGCAGCGCGCTCTGCTTCCGCTCAGCAGCATTGAGCCCCCCGGCAATGAGCATGGGTTCGGCCACAATGTCACCCGCTGTGAAGCGCGGATTCAATGCGCTACCCGCATCCTGAAAAATGAGCTGGACCGGGCGCAAACTGCTGCCGTCTCCATCAGTGTGGATTTGAATACTGCCGCTGTCCGGCTTTTCGAACCCGGCAATGCAGCGCGCCAGGGTCGATTTCCCGGTACCAGAGCGTCCGATGATGGCCGTGGTGGCGCCGGCCTCAAGATCAAATTCAATTTCATCCAGCGCCCGGACGGAAAACTTTCTGCGGCCAAAAAGGCGCTTCTGGGTAAAGGTCTTGCTCAAGCCGCGCACCCGCAATAGAGGCGCCACACTCGCCTCGCGATCCACCGGCGAATGGTGCGCTTCCGACGCTGAAAATAGATTTTCTTCTGGAAAAAGCAATCCCCGAATATAGGGATCGGAACTGAGCTGGAGATGGTCAAGTGTGCCGGAAGCAACCGCCGCGCCATCACGCAGTACCACCATCCGGTCAGCCAACGCTGAAAGCACGCCCGCATTATGCGTGATAAAGATCATGGCCAGGTTCTTCTCCAGCTTCAGACGCGCCAGAAGATCAAGAATTTCGGCCTGAGTAACGGTGTCAAGCGCGCTCAAGGGCTCATCGGCCATGAGCAGCGACGGCCCGCAGATCAGTGCCTGGGCAATGGCCGCCCGCTGGCGCTGGCCTCCGCTGAGCTGATGCGGATAAGCGCGCATAATGCGGTCGGGATCGGGAAAGCCGACATCGCTCAGCATGCTCTGGATCTTTTCCTGGCGCTCGGCTGATGAAAGCGGGCGATGCGCCTTCAGCACATCATCAATCTGGCGTCCGATGGAAAGCACGGGATTGAGCGCAAGGGCTGGTTCCTGCGAGATAAGCGCAATCTCACCACCTCTGAGTGCGCGCAGCTCGCGCCGGCTGGCGTTCAGTATGTCCTGATGGCGAAAATTGATCTGCCCTTCAGCGATTTCGGCATTGCGCGGCAGCATGCGCAGCACTGCCTGGGTAAGAGAGCTCTTACCTGACCCGGACGCGCCCAGAACGCCTACAACTTCGCGCTCAGCAACCTCAATATCCAGTGAGCGAAGCGCGCGCACGTCAGCGCCCCCGGCTGTGCGATAAGCAACACACAGCCCGGCAACCCGCAATAAAGGTGCGTAGGTGGAGTCCATGACGACCGGAAGTCGAAAATGCTTACCGCCAAACTCCTTCAGCTTTTCTTATGAAGCTTTGTACCAGCCATTATGCAGCAGTTCCGCAAAAGGTGTATCCCTGTTCTTTCCTGGTACTTAATCATCTCTGACGAAAGAAGTTAAGAACACCGCCAACCCAGAAAACTACTAGAAACGGGCTCTCATGCTTACACCCGCCTGAGGCTCCAGTTCGCGATTCCATCCCGCGACGCAGAGTTCCCCAGGCGTAGGCTCAATCGTTTCAAAGCTCATGAAAATGCGAAAGTTACCAGAGTTTGCAGCACAGCGAGTGGCCGGGAAACCACTGCCCCACCCAGATCAGATGGTCACGAAAGCAGGAGGAACTTGCCTAGACCGCGCTTGTCCTTTGGTTACAGACTGCTCAGTTATTCACTGTAATACGAATCAGCCGGAATGCCTTTAGAGTCCCTGACACGATACGAACTTTTTGATCAGACGTTCCGCGGATTTTGGCCCGCAACGTCAGAACGAACCTTCTTGGGGGATTTGGCTGTGCAGAGAAGTTGGACCTCGCTTTCGCTGGTTTCAATCACATTGTTCACAATGCTGATCATCGGCTGCGGCGGCAGCGCAGGCAATTCAGTTGTGGCCTCGGATGGGCGCGAACCTGCTAACACCAACACCAACGCCGGCTGCCTCGCCAACCCCGACGCCCGCAACACCGGCGAGCACGGTCATTGACAATGTGCAGGATTCCCCAATTGGCTGACGTGCGGCGCCTGTGGCAATAACGGCGGCACCGGGCCGGTGGCAACGTTTGCATTTACTCCTGGAATTGCCACGCCGAGCGAGAGCGGACGCGCCACCAATTTTTCTATCGCTGCCACTGTTGCCTTTACCAACGCCTATTGGTATCGCCAGCAGCCAGTTATTAAGAATCAGATCAACGCGCTGACGTACCAGTTTGACCTTTACATTCCGAATGGTATGGAAACAGCTCCGCAGGCCATTGAGTTTGAATGCCAGCAGACAATCGGCGGATGGGTTTACAACTTTGCCTGGCAAGCGGAATATCACGGCGGCGTTTGGCGCACTTTTGATTACGGATTGCAGCAGTGGCAGTCAGCCAACGTGGCGTTTACTCCGTTCACGCCCGGCGTCTGGCATCACATCCTGGTCGAATACCACAATGACACCACCAGCCACACCGTATTCCACGATGCCATTACCGTGGACGGCGTCCGCACCGTGGTCGGCATCACGCATAACGCCTTCTTCTCTGGCGCGGCCAACAACCAATTCACCAATGCTTTCCAGCTTGACAGCAACAGCACGGCCACGCCTTACAACGTTTATGTGGACAAGATGCGCATCACTTATCAGTGATCGATTTTCTAACAGACCAGAGTTTATACACCCGCCTTAAGCTGCATCCCCTTCAGCTTAATGGCGGGTGTTCTGATTTCAGCTACTAGCTGCTAGCTACTTGCTACTAGCTGGGAGCGTGCCGGGAGCTGGTACGTGCATTGCGCGTCGAGAGCTAACGCTAACGCAGCGTCGAGCGAAAAAGACGTTGGGAGAACACCTTGGGTCTGCGTTCGACATCCGCCGCGTGCGCTCCGACTGTGCTCAAGTGACAAAAGGAAACGTCTTGAACCCACAAATCGTGCTAGCTCACTAAGCTAGGAGCCAGTAGCTAGAAGCTCTATTCATATCGCAAAGCCACGAGCGGATCCACCCTGGACGCGCGCCGAGCCGGAATGTAGCTGGCCAGCAAGCCGACGGCAGCCAGCACCAACGCTGTAGCCAAAAAGGCCAGAGGCTCACTGGCGCTCACGCCATAAAGAATGGTCACAATCAACCTGGCCAGCGCAAACGCGCTGATCAGGCCGGCGACGAGCCCAACGGACAACGTAATCGCGCTCTGGCGGACTACCATCATCATCACATCTTTCGGCTGCGCGCCCAGAGCCAGACGAATGCCGAATTCACGCAGCCGCTGTCCCACGGAATACGCCACCACTCCGTAAATTCCCACCGCGCATAGCGCCATGGCCACCAGGGCAAAGATCGTCAGCAGGCTGGCGCCGAATTTTGAAGTCCACAGCGCCTGCGATATGACTTCGCCGATCGGCCATACGAAAGTCAGCGGCAGGTTGCGATCAAGCGCCTGGACCTGTGACCGCACGCTGCTCAGCAACTTGTTAGGATCCCCCGCTGTGCGGAACAGCAGCGAAACTCCTGTGCTGGGATTCTGAATCAAAGGCACATACATGTACGGCACGGGATCTTCGCCGAGCGTGTTGTACTTTGAATCGTGCGCAATGCCAATGACCTGCGTCCATTCGGTATCGCGGAAGAACTTGAAGCGCTTGCCGATGGCGTCCTGGCCGGGCCACAGTGTTTTGGCCGCGGTCTCATTGATAATGGCCACCTTTGGGCTGTCTTCGCGCACGGACGTATCAAAATTCTGGCCGCGCACCATGGGAATACCAACCGTCTGAAGATAGTTGTGCGCCACAGCGCCCATCTGCACAAACTTGCCGTTCTGTCCGTTGCTGGTGTCCTCGCCTTCCCTGAAGCATGTGCGGCCAAAGCCGCCGTTAAACAGCGGCACCACATTCGATAGCGTGACCGCCTTCACGCCGGGAAGACTCTGGACTGTTTCCAACGTACGGCGCTGAAATTCACGGCTTCTCACAGTGTCATAGTTCAGTGATCCGGTATCGAAATTCAACATGGCGAGGTTCTGCGTATCAAAGCCCGCATCCATCTTTTGCGCATTGCGCAGGCTGATCAGGAACAGGCCAGCGCCAATCAAAGCCACCAGGCAGACGGCCACCTGCAAAGTCACCAGAACATCACGCAATTTGAAACGGCTGCCGGTGTGAAGCTCGCCTCCGGAACGCTCCTTTAATTCTGTAACCAGATCAGGACGTGAAGCCTGCAAGGCCGGCGCCAGACCAAAGATCACTCCGGTGCCGATCGCGATTAGAAACGTAAACAAGAGGACATGCGTATCCAGAGTCAGGTCAATATCAATGCCAAATATCTCTGGCGGACGGAATTTCCAGAGCAGATCGCGTCCCAGCAC
The DNA here is from genome assembly GCA_963824835.1 of Terriglobia bacterium. Classification (GTDB taxonomy): domain Bacteria; phylum Acidobacteriota; class Terriglobia; order Terriglobales; family Acidobacteriaceae; genus Angelobacter. The sequence goes on along the minus strand of CAWGRA010000020.1, from coordinate 323,996 downwards.
CGCAAGTCCCAGGCCAAGTAGGCCGCCGGCAGCAGCAAGCACCAGCGCTTCTGTAAGCAACTGCGTAATCACGCGCAGGCGGGACGCGCCAATGGCCATTCGTATGGATATCTCGCGCTTTCTGGCGCCGGCCCGCGCCAGCAGGAGATTGGCGATGTTGAAACACGCAATCAGCAGCACAATGCCAACCACCGTCATCAGCAATGCGCCGGCCTGTTGAAACAAGCCGCGCTGGTTGGGATTCAACGTGGATTCCAGCAATGGAAACGTGGTGAAGCTGCGGCCTTTGTTGGCATTGGGAAAGTCATGCGCCAGATCATGGGCAATAGAAGCCAGTTCCGCGCGGGCCTGCTCCACGCGCGCGCCGTCTTTCAATCGCGCGACTACGTTAAAGCCAAGAAAACGGCGCTCGTTGAAAAAGCTCTTGCTCAGGCCGGTGATAATGCCGTCATGCATGGACATGGGAATCCACATGTCCGGACCGCCCAGCACGCCAGTTCCATGGAAGCCCGCGGGCGCCACGCCGATCACCGTATAACCCTGCCCATTGAGCAGCACTGGCTTGCCGATCACGTTGCGATCCCCGGCAAATTTGCGCTCCCAGAAGCCATGGTCCAGCACAATCACCGGGCCTGCGCCGGGCTGCGCATCTTCCTGCGGCAGGAAGGTGCGGCCCATGGCTGCACGAACGCCAAGAACATCAAAGTAATTTCCCGAAACAAGCTGGGCATTGTACTGGTCCGGCACGCCGTTCACGGTCATGCTCACGCCCGCGCCAATGAAATACGTAACGCCGGAGAACGATTGCACCCGGCGCTGGATGTCCTGCGCATTGGGGAATGAGAGTGGAAAGTAGTTCAGCAGTCGCGACCAGCTTGCGCTCATCCACGGTGAAGAGCTCAACCAGTTTCTCCGGGTTCGAGACGGGAATGCCGTGAAAGAACACCGCATTGACGACAGTGAAAATCGCCGTATTGGCGCCGATGCCCAGGGCCAGCGTGATGATGGCGACCAGGGCGAAGCCCGGCGACTTGCGCAGCCCGCGCAGAGCATAACGAATATCCTGGCCAAAGTTGTTCACGGACTCCTCCAACGGATTCTTTTAAGAGACGTGCGCCGATGCGGTTAGGTTAGCAGGCCTCTCAGGGGAAAAGCCTATCAGCTTCTACCGGATCAGCTCAGCAGCCTTCACCGTGATGATGGCAAACTTGTCATTCAATCGCGATCATCCGCGTTCATCCGCGGTAAACGGTTTTGATTAGAGGCAGCGAGACTCGCTTGATATAAAATGCCGCGAACCGCCGAAGGTAACTGCGTTCTGCACACTGCATGCACACTGTCATGCATACAATGATGAATTCGCCCTTGACGCTGCTTGGGATACTGGAGCGCGCGTACCGCTACTTTCCTGACGTCGAGATCGTCTCGCGCACTCCTGGCAACACCATTCATCGCTATACCTGGCAATCTCTTTACCAGCGTGCGCAACGCCTGGCTGAATGTCTGCACGCGGCCGGGCTAAAGAAAGGCGATCGCGTGGCCACGCTGATGTGGAACCATTATGCGCACCTGGAAGCCCACTTTGGCGTGCCTGCTTCAGGATGCGTGCTGCATGCTCTGAATCTCGCCTACATCCCGACGAGATCGCCTACATCGCCAACCACGGGCAGGACCGATTCCTGATCGTGGATGACGTGCTGCTTCCCGTCCTGGAAAAGTTCAAGAGCAAGGTCAAATTCGAGCGCATCTTCGTGGTGAATCACTGTGGAGAGATAAGCATTCGTATGAAGATTATGAAGCTTGGCTGAAGCAGGCTTCCGGCAATTATCAGTTCCCTGCCATTGACGAGCAGGACGGCGCCACCATGTGCTTTACTTCCGGCACCACGGGTAATCCCAAGGGCGTGCTTTACTCGCATCGCGCACTGGTGCTGCATACCATGGCGCAATGCATGGCTGATTCCTGCGGCGTGTCTCAGCGTGACTCCGTCCTCATGGCCTCTTCCATGTTCCATGTAAACGGATGGGGGCTGGCCTTTTCCGCTGCCATGGTCGGCGCCAAACTGGTTTTGCCTGGTCCGTATCTTGATGCCAACAACCTGCTTGAACTGATCAGCAATGAAAATGTCAGCTTGAGCTGCGCTGTGCCCACAATCTGGCTGGCCGTGCTGGCTGAAATGGAGAAGCGCGGCCCGCAATGGCGTCCGGAACGCGATCTGCGGATCTTGTGCGGAGGCACCGCCGCGCCTGAATCATTGTTTCGCGGCCTGGACCGCCACGGCATGCATTTGATTCATTCCTGGGGTATGACGGAAACTTCGCCCCAGGCAACCGTGAGTTATTTGAAGCCAGCCATGAGCGCATGGCCCGAAGACCAGAAATATGCGCAGAGGATCAAGCAAGGCTACCCTCTTCCATTCATTGAAACGCGCATCTCCAACGCAAACGGCGTGGCGCCATGGGACAGCAAAACGATTGGCGAACTTGAAGTCCGCGGGCCATGGGTGGCAGCCAGCTACTATAACGCTCCGGAAACGCACGATCGCTGGAGCAACGACGGCTGGTTCCGCACCGGGGACATGGCCACCATTGATCCCGATGGTTGCGTCACGGCTGGTGGACCGCAGCAAGGACATGGTGAAGTCCGGAGGTGAATGGATCAGCTCCGTGGACGTGGAGAATGAGTTGATGAGCCATCCCGCGGTACGCGAAGCCGGCGTCATCGCCGTGCCGCATGCAAAATGGCAGGAGCGTCCATTGGCCGTGGTGGTGTTGCACGAAGGCGCAAAAGCCACCGCCGAAGAACTGCGCGACTTTCTGGGAAAGAAATTTGCGAAGTGGCAATTACCTGACGCTGTCGTTTTTGTCGATGAGCTTCCGCATTCCTCCACCGGAAAGCTATTGAAGGCCGAATTGCGACGAAAGTACGCTGCCTGGAAGTGGGAATAAGAGCTTGTCGCATTGAACGAAAAAAAGCCCGGCTGTCGCGCCGGGCCGTTCGATCCAGATCAGTTCCACGGTTTTACCAGCGGAATCCGCAAGACCAGCGGCTGCATTGCACATTCAGGACGAATCGAAATGATCTGCGCCGCCATTAGTTCGCCTTCGCGTGCTCTTGCCCATCCGCTCGCGAAAAGGCGTACAATCTCTAACGCTTTGACAATCGATTCCCGAAGAATTTTTCGGGCTGCTATGATGTTGGGCTTCCTGCCATCTTAAAGATGTTGCTGAAGCGCTCTTGCTGAAACACGATTTGCTGCTGAAGAGGTGGTTGAATGAAAAAGATCAGTGTCACAGTAAACGGGACCACGCAACAAAGCGAAGTTGAACCGCGCCTGCTGCTGGTCCACTACCTGCGTGACGTGCTCGGGCTTACGGGAACGCATATTGGATGTGAGACCTCGCTGTGCGGCGCCTGCACCGTAATGGTGGATGGGCAAGCCGTGAAATCATGCACCGTGCTGGCCGCACAGGTGGATGGCTCGCACGTGACCACCATTGAAGGTCTTGCGCAGGAAGGTAATCTACATCCCGTTCAGCAGGCATTCTGGGAACATCATGGACTGCAATGCGGATTCTGCACTCCCGGCATGATCATGGCCACGGCGCAACTGCTCCAGCGAAACCCTGATCCCACGGAAGAAGAGATCCGTCACGGCATTGAAGGCAATATCTGCCGCTGTACCGGATACCAGCACATTGTCCAGGCGGTCCAGTGCGCCGCCAAGAAGATGAAGTCCAAATCGGTGGCGACCCGGTAACTGACGCGGAGGACTTATGGCTGATAAGTTTGTAGGTAAGAGTGTAAAACGCACGGAAGATCCCCGGATGATCCAGGGGCTGGCCCATTACGTGGATGACATCAAGCTGCCGGACACGCTCCACGCCGTGTTTCTGCGCTCCATTCACGCGCACGCCCGCATCAAGAGCATTGACGTGTCCGCGGCGGCCAAGCTTCCCGGCGTTGTGGCCGTCTATACCGGCAAAGACATATCGCAGAAGATCGGGCCCGTGCCCTGCGGCGCGGCCATTCCAGACATGAAGGTGCCTGACCATCGCGTACTGGCCACCAACAAAGTGTATTGGATGGGACATCCCGTGGCTCTGGTGGTGGCGAAAAGCAAATACATCGCCAGTGACGCCCTGTCCCTCATCCAGGTTGATTATGACGAGCTTCCGGCGGTGGTGGATGAAGAGAAGGCCGCCGACTCAAGCAGCCCCATTATTCATGAACAGTTCGGAACCAACGTAGCCTACAAGCTCACGGCCGGTGAAGGCGACATTGAAGCCGCGCTCAAGTCCGCCGATAAAGTTGTCAAGCAGAAGATCCTGCATCGCCGCCTGCATCCCGTGGCCATGGAAACTCGCGGCGTGCTCGCGCGCTATTACCCGGGAGAAAAAGAGCTTACGCTTTGGACCTCCACGCAGATTCCGCATCTGGCGCGCACGCAACTGGCCATCATGCTCAATATCCCCGAGAACAAGTTGCGGCTGATCGCGCCGGAAGTGGGCGGAGGCTTCGGTTCCAAGCTGAACGTTTACGCTGAAGAAGCCATGATCGGCTACGCGTCCATGCAGCTCGGCGTTCCCGTGAAATGGATTGAAGGCCGTCGCGAAAACATGCAAGGCACCATTCACGGCCGCGGCCAGACCGGCTACATCGAAATCGGCTGCAAGAAAGATGGCACCATCACGGGCTTCCGCTACAACGTGTTTGCTGACATGGGCGCGTACTTCCAGTTGCTCACGCCCGCCATTCCAACCTTAACTGGCCTCATGCTTTCCGGTTGCTACAAAATTCCCGCCATCCAGATGAACGTGACCTCAACGTTCACCAACAAGATGTCCACGGATGCTTACCGCGGGGCCGGACGTCCTGAGGCAACCTACGTGATCGAACGTGCCATGGACCTGGTGGCCGCCGAGCTTGGCATGGACCCGGTTCAAGTCCGCTTGAAGAACTTCCCTGAGCCGTTTGACGGCGACCATCCTTTCAAAACCGCAACCGGCCTGTTTTACGATAGCGGCAATTATCAGGCAGCCCTCGATAAAGCCATGAAGATGGCTGACTACGAAAAGCTGCGTGACGAGCAGAAGAAAGCCCGCAGTGAAGGCCGATTGATGGGCATTGGTCTCTCCACCTATGTTGAGATCTGCGCCATGGGTCCCTCGCCCGCGCTGCCTGCCGGCGGATGGGAATCCGCTACGGTGCGCATTGAGCCCACCGCAAAAGTTACCATCATGACCGGCGCGTCTCCGCATGGACAGGGCCAGGAAACTTCGTTTGCCCAGATCGCCGCGGACGAACTCGGCGTTGACGTGAATGACGTGAACGTTATCCACGGCGATACCGCCATTGTGCAATACGGCATTGGCACCTTCGGCAGCCGTGGCACGGCCGTGGGTGGCACCGCGGTGTATATGGCGCTGCAAAAACTGAAACAGAAGACTGCCAGGCTCGCCGCTCATCTATTGCAATGCGAAGAAGTTGTTGTACACGGCGGCCGTTTCCACGCTTGCGCTGCCAGGGACAAAAGCCAGACTGTGCCCCAGCCGGTTGTTCCCGTCGGTCAGGCGCCGGGCGCTGCACTTCCCGAGCCGCACTTGGATGGGAAGCACGTCACCATCCAGGAAGTAGCTCTGGCCGCCCACCTGGCCAAGAACATGCCCCCGGATATGGAGCCCGGACTCTCTGCCACCTCATTCTTCGAGCCCAAGAATTTTACTTTTCCGTTTGGAACGCACATCGTGGTGGTTGAAGTTGACCGCGAAACCGGCGAAGTTCATATGCAGCGCTACATCGCCGTGGATGATTGCGGCAGGATCATCAATCCGCTTCTGGTTCATGGGCAGATCCATGGCGGGATTGTGCAGTCACTGGGACAGGCGCTGTGGGAAGAAGTTGTGTATGACGAACAAGGCCAGTTGCTCAGCGGATCACTGATGGACTATGCCATGCCACGAGCTTCCATGCTTCCCTGGTTCGAACTGGATAGCACGGTGACGCCTTCGCCGGTCAACCCACTGGGCGTTAAAGGCGTAGGCGAAGCCGGCAGCATCGGCGCAACACCGGCCATTGTGTCGGCGGTGGTGGACGCCATGTCTCCGTTCGGCATTCGCCACCTTGACATGCCGCTCAAGCCCGAACTCTTATGGCGAATCATCAATAAAGGCAAAGCCGGAGCAGCATAAAAGGAGAAGACTATGTTCCCAGCAAATTTTGATTACGTTGCCGCCAAAAGCCTGGATGAAGCCGTCTCTCTCCTGGCCAGGCATAAAGACGATGCCAAGCTTCTTGCCGGCGGACACAGTCTCTTGCCCGCCATGAAGCTTCGCTTCGCGCAACCCTCGCTCCTCATTGACATCAGCAAGATCAAAGATCTCGCGTATATCAAGGAAGAAGGTGGCCAGGTGCGCATCGGCTCCATGACTACCCACTTTCAAATCGAGACCTCTGACCTTCTTCGCCGGGTATGCCCACTGCTCCCGGAAGCTGCCGCCCAATTGGGCGATATGCAGGTCCGCAATAAGGGCACAATTGGCGGAAGCCTTGCCCACGCCGATCAGGCAGCCGATTGGCCCGCGGCAATCATCGCTCTCAATGCCGAAATTGTTGCTGTCGGCCCCAAGGGCGAGCGCGTGATCAAAGTTGACGATTTCTTCATCGAACTGATGACCACGGCCCTTGAACCCACTGAAGTGATGAAGGAAATTCGCTTCGCCACGCCGAAAGGCAAAGTCGGTCAGGCTTATTTCAAGCACCGCCATCCAGCGTCAGGATTCGCCGTGGTCGGTATTGCCGTTAATCTCACGGCCGAAGGCAGCAAGTGCGGCTCTTGTTCCGTGGGGGTCACGGGCGTCGCACCAAAGCCATACCGCGCCGGCGGGATTGAGCGGGCGTTGAAAGGCGCTTCTCTGGATCCCAGGACGCTGGCCGCTGCCGCCCAACACGTTGCTGACGGTGTGGGCGCCAACACTGATCTCTACGCGACTGGTGAATATCGCAAGCATCTGGCGCAGGTTTACGCGCGCCGCGCCCTGGAAATGGCTGCAAGTCGGGCGAAATAGTACAGGTGCATCTCGCCAGACCTTTATCGTTCGTCTTCCCGACATCCGTTAAGCGCGAACGCGCGCCGTCTTCAGCGCGTGAGTAGGATGCAGGGATGGAGGGATCTTGTGCTTGGCTTTTGCAACCTTGGCCACTTATCGTTCGTCATCCCGACATCCGTTAAGCGAACGCGCGCCGTCTTCAGCGCGTGAGTAGGATGGAGGGATCTTGTGCTTGGTTTTTCTGACCTTGGCCACTTATCCTTCGTCATCCCGACATCCTAACCGGCCAGCGTTACCTGTTCCTGACTTGCGGCACGCTCGCGTATTTCCGCCACGCTGTGAGTCAGCAGGACCTCGCCATCGCGAAATACCGTTTGCAGTTGATCTTCTCCGCTGGAGCCGGCCCGCTCGGTTGACCACAAACCATCATCAAACAGCAGCGCCAGCCGTCCGCGCTTCGATGCTTTATCGTGGCCTTCCACGGGATCTTTAAAGACATCGCGGTCTTCACCGTTCACGGTCACGTTGGAACACTTGAACGCAAACTTCTGCGTATCGCGATTGAGTTGCTGCAACAGTGCGCCGCCCATGCCGAAGGTGATATTGTCAGCCGACCATCCGGCACGGTTCATCGCCATCAATGTGTCCTGGATTGTCCAGTAGTTGACGCCATCACCCTGAATTACACGCACCTTCGGATTGAGCACGCGATAACCTTTTCCATTCATCTGATACCCAAACTTTTCGCCCAGAATCCCCACTACCTTGAGCACCGTCTCCCGCGGATTGCCTGAATCAGGGCGCACCACCAGCGTTCCATCGCGTTGCAGAACTTTGTCATGAAGAATCTCGCCCCAGAGTTTCTCGCATGCCTCATAAACGTTGTACGAGTCACTTACCACTGCAACAATCCCGTTTGGAAATTGTGAGAGCATGTTTTTATAAGCCAACACTTCATTCTGGCGGCCCCAGGCCGTAATGGTTGAATGTTCCGCCGCCGGCACGCTGAATCCTTCCATCTGCTCCGACTGATAATACTTTTGCAGGATCCTTACCCCTGCCACGGTATCCGTGCCTTTGAAGTTGATCAGGTGCGCTGCCGCTCCAATGCCCGCCGTCTCTTCACTCGACACACCCCGATAGCCGAAATCATGCAGCTTGAAATCGATCAGGCTCGGGTCACCCGAGCGTTCCAGCGCGGAAAGGAACACTTTACGGATGGCGCGAGACAAAGTAGCCACCGTGATTGGATACCAGACTTTCAACAGCAGCGTTTCCAGATAATTAGGCAGCCAGTAGCATTTTGGATCAGTGTTTTCAATTGTCATCAGCACGTTCTGAACATCAACAATGCTTCCTTCCGGCGCGGCTTTGATCACAACCGGCAGTCGCCCGCCATGTTGCCGCAGAATGTGCATCCAGCCTTCGCCATTGAACATGCCCGGCCCAATATGCTGGTCCACAAAGCTTTGTGCTTCGTGCACGTCCTGCTCATCCACCACTGCACCCTGGAGGTACTTGAGCAGGTAATATTGCAATCCAAAGAACAGGACCTTCCCAAACATGCCGCCGCGCGATTCCAGATAGCTGTACACACGCTCCGTGCCCGGCGGATATTGTTTCCAGTGCGTGAATTTATAACTATCGGTCTGAAGGATAAAATTGCGCGACTCAGTCCTGAGCATCGCCTGCATCGTCTCATGAGGCCGAAGGCGGGCGCAACCGGGCCGTCATCGATCGAATCAAGATTTATAAATTAACTTTTGGCGTATCAGAAGTCCTTGCGGTAATGTGCATCAAAGCCATACCCGCCGTTCTGGTCTCGCACGCCGCTTACAGACCATTTGCGGTTCAACTGGTACTCCAGTTCAATTGCCTCTCGCTCAGTGGATGTAACGTCAGTGGCAAATGTCACATAAAGATTGCTGGTGACGCGTTGCTGAATTGCGATGCGCGCACCGGGATTCTGATTATCACCGCCGAGGGCCGGATCAATTGAAACGTGAGAAAGTCCGGCAAATTTCGCCACCCGATTACTGATCTGGCTACCCACCTGTTTGGCCAGCAATGACTGCGCTCCACTGGTCAGGGACTGGCTTGGGGTTGCCGCCTGCTGCTCCAGCGTCTGGCCACGAGCAATCAGGTTAATGATATCGGCGGGCGGCAATGAAGGATCGGAGATAAAGCTGGTCTGCAAACGCTCTACCGGTCCCTGGATCTTGATCCCGATGTTGTATTCATTGATCACTGTTTTCGCCTGCAAATTGACGATCGGCTCAGTCCTTACCGGATTGAGGAAATCAATGGTCCCGTTCTGAACAACGTACCGGTTACCGGCGACAAATACTTCTCCGCCTGTCAACGTGGCACGCCCCAAAATCACCGGGTCTGCCGCCGTGCCAGCTACCCGCAAGTTTGCATTCCCGCGGATGCTTACCTGGCTGCTGCTGAGGTCCATTTGAGACGTTGATTGGATGGCGACGTCCATTTTCACTGACTGGCCGAATCCCTGCGAAGGCGCCGATGTTCCAGCTCCTCCAAACTGGTCAGCAAAGGTGTTGATATCGAAGTCAGGCGTGAACGATATATGCTGGATTTTCACCAGCCCACCCAAAGTGGAAGCTTTGGCATTTCCGGTAAACGTGAGGTTCGAATCCACAACCGTCCGCAACCCTTCCGGATAGCGAATGCGCACCTTGCTGGCCGCCAGCGCCAGATCAAACTGCACGGAAGGCCGGTAGTTGATTCCACCTTTCGCGGTGACCGTACCTCCTCCCACCTTGCCCGCAAAACTGGTGACCTCCATCCGCTCCTTGGTGACGGTGAAAACGCCATTTGCGTCATCCAGTCCAAGCGGCGAATCCACTGTACGAAAACTGGCATTCTCCAGCCGGATTTGCCCATTGATGTTCGAATTTGAACCATACCGTCGCGAATCAATGTCAAATCGAATCTGCCCTTTGCTTTCCAGATCAGGTGAGACCATCTGAGCGATTCGCAAATCCACGGCGCCCTCGGCCAGTACCATCGCCGCATTCGGATTGTTCACTGGAACGCTGGCTTGTAAGCGAATACTCGTCCCGGTCCCTTCGATGGATGTGGGTTGTAAAACCGCCACGCTGTTCTGGTAATCCACGCGGATCGGTTTGGCGGCGCCAAGTTGCAACTGCTTGTAGTTGGCCTTAAGCACTGGAATTTCCAGATGTGCTTCCACTTTGTTTTTGTCTGCCAGAGGGCCTTTTACAAAAACGTGCAGTTCCGTTTCCCCGCCGGCGTCCGGAGCCTGTGCGGGCGCATACAAAGCCAAGAGAGGAGCAAACGCGATTCTTCCCGTATCCATGCGCAGGTTCGCGTTATACGGCGCGGCGATTCCCACTGACCCGCGGGCCTTTACATAGGTTTGCGCCACCGCTGAGTCCAGCGTGATGTCCGCTATCTGGTTTTGCAGGTGGGTTTGCAGCTTGATTCCCTGAATGGTTTCCTTCTGCACCTGGAGCGTGGGAATCTCCAGGGTGGCCAGCAGTTCCGGTTTTTTCAGTGTGCCTTTGCCGGACGCATTCAGGTTTACCCCGCCCGTTATCTGCAGGTTCCTGGCCTTAACGGTCTGAAGTTTTTCCAGCCGCAGGTTCGTCATCTGTAACTGCGCCTGATATCCCTCAGTTTCCGGATAATAGATTGCCTTTGCCGTTGCTGATCCCGCGGCCATGCGGATATTCACGTTCGTATTTATCGTCTTGCCATCGCCCTGGAATTTTAAGTTCAGGTTTTGAATCGGTTCACCTGAGATCTTCGCGCTGGTGATTGTGACGTCACCATGTCCAGACGGATTGAGCTGCGACCCTCGGATAGAGACATTGAGCGCCAGCGTACCTGCCACGGGATAAGTCTTGCCGGCCAGTCTTTCCAGATCGGCGATGGAAAGTTGCGCGGCGGAAAGATCAACTGCAACCGGACTGGATGAGCTATAGGCCCAGTTTTTCAGGTGTGTTTGCAGATTAAATTCAAAATGTCCCTGTGGCGCTGCCTGCAACTCACCATGGCTGAGCGTGACCAGTGACGGGTTGGCGCTGATGTCGGTTTGCAGCAATTTCCATGTGCTGCCTTTCACCCGCAGATTGTCCGCAATAAGATGTCCCCGGACTTGAGGTTTGCTCAGCGATCCACTCACGGTGGCATTGAGTGTGGCCGTGCCGTAAAGGTCAAGCTTCTCCGGCGGCTTCCCGTTGGCTGATGCCGTCATGAAATTAGCCGATAGCTGTTCCACTTCATGCAGGTCGTTAGAGTGCATTCGAATCTGAAGTTGCGAAAGCTCGCTGATCCTGCCATCCAGCGTGATGGATGTCTGGGGCGTCCTGATGTAGCTCTGCCGCAACGCCAGTTGCTGGGTCCTGGCGGCATAATCGGCGTGAATCTCTCCATTCAACGGTGTTGAAGGATTTTGCCCCAGGGCGGCCTGGATGTTTACATCACTGTGGGCAATGAGGTTGGAAATGCTCCTGGCCCATGAAGCCTCAGTAGTGGCACTGATGTTCCCTACCAGATGAGCTTCCCGCAGAGAAGCCGTTTTCGTGGCCGTTTGCAGTACGTCCAGCGAAACGTCTTTCAAAGTCGCTTCCACTTTTCCGGAACCCGCTCCGCTGAAGTCGCGCACGGTGGCTTTGCCATCAAGCCTTCCGCCCAGCAGTTCGGCGTGAAGGTTTTCCACGTCCGCATTTCCATTTTCTATCCGGTATTTCGCACTCAGGTTCCGTATGCCTGTGTGCAGGCTGGAAGTGCGGACATACAGCTCCGGGCTGCTCAACATTCCCCACAGTGACGCGGACTGGGCGGCAGTCTTGTTGGGCTGCGATTGATATTTCAAGAACCCGGTGAGTTGCACGTTCCCGGTTGGAATAGACGGGTTCTTCAGGATCTTGGCGAACTCACCTGTAACCAGCGCGGCATCATAGTTGGCCTGCACTGACGGATTGTTGAAGTTATCCACGGTCGCGTTGAGCACCACGCGGGATTTCCCGGCCGTCAACTCCATTCGATCGAGCGTGAATTTTTGCGGCGTGGCACTGAAACCCGCATCCAGGTCATGGGTCACCGGCTCGTACGAGCCATACTGGATTTTCCCCTGATCGTAGCTGAGATGACCCTGGTAGCGGCTCTGGCCTGGATCAAACCCCACGGTCACATTCAAGTCATGGAGGTCTGCCATTAAAACGCTTTTTTGATCGTTGTAGTAAATCTCTCCGCGGTTTAATAGCGCTTGCCGGATTCCCAGATCGAAAAGGTTTGTCCTGCTGCTACTCTTTTTCTGTTTTGGCCTGGGAAGATTATTCTCGCCGGCTTTGTTCACCGCGACCTGCACCACAGGATGGTCGAGCGTGATGCTGCGGAAATGCCATTTGCGTCCCAGCAGCGAATCAATGGCAATCGCCACGCCCAGATGGTCGGCCTGCACCAGTGGCGCGCTCCCCGCAGGCTCGGTTCCATGCACAATGATGCCGTAGATATCCAGAGTCAACGCGCTCATGTGCAAGCTGAAGTCTTTTACTTCCAGGCGGGCTCCGGTGGAGTCTTCCACGGATTGTTCAACCCTGGCGAGGATGGCTGAGCGGAACTTCGGGCTGTGTTGCAGCAGCAGTACCGCTGTTAAACCAATGGCGACCACCAGAACAATGATGGTTGCCAGACCCCAGAGAATTATCTTTTTCCAATTCATAAATGCACCAGTTCGGAATGCCCGGCCTTTAAAATGCCTGGCCCAGAGTTATAAAAAATTGCGTTGCACTTACGCCTGTCAAGGGATTCAGGTTGCGCCCAATGTCCACTCTCACCGGTCCAACCGGCGTGGCATACCTGAATCCAAAGCCGAGAGTATTGCTGTAATTCCCAATGTCACCCAGTCCGAGGTTCCTGAAGACATTACCGCCGTCATAAAAGACCACCGCCCCCAGCTTGTCCAGGATATGCGTGGGAAACCGCAGCTCGGAATTCAGAATGAAGAGTTGCGGGCCGCCCAATGGCACGCTGATTTGCGCGCAGGTGGACTGGTCACCCGGAACTCCGCACACCTGCACCGCTCGCTGGGGTCCCGCGCCATTCAACGGAAATCCGCGGAGGGTGCTGCCACCGCCGGAAAAGAAAGTCTCGCTCAATGGAATATGGGCGCCTGAAAAAGCCTGCTCCAAACCAAGCCGTATGCTGTTGGCCCAGATGATGTCGTTGGTGAATACCGGCTTGTAATAGGCAGTTTGGCCCAGAAAACGACCAAAATTCGTGTTCGAACCCAGGGCGCTGGGGTTTATGTTGGCCTCAAAGCTTTCATATAGCCCACGATGCGCGTCCAGCACATCATCCCTGGTGTCGCGGATAAAGGACGCTGAAAATGTTGACAGCCGTACATTACGGTCCTGCGGCAGAACCAGGTCTGGCAGAAGAATGTTGCTCAGGTTAGTGCGGCTGAAGTTATAGCGAAAGAAAACTGATTTTGTCTTCTTGGCGTCAAGATAGCGCTGGAATTGAATGCCTCCGGAGCCCTGGCGTGACGTGAAAATAGGGTTCTGGCTGGATCGCTCAATGGATGTGTTTACCATTGCGGTCCACGAGCTGTTGCGAAAGTACGGATCAGTCCAGGAGGAGGATGCGCGCTGATCAAGCCGTCCAGCGAACATCCCAGCGGTAATTGTCTCCGCGCGCCCGCGAAAATTCCGGCGTTCGTACTCGACCGATCCACGGGGTCCCACGAAGGTCTGCTCGCTGGTCTTGAAATTCGTAGGCACGCCAACCGGCGGGAGCCCCGGAACCGCTACTGTCCCACCCGGCACACTGCCGCCGCGTTTAGTGGCTTCAAATCCAAATCCATACTTAATCGTGTTCCTTTTGGATTCGTGCACCTTGATCAGCACCTCGGATTCCGACTGCTCCGTAACCGGTCTTCTCGTGTCCACACTGGCCCAGTCAAATATTCCAAGCGTGTATAGCTGGCTTTCACCGGTCAACAGGGCCGTCTGGCTTAATGGCTGGCCTTGCTTTAGGTTCGCATTCCGGCGAATGAGCGAGGGCCGGGTATCCTTTTCGCCGATCGGCTCCACTTTCATGGCAAAGACCTGCGGACCCTCATCAATGGTGTAAGTCACCCGCACGTGATGCGGCGTTTGCTTAAGCTGGTCAACTCTGGCGCGAAAAGACATGGTGAGATAACCGCGATCGAGATAAGTAGCCATGATCTGGTCGCGATCACGCGAGAGCAGCAATTGCGAATACGGCTTGCCGGCTTCCAGGTTCAGGCCCTTCGGGGCGAACTGCGCAACGTCAATGGAGTGATTGCCCTCAACCGTAAGCGCGTCCACAACATCCTGAGGTCCTTCCTGAATCTGAAATATCACTTGCAACTTGCCATCCTTGTTGACCACTCTCGGGTCCACCGTAACCTGGCTGAAGCCCGTGACTCTGATAGAAGCCCTGGATGTTTTTGACGCTCTTGCGCATCAGCTTCTCGCTGAATTTCCCATGCGAGAACCACAAAAACCGGTTTGCCTGCTTGATTGTGACCAGCTTCTCCAGATCGTCCTCATCCACTTTCTGGTTGCCGTGAAAAGAGATACCAGTCACCTTGCCTCGCCTGCCTTTTGTGACCTGATAGATGATGTTAGAGGCTGAATCCGCGGTGGTGATTTTGCTTTCCACCTTCGCGTCAAAGAATCCCTTCGCCTGAAAATACGATGTAAGGTTCTGCGCGCCTTCCTGAACCAGGTCAGGGTCAACTGAATTTTCCTGATACATCGGTATGAGTTTTTTCTGCGTGCCCTGCCTGACCCTGGCTCCGGCAATCTGGATATTGATCTGCTCGTTTCTCGTGATATGGAAGTCAACGTCCGCGCGGTTGGTGGCTGGGTTATATTTGGCCGCCACTAACTGGACGCGCGCCGCCAGGTAGTGCTGTTTGCCCATTTCCGCTTGCAGAAACTTGATGGCCGCTTGTACCTTTTTTGACGTGTAAGGCTTACCTGGTTTCAGGTAGGCGCCACGAATCCGCGCTCGGATGGAGTGCAGCTTACCCTGGAGCCGTGCCGTATCTTCGGGGCTCAAGCCCCCGATGGTGACTTTGCCGAATTTCGAACGCCGTCTCAATTTCACGTCAAACAACACGTTGACCACTCCGTGCCGTTCGTCTTTCTGCAATTCGGGTTCAACCGTGGCCTGGAAGTAGCCAGTCTGGTGGAAGAACTCAAGCAGATTGGAAGTAGCTTCATCCACCCGTCCTGAGGTGTAGGGTTCCTGGCGGGGATAATTTGCGGCCTGCAAGAGACGTGGATAGGAGAATGGCCCCACCGCTGACGGAAAACTGAAAATGCCGAAATAATAAGCCGGCTGCAGCACGAAGAGCACTCGCAAGCCGTTTGCTTCCGGTGTGACCAGCACTTTGACGTTTGTGTATTTGCCGGTATTTTTCAGCGCTTCCACAGTGCGGTCCACTTCTTGCTGGTGGTAAGGCGCATTTTCTGGTTGGGAAAGCAAATCGGCCACGGCTCGCCGGCTCAGGTCAGGCTGGCCAGCTACTTCCACTGACGTCACGCGCTGTCCTTCATACGAGACTGGCGTTTGCTCAGTAGCCGCCTGTTGTCCCGCAAGATGGCTGGCGGCTCCGGGGATAATCATGCAGGCCAGCGTCAAAAGAACTAACGCAGATACAGTCTTGCCGCTGGCATACCGTGAGGTACTCATTCGTCTGATCAGGCCTAAATAGTGAAAGTCGGACTCTAAGGCAGTGCTGCTGGCGTCCTTGGAGAACTACCAAGGTTAGAGTTGCCAGCCTGTTCTGTTGTTGCTTCAGAGTGCAGTAGAGATTCCCATTCCAGAGTGCGTGGTATTCTGCGGCGCTTATTCCAGCAGCTCACCCGAGCAGCATGTCAACTTCAGCATCAGCGCGGGCATCCTACAACCAAAGCCGGAACTGAATCCGGCGGAGGACGCGCATGCTTTGGACAATTTTTGTAATCGTGCTATTGCTGTGGCTTCTGGGCTGGGGGTTCCACGTTGCTGGAAGCTTGATTCACCTGTTGTTGGTGGTAGCCGTGGTCATTCTGGCGATCCAGTTGATCACCGGACGCAGAGCAGTTGTTTAGCAGGTGAAAACATTTTTTGACCAGGAACCTGTGGGGGCACAAGGGCCCGGATTGGTGTTTACAGGCCCTGCATTTCGCGTCCGAGAATGGCGAGTTTCTGGTCAATTTCCGCCAGCGCCTTTTGCAAACTCTGCACGTATCGCTCATTGCTTGCGGCTTCCAGTTGGCGCTGGACATAGGCTCGAGACAACTTCAGATTTTGTTGTTCCCGGAGCACAAGCTTCTCTTTTTCGCTCCGTGCCGCATGCGCTGAAGGCCGTTCTTCCCTGGCGCTCTCTACCTGAGACTCAACTGATTTGCTCTCCCATCCTCTTGCCATACTTTAATTATAAAAGAGAGCGAGTGCAGTCCGGCATGGACGCAGCTTGCGGCTGCCGGCAGGTATGTAGCTGAACCGGTATTTGGCTGAACGGTTATCTGGGTAATCAGCAGGGGATGCCTACGCCGCTTCGGCCGCCAACTGCTGAAATCCGCGGATGGAATACTCCAGTTGTTCCTGCAATCCTTCTCCCACCTCAAGCATGTCAGAGATTACTGTGCTCAGGTCCATGCGAATGAGGTTGCGCTGGAGCACGGAGGAAATGATGCGCTGTAGCAATCGCAACTCGACTACGAGTTGGGGAATGGTATATCCCTGCTGTGCTCTCTTGATTCCGTGCTCCTTCCCAATTGCCCGCAAGGACGGAATCGTCTCTTCCTGGCTGGTATCCACGCGCATCGCCAGTGCTGAGAGCAATGCGGGAATGTGGTCAGTTCTTTCCGTTTCTGAAAGCCTGATCGCCGCAAGATCCGGGTGGTCCCGCGCCACGTCCAGCCACTGGCGGACGATCTGCTGCGAATTTTCCCGCAGCAATTCGGATACGCGTTTCACCGGCGGCTCCGGCGAGTGTGGCTTGCGGGCCAGCAGTCTATGTTGAATGGCGTTGAGAAGGGTAGGAACGTCCGTTGGCTTAAGCAGGTAATCGTCCACCTGATTACGGATGGCTTGCAAAGCAGTTTCGAAATCTGGATAGCCTGTAAGGATGAAAGTGCAGGCTTCCGGTTGGACCCTGCGCATTGCGCTTACAACCGTAAATCCATCACCTGGCTGCCCAATGTTGAGATCGGAAAGCAGAACATCGAATTTTTCATGGTTGATTTTTTCCAGCGCATCCGCGACGGTTGCGACCGTTACAACCGAAAATCCGTGCCTTTCGAGAATCGGGGCCAGCGTGAGTCGAATCCCGCTTTCGTCGTCCACGAACAAAATTCGCGTCGCCATGGCTCAATATATCCACCCATGGGATGTAAGCCAGCGACCTCTCAGTTGTAACCCATGTGAGGAGATTTAAGTTCAGTACCTGCTTTATCCGCGGAATGCTCAAAACAAACGGCCCCGCAATTGGCGGGGCCGGATTAAGAAACTTTTAGTTTTTTCGCGCCTATTCTTTATTCTTCAGCGAATAGCCAATGGAAACGCCGTAACGGTTCACACGCGGTCCGCTGAATTCGAGGTTATTGCGCACAAAGTAAAAATGCCCTTCCGGGCGGATAAAGATGTTGTTGGTCACGTAAAAACGAATACCGCCGCCAACATGCGTCATGAAATGGTTGCTGCTGGTGAAGTTGGTGCAGCCGGTGAACGAACATTGAAAGAATGGCTGGTAAAATCGCAGACTTTCAAGACCGATTCCGCCCTGCAAATCCAGTTGGGCCCGCTTGCCGAGTTGCGGCCCGTAAACCGCATTGAAGTCGTAAAGGATGGGCCGAAAGGGCTGGAAGAATTGATCAATATTCTGGTGTGCGCGCCATGACACCTCCGCGCCCACCCCGAAATTCTTTTTGAACAGAAAATCTCCACTGAACGCCGGATAGCCTCCGCCGCTAATGCTCTGGTTTGCGTGTGTAAGCCCCCCATCGCCATCCGTTGCAGGCTGTCCGGATACGGTTCCATAACCAAAGGCCAGATCTACCTGTTGAGCGTGAAGCTGAACTCGGCCGCAATCAGTGAAAAAACAAAAAGCCGCGATTACCAATGAAAATTTTCTCAAGTGACTCTCCCATTCATCCGGCGGCAAGCCGGAAAACTTTTCGCCACAGTACTTAAGCTAATCCCGTCAAAACGCGATTATCGTCGGCACGCCTGTAAAAGTCCAGTTGCAAGCGATGTACGCGCGTTTGTCCCGATGACTTAAGTCCAACCCGAGCCATCAGGAAAGTTGCTGAAGGATGCGCATCTTTACAGTGTCTTTACAGAGGCTGTTATTCTGGACAGTGCTCATCACCTTAAAGGCGGTTCTGTTCGATCTTGACGGCGTTCTGGTTGACTCCACCCCGGCCGTAGCTCGAGTCTGGACAAAATGGGCGATCGCCCAGGGACTTTCTCCGGAATCGGTAGTCGCACAGGCCCACGGACGCCGCAGCATTGAGACCATTCGAGCCTTCGCGCCCCACATGAACGCCGAAAAGGAAAACGTGAAGGTGGAGCAAATGGAAATTGATGACCGTGAGGGCGTCACGGCACTCCCCGGCGCTCTGGAAATTCTTCGTGCTCTGCCCGCCGAACGGATTGCAATCGTTACCTCGGCAACGCGACCTTTGGCCGAAGCGCGTATGGGATACGCGGGGCTGCCTATTCCGAAAAATATGATCACGGCGGAGAGCGTGATCCAAGGCAAGCCCTTCCCTGAACCCTATCTGAAGGGCGCTGCGCTGCTGGGCTTTGCTCCCGCGGATTGCGTGGTGGTGGAAGACACGCCTGCCGGAATCGACTCTGGTCGAAGGGCCGGCATGCGCGTGATCGCTCTGCAAACCACATGTCCGATGGCGCATCTGCGGGCAGCCACCGTGGTGGTTCAATCGCTTGAGCAGGTAAAACTCAGTTCCGCTGATCCGGATATCACATTGAGGATATTTCCCGCGTGACGGTGACGGGCCCGTGGTGCTTCTCAGCAGCCGGGTTGAAACCATCAAGGCGCGAACAAGATATACAATCCATGTGATCTCTTGTAAGAGGAGCCAATTCACTATGCAACGAAACGCAAGCGCGCACTGGAGCGGCGGGTTGAAGGACGGCAAAGGCACACTTACTTCGCCCAGTGGAGTTTTAAAAAGCACACCCTATTCTTTTGCCACACGATTTGAGAACCAGCCGGGAACCAATCCTGAAGAACTGGTTGCGGCAGCCCATGCCGGCTGCTTCAGCATGGCGTTGTCCGCACAACTCGGCAATGCCGGTATGACGGCCCAGGCCATTGATACAACCGCAACCGTCACGCTGGAAAAACTCGACTCGGGCTTTGCCATCACCACGGTTCATCTCCAGGTGAAGGTGAAGATCCCCGGAGCCGACAAGGCGAAATTCGAAGAAGCGGCAAAAAATGCCAAGGAAGGCTGCCCGATTTCCAAACTTTTGAACGCAAAAATTACCATGGATGCGCAGCTGGAAAGCTAAGTGTTCTTTCGGTACGGGCAGGTCCCGCGTCCGTACCGCACCCCCCTTTCTGCCCACGCGAATTCCGGGCTTGAACGCTCACCCTCGGGAGCTCCGCGCGTCTAAAAACCTGCTCAACACTTACAACAAGTTCTCTGTACAGCTAACGATCGTATTCGCGAGGGGGGAACCAATATGACCAGAAAATTATTTGTTCTCATTGTTCTTGCCGGGCGCGTTCAGCGCCTCCGTCAAGACGGCACATGCACAGTCCACCGTTGTGGACATTCCCCGCGCCAGCCAGCGGGCCGAAGTGATACAACGCGTCGGAATTACGGATATTACAATTTCCTATCACCGCCCTCTGATCAACGGACGCAAAGTCTGGGGCGGATTGGTCCCCTACGGACAGGTGTGGCGCGCGGGCGCCAATGAAAACACCACCATCGAATTCACCGATCCGGTCACGATTGAAGGCAAGCCTCTGGCCAAGGGCATCTACGGTTTGCACATGATCCCCAATGAAAATGAATGGACCGTGATCTTCTCCAAAGCGGCCACTTCATGGGGAAGTTTCACCTATGACGAAAAAGAAGACGCGCTGCGCGTGAACGTTAAGCCCCAGCCAGCGGATATGCACGAAGCTCTCACTTATGATTTTGACGAAGTCAAGCCGGATGCCACGGTGCGTGACGATGCGCTGGGAAAAAGTGGCGGTTCCCTTCCACGTTGGCGTCAATACGCATGAGATTGTCGCGGACAGTCTGCATAAGCAGCTTCGCGGCCTTGCGCAATACACCTACGAAGGCTGGAATGACTCGGCCACTTACTTCCTGTCAGAGAAAACCAATCTTGATGAGGCATTGAAATATGCCGACCACTCCATCGGCATCGAAGAACGTTTTGACAATCTCATGACGAAGGCAAGCATTCTGGATGCTCTCAACCGCAAGGACGAAGCCAATACCATTCGCGCCAAAGCATTGCCTCTGGGCAGTCCCCTTGACCTGCACGGTTACGGACGCCAGCTCCAGCAACAAGGCAAACAGGAACAGGCTTTTGAAGTCTTCCGGGCCAATATCAAGAAGAACCCGAACCACTGGGTCGCCCACAATGAACTTGCCCGCTTTGCCGTAGCACAGGGCAACTATGATTTGGCGGTCAAGGAGATGAAGCTTGCAGTCAACGTCTCTCCTGATCCGTTCAAAACACAAGGGGAAACGCTGGTGAAACGCCTGGAAGCCAAACAGGACATCAACAAATAACCCGCTCTTCCTCGCGCACCACGAAGGCCTCCCCAGCAGGGAGGCCTTTTTTATTCTTCGCGGATCATGTGAAACCGGCCGCCCGGCATGCGGTAAGATCAGACCAGCTATTCACACCATCTCAGGGAGTGAGAAATCGCACATGCGTTGGCTTCTTTCACTATCTATCGCTCTCGTGCTCACGTTTTGTTCGGCGTCCATGACCTGCTCTGCTCAGGCAATCCAGATCTCTGATGATCCCGGCCCCATGGCCAAGCAGGTGCGCGGCGAGTTTCTTTATGCATGGAACGCCTACAAGGAATACGCGTGGGGCCATGACGAACTGAAGCCTCTCAGCAAGAGCTCCAAAGACTGGTACGGCACCTCTCTCTATATGACGCCCGTGGACGCCCTGGACACCATGATCCTGATGGGCCTTAATGAGGAAGCCGACAAGACACGCGAGGAGATCACGAAAAACCTCTCCTTTGATAAGGATATTGAGGTCAAGAATTTCGAGATAACAATTCGCCTGCTCGGAGGCCTGCTCAGCAGTTACCAGCTTACCGGCGACAAAAAGCTGCTTGCGCTTGCTGATGATCTGGGAACGCGCCTGCTGCCTGCATTCAATTCTCCCACCGGCATGCCATACATGTTCGTGAACCTTAAGACAGGAAAGACCCGCGGCGCGGAAAGCAATCCTGCTGAGATCGGCACATTGCTGCTGGAATTTGGAACGTTGAGCAAACTTACCGGGAAGCCGGTCTATTATGACAAAGCGAAGCGCGCAGTGACTGCGCTTTACGGCCGGCGATCGAAAATAGGCCTGGTCGGTTCCACCATCAACGTGGAAACCGGCGCATGGATTGATCCCACCAGCCACATCAGCGGAGGCATTGATTCCTACTATGAGTATTTGCTGAAGTCATGGCTCCTGTTCAATGACAAGGATTGCGAGAAGATGTGGAAAACCAGCGTTCAGGCCATCAACAAATATCTCGCAGACCACACCAAAAACGGGCTTTGGTACGCGCAGGTGGACATGAACACCGGTAAAAAGATTTCCACCCATTTCGGCGCCCTGGATGCTTTCTTTCCTGCTGTGCTTGCGCGCGCCGGACGAAGTTGAAACCGCACGCAAGCTCGAAGATTCCGCGTACAAGATGTGGACCACGTTCGGCATTGAGCCGGAAGAAATTGACTACAGCACCATGAAGATTACATCGCCCGGGTATCCGTTGCGACCTGAAGTCATTGAGTCAGCCTATTATCTTTGGTTCTATACGAAAGATACGCGCTATACGGAGATGGGATCGACTTTCCTGCTCAGCCTGGTGCGCTTCTGCAAAACCGACGCGGGCTATGCCGCTCTGCGCAATGTGGAGACGCGCGACAAGAATGACAACATGGAGAGCTTCTTCCTGGCCGAGACCCTTAAGTATCTCTACCTGATCTTTGCCCCGCGGCAAACGCTGGACCTGAACAAAGTGGTCTTCAACACGGAAGCTCATCCTCTGCAGAAGACGTGGTGATTGGCTGGACAAAAAAATATGGGCGGCTGTTTTGCCGCCCATTTCAGTGTTGTTTTAACTACCCACACACCTGAAAAATGGAGGTTGCTATTGGCTGCACTCTCACTTGCTTTGTGAGGCTGCTTGTTTTCACAAGCCCGGAAACCTCACTCTTAAGGGTCTTACTGCTCTTCTACGTCCGTCACCGCTGACTAACTTGTGAGAGGACGGCCACGGGCGCCTCTCACTCCGGAAGAAAACTTTTAAAAATACCGCGAGGTAAGCAAGA
Source organism: Terriglobia bacterium (assembly GCA_963824835.1). Lineage (GTDB taxonomy): Bacteria > Acidobacteriota > Terriglobia > Terriglobales > Acidobacteriaceae > Angelobacter. The sequence goes on along the minus strand of CAWGRA010000020.1, from coordinate 301,375 downwards.
CTCTCCGCGCGCGATTTAAAATCTTTTTCCCGCTTCGTTCCGCACAGTCGAGAATTCTGTTCTTACCCCGCGCACAGCATTGGCTCATCGCTACCAGGCGCCCGCACCCACCTTACTTGTTAGAGCCGGTCCGAATCGGCCTTTATTGCTTGCGCTCGTTTTTAGCTATCGTCTGCGCTTCTATATTGCAGGACTAGTGGCCAAACCAAACGCCTTGTAAGTTGCTGAAAGCAAAGATTCGTGATAATCGCACCAGGCGGTTGCGGCTGTGACAGGCTGTCACAGATCAAGGGCAGGATGTCACAGGTAGATCAGCAATGCCAAAATCGCCGAAATTGCCAACTGCCAAACTTGAAAACCGCCTGACCTTAAGCCACCGGATCTACAGGCTGCAGGAGATTCCCAACCGCTTCTTCGTCCAACCCTGCTTTTTCGTCTGTAACGTCGCCGAGGATGAACTAGTTATCCATCCGTTAAGTGTCCTTTCGGTCATTCCCTTCCGGAGCTAACGTCATTTCAGGAACTATGGTGAAATTGGATACACCCACTAGGTCATTTGTACACAGATCCGGGTCTGGATTGAAGACCAAGGCTACTCTCGTCAACAAATTGAGAGTTGGTTTGTGAATTGCTTTAGTTTTCGACGGTATCCCCTGCAGACAGGCAGACAAAGTAAACATGAGAATTGCAGGCACCACCATTATGTTCGTGGCATTGGCACTTTGCGCGTACGCCCAGCAGCCGTCTGAGCTGCCAGTGGTAGAAATAGTCGCGCAAAGCCAGCACGCACTCGATATCCATGACCATGCCCAGGCCCTTCGCCTGGTGCAGGATGGATTGCGTCGTTTCCCTGATGATCAGGATCTGCAGCTTCAGCTCGCCCGAGTTTATGTGTACCGCAAGCAGGACCGCGAAGCCATCGCCCTTTTGCAGTCCATGCTGCAAAAGGAGCCATCAAATCGCAAGGCCAAGCTGGCACTGGCGCAGATTTACGGATACCGCGAGGAGTTTCAGAAATCAGATGCACTTTATCGCGAAATTCTGGCTGCTCGCCCGGGTGACGAGCCGGCAGAGCTGGGCCTGGTGCGCAATCTTTTAGTAGAGGGCAAGGCTACTGCCGCTAAACAAGAATTGCAGGCCGCCATGCAACGCAATCCGACCAGCCTGGGCCTGCAACAATATAATGACTATGTAGCATCTTCGCCGGCATCAGTGAATGAAGGCCACGCCGAGTTCTACCATAGTGTTCAAGACGGCCAGTCTTATTTCTCTGACAGCTCAGGGAACCGCGCCCTTTATTCCTCGCAATCTCTTCGCCTATGAGTTCAACCGCAAACTGTTCACGCGGTTTCGAATGGATGAAAGCTCTCTCTGGATATCGTCAGCCGCGGCACGCAATGTTATTTCCGGCATCGGAGGAAGTTCATCTTCGCGTCAACAAATATCTTGGGTTGCGCGCCTCAGGCGGCGCGGTGCGATTTGATGACACCAGCAGCAAAGCCCTCTTCGCCGGCGATCTTGAGCTCTTCCCCTTGAAAAACGCCGTGGTGAGCGGCGGATATTCCCAGTTCGCAGTGGCGCCCACGTTTCAATCCATCCCGTTTGACCTGCTCTCCCAAGGCTGGCATACGCACATTGGATATGACACAAAGAATTTCACCTTGAATGCCAACGCAAACTTTGGCCATTACACTGACGGGAACCGCGTGGAACGTGAATACGGCGAAGCCATCCGCTGGTTCGGAACCAGCCGCATTTCTGTTGGCGGAGGCTATGCTTTCCGGCATTTGCATTTCACCCAGCAGTTCGATCATGGCTATTTCGATCCCGGGCAGTACCGCAGCCATCTGGGCGCAGGCGGCATTCGCTTTGCCCTGGGCAAGGTTTATCGCGTGGAAGCGCTGGGGTACTTTGGCGGAGAGAAGATCAATCAGGGGAACTACACGCCCGCCGGCGAGTTCCAGTTGAACAACCATTTTCTGATCCATCATTGGCAGCTTGAGGCCGGCTATTCGCATTACCAGTTGGTACAAAGCACTGCGGCGTTTCGCGCGGACATGGTAAGCGGATCAGTAGGCTACCGGTTTTAACCGGAAGGAAAAATTAATGTCAGCGGCAAAAAACAATCCGCGCTTCAGGATACTGGTGGTGGATGATGACGATTCCACGCGCACATTTCTCGCGTCAGTGCTGGCCGCCGAAGGTTATGAATGTCTGGCTGCCAATACCATCGCCTCGGCTGAGGCTTTGCTGCGCCAGGAAACAGTGCACCTGGCTTTTCTGGACCTCTATCTTGGCACCACCAACGGCCTCAATGTGCTTGACCTGATCAAAGTCCTGCAACCGAATTGCGCTTGCGTGATGATGACGGCGCACATGAGCGTGGAAACCGTGGCTAAATCGCTGGGTTCCGGCGCGCTCGAGTACTTGAGCAAACCATTGCTGATTGACGATCTACTGGCGGTTGTCCGCAAAGTGCAGGCCGCCCAGTTACCTTCCAGCGATACAGACAGCTTCAATCCCGATGCAGGCCCTGAGACCTCAATCATTGGACGCACGCCCAGGATGCTGGAGGTTTATCGCGCCATTGCCCGGGTGGCGCCCACGGATGTAAGCGTGCTGATACTTGGGCCGAGCGGGTCAGGCAAGGAATTAGTTGCGCGCGCCATTCATGACCACAGCACGCGAGCCAAAATGCCTTTTGTTCCCGTGAACTGCGGCGCGCTTCCGGAAAACATTCTGGAAAGCGAGCTGTTTGGCAATGAAAAAGGCGCTTTCACCGGCGCTGACAGCGCTCGCACCGGCCTGTTTGAAGCTGCCACGGGGGGCACATTATTTCTGGACGAAATCTCTGAAACGCGGCCGAGCTTCCAGGTAAATCTGCTGCGGGCCGTGCAGGAGCAGCAGATCCGGCGAGTGGGTTCGCATAAGTACACGCCTGTGGATGTGCGGATTGTGGCGGCCAGCAATCGCGACCTGAGCAAGATGATGGGTTCCGGCCAGTTTCGTGAAGACCTCTACTATCGCCTGAGCGTTGTTGAAATCAAGCTGCCGGGGCTGGAGGAGCGTCGCGAGGATATTCCTTTGCTGGTCCAGCATTTCCTCAAGCGCTCCAATGCCAGGAACAAACGGACCATCAAGATTACTGACGAAGCGGTACGGCTGCTAAGCCTGTTTCAGTGGCCCGGCAATGTTCGCGAGCTGGAAAACCTGGTGGAGAGGCTTGCCATTTTCTGCACATCAGGTGAAATTGGCGCGAAAGAAGTGGAGCAGGAACGGCAGGTGCTGGCCCCAGCCCCAAACGGAAATGCAGCCAGCGGCAATGGTACCGGGGCGCCGCATGCAGAGGGCGCCAACACGCTGGAAGACATGGAACGCCAGCACATAGTCAGGGTTTTACAGGAGCATGCAGGCAATAAGTCACGCGCTGCGCGCGCTCTGGGAATCGAGCGCAAGACTCTGTATCAGAAGGCGCGAAGATTGGGAATTGATTTGCAAGTAGAACGATGAATTCAAGTCCACAATCCGCCAGGCCCCGTTCACTTCACCAGCAAGTCTCCGAGTTGGGGACGCTGGTTGCGCCGCAACTTGTTGCTGCTGGCCATTGTTGGCCTGGTAAGCATGAGCTTTCCGGTCATCAAGCTGAGCCAGAGCATGACCGACTTCTTTTTCCGGCTGCGTGGGCCGCAACCTACGTCACAGCAGGTTGCGCTGGTGCTGATTGATGACGCCACCCTGGCCCGTTACGGGCGTTGGCCATGGCACCGCGCCCAGCTTGCCCGGTTGATTCGATCAGTGAGCGCGCAGCAGCCAAAAGCCATTGGCCTTGATGTCCTGCTGCCCGAGGTTGAAGACGAAAGCAACGACTCCGCCCTGGAAAGCGCCATCATTTCAGCTCCCAACCTGGTGCTGGGGGCCAAAATTTCCGGATCACTGGACAATAATCTATGGATCGATCCCCTGCCGCGCTTCAGCAAAAACGCAAAGGGCACAGGCCACGTTCAAGCCATTGTGGATGTCGGATGGTGTTTGCCGGAGCATTCCACTGGAAGAACCAAGCACTGAAGGACCGCGCCCGGCATTCGCACTCAAAGTGGCTGAGCTTGTAAATCCCGCGCTGGCGAAGATGGAGAGCGCATCTGGCATCAATGCGCCGGCGATGCAGAATTTCGTGACCCGGCCGCTGCTGATCGACTTCCGCCGGCAATATGAAAGCGGAAAACAGCCGCCTCCATTTCCCGTAATTTCCGCTGGAGATCTGCTCTCAGGGACTGCGGAGAACAAACTTCGTGACAAGGCAGTCCTGATCGGCTTTGGCGGCATTGAGGTGAGTGACCGCGTGGCCACGCCGGTAAGCAACCAGCTTCCCATGCCGGGTGTAGAAATCAACGCAAATGCCGTTGACATGCTGCTGGCAGGGCGCACCCTTCGCTACGTAAGTTTGACGTGGCAATGGCTGCTGGTTGGATTGACCGGCGCATTCGCGTTATGGCTGGTGGCCCGTTATCCCGGCTTTCGCGGTCTTTTCCTGCTCTCCATGCTGCTGTTTGCCGGTTATGCCGGATCATATCTTCTGTTTGCGTACAAGCATCAACTCCTGGTTTATACGCCGATTCTCCTGGCTGGATTTTTAGCCGCTCCGCTGGCCCAACTTGAGAACCTTCTGCTGGTGGACCGCGAAGTTACTTTTCGATTGCAACAGCTTCGGCAAACCATACGCCCTTCACGGGCGCTGGGACAGCATGATGCCCAACCCAGGCAGAGCCGCCGGCTGCATTGGAAGCTGGCCGCTCTCAATGAGCTTCAGGATGAGCTGAGTTCGCTCTACCGATTTCACCAGACCTTATTGGAGACCATGCGTGAAGGCCTTGCCGTTTACGGCCAGGATGGAGTTCTGCGTTTTGGAAATCCCACGTGGAGTAAGTTCTGTGCCGGCCAGTCCGCCGATCCTGCCCAGTTGAGTTCCCTTTTGCAGATGACCTCCGCCTGGCCGGAATTTGCTGCTGTGGCGCAGACAGGCGGCACATGGATCGAAACTGAACTGCCCCTCGGCGATGACCTATGGCACCTCTATGCGGTGCCACTTCCCTGGACGTCCTTCGCCCAGGAAGGCGCGATCATGATCATCGCGGAAGATATTACGGTACGCAGACAGCGAGATCAGGCAAGGTCTGAAGCCCTGAGCTTCGTCACCCACGAACTCAGAACTCCGTTGATCGCCATCCAGGGATTTTCTGAGATGCTGATGCGTTATCCCAACTCTCCTGCCAGCGCGGACGCACCGGCGACCATCTTTCGCGAAACACATCGCCTGGTGGCCATGATCAACACCTATCTGGAAGTGCTCCGGCTTGATGCGGGTGCGCGTCCGCTGCGGCTAACCCACGCCAGCGTCCGGGCCATGGCAGACCACGTGGAGAAAGTGGTGCGTCCACTGGCGCTGGCGGCCAGAATCGCCGTGGAAGTGGAGATTGACCCGGAAGACGAACGCGTGACCTGCGATGAGACGCTCATTTCAGGAGCACTTCTGAATCTGGTGAGCAATGCCATCAAGTACGGAGAAAAGGATTCGGAAGTGCTGGTAAGCATTTGTGCTCACAAAGATGAAGTTGAATTTCAGGTGCACAACACCGGCAAGCCGATTCCGGCAGCGGAGTTGAAACACATTTTCGAGAGGTTTTACCGGCCGGCCCGCAGTGAATCCATTCCGGGATGGGGGCTCGGTCTCAGTTTTGTTCGCAGGATTTGTCAGCAGCACGGCGGAAGAATTGCAGTCAGCAGTGATCAAGAGTTGGGCACCTCGTTCTGCTTCATGTTGCCGCGAGGCGTCCGGGAAGTCACAGAGGTAACTCCATGAAAATCCGATCAACGATTTTTTTCATCCTGGTATGCAGTTTGTTTGGGCTGGCCCAGGAAAAAAAAAACAGGTTGCGCCCATTACCGCTCCGTTGGCGGGGTCAACCATCTCCGACTTCAAAGGCAGGGTAGAAATCCAGTTGCCCAACCACACATTGCGCGCGCCCACTCGCGGTGAACTGTTGCCGGCGGAAACGCAGATCAACACCGAAGACGGACGCATCCTGCTTCGTCTTGCAGATGGCAGCGATCTTCTGGTTCGTTCCAACACGCGACTTGTGTTGAAGCAGCCGGAGACCAATGGATGGCGTTATGTGCAAGTGCTCATCGGCCGCGTACGCGCGGAGATCCAGAAGCGGCTGGGGACCACACCCGGATTCCAGATCGGAACTCCCAGCGCGGTGATCTCCGTACGTGGCACCAGCTTTGACGTGGAAGTAAATCGCACCGGTCTCACGGAAGTTGATGTGCGTGAAGGCGTGGTACAGCTTGACTCAGTGAAAGGCATGGGCGAATCCGTTCTAATCCGCGCCGGGTTTTCCAGCCGAGTTGGTTTTGAGTCTGGACCGGAATCACCTCGTCCAACCCGCGAGATGCGGCCAGATGTGGATCGTCCTGGGCGCGGTGACGATGGTAAGCACTCTGACCACGACGATGATTCCATTAAGCGGTTGCAGGCAGCCGCGGAAGACCATCACGATGGCGGATCGCAGCACGATTCCGGCGGAAGTGGCGGAAGCGGTTCTGGTAACCAGCGGCGGCAGCGGGGATTCCGGCGGCACCAAGGATTCCGGATCCGGCGATCATGGCGGCCATGACCATGGCGGCAGCGGACCTCCAGAGTTCTAGGTTTCCCTTCCGCAAAAGCCCAAAAGCCGCAAGTGTCGCTTGCGGCTTTTGTTTGCTCTCAGCCAAAGCTAACGCCATCTAGCCAGACTCGCCGTCGAATCTTGATGTGTTCCCCTATAACACACACCTGTTCCCTAACGACCGCCACAATAATCACACTCCAGAATATTCCTTGCTGATTCCAAAGCACTTAGTCAATGCTCCCGATTGGCAGGCAAGCTGCATTACACAAGATATGTTTCGTCCGACTCTTAGCTACCAAAGAAACACTCGCTCTTAAGGGGGCTACTCAAATGTTTACAGGAACAACATTATCTGCTCAGCCTAAACGTCCATGGACAAGCGCGCTTGTTTGGCGCAATCGTCTTGGTTGCCGTATGCGCATTGCTGGTTTCAACCGGCTGCGGCGGCGGCAGTTCCAATCCGGTCACCACAGCCGGCGCCAACAGCACGACCATCAGCTTTGGCGATGCCGGCTCTGAAACCAGTCATTGCCGCTGAGGTGACTGTCACGGCAATCACCTTGAATGGAGGAACCAACCCGAGTGTGCTGGCAAAGCCGACCGAGATCGAGCTAACGCACAATCTGGCCACCTTCGAACCGCTCTCTCTGGTGAGTCCGCCATCGGGAACCTATACCGGCGCAACCCTTTCATTTCGAATCCGGAAGTTGTTGTGGTTGACCCACAACAAAAGCGATCACCAAATTAACGGCCACCCTGGCCACTTCCACGGTAAACGTTCCGTTCAGCCCGTCTATTACGATTGGACCGGGCGCGACTGTCTTGAACTTTGACATGAACCTGGCCTCGTCCATCAGCATCACCGGAACCACGGCCACAGTGACGCCCACCTTCACCGTGAACACGTCAACGATTGCGGCCGGAAGCGAAGGCAGCGAGAACGAGGATGACGGCGAGCTGGAAGATGTTCGCGGAACCATCACCAATGTCGCGTCGCCCAAGTTCACCATTCAGCCCGCGCAGACGGCACAGCCCATCACGATCACGACAGATGCGAACACCAGGTTTGCTGACGGCGTGACCAGCTTTGCCAACCTGACCAACGGCATGATCGTTTCAGTGGACGCAAGCACGCAGACTGATGGATCGATTCTTGCCAAGAAGGTGAATCTGAAACCGAGACCGCGAACGGCGAAGAAGTTGAAGGCATCATCACCTCAGTGACTTGCCCCGTCGTCGCGGGATGCCCGCAGCCGCTAATCTGGCGACCTCCATTGCCATCACCACTCACAAAGTTTCGGCAACCTCCCGCCGCTACCGCTCCGGCCACCGCGACCACGGTCAACGTGCCGATTACAACCAGCACCCAATTCCGGGTGCACAGCAACATCAGCGGTTCATTCCCCACGTTTGACGCCAGCACCATCAGCAAGGCGCAGCGCGTGGAAGTGGACAGCGAAAATGAAGCCGGCGACACCAGCACTTCAGTGGGCGCCAGCAAAATCAAGCTGCAGGAACAGGGCGTTCTCAGGCACCATCTCTGCTCTCAGCGGCAGCAACTTCACTCTTACACTTGATCCCACGTCGGCCTTTGTTTCGCTGACCGGTCAGAACACCATTTCCGTGATGGGCTCTGGTGCACGACTTAAGAATGGCGTGGTTTTGGCGAACGGCACCGTAGTAAAAGCACGCGGTCTGCTGTTCTTTAACGGCACGTCTTACACCTTGATTGCGTCACGGTTCTCAAAGTAACCGGCGCTTAAACTTGCGTTGCCCTAAAACGCACAACCCGTCACAGGATTGACCCGCTGGAAAATCCTGTGACGGCCTCTAAAAGCCGTTCGCTGACGAAAGCTATGTAGCGAGCGTTGTTGAAAGGCGCTTGTTGGTCCGCGCGGGACTGGCAAGCGCCAATTTCTTTGCCGCCTGCAGGCCTTTGGACCTTTAGATTACATTAAAATCATCCCCATTGCGTTCTTCTCTCGCCTTGGCCTCTGCTGATTCCTGAGTGCTGAATGCAACTGCCGATGCCGATTTACCGAATCACACATCACTGGTAAAATCGATCCATCCACTCAATGTGGGGCTATAGCTCAGCTGGGAGAGCGCATCGTTCGCAACGATGAGGTCGTCGGTTCGATCCCGACTAGCTCCACCATATTCCAAACGACTGAAAAACAAACAGTGATTGAAGTCTTCCGTGAATCGCACATGTCGTGCACAGCACGCCAGCGCTCAGCAGCGCCGGCTCATAGTGACGACTCTACTGCATGCGGCTTTCTCAATCAACAAATTTACCGTATCGCGTTGCCATCGCGGCTCCTCGATTTTGTGCAATTCTCCGGGATGAAGGTATAAGCCCTTGTCAGTCTTGCCTTTACTGTTGGGTATCCAGAAGAATACGAGTTTGATGTGCGAGCGGTAGAAGGCTACAAAGCCAAAAAGCGCGAAAAGCATGGCATAGATAAACAGCGCCATGTCCTGCCAGGGGTGCGGGCCGGATTGCTTCAGGCCGTCAAACATGACCACCCCGATAATTACCATGATCATCAGCATGGGGATCAGTAACTTGCACACCACCACGATCCAGCCAAACCAGTCCAAGCGCACTCGGAGCATTTGTACGGGAATGAAGCTGTACATGAACACGTTCCCCCGGTATAGGCCGAGCCTGCCGCCAAGCGGATAAAGGACGATCTGCCGGCTACGCCTTCGGATTTCATATGCTACCCCGAGCGCTGCGAGCAAGGTCGCGCCCGAAGCGAAAAGCACGGTGTTCCTGGCCAACTCCGGAATGTCACGCACCAAAAAGTAGAATATCCAGATGAGCCCGCAGAGCAGCAACAGAGCCTGCGGTCCCCACGTAAAGGATTCGCGCACACCAAGGTATTCGATTTCCGCCTGGTTGATCTGGAGAGGAAAATCAAAGGCGCGGACAGCCGGGGAGGTTTCCATGTTTCACCTAATATGCCACGAATCTCCGGTGAGTCTGCATTGGAGTATTACTTTCGTTACCTGCAGGTCAGCCAAATAAATGTCCTAGCTCTTGGGTTGAAATGACCCTAAATTGACGGGCAAAGCCTGCTTTCAGGTTCAGATCTACGCGATCGTCTTTCACATTAGCTGGTTATCTTGTTAAACTTCGCCTATGACCACCAGGAACAAGAAAAATAATAAGAAGCGCCCTCAGCCCGGGAAAAAAGCCAAAAAAACGCGGCGGGTGCTCGCAAAAGCAACGGCAGGCAAGAAATCTGCGGCGAACTCTATAAAAGAAGAAGGCTGCTCCAGGGAAAAAACCGACCCAGAAGGAAAAAGACTGCCGTAAAAGCAGTCGGCGGAAAAAAGAAACCATCCACAAAGAAGGCAGCGGCCAAGTTTTTTGGCGCACCCAGGAACCGGGGTTTGCGTGAAAACCAGGTCTCGGATGCAGAGGCTCGTGAACTTCAGGACCGCAGGACTCGCTCGGCCGGGCAATCAGGAGATTTGCAGGGTTTGTCCGGGAGTGAAGACGCCGACTCGGAAAGCGTTGATGAGTTGCTGGAAGAGGGAAATTCTTTTGAAGCCGGTATCGTGGCTGGTGTGGAGGATTCTGGAGATGCCGATGAGCGTGAACTTCGCACGCGCGAGGTACCCGAAGATGATGTTCCCGGCGAATACCTGGATAATGAATAGGCCTCTAAAGATGAACTTTTGAGTTTTCCCGAAAAGCAATTCTGCGTGCCATACCGCCGTGGCATTCGATCCCTGGCCCAAATGCGATGCAAACTTCGCGTGCCGGCGTCCGAATAATACGGTCAATATGCAATTGGTGATTCAAAATTCTACGTCTTGTCAGATGCCTTTCCCGCGTTCGCCTGAGCTTTCTCTTGCCTCCCTTGATTCGGCTATTTGCTCCGCCAAATCAGCCAACTCCGGATACGGCTTTTGTCGTCCTAGTCAATTCGCCTTCTAATGCAGGATTGGTACAAAGACGCAATCATTTATGAGGTCCATGTCCGGGCCTTTTGTGACAGCGTGACGGACGGAATCGGTGATTTCGGCGGTCTCACGCAGAAGCTGCCCTATCTGGAAGATCTGGGCGTCACCGCCGTCTGGCTGCTGCCGTTCTGTCCTTCGCCGCTGAAAGATGACGGCTATGACATCTCCGACTACACTGATATCCACCCTTCTTACGGTACGCTGAAAGATTTCCAGCGTTTCATGCGTGAAGCGAAGCGCCGCGGTCTTAAAGTGATCACCGAACTGGTGCTCAACCACACGTCTGACCAGCATCTCTGGTTTCAACGTTCCCGGCGCGCGGCTCCCGGGACCCGCTGGCGGGATTTTTATGTCTGGAGTGATACGCCCGGACCGTTATCGTGACGCGCGCATCATCTTTAAGGACTTTGAAACTTCCAACTGGACCTGGGACCCGGTAGCCAAGGCATATTACTGGCACCGTTTCTATTCCCACCAGCCTGATCTCAATTGGGAAAATCCGGAAGTCCGCAAAGCCATGTTTGCCGCCATGGACTTCTGGTTTGATATGGGCGTGGATGGCCTGCGACTGGACGCGGTTCCCTACCTCTTTGAGCGTGAAGGCACTAACTGCGAGAATCTGCCGGAAACCCACACTGCGCTGAAAGAACTCCGCAAGCACGTGGATGAAAAATATACGGACCGCCTACTGCTGGCCGAAGCCAACCAGTGGCCGGAAGATGCTGTAGCCTATTTCGGCAATGGCGACGAATGCCATATGGCGTTCCATTTCCCGATCATGCCGCGCCTGTTCATGGGACTGCGCATGGAAGACCGCCATCCCATCACGGAGATCCTGCGGCTGACGCCCTCCATACCTGAGACATGCCAATGGGCAATGTTTCTGCGCAACCATGACGAGCTTACGCTGGAGATGGTCACGGACGAAGAACGCGATTACATGTACCGCACTTACGCTCATGATCGCGAAATGCGCATCAACCTGGGCATCCGCCGCCGGCTTGCGCCCCTGCTGGAAAATGACCGTCGCCGGATTGAGCTGATGAACGCGCTGCTGCTTTCCCTCCCGGGCACGCCAGTCCTTTATTACGGTGATGAAATTGGCATGGGCGATAACATCTATCTGGGAGACCGTAACGGCGTCCGCACTCCCATGCAATGGAGTCCTGACCGTAACGCCGGTTTTTCTCGCGCCAACCCGCAAAAGCTCTACCTGCCTGTCAACATTGACCCTGAATATCACTATGAAGCCCTCAATGTGGAGACGCAGTACAACAACTCACATTCGCTGTTGTGGTGGATGAAGCGCATGATCGCGCAGCGCAAGCAGCATCCGGCATTTGGGCGGGGAACAATGGAAATTCTGTTCCCTCCCAACCGCAAGGTACTGGCGTTTGTGCGAGAGTTTGAGGATGAGAAGATCCTGGTGGTGGCCAATCTTTCCCGCTTCACTCAATGCGTGGAGTTGGACCTCTCCAAACACCGGGACGCGGTTCCGGTGGAGGTATTTGGGCGCAATCGTTTCCCTGCCATTACCGAGCAACTCTACCAGCTTTCGCTGGGACCACATGCTTTTCAGTGGTTCCATCTCCAGCCTCGCGAGCAGAGCCAGGAATCATTTTTCGTAACTGCGCGAGCGGAAGATATACCGGTGCTGACGGTGGACCCTGACGGAAATTTTCAGCACAGCCACGCGCAACACCATTGCACGCCTGCTGCCACACATGCTTCGGGCAAGGCCGTGGTTCAGAAACAAGAAGCGTACCATTCGACTGGTGCGCATCGAAGATGTGATTTCTCCTCCTGACACCAGCGCGCACATTCTTCTGGTGAGCATTGAATACAGTGATGGTGAACCGGATATGATCACCATTCCTTTATCGCTGGCCACCGGTGAGCAGGCTGAGATCATCCTGCGCGATAAACTTCACGTTATTCTGGCAAGACTGCAGGGAATGCCTGATCCGCAGTCAATTCTGTACGGAGCCATTTTTGATCGCCGGTTCATGGATGCGTTGTTGAAGGCCATGCTGCGGCGACGCCGGATCAAAGGCGAGCATGGCGACCTGGTGGGCGCACATACGCGCTCATTCCGCGAAGCCTGGGGACGCGTTCGCTCTAACCTTGAACCGCAGCCGCAGACCCTGGACATGCACAAAATCATGGTTACGCTGGGTGAAGATTTTGTGCTGAATCTTTATCGCGAAGTTGAAGCGGGCCCCAATCCTGACCGCGAGGTGGGAGAATTCCTCACCAACAACACAAATTTTTCACATTGCGTCCGCTACCTTGGCGCACTTGAGTATCGGGTAATGCAAGACGACGAAACCGAAGCCGTAACCACGCTGGGAACGCTGACGGCATACGTTCGTAACGCGGAGGATGGATGGGTTTACACGCTGGACCATCTCGGAATGTATTTTGAGCGCGCGCTGGCCATTGCGGAAAACGATCCCAGGATGAAGGAGCTTACGTCCGGCACTCCTCTTGCACTCGCCAATCAAACTGTTCCTTCGATTATGACGGAATTGCTGGGAGGTTATGCTGAAACCATGGTTCTTCTTGGCCGCCGGACAGCCGAGTTCCACGTTGCTCTCAGCAGCCAACCGGAAATACCGGCGTTTGCGCCCGAGCCTTTCACGGAGTTCTATCGTCATGGCCTCTATCATGGATTTCTCGCCCAATTGGACAAGACACTGGATACGCTACGCCAGAACATGGACCAGCTTTCCGGCTCCACGCTGGAAGAAGCCAGGGAACTGCTCGATCGCCGGGATACACTGCGTGACCGCTTCATTGCTTTGCGAGACACGCGCATATCCGGAATGCGCGCTCGTCATCACGGTGATTACCACCTCGGTAATGTGCTGTACACAGGGAGTGATTTCCTGATCGCCAACTTTGACGGCGATTTCAGCCGGCCCATGAGTGAGCGGCGCATCAAGCGCTCACCTCTCAGGGATGTGGCCAGCATGGTCAGGTCATTTCATTACGTTGCCCATGCGGTGCTCTTCAATCATGTACCCGGCATTGTTACAACGCCTGATGTCGGCTGGCGCCTGGAACGCTGGGCCAGGGCCTGGTATGAGTGGGTCAGCGCGCTGTTCCTGCGCGGTTATCTTCAAACTGCGGCAGAAGGTAACTGTCTGCCCAAAACACAGCCGGAGATTAAAGCCCTATTCGACGCTTACTCGATTGAAAAAGGCTTAATTGAAGTGGAGTATGAACTTCAGAACCGGCCAGACTGGGTGCGGATACCTTTGCACGGAATTCTGGAACAGTTGCAATGAAGTTCCCCCGCTCATCCGGAGTGCTGCTTCATCCCACATCTCTCCCGGGCCCTGATGGAATTGGCGATATGGGACCAGAGGCGCTGCGTTTTATTTCTTATCTGCACCAGGCAGGAATCAGGATCTGGCAGGTTCTGCCGCTGAACCCCACCGGCTATGGTGACTCTCCTTATCAATCCCTGTCAGCCTTCGCGGGCAATCCTCTGCTCATCAACCTCAACGCCCTGGTCGATCAAGGCCTGCTCGATGCGTCGGCGATTCAATCACGACCCGACTTCCCCGCCAATCGAGTTGACTTCAGCCTGGTTATCCCCTGGAAATTTGAGCTGCTCCGCCAGGCCGCCGCCAATTTCTTTGCTTCGGCAAACGGCGACCAGAAAGCTGAGTTCAATCATTTCATCGCAGAGCATTGCGCATGGCTGGATGATTACGCGCTGTTCATGGCCGCTAAAGATGCCCATCAAGGCCGTGTATGGACTGCCTGGGACCCTGATCTCGCGTTGCGTCGTCCATCCGCTCTCGCAGCCTGGAGCGGGAAACTCTCTACCGGGATCTCCACCTATAAATTTTGGCAATTCACTTTTTTCCGGCAATGGAATCGCATTCGTGCTCATTGCGCTAAACTCGGCATCCGCATCATGGGTGACATTCCCATTTACGCCGCTCATGACAGCGCTGATGTGTGGGCCCATCCCGACATGTTCTGGCTTGATGAGAAAGGCAATCCAGTCAAAATCGCCGGTGTCCCGCCTGATTATTTCAGCGCTACCGGCCAACTCTGGGGCAATCCCATTTATCGCTGGGACGTCCTGAAGTCCAGCGGTTACCACTGGTGGATTGAACGCCTACGCGCTTCCCTCAACATGTTTCGACATGGTGCGGCTGGACCACTTCCGCGGCTTTGAAGCTTACTGGGAGATCCCGGCGGGCGATCTTACGGCGGAAAATGGAAAATGGGTCAAAGGCCCGGGTGCTGATTTTTTCCATACACTCACCCAAGCTCTGGGGCCTTTGCCTATTGTGGCGGAAAATCTTGGGGTGATTACTCCGGAAGTTGAAGGTATCCGCAAACAGTTCGGATATCCCGGTATGGCCATCCTGCAATTTGCGTTCAGTACTGATCCCCAGGCGCCTACGTTTCGTCCGCACAACTATGAGCAGCAATTGGTGGCCTACACTGGCGGCCATGATAATGACACCATGTTCGGATGGTGGCGATCCGGCGTTTCCCAGAGCACGCGCTCTCAGGCTGACGTGGCGAAGGAATACGCCGATGCGCAAAACTATCTGGGCGTCAGCGCTGAACAGCTTGACAGCGAGGTAAACTGGATTTTTATCCGCGAAGTCATGAAATCCGTGGCGGACACCGTCCTGTTCCCCATGCAGGACGTGCTCGGATTAGGCAGTGAAGCGCGCATGAACACACCGGGCACTCTTGGCGGCAACTGGACATGGCGTCTCAGCCCCGACGGTCTTCGCCAGCAGGATCAAGCAGCGGCTGAAGCTTTTTGCCGATATCTATCAGCGCTAAGAGCGTATTTTCCGCCGGCTATCTCTGTGGTCGCCGCATAAAGAAATTCCACAAATTTACCGAACCCGGCAATCTGTATCCGTTCGTCATTTCCGTGGATGTGTTTCAGGTCTTCCGCGCTGAAGACCGTGCCAATGTCATACGCCTGGACGCCCTTGGCCCGGAGTTCAGCAGAATCAGTTGCTCCCACCTGCATGATGGGGATCGTGGGCACGCCGGGAAACACTTTCTCCTGCGCGTGCTCCAGCGCATGGAAACCCTCTGTGTCCAGGCCTGATGGCTGTGCCGTGGGCCGGGCGTGGCCGCTCTCCTGATCAACAATCTGGATGGCCGGATCATTGATCAGCTTTGTCAGTTCAGCTTTCAGCGCGTCCATGTTTTCGTCAGGAAGCGCGCGCACGTCAAACCGCGCTTCCGCGTCCGCGGGAATCACGTTCGAGCGGAAGCCGCCTTTGATGATGGTTGGCACAAGTGAAGTACGCAGCATGGAGTAATACGAAGGCTCGTTGGCGCGGAGCTTCTGTTGCGCCTCGGGCTGTTCCACATGAGAATAAATTGCGGCCTTATCTGGAGTGATCTTTGCCATTTGCTGGAAGAACCGCCGCGTGGTCTCATTCAGCCGCATCGGCGCCTCCCACCGGGCAGTTTTATCAACAGCCGCCGCCAAATGGGCGATAGCGTTGTCCAGTCGCGGCGCCGATCCGTGACCACTCGTGCCGTGCGCCACCAGGCTGAACCCGCGCGGCACTTTCTGTGTGGTGCTTACCGCCACATACTGAACCTTGCCGTTCTCTTCATGAATGCCTCCACCTTCATTGAGCGCGTATTCACAGGCAATCTCATCCCAGTGTTTCTCCACCATAAAATCGATGCCGAATTGCGTTGTGCCTTCCTCACCGGCTTCAGCCAGCAGGATCACGTCACGATCGAGCGGCACTTTGAGACGGTGCAGCAACAGAAAGACTTCCAGATTGGCCGCGTCCATGGATTTATCGTCAATCGATCCGCGACCGAACAGATAACCATCTTTCTGAATGGCCGCAAACGGGTCCACCGTCCACTTATCGCGCTCCACGCCAACCACGTCCAGGTGTCCCATGAGCAGCAGCGGCTTCTTTTTACCATTGCCCTTCAAACGAGCCACAATGTTGCCGCGTCCTGGCGCCGATTCATAAATCTGGGCCGGAATCCCCTCCGCCGCCAGCACCCCTTTGATGTATTCCGCTGCCTTGACCTCATTGCCGGGAGGATTACTGGTATCAATCTTTACCAGCTCCGCAAGGAAATGCAGCGCTTCATCATGGGCTTTAGCAAAGTCCGGCGATGTTTGTGCGAACGAGCAGGAGGAAAGGAAAAGAGCTGCAACGGCGGAAACAAGACACGGCTTGAATAAACGCATAGCGAGAAAGCTTAGAGCCTGAAAAGATTATGCGCAAGAAAAAGGTTGCGGCACGTTGAAGCCCTGCCATGCGCCTAGCGGCTAGCCAGTTCACAATTTTTTACGGCGTGATCCAGAATTTCTCTCAGACTGGCTGCGTCGTGCGACCCGGGCAGTCCGCCTTGTGCCAGTTCCGCGCTGCCGCCGCCGCGCCCTCCACGCTCGGCCAGCGTTTGCTTCAGCAACTGTCCCATGTTGGATTGAAGCCCTGCGCTCCGTGCAAAAACGACCGTGGTTTGGCCGGCAGCCGCCGCCAACAGCGCTACGATGTCCGTTTTTTCAGCGGTCAACTTCTGCGCCAGCAGCTTGATGAATACTGCGTCGCGTTCGGGGAAAACGGCGACCACCACACGGGGTGAGCCGGCCGCGGCTGATAGCAGTTTCTCCGCCTGAAACTCCGCCAGTTCCTCCAGCAGCTTGTGTTGCGCCTTGGCCGCCGACTTCGCTTCTTCCAGGCTTTTGCGTATTTGCTGGGGCAGTTCATGTATGTGCGAAGAATACAGAGCCGCCGCTTCGGTCAGCGTGGAGTAGTCTTTTCTCGCCATGGTGATGGCGCGCAATCCACAAATGAATTCCACCCGCGTTCCCTGCTTCACCTTTTCTGCTTTGCGAAGAAGAATGCAGCCTATCTGCCCGGTGGCGCGCACATGCGTACCGCCGCAGGCGCATAGATCGAAGTCCTTGATCTCGATAAGCCGCAGGTCGCCCGTTTGCTTTGGCGGCAATTTGCGCAGCCCAAGTTCTTGCGCTTCTTCCAGCGGCACGAACCGGACAGCCACTGGGCGGTCCTGGGCGATAATCTCATTGGCCAGCCGTTCCGCCCGTTCCATCTGCTCCGCTGTCACTGATTGCGAATCCAGGTCAATGGTGCAGCTTTCTGCCCCCATGTGAAAGCTAATCGTGGCCATGTTGAACAGTCGGATGAAGGCCGCGGAGAGCACATGCTGTCCAGTGTGCTGCTGTATGTGATCGATTCGCCGCGTTGCATCGATTTGCCCACGTACCCTGGCTCCTTTCTCCAACGCAGATTGGGTGACGTGAACCACGCGACCGTCATCGAGGTCAGCAACCTCCAGAACAGGTACTTCTTCATTGCTTTCCACCACAACCAGCCGTCCCGTATCGTGCACCTGTCCGCCACTTGTCGGGTAGAAGGCTGTACGGTCGAGCACGATGCCATGCGTATCGCCGCGTGCGATGGATTCTTCCACGCGGGCTTCGAACTGGAAGAGAAAAGAGTCGTGATAGTAAAGGCGTTCGGTTGGCATTTCGTCTTTATCCCGAGGTGACCGAGGGATCCCTATTCCCTTGAAAGCTTTTCCATCGAAACAAGAAAAGAAGATCGGTGTTCTTAAAGATTATCGCGGCTGTAGCGATCCCTCGCTCCGCTCGGGATTTCACAAACGAAAGATTATCGCGGCTGTAGGGTCCCCTCGCTCCGCTCGGGATTACAGAAAAACCAAAAAGCTCAATGCGGCTGAATAATTCCCCCGATATTCCTGGTCGCCGGTGCGCCCATATTGGACGCAGGCTGCTGGGCGCTGATCTTCAGCGCGTCTGCCGTAACATCAATGTATTTCAACCCCGATCCGGTATTGAAGATTACGACTTTGTCGCTTTTCTTTAAAAATCCTTGTTCCACCAGAGTGTTGTACGCAGGCAGACATGCCGCGCCTTCCGGCGACGCAAATAGACCTTCATGGCTTGCCCAGTCCTTCACGCCGTCAAAAATCTGGTGGTCAGAAACTGAGATGGCCGTACCGCCACTCTTCTTCAAAATGTCCAGAATGATGTAGTCGGCATATGGCTTAGGTACGCGCAGACCAGAAGCCAGCGTGTGTGCGTTCTGGAACACCTCTGCCACGGGCTTATGCTCATTCCATGCTTTGGTTACCGGCGCGCATCCTTCGGCTTGCACGGCGACCATCTTCGGACGTTTATTTCCGATCCAGCCCAGTTCTTCCATCTCATCAAAGGCCTTCCACATGCCGATGAGTCCCACGCCGCCGCCTGTGGGATAGAAGATTGCATCCGGCAACTCCCAGTTAAGTTGCTCAGCCACTTCATAGCCCATGGTCTTCTTGCCTTCCACGCGAAATGGCTCTTTCAACGTGGAGATATCAAACCAGCCTTCCGCCTGCTTGCGCTCATTCACCATCTTGGCGCAATCGGAAATCAGCCCGTCCACCAGCGTCACGTTCGCGCCGTATGCTTTGCATTCCACCAGGTTCGCAAGCGGGACATCTTTAGGCATGAAAATGTTGGCTTCAATGCCTGCGGCTGCGCTGTAAGCGGCCAGAGCGCTGGCGGCGTTGCCGGCGGAAGGCACCGCCAGCTTCTTCAGCCCATATTGCTTTGCCATCGTCACCGCCGCGCACAAACCGCGCGCCTTGAAAGATCCCGTGGGGTTGAGCCCTTCATCCTTTATGTAAACGTTGTTGTTGTGGCGGCTTTGCAGCATGGGCGTAAAACCTTCACCCAGTGTCACGGGATGATCGCCGGGAAGAACTTCATGGTAACGCCACATGCTGGCCACGCGTCCCCGGAGCGAATCCGGAGTGAACTTGCCCTTGAGCGGAGCAAGATCAAAGCGGACATATAAAGATCCGCCATCTTTGGGGCATACAGTTTGTGGCTGCGCGGCACTGATATGCTCGCCGCATTTGGAACATTGGAGGTATGCGATTTTGGCCATCGCTGAAATTTTAACAAATGGTTGGTTCAAGAATGGTGAGCGCGAAATCATGTTGGGGGTGGGGCAGGAACGCAAGTCTTAGGGGCTAAAGCCCGGTAGCTTTTAACAGCTTGTGGCACGGCTGAAGCCGTGCCTTGATACCTGCGAGAGGCTGAAGCCAGTTCTTATTCGGGTCTTTGATCCAGGCATTTAATGCGGGGCATAAATGCCTGCCCCACCATGGTGCTATAAAGCCTTTGTTCAGAATGGGAGTACTCATTCGCTGACACTTGTCTTTTTCAGTCGAATTATTTCTTGTTCGCCGCCGGCTCCGGATTCTGCAGTGACTTAGGGTCAGACAGATTTCTTGGCGACGCCTTTTGCAGAGCGGCAATCATTCGCTGTCCACCTGCCGGCGTACCTACCATGTGTTGCAAGACGATTTCGCGCGCCGTGATCTTGCGGCCATAGATTTTTTCATTAGCGCCGTTATCCTGGCGCAGAGTGGAACCTTCCAGTGACACGCCGGCGAAGAGCCCGCGTGACCGTGAATACGTCAGGATTTCAGCGTGCATGGTGGCGTCAGTGGCAGCCTCAGCATCGCGACCTTTTGGCCCGATCGCCGCCGACGCTTCCCCGCCCAGCTTCACCTTGCTCCTGAGAATCGAACTTACGCCCTTGGTGTTCACAACCAGCAGAACAAAATCGGTTGCCTGGCCGCCAAGCTGGAACCCGATATTTCCGCCTTCCAGCGCATACATGGCCGGCGGTCCCCATGCGCCGGTAAAGCTAGCTCCGCTGCGGCATGACATTGCGCCGCGTCCGTAACTGCCACCTACGCCGATAGCAAACTTTTTTACTGACGGGAAAATGATCACACACTCAGATCGGTCAAGCCAGTACTTGGGAACGCCATCGGGGATATTGAGGATTTCCGAGAGCACTTCGCCCGCATTCTTTAACCGGTCCTGTTCATGCTCCTGCGACCACATGGGAGCCGTGGCGAAAACTATCGTCATCAAAAAAAGACATGCCTTCTTCATGGATTCCATCCTGAACTCCGGGACATTGTAAACGGTTGGTGAAATCAAACGCTCGCGGGAAAAAGAATTGAACCATCAAGGTCACGGATAATTTTGCCGTAGACCAGCCAGCCGCTGGAGCCGATCCAGTTTCTGCATTGCGCAGGCTTAGGCATCGGTGCGGATCACAGCGGCGTTTCCGCCATACTGCCTCACCCAGGTGCAACTACACTGTTTTTGCTGTATTATTCGCGGTTCCGCTTCTGCGAATGGCGGCATCACTACTTATGAATAAACTCTTCAGAATCCTCTTCGTCCTCAGTTTAATGGCCGGCCTGAACGTGCTCTCTATGGCTCAAGGCAAAACCACCAAACAAAAAGATACCAAAACGCCGGCCGAGAAAGCGTCCGCGGATAAGAACGCGCAAAAGCCAGTGGAATCCGCCTCGAACCAGCCGGCACAAGAACAGGAAAACAAAGACCCCCTTCAGTACTACCGGTTCCGTAACCTTGGCCCGGCAGTTGGTGGCGGACGCGTCACATCCGTGGTGGGTGTCCCTGGCAAACCCAACATCTATTATGCTGGCGCGGCCGGTGGCGGAGTCTTCGCCACGCAGGACGGCGGTCTTACGTGGAAGGCGATTTTCGAAAAGGAATCCACCGCGTCCATTGGCGCTATCGCCCTGGCGCCCTCAAACCCGAACCTGATCTGGGTTGGCACGGGTGAAAAGAATATCCGTAATGACGTGATTACCGGCAAGGGCGTTTATTTCTCTTCTGACGCCGGCATGACCTGGAAATTTATGGGACTCCGCGATGCCGGACAGATTTCCAACATCGTGATTGATCCCCGCGACCCCAACACCGTACTTGTAGGCGTACTCGGACATGCATGGGCGCCGAACCCCGAGCGCGGAGTCTTCCGCACCACTGACGGCGGCCGCACGTGGCAGAAGGTTCTCTTTGTGGATGAAGAGACCGGGGTGAGCTCTCTGGTCATGGACCCGGGAAATCCCATGGTACTGTTTGCCGGATTATGGCGTGTTCGTCGCTATCCCTGGAATCTGGATAGCGGCGGCACCAGCGGCGGCATCTTCCGCTCGCTCGATGGCGGCTCAACCTGGAAGAAGCTGAAAGATGGCCTGCCTGATACGGCCACCGGACGCATTGGCCTGGCCGCTGCTCCCAGCAATCCACGCCACATTTATGCGCTGGTGGAAAATCTTAAAGGAGTACTTTACGATTCGGTTGATCTGGGCGACCACTGGAAGATGGTGAGCAATAACCACAACCTGGCGGCACGCGGGTTCTACTTCAGCGAACTTCAGGTGGCGCCCAATGATGAGAGCCGCCTCTACTTCCTCTCATTCAACATCATGCTGTCAGAAGATGGCGGCAAAACCGCGCGTGTCACATCGCAGCGCGTGCACGTTGATCATCACGCGCTCTGGATTGATCCGCAGGACCCGAACCGCATGATCAACGGCAATGATGGCGGAGTTTACGTCAGCTCTGACGGCGCGCGCAACTGGCGTTACCTTGATAACCTTCCCGATTGAGCAGTTCTACTCCGTGGCCGAAGATGACAACACTCCCTACAATCTTTGCGGCGGACTACAGGACAATAACGGCTGGTGCGGACCTTCCAACAGCCTGAGCCGCGGCGGCATCACCGGCTTTGACTGGTACACAGTGGTTGGCGGCGATGGCGAATACGTTGTGCCCGCGCACGGCAAAGACACCCACGTCATCTACGCTGATTCGCAGAATGGATTTATTCAGCGGGTGAACTCTGAAAATGGTCTATCCAGTTTTGTGCGTCCTTACCTGCAAGGCGTGCAATCGATGAAGCCATCGGACTTGAAGTATCGCTTTAACTGGACGTCACCGATCGCCGTCTCATACAAAGACCCCAATGAGGTATATCTCGGCGGAAACGTGCTCTTCCACTCCACTGACGGTGGCAATCACTGGACGGCAATCAGCCCGGACCTGACCCGCAATGACAAGAGCAAGCAGATCAACAGCGGCGGGCCGATTCAGTATGACCTGAGCGGTGCGGAGACATTTGGCGCAATCCTTTCAATGTCAATTTCACCCGTTGATCCCAGGACGATATGGGTTGGCACCGATGACGGCGTTGTTCAAGTAACACATGATGGTGGCGAACATTGGAGCAACGTGACCTCCGCGATGGCCAACCTGCCGCAGTGGGGCCGCATTCAGCAAATTGACGCTTCTCCCTTTGACGCCAACTCAGCTTTTGTCGCCGTGGACTTTCACGAACTCGATAACAACAAGCCATACGTTTTCAAGACCCATGACAGCGGCAAGACGTGGACCTCAATCGCGCAGGGGCTTCCCCAGGAAGATCCGGCGCGCGTGATTCGCGAAGATCCCAACAAGAAGGGCTTCGTTGTTCTCGGCACAGACACTGGGCTGTTCGTCTCAGCCGATGAAGGCGGCCACTGGACCGCTCTCAAGAGCAACTTCCCCACGGTGCCCATCTATGACATTAAGTTCATCAAGCGCACGCGCGATCTTGTGGTGGCTACCCACGGCCGCGGCCTGTTTGTGCTGGATGACATCACGCCGCTGGAAGAAACTGGTGGTGAATTCGCGCAGAGTGACTTTCACCTCTTCCCTGTGGCTCCTGCCGTGAACTGGCACGCATGGAATAAACACGGCTTTGCCTCCGGCGGTTACGTTGCTCCCAACCCGCCGACTGGCGCAGCCATTACTTATTACCTGCCGGCTGAAATCAAAGTCACTCCAGAATTGAAGAAGAAAGATCAGACACCGGTTCGCATCACCATTTCTGACAGCGCGGGCAAGGTCATTCGGACCATGTATGGACCTTCTCACTTTGGAGTAAATCGGGTGGCGTGGAACCTGCACTACGATGGTCCGCGCAAACTCAACTTCCTGCCGCCGCGTGAAGGATCTGAGGAAGAAGAGTTTTTCTTTGATCCCAATACCGGACCCACGGCATTGCCTGGCAATTACAAAGCCACGGTGAACGTGAACGGCAAAACCCAGACCCAGGATGTCAAAGCGGAAACCGACCCGCGTTTCAAGCTCGATCCCCAGGCGCTGGATGCGCAGTTGAAGATGGGCCTTGAATTGCGCGACGAACTTTCAGCTCTTGACGAAGCGCTCAATCGGCTGAACAGCCTGCACAAGCAGCTCACTAATCTGCAGGACTTGCTCACGAGCGATGAAAGTCAGGCGGGAGAGGTGAATGCCGCCTACAAACCTGTGCTGGACGAAGCGCGCGCGCTGGACAAGAAGATTACCTCCATCCAGAATCCGCTTTACAACTCTGAAGCCCAGCCGGGGACCCAGGATGACATCCATTACCTCCAGCGCTTCCATGATCGCGTGCAGAACCTGATGCGCGGTGTAATGGGCGCGTTTGGAGAAGCTCCGCGGGAAATTCAAGTGGAAGAAGAGGCTGAGGTGCGGAAAGAGCTGGACCATCAATTGCAACAGTTCAATACTTTCCTCAACACCGAAGTCTCAGCGTTCAACAAGAAGGCCGCGGAACACGGCTCAAGCACGCTCTTTGCAGGTGCGCCGGTTGAGATCAAAGCCGGTGCTGCCACAGCAGGCTCGGGAGCCGGCGATCTGGAAGACGACGATCCTGATCAATACGTTGGTTAAAACGGGCGTGGCGGCATCACCGTCACGCCTTTTTTGTTTCTCCCCAGCCAGCTAACGGAGCGTAGACTGGTACGTCTAAGAACGTTATCTTTACTTTCCATTTATTTTCATCTTTCCCATGTTCCCAATTGTGCGTCTGCAAGCCATTTGAACGTAAAACAATCTTCAAGTAGTTGAACCAGGAGGACAGCCGGTGAACGCGATTCGCTTTCTAGTCACATGTATTTTCTGCTTTTCTGCCCTGGCATCCGCCCAGACGGCGGAAGAGTTGGTGGCCAAAAACATTCAGGCCAAAGGCGGCATTGAAAAGATCAAGGCCATCAGCAGCTTGCGAACGACCAGTGACTTTGACGCGCAGGGATTTAAAGCTTCCATGGGACAGGAAAGCAAGCGTCCGAACATGCTGCGCACAACCTTCACCATTCAAGGCATGACGCAGATTCAGGCCTATGACGGCACTTCAGGATGGCAGATCTCTCCTTTTGGCGGCAAGAAGGACCCGCAGCTTCTGGGCGAAGATGACATGCGCGGGCTGGTTGAAAATTCTGATTTTGACGGCCAACTGGTTGACTACCAGGCCAAGGGCAATAAAGTTGAGTACCTGGGACACGATCAGGTGGACGGCGATGACGCCCTTAAGCTCAAAGTGAGCCTGAAGAATGGTGATGTTTTCTATTACTACCTTGATCCGGACACCTTCCTTGAAATTGAAGTGGAACGCCAGCAGTTCATTCGCGGCTCGGTTCGTGAAAGCGTGGACATGCTGGGATCGTATAAACCGGTGAATGGTGTGATGTATCCATTTTCCATTGAGACAGGCTCCAAGAACGATGCCGATGGCCGGGCCAGGATTACGATCAAGAAGATTGAGGCCAACGTTCCTGTGAATGATGCCGATTTCAAAATGCCGGAAGGGCCGCAAACCGGCTCACAACCCGCGCCCAAAAAACCCACGGCCAACTAACTGAATGCGCAAACTTTTTCGCGAGGACCTTCTGATGATTATTGGCGCCTTTCGCCTCTCTGCTTTTGCCTTGTTGAGCTGTTTTCTGAACACCACCGTGGCATTGGCCCAGCCGGCTGCTCACCCCATCAAGTACGATTCCGGCACCATCTCCGGCTTAAGCGCGCGTAATATTGGCTCTGCCACCATGAGCGGGCGCGTTGCCGCGGTGGACGCCGTGGATGAGAACGGCAAAATCACCTTGTTCGTTGGCGCGGCCAGCGGCGGTGTATGGAAGTCAATCAATGGCGCCACCACCTTCAAGCAGGTTTTCGACAAAGAGGGCGTGCAGTCGATCGGAGCAGTTACCATTGATCCTACCAACCACAAGATCGTATGGGTTGGCTCCGGCGAAAGCTGGACGCGCAACAGCGTGTCTGTGGGAGATGGAATTTACAAATCCACTGATGGTGGAGAAAACTGGACCAATGTTGGACTGAAAAACTCTGAACGTATCTCCCGCATCCTGGTTGACCCCGCTGACGGCAATCACGTTCTGGCCTGTGCCACGGGACATCTGTGGGACGATAACGACGAACGCGGAGTTTACAAGACATCTGACGGCGGCAAAACATGGAACAAAGTCCTGGCGGGAGCCAATGCATCCACAGGGTGCGGCATGCTTTCCATGAGCCCGCAGGAACCCAGGACCATCTTCGCTTCCACCTGGGATTTTCGTCGTCAAGGCTGGACCTTCCGTTCGGGCGGCCCAGGCAGCGGTCTTTTCAAATCGACTGACGGCGGCGACCACTGGACAGAGATCACTACCAGCAATGCACAGGGCATGCCGGAAAAGCCCTATGGCCGCATTGCCGTGGCTGTGGCTCCATCAAAACCTAATGTCGTTTACGCCATGATTGAATCGAGGCAGAGCGCACTGTTCCGCTCAGACGATTCCGGCAAATCCTGGAAGAAGCTGGATTCCAGCCAATTTATGGTCTGGCGTCCGTTTTATTTTGCCAACCTGATCATCGATCCCAAAAATGAAAACAAGCTGTACAAGCCTGACCTTATTCTGCTGGTCAGCACCGATGGTGGACGCAGTTTCAGCTCCACCGCCAACGCGCATGGAGATTTTCATACCGTATGGATCGATCCCAGCAACCCGAACCTTGTTTACGCCGGCGACGACGGCGGATTCTGGACAAGCGTGGACGGCGGCACGCGATGGATGCGTTCCATGAACCTGCCGGCGGCGCAGTTCTATCACGTTAGCACTGATGATGCTGATCCTTATCACGTCTTTGGTGGCTTGCAGGACAACAGCGTCTGGATGGGCGATTCTTCCTATCCGGGCGGCGTGACCAACTCACGCTGGGAAAACCTATATGGCGGCGATGGTTTCTGGGTGTTCCCCGATCCGGCGGACAACGCTTATGTTTACGCTGAATCGCAGGGCGGCGAAATCGCGCGCGTCAACCGTCACACGCTCGAGTCCCGCAACATCAAGCCTCAGGCCGGATATAACGAAAAGAAACTTCGTTTCAACTGGAACACTCCGGTTCACTTGAGCCCGAACGAAAAGGGCACTATCTATATCGGCGCGCAATATCTGTTCCGCTCGCGCGATCACGGACAATCTTGGGAACGCATCTCGCCGGATCTCACCACCAATGATCCGGAAAAACAAAAGCAGGAAGAATCGGGCGGCGTCACGGTGGACAATTCCTCCGCGGAGATGCACACCACCATCTACTCCATCAGTGAATCGCCCAGGAACGGCCGTGTGATCTGGGCCGGCACTGACGATGGCAACCTGCAACTCACGCGTGACGGCGCCAAGACATGGACCAATGTGGTTGACAGGATTTCCGGCCTGCCGAAGAACTCGTGGGTTTCCAGCGTGAAAGCCAGCCTCTATGACGAAGGCACCGCTTACGTCACCTTTGATCGCCATACCTTCGGTGACATGAAGCCGTACGCGTTCAAGACCACTGATTTCGGCCAGACCTGGACGCCACTCAACACTCCGGAGAGCGGCATCAGCGGCTACGCACATATCATCACTGAAGACACAAAAGATAAAGACCTGCTCTTTCTGGGCACTGAATTTGGCCTATGGATCTCAATTGACGGCGGCAAGCAATGGGCGCGTTACAAAGGCAGCAACTTCCCTGCCGTCGCCGTGCGCGATATCGTCATCCAGCCACGCACCTCTGATCTGGTCATAGCGACACACGGACGCGGCATCTGGATCATTGACGATATCTCTTCACTGCGTGCACTCACACCCGAGTTGATGGCGAAGGACGCCGTGCTGCTTGACACCACCTCCGTGCAATATCTGAACTCCAATGGCGGATGGGCCGAAGGTGATGCAACATTCAACGGCCCCAGCCGCAGCAACGCCGCCTACATCACTTATTACCAGCGCAGCCGGCATATCTTTGGCGATATGAAGATCGAGATTTTCGATTCCGCCGGAAAACTGGTTGATACCATTCCCGGCAGCAAGCATCGGGGATTAAACCGCGCTACCTGGTCCATGACGCTGAAGGCGCCCATTGTTCCGCCCGCCGCTACGGCTGCTTTTGGCGCAGCTACCGGACCTCGTGTGTTGCCAGGCCTTTACACCATCAAGCTCACCAAGGGCGATCAGGTTTACACCAGCAAGCTGAACGTGGTCATGGACCCTCGCGCCAAGTACACCATGGAAGATCGCAAGGCACAGTATGATCAGGCGATCAAGTTGTACAAATCCATGGCCAAGATGAGCTTTGCCGTTGATTCCATGGTCGGCCTTCGCGATGGAGCCGCAAGCCGCGCCGGCAAACTTCCTGCGAATGATCCGTTGCGTAAGAGCCTGGAGCATGTTTCACAACAGGCTGATGCGCTGCGATCCAAAATCGTAGCCACCAAGGAAGGCGGAGCCATCACCGGTGAAGAGCGTATCCGCGAATTCCTCACCGGGATCTACGGCGACATTACCAATTACGAAGGCCGGCCCACTGACTCACAGGTCGCTCGTGCTGACGCGCTCAGCCGCGAACTGGATGACGTGGTAAAGCAACTTGATCAACTCACATCCGCCGAACTTCCCCGGGTGAATGAAGGATTGCGAAAGAAAAAGCTGGAACCGATCCAGCCGCTGACGCAGGCGCAATGGGAAAAGATGCATGAAGGCGAAGGCGGCAGCTCTGGCGGCGAGCCCATGCACGGACGCCGCGAAATCGACTAAACGCAAATCTTAAACGCAAAAGGCGCGGCTGCTTTAGGGTCGCGCTTTTTTTTGAGCTTACCTCGCCGGTGTCAGGCTACCGCCTTGCCGGAAACAATTTCTTCGCTGCAATTCAACGCATCAAGGCCCAGAAAGCGCGCTCCTTCGCCCAGCTCTTCTTCAATCCGAAGCAACTGGTTGTATTTAGCAATACGGTCCGTCCGTGAAGCCGATCCAGTCTTGATTTGTCCCGCACCGGTAGCCACGGCCAGGTCGGCAATGAACGTATCTTCGGTTTCGCCGGAACGGTGTGAGATCACGGCCGTGTAGGCATTACGGCGCGCCATGTCAATGGCATCCAGGGTTTCACTCACTGAGCCGATCTGGTTGACCTTGATCAGAATCGAATTAGCCACGTCTTCATCAATGCCGCGACTGAGCCGCTCCGTGTTGGTCACGAACAGGTCATCGCCCACCAACTGAATCTTGTCGCCCAATTCGTCCGTCATCAGGTGCCAGCCATCCCAATCATCTTCCGCCAGACCGTCTTCAATGGAGACAATCGGATATTGGCGCACCCAGTCCGCCCAGAAGCGGACCATCTCCTGTGACGTCTTAACCGACTTATCGGATTTCTTGAAGACGTACCTGCTCCGTTCCTTGTCAAAGAATTCGCTCGCTGCCGGGTCAAGCGCAATGGCCACGTCTTCACCGGCGTGGAAACCTGCCTGTCCAATGGCTTCAAGGATCACTTCAATGGCTTCCACGTTCGCTTTGAGTGATGGGGCGAAACCGCCTTCATCGCCCACAGCGGTGCTGTATCCCCGTTTTTTAAGTACTCCTTTAAGGGTGTGGAAAATCTCCGCGCCCCATTGCAGCGCTTCAGCAAATGTTTCCGCGCCCACCGGCATCGCCATGAACTCCTGAAAGTCCACATTGCTGTCAGCATGCGCTCCGCCGTTCAGGATGTTCATCATGGGCACGGGCAGCAGATTTGCGCTTACGCCTCCCAGATAACGATAAAGCGGAACTTTAAGCGCCGCGGCACTCGCTCTGGAACAAGCCATGGACACGGCAAGAATGGCATTCGCTCCAAGCTTGGCTTTGTTCTGGGTACCATCCAGCTCGATCATCGTGTTATCGATATGGCGTTGATTGGTTGCATCCATGCCCTGAAGCGCGTCAGCGATCACGCCATTCACGTTGCCCACGGCGTTCAACACGCCTTTACCCAGGTAGCGTTCTTTATCGCCGTCACGCAGTTCCACAGCTTCATGTTCGCCCGTGGAAGCTCCGCTGGGTACTGCAGCGCGGCCCATGGAACCATCGCCAAGTAAAACCTCGGCTTCAACAGTGGGATTACCGCGGGAATCAAGAATTTCCCGCGCGTGGACATCAACAATGCTCAAATCCATAGCTGACCTCTAAGAACCGAGATTATAAATGAAGCCTGACGGCGCTGCCGTGATCAGCCACACAAGTTTTACCGCTATGTTTCCCCGCCTTGCTTACTTCTGTTATGTTCAATGCGTCAATCTTCATTGCTTGTCTTTTAATCTATTTCAAGCGAAGGATGCACAGCCCTGGAGGGCGCACCATGTCAATTCCGCCACAACCCAATATTCGTATCCTGAACTCGCCGGAGTACCGTGACGGCTATGCCAACTCCGTGCAGGTCCGCGTGAGTGTTTGGGACTTTCTTTTGATCTTTGGACGCTTGCAGCCGCAAAGCGCGGAGGAAGTTGAGGTCCATAACTTTCAAGGCGTTTATCTCAGCCCGCAACAGGCCAAAGCGCTGGTCTCCATCTTGCAGCAAAATATTCACCAGTATGAGAATGCGTTTGGCGAAATCAAGTTGGATGCCAATATCACCCCGCCTGCCGGCCCCATTCACTAACATCCCATGGCCACTCGAATGGGCGCAGCATGAGAAAACCAACTCCTCTTGCGGAACGATTGCGAGGATTTCAACTCTTCATCGTCATCTTTGTGGCGATTGTTGTGCTCCATGGGCCGCTGCTGCACCTGCCTTTCTTCTGGGATGAAGCCGGGTTCTACGTCCCCGCTGCTTACGATCTGGCGCACTTTCATTCCCTCATTCCGCAAAGTACGCTGGATACCGGCCATCCACCCCTGCCGGCGGCGTATCTGGCATTGTGGTTGACCATGGTCGGATGGACTCCCGGATGGACGCCCATCATCGCACGTCTCGCGCAACTTCTGCTGGCCGCGCTGGCGCTGACGAATGTATTTCTCCTGGCCCGGAAGATATCCAACTGGCAGGTAGCCACTGCCTCCACCATCGCCACGGCCATCTATCCTGTGTTCTTCGCGCAGAGTTCGCTCGCGCATGCTGACCTGGCAGCAGCCGCGTTTACTCTCATGGGCATCCGGCTGGCCATCGAGAGCCGCGCCGATGGCAAAAAAACCTGGGCCGCTCAGTTCGCGTTCTGCGTTGCCGTCCTGTGCAAGGAAACGGCCATCATCACGCCCCTTGCCCTGGATTCTTTGAACTCATCCGGCGTGATCCCAACGGTTCGCGTAAGCGGCTCGCCACAGCACTTCCCTACCTTACCTCCACGGTGCCGCTCGCGCTCTGGCTGATCTATCACCACCACGCCACCGGACGTTTCTTTGGCAATCCTGAGTTTTACAAGTACAACGTAAGCGCGGCCATTACACCTGTCCGGTTTCTGCTGGCGCTCTTGCTGCGGCTCTGGCATCTGTTTGGGACCATGAACATGCTGGCGCTCACCGGAGCCATGATCGCCGCCATGTGGTTTCCCGCGGTCACTGATGAAGACGGCGAACGCCGGCGCATCGCCATTCCGGTTCAGCTTCAATTCGCGCTGATCATGCTGGCGTACGTGGTCACCTTCTCTCTGCTGGGCGGCGCGCTACTCACGCGCTACCTTCTGCCGGCTTACCCTCTGCTGATCATCATTGCCATATCTACGCTCAGGCGGCGCATCCTGAGCTGGCAATGGCCCACAGCCATCCTGGTGATCTTCTTTGTAATGGCGCTGTTCTTTGATCCGCCGTATAGATTTGCTCCCGAAGACAACCTCACTTATCGCGATTATGTGACTCTGCATCAGCGTGCCGCCGATTTTCTGCAACAGCATGAGCGCGATGCCACCATTCTTACCGCCTGGCCGGCTACGGATGAGTTGTCAAAGACATATCTTGGCTACGTCCATGCACCACTCAATACGCTTCCCGTGCCTGACTTCACGCTTGAGCAAATAGTCCGCGCCCAGGCGATGAAAGGTAAGTATCAGGTGGTCTATCTTTTTTCCACCAAGTATGAAGCCGCCACCTGGTTCCAGTCTGAACGCTGGGACGCCCTGAACCGGAAGTTCTTTGACTACCATCGTGATCTTCCCCCTGATGCGGCAGCTCAACTGCTGGGTGGCAAAGTGGTGTTCGTGGCGCGTGAAAAAGCCGAGTGGGTGGAGATCATTGAGATGGAGCAGGGCGCGGTGGCCACCACCCTCCATCAGCGATGATTTAAGACAATTCCATCCAGCTTGCAGACGGGTCACACTTTGCATCTGCCGCTCCCTGCACTCCCTTTGACCTCAGCCCTCACTGACCTGGTCACCGCAACCATCGTCAGCGCAAAGCAAAGACAAAGACTGTAACTACCTTATTACTCTTTTACCCTCCCCTACCCATACGCCTCATCCCAAGGTCTAAAGGACTTAACTAGAAACATCCCAGGGGATGATTGTGCTGATGGCTCTTTAGCCGGCACTCATAGTGATTACCACTTTCGCAACACATCGCCACCAATCCGCCCCGGTGCCAAAGAAAAAGAACAATTTTCAGAACCCGTATCAATACTTTCATGACGCCCGGATCAATAATTTTTCAAAGAACTGGCCACTCCACCCCTGAGGGCTACCGCAGTGTGCCCCATTTCGTGCTCGCAAACAACTAATCTAAAGTTTGCTCCCTGCAATCCCCGTTCACCTTAGAGCACTATCACGATCTTTCAGGGCGTTTATGCGGCTTGCTTGTCATCAGGGCGCGGCTTCAGCCGCGCCGCAGGAATACATTCCCTCTCTGTCATCTTGAGCGGAGTCGGAGCGAATGCGACGACGGAGTCGAAAGGCCCCGATGCAGCCAGTTGTAACGACGCTGATTCAGGCAGTTTCTGCGATGAGGTCCCCTTTTCCAGGCGCAGCGAGGAATCTGCCTTCCATCTGGATCCGGTACCAACATCGCTCGGGTTTCCACTCCGAGGGCCCGCCGCTTTTCGCTCAGAGCGCCGTAGCGCTGACATCACCCTGCGCCGTTACTTCTCCGGTCAGTGATGCTCAGAGCGCCGAAGGCGCGACATTATGTAGCCCAGCCCGTTCCCGAGGCGCGGCGCTTTTCAAAGAAAAGCCGCGCTGAGGGATTAGGGCTGGGTAAGCGGGGACAGAGAAAACTTCCTCACGCCGTAGGCCCGTCGCGCAGCGCAGCGAAGCGACAATAAAAAAGTGCAGCGGCAACGACATAAAAAGGCCGGAGCAACCCGCTGCTGCGAGCTGAAAAAGCCAGCTAACAAAAAAGCCGCTTTCGCGCCCCTTTTGATTCAACCTTCCGTTAGGAAAGAACTCGTATCACCGCAATATGAAGAGAAGGGTTATACCAAAGATGACATAACGCATTTACCAGTGCTCGGAAGTTAAATCGGGTGTCCATAAAAGTGGTCGGCCTGAATCAGCTTGCTTTCGCTTCCACCTCAATATGGGAGTGAACCGGCGCTCCCGCGCGACCGCCGGAAACTACGCGCATGTTCTTCCAGTCATACGCAAATTCGCGGCCACAATCCAGGCAGACTACGTATGTTCCCGTCTGCGTTGCAGCCTGGGACCGGCGCTGCCCCTGCCTGGCGCTGAGCGGAAAACTCATGTTCTTGTGCCAGCAGCCAAAGAGTGCGTCAAAGATTTTCACCGTCTCCTCCAGAACCTGAAATCCACAACCCAACCGGGACCAGTACTGCCGTTACTATCTGGTGCTATTAGACACATTCCCGTTTCAAACGTTTCTTAAAGTCAGTTGACAAAATGTGTCAACTGCTGCGCAACAATCTCCATTCTTCAACAAAGAACGAAAACAAACCGATTTGTTGCAGGCTTCTGTTTAAAGAAAACGTAAAGTCTTACCTATACCCCGGCGTGTTGAAAGAAAAATGCTGATGCCGAGGTCACGGTGACCAAGCTCCACATTTCTGACTTCGCGAGCCCGCCTGGCGCAATGCATTTGGACGCACAAGAAGGTATATCGCTTTTTGTTCGCCTACGTCAAGGCAAAAGAGTTCTTGGGAAAAACCACAATTCAGGTGGCTTGATATCGGGGCGGATCGAAGTGTGATGCGAGATGGTGACCCTGGCAGGAGTCGAACCTGCGACCTGCGGTTTAGGAAACCGTCGCTCTATCCATCTGAGCTACAGGGCCACTGAACGTAACCCCATTATGCCACGTTAGTTTACAGAAGTGGGCCAACAACAGGCTCACTCGGTTTCTTCGTCCAAACTTGCAGCAGCGAATCCACTACCCGTCTTCGGCCTTTTTGGTTTCTTGACGGCGATTCCCGCCTCATCTTCCCCTTGTGGACCGCGATCCCAATGACCAATTGCTGAGACAACTTCACCGCCAAGTTTAAAACGTGCAAAACGCACAACCGCAATCCTCTCGCCCATTTTGTGTGCCGTTGCAGCTATCATTTGCGAAACGGTGATGGTTGGATCTTTGATGAAAGGCTGCTCGTTGAGGCAGACTTCCTCATAAAACCTGCTCATTTTGCCCTCAACGATTCTCTCGAGAATGTGGGGCGGCTTGCCAGTTGCGGCAGCCTGCGAAACGTATATCTCCTTTTCGCCTTCGTAAGCTTCGGGTGTCACGTCCTCTTTGCCAATGAATTTTGGGTCAGCGGCCGCGATCTGCATAGCGATGTCGAGCACCAGTTCTCTGAACTCTTCTGTCCGAGCCACGAAATCACTCTCACATCCCAGTTCCACCAAAACTCCAATTTCGCCGCCCCCGTGAATATAGCTGCCGATAGCCCCAGACATCGGCGTTATTGGACGATTGTGAGGATCGGACGCCATAACCCGATGCTGATTGTATCGGATCAGAATCAACTGTCGTAATCACACGACGTCACGCCCTAGCGGGAGCGACATAAAATATTGGGCCGTCTCAGTCGCCACCGTTCTTGGATTCAGCGGGGTTTGCACCCCGGCTCCTGCGGGCCGTCCTGATTTCTCTCGTCTGGCTTCGCATTCCTTGCGGATAGCGGCGTAGCGTGTCTTCCAACTGGTCCAGCTCTTCATCAGAAAGCTTCTGGATATCGATGAGATCGTCATTGG
Source organism: Terriglobia bacterium (assembly GCA_963824835.1). Taxonomy (GTDB): domain Bacteria; phylum Acidobacteriota; class Terriglobia; order Terriglobales; family Acidobacteriaceae; genus Angelobacter. The sequence continues at coordinate 266,589 of CAWGRA010000020.1, read as the reverse complement.
CGGGATGATGCGAGCGAATCAGCTCGTCCAGTTTCAGGTGTAGCGCTTTACCATCGCGATTCTGGGTGTTCTGGATGAGGAAGACCACCAGGAACGTAATGATCGTGGTACCCGTATTGATGATGAGCTGCCAGGTATCCGAGTAATGGAAGTAGGGCCCGGTGATCGCCCAGAACAGCGATGATAAAGACCGCCACCAGAAACATGTAAGGATGGCCAACCACCTGCGCCGTCTGGCTGGCAAAGCGGCTGAACCAGAAATTGAGTCCACTGGTCTTCTTTACCTGCTCTTTGGCTTCGATATAACGCTTCCGGCTAATCTGCGCCATGTGGCGTTAGATGACGAAAGTTCGCGACATGTTTGCAACATGCTTTGCAGAGCATCCCTTTGCGTGTCACAAGAGCTTACGTGCTGAAATCGACATGCTCCAGTACGTGACATAGATCACTGTTCCTTCTATGCTGGTAGGCGATTCTCACCTGTAATTATCAGAGTACGTGCAGCCCGGCTGCGGTAAAAATATGGAGATATTTGCCTGATGTCCAACGATTGCCTGTTCATTTAACGAAGTTTGCCTGCTGCCTTTTCTTTTCTACGGCCCTGTTCGCCGCCCAGCTTACGGGCACGGTCACCAATGCAACCACCGGAAAGCCTGCCGCGGGAGATGAAGTCACCCTGCTCTCACTTAACGGCGGAATGCAGGAAACATCCAGCGCCACGACAGACGGCGCAGGGCAAGTTCACGCTGGAGGAGCCGGACGAGTCGGCTGAGCACCTGATTCGCGTCAACCATGATGGCGCGTTTTATTTCAAGGCGGCTCCGGTGGGAACCAGGACTTCTGATGTAAATGTTTATGACGTGGCCGCGAAAGTGGACAATATTCTGCGAGCAAGGCCAGGTTTTCCAGATGCAAACCGGCAACGGGCAACTGGAGGTCAGTGAAAAATACATTCTGCGCAATGAGTCCGCGCCGCCGCGCACGCGCATGGGCGACCATTCTTTTGAAATTACACTTGCCTCCCGGCGCACAACTCGTTGACTCCATGGCAGCAGGTCCCGGGGGCTTGCCGGTTACGGTTATTCCAGTTCCGCTGAAGGCAGAAAAAACCATTACGGCATGCCTTATCCTCTTCGCCCCGGCGAAACACAATTCCGCATCAACTACAAAGTTCCTTACTCCGGAAGTTTTGATTTTACTGTGAGTCCGAAACCACTGTTGGCCGAACTGGGCGTCATTCTGCCCAAGAGCATGAAGCTGATGGCCACCGGCTTCACCCAGGACAATGACGAAGCCGGCATGAGCGTTTTCTTTACGAAGGACGTTTCTGCCTCCCAACCGGTCAAGTTTTCAGTCAGCGGAGAAGGTGTTGCTCCGCGTGAAGCCCAGGAACCACCCGCTCCCGATGCCGAATTCAGCCGCCGCCCCTCCACTGGACAGCGGCCGGGAACGGCAAATCGCGCTGGTACCTGATCGGGCTTCTGTTTGGTGTCTTGCTCGGCGGGGCGATGGTCGTGTTTCGGAAACGGAGAGGCTCGTTCGGCGGCCAGACCCGTCGCTGACGCTGAGGAGCGTATCAACCAGAAGGTTTCGCTGGCGGAAAGCCGGCAATAACGGCAGCATGCTTGACGCTCTTAAGGAAGAGCTTTTTCAGCTTGAAACTGACCGGCTGGAAGGCAAAATCAGTCAGCAGGATTATGAAAAATCCAAGGCGGGACTTGATACGCTGATCCGCCGGCAAATGGAAAAAACGCGGCCGCGCGCCGGTCCTGACGATCGCAGCGTTCTTGCCCGCGATTACTTTTTCTGCTCGGGCGCGGTCTTCTTCTCTTCGCTTCTGTCAGTTGCTCGATGCGCAGATCCAGTTTGGCCAGCAGCAGTTCCATCTTGCCGCGCTGGCCGGCCGCTGTTGCCTGGAGGCTTTCGCGGGCCATGGCCGGCTGTTCCCGCCGGATTTTCTGGCCCACGGGCGACGAATAGAACCTGATCACGGCTTCCACATCTGATCGCGAAAGGTGTTTCTGGTAAATCGGCACAACATCCTTAATCAGGTCTTCCATGCCGATCTTCTTGAATTCTTCATCCACAATCGTTCAACTGACTTGACCTGCTCCGGCGATGGATTCTCCACCTTCTCGCGAAACATTTGCAAGCGCCCGACTTTCATTTGTTCCTTCATGGCGTCCATCGTCATGGCCAGACTGTCTGGCACCTGCAGCAGTTCCAGGAGCTTCATAATCTGCTCGCGGCTGGCAACGTTGCCATTATCGTCAGCCGGTGCGCCTTCCTGGACTGTGTTTGCGACTTTGCCGGCGGAGTGGGAGCAGGCTGCTTTTGGGCCAGGGCAGAGAAAGAGAAGAGTAAAACAATCAGTACGGTTATTTGCGCACGCATCGCGGCACCTCAAGTGGTGACTATAACCATGGCATATTTTGCGCGGGAAAACCAGCTCAGGAAGACTGTTTCTAGGCACAGGGTGGAGCGGGCATTTATGCCCGCGGTAAGGGTATTTTAAAAATGGCTTCAGCCCCTGCGGTAAAAGTTTCTGTAGCCCGCATCCATTCCCACCGACCTATGCTCCGAGCGCCGTAGGCGCGAACCCAAATGAGCCCACTGTGAAGGCGAGCGGAAGCGAAGCCGGAACGGTGGGTAGGCTTGATATCGAGTAAAGCCCCGGATGGGCGGCACAAAATGATCACGGAACTGCCCAACAACATTGATTTGCAGTTGCTGAAAGAGAAGCCAAACTGCCTACTTCGCGCGAGGATGAGTCTTATCGTAGACTTCCATTACGTGGGTAATGGATAGCTGCGTATATTTCTGTGTGGTAGATAAACGCTCGTGCCCCAGCAATTCCTGGATCGCCCGCAGGTCCGCACCTTCCGTCAGCATGTGAGTGCCAAAAGCATGTCTCAGGGTATGTGGATGGATGTCCGGCGGCAGTCCCTTGGCCACGGCAATCTGCTTTACGATCCGCCCCACGCTGCGGCTTGTCAGCGGCCCGCCGCGCTGGTTGATAAACAAGCGCCGCGTCGTCTTCCTGGTTTCCAGCAACACCTTCTGCCGTGCCGGACGGTACGCCTGCAACGCCTCATCAGCAGCGCCTTCCAGCGGAACATAGCGTTGCTTCTTCCCTTTGCCGCGAACCAGTATCACGCCATTGCTTTCTTCAATGTCATTGAGCTCAATACCCACCAGCTCAGAGTTGCGCAGTCCGCAGCCATAGAGCAGTTCAAAGATCGCGCGATCTCGTTCCGGAAACGCCGCAGCCTCCGGCAGTTCGCTATTGAGCAGACCATTCATCTCTTCCATGGTCGGCACGCGCGGCAGCTTCTTTGGTAATTTGGGCGATGACACCAGTTTCGCCGGGTTCTGCTGCACCACGCCCTCTCTTGCCAGCCACTTGTACATTGATCGCAACGCTGCCAGTGCCCTGGCTACTGAAACTTTGCTCAGCCCCTGCGAATGGAGTGATGATAGAAAGCCGCGCAGAAATACATGGTCAATATCTTTCCAGCCAATCTCCGGTCCCAGATATTCAGCAAATCGGCTCAACTCGTTCTGGTAGGCGCGCAGCGTGTGTACTGACGCATGCCGCTCCCCGCGCAAATGCTCCAGAAATCTGGCAATGCCCTTCCTGATCTCGGGGCTCGAGGCTGGACGAGTCGATTGCTCTTGCTGCTTAATTTTCATCGTCCACCTTCAGCCGTCTTCTTGCCTCGTGGATGATATTTGCGATACACGCTCTTCAGCCGGTCCAGCGCAACGTGCGTATAAACCTGCGTGGTTGAAACATCCGCATGGCCCAGAATGGTCTGCACTGTGCGCAAGTCAGCGCCATTTTCCACCATATGCGTGGCACAACTATGGCGCAGCATATGCGGACTGGCATGTCTGGCTCCATCCGATGCCGACGCCGATCCCACCATCTGCCATACGCGCTGCCTTGTGAGCTTGCCGCCGCCTCGCCGCACAAACAGCAGCGATGAAACTTTTCCGTTCAACAGCCGCATGCGGCCTTCACGCATATAGACCTGGAGACACTCCTGCGCCGATCGCCCAATCGGCACCAGGCGTTCTTTATCGCCCTTGCCCCGTACCAGCACGTGTCCCAACTCCAGCTTCAGGTCTTCCAGCTTTACGTTGACCACCTCTGAAACCCGCAGCCCGCCGGCATACAACATTTCCAGGATCGCCTGATCACGCTGCGCCAGCGCCGGGTCGGCTTCCGGTGGCCGCTTCGTGCGTACCGTATCCACCATTGCGTCAATCTCTGAGCCGGCGAGCGACTTAGGCAGGATCTTCCACTGTTTGGGTGAATCAATGTCCAGCGTGGGATCATGCTCGATCAGCCGATCCAAAAGCAGGTATTTATAAAAGTGACGGAGCGCAGAAAGCTTGCGCGCCACTGCCCGGTCACTCACGCCATTGCCGAACAGGTCTCCCAGAAATGCCCGCACATCTTCACGCCTGGCCGCCAGCAATTCACGTTTCCGTTTGCCAACAAATTCCGAAAACTGGACCAGATCAGACTGGTACGCGCTGACGGTAAGCGCCGCCAGACCTTTCTCAACTTTCAGGTAATCAAGAAAGCCTTTCAGTGCGCGCTTGGTCCGCAGTGCCCGCTGGTCTTCATTTGAAGATCTGGCGTCTTCATGCTCTTACAGTATGATGCCCTGACACCGCTTCGCCAATAACCAGCGGGGTTCTTCGTTGCTTTCTTTATCCCGAACGAAGCGAGGGATCCCTACCGGTTCAGCGAACGCGGCATCCTAGTGCACATGTCGAAACGGAGTATGCTGTTTTACGTCTGTCATTCCCGAACGGCGCCGAGTTCCGCAACGCGGAACGACGGCAAGAGAGGAACCCGAGGATGCTGACCAACCAATGCTGCTTCAGGGCAATGGATCTATGTATTCGGGGGTCAACGCGGAGGTAGGGATCCCTCACTCCGTTCGGGATGAAACCTAAAGCTTCTTCTTCTCCGGCATCACAAACGGCCTTGCCTCAATCCCGTTCATTCGTGCCGCCTGCACGGCATTCAGCGCGCTCTCTGGCTGCTCCTCATGCTTGAAGAACGCGTACACTTCCCGCTCCGCCGCATGTGTACTCAATTCCTCTGCCACCTTCTGCAAATCCGGTGAGCTGTACTCCGGCTCGCGAAAACGGTAATACACAAAATTTGCCGTCGCTACCCTGGGTGTCATGATCTTTTCGCTCTCTGCCCAGCATAGCGCCACGTTCTTCTTTCGCAGAATTTCATAGATCGAATCGCTGAACCAGCTCTCATGGCGAAACTCAAAGGCAAACTGATACGCCGATGTGGGCAGCGCCTGCACAAATGTTTCAAGCAACGCCGTATCGGCTTTCAGGTTTGGAGGTAACTGAAACAGGACCGGTCCCAGCTTTCCTGATTGCCGCATCGGCTCCAGGCTTTGCAGCAGAAACCGCATCGACTCTTCCGCCTCTTTAAGCCTCTTGAAATGCGTGATCGATTGGTGCGCCTTGGCGGCAAAACGAAAATCGGGCGGTGTCGCGTTCACCCATCCCGCAATCGCGCTTGCGGTCGGCATGCGACGGAACGTCCCATTCAGCTCAACCGCGTTCAATTGCGTGGAGTAAAACTCAAGAAAGCGTTTCGACGGCAGCTTGTCCGGGAAGAAGGCCGGTTTCCAGCTTGCGTAAGACCATCCTGATGTGCCCACGTGCAGATTCATCCCGGAAGTATAACCCGTTCACCACAACCCTTTGCAGAGGCGTAGAGACCCCTGGAATCAGCGTTCATCTGCGTTGATCTGCGGCAAATGATTCCGCTTTTCTCCGTCTCTCCGTGGTGAAAAATCCTATCGGTATAAAAGGTACTTCGTCCGCATCTCGCGGAACTTCTGCAGTTCATCCTGCCAGCTCTGCGCGATGGCCCTGGGATCGTCGCCCCGGCCAATCGCGTCCACCAATCCCTGATTGGCCGCCAGCGCCAGAAGCTTGTCGATCTTCCAGTGATCGGGAAAAAGTTTCTGCAACGCCGACGCCAGTTCCACGCCCATCTCCGGCGCATCCAGAACATTGCGGTCCGTCACAATGAAGTTCACGCCTCCGCACTGCTGGTTCACGTACGGTCCGGTGGTCGGCGTAAATGAAATCGGCACAAAGCGGACACCTGCAATCAACCGTGCGTTGAGATAATCCGAAAGCATTTTTGCATCGATCCATGGCGCGCCAATCAGCTCAAAAGGCGTATTCGTGCCGCGACCCACGGAAACATTGGTGCTTTCAATCTCCGCCACGCCCGTGTAAAGAGACGCCTCATAAACAGATCGCAGATTCGGCGATGGATTAATCCAGATAAGCCCGGTGGAATCAAACCAGTCACCGCGTAACCAGCCTTCCATGGAAACCACGCGCAGTCGGGCGCCAATCTTTTTTTCCACGTTGTACATCTGCGCCAGCTCACCCATGGTCATGCCATGGCGAACAGGGACCGGGAAATAATTCGTGAAGCTCGGGAATTCGGCCGAAGACATGGGCCCCTGCACCATGGCGCCGGTCACGGGATTCGGACGATCAAGAATAATCACTTCCACATTCGCCGCAGCCGCTTCTTCCAGCAGATAGCCCAGGGTTGCCGGATAGGTATAAAACCTTGCGCCCGCGTCCTGTATGTCGAACACCACGGCATCCAGCTTTTTCAGCATCTCCTGTGGAGGCCGCCGTTTCCCTTCATTATTTCCGTACAGGGTGAACACCGGAACACCGGTTACGGTGTCAACGTTGGGATCGCCAACGTTCATCGCATCCACAGCGCCAAAAATCCCGTGCTCCGGGCTGAAGATGACCGAAAGCTTCACGCCCGGCACGGCATTCAACACGTCAATTGTCCGCTTGCCTTGCGAATCGATGCCCGTCTGGTTCGTCAGCAAGCCGATGTTGACCACCTCTTTGTCCTTGCCTGCTTTCAGTTCGGCGAAGTTATTTTTCTCCAGAACATCTATGCCGGTCAGCACGTGTCCATTACGGACGCTCACATGCCGCGAGCCGGCCGCCGCTTCACTGTAACCGGTCATGGTGAGCATTTTCTCGCGCGCCGGTGCGCTCACATCCAGCTTCAACGTGGTGGCCACCGCGCTTGCCACGCGTGACCGCAATGACACCACCGGCACATTTGCCGGCCGCGGGCGTACGCTGTTGGTGAGAAGAATGATGTACGTATTTGTATTGGGATCAATCCACATGGACGTGCCGGTATATCCCGTGTGGCCAAACGATCCTACGGGCAGAAACGCGCCGCGATTGCTGGAGAATGGCGAATCAATGTCCCAGCCCAGCCCGCGCACTTCCACCGCATTCGGCGGCTGCTGCGGCGTTGTCATCTTCTCAATGGCATCGGGCGTAAGGATGGTATCGCGATCGATCAATGCCTGCGCATAGTGCGCCAGATCACCGGCAGTGGAGAACACGCCCGCATGTCCCGCCACTCCGCCCATTCTCTGCGCTATGGGATCATGCACCACGCCGCGCAGAAAGCGATGATTATCCACCCACAACGTCTCTGCGATCTTCGGGACCCAGGATTGCGGAGGCTGGTAGCGCGTATGCGTCATGCCCAGCGGTCCCCAGATGTGCACCATGGCGTACTTGTCCAGTGACATCCCGGACATCGTCTGCACCAGTTCGCCCAATTCAATGAAGTTGATATCGCTATAGACAAACTGAGAGCCCGGCGGCGTTTGCAGTTTTTCCTCGTGCGTCAGGTGAAAAGCGTTCGCCTGTCCTTCCCATGCCACGTTTAAATCCAGGTCAGGCCTCAGGCCGGAATAATGGGTCAAAAGTTGGCGGACGGTAACATTCTCTTTTCCATTCACGCCGAACTCCGGGATAAAATGCGCCACCGGCTCATCCAGGCGTAATTGCCCGAACTGCACCAGCCGCATGACGCTGGGAGCCGTCGCCACCACTTTCGTCAATGATGCCAGGTCGAACACTGTGTCCAGCGTCATGGGTTCGTGTTTGGGAGCGATTGCGCGATAACCGAAAGCCTTCTGGTGAACGATATTCCCGTCATGCCCCACCAGCAGCACAGCCCCTGTGATTGCCTGGTCGCTGATCTGGTCCTGTACCAGCGCGTCCACGGCTTTGAAATCCCCGGTTTCGCGTACTTCAATGGGATGGCGTTTCTTCCTGGGTTTGGGGTTCTTTTTGCTGACTGACGCTCCCGCCACGCAGCTCAAGAGTCAGAAGCACACAAATGCACCAGGCAGTTAAATTCAACAATAATTTCATCGGTGAACTGAGTGTGTTATAAACCGGAAACAAAAGCAACTTAAGGACGCGTCTGCACCTAGTTACTAACAGCCTGCTACCTCGAGACCTGGCCTCGCAAGCCACCCGGTTTCATCGCGCGCTTCGCGTTCTTCGCTCCGGCATCGCCCAGCATGCCTTCCCCGGCGCTGTCACCGCCATCACCCATCAAGGCAAGCTGGTATGCCTTGCCGGCCTCGGGCATTTCACTTATTCGCGCTGTTCCCGGGCCATTAATTCCGATACCGTCTTTGACCTTGCCTCGGTCACCAAGGTCGTCGCCACCACCGCCGGCTTTCATGTTGCTCTATGATCGCGGCCAGCTTGAGCTCGATGAGCCTATCGCCAAAGTGCTGCCCGAATTCCCTGCGTTTCTTCCATCCGATCCCCGCCGCGCCCGGTTACCTTCCGCATGCTTTTGGCCCACTCATCCGGACTGCCGGCCTACATCAAGCTGTTTCAGACGGCCAAAACGCCGGCTGATCTAATCGCCCAGGCCCTCGCCGTGCCGCTCACAGCCGATCCCGGGACCCGCGCCGAATACAGCGATATCGGCTTTATCCTTCTGGGTGAAGCGCTGCAACGGATCACCGGCCAACCGCTGAATGATTTTTGCCGGCGTGAGATCTTCCAACCCCTCGGAATGCTTTCGTGCCGGTATTTGCCGCCGCCGGAGGAGAAACGCCTTATTCCACCCACGGAAAAAGACCGCAATTTCCGGCATCGCGTGATCCAGGGCGAGGTCAATGACGAAAACGCTTACGTGCTGGGCGGCGTTGCCGGACATGCCGGCTGTTTTGCCCGCGCTGAAGACCTGGCCCTGTTCGCCGAATGCCTGCTGCGGGGCGGGTCCCTGCCAGACCAGCCCCAAAAACTGTTGTTCCAGCCCCACACTGTGGAATTGTTTACACGCCGCCAGGCCTTTCCGGCGGGAACCTCACGTGCCCTTGGCTGGGACACGCCCTCCGCGCCGTCCTCCTCTGGAAAGTACTTTTCGACACGCTCCTATGGCCACCTGGGCTATACCGGTACTTCCCTGTGGATTGATCCAGAGCGCGGACTCTCTGTTACTCTTCTAACCAACCGCACCTGGCCGGACCGCGGTTCGCAAGCCATCAAGCAGATCAGGCCTGCGTTCCACGACGCGGTGGTAGAAATAATTAACGCTGAAACGATTAATGCCGAAGCGCTTTAATCGCCAATAATCAGCCTTCTGGGAATAATTGCTTGACCGCCAGTAGCCGCCCCCTCATTCACGATCTTGGAACCGAACGCCAGAATCCCATCTCATCAGAGCTGGATACTTTGTCTGCGCTGGAAATCGCGCGCATCATCAATCAACAGGACCAGACCGTTGCCGCGGCGGTGGAAAAGGCGTTGCCGCAAATTGCGCTGGCCATTGATGCCATTGCCGAAGCGATTGCCGGCGGTGGTCGTCTCATCTATGTGGGAGCCGGAACCAGTGGACGCCTTGCCGCGCTGGATGCCTCTGAATGTCCGCCTACCTTCAGTACTGATCCCAAAACCGTGCAATACGTGATTGCCGGAGGCGAAAAGGCCCTGAGCCGCGCCGCCGAAGGCAGCGAGGATTCCCGGCCCGCCGGTCGCGCTGATATATCCAAACGCAAGCCTTCTAAAAAAGACGTTGTGGTTGGTGTGGCCGCCAGCGGACGCACGCCATACACTATCGCAGCGGTTGAATTCGCGCGCAAAAAAGGCGCCAAAACGGTGGCCGTGGTCTGCAATGCCGATTCAGAGCTGGGCCGGGCTGCGGAAATTGAGATCGTCGCCAATGTCGGCCCTGAGGTGCTTTCCGGATCAACGCGCATGAAAGCCGGGACCGCGCAGAAAATGGTCCTGAACATGCTCACTACCGGGGCAATGGCGCGGCTTGGATATATCTACGGCAACCTCATGGTGAACGTGCACACCAGGAATGAAAAACTGGTGGAACGCGGCCTGGGAATTCTGGAGAAAGCTGCGGGAATCGATCGCAAAAAGGCGGCCCAGGTTTTGAAGAAATCGGACAACCAAATAGCTGTGGCCCTCATCATGTGCAGGACTGGTTTGGACCGTAGGAAAGCCGTGCAAAAACTGCGGCGCTATAAGGGAAATGTCCGAAAGGCGATGGAAGAAAGCTGATTTAGGATGCGGGTGATCTAAAATGAAGATGATACCCAAGCGGCAGAATATCGGCTCCGCGCAAGGTCCCACAACACCGGGGTTGCTGGAAGCTGTAAACGGCAATTTGAGAAAAAATCCGGTGCGTGTACGCGCGCTCCGCTTTGACGGCTCGCAGGTGACAGTACCTGAAAACCTTATGGATAAGTTCGTAGTTCGCGGAGGCAATCCGCTGATCGGTTCAATACGCGTGAGTGGCGCAAAAAACGCCGCTCTGCCCGCAATGGCGGCCGCCATCCTCACCGAAGAGCCAGTGGTCCTGGAAAATATTCCCGATGTCCGCGACATACAGACGGAGCGCAACCTGCTCGTCTCCATGGGTGCGGAAGTGGAACTTGGCTACGGTCGCGCATCACATCGCACAACCATGTGCTGCCGCAACCTGGTGAATCCGGAAGCGGCGTATGAACTGGTGAAGACCATGCGCGCCTCAACCCTGGTACTTGGGCCGCTGGTCGCTCGCATGGGACGCGCCCGCGTTTCCCTTCCCGGCGGCTGCGCCATAGGCGCCCGTCCCATTGACCTGCATATCAAAGGACTGGAAAACTGGGCGCCACCATCACCCAGGAGCATGGCTATATCGAAGCTGCGCGCGGAGCGTCTGCGCGGCGGGCACATCAGCTTTGACAAGATCACCGTCACCGGCACCGAAGACCTCATGATGGCCGCCACCCTCGCCGACGGCGAAACCGTCATGGAAAATTGCGCTCGCGAGCCTGAAGTAGTTGACCTGGCCGTGCTGCTCAATAAGATGGGCGCCAAAATCACCGGCGCAGGCACTTCCACCATCCGCATCCAGGGCGTCAGCAAACTCGGCGGCGCAAAGCACCGCATTATTCCCGACCGCATTGAAGCCGGAACATTCGTCATTGCGGGCGCTCTTACCGGTGGCGACCTCACCCTTTCCAACTGCGATCCCACACATATCGGCTCGCTGTTGCAGAAGCTGGAAGACTGCGGCGTGACAGTTCGCACCACCGCAGGATTCCATCCGCGTGACCAACGGGCACCGGCTCAAGGCCTCTGACATCAGCACGGAAGAGTATCCGGGATTCCCCACGGACATGCAGGCACAGTACATGGCGCTGGCTACACAGTCAGAAGGCACTTCTACCGTCACCGAAAACATCTTCGAGAACCGCTTCATGCACGCGCAGGAACTGGTGCGCATGGGCGCGAACATCAAGGTGGAAGGCCATCGCGCTGTCATCCGCGGACGCACTCCGCTCAGCGGCGCCGCCGTTCAATGCTCTGACCTGCGCGCCTCGGCCTCACTGGTGATTGCTGCCCTGGTTGCCGAAGGCGAAACCATTCTCGACCGCGTTTACCACATTGACCGTGGCTATGAGCGCATTGAAGAAAAACTTCGCGGCGTGGGCGCACAGATCAAACGGCTGGGAGAAATTCTTCCCAAACGCAGCGCGGCCGTACCCGCCGGCGTTGCATAAATTTTTTCCATAAAGGTCAGTCATATTAAATGACCGGTAAGTAATTCCCTCTTCCAATAAGAACCGCGCTGCAAGGCGCGGTTTTTGTTTTCTGTGACAATTCGATGCCTGATTCGCGGCCCGCTGGATGCGAAGAAAGTTGTCATTCGGCCGGCGAAACACGTGTCGGCACAGCCAGACCTCGGCGTGCTGAGTTTTCCGGCGAGAATGATTTCGACGTAGAGACGCGGCATGCCGCGTCTGGAAACTGCTCATCTCTCGTGCTACTCAGGGCTGTCTCAAACTCAAAGCGCCGAAGGCGCGACATTACGTAGCCATGCCCGTTCCTGAGGCGCGCCGCTCTTTCAAAGCAATGCCGCGCTGAGGGACTAGGGCTGGGTAGCGTGATGACAGACACTTCCTTACGGCGTAGGCCCGTCGCGCAGCGCAGCGAAGCGACATAAATCGGGCGAAGCTTCTATCCTACTTCGCCCCATAAAAATAATAATCCGCGCTGTACTCACTCTTTGACTCCGATCTTTCCGCGCCAACATCCACCGGCGGCTGGCCTCCTTTGGTCGCCACGCGATGAATGTACTTCGCGCCCTGCAACACGCCTGCCCCGGCATTGTTCACAATCTCAATCAATAACCATGGAATCGCACCCGATTCCGGCGCGTCAGCCTTCTCCAGCATCTTCCCTTTCACTTCGCTGCCATCATTCAACTTCCACGTTGGGCCGGCATAGTGCGCGCCCACCACTTTGCCCTCAATGTCGAACAGTTCAGCCAGCGGCCCTTTGAGCACCCAGGCCAGCCTGCCGTCATGGTCACGCTGGCTTACATAGATCTGGTAACCCTTGGCATGGACCTTCAGCAGCTCTATCTGCCCGTCCGGGACTTTAAGTTTTTCTGGAATCGGCGCCACAGCTTCTCCTTAAATGCTGGCCGCGATTCTAGCATTCTCAAGAGTCGCCCTTTTGCTCTTATGGAATGCTTTGCGGTACAACTGCCAATATGAAATCCAGCAAGAAGCTGCTGAAACTCGCCCAAGATTTCCGCATCAACCATGGAAAATCGTTTCGCCTGAAAGATTATGATCCCACCGACTCGCGCGGACTTGACCTGAAAGACCAGGCAGACGAATTGCTTCAGGAAAGCATACGGCTCATGCAGGACCGCCAGGAAGAGCTCTATGCACAGGACGAGTGGGCCGTGCTCCTGATTTTTCAGGCCATGGACGCCGCCGGCAAAGACGGCGTAATCAAGCATGTGATGTCCGGACTCAATCCCCAGGCGTGCCAGGTTTACAGCTTCAAAGCAACCCTCCACAGAGGAGCTCGACCACGACTTTCTCTGGCGGACCAATCGCTGTCTGCCCGAACGCGGACGCATCGGCATCTTCAATCGCTCGTATTATGAAGAAGTGCTGGTGGTGCGCGTGCATCCTGAGTTTCTCGCCAAAGAGCACCTTCCGCGGGAATTGAACGGAAAGAAAATCTGGAAAGATCGGTTTGAAGACATTTCCAACCTCGAGAGTTATCTCACGCGCAATGGCACGTGATCCGGAAATTTTTTCTCAACGTATCGAAAGAGGAGCAGCGCCGCCGCTTCCTTGCGCGGCTTGATGAGCCGGAAAAGAACTGGAAATTTTCTGAGGCCGACGTTCACGAACGCGAACACTGGGATGAATACATGGACGCCTATGAAGACATGATTCGCCACACCTCCACGCCCGACGCACCGTGGTATGTGGTTCCCGCCGACCACAAGTGGTTCATGCATCTTGCCGTGGGCTCGGTCGTGCTTGAGACTCTAGAGAGTCTGAAGCTGGATTTCCCAAAGGTATCCAAGACTCGCCAGAAAGAACTGGCGACTGCCAGGGTGGCGCTGGAGAAGAGCAAGTAAACCGAGCGTCATCCCGAATCCCCGTAATGAGAGCGCGCCCTCTTCAGCGCTCGAATAGGGGTGAGGGATCTTGTGTTTGCCGTGAACCTTCGTGAATGTGCGCCGCTCGCTTAACGGACGCCGGGGTGACGTGACTTAAAACAACCTACGTATCCCTCGCTCCGCTCGGGACACCTTCTCCTCAACGCCGGACAACGACTTCCATCCCCGCTTCGACAAATCCCAGAAAATCAGATATCCCGCAATGGCGGCAACCACCAGCAGACCTACGCCCAATAACACATCACCAAAGATAATCTTGCCGCTGCCGAACAGTGCGCAATAGACCATCAGGCATCCCATGGCCCAGTCAAATGCGTTGCTGCCTACGTCGCGAACCTCCGCGATCTCCGGGGCCATCTGTGCCACGTGCTTCCATCCATAGATTGTTGGACGCACGCGCCGATAAAATGCCAGCAGCTTCTCTTCTGACTCCGCCGGTGTCAGCAATGTGGCAACCACCCAGGCAACGGTGGTGCATCCTGCCGTGATCAGCGAGCCTTTGGCGAAAGTCACGGGATCGTCGCCCGGCATGTATTTGTGTAGGACCAATGTCACAATGGCGGCCACGCTCATTGCGGAAATCTCGCTCCATGCATTGATGCGCCACCAGTACCAGCGCAGGATGTACACCGCCCCCGTTCCAATGCCCAATTCCAGCACGATTTGCCAGCCCTGCCCGATTGACGTCAACTGACCGGCAACGTATCCGCTGATCAGGACCAGCAGCAATCGTCAGCAGCCGCCCCACGCCCACATAATGCCGTTCGCTTTTTTCGCGGGCCATGAAACGGCGATAAAGATCGTTCACCAGATAGGAGACGCCCCAGTTCAACTGTGTTCCCAGAGTGGACATGAACGCCGCAAGAAAAGCCGCTACCATCACGCCGCGTAAGGCCGGCGGCAGATAATCTCGCAGCACCATCACGTAACCTTCCTGCGGATGAGCGCCGAACGTAGCCGAGGGATGCAGACCGCCATGCGGCGAATACACCGCCAGCGCGACCAGCCCGGTGATGATCCACGGCCAGGGTCGCAGCGCATAGTGAGCGATGTTGAACCACAGCGTGGCGCCCAGAGAATTTTTCTCGTCGCGCGCGCAGAACATGCGCTGCGCAACATAGCCGCCGCCGCCCGGCTCAGCTCCCGGATACCATGCGGACCACCATTGCACGCCCAGATACGTGAGAAACGTCAGCACCGGCAAGGTCCACAGCGCGCTGGATGTCCAGCCCAGATGAAAGTCAGGAAAGAAAGCCAGCGGGTTCGATGTTTGCCCGCCACTCTGCTGCGCCGCTTTGCCCACCACCGCCAGTTGCAGCTTCAGCGCCTGCATCCCGCCGATCTTCGCCACCGCAACCCAGGCCAGCACAATCACCATTCCCATCTTCAATATAAACTGGAAAAGGTCGGTCACCAGCACACCCCATAATCCGCCGATCGACGTATAAATTCCCGTGAACGGTATGAGGATGAACACGCAGATCAGCAGGGCCGTATGGTTCGGCGAACCAAACGTATAGTGCAGCAGCTCATGTCCACCCACGCCGAGCGTCAACATTTTGCCTTGCGGGAACATAGGCCCCAGCAGCACGGCGATGATGCTGACCATGGCGTTGGTCACCCAGCCCAGGATCAGGCAATTCATGATCAACCCAAGATAAAGCGCTTTGAATCCGCGCAGAAAAGCCGCCGGCTTCCCGCCATAGCGCAACTCTGTAAGTTCAACGTCGGTGAGGACCTCAGCCCGCCGCCAATAGCGCGCGAAGAAGAATACTGTGAGCATTCCGCTCAGGCAGGAACTCCACCACAGCCAGTTTCCGGCAATGCCCTGCGTGGCGATCACACCGCTTACGAATAAAGGTGTATCGGCGGCAAACGTAGTGGCCACCATGGAAGTTCCGGCCAGCCACCAGGAGACGTTGCGGCCCGAAATGAAGAACTCTTCGGTATTTCCACTGGCCCGCCGGCGGTAATAGATGCCGATTCCCAGGTTGATCAGCAGATACCCACCGATCACCAGCCAGTCAATCCACGTTAGCGGCATGATGCCTCCTGCTTCACGCCTATGCGGAAGCTTCGCCTGCTCGTCTCGAGGCGCGACAGTAATGTTTCAAGCGGTTGCTTAAAATGATGGTGGCAAGTCTAGCAAAGGGAAGTCTAGCAAAAAATGATTGCGGCTTTTCTGCGTAAAACAGCTTAGTGGAGCAGGAGGCGTGCAGCCCTCATTTACCGCTCTGACTCCTGTAGCGTTTTAATGTGCGCTTCGAGGGCTTTGGAATATTCCCGCTCAGCCTGAAGTTCCGCCTGAAGTTTCTTGACCAATCCCTCCAGCCGCATGATCTCTATTCGCGGCCTGTTCAACTCACCATGAGCGCTCTTGGTTCGTCCATTCACGGTGCTCCCGTTAACCGGCGGGGCCGTCTGGGCAATAACTGATTCCGTGGCTGGAGCGACCGGAGCGAAGGGATTTCCTGTTGCTGACATCGCGACCGCCGGCTTAGCAGGCGGGTTCGGCACTTCCAGCAACGGATCCACATCAGGCACCACCACTGAAAACGCCGGAGCCATAGACATGGCCGACGCCTGCTACCTTCTCTGAAAATGAAGACTCCAGCATTGCAATGGACGCGCCTGCCGAAATCGCCATGGCCGGCTCTTTTGCCGCAGCAGCGATGGAGCGCGGCGCCATGGGCGCTGTGGTGGAAAAGATACTGCTCAGCGCGGCACTGGCATTGGCTGCCGCGGCTGGTGAAGTCCTGGACACGCCCTTGGTCATCAACAGGTGGCGCACGCGTGAAATCAGGTCTTGTGGCTGAAACGGTTTGCGCAGAAGCTCATTTGCCTTTACGGCAAACGCCCGCTCCGCCACCGCCCGATTCACCACGCCGGACATCAGAACAACCGGAATTTTTGAAAGCTCAGGATGCGTTTTGATGAACTGGCAAACCTCGTAGCCGTCCTTCACCGGCATGATTACGTCTGTGATCACGATGTCCGGACGGTTCTTTTCGATCTCCTCCAATGCAAGCACGGCATCATGGCTGGTGAGAACGTTGATATTTTCCCGGCGGAAGGCAATTTTGATGACTTCGCGCATGGTGGCGCTATCGTCAATGAAATAAACCGTGGGCACCGTGGACATCAAAAGCCTCCGTCAAAATCGTCTTGCGTTGATTCATCCAGTTCGCGCAGCGCTTCCAGCATCAGTTCCGTGGAGGAGCGCAGCACGGTGCGGGTAGTGGCCGTCTCACCCGGCAGGAACTTGTAAGATCCTGAATCCTGTCCGTTGCAATGCTTCACGATCTGCGACCATCGCGTCATCGCCCACGGTATCGCCACACTCGGCGTGGGTCACAATTCCGTTTTCAAAAAAGATAATGCCGTCAATCTGGTCGGCATTCACATACAGCGCGCCGTTCTGGCGCGTGTGAGTCAACATCTGCACGATTCCCGGCAGGTCCATATGACTCAGGCTGCCGGTGAGCGCCGTGTCAGATGATCCCAGCATCTGCACCGGCTGAAATCCTTCAGTATTGCTGCGGAGAAAAGTCTTGATCTGCGAGGCGATCAGTTCCGGCCCCAGCCGCTTATCCACGTAATCAGCGCAGCCGGAACGAAACGCCTCCATCAATGCCTGGTCGCCGCCTTCACCAATCGCAATCACCGGAATGTGCGCCGTTTTAGGATCAGCATGCACAATCGGCGGCAGTTCGTGGGCATTGAATTCGCGCATGCTGGTGGAGCAAAGAATCGCCGCCGGCGTATCGTATTCCAGCATGGTCAACGCGTAACCCGTCTGCGTGCTGTGAATCACTTCAAAGCCTTCCTGTTTCAATGCGTCTGTAATCCTGCGGGCAAAATACACGTTGGCATCAATGAGCAGAATCTTTGCCGGAGTGGAGACGTAGGTACTCACTGCGCAGCCTCCGCGGCGCATAAGCACGGCTCCAACGATCATCGTAATAGCTCAACTCCAGGTGCATGCCGCTCAGCACCGCTCCCATCTTCACCGGACCCAGAATGTAATTCACGCGCTTTTCAATGGCGGGATAGATGTCTTCAATCGGCAGCGTCTTGTCCACTGCGCCGGTCTTCATGGCTTCCTGCGGCATGCCAAAGATCACGGCTGTGGATTCATCCTGCGCGATCACATATCCGCCCACATTTTTTACCGCCTGCACACCCTTGGCGCCATCGTTTCCCATACCGGTCAGCACCACGCCGATGCTCAAGTTGCCCGCGTAATCAGCAGCACTGCCCAGGGCCACGTCCGCGCTGGGACGGTAACCATCAATGCGTGGACCATCATCCAGAATGAACCCTGCCAGTGGATGAAATCCGGAGATGATGCGAACCCGGGCAGACATAAAGCCGGCCCGGCGAAATCATTTCTCCCGCTTCCGCTTCCTTGACCCTGATACGGCAGACTTCCTGCAACTGCGCGCTGAACTGCGAGGTGAAATTGCCCGGCATATGCTGGACCACAATCACGGCGCCGGGAAATTCCCTGGCAAAACGCGGGGCAAACTTCATCAACGTGGCCGGCCCGCCCGTTGACGATGCCACCACTACGATCGGGAACCTTCCCACGCCACGCTTGCCGCCCAGAGGCGCCCAGAGTGTCTGGCTGTCTGAGGGCTTTGGCCGTTGTGGCAGCCGAAGCCGCTCCGCGAGAATCATCGCGCGGAACTGGCGGGGCGGCGCTGTCGCCATTTTGCGGAACGCGGGCCCGGGTTGCGGTTCGGACCACGCGGACTTTGGCGGCCATTTTCAATTTTCGGACCAGTTCTTCGCGCACCGCGCTCATGTCCAGATCAATTCCGCCGGAAGGCTTGGATACAAAATCGATGGCGCCCAGTTGCAACGCCTTCAGCGTAACCTCTGCTCCTTCACGCGATTCCGAGCTCACAATCAGGATCGGCTTGGGATTGGTGGACATGATGATTTCCGTAGCCTGAAGACCATCCATGACGGGCATGTTGATGTCCATGCTGATCACGTCAGGATTCAGGGCTTCAATCTGTGACACGGCATTCTTGCCGTCACGCGCCTCTCCACACACTTCCAGCATGGGATCCGATGCGATGATGCCTTCCAGCACCTTGCGCATGAAAGCCGAATCGTCCACCACCAACACGCGAATTTTCTTTTCCCCGGCCATTCGAACTTGATGCTTTCTTCTTGTCTTTCTGTTTCCTGCTCGCCCTATGGAGCCGTTGCTGCTCTGGCCGCTTGTGGAACTTCAACCGTGCCAATCAATCCGGCGCGACCGCAGAAATAAAATGGTCTTCCTGCACGGGCTTGGTCAGGAACGTTGACGCGCCTTCCTTCAGGGCCCGTTCACGATGTTTGGCTCCCGCACGCGACGTAACCACCATCACCGGAATGCCGCGCGTTTCCGGATTCTGCCGCAGATGTGATAGCAACTCATAACCGTTGGTCACGCGGCATTTCCAGGTCAGTCACCACCAGATCACATTTCGTCTGGCTACAATCTCCAGCGCTTCCAGTCCGTCACATGCAAGCCTCACGCGATAGCCGGCCTTTTCCAGCATGCGGCCCACAAACTTGCGCACGCTGATGGAATCGTCCGCCAGCACAATGACTTTCTCTTCCACCACTTCCTCGATTGCTTCGGGTGGAATCGTGTTGTGGGCAACCGCCTCGGCGCCGGGGAAAAAAATGCGCGCGGCACTGGCAGGCGCCAGGGCAACGTTGCTGCCCTCAATAACGCGTTCGCGTTCCAGAGCTTCAATGGCGACCAGGCGGTTCACGTCCAGCAGCAGAATCAGGCTGCCATCCTGCGCGATGGTTGCGCCCGGGAACAGCTTTACCTTCTTCATGTACTCGCCCAGGCTCTTGATCACGATTTCATCCTTGCGGATCACATCTTCCACAATCAGACCCACCGGATGCCCCATCGCATGCACAATCACCATGCGGTAATAGCCATTCATCGGCTGGATTGGTTCCAGCCCTAGCGCCACGTCCGTGCGTATGACTTCAATGGTGGCTTCGCGCACCTTGGTGAAGAGTTTGCCCTTGTCGCCTTCAATCTCTTCCACCCGCACGCGCCGTATCTCTTCCACAAAAGCCAGCGGCACGGCGAACATGGTTTTGCCGCACCGGACAAAGAGCGCCTGCGAAATTAATAGCGTGAGCGGGACCCGCAAGGTAAAGCGGGTGCCACGTTTATGTTCAGAGTGGACTTCAATTTCGCCATTGAGCTGGGCCAGGTTTGAGCGGACCACATCCAGCCCAACGCCCCGGCCCGCCAGTTCAGACTTGTGCGGTGATGTGGAGAAGCCGGGCAGGAAGAGGATCTCCGTCAATTGTGCTTCGGTCAGCTCACCGGCGGATTCGGCATAAATCAAGCCATTGGCGGCCGCGATCTTGCGGACCTTCTCGAAGTCAATGCCGCGACCATCATCTTCCACTTCAATAAAAATGTGGTTACCTTTGTGATAGGCACGCACCGCAATGGTGCCGACGTCACTCTTCCCCGCTTCATACCGCTCAATGTCATGCTCCAGTCCGTGGGCGACGGCATTGCGCACCAGATGCACCAGAGGATCGGAAATCTGCTGGATGATGTTGTTGTCCAGTTCGGTCTCAGAGCCTTCCAGCCTGAGGTCCACCTTTTTGCCGGTGGCTTTGGCGGCGTCACGCACGGTGCGCGTCAGGCGGGTGTACAGGTTGCCCATGGGCACCATGCGCGCTTGAGTGATCTCATTTTGCAGATTGTGCGTGAGCTTGGTGAAATCATCAATGTCAGTGTTGGCCCGGCGCACAAAGTGACCTAACTGCGCCAGCACCTCCGTGACGTCGGCTGAAACCTCTGAGAGTGACCGTGACAGGATGCTGAAATCGTCATAGCGGTCCATCTCAAGTTCGGTGAAATCACCCGCGTGGTCCAGCGGAGAGAGAAACCCGGTGCCGGCCAGATTGAGCCGTTGCGTAAGCCCGTCCTGCGTGGTGGAAAATCGCGTGGCATGCACGCGATTGAATTCGTATTTCTCCTGGAACTCCGCCACCTTTTCCTGCATGCGCAGCTTGGACATGTTGAGCACGTCAGCCAGGCGTTCCAGCTCGGCCACGCGTCCCATCATGCGTGTGCGGTTGATCACCAACTCACCCACCGCATTCATCATGCGATCAAGGCGGTCCAGCGCGATCCGCACGGACTTGGATTGCGGCGCCGCCTGCGCTTCCTTGCGCTGCGACTCTTCATCCTGCTTCTCGGCTTCGGCTTTGGCCAGCTCGGCCGCAATTTCCTTGGCCGCGGCATACTCGGCCAGCAACTTCTCTTCTTCAGGATCAAAGACCGTGCTCGCCGGCTGGTCTGTCTCGGAAAGTTCTTTCTCGGCGCCGGGTGCTTGAAGATTGGGCGCGGCCACGCTCACCAGATGCGTGATGCGTGACAGCAGCGGCTGCACGGCCGATTGCATTTCAGCTTCATCGCGCCATTGGCGATACAGGAATTTTTTCAGGACATCCACGGCATCCAGGCAGATATCAATAATTTCCGCCGAAGGCCGCAGCTCACCGTCACGCAGACGCCCAATCAGGTCTTCCACGCGGTGCGCCACGTGCGCTATGCGATGCAAGCCGACCTGCGCCGCCGATCCTTTTACGGTGTGAATCGCCCGCGAAAGACGGTTGATCTGCTCCTGGCTGGGACTTGTTTCCAGCCACAACAGACATTGCGTGACCACCTGCAAATGCTCTTCGGCTTCGGCAACAAAGAACTCAAGAATTTCCGCGGGAACCTGGTCGTCTTCCGGTAACGGTTCCATGGCCGCTTTCGCGCGCGATGTATCAGCCACCCCGGATCCATGATCCAGCCCGTATTTACGATCATTGCTGATATTTTGCGAAACATGCTGCGAGAAATCAGCCGTTGTAGAAACAACCGGCTGCGGGCGCGGCGTAAACGGCAGCACGGCGTCTTCACTTCCGGGCTGGACCAGTAACGGATCGCTCGCCACCGGAACGTCATCGTCAACAACGCCGTCCAGCCGTTCCGGACTATGTTCAATGACAACCTCTGTGGTTTCGAATGCAGGATCGCGAACCGTTGCCGCGGCAGTCTCGATTGCCAAAGGTGATTCGCCATACGTGATCTCCACGTCCGGCTGTCCTGGGGTATCTGCCTGCGCTGCTTCTGACCCGCCGGCAGCCTGGAAGGCAAAAGGATAACGCTGCTTGAAGATGACAAAATCATCTTCAGGCTCAACCATGTTGGTGCTGACCATGATCAGGTCAGACTCCAGCAGTGACACGGCCTCAGAGATAAACTCAACCAGCGGCGCGGAGGCATCGGGCGCGATGCTGGCGTTCATCGCATATTGAAAGATGTGGGCCAGCTTGCCGGCCACTTCGGCGAAAAGAGGAAATCCGTAAGAAGCGGCCGTACCAGTCAGCGCGTGTGCGGCAATGTAAAGCCGCTCCAGTTCCTTGGCTTCTGGATATGTGTCCAGCAGAATGGTGGAGTACTCCCGCAGGAATTGCAGGCGTTCAGACGCCTCCTGAAGGAATATCTCAACGAATTCCGCGCTGTACTCGCTCACGCTCTCTCCTGTGCCACTTCCACGCGGCGAATCGCCGGAGGCTTCTGGTACACACATGAATCGCTGTGGATATACGAATCGAACTTCACATCCGCCCGGCTGGCCGATTCGGCATGGCCAAGGAATAAATAACCGCCCGGCTCCAGATATTCATGGAAGCACCGCAGCAACTGCGCCTGGCGCTCTTCAGAAAAATAAATCAGCACGTTCATGCAGAAAATGCAGTCAAACTTGCCCATGTACACCACCTGGGCCAGGTTCATGGGCGCAAACGTCACCAGATTGCGCAGGCCGGAGCCCACGGCATACTGGTCGCCGGCGCGGGAAAAATATTGTTCTCGCTGGCGCTGGCTTACCGGCTCCATGCGGCGTGAATCATAAATGCCGCGTTCCGCGTGATCGAGCGCTGAGCGGCTGATGTCCGTGGCCAGAATGTGAATGTTCCATGCTTCCATGGACTCCAGCACGTCAGCCAGGGTCATGGCGATGCTGTACGGCTCTTCGCCCGTGGCGCAACCGGCGCTCCATATGCGGAGCGAGCGCGGGTTCTCCCAGAATTTGCGCGTCTGCAACTCAGGCAGCACTTTCTTCTCCAGGGCGTCATAAACCGCCGGATAGCGGAAGAAGGATGTCTCCTGCGTGAGCAGGCGCTGCAGCAGCGAATCATATTCCACGTTGGAGTTCAGGATGAGGCGAAGCAGTTCAGTGCCGTGGCTAAGCTTGAGGTCATGCACGTGGTCGCGCACACGCGTGGTGAAGAACCGCTCGCGGGATTCATCAAAGAGAATTCCCGACCGCGATTCAATCAGTCCGCGTATCTCGCTCAACTCATGCTCGCTGACGTGGGCCATTTGTGCTTACCTTTGAATCGTTCTCTCTAAATCCTGTTATCGCCGTGCCGCGCTCACCAGCTCCGGACGAGCCTCATTCGCCACCGGAACGTTGCTGACCCTGAACTGTGAAAGCGCTTCATTCAATTGCTCTGACATGTGCACCAGTTGTTCAACCGTGCGTGAAGTCTGCCGCGCGCCCTGCGAGGTCTGACGCGTGATGTTGGAGATGATCTGCATGGCGTTGGCCACGCCTTCCGTACCGCGCACCTGCTGCTTTGAAGCCAGTGAGATTTCCTGCACCAGTTCCGCCGATTGCCTGACCACGCTTGAGATAGCGTCCAATGCGCGGCCTGCCTGGTCCGCCAGCTTGGCGCCGATCTCCACTTCCTTGGTGCCTTCTTCCATCACGATCACAGCATCATTGGTTTCAGCCTGAATGGCCTTGATCAAGGCGGCAATGTCCTTGGTCGCGCTACGGGAGTGTTCCGCCAGCTTGCGAACTTCGTCAGCCACCACGCCGAATCCACGCCCGGCCTCGCCGGCTCGTGCAGCTTCAATGGCTGCGTTCAACGCCAGCAGGTTGGTCTGCTCGGTAATGTCATTGATGACCTTGACGATTTCTGAAATCTCCAGCGAACGGTCACCCAGAGCCTTGATGCGCTTTGCCGTGGCCTGCACGGAAGAGCGGATGCGCTGCATGCCTTCCAGCGTGTCACGCACTGAGCGGTTGCCCTGCTCGGCGGCATCCAGGGCGCGCCGTGCCGCTTCCGCGCTGGCTTCAGCGTTGTTCGAAACCTGTTTCATTGAAACCGTGAGCTGTTCCACGGCGGATGAAGTGTTGGTGATCTCCTGGTCCTGCTGCATGGCGCCGGATGACATCTCTTCCGACGAAAGCAGAATCTCGTTCGCGCTGGACTGCACGTCAATGGCGGCCTTGCGCACGCGCTCCATGACCTTCACAAAGTTATCGAGCATGTAGTTGACTGAATCAACCACGTTACCCAGCGCGTCACTGGTTACGCGGCCGCGCAACGTCAGGTCGCCACGGGCAATCTGGCTCACGATGGTCAGGAATTCGGTCACGCTTTTCTGCAACGTCTCCTGCGCTTCCTGGTTGAAGAAGGCACGGGAGGAGCTATCCACGGCGCGGTTCAGGTTCTCTGCAATAAAGCCGAAGTCGTCCGCCGAATCCACGGCAATACGGGAGCGCAGGTCCCCTTGCGCAAACTTCTCAGCAAACTCACCCAGTTGCGTTACGGGAAGAAGCACCTTGTTGCCGATCACGATGAACGTGGCCAGTCCCGCGGCCACGCAGATCACGATTGCAAACAGAACTTTCAGGTCAGCCCCGTCAGCCAGGTGGCCGATGTTGCTCAGCGGCACCTTGGCCGTGGCTCCGGCGCTATACGCCAGGAAAAACACGGTGAACAGTGCAACCGCGTCCACAATCACCAGACCCATCAGAGTCCGGTTTAAACGACCTTTCATGACTTCCTCCCGCCTAATATTCCTGTCGCTTCGCTCCAAACGGCCTGTCGATCCATGATGCCCGACTGACCGTTTAGCGCTCGCAACACGCTGCTCGACACGCAACGCTTCAATTCTGTCGCTTCGCTCCAAACCGCCGACGATCCATGACACCTCGACGACCGTTTAGCTCCTGCAACACGCTGCTCGACACGCAAGTCGGTCTCGCAGCTTTTTCCAATCTCACCCACTCATATCACTGGGACAGGAAATGCCTCAGTGACCTTTTTCAAATCCAAAACCAGTGCCAGGCGATCCTCATGTGGCAATAGACCGCAACAGTGCGGCACCTCAATAGGCGCGCCATCTACCATCAACGGATCCAGGGTGCTGTAGGTGCCAATCAACTCATCTGCCGCGATGCCGATGCGGAGATAATCGCGCGTCTCGTCCGCTTTGAGTCCGGCAACCACTACGTGCCGGGGCGCAAGATCAACGCGACGCCCTTCAGTGATTGCGATATCCACCACAGGAACGATGGATCCGCGCAGATTGAAAATTCCCATCAGAAAAGGCGGCGCCAGTGGAATAGCGGTGAGCCGCGGCCATTCCACGATTTCTTCCACGTCGAGAATGGAGAAACAAAAACGCTCGCGTCCGGCGCGGAAGATGCAGTACTGGCGCATGGGCTCTTCCTGCGGCAACTGCGCTTCGTTAACCGGCTCTTCCGGTTCTTGTGACGCGGACCCAGGCTGCGGGGCAACAGCGTTGCCCTCGGCGGCGCCACGATCAATTTGGAAATTTTCTTCCTGCATCAAGTCAATCTCTCAGGCTTTCGGCATCAGGCGTATCACGGTCCCCAGCAACTCTTCGCTGGTAAAAGGCTTTACCACGTAACCGTCCGCGCCCTGCTCTTTGGCCCAGAACTTGTCACTCTCATTCTTTTTGGAACTGACCATGATCACCGGAATGGCTGAATAAACGGCATTGCCCTTCAACTCACGGCAGGCCTGAAAGCCATTGCGCTCCGGCATGACCACATCCATCAGGATCAGGTTCGGCCTTTCCATGTCGATCATCTGCTCCAGGCGCATGGGATCATGAACAACAACGGAGGAGTAACCGGCGCGATCCAGCACAGACTGCATCAGCCTGACTTCAGCGGGCGAATCATCAACAATCAGTATCTTCTTCACGTGAGACAAACCTGTACTCTGGGGATATCCTCTACGAGTATTGCAATCTCTCAGCCAAGTGAACGCCGCTCTGCGGAAGCGGCTTGATACGTGTAAGTATCTCAGGCAAATAGACTTATGAAGGATGGGGTGCTTACCCTAGGAACTCACCTAACTTGCATGAGACAAGCGCTCCGTCTCATCTTGAGACTGTTTCTCAGCCGCCTGCATTTCCATGGCTAGCGAAGAGAACCTTTGCATGATGGCATGCAAGTGCAGTGACATTGCGTGGATGGTCCCTAACTGGTCGCGTACGTGATCAGGCAGGCCGGCATCGTCCATCATCAGCAATTCCGCGTTGCCGAGAACTGAAGTCAGAGAATTATTGAAATCATGCCTGGCCTCAAGCATGTAACGTCCCAGGGCGGCGTGGGACGCCACTGAGGCGGCGCCCTGTTCGGCCTTCTTGACTCGGGCCGCCAGAGCAACGCGCTTCAAGCATTCATTTGCCAATAGCAAGAGACCTTCCGGCCAGCCTTCATAGTTTTGCAGGTTCACCACGCGGGGACATTGGGTTCGCGCCGTATGTGCTTCATGTGCGCTCTCAGAAATACAGATCACCGGATGCTTTCCATTGTCCACACGTTTGAGCAGGTTCAATAGCCGGCCCTGGCGCACCAGGTCCAACGATCACCAGATCGCAGTCAACATCCGCGGCAGCATGGAAAAGCTCTGTACTGACCACCGTGATGGCGGGAGCATTGCGCTCCATCTGCCAGCGTGCCGGAAAGATCGCGGGCGAAGCCGGTATCATCGGCAATTATCAAAACCGTCGGGGAATTCTGCACAACTTACTCCGTCAATCCTTTAAGCTTCGCGGCTTCATCAATTAAGGCCAGCAACCGTTTGGTGGTGGCCGCCAGGTTCACCGCGGCATCAATGTTGTTATCTTCCTTGGCGGCTGCAATCCGAGCTTCCATCTCCGCGGTCTGCTTGCGGGCCAGGGCAAGAGCAAACCCAAGATCGGTAGGCTCATTTTTGCGATGGCGTTCCATGCAGACATGCAGGATGGTGCGGGACGCCACGGTCTTTTGCAGCGCAGCCGAAAGTTCTCCCACCGGCTGCGTGAAAGCTTCAGCTTCCCACGTGGCTATCAGCAGCTTGCATCCACCCAGGGTGATGGCGGATACAGTGGGCGAATGCTTGGTTGGCACTGCTACCAGTTGATCGTGAATATCAGCCACGCAGCGCTGAATGGTCTCGTCGTCTTCGCCGATGGAGTCTTGATGATCCTGAGCGGGCGATGTTGTGGTATCCAGAAGATTCATCAGCTCTGGGTTCGCCTTGAATGCCACTGGTTCAAGCGCCGCCGTTGCGCGTGCCGGTTCCGGCCTGGTTTCAAAAAAGTCCTTCGGACTAGAGGCGGCCGGATTCATATCCAACTCGCTGAGTTTATGTGTGTCGATCGGGACATCGGCTTCCGCGCTCCCGCCACCGCTGCCCATGCTGTGCGAATGGGCCTCATTCAGGGTCTGTTGCAGGGTGTGGCGCAGAAGAATCAATTGAAGAAATGATGATCCGCCGGAATAGGGAGCGCGAAACGGAGTCTTCCACTGATGCACCACATGGCGCACCTGGTCCAGTGATTCACTCTCTGTTAGACCGGCGTCGCGGCAATCGATGGTGGTGTATCCCAGCTTTCCAGCTCATTGACCGCGGTGCGAATGTCATGCAGGTCAAGATGCATGGCCTTGAAGAAGGCGCGTCGCGCGCGAAAATTAAAACGCGTGAAGGCCACCAGCATGCCAGTTTGAAAATAATCGTCGCCAATGGCCAGCTTCAACTCGCGGACTTCCAGCAATGCACCCGGAGTTTTGCAGGTCCTCAAGACTGTTGCTGTCATTGAGTTGTTGCAGCTTGTCGTCCAGGCCCGGCGCCCACTCAGGATACGAATCGGGCATTTTGCCCAGAACCGGCTCCAGCACGCGGGCAACTTCATCCAGCGTGACCTGATGTTCGGTGATGCCGTGCGGAGCGCAATGCGCGAAGTACTGGACCAGGAGAAAGTCCAGCTTCTCCTTGTCCGGCTCAGTCCTTTGTTTTCTCTCCAGATGGCGGGCGATGAGATAGCGCAGGTTTTCCTCATTTTGCAGGCCGGTGCTTTGCAGAAGCTGGCGCAGTTGCCAGACCTGTATGCGCGTATCCATCTGGTCAAACCACTGCCGGACGCGGTCCAATGCTTCGGGTTCGCTGTGGTCAATGCTGTCTTCCAGTTCAGCGCAGGGGGCCATATCCAGTTCATAGGTATGGTCCAGTTCCGAATAAATTGCGTGCAGCCTTCGGGCTACGCGCCAGAACTCCGTGACTTCATTGCCGTTTAAGGTAGCGGTTGTCATATTCAATGTCTCTACTTGATGATCCAGTTGGTCACGTCTTCCAGAAAACGCGCCGCCACGGCCGTGTTGCCCTTATCGAGTTGCATGGCAATGATCTCAGCCGAGACATCAAACGACCCGTCAAAGTTCTTCACCCGCACCGTGTCTTCAAAATCCAATGGCAGCCCGGAAGCAAAAATCACCTCTCCCGGAGTGCCGAATTCAATTACAGTCTGTTCCGCAGGCGAAGCCTCGCATGCCATCGACTCTGGCCACATCGATCTTCATGACCTGCACCGGAATCCTTACGGGCACGGCGGACGGAAAAAACTCGGCCAGCCTTCCCACACAGCCCGCCGAACCGTGAGACCTGCTGATCTCCGTTCCATGCTGCTTTTGCATCTCTTCTCCCTCGAATAGCTACTTCTCCTGAGCTTGCTTTGGTACCGTTAGCGTAAGTAGAAGCAATAGGCCAGCCAAACAAGGAAGCATGTAAGTGATTGATTCAGAAGAACGGCCGTACTCAAGGAAGCCAGCGCGGAAGCCGTTTGTCTCAGGATGAAACAGTCGTCTCAGGCTTCTTGTCTCAGGGTTCTTATCTCAGGCGAACCTTTTTACCACTGAGGGCACAGAGGAACACTGAGGCAAGATCAAAATCGGTTCACCACAAAGGACGCGAAGGAGCACGAAGCTAGTACCGTCCACGTTTCTACGTTTTCCTCTGTGTTTCTCCGCGTCCTCTGTGGTAGAGAACGGAAAATGCACAGGTCATAGAGCTCGCTCGTTTCGCTCTGGATGAAAACCTTCGTGTTCCTTCGTGTCCTTTGTGGTTGGCTTTGGTTGTCCTCTGTGTTTCTCCGTGTCCTCTGTGGTAGAGAACGGAAAATGCACAGGTCATAAAGATCGCTCGCTTCGCTCTGGATGAAATCAGTGGCCGTTCTAGCGCTGAGGCACAGAGGAACACTGAGGTAAAACCAAAAATATGGGCATTGCTACCTTCGTGTTCCTTCGTGTCCTTTGTGGTTGGGTTTTGGTTGTCCTCTGTCTTTCTCCGTGTCCTCTGTGGTAGAGAACGGAAAATGCACAGGTCATAAAGATCGCTCGCTCTGGATGAAAACCTTTGTGTTCCTTCGTGTCCTTTGTGGTTTGGTTTAACTCTGCGTTTCTCCGTGTCCTCTGTGGTAGAGAACGGAACATATTTTTCCTCTGTGGTAGAGAGCGGCTCAAGACGCGGCGGACGCCCCTTTTTCCACGGCGATGTTGTAGCGCTTCAATTTGCGATAAAGGGTGGCGCGGCTGATGCCCAGCATCTTGCCGGCCCGAGATTTATCGCCATTCACCTGCTGAAACACGCGTTGGATGGTGGCTCGCTCCAGTTCTTCCAGATCAGTCGCGGATGTTGGAGGCTTGGCCACAAGCACGGGAGCCGATTCTTCATGAATGGTGGCAGCCGGAGCAGCCTGTTCCACGCGCACAGCCGGTGGCAGGTCCTGAAGTTCAATGCTATCTTCACTGCCCAGCGCCACGGCACGCTCAATGCAGTTTTCCAGTTCACGGACATTGCCCGGCCAGTCATATTCCAGCATGCAGCGCATGGCCGGGGCGGAGAGCGTGATCATCTTTCCGGGCGCAAATTTGTCCAGAAAGAAATGGACCAGGGGGGGCACGTCTGATTTGCGGTCACGCAGTGCGGGCAGATGCAGCGTAACAACGTTCAGCCGGAAATAAAGGTCCTTGCGGAATTTGCCTTCCTTGTACGCCGCCTCCAGATCGCGATTGGTAGCCGCGATCACGCGCACGTCAACCTTGAACTTCTGGTTGCTGCCCACGGGCCGCACTTCCTTTTCCTGAAGCACGCGTAAAAGCTTGGCCTGAAGCTCCATGGAGAGCTCGCCGATTTCGTCGAGAAAAATAGACCCGCCATTGGCGGTCTGGAACAATCCGTCTTTCGAGCGGTTAGCGCCGGTGAAGGCGCCTTTTTCATAGCCGAAGAGCTCGCTTTCAATCAGCGTGGGCACGAGCGAACCACAATCCACGGCAACGAACGGCCGCTTGGCGTAAGAACCGCGATAGTGAATGGCACGCGCCACCAGCTCTTTGCCCGTGCCGCTCTCTCCGGCGATCAACACGGGCGTGCGCGTGTCCTTGAGACGGGCCACCATGCGCATGACATCCTGAATCTTAGTGGAGGAGCCGACGATGCCGTTCAACTCCATCTCAGTGTTTACGCGATCGCGAAGGAACTGGTTCTCCGCCACCAGCCGGACTTTTTCTTCCATGCGTTGCAGCAGCAGCTTGAGTTCTTCTATCCGAAATGGCTTGGTGATGTAGTCATACGCGCCCAGGCGCATGGCCTGCACAGCCGTTTCAATGGAACCATGCCCGGTCATGATGGCGGTTTCACTCCGCGGCAGCATTTGCTTCACCCGCGGAAGAAATTCAAGGCCGCTCATATTCGGCATCATCAGATCGGCCAGCACAATGTCCGGTGAATCCGTCTCCAGGAAGGCGAGGGCGGCTTCAGCGCTGTCCGCCTCACGGCAGTCAAACCCCAGGGACGCGCCCACGGTCATGCAGAGCTTGCGTATGCTCTGGTGATCGTCCACGATCAGGAAGCGGATTTTGGGGTCATCATTCACAATTAATTGCCTACTCCTTGCTACGCGCCGGGCTTGCCGAATAACTTTTCCACGATCCCGATCAGTTCATGGACGCGAAACGGTTTCTCAATGTAGGGCGCGCCAGTGCTGGCCAGCGCTTTCATGGTGTCTTCATTCACTGTGTCACCGGTGATGAACAACAGCTTGCCTTTCAATTCCGGACGGTGCGATGCAATCCAGGCATGAACATCAGCGCCGCTGGAGCCCCCGGGCGTGCGCATATCTGAGATCACGCCGGCAAAACTTCCCGTTTCCAGTCGCTTCAGCCCCTCGGCGGCGGAGTTCGCGGTAATACAGCTGATAATGGCTGCGCTCAAGCGCAGTCTGGATGAACTGCATCACGGCCGGCTCGTCCTCAATGACCAGCAGCGGCAGGGTTGCAGCCTTTGCGCCTGGGCTCACGGCTGGGCTCCGGCAGTAGTCACAATGTGAAGATCACTTCTGGTGCGGACAGGCAGTCTTACGCTGAAGGTAGCGCCCGGCATGTCCTGATTATTGGCGCACATGATTTCCCCTTCATGCTCGCGCACAATCCCGTAACAGATGCTTAAGCCCAGTCCAGTCCCCTGCCCCACTTCCTTGGTGGTAAAGAACGGATCAAAGATGCGCTCGGGATTCCTGATGCCTTCGCCATTATCACGGAAGAGCACTTCCAGCCAGCCCATGTCCTGAACGGTCTCAATCTCAATCAGTCCGGGACGGCCGGTCACATGCACGGCGTCATAGGCGTTATTGAGGATGTTCAGGAAGACCTGTTGCAACTGGTGCGAATCTCCGGTCAGCTCCGGCAAAGCTTCGTCAAAGCGCTCCACAATCTGCACGCCGTGGTTGGCAAAGTCATAAGCCCTGAGCGCAATCGTTTTGCGCAGGATGTCATTCAACTGGACACGCTGCCGTTGCGGAGGACGTTGACGGGCGAAGCTCAAGAGATTTTGCACAATCTCCTTGGTGCGCTGCGCTTCTTCCAGAATCACCTGCAAGTCTTTGCGCGCGCTGCCGGGCACTTCCGGATTTTCCATCAGCAGATCAGAGAATCCCATGATGGCGGTAAGAGGATTATTGACCTCATGGGCCACTCCTGAGACCAGCTGCCCCACAGCCGCCATTTTTTCCGTGTGCATGAGCTTGGCCTGGATCATGGCCGCGTCAGTGATGTCCGTCATCAGAACCACAACGCTGGTGACCTCACCGGCTTCATCGCGCATGGGGCTCAGGTTCACGGAAAACTTGCCCTGTGAGCCGTTACCGCGGGCGATCATCAATTCCAGGTTGTCCACCTGCATGCCATGCAAAGCGGAATCAAAACCTTCCTTGAACATTTCCTGGTGCGAAGGTGAGACGATGCGGTCCAGCCGCCGGCCCACCAGCTCATTCTGTTCGAAAGCCCCGGCTTCATAGCAGCGGCGATTGGCATAACTGACCAGGCCGGCAGTATCGGCCACCACGATCATGGTCTGCGTGTTATTCAGAATCTTGCTGGTGAAATCACGCTCACGCTGGAGCTGCCCCTGGAAATTCTTGACTTCGGTGATGTCCAGGAAAACACCGCGATATTGAAGAACGTTGTTTTGCGTATCGCGCACCACGAAGGCATTTTCCAGCGCGTGAATCATGGTTCCATCACGACGGCAGAGAGTGACTTCAAAGTTCTGCACTGAGCCGTTTTCTGACAGCCGCCGGACGATCTCATCGCGCTGCTCAGAGGAAATGTAAACCTGCGTCTTTAAGTCCAGCTTCAGGACTTCATCACGACTCTGATACCCCAGCATGCGGACAAGAGCGTCATTCACCTCAATGAAATGCCCTTCCGGAGAAGAAAAGAAGACGCCTTCCTGAACGTTGTCAAACAACTCACGATAGCGCCGCTCGGCCTCGCGCCGGTCCGTGATGTCCTTGAGCACGTGGATGGTCTGTAGGCCTTCATCCAGCGCTCCATGAATACGCGAAGTGGAAACCAGATAGCTGCGTTCCAATACCGGATGCAGATATTCGTCGGCATCAGCCTTGTCACGGCAGAAGGGACACGGGTGCGACGAATCCGTGGTGATCGGGACCAGGGCCCGCATGTTCAAACCGATCAACTCCGCGGGTCGAACGCCGATGAAATCAGCCAATGATCGATTGACCTTCAATACTTCATGCCGCTCATCATGCACCACGATGAAATCTGAGATGGAATCAAAAATCTCAGCCCATTGGCGGCTCGATTGGGTGATCCGCGTGAACAGACGCGAGTTTTCCAGGGCCACAGATCCATGCACCACCAGGGCTTGCAGTAGATTGAGATCATTGGGAAGAAGCTCACGGCTGGTGTTGGCCAGCGCCAGAATGCCCAGCAATTCCGGCTCAGAACCTTCCAGACGCACCAGTGTGACGTTCTGCCAGCCCATGGCTGCGGCCACTTCCCTGCCCAGCGCCTGAACGCCATGGGAACCGGTTCTAACTTTGATTGACTGGCGGAACCTGGATTCTGAAGACCGTTCCGGCTCTGAATTCACGCTCAGAGTACTGCTCCACGTACTGAGTTAAAGCAGCATCGAATTTGCGCAGCAGATCGCGCTCCGGCTTGGGTCCGAAAAAGCCAACGCTTTCAAGAGTATTTCCCTGGACCAGAGCCAGAATCGCACTTTGGGCGCCGATCATTCCCGCAACCCGTTCTGTAAACGTTCGCACCAGATCGGGCAGGCGCAAAGCAGTGCCCAGATCGAGGGCCGTTTCCATCAGGTCTTCAGCACGCTTCTTATACTGGTCTGAAACCTCAAGGTTCCTGGCAGCTTCCATGGCCATGGCTGCGGTGGCCGCCAGCACTTTGGCACGCCGGACCTCTTCCTGGGTAACTGCTTCCTGGCGTTTTTTTATTCAGCAGCGTCAGAATTCCCAGTGGCGATCCATTACCCGAGATCAGCGGCACCGAGAGGTACTGGCGTATCTGCCCGTCCAGTTTCGAAAGCTGCGTCTTTTCCGGCACGGGAAACTGGGCGGGGGTTTCGGCCATGATGTGGCTGCGGGATTCAAAAACTCGCCGTGCCATGGCTGAAACATCAAGATCAAGATTGCTGGCCACGCCCTTGCTGGCCGACCATCGTACACGGCACTCTCCCGCCTCATAAACAGCCACAAAGGTACGCTCGAACTTGAGGAAATCAGCCATCTTGACCAGAAACTGACGCATGAAAACGTCCAGATTGGAGGCATTTCCCACTTCAGCGGAGATCTCCAGGAATTGGCTGAAGTCAGTCTGCTGCGCCGCCCGGCTGCCGGGCAAGCTCCGCGTTCTCCATGGTCAAGCGAGCTGTTGTTCCCAGGAGGTTAAACGCCGCGACTTCCGCAGGCTCAAATACGGTCCGGCGAACAGCCATCAGGGCTCCCGTGTTTACCGGCGAACTAGCTTTTTCCGTCGAACCTTTCTCGAGCGAACCCAGCGGCATGGCAACGCCGTAATAGATCTTTTCGCCTTCACTATCACGGTAAGAGAAGCGAAAATTGATGGCGCGATTTTGCTCAATCGCCTGAGAAGCAAAAGACTTAGCGTGCGACATCAACGCAGTTTTGCTGGCGCCTTCCTTCACCGCACTAGAGACGGCCAGCAGAACGTAGCTTTCTCCACTCTTGACCAGAACCCCGGCCAATGTGGCAGCAAGCAGCTTTCGCGCGGATTCGGCAACAAAGTCGCGAACCAGCGGCCCGTCAGCAGCCATTTGCCCGAGTTGCGAAACACACTTCCACTACCTTTTCCATTAAGGATTCCACATCGGTTGGCGGCCGTGTTCGGGTTGTTCCGGGTTTCGGTGTCAGTCTCAAAGTCTCGCGAATGGGGAAAGCTGAAGGTACTCTGGAATCTCATTTTGAGTCAATAAGGAAACTTTCGTAGGTAATCGCAGAGAAACCCCCTCGTTCGTCTCAGGGTGAGACGCAAAAATGCTCATCTCGCCGATCTGGTGAGACGGAGTCAAAGCAGGTAACCCTCTGCCATGCCCTTTTCTCCCATAAAGAGCCAATCGGGCGCCCTTATTTTTCCTGTACTTACAGCTGCCTGACAGTACGTTAGTGCTATGACCCGCCGGACATGGCACTGGCCTTGCATTTTACCGGGTGGGCCAATCCGCACGGACCATCGGGCGAGAACAGGCTCAGGCTGGGAGATACACGTGATCCGGAATTCCTGGGTCCGTAGAGGCGAGAAATGCAACTAGGCAAACGAAGCATTGGCGGGAAGCTCTTTATGGGCTTTGGCGCAATCCTTATTGTTGCTGTCATGCTGTTTTCAGCAAGTCTGGTGGCCATATGGCACGAACAAGACACGGCCGACACTTACCGGAAAGCCATTGCCATGGCAGGTCTGCGCTCCGAATTGGACCGCGCCATCATGAACAATCGCCTGCACCTGCGCAACTTCCTGCTCAACGGCGACACGCGTGAATCGGATTTTCTCTTCAAGGGCATGGGCGACATTGATCAGCTCATCAATCGAATTGAAGAAACAACTTCCAACCTGCCGCAAAACCGGGAACGCGCCAAGCAGCTGCTGTTCACGGTGCGCGAAGTAGAAAAAGATTGGGCAACTTCGTTCGCCACCATTCTGGTGGATAAGCGGCGCCAGGTGGATTCAGGCAGGTCAACCATGGCCGAACTCTCCATCGCGTATCTGCAGGCGAATCCGGGATCGGAGCAGAAAAAAGAAGAAGAACCGCTGCGCCAGCTTGACGCCATCATGAATGAGGCTGTAGCCAACGCCAACTCGTCAGACAAATCCGCCGCATCAATCATCACCGGCCTGGCCATGGGCGGCATGTTCCTCATGATGCTGCTGGGAGGCTTTATTGCATGGAAATCCGCCAAATCCATTACCGATCCCTCTTACGCAACTCATCGCCGTTTCACGCCAGATTGCCAATGCCGGTGATCTCGATTCCAGAGTAGAAATCTACGGACAGGATGAAGTGGCGCAACTGGCCCTCACCTTCAACAATATGGTCCTTTATCTGCGCGAGATGGCAGGGCTTTCCGAATCAATTGCCGGCGGCGACCTCTCCGTACAGATCAATCCGCGGTCCACGCGAGACACGCTGGGCACCGCGTTCCGGGAAATGACGCTCGGCCTGCGCAGCATGGTGAAGAACGTACGAGACAGCGCTTCACAGGTGGCCAGCGGCTCCAATCAGGTGGCCAGCGCGTCAGACGAATCGGCCAAGATCAGCGTGCAGGCGGCATCGGCCATTGATGAAGTCACCAGCACCATGCATGAGATGAGCATCAACGTGCAGAACATGGTAAAGAGCACGCAGATGCAGGCTTCCAACGTGAGCGAAACGTCGGCCTCTATCGACGAGATGGTGGCGTCCATCCAGCGCGTGGCTGATACAGCCAAGGTCCTGCTGGATATCTCGCAGCGCTCGCGCGATGAAGTCCACAGCGGCATCCACACCATGGAAAAGGCCACGGACGGCCTGAGCCGCATCAATGCCGCCATCAACTCTTCGGCGGAAATCATTTCCTCGCTGGGCCAGCGCGCGGATGACATCGGCAAGATCGTTGAAGTGATTGACGACCTGGCTGAACAGACAAACCTGCTGGCGCTGAATGCCGCGATTGAAGCTGCCCGCGCCGGTGAACATGGCCTGGGCTTTGCCGTGGTGGCCGACGAAGTAAGAAAGCTGGCCGAAAAATCCGCGCAGTCCACGCGAGAAATTTCCGAGCTCATCCAGAGCATCCAGAAGGAAGCCCGCAAAGCCGTGGACAACATGGAGAAGAGCACCAACATTGTGGATGAAGGCCTGTCACTGGGCGGCGACCTGAGCTCCGCGCTGAAAGGATCTCCAACGTGGTCTCAGAGGTTTACAAATTTGCCCAGGAGATCGGCGCGGCCACCAATGAGCAATCGCATGGATCATCACAGATCGCCAAAGCGACCACGCGGCTCAATGAGATCACGCATGAAATCAACTCATCGGTGGAAGAGCAGGCTTCGGGCGCGCAGGCCGTTGTCAGGGCGATGGAGAAGATGCGCGAACTGGTACAACGCTCATCCACCGGATCCACCGAACTGGCTGCATCTTCCGAGCAGATGTCCAAGATGTCACGCATGATGCTTGAGTCCATGGACCGTTTCATCCTGGAAAACAGCAACAACGGCGAGCACACCGGCAATGGCTATCGCAATGGACGGCAGCAGCGGGATCAAAGAACCTGATCACAGTGGGCCACCGTGGGATCGGCTTACAACTAACGCGCAAGGAAAAGAGCCTATGGCGAGAGAACACCATATCGTCGGATTCCGCGTTGGGCGCGAGAACTTTGGAGTGCCTATCAGTCTGGTGCATGAGATTGTGCGCGTGCCGGAGATCACGGCCGTGCCGGAATCGCCCGACCTACGTGGAAGGCATCATCAATTTGCGCGGCAAGATTGTTTCGGTCATTGATCTGCGCAAGCGCTTCGGAGAGAAAGACATTCTGCAACACCGTAAAAACCGCATTCTGGTGACTGAAGTAGAAGGAAAAATGGTGGGTCTTATTGTGGACGCAGCTTCTGAGGTCATGAAAATCCCCGAAACCGATGTTGAAGCGCCGCCGGACGTATTTGAAGAAGGAGAGGTCAAATATGTTACCGGTGTCGGCAAGAGGAAAGGCAAGCTGGTAGTCCTGATTGACCTGACAAAAATTCTGCAGAAGGGCGAACTGCGCCGGATCACTGAAATGGTGGAAGCGCATGCCGCTGCCGCACTATAAGCACGAACCTGGGAGACCGAGTGGCCACACCAAGTACGCCAATCCAGATTACTGACGCTGAATACAAGCTTCTGCAAACGCTGGTTTACCAGGAATGCGGCATGTATTTTGACGAACGTCGCGCGCATTTCCTGCAAGACAGATTGCAACGGCGCCTGCGCGTCTGCGGGATAGACACGTTTTACTCGTACTACCGGCTGCTCACCAGCTATCAGGGCAAGGCGGAACTTTCAGCGCTGGTGGAAAACCTTACCGTTAACGAGACAAGCTTCTTCCGCAACAAGCCGCAACTTGAGCTGTTCCAGAAATCAACCCTGGAGGACCTGCTCCGTCGCAAGCAGGACCGCCGGGATTGGAACATCCGTATATGGAGCGCGGGCTGTTCCACCGGGCAGGAACCGTACACCATCGCCATGATGATCTGCGACGCGCTGGCGTACTACTATCTGCGCAATCCCCTGCCCTTTGAGATGCCGGTGCCGAAGCCGCTCATCCCGCCGCCGTGGAAAGTGGAGATCCTGGCTTCTGATATCAATTACACGGTGTTGCGTACCGCGCAGGAAGCCGTCTATTCGGAAACGCAGATGGAAGCCGTGGACTATCCGTTTCGTCTCCGCTATTTCGATAAGGTAGGCGATCGCTATGCGATTAAAAAGCCACTCAAGGAGATGGTCCATTTTGACTTTCACAACCTGAAAACGGAGTTCCTGCCGCAGCGCAATGACATTATCTTCTGCCGCAATGTGATGATCTATTTTGACGAGGCGGAACAGAAGCGCCTGGTGCAGAAGTTTTATCGCTGCCTGAATCCGGAAGGCTATCTGTTTATCGGCCACGCGGAGAGCCTGTTTGGGCTTTCCGACAAATACAAGATGATCCACCTCAACAACGGCACGGCCTACCAGAGACTGGAGGCCACGATTTGAACTTCTTCTCCGATGAACGCGCGGCCGAAATGCGCGAGTTGTTCTTTGAAAGCGCGGCCGAACAGTTGCAGAACCTGAATGACCAGGGGCTGGAACTGGAGAAGAACCTCGCTGATCTGGAGGTGCTGCGAGAAGTCCGCCGCACCGTCCACACGTTGAAAGGTGACTCGGCGGCGTGTGGCTATCAGGAATTGAGCGAGCTTGCGCATCTTCTGGAAGACGCGCTTACGCCGGAAGTTGCCGCCCATACCACGGCCAACCTGGCAGAAATTGTTTTAATCGCGGCTGACACTTTCAGTTCCATGCTCTCCGCGTATCGCGGCAAGATGCAGCCGCCGGCGGGCCAGGAGCTTCGTGAACAGATTGAATCGCTCACGCGGAAGCCGGAAAAGCCGGCGCGCGGGAAGAAAGTTGCCCGTTTTGCCTGGAGTGAATACGAAAACCTGCTGGCCAGCGATGCCGGCGAGCGCGGCGAATCCGTATTCAACATCGCACTGACCGTGGATGAGAACTGCCCCATGCGCGGCGCCGCATTGCAATTGATCCGCAACGTGCTGGCCGAATGCGGCACGGTGCTGGCCATTGTGCCCGACCAGGGCACGTTGCATCCCGAATATCGAACTGGTGGAAGCAGCCATTGCCACGCGGCAAAGCATTGAGTGGATTGACAAGAAATGCAGAATCCCCTCCATTGTTTCAGACCTCACGCTACAGCCTTTTGGAGAAAACAGCGCTGAACAGGCGGGCGACGATGTTCTGGATATCGTTGAGCACGTTACCACGGGCGGCAATGATGCAGATCCGCTGACCGCGGTGGAAGAAGTCATCCGCCCAGCATCCGCCGGCAACACCCGCGGCAACCGCGGCGCAAGCGCCTTCCATTGATCCGGCTGCCCACCAGCTTTTCCAATCTGGAAAATCTGCTGCGCGTGGATGCCGAGCGGATTGATGCCGTGCTGAACCTGGTGGGCGAATTGATTATCGCCAAGAGCATGCTTCACCAGACAGTCCTCGATTTCCAGAAACGCTTTCCCAAAGATCCGTTGAAAACCCGCTTTGCTGATGCACTGGCCTTCCAGTCACGCATTATGAATGACCTGCAAAAATCGGTGATGAAGATCCGCATGGTGCCGGTGGAGCATCTCTTCCGCCGCTTCCCCCGCGTGGTGCGCGACGTGGCCAAGTCATGCGGCAAAGATGTAGCGCTGGTGGTCACCGGACAGGACACTGATCTGGATAAGAGCATTCTGGACATGCTGGCTGAACCGCTGGCGCACCTGGTCCGCAATTCTGTTGACCACGGTATTGAATCGCCGGAAGAGCGCATCAGCGTGGGCAAGTCTGCGCAGGGAACAGTGCGGCTGGCTGCCTATCATCAGGGCAACCAGATCATTATTGAAGTGGGTGACGACGGACGGGGCATTGATCGTGACCGGCTGGTGGCCAAGGCAGTGGAAAATGGATTGCTTTCCCAGTCTGAAGCGGCTGTTCTTAGCGAGCAGGAAGTGCTGGACCTGGTCTTTCATCCGGGATTGAGCACCGCGGAACAGGTTACGTCCATCTCCGGACGCGGCGTTGGCATGGACGTGGTGAAGACGGTGCTGGAAAGACTGAAGGGTTCCGTCAGCATCCGGACCATTGACGGCAAAGGCACCACGTTCTATCTGAAAGTCCCACTCACGCTCGCCATCATCAAGGCACTGCTGTTCCGGGTAGGCGAGCGAGTGTATGCCGTGCCGCTCACGTCAGTGGCGGAAATCACCCGCTCAACATTTCAAGAGATACACAGCGTGGACGGACATGACGTGATCCAGTTGCGTGAAGAGATTCTGCCGCTCGTCCACCTGGGAGGATTGGCGAGACCAGTCCAGCCCTCCAAGAAAATGTTTGTTGTGGTGGTAACGGTGGCAGACCGGAAATTTGGATTGGTTGTGGACAAACTGGTGGGCGAAGAAGAGCTGGTCATCAAGGCGCTCGACGATCATCTGGTGGCAACTGAACTGGTGACTGGAGCTTCCATTCTGGGCGACGGCACGGTTGTCCTCATTCTCAACATACCCAGCGTGGTGGCGCGACTGGGACGACGCAGATGACCATGGGGGCCACTGCTTGAATAAACGGATCAGAGTTCTGGTAGTGGATGACTCCGCGTTGATGCGCAAGCTGATTCCCCAGATCCTTGCGCGCGATAGTGATCTTGAAGTGGTTGGCACCGCCATGGATGGTGAATTCGGGCTGAAGAAGATTGAAGACCTGAATCCTGACGTGGTCACCCTGGACCTGGAAATGCCACGCATGGACGGCATGGAGACGTTGCGCCAGATCACGAAAAGATTTCGAGTGCCGGTAATCATCGTAAGCGCTCTTTCCACGGAAGGCGCCAGCGCCACTTTCAAAGCGCTCGCCATGGGCGCGCTGGATTTCGTCGCCAAGCCGCGGGATGCCGCGTCCGCGCACATGGATGAAATTGCGGAAGACCTGATCAAGAAAATCAAAGTGGCTTCCCGCACCAGAATCAAAAACACGGTCATGCCCAATCTGCTGGATCGCGGCAAGCCAGCCAAGCCGGTTGTGCGTCCGCGCGTGGAACCAACCAGGATTGTTGCCATTGGCGTCTCCACCGGCGGGCCAAACGCCCTGGAGTATGTGCTCGGCACAGTTGCCGGGCGATTTTCCGGGCAGCATCATCGTGGTACAACACATGCCGGAAGGATTTACTGAAATGTTTGCGCGTCGCCTGAACGCGAATTGCGCCATTGACGTGAAGGAAGCCCAGTCCGGCGATTTGTTGATCGCAGGAAGGGCGCTGATCTGTCCGGGTGATCGCCATATCAAAGTCCGGCGCATGCCGCTGGCCAGCACCGTTGTCCTGAGCGATGAAGCACGCTTGAACGGGCACAGGCCTTCCGTGGACATTCTCTTCCGCTCCGTTGCGGCCGAGTTCGGCCCGCGCGTGATTGGCGTGTTGATGACAGGAATGGGAGATGATGGCGCGGCAGGCATGGGCCTGATTAAAAATGCGGGCGGACTGACCGTGGCACAGACAGAAGAGTCCTGTGTTGTTTTTGGCATGCCAAAAGCGGCCATTGAAAGAGGTTTTGCCATGCGTGTTGTGTCGCTGGAAACGCTGGCTGCCACGCTGATGAATCAATGCAATCCTGACCGGGTTGCGAAAGAGCAAAAAGTTCAGATTGAGTTGTAAGGAGATAGTATGGAACAGTTTCCGTTTTTAATTCGTAAAGACCGGGCTGCCATTCGTTATCTGGTGGTGGATGATTCCGTGTTCGCACGCAAGAACGTGGCCAGAATGGTTGAATCGTTTGGCGGCGAAATTGCCGGTGAAGCCGGTGACGGCTGCACGGCCATTACCGAATATGATCGCGTCTCGCCTGACATGGTGCTGATGGATATCACCATGCCGCAAATGGAAGGCATTGAAGCGGCTGAGCGGATCGTCCGCGCTCATCCTGATGCGCGCATCGTGATGGTGTCATCGGTCGGCTACCAGGAAAACATTGTTGCTGCCTTGCAAAAAGGAGCGCGTCACTTTGTCCAGAAGCCCGTGAAGGCTGAAATCCTGTACGAAGTCATCAAGTACGTAATGGGCGATGATGCCATCATGGCTGCGCCCGTAGCCCAGGGGAATTAATTCTCATGAAGATGGAACTGATCCAACCATTCATCAATGCGGCTGATGCGGTGCTGGCGCAGACGCTGCACTGCTCCACGCGCATTGGTGATGTTTCCATGGAGCCGGAAACTTATCGCCGCAAAGGCGTGGCTTCACTGGTGACGATCCATGGCGATATTGAAGGCCGCATCATCTTTGACATCGATCCAAAGACCGCCGCCAAGGTGGCCAGCACGCTCGCCGGATCTGATGTCGAAACAAACGGTGAAGCCGGCGACGACGTGGCGCGAGAAACCGTCTGCGAACTCGCCAACATGGTGATTGGCAGCGCCATCACCGCCTTGAACGATCAGGGATTCCACTTCAAGATTCAACCTCCCGTGGTGCACATTGCGGAGACCGGGAGAAAAAAGCAGTGAAGACCAGGAAGCACTGGTGATGTGCTTTGATACCGGAAACGGAAGCGTGTTCATGAATATCGCCCTGCGATACAACAATCGCAAACGCGAAGAGCTGCGCCTTAATCTAAGACGCGCGTTTAGCGTGCCAACCGTTACGGGAAAATCCGCACCATAAACGGAGTTTGCGGCGTGTTAGGACACGTTCCCGGAGTAGCACAACCAAAACTTTGCTGCGGAGCCGGCAGCGTGGTCACCACCGTGTCACTCACCGGCCGGATAATAGAAACGTTGCCGGCAATCGCTCCCACAACATAGACGCGTGACGAATCACTGGCCGAATCAATG
The DNA here is from genome assembly GCA_963824835.1 of Terriglobia bacterium. Classification (GTDB taxonomy): domain Bacteria; phylum Acidobacteriota; class Terriglobia; order Terriglobales; family Acidobacteriaceae; genus Angelobacter. Next base: position 223,628 of record CAWGRA010000020.1, on the reverse strand, counting down.
GATACCGCGCCGGCGCCCACCGGAATTATTTTCTTCTCCGTAAAAGACGCGCTATCAATCACGCTGACGGTGTTACCGGTACAGGTAGTCGCGCGCGCCGCAATGTTGGTGTGATTGGTCCCCGCCGGGCAATTCCCCAATGCAACGTAGGCGCGTGTTCCATCCGCCAGCGCAGCCACGGAAGTTGGTGTGCCTGAAACCGCAACGTCGGCAATCTTGGTGGGAAGAATCCCATTGGCCAGGTCGGTGCCGTTGGCTTTGATCACGGATATCGTATTCTCGCCGGTATTGGAAACGTACAAGCGTTGCAGTGTGGGCTCAAACACGGCGTAGTTGGGCGAAGGCGTGGCGGTGGTTCCAACCGGCACCGTGGCAATCACCTTATCCAGCAGCGTGTCAATAACGCTCACGTTCCCGCTGCCCTGGTTCACGATGAAAGCATGCACACCGTCCGGCGCCATCACGCCCCAAATCGGGTTGGTCCCCACCGGGATATCGGGAAGAACGACATTATCAGTGGTCGAAATCGGCGTCACGGTACCGCTGTCAAAATTCAGAACGTAGATTTTGCTGTTGGCGGCGTTCCCGGCAATCGCCACGGGACGCGAACCAACTGTCACCGAGTCAGTCACCGCGATAACGCCGGGGGAGATCATCGGCACGTTATTGCTTGCCACTGTCCCACCGCCGTTGGCGATGTAAACGTCACCATTGCTGCCGGCGCCGACGGCCGTACCCAAAGTTCCAGGAGGCAGAGTCACCGTATTGACCTGTGAGTTGAGTGGATTCAACGCAATGTAGGTGGAGATAGTATCGTCAGCACCGTTGATCACATAAGCCCGGTTTGATGACTTCCCCAGAAAAACCGGGTTCGGGCCCACACTGACCACGCCGACCACCGAATCGCCAGAGACGTTGATGTGCAGGTCACTGCCAAAGCCTCCCGGATTGCTGGACAACACCACGGCATGGGAAAGGGCCAGCCGGATCGCCGCCGGGCTGAGGCACCGGAGTAATGAATTGGCGCAGAGTGTCATTACAGCCAGCCAATAGAACAGCGAACGCCGCGATTACCAGAAGCAGCCCAAGGGCCTTGTGCTTCAAAATCATATGCTTAGAAATCATTGAGGGTTCAGTTCCACCTGCCGATGAACGCAGCCAACCTGGATTATTTGCGTGAAAAGTATTGTACCGGGTTGGAGGCAAACCACGCAAAAATAAGGGGCTTCTTGACTCTCCCCGGCACTCCCCGCCAGTAACTCAGCGTTTGCCAATGCTGCCAACACGCCCTCGGCTGTGGCTTACCCTTGCCTCTGTGTTCCTCTGTGGCCTCTGTGGTAAAGGTCTTGGTCTTGCCTTCCGATTTCGGCGATTTTGGAACTTCTGGCAATTTTGCCAATCCTTTCTGGCTAGACTGCTGGTTTCGATCGGCGTTTATTCGCGTTGATCCGCGGTAGAGGCTTTTGCAGATCAGTGTCATCAGCGTTAATCAGCGGTAAGGGGTCTTTGTTCTCAGCGATGGCGCGCGATGATGGCGATGTCGGCGGTTCTTCCAATTTCCCGATTACCAAATTACTCAATTACCCAATTGTGTTCTCTACCCTCCCCGTCCATCCCAAGGTCTAAACGACTTAGCTCATCTCATCCCACGCGATGCTCGTGTGGCACAACCGCCCTCGGCTGTGGCTTTCTCTTGCCTCCGTGTTCCTCTGCGGCCTCTGTGGTCAAGGTTTTGGTCTCGCTCTCCAATTCCGATTCTGGCAATAGCGGCACTTTTGGCAATTTCTTCTGGCTGAATCCTGCCTGCTGAGTGCTGGCTGCTGGTTTCGATCCGCGTTTATTAGCGTTGATCAGCGGTAGAGGCTTTTTCAGATCAGTGTCATCAGTGTTAATCAGTGGTAAGTCTTGCTCTTCGGCGATACCGGCATCTCCGTCACCACTTCCTTCTTGCTGTCCGTGAACGTCGTGTGCTTCAGATTGCTCGATGCCATCTGCAGTGAATACAACAGCAGCCCGGCTTTCTTCTCGCTGATCTCATCGTCAATCAGCGCTTTCTGCACCCGCATAATGGCCATCTGGACAGCATTGGCATCTTCCAGTGGCGGCAGCTCCAGCCGGCCGGACCGCATCTCCAGCATTCGCTCGTGGGCATAGCAGTATCGGTAGCCCTTCATCTGCGGACACCCGCAGACCGTCCCATCCTCGCGTACCTTCTCGCACCGCGGAGCCGTGTCGGCCCGCTCCAGGTTCTGCCGCAACTTCTGGTAAAGCTGATGCTCCCGCGCCTGCGCATCCTTCACGTTGTAATGCACTTCCGGATGCTGCTCAATAAACTCCCTGCACGCCCTGAACGCCTCGCCTACCTCGTTTATCCGGCGCTGGATCTCTCCTCGATCCGCTCCTTTTCCTCCGCCTGCTGCCTTCTATATTCCTCGTATTCCTCTTGGCTCAGCTCTTTTCCCTTAACGATCCATCCCACTTGCTACCTTCACTTTTCTCAGCCCGGAGATAAGTTGAAGTTGATTGAAGCTTGTCTGGCTATTTGCGGATTTTGGTTTTCTTCGGTGTTCCTCTGTGTCCTCTGTGGTCAAAGCTTTTGCAGTCGGTTTTGCCAATTGCTAATTGCCAATTGCTGCTTTTCCAATTTCCCGATTACCAAATTACTCAGTTACCCAATTGTGTTCTCTACCCTACCCTCCCCGTCCATCCCAAGATCTAAAGGACTTAGCTCAACCCATCCCAGGCGACGTTTCGCTGATTGCTAAGTGCTGATTGCTAAGTGCCGATTGCTAAATGCTTGTTTTCGGCTTCGCCCTGCTTATATTGCGAACGTTACGCCAGGAATGCAAGTAATCTTTAGTTTTCAATTTGGCGTGAATGGGCAGAGCGCGTGAGCAGGACGGACCTTGCGTTCCCCGTCTCTAATACAAGGTCCATCAGCCCTATCTCCACCCCTGCGCACGAAGCGCGCCGGGACCCCGTTCGGCAGTTGAAGAAGCACTGCCTTCATCAATGGGCTTCGGGGTAACGACTATTAGCCTTAGACTTCATTCGGTTGGGGACAGGTAATGTGTTCCGAACATCTTGTTCATTGGGAGCGTAAGCGGAGCCTGAACCGTGGGTTAGGGGTCCAGATAGAGTAGGGCGCCGTACATGTGGCACAAAGTCAATGGGTCGCGGCTGACGCGTTTTGTCCCAAAATGACGCGGCTGGATGATTACCTAATCGTCGGCCGCCAATTCGCGATCGGGTTGCAGCATGTCTGCCACCTTCTGCTCAAGCGCTTCGAGCGTAAACGGCTTTTGAATAAATGCCACGTCCGCTCCGAGCAATTTCTGATGAAACATGGCGTTGTCCGTATAGCCGGACATGTAGAGCACTTTGAGTTCCGGCTCGCTCTGGGATAGCTTTTGTGCCACTTCGGTGCCGCGAATGCCAGGCATAACTACATCCGTGATCAGCAGATCGAGTTTGGAGTTGTACCCCTCTACCAGTGCCACCGCTTGTTCACCCCCGCTAGCTTCCAGCACACGATATCCAACTCGTTCCAGGGCCCGGACGATCATTTTGCGCAGGTCGATTTCATCTTCAACCACCAGCACGGTCTCACCCATGGATGGTCGCCGCGCCGCAACCGGCAATTGGTTTACCTGGTTCTTGCCGGCGCGTGCCGGGAAATACACTTTGAAAACAGTTCCATGTGCAGGCTCGCTGTACAGAGAAATGTGGCCACCGCTCTGCTTGACAATTCCATACACAGTTGCCAGTCCCAAACCGGTTCCCTTGCCTTCCCGCTTAGTCGTGAAAAACGGCTCAAAGACCCTGGCCTGCGTGGCAGCATCCATGCCACACCCGGTGTCACTGACGGCAAGCATCACATATTCGCCCGGTATCATCCCTCGCCGGCGGCGAGTATCCCGATTTTCGAGCTTCTGATGTTTCAGTTCGATGGTGATCTTGCCACCATCCGGCATGGCGTCGCGCGCATTGACAACCAGATTCATCAGCACTTGCTCGATCTGGGCTCGATCTGCATACACCAGGGACGCGCGTTTGGCCGGCACGAAAGCGAGATCTATGTCCTCTCCGACCAGGCGAGGCAATATCTTCAGCAGGTCGGCAATCGCATCATTCAGATTCAGCGTCGTTGGTGAGAGAACTTGCTTTCTGCTGAACGCCAGAAGTTGCCGTGTAAGATCGGCGGCCCGATGGCTGGCATTCTTGATCCGTTCCGCGTCGTCTCGGCGCGGGTCTTGTTCCGTCAGCGTATCCATCAGAATGCCGGTGTAGCCGCTGATGATGGTGAGCAGATTATTGAAGTCATGCGCAATGCCACCTGCCAGCCTTCCAATCGCTTCCATCTTTTGCGATTGCCTTAGCTGCTCTTCCAGAGATGTTTGTTCGCTCAGGTCTTCGACCATGCCTTCATAGGATGTTCCAAGAAAGACCGATTCAGACACGCGCCGGCAATCGAGGCGGACCTTGATGAAGGTTCCATCCCTCCTGTTCCACATCAACTCTTCTTGCACCCGGCCGGTTTCCTTGAGCTCCTGCATGAATTCTTCGTATTCCTCCCGGACTCGGAAGACAGCTGGAAAGCTCGCCATCTGTTCGAGTGAAGTACCCGGAGATAGCCCGAGGATCTGAAGGAACGCGGGATTGACGGCATCAAATCTCTCCGTACCGTTCAACCGATAATATGCCATACGGAGCATTGTCCACCAGGGAACGGTAACGTGCTTCTGAATCGACCAGATCGGCGTGCGACTTTTGCAATTCCTCAGAGCGGGTACCTAATGTCTTAATGAGCTGCCATCGATCACGAACGCGATTGGCCTCTACCACGCCATACGCAATGGCAAAAACGCTGATGGTACCCAGGCCCTGACTGAACCACCACGGAATGGACCATTGCGGCGCCACCGTCTGGCCCAGAATCCCGAGTGTGTGGAGATACAGGCCCTGGCTGAAAAACAGGATGACCGGATTTCCTTTGCGCAGATAAATACGAAAGCTCGACACCAGTAGCAAAGGGAGCGTGGCCCCCGCTACCAGAAAGATCATCGCGCGCAAAATGTACCGGTACTCCGAACGATGAAAGAGGGATTCGTCCAGCAGCAGAAAAATGCCCGCCAGCGCCAGGAACGCAAAAAGCTCGAGCAGGTGAAAGCGGTAACCTGTTAACGAAAGAAGGTCGCGCCCTTTGCGACGCAGAGCTCTCAGGTTCAGAAAAAGGACAGATTGCGCCCCGAATAACATGGCCCAGGACATGGAAAATATCTGGAGGGCCATCATGTGGCTGGAGGTTTGGACGAAAACCGCAGCCAGTGAGATAACTGTGCTTCCGACGAAACCATCACTCAGTGCGGCCAGAGCAGGATGTCCACTGAGCCGGCACTCGCGTGCAAGCCATGCCGCTATAACACCACAGATGAGGGCACCGGAGACGCTCAGCACTGCCTGCGCCCATCTTCCATGCCATACTGTGCCGCCTGCTCCGTGCAGCGCGATCAGGAAAGCCGTTGGCGTGCAGGCCGCAAGAAACCCCAGAAAAGACACTGGACGGATGTCGACGTCCGGATTTGGAGACACAACGGGCACGCGGCATTATGTCCGTCGTCGAACTTTTCCACAAGTTATCAAAGTAATGTAAAGCTACTGATTAGGGGGCTGCGGCCAAAGCTCTATCTCGGCCCGGTCACCGGAGGCATTGGGCGCTCAGGACGCGCGTCGCCATCGCCTCCACCGTCGGTACGGCGTTGGGTTTCCATGGTATCGGGTTCGCGGACAAACGGTGACGCCTTCGGCATCGGCCCGCGGACGCCTCTTCTCAGGTGCTTGAGCACGTCGTCTTTGTCCAGGTTGTAATCGCGAGCCAGGCGGGTGAGCGCCAGCGTAACAATATCTGAGTGGTGGATATCTTCGGTGCCCTGGGTCTTTTTGATGTCGAGCCAGATCTTGTGCACCAGATGGACATCCTCGGTCTTCATGGTGGGCGTGTGAGGGCCGATACGGTAGGTTTCAACCGTGGAATCCGGCCGGACAAGCTGGAACACAAACTGACGTTTGGGTTCGGGCATGGCTTCCCATGCCTGTCCCAGGCGGAAGGCCTGCTCTTCACCGGTCATTTTGCTGGACAGGCCGGAGACAACTGCGGAAGATTCCAGCGAGTTGGCGGTCTGCACGATGGCGGACCAGACGTCGCGCGCCGGCACCACCAGCAGCGAGATGGTTTTACCGTAGCTCTCAGCGATGGAAACGGCCTTGGTGAACAGCGTCTGCTCGTAGTCGCTGAAGATCTGCTCCATGGCCAGGTCATATTCAGCGCTGCCGTATCCGGTAAGGCGCGCTTCCATGACCACAATGTCCTGCTCATGGGTGTCAGTGACTTCCAGAGTCCAGCGCAGATGGTTCAGGGTGTTGGCGTCGCGCACCGTGACCAGCACGTTGCCGGCACGAACCTGCACGGCTTCACGCTCAATGGTCTCCTGGTGGTCAAGCTGAAAGTGCTCTTTCATCTGCTGTTCAACGTGACGGAACTTGCGTTTGTTCACGTGCTCGGAGACGGTGAAGATGAAGAAGAAAGCGAACGAGAAGACCAAACCTGCCACCGTGGCCACCTGTTTGGTGAACAGGTTCACAATCGCCGTGGAGAGCAGCACCAGATGGACTGATAGCAAGCCGATGGGAAACTCGATCTTCCCGATCTTGATATTCGGAGGCACACGCCACCCGCGTTCGCCCTTGTACTTGAAGCGAAGCACCAGCATGGCCAGGCTGTTGAAGGTAAAACTCCAGATCACGCCGAAAGCGTAAGCTTCGCCCAGGACGTAAACGTTGCCGCGGCTGGCGATGATGGTGATGAGTTGCATCGCCACAATCAGGTTAACGATGCGATAGCTGGTGCCAAAACGCTTGTGCGGACGGCGGAACCAGTCAGTAAGAACTCCGTCTTCAGAGACGCGGTTCAAGACGCCGTTAGAACCGATGATGGAGGTATTAATGGCGCCGGAGAGAATCAGGAAACCCACGACGACAACGAAGGTCCGAAAGATGAGCTTAAGCAGGTGCGGCCCGACCATGTACATGGCCATTCCGCTGATCAGGTTGTCTTTGTACACGGTGACGCGGACCGGGTCAGGGATGATCATGACGGCCAGCATGGAACCGATGCCGGTGAAGACAAAGCTGAATACGGCAATGATCAGCGCGGCCCGCTTCAGGTTGCGCAACTTGGGGCTGGCGATCTCGCGATTAACCTGGGCCAGAGACTCTTCGCCGCTCATGGCCAGCACTGAATGGCCAAAGGCGATGAGGATCCCGAACAAGCCAAAGCTCTTTGCCAGGTCAGTGTTCTTCAGGAAGCCCAGCGCTTCAGGGCTGAACTTGAGGTTGGCAGGGATGGGAAGCGGCGGCAGGAGGCGCCGGTATGCACAACCGTGTAAATGGCCCACACCATCAGGATGACCACCATCACGGTGGTGATCTGCATTACACGCAGAGCCTTGTCACTGGATTCTTCAATACCCTTGATATTTTCCCACCAGTAATACAAGGTAACCAGAAGGGCAAATCCCGCCGCGGCATAATTCTCATTGATGTGCAGGGCCTGGCCGTGCAGCATGGTATGGATCGCGCGCGGCACCCAGCCATAGTGGTCGGCGGCGGCAAAGACTTCATTGATCAGGCCGGCAATATATTGTCCGGCGGAAACACCGGAGATCGGGCCGGTCAGGATGTAATCAAACATCAGGGCGGAAACGCTGAACTTGGCAAAGGTCCCGCCCAAAGCTTCTTTCACCACGCGATAAACGCCGCCACGCGTGAACATGGAACAGCTTTCCACGTAAACGGAACGCACCGCGAAAGCAAACAACATTACGCCCACAATGAACCAGGGCGCGGATTTGCCCACTGCCTGTTCCGCAATGCCGCCCGCATAAAATGCGGACGAGCCAAGATCATTCAGTACGATGGCGGCTGCGCGCCAGTACGAAATAAAGGTCAGCATCACCGACGTGGCAACGACGATGCGTACCCTATTCGACTGCGCTGGAATAATCCCGGATCCTTCAGACATGTTGAAAGTGATTACAGCCTATCATTAGCGTGCGACGCGCCCCACGAGCGCCCAGGCTGGACTGTAGGTTTTGAGAACCTTGTTTCCTCTCTTATCCCTTGTTTTCCCGCAGCGGCTCATCCTCTTCCAACATGCTGCCGGCGGTGCGGATGGCCGTGATAATGATTACAGGAATCGCACCGATCATTCCGGCAAAGAAGAGGTATTTAAACACCGGCAGAAAATATTGGACCAGGAAATTCACGTGATTGATTGTAGTCCTGCCATCCCCGGGAATCAAAACAATCTCTGCTACTCAGAGGTGGCACGCTTTGCATTCTTCAACCGTGGCGCGCGAGCTGAAAAACGGGATCATACGTCTCTCCTGATCATCTTACCGGCAATGGCCGCTTTTCCGCTTTTGCTAAAATCGCCCTCGTGCACAACATCCCGAGCAGAGCATGGTGGCTGGCCGTGGTATCCAGCATCCTGCAAGTTCTCGTCTTCCCCAAGCCCGGTCTCTTCTTCCTGAGCTGGATTGCCTTAGTGCCGCTGCTTTATGCGCTCTTGCATGGGCGCGGCGGAGAAGGCGAGCTTGTGGACTCTGAAGGCCGCTCCCTGCGTCCTTTCACGGTGTGGCAGGGATTTGTTCTGGGCTGGGTCTGCGGTTTTCTCTGGTGGCTGGGCACCTGCTACTGGATCTTCCCTGTGATGCACGATTACGGGAACCTGAATGTGGCCATCTCTGCCCTGCTCATGTTTGGATTGAGCGCTTATATGGCGCTGAATCACGCAATCTTTTGTGCGCTGGTAGTCCTCATGGCCCGGCGATCGTCTTTGGGCAACCGGCGACCGTTGTTCCTGGCCCCGTTTTTCTGGGTGGCAGTGGAGATTTTTCGCGATCGAGTGATCGGCTTTCCCTGGAACCCATTGGGTGGCTCACAAGTAGATAACATTCCCTTCGCGCGCATCGCGGAGGTCACCGGAGTCTATGGCCTTTCCTTTGCCGTGGTGCTGGTCAATTGCGCTTTTGTGGCGGGGCTGCTCTTGTACGGACGTCGCCGCACCAACCTTTTAATCTCAGCCACAGCCGCGGCCCTCGCGCTGCAAATGGGTATCTTCGCCAAGCCTGACGCTTTTCCCGTAAGCAAGGAAGCCGTGCTGGTCCAGGAAAACGTTCCGGTACTTGATCCCGCGCAATGGACACCCCAGTATTTTGATCACACCCTGGGTGAACTGGCACAACTGAGCGTGAGCAGCCAGAAGCAGGCACATTCGAATGATTCCCAGATCGGAAGAGTCCCGGCCTCATTGTCTGGCCGGAATCTCCCGCTTTTTTTTACACCAACGATCCTCGCCTGCAGGCATGGCTTACCACCATTGCCCAGGACACAAACTCGTACATGCTGGTGGGCAGCGTGGGCGTGCAGGAATCCGCCTCAGGGTAATCCTGAGCCGTTTAACTCCGCCCTGGTGGTTGATCCGCAAGGCCACGTGGCCGGCCGCTATGACAAGATCCACCTTGTCCCCTTCGGCGAATTTGTTCCCTTCAAGGACTTTCTGGTTTTTGCCCAGAAGCTTACGCGCGAAGTGGGCGAACTCGGCCGCGGCACGGAACGCAAAGTCTTTGATATTGATGGAACCCGAGTTGGCGTTTTCATCTGCTATGAATCCGTGTTTCCTGATGAGGTCCGTCAATTCGCCGGAAATGGGGCCCAGTTGCTGGTGAACATTTCCAATGACGGCTGGTATGGCAACACCAGCGCTCCTTACCAGCATTTGCAGATGGCCCGCATGCGCGCCATTGAAAACCACCGCTGGATGCTGGTGGATACCAACAGCGGCATCACTTCGTCAATTGACCCTTTTGGACGCGTGATAGCAAAGGCCCCGCGAAACGTCCGCACCGTGCTCCGCGCACCCTACTCGCCGCTGATTGAGACCACCTTTTACATGCGCAACGGCGATATTTTTGCATGGTTCTGTGTGTTAATCTCTGTATTGGCGGTGTTTGTACGTAACCGCATTCCCGGACGCACCATGATTGAAGTCCGCGGGTTTAGATAGAAATTATTTGCAGGAAAAGTGGTTGGAAGAAACTATGGTTGAAGAACTGGAACGCGAATATGCTGCCGTCCGTGACAAAGTCGCGGACTTGCGGAGCTATCTTTGACGCGCCTACTCTGCGCACGCAACTAGCCGACATTGAAACCAAAATCGGCGATCCCAGCGTCTGGACTGATCAGGAAAAATCCCAGCAACTCATGCGCCAGCGCAAACGGCTGGAAAGCTCGCTTGCCATGGACACCGACCTGGCCCGGCGCGTGGACGACATTGCTGCTTATTTTGACCTGGCGCGCGAAGGCGAATCCGTTACCGGCGAATTGAAAAAGGAAATTGACGGGCTGCGTGAAATTTCTGAGAAGCTGGAAACGCAGACGCTTCTTTCCGGCGAGAATGACATTCGCAACGCCATTGTGACCATTCATCCCGGCGCCGGCGGCACCGAATCACAGGACTGGGCGGAAATGCTGCTGCGCATGTATCTGCGCTGGGCAGAACGCCAGGGCTTCTCCACCGAGGTGAACGAGTATCAGCCCGCCGAAGAAGCAGGCATCAAGTCCGCCACCTTTACCGTCACCGGCGATTACGCTTATGGTCTCCTGTTCGGTGAGATCGGCGTACACCGACTGGTTCGTATTTCGCCCTTTGATCAGCAGAGCCGCCGCCATACTTCATTTGCCAGCGTCTATGTGTCTCCGGAAATTGATGATTCAATTGAAATCGACATCAAGTCCGAAGACATACGCATTGATACCTATCGCTCCGGCGGCAAAGGCGGACAGCACGTAAATACCACGGATTCTGCCGTGCGCATCACGCACATTCCCACAAACCTCGTGGTGGCCTGCCAGAACGAACGTTCCCAGCACAAGAACCGCGAGCGCGCCTTCAAGATGCTGCGCTCAAAGTTGTATGAGTACGAACTGGAGAAGAAGAAGGCAGCTTCACAGAAAGTGGAAGACTCCAAGCTGGGCATCGACTTCGGCTCGCAGATTCGCTCCTATGTGCTGGCGCCTTACCGGATGATCAAGGACCATCGCACCAAGGTTGAGATCGGCGACGTGGATCGCGTGCTGGACGGAGATTTGAAGCCATTCATTCGCGCCTACCTGCTGGCGAAACGTGATCTGGGCGAAGATGGAGCAGGCGCAGCGGCCACGAAGTAAAATAGCAGCAATTTCTAAACGCAATGTCAGCCATCCTCGACCAGATCAAACGCAACGCCATGCCTGCCGCCGTGCTGCGCACCGCAGCCAAAGGCGCTCTGCCCCTGCCCGGTCCGGAGATGATTGAGATACTCGTCTATCTCACCCACAATCCCATGTTCGCTCAGGACGCAAAGATGACCCTGGCGGGATGGGACTTGCAATCCGCCATAGAGGCCGTGAGCCACGCTGATGCGCCTCCGGAAGTCATTGGCTACTACTGGGCGGAACAGAATCGCCGTCCGGCAATGATGCCTGCGCTTATAGAAAACCCGGGCATCACTGAAAACATGCTGATGGAACTGGCGGGCGAAGCTCCACGCGAGATTGTTTCCATCCTGCTGGCCAGTGCGCGCGTACGCAGCCTGCCCGGAGTCATTGAAGCGCTTACGGCAAATCCCCGTGTGCTGCCTGCTGAACTGCAGGCTCTGCATGGCCAGCCGCAGCTCAACGTGCCGGAGCAGCCACCCAGAACGAAGATGCCGGCAGCCGTACAGCAAAGCGCCCCAGCGGAAGGACCTGCGCCTGGCGATTGAAGAATTCGAGGTAATCGCGCCTTCTCCAAAGCGAAGCCGTTGATCCCGAACTGGAAGCCACCATGCGGGCATGGGAGAAGCAGTACGCTGCGGAAATTGCCGCGGCTGAAAGCGAGCCTTTCGAACTGGTCAGGGATGAGGATGAAGCCGGAAAAGATTCCGTTGAGTCCGCTCCGGGATGGCAGGCTCAGGTCCCCGCACAGGCAGAGGCTGGTCAGGAACAAGCGCCCTGGAAGACAACGCGCTCGGCGCCCACTGCGCCATCCGGCCAACAATCGGCCATAGCGGCCATGGCGCTGCAGAACAAAGCAGCCGCCGTTGACGCGAAAAAGTTGACGATCATGCAGCGAGTTGGACGATGAAGGCCTCTGAGCGAGTGAAGACCGCGTTTATCGGCGGCAAGGAAGAACGTTCAATCCTGATTCGAGACCGTGCACGCATTGTTCAGAACGCCGTGTTGAATTCACCGAAACTGACTGACTCGGAAGTGGAAATGTTTACCGCCGCCAGGAACCTCGACGAAAACGTGCTGCGGGAAATCGCGCGAAACCGGCGCTTCATGAAAAATTATCCTGTGGTGCGCAACCTGGCCACCAACCCCAAGACTCCACTGGATGTGGCTCTGCCCCTGGTGAAGATGCTGCTGGTCTTCGATCTCAAACAGCTTCAGAGAAGCAAGAGCGTGTCTGAGACCATACGAAAGATGGCGCAAAAGTATTATCAGGAGAAAGCCACCTCTGGTGGCAAGACCAAGTCTTGGACCCGGCCCGTTTGCTGCTTCAACACAGTCAATTCTTATCTGGAGGCAGGCATGAACTCGAAGTCGAATGACGAAATCGGCAGATTACTGAAGGCAGCGAAGAACATTGCCGTAGTCGGCCTGTCTGACAGCCCTTTGCGCCCCAGCTATGGCGTTTCAGCTTACATGCAAAGCCATGGCTACAAGATCATTCCGGTAAATCCGTCCATCAAAGGCGCGCTCGGTGAGAAAGCCGTGCCTGCGATTTCTGACGTGAAAGAAAAGATCGATATCCTGGATGTTTTCCGCCGCTCGGAATTCGTTCCCGAAATCGTGGACGAAGCCATTCGCCTGAAAATTCCCGTCATCTGGCTTCAGGAAGGCGTGATCCATGAAGAAGCCGCCGCCAAAGCCCGCGACGCAGGTATTCTTGTAATCATGGACCGCTGCATCCTGAAAGAACATCGCCGCCGTTTTGCGTAAACGCGCATGACTCCACTCTCCGCCTTCGGGCTATTCGCAGTCAGCGCCATGATGCTCTCCTACGCGCTGGAGTCGCGCAGCCGCTGGTTCATCCTCGCCTTCTCCGCATCCTGTGTGCTGGGCTCAATCTACGGATTCCTTCAGGGAGCGTGGCCGTTCGGAATCGTGGAAGGCCGTATGGTCACTGGTTGCGCTGCGCCGCTGGTGGAACGCGTATGGTCACTCATAGCGCTGCGCCGCTGGTGCAAGGGACAGAGAGGAGATACGTAAAAATTTAGGCTTGTCATCCTGAGCGAAGTCGGAGCGCAGGCGACGACGTAGTCGAAGGATCTATGTATTTCGCGGGCTTGGCAACCCTTCCAATAAATACGAATCGATCACCGATCACCAGATCACCAGATCACCAGATCACCGATACCGATCACCCGATCACCAGATCACCGATCACCGATCACCCGATCACCCGATCACCCGATCACCCGATCACCCGATCACCCGATCACCCGATCACCAGATCACCCAGATCACCAGATCACCAGATCACCAGATCACCGATCACCAGATCACCCTTTCTTCCTCGCCTCTTCCCTTAGCCTCTTAATCTCTTCCAGCCTCTGCGCCAGTAATTTTTCCCTTCCCTCATTGGTCGGATGATAGTATTCGCGCCCGCGCAGATTGTCTGGCATGCACTCCATGTCCGCGACCTTTGCGTCCAGATCGTGCGCATACTGGTAGCCCTTGCCGTAACCCACCTGCTTCATCAATTTGGTGACTGCGTTGCGGATGTGCAAGGGAACCGGCTCCGCGGCCGTCTTCTCCACATCTTCCAGCACTTCGCCATAGGCCACATACAATGCATTCGATTTCGGCGCCAGAGCCAGATAGGCCACCGCCTGCGCCAACGCCAGTGCGCCTTCCGGCATACCCAGAAAATCAATTGCGTCTTTGGCTGATAAACACAGATTCAACGCTTCCGGCGCCGCCAAACCAATATCCTCTGAGGCCATTCGCACCACGCGCCGTGCGATGTACAGCGCATCCTCACCTGATTCCAGCATCCGTCCCAGCCAATACAAGGACGCATCCACATCACTGTTCCGTACAGACTTGTGCAGCGCCGAGATCAGGTTGTAATGCTGCTCGCCTGACTTGTCATACAGCAGCACGCGCTTTTGCAGCGTGTCCTGGATGATCTGCTCCGTGATCTCTCGGCCTTCTCCCGCTGTAGCAGCCGCCACTTCAAGTACGTTGTACGCCGACCGCGCATCACCGCTCGAATAGGCCGCAATCTTCTGCAACACGTCATCGTTCGCGCGCAGGTTCATCTTTCCCAGCCCGCGCTCGCTGTCTTCCAGCGCACGGCGCATCAACGTGACCAGTTGCTCGTCCGTAAGCTGGTTCAGGATGTACACGCGACAGCGCGAAAGCAGCGCGCCATTGATCTCAAATGACGGATTCTCCGTGGTGGCTCCGATCAACCGTATGTTGCCGCGCTCCACGTGCGGCAAAAACGCATCCTGCTGCGCGCGGTTAAAACGATGGATCTCGTCAATGAATAGGATCGTCCGTGTGCCATACTGGCGGGCTTTTTCCGCATCCGCCATCACCTGCTTGATCTCTTTGATCCCGGACATCACCGCTGAAAACTCAATGAACTCCGCCTTCGTCACATGGGCAATGATCTGCGCCAGCGTTGTCTTCCCCACGCCCGGTGGCCCCCAGAAGATGATCGATCCCGGATCGTCACGCTCAATCTGCAGCCGCAAAGGCTTTCCCGGTCCAAGAATATGTTCCTGGCCCACGAACTCATCCAGCGTGCGCGGACGCATCCGCTCAGCCAGCGGCCGCGCGCCTTTGCCTTGCTGATCCGGAATGGCTTGAAACAGACTCATAATCCCTTTATCCCGAGCTTTGCGAGGGATCCCTACAATCTTCCATCATCTTCAATGCTCATTGAACCGTGTGGCACCGCCGCCCTCGGCTGTGTGCTTTTCTTGATCCCGAGCCCTCGTTCTTCATCCCGAGCACCGCGAGGGATTCCCTAAGACGCATTGCCGCGCGCACTCTGTCATCCTGAGCGAAGTCGGAGCGTATGCGACGACGCAGTCGAAGGATCTATGCATTGCATCCACTCTCTACTCCAGCATAAATTCCGCAGGTCCTATGCTCGTGTGGCACAGCCGCCTCCGCTTTGCCCTATCCGTGTAAATCAGTGTCATCCGTGTTCATCAGTGGTAAGGTTTTGCCTTCGTTGCCTGGCCGCCTCATACAAAATAATTGACGCCGCAATCCCTGCGTTCAGTGACTCCACGCTCTCAGAATGCGGAATGGTCACCAATTCATCTGCCTGGGCCAGAATCTCCGGCAGCCAATCCTGCTCCTTCATTGCCGATCACGATCATGCATGGCCCGGCAAAGTTCGCTTCCTGCAGCGGCTTTCCTTTGTGCGACGAAGTCGCCAACATGCGCACACCAGCCTGTTTCAGCCGTCGTCACCGTCTCGCCCAGCTTCACCCGCATCACCGGCTCACGAAAAATCGATCCAGCCGACGCGCGCACCACCTTGGAGTTAAACGGGCTCACCGTCTTCTCTCCCAGCAGCACCCCCGCGCTTTGAACGCTTCCGCGGACCGTATGATCGTGCCCAGATTGCCCGGATCCTGAATACCGCCCAGCGCCACCAAAAAGAGCTTTTCATTCACCGGATCCAGCAGCTCATCCAGCTTCGCGGGCTTCCACTTCACCAGGGCGGCCACACCCTGCGGCGTTTCCGTACCCACTGCGCTGCTGAAAACATCATCCGGAAGCATCAGCGTTTCTGTGTGCGACGCAATCTGCGGAAGCAGCTTGTCGCCTGGCTGCGCGCACTTTCACTGAAAAAACGGCCTGAAACTTCAGCCCGCTGCGGATCGCCTCCTCGATGATCCTCAACCCTCAATCGCCACTGACCCTTCGGGCGTAGGTTCGCCTTGGCTAAAGGCCTTGCGCAGCTCTTTCACCAAGCCATTCTGGCGGCTGGCAATGGGCCGTAAACGGGATTCATCCTGGACCGTCATCTGTTTCCATCATACTGATTACCGCAATTTCACGGAATTTTCCCATGATTTTCCCTCAGTACGCTCCAGAGTACCGGCAACAACGAATGAATAACGTTAGTTTTTTTGCCCAAGCTGGTTTATTCTTAATCGTTTGTCCCGGCTTTCTGGCCTTCCCAACCCCTGCCGGGTTCAGCTCGTAAAAACAAGGAGTTGTTTTGACCGCGGAAATCGTAAAGATCAATCCTGAAAATCCGGACATGCGCATGGTGTCCTACGTAGCTGAACAGATCAAAAAGGGCCATGTAACTGGCATGCCCACGGACACTTTCTATGGCCTGGCCGCTGACCCGCTCAACCTGCATGCGGTTGACCTGATCTATGAAGTCAAGACGCGCAGCCGTCACAAGCCGCTCTCACTTTTGATTGAAAGCGTGGAGCAGGCTGAATATCTGGCGCGTCCGCTGCCTGACGCTTTTTACGAAATCACGCGTAAGTACTGGCCCGGCCCTTTGACCATCATCGTGAAGGCGTCATCACGGCTGCCGTTGAAAGTCACCGCCAATACCGGCAATGTGGCGTTACGAGTTGCCCGCCGCTCGCATCCCGGTTGAAATTATCCGCGCTGCCGGCGTGCCTATCACCGCAACATCCGCCAACATCAGCGGCGCCAGTGAATGCACCACGGCAGACGGTGTACGCCAGCAACTCGGCGATAAAATTGACCTCATCGTCGACGGCGGTACCAGCCCTCGTGAAGTAGCTTCCACCATTCTGGACATGAGCGATTCCGGCAAAGTCACCATCCTGCGGCATGGCGCCATCCCGGAAAGTGAGTTGGCTGAATTCATTAGTTAAATGGCGGCAATCTTCCGCAAGCGATACTTGCTGTGGCTCCTGCTGCCGGCGGCGGGCTACACCGCCGTACTTTATTATCTGATCGTTTCCCATTCCATCGATCAATGAAGCGCGCGCCGCGGACACCATTGTTGTCTTCGGCGCCGCTGAATATGATGGCCGCCCTTCGCCCGTTTACAAAGCGCGGCTCGATCATGCCTCACAGCTTTATCATCGCGGCCTCGCTCCCATCGTCATCACCACCGGCGGCGCTGGTGACGATCCCAAGTTCAACGAAGGCGGCGTGGGTCGTGAGTATCTCAAAACGCTCGGCATCCCTGACGACCAGCTCATCGCCGAAACCCAAAGCACCTATACCGCGGAGTCCGCGCGACGCGTAGCCACCATCATGCGCGCCAACTCCATGCGCTCCTGCATCGCCGTAAGTGACGGCTATCATCTCTTCCGCATCAAGCACATGATGACCCGTGAAGGTGTCATCGTTTACGCTTCGCCACGCATCAACTCCCGGCCCCCCAGGCTTCTGGCGACGCCAGGAATCCATCTTCCACGAAATCGCCAGCTTCACTCTCTGGGAATTGCACCTGACCTGAGTAAGCTACTAGCTGATTAGCTGCTGCTTGCTACTGTCATCTGGGTCGAGAACCCGACTGAAAGTAGCCCGGTGCACAGCGCGAAGCAACTTGCGAGTACAGAATAGCGGGTTAACGTCAGCCGCCTGCGCGAGAGCCCAGTCGGCAAATTCCTGCGCAGAATGGCCGTAGCTAGAAGCCAGCAGTCTAGAAGTCTGCAACCATTAAATACACCCAGCCACCACCGCAAACCCCGTTCCCAGCAGATTCACCGCGTCATTATTCAAATATCCTTTCCGCTCGAACAACGCGCCCAGAAGACTATCAAACATCATCCCTGCCACTCCCGCAACCACCACCATCAACACCTGCAAGCGGCTGCAACAGTTGCAACCAGAGCGCCGCCACCGCAATCGATCAACGCAGCCCCCACAGCCGCTGACGATCCAATCAGACTGACCCCACCATCAATTCCTGACGCCACTGTCCTTCCCGTCGTCAACAAACTGTCCTGCCGGGAAACGCCATGCCAATCTCGCTCGAAGACGTATCGGCCGCTGCCTCGGCCAGCGCCGCCAGCGCCAATACCAGAGCGCCAGAATTTGAGACCGAACAGTCACAATCAACATCGCCACTCCCAGATTCGCCATGACCTGGGATGCCGTTCTGCCAGTTGGAGCTTCCGCTGTTCGAAGCTCCTGCTTACGTCGCTTACCGGTACGCGTCGCAGCAAGCGTCACGGCGAATACCAGCAGCAAAATCACGAACAAGCGCAAACCGCTTGCAGCCAGAACAAATGCAACTGCCCAGCCCGCCAGCGCGCCGCTCCAATCCACTCCGTGGGCCATGTGCGCAGCTACGGCAAACAGTGAGGTCAATCCAAAAGCCATCCCCAGCGCCGCAGAGAGTACGCTGGCAGGTTCCATCGCGTGACCACAAATATTCCAGCTAATCCAAACGCTGCCAGCAATGCCAGCAGGTCAGAGATCGTGGATTTCGCTCTTATCGGCAGTTGAGTTTCTCCGTTTCGCCTCTTCTTCGGCGGCATGGGAACATGATGTTTTGCATCGTACATGAGGCAGGTGTCTTTCAGGAGTTTCCTCGCATGCCTTCATCAGTCTGGACAGGTTATCTTACCTTTGGCTTGATCTCCATGCCTGTACGCCTCTTTTCCGGCGCTCGTGGCACGCGCATCTCGTTTCCACATGCTCCATCGCGACGATAACACCCGCGTAAAGCAGCAGCTCTACTGCCCGGCGGACGGCCGAGTCGTCGAGCGCAGTGAAATTGTAAAAGGCTACGAATACCGCAAAGGTGAGTACGTGGTCATTGAGCCGGAAGAGATCAAGAAAATCGAGCCCAAGACGGCCAAGTCCATGGAAATTCTTGAGTTCGTGAAGCAGGATGAGATTGATCCGGTTTACTTCGAATCTTCCTACTATCTTGCGCCGGAGGAAGCCGGCCAAAAGCCCTACGCGCTTCTGAGTCGCGCCATGGAAGAAACCGGCTACGTGGCCGTGGCCAAGCTTTCCATGCATAATCGCGAATACACGGTATTCCTGCGTCCGTACGAACACGGACTCATGCTCCACACCATGTACTATCAGAACGAAATCCGTGAAGCTCCTGCCGCCATCGACAAAGACAGCATGAAAAATTAAAGGAAGGTGAAGTCAAAGTCGCCCACCAGCTCATTGAGGCTCTCGCAGTCGGAGTGGGACCCCACAAAATATCGTGACACCTTTGAAGAGAACGTCAAGACATTGATCAAAGCCCGCATGGAAGGCGGCGAAGTCACAAGCGTTGAAAAGCCAAAGAAGCCGGCCGCGCCCACTGATCTGATGGCCGCCCTGCGTCAAAGCCTGGCAGCCATGGAAGGAAAGAAAAAGGGTCCACAGCGAGTTGAAGCCGCGCAAAAGCAATCCGAAGTCGAAATTCGCGGAAAGAAAAATGAGGTCGCGAGGAAGAAACCGCCGCGCAAAGCAGCCTAGCTTTTTCTAGCTTTTTCTTTATCCCGAGCGGAGCGAGGGAACCCTACCTTCTCTTCAGAACATGATGCCATCGGCTCAGCGCGGGCTGGAGCAGACATTTATGGGCTGGAGCAGACATTTATGGGGTGGAGCAGACATTTATGGGGTGGAGCAGACATTTGTGGGGTGGAGCAGACGCGAGCATCGCGCCGTCCGCGCGCGTCGAGCCCGCTGCAACGGGAGCCTCGCTTACCTAACCAGGAGAAATGCTCTTAAGCGGTTCGGAGCCGCGAAGCGAGTACAAGGGCTCGCGCCGTCCACGCGCGTCGAGCCCGCTGCACCAGGGCACGTCAGAAAGCCATGATAAAGCACTCTTAAAGCGGTTTGGAGCGCAGCGACAGGAGATAGTAACAAGGGCTCGCGCCGTCCACGCGCGTCGAGCCCGCTGCCCCAGGAGCCCGATCGATTCAACCACGATAAACACTCTGAAAGCGGTTTGGAGCGAAGCGACAAAACTAAAGCCGCTCGCGCACAAACTTCACGATCTCCGGCGTAACATACGGTGGTGGCTGGATGTAAAACGTCGGCTTGTTTGCCACCTGCTCCATTGACACCATCTCCCAGGCCGGAGTGGCATCATTCTTATGCACGATCACCGCATCCGCCCGATCCAGAAATTCCATGGCAGAAACCTTGAAATCTTTCGTGCCCGCATCCAGCACGCTGATATAGAGATCAGGATTCAGAAAACGCACAATGCTGTTCGATTCCATGATCACGTTTTCCGCGCCGGCCACTTTACGTTCGATATCCGTGATGGCCTCTGAAAGTCTTCCCTGCCGCGTGCGCACCCACAATGACCGTCACTGCGCCCGCCACCAGAAATCGCGATGTATCGGTTTCCCCGCTGCGATCACGCTCTTCGCTGATCGCGCGAAAATGGTCGTCGCCTGTGTCACAGTCGCAGGGTTTGCCGTCGGCGGAGCAGATGCCATGGCCAAACTGCGTGATCTTGAGCGCGGTCCAGTTAAACTCCGGCAGCGCCGCAATGATGCCTGCCGTCACGCTGGTCTTGCCCACGTTTCGCGAATGTCCACCGATCACCACAAGTGCCATGTCTTCTA
Source organism: Terriglobia bacterium (assembly GCA_963824835.1). GTDB lineage: Bacteria > Acidobacteriota > Terriglobia > Terriglobales > Acidobacteriaceae > Angelobacter. The sequence continues at coordinate 202,983 of CAWGRA010000020.1, read as the reverse complement.
TTCTGGCAGGTTTTGAGGGCTGGGGAAAGCTCAAAACACCCGCATGACGCGTGCATGTCCTACAATGTTCAGGAGGCCGCGAGGGCGTCCCCTTCCACAATGACTGACGAGTTAAGCAAAATCCTGGTAGTGGATGACGAACCGCAGATCACGCGCGTCCTGCTGCGAAGCCTGGAATCTGGCGGTTTTCAGGTCCGCGTCGCCAATGACGGCCGCTCTGGACTGGAAATGTTTCGTTCCTGGCTTCCTGATCTCGTCATTACCGATCTCTCCATGCCTGGCTTTGACGGACTTGAACTCTGTTCGCGAATCCGGCAGTTGAGTGAAGCTCCCATTCTTGTGCTCTCCGTGCGCAATGATGAGACCACCAAGGTGAAGGCCCTCGATCTTGGCGCTGATGACTATGTGGAGAAGCCCTTCGGCATGGCTGAACTCACCGCCCGCGTGCGCGCCCTTCTGCGCCGGTCAACTCCGTCTCCGCCGTCCGATGCAGAGATCAAGGTGGGCGATTTTCATATTGATCCGCAACAGCGTCTGGTGGAAGTAAACGGCGCGCCCGTCCATCTCACGCCCAAAGAGTTTGATCTGATTCAATTCTTTGTGGCCAATCGCGGCAAGGTGCTCACGCATCGCGCCATTCTTTCCGCTGTATGGGGCAGCAACAGCTCTGAGCAGAATGAATATCTGCGGGTCTTCGTCGGCAATCTGCGCAAGAAGCTGGAAGAAAATCCGCGCACTCCCAAATACATCAAGACTGAACCCTGGATTGGATATCGCTTCGATCCGCAGTGATGTAACTCCCACATATCAACGCACTTCAGTAACCCTGCCTTACTCTTTCTTTGCGGACTCTTTATAAGTTCTTTATGGGCTATTGCCTTAGCCTGAATGCAGAAGGAAATTTTATGTTTCTGCATTTTCTAATTCGTTTTCTTGAAACCCTGTTTATTGTCGGTATGGCGGGATCTTTTGTGGTGGCAATCTGGGCATTCGTGGGCGACATTCACGTCTTCTTAGACGAGGATGAAGAGCCCATTCGCACGAACGCTGCATCTTGACGCTCAGATTCGTATTCTCCAATCTCCTAACGCCGGCTTTCCGATAGCCGGCTTTTTTCATGGTGGTAACCGTTAACAAAGCTCATTCGACTACAGAATGCTTCGTTACTGCGCTACCGTTGCGCAGCTGACGCTCGCGCAATCTTCAGGGCTGCCCATACACAAAGCGCCGCAGGCGCGACACAGCCTAGCCCCGTCCGTTCCCGAGGCGCGGTTTTCAGCCCGCTGAGGGATAAGGGCGGGGTAAGTGAACGAAAAAACACCACAATGCTGCCGCAGGCCGGAGCGCAGCGCCAGCGGAGCGACATTAAGGAATAGCGCAATCGAAGCGAATGCGACACCCTAACGGCCCTTCACCGGAAACCTTCTATCCAGCTCCAAATTCAATTCCAGCACATTCACTCTGCTCTCGCCCAGAAACCCAAATTGCCTCGGCACAATGTGTGCCGCCACCACCCTGCGAGAGCTCACCCTGCTCAATGCCTCTCGCCCTGGCCACACGCGCCACTTGAAAACGCGCTGCTTCAGGACTGATATCCGGATCCAGCCCCGAACCTGACGTAGTCACCATCTCAATTGGCACTGGCTGGCCCGGACGGTCCGTCTGCACGGTCGCCACATCGCCTTTGACCCGATCCACCAGCTTCTGGCTGGTTGGCCCCAGATTCGATCCCGATGAGTTGCTTGCGTCGTATCCATTTACACCTGCCGCCGATGGCCTGGGATGAAAATATTGCGGCCCCGTAAACGGCTGGGCAATAATCCGCGATCCGATTAATTCCCCGCCCTTCGAGATCAACTGGCCATTGGCCTGATTGCGAAACATAATCTGGGCCAGCGCCGTAACCACCGCCGGATAAACCAGGCCCAGCAGCACGGTGGTGACCAGGGTAAAAAGGATCGCCGTCGTAAAGTTCTTTTTCATATCTTCCTCTATGCCCTATGCCAGTCCCAAGGCACGCACCACCACATCAATGGCTTTGATACCGATGAACGGCACAATCACTCCGCCCAGCCCGTAAACCAGCAGGTTACGGCGCAGCAGCGCCTCCGCGTTCATGGGACGATATTTCACGCCCCTCAACGCCAGCGGTATCAGCGCGATGATCACCAGCGCATTGAAGATCACAGCCGAAAGCACGGCCGATTGCGGCGTGGCCAGGCGCATCACGTTCAGGCTGTTCAACACCGGGAACGTCGCCGCAAACATGGCCGGGATGATCGCAAAATACTTGGCCACATCATTCGCAATCGAAAAGGTCGTCAGCGAGCCCCTGGTCATCAGCAACTGCTTTCCGATCTCCACAATCTCAATCAGCTTGGTCGGATTGGAATCCAGGTCCACCATGTTGCCGGCTTCTTTGGCCGCCTGCGTGCCCGTATTCATGGCCACGCCCACGTCGGCCTGCGCCAGCGCGGGCGCATCATTGGTGCCGTCGCCGGTCATCGCCACCAGCTTGCCCTCACTCTGCTCGCGCTTGATCAGGTCCATCTTGTCTTTGGGCGTTGCCTGGGCGAGAAAATCATCCACGCCGGCCTCGCGCGCGATGGCCGCCGCCGTCAGCGGATTGTCGCCCGTGATCATGACCGTCTTGATGCCCATGGCGCGCAGATGCGCAAAGCGTTCCCGCATGCCGCCCTTCACGATGTCTTTCAGGTGAATCACGCCCAGCGCGCGATTGTTCTCCGCCACCACCAGCGGCGTCCCGCCCGACCGCGAAATCGTTTCCACCGCCGCGCGCAACTTCCTGCGGCAGAACGGCCGCCATTCTGTTTCAGATAATTTTCAATCGCGTCGGCCGCGCCTTTGCGGATCGTCCGCCCGTCAAAGTCCACGCCGGACATGCGCGTCTGCGCGGTGAATGGGACAAACTCGCGCCTGCATGCTCGCCAGGTCGCGTCCGCGCAGGCCGAAACGCTCCTTGGCCAGCACGACAATGGAACGGCCTTCCGGCGTTTCGTCCGGCAGCGATGAAAGCTGCGCCGCGTCCGCCAGTTGGTCATTGCTCACGCCCGGCGCGGCCACAAACTCAGCCGCCTGGCGATTGCCCAGCGTGATGGTTCCCGTTTTATCCAGAAGCAATGTGTTGACGTCGCCGGCCGCCTCCACCGCCCGCCCGGACATCGCCAGCACGTTGTGCTGCACCAGCCGGTCCATACCCGCAATGCCGATTGCGGAAAGCAGAGCGCCAATCGTGGTGGGAATCAGGCACACCAGCAGAGACACCAGCACAAAGATCGACTGCGGCGCCTGCGAGTAAATCGCGAACGGCTGCAGCGTCACCACGGCCAGCAGAAAAATCATCGTCAGCCCCGCCAGCAGAATGTTGAGCGCGATCTCATTCGGGGTCTTCTGCCGCTCCGCGCCTTCCACCAGCGCAATCATGCGATCAAGAAAAGTTTCGCCCGCGTTGGAACTGATCCTCACCTTGATCTGGTCAGAGAGCACGCGCGTGCCGCCGGTCACCGCCGAACGGTCGCCGCCCGATTCGCGAATCACCGGCGCCGACTCGCCCGTGATCGCCGACTCGTCCACGGAAGCCACGCCTTCAATGACGTCGCCATCGCCGGGAATGGTGTCGCCCGCCGAGACCACGACAATATCGCCCACCCGCAGCTTCGATCCCGCCACATCTTCATGTCCGCCATGCGGCAATAACCGATGCGCGATCGTCTCGGACTTGGCTTTGCGCAATGTTTCTGCCTGGGCCTTGCCGCGTCCTTCTGCCATCGCTTCAGCAAAGTTGGCGAACAGCACCGTGAACCACAGCCACAAAGTAATTTGCAGATTGAAGCCGAATCCCGGCTTGATGCGCCATTGCGTCGCGCACCAGCAGCACCGTTGTAAGCACGCTGCCGATTTCCACCACGAACATGACCGGATTGCGCATCATCATTCGCGGATTCAGCTTGGCAACCGCATCGATCAGCGCCTGCCGTACGATCTTTCCATCCCAGAGCGACTTTGATTTTGCTCTTGCTCATATTAGAAAGTCCTTCCTGCATACATTTGCAAGTGCTCAAGGATCGGTCCCAGGCTCAGCGCCGGAAAAAACGTAAGCGCACCCACAATCACGATCACGCTTACCAGCAGCACGCTGAACAGCGGTGTTGTTACCGGGAAAGTGCCCTGGCGTCGGCGGCGATGTTTTCTTTCCTGCCAGGTTTCCGGCAATCGCCAGCATGGGGATGATCATCAGAAAACGCCCAATCAACGTCGCAAAGCCAACCGTCAGGTTGTACCAGCGGTTCGCTCCCAAGCCCGGCAAAAGCTGAGCCGTTATTTCCCGTGGCTGAAGTAAACGCGTACAGAATCTCCGACAATCCATGCGGCCCGGCATTGCGTAAGCGTGGCCAGCCCGAATTTGGGCGACAAAGAAGAAATCGCCGCGAATACCAGAATGGACAAGGGAAAGATCAGCGCATAGAGCATCGCCATCTTCACGTCATAGGCTTCGATCTTTTTGCCCATATATTCCGGCGTGCGGCCCACCATCAGTCCGGCGATGAACACCGCCAGCACCACAAACACCAGCACGCCATACATGCCCGCGCCCACGCCGCCAAACACCACCTCGCCCAGCATGATGTTCACCAGCGGCACCATGCCGCCCAGCGGAGTAAACGAATCGTGCATGCTGTTGACCGCGCCGCAGCTGGCGTCTGTGGTCACCGTGGCGAACAGCGCGGAATTGGCAATGCCGAAACGCACTTCCTTGCCTTCCATGTTGCCGCCGGACTGCGTGATTGACGGCTGTTGGTTCACGCCGGCAAGCAGCGGATTGCCGCGCGCCTCAGCCCAGTACGCTGTCGTGACGCCCGCAAAAAACAACAACGCCATGGCCGCAAATACCGCCCATCCGTGGCGTTGCGATCCTGTCATCCGTCCCAGCGTGTAAGTGAGACCGGCGGGAATGATGAAGATGGAAAACATCTCCAGAAAATTGGTGAACGGCGTGGGATTTTCAAACGGATGCGCGCTGTTGGCATTCATGAATCCGCCACCGTTCGTTCCCAGCATCTTGATGGCTTCCTGTGACGCAACCGGCCCTTGCGCGATCACCTGCTCAGTTCACCGTTTCCATCACCGGTTTGCCGTCAGCGCCCAGCACTGGCTTGCCATCCGGCGCGACTTTCGCGACCTGCTGCGCCTCCACCAGTTTCACCGTGTGTGTAGGGCTTGAAGTTCTGGATCACGCCCTGCGAAACCAGCAGCAGCGCATAGATCACGCACGCCGGCAGCAGAACCCAGAGCGTTGCCCGCGTGGTATCCACCCAGAAATTCCCCAGCGTCTGCTTTTCTTTGCGCGCGATCCCGCGAATGAACGCCACCGCCAGCGCGATCCCAACCGCGGCCGAGGCAAAATTGTGATAGGCCAGACCAGCCATCTGCGTCAGATAGCTCATGGTCTGCTCACCGGTATAGAACTGCCAGTTGGTATTCGTGGTGAAAGATGCTGCGGTATTGAATGCCAGGTCTGCCGGCACTGCGGCGAACTTCTGCGGGTTCAATGGCAGCAAATGCTGCAGTCGCTGTATCAGGTACAACACCAGCATGGAGACGCCGCTGAACAGCAGCATCGCAGCCGAATATTCCGTCCAGCGCATCTCGTGTGTTTCATCCACTCGCGTGAGCCGGTAAATCAGCCGCTCCACCGGACGCAACACCGGATCAAGAAATGTTCTTCTCCGCTGAACACCCGCGCCATGAAAATGCCGGCGGGTTTGGTCACCAGCAGCACGGCAGCCGAGAAGAACAGAATTTGAAACCATCCATTCAGTGTCATCAGAACTTCTCCGGACGCAGCAGCGCATACACCAGATACACCATGAGCATTGCCGTTATTACCAGCATCACAATGTTTTCCGTGCTCATACCGTCCTCACTTCAGGCGCTCGCAGGCCCTGGTATAGGCCAGAGCGACGAGAAAGAACGCCACCATGCCGGAAATCATCAGGAAATCCATCTTTGCATCGCCCCTTCGTCTTATCCGTGTGAGGTGGATTCACATCACCGTTCTGTGAATATTTAATGACGGCGCGCATAAGGAAGGGATTTTGAAACCGTAAATGTTTTGTAAGGCTCGAAGGCAGGGATCATTGGCTGTCGTATTTGGGTGTGCGTATGGGGGAGCAGGCCTTCAGGCCTGGCCCAGGCGCTCGATGTCTCGGGCTTCAGCCCCTGAGGTACACGGGGCCTCATCACATCCGCCCGAAACGGAGAAAAGAGCTGCGTCGGACGTACTATACAGGCTCGCCGGTGGGCAGGAAGCGATAGCCAACCCACGGATCGGTCACAATGTATTTCGGCGTTTCACCGGACTCAATCTTTTTGCGCAGTTGATTGATGAACACGCGCAGGTACTCCGGCTGCTGAACGCTTTCACTGCCCCACACCGCGTTCAGCAATACCCGGTGAGTCAGAACTTTATTGGGATGGCGCGCCATGAACACCAGCAGATCAAATTCTTTTGGCGTCAGATGCACTTCTTTTCCGGAGACTTTCACCTGTCTGGCATTCCGCGCTGATATAAAAAACGCCTTCTTCAATGGGCGCGCTTACTTCCTCATCATTGGCAGTCACGCGCCGAAGATTGGCGCGCACCCGGGCCAACAGCTCATTGACGCTGAACGGCTTCGTCACATAGTCATCCGCGCCCGCATCCAGCGCTTCAATCTTGGTCTTCTCTTCCCCGCGAACCGACAAAACGATAATCGGAATATTCGAGCGTTCGCGCACCGCCCGGCATAAATCAATCCCACTCATGCCCGGCATGGACAAATCAGTAATGAGCAGATCGGGCAGCCAATCGCTGATGGCGTCAAATCCCGCTTCGCCATTGGAGGCCGTCTTTACCTCATATCCCTGGCTGCTCAGCGTGGTTTTTAACACCCGTGAAATCTGCGTCTCATCATCCACCACCAGAATGCGGCTGCGTTCCGCCATCAATGTGACTCCTGCTGGGTCACGATGTGGACATCAACTGACGGCGCGTTCGCCAGAAAGCGGTTGATCACTGCCAGGTAAAGATACTTGCGCCAGCCCTTGATGGCCGACCGGCCAAAAATGACCTGGGTGATTTTGTGTTCGCGCACGAAATTCGCCACCGAAGTCGCCACTATAGCCCCCTGCAACTGAATTACCTTGGCGCCCAGGTTCTCAGCAAAACGAATGTTGGCGGAAAGCGACCGGTTGCGCGCGTCAGACCTTCCTTCGCCGCCACGCTCCACGTGCACCACAAAAAATTCCGCATCCAGCCCCTGCGCCAGGCGCGCTCCTCTGGCGATCAACTGTTGTGATGCCGGATTGGAGCTGATGCACACCGCCACCCGCTCACTCACTCCCCAGTTCTGGTCAATCTTCTTGCGTTGCAGATATGATTCAAGACTCTTGTCAACCGATTGCGTGACGTGGCGCAACGCCAGCTCCCGCAAAGCCAACAGGTTCCCGGCGCGGAAAAAATTCGCCAGCGCCTTTTCCGTCCGGTCCAGCGGGGTAAATATCACCACGACGCATGCGGGTTTGCAGGGCTTCGGGCGTCAGATCGGCCAGAACTACTTCGTTCGCCCTTTCCAGCACCCAATCCGGAACAGTTTCGCGAACCTGAATTCCCGTGATGTTCTGGACCATCGGGGTAACGCTCTCCAGGTGCTGGATGTTCATGGTTGAGAGGACGTCGATCTTCGCTTCCAGAAGTTCCAGCACGTCTTCGTACCGCTTCTTATGCTTACTGCCCTCGATATTGGTGTGGGCCAGTTCGTCCACCAGCACCACCTGCGGCTTGCGCGCCAGAATTGCATCCACATCCATTTCCTGAAAAATTGTCCCTTTGTATTCCAGGCTCCGCGACGGCACGCGCTCCAGTTTTTCCACCAGCTCAGCCACGCCCTTGCGACCGTGTGTTTCCACTGCGCCAATCACCACGTCTTCCCCGCGCTTGCTGCGGCGAATGGCCTCACTCATCATGTTGTAGGTCTTGCCGACACCCGGCGCGTAGCCGAGAAACAATTTGAAAATCCCGGCTTTCTTTTCCGGAGCAGCTTGTTCCAGCCATTGTTCAGGAGTCTTGGGCACGATTTTCCTTTGATGAGCCAGAAGTCAATTCAGTCACGCGTTGGAGCCTGCGATGCATCTTGCCCGAATCCCCGGTACAATCAGGCCCGTGAAAATTTCTCCAAGAGCGGCGGCCCGAGCTCTGACCTGCATTGCTCTTCTGTCACTGATCGTTCTTGTATACGCGAAATGGCTGCACGTCAATCCTGCCACGGTTGCCGTCACGCTCCTGCTGTTTGTTCTGGCCGTTGCCGCGTCATGGGGCCTCCGCTATGCGCTGCCCATGTCCATTGCCGCCGCTATCTGCTTCAACTTCTTTTTTCTGCCGCCGGTTGGCACCTTCACCATTGCAGATTCGCAGAACTGGGTGGCCCTGCTCGCTTTTTTCATGACCTCAGTCATTGCCAGCAACCTGAGCGACCGCGCCCGCCGCCAGACCGAGGAGGCACACCTGCGCAGGCAGGACGTGGAGCGGCTCTATACTTTCAGCCAGCAGTTGCTCGTCTCAGGCAACGTCCTTGGATTGCTGCAATCCGTTCCGCGATTTCTTGTGGAAGCCTTCGATGCCATCCACGCGGCCGTCTATATCACCCAGAAAGATCAAGCTTATCGCTCCGATCCTGAGCGGCAGGAAATTCCCGCCCATGAACTCAGGGAAGTCGCCGCCCGAGGTGAAATCTTTGTTGATGCTGACCGAAAGCTGGCCATCGCGCCCCTGCGCATGGGCATTCGCAACGTAGGCTCATTCGGCCTGGTGGGCGAAGTGGTCACTCATCAGACTCTGGAAGCCATAGGCAGCCTGATCGCCACAGCGGTGGAGCACGCGCGCGCCACTGAGGAGCTCAGCCGTAATCAGGCTTCAAAAGAGAGTGACCGTCTCCGCTCGGCGTTACTGGATTCTGTTACCCATGAGTTCCGCACACCACTCACCGCCATCAAGGCATCGGTCACAACCCTCCTCTCATCTCCATCACTCAAAAAAGATGACCAGGAAGAATTGCTTACAGTCATCAACGAGGAAAGTGATCGCCTGAACCGCCTGGTGGGTGAAGCTGTGGAGATGGCGCAGCTTGATGCCCGCGAAGTAAAGCTGGAGATGCGTATTCTTCCCATTCAGGACGCCGTGGATGCGGCCATGGAAGAAGCCAAGAACGTAACCGCCGGTCATCCCATTGAAGTCCGGCTCCCCGAGCGGCTGCCGCCAGTGGTCATGGATCTCAACTGGATGAGGAAGGTGTTACAGCATCTGCTCGAGAATGCCGCGAAATATTCCCAACCCGGCGCGCCGATCTTCGTCAGTGCGGAAGTGAAAGGCGATCGCCTCATCACCAGCGTTGCCGACCGCGGTTCAGGCATTGACGATCTGGAGCGCTCGATGATCTTCGATAAGTTTTATCGCGGACAGAGCCAGCGCTATCGCGTACAAGGCACCGGCCTGGGATTGGCGATTGTTAAGTCCATTGTGGAAGCGCATGGCGGCAGAATTGAAGTAACCAGCCAGTTAGGCCATGGCTCGGTATTTTCTTTTGGATTGCCTATCGCCCCCGCGTAACTGCAACCTGCTAGTAAATGCTGCTCTCGCCCGGCGGCCTGGTCTTCCAGCGGCGATGCACCCAAAGCCATTGCTCTGGATATCGCGCTACATACTTTTCAATCGACTTGTTGAAGGCCGCGGTGTTGGCGATGGCATCCGCTTCATCGTCCCCGGTGCGGACCAGATTCAAGGCCGGTTCAAAGCAAATCTTGTATTTACCCACTTCGCGGTCCCACACGCAGAACGCAGGCACCACCGCGGCGTCTGTATGCAGCGCAACGCGCGCCACGCCTGTGGCCGTGCAGGCTGGTACGCCAAAGAAATCCACGAATGCCCCCTGTGGCGGGGTCATGTTGGTATCCATCAAAATGCCCACTACCTCTCCTTTTTTCAGCGCTTTGATGAGACCGCGAGCGTACTCCTGTTTGGAAAAGGTCTTGTTGCCATGCATGGTCCGGTAACGCGCCACCATCCTGTCAACATATGGATTGTCCAGCGGCCGCACCACAATGTTCATGGGATGGCCATACAGCGAGTGCGCAAACGAACTCACTTCCCATCCGCCAATGTGTGCTGTAAGAAAAACCACGCCTTTACCGCGAGCATGAGCGTTGGCAAAATTCTCAAATCCTTCATACACCGCCACTCGCGCAACGTTGTTTGCGGTGTAACGCGGAAATAAACAAAACTCAGCGAGCTGGCGGCCCAGCCCAATGAAAAGAGTCCGCAGGATCTTCTTCTTTTCCTGTCTGCTCTTTGCCGGGAAGGCCAGATCAAGGTTGCGCATGCCCACCTTGCGCAGGCGTCCGTGCAGTACATAAATCAGCAGACCCACTGAAATGCAGAGGCCACGCGCCAGCGGACGCGGCAGCCAGCGAATTAGATTTGCCAGTAACCAGACTGGCGCATATTCCAGACGATAGCGCATGAGCAATGGATATTGGACGGTACCATCCAACCAGAAATAATTCAATTTTTTGTGGCCGGCCGGATGAAGTGGATGATGAAGGAAGATGGCGATGGAACGACTAGGTAAGAAGCGGTTGGCGAAAGAGGAAGTCGGTACTGCGCAGAGGCAGTTGGTACTGCAGAGGCAGTTGGTACTGCGCAGAGGCAGTTGGAGAGGCAGTTGGTACTGCGCAGAGGCAGTTGGTACTGGCGGCAGGGACGGTCGGTAAAAGAGCGGCCCTTTAGGGCCGCGTTGAGTTGTAGAATATTGGGGCTTTAGCCCCGGAACTCATGAAAATAGCACCACAATAAATTCGTACTTTCTTCATTACATCAGTCTCAAACCTAGGCGCCCAATTTTCAAAAATGACCTCAGGTCCCGACTGATCCTCGATGTGCTCCAGGAGAATCGCAAGCTTGGCCGCTTCTTCCTCCACGAATTCGTCGTCATGCCAGACCATTTCCATTTGATCCTCACGCCAGCTCCGAACATATCACTTGAGAGAGCGGCGCAATTCATCAAACGAGGTTTCTCTTTTCGGGCGGCCAAAGAATTGGGGTTCAGATCACTGGTCTGGCAGGAGGGCTTTGCCAAGCACCGGCTGAAAGATGCTGACGACTACGCAACTCATCGCAGATATATCTATCAAAATCCAGTAAAAGCAATGTTGGTGAAGAATCCTGAGGAATACCCGTACTCCTCCGCATTTCCAGGGATGAAAACCGATGAAGTTCCCCCGGGGCTGAAGCCCCAGCTTCTTGACGCTTCGGCGCGGCCCTAAAGGGCCGCTCTTTCACCGACAAACCGAGCGCTCGGGCACGCGGAACTACCAACTCCGATCTCCCTTAAGGGAACGAGAAAAAAAAGGGAACCGGTCTGGCTCCCTTCTTGCAATGATAATTCTCGTTATCACAGAAGTGGTGGAGGCGTCGGACTGGCTGTTGCCGCGGGCGTGCTGTCCGTTTCCGGCGCCGGCATGGGAGTTGACACGGGAACGGGCGTCGCCGCCGGCGCGGGCGGAGGCGTACGCGGTGGCGGATTTGACGGCGTGCTGGATGCGTTTCCTGAATTGTTGGCGGTTGCAACAGCTTTCCGGACCGCGGCGACAAATGGCTCGCCTCCGCCCCGAGGCATATCAGTGGCCCCGGTCAAGATGGTCTTGAAAGGCACAAACTTTCCGTACAACTCGCGCGTGGCATCTTCGTCTTGCGAAATGGTAGAGCCATTGATGGTGACGCCGGCAAACAGACCACGGGCCCGGGAATAGGTGAGCACTTCAGCCCTGAGTTTCCAATCGGTTGAGCCTTCAACATGGCGGCCAACCGGTCCGGCAGCGGCGGACGCATCGGCGCCCACCTTGAAACCGTTTGTGAGCAGCGCCTGCATTCCGCGATCATTCATGATCATCATGACCAGATCCACGCCTTGCAGGCCGATCTGAAAGCCAATGCTTCCGCCCGTCATGGTGATGGGAGCTGGGGCTGTCCAGTTTCCGTTGTTCAGCTTGCAGGTTGCCATTCCACGTCCGTGTGATCCGCCAACCACGAAGCCGCCTTTTACCAGATTGGGTACCACCGCTACGCATTTGGCGGAATCAAGAATTTCCACCGGGATACCATTGTCCGGTGCGGCCATAATTTCATTAAGCACAGTGGCCGCGGCTTCAGCCCGGCTGGCAGCACTTTCAGATGCGAAACTGAAACTGCTGATCAGAAATGCACACATCACACCACAGAAAAACCTTTTCATTAAATTCCTCAGGTACAGATTGTAGAGCATGGAGGCTTAAGGAGAGATGCTGGAAAATTATAAAGGGTTGGATACGGCGACCCTCGTGACCGTGTCCAACCCCCGTCTCCCAGGTTCTGTGGTAGGTGAAGAGAGTATGAACCCGGCTCGGTTAACCAGCAAGTAACCGGGGTGCAGGCGCAATCGGCTTCAGGGACATGTACTTAGAGAAGCCGGAGTTTACCGGTTGATCTGCTAAGCACAAGCACTCCTGCGGAGGTTGAGATCCCGCGCTACGCTCCCGTCTCGAGCTTAGCGAAGGTTCAATAGAAGTACGGGAATCGTGAAAGCTTTCGCTGCGCTCAATCGGAGCACCTGTTCCACGTACTCGTTACAAACCAAAAAGCCTGCACGATGGCAGGCTTTTCTTGACTCACGGATGTTCGAGGTTGTTCTACTTGGATGAAGTGACAAGTGAATGCGTGATCGCGTGCACGGAAAGCGCAATACGGTTCTGCACGCCGACTTTACGCATCAATTTGGCAACGTGCGCCTTCACCGTGCGTTCTTCAATACCAAGAACTGATCCGATTTCCTTGTTAGACCGGCCGGCAACCAGCAGTTCAAGAACTTCTTTTTCACGATCAGTAAAAGTCACTCGACCGGCGGGGAAAATGCGTCCGGGAGAAGAGGTCACGCGCTCAATGAATATGGAGAGCACGCGCCGTGGCGCCCACACCGAACCCTGGTGAACAATGCGCATTGCCTGGATAAATTCAGCAGGTGAGGCCGCTTCGTCCACGTATCCTTTGGCGCCGGCTGCAAGTGCTTTCAGGATCGTCTCATCATCCGCCCCGCTTCCGGTGACAATGATTCGCAGATCGGGCCGGGCCGCTTTCAGGCCAGCCATCACATCGAAAAGGTTCTGTCCTGCACGTGTACCAAGGAGCACCAGGTCGATGTCCTTGCGCGGTCCCAGTTCAGCGAGACTGCACGAGATCAACTCCAGGTCCTGCTCCGTATCAAACAGAGACTTCAGCCCAATAAAACGTAGCGGATCGCTTTCCACCACTGCAATACGGATCATTGTCTTCTTGGACGTGGCTACCTTCATTGAAGCTCCTTCTGGACGGTGGCGGCTGCTCAACAGATTTATAGGGATTGTATGCAAAATCTTACTCCGGACAACCTGAAAGTATCATGAACTTTAGCCCCTGCCTATTCTTTAGCAGAGTACATGTCCGGTATTGAGAGTGCAAGTTGAGGTGTTCTGCTGAGGGGTTACTTGCTAGCTTCCAGCAAACCGTGTTCGGCGCCCGCGGCGGAGGCGTCTGCGCGCCCCAGGACCAGCCCGCGACGATAGCCTTCGCAGTATTCCGGGGATTCGGTGGCAGTCTGCTGTTGCGCTTTCTGCGAAGTTTGGCAGGCTCCCCCACGGCTTGGTCCTCCGGTTGCCATGCCACTGGTTTTTGCCGGCTTCCAGCCAAAACCATCTTCATATCCGAAAATCACGCCCCTGTCGAAAGTAAGGTCCGGAGCCTGTTTTTCGGTTGCGGTGGCATTGAGGTCCATTGCCGCCTGGCGCAGATTCGAGACTGCGCGGAATTGTTTGCCGTTGTATCCAGCGCTATAGCCGGCCATCAGCCCGAATTGGAAACCGTAGAGAAACGAATTGCGCGGCCCAAAATCACTTTGATATCCAAGCGCAACACCGCGGAATTCAGAAAATTTCTTCCGCGCCGGACGGGCCATGTTGATATCAATATTTCCCTGATGATAGCCCTCTTCATAACCGTGGCGATAACCGTGGGCGAATGGCGAGCGGGCAAGAAGGACCCCAGTAGCAGGTTCGTTTCGATGATTTTCCTGGCTTGACAGCGGTAGTGCAACGCTAAGGAGAAGAAGGAGACAGCAGAAGAAGCTAGGTTTTGGATGGTACATGCGCCACTCGCCCGGACGTTATCGTCGTATTCGGATTCAGATGAATCGTGGCATGACGAGGATGTAAGTGGAGCGGCGTTCCACTAAGGTCAAATTCGGCCAATCGTTAAGAGATTCCATGAATTCCGGAAAATGGTAAGTAGCTGGATACTGAGCTCACCTTAACCAATCAGGAAGAATGAATTCCCTTTTCGTTGTCGTAAACCTGGGGGAAACGATGGCGGGAAGGGCAGAAGTTCTGACTGATTTAAGATCTCCCCGGAAGGCTAAACGGCCATCCGGGGATTATCTTTTTTATAGCGCTAGTACCTGGTTCCGCCGGCGGCCGGCATGTTACGAAAGCCGCCCTGATGCTCTCCCATGCGTTCCAGGAAGCTGGCCGCGACATCCACGAACTTACTCCCTTTTTCCAGATACTCTGGAGCTCTCCGCCACAGTTCCTCGAACTTCTCGGGATTCTCTGACGCAAGCGTCGCCAAACCAATGCCGGCGATTGCAAGTCCCACAGGGCGGCGACCGGTTAGGAACACGATCACTCCCGCTGCCAACGATCCATAAATCAGTGCTTTCTTCCAGTCCATGTTGCCTCCTCAGGAATGCTTTCGGGGACCGCCCACCTTACCGGCGCAATGCCCAACTGATGCTTGCTTAGAGCAGTAGTATAAGCGCTTTGTTGCCCGTTTCCCGTTCGGGAACCAATGAAGGTGAGTGATGAGAGAAAAATCTTCAGGAGAGATCCAGCGGAGTTTTAATGTGGGCGCCGGTATAGGGGCGACGCCCACGTGGGGGTACTGCGTATTTAATTACATAGACGACATAAAAAGAAAAAGGTTTCAAGAAAATCCAAAATTTACAATAGTAAACATTGGCCTTTACTGCTGAATGACAATGAGAATGTTCTTCTTTGATCTTTGCAAAAAAAAGCCCCTCAAACGAGGGGCGAGAAAATAAGGAGAGAAAGGAGATGAAGCACAACCGCTACTATCTATTGCATTTGGGAAACCAGCTCGCGGATTCTCAGCCGCGCCTGGTGTAAGCCCGAACATTGATTCTTCTGTGGTGACGCCAATCATCTGGCCGATTTTTTCGTGATCGTAGCCTTCAACATCGTGGTAGAGGAAAATCAGCTTCTCTGTGGCAGGTAGCTGAACTACAGCGCGTTCCAGGTGAACACGCTTCATGTTGCTGCGTATCTTGGAAGTCTCTGCATTCGCCGAGCAAGATAGAGTCAGCGACCCAATAGCGAACATTTCCCGCATCTCAGTGAGGAACGCCTGATCTATATTCTCGCTCTTGGGCCCAGTGGCGCCGGCGAACGCGCGAAGGAAAGTATTGTTTACCAGTTGCTCCGCAACCAGTTCATTGTCCGTCATCCAAAAACTTAGGGAATAAATTCTGTGGCAGTTCTCTTCGTAGATCTCGCGATAATTGGCTTTCTGTGTATCCACCGCGGAATAAACAGCACCGAAACTACCGATAACACCTTGAAAGCTAGCCATGTTCGACCTACCTCATTTCGCCCGGGGAGGGTTTTTAATTGAAAAATTGCTTCACTTCGTACCGCCATATCTACAGCAATCAGGCTGCCCAAAGAACGTCTCTTTCGCTCAAGAATTGCGATTAAATTTAAGTTTCTGAATCTAAAAGGTTTACACCTGAATGCGCGCAAGCGCCCGCACCACAAAACGAACTAAGTCTCAGGCAACTTTTTGACAGAAACTCAATTGTGGGTACTTTAATACCAACATTGAGCATGCATATAGGAACCGAAGCAGAGGTGGGAAGTAAATATTACGAGTAGCTGACGTGCACAGCCGGTCAGCGAACCACGATGACCTCGCGAAAATTATCTCTACCCAGGAAAAATTTGCGAGAGGCAAAATCTTTGAATAGATTTTCCACGTGCCGGTTGTTGAAGATCCGCTGCAAGCGGATATTAGGGCGGGATTCCAACTCAAGCGTGTCTGGCTGCACGATGTGATAGCGGCAATAAGGCATGTCTGGTCCTGCATCTTTGTCGTGGAAAAATGCCAGCAGGGTGCCGTGGGGCTTCAGCACGGAGTAAATCCGGTCAACCAGAGGTTTTACCAGGGCTTCTGGAAGATAATCTGTGGCATCCCAGACCAGAACAGCGTCAAACTGATTT
Organism: Terriglobia bacterium; assembly: GCA_963824835.1. Classification (GTDB taxonomy): domain Bacteria; phylum Acidobacteriota; class Terriglobia; order Terriglobales; family Acidobacteriaceae; genus Angelobacter. Next base: position 186,573 of record CAWGRA010000020.1, on the reverse strand, counting down.
GCCGGATATGAGAAGTTCTCTTTGAAAAACTTATCCAGGTCGAAAGATTCGTTCCCGTCCTGGTCCCGAACCAGATATTCCTGCCCCTTGGAAGCGCGAAGAATATCCTCTGTATAGACACGCAGGCCAAGTTCAGTAAGAAACGCGATGTTTGCCGGGGAAGTGGAGCCGAGATCCAGAACACTGAGTTTCTCTTCGCCTGTTCCCTTCAGGCTGCGCATGAACTCTCCCAATCCAATTGAGCGTCGGCTGGTGCGTGCTGCAGACTTGGACTCCTCAGACGCTTTCTTGTCCGCGGAGCCCTGGCCCTTGAACCAGCGAGAGAAACTGTGATTGGGGGAGCTCATGCTCCCCATATCCTAAACTATTTAGGATCGGAAAAGGAACCCTGAGATCCGGCGCCGGCGTTATAGGTGGCGGGCGAGCTAAAACTGCTACTGGAAGAAGAACCAGCAGAAGCCGCCGCCTTGCGCGGCTCAACCCGATGTTCGCGGTCTTCCTTGATGTCAATTGCGCCGCGGAAGAATGCGCCGTCTTCAATCACGATTCGTGGCGGTGCTGACATCACCAGTCAGCGTGCAGGACTTTTTCAATTCCACACGCTCGGTGGCAGATATATTTCCCTCTACTCGGCCGTGCAAAACGATATCACGCGCCGTGATGGTGGCCTTGATTTTGCCATTCGGCCCAATGACGAGCTTGTGATCACGAAGGTCAATGTTGCCTTCGATTTCACCATCAAGATACAGGTCTTCGTTTCCGGTAAGTTCGCCGCGGATAACCACGGATTTGCCGATATGGCCCACATCAGCCCGATCGTTGAAAGTAGTGTTGGCTTTCGAATCTTTTTGGGGGTGCGTTGAGTGTCGATGTCGTCGCGCTGGCGGCGGCGTTGGACGATGCAGATGAAGATGAAGCCTGCGGCTGGTTCGTGCTCATTGGGTTATTGTCCTCGGGTCTAGCTTTCCACATAACATTGTTTCCTTTGCTTGATGTCTCACTTGCAGTTTTTCTCCGGTCGCAGCAGTCTTCTCCAGGCCAGCTCTTAGCTTCTGCGCCGTTCTCCCGCCCCGCGCATAACCCTCTCGGGGAGGGCGTCATCCTTTTTGCCGAAGGTCAGTCGGCACGCTGCCACCGGCTTTCAAGCGGCAACCAACGATGACCTGCGTCCTACAGCCAGTGAATCAGGTGTCTTAGTGGCGAGATAGTCTACTGCTTGTCCGCAAGCGAAAAGTAGTTACTCAAGGTGTGCATCCGAAAGGTAAACCAGTGCTCAACCGTGGCACGGCAATTCTCAATTTGTTCTGCGAGCTCTCAATAGCCAAGGTTTACTAAATAGATACCCCTCTAGACCGTGACTAAATTGCCTTTGTTCTGTTGGCTTTACACGGAAGTGATTGAATCACCCAGGCCAGCAGGTTTGGCCATCTGTTTGCATTTTAGTTAACGTGTCGACTTGCGCGGAAATGTCGCGGCAGCGGGAGCCGAAACCAGGGGAACAACGGCTCTCACGTCACGACTTAACGAGCCAATGGGACTGCCTTTTCCGCCGTGTCGATCAGAGGGGTGGCTGGACAGCCGCCCCTTGTTTTCAGCCAAAGCCTTTTTCGGAGAATTGATCAAATTTCTAGCCGCCCGAACTTACGACGCCGTCTCTAATAGCCGTAACCGCGGTTGCCGCCGCTGCTAAAATGCAACCAAAAGCGGGTTCTCTGGCGTCTAATAGTGACACTAAGTACAGGCAGTTCCATATATGCAGTGGGGTACCGCAATCCGGGTCTTTTTCATGGGAACGGTGGTGGCCGGTTTCGTTGCGCCTGCATTGTTGCCGGCGCAGAACCAGCCCCCGCCCGTCCAGCACCCACAGGTCGAGAAAAATAGCAGTCCAGAGCTTCCCGCTGATCCGAATCAGTTTGTCCGCCAGGCGGTTTATCACAGCATTGAAGCTGAGAACAATGATCATACCCACTGGCGTTATCGTTTCCATCGTGAGGACGACAAGAACAATTACGATCGCGACGTAGTTGAAACCAGGGACGGCGAACTTGCGCGGACTATCTGTTATCCGCGGCCATCCCCTGACACCCGACGAACGCAAGCAGGATGAAGAGCGCATGCGGAAGCTGGTCAACAGCGAAGAAGAGCGGGCCCAGCGCGCTAAACGAGTCAAAGATGATAGTGAAAAAGCGCAACAGATGTTCAAGGCCATCCCTGACGCGTTTGATTTCAAATATGACGGAATGGAAGACGGCCTGGTGCGCCTCACTTTTTATCCCAAAGCCGATTATGATCCGCCCAGCCGCGAACTGAAGGTATTTCGTTCCATGTCTGGGACCGTCTTGATTGATCCGAACGAGCACAGACTGGCGCCGCATTGACGGGCAGCTGTTCGAAGACGTGACTTTTGGCTGGGGATTTCTTGCCCGGCTGAACAAAGGCGGGACCTTTCGTGTAACGCAACGCGAAGTCGCTCCGGGACATTGGGAAATCGTGGGCCTGGATGTGAATATGTCCGGCCACGCAATTCTCTTCAAAAATATCAACGTCAAACAGCATGAGGTAAAAAGCGAATTCCGGCGCGTGCCTGACAGCCTCACCATGGCGCAGGCCTATCAGCTGCTGGAAAAAGATGACGGCGCCGTCTCCGCCACCGCTGCTCCCGTCGAGTACTGCACGCTCTCCTCAGTCAGGCCAGAAAAACCAACTAGTTCATCCTCCGCTTCGCCGAATCATCTTCTCTCACATAAACTTTTTCATCCATCAGGCGCACGCTGCGCGCATCTAGCCAAATGACGGTATCCACAAGCGTCTACAACGCCGGACAGCAAAGGAAAACATTATGCGCATTCATGAAGGTGATCTTGCTTATGATCTGGAACAGCCGATTGATCCGCAAACTCAGTTGCGGTCAACGTGGCGTTTCACGCTTTATCGGGTTAAGCCGGCTGAGGAGAAGCTTGGATCCGGTGAAGCTCCCACAAAAGCAGAAGCAGAGAAGAAGGCGAAGATCGCTCTTGCCAAAATCGCGGCGAAATCAACCCGCGTAGCGTGAGCGTGCGCTGATTTCGCCGGCATCATACATCTTAATCCGTCTTAGTACTCTTGCTTCTCTTTCGCGTTTGCGTTGCCAACGCGGCAAACCCGCCATTCAATGCCTCATTCTAACGTGTTGCCACTTCAATCACTCAAGGCCAGAGCAAGGCCGGAAATGTACCAGGAGGACGTAAATGAAAAAGGCTTATCTGATCACAGCAATTCTGTTGCTGTCATCGGTGTGGGTGGTTGCACAGAGCAGTTCGTCGCAGCCCACAACACCGGATACTAGCAGCTCGCAATCGCAAAGCTCGCAGAGTACAACCAACTCGCCGACCACCACCAGCCCCAGCAGCTCGACACAGAGCACCTCACCCTCGAGCACTTCGCCGTCGAGCTCTTATCCATCAAGCTCTTCACCCTCGGGCAGCTCAAGCCAGAGCACTTCGCCGTCAGATAGCTCCACACAGAGCACGCTCTTGCCGTCAGTTAGCTCGTCTCCGTCAAGCACGTCCCGTCCAGCATCTTCACACCGTTCGGGCCAGACCAGCCAGACGCCTGACAGCTTCAACTTCCACCACCACAACAACTCAGACCACTGCAGACCACAACAATCGTCTGACAGTTCTGCGCAATTCCATTGAGGGATGCCTCGCTGGTTCTGCCGGCAACTTCACGTTGACTGACTCCGCCACTGGCAAGACCTATCACGCTGGCTGGTGACACGTCCAAGCTGAGTGACCATGTTGGTCATCAGATCCGTGTCATGGGTACTCCGGGCAGCGGCTCTGAATCAGCCTCAGGCACGGGAACTTCTTCCACTTCCAGCACCAGTTCCAGCCTCGGGAACCGGAGCCGCATCCGGCGCAGCCAATACGTTCAACGTGAAGAAAGTGAAAATGATCTCCAGCAGCTGCTCAACCAGCAAATAATCCTGGTAGAACGGCTTTCTCAAAAACCCTCAGCGTCGCTGGGGGTTTTTATTTCATGATGGCTTTCGATAATTGTTGGAAGGCTGGCGAGGTAGATTTAAAGTTTCAGGGATTTACATGCAGCCGGCCGTCGCGCAGCACGGTACATTTTCGATCGCGCCAGACAATCGTGTCGCCCAGAAAGCCGCCCATCCAGACCAGGAAACCTAAAATATCCTGCACCGGGAGCAACCACCATTGTTTGCGGATCAGCGGGTCTCTCAAGATATAGCTCGCGGTTGCAGCGGCTGCCATGGAACGCACAACCAGCGTCAGCAGCACGACAGGCCACGCCGGCGGCCAAACCATCCAGAGCAGTAAAGCCAGTGGAAGCGGATAAGTAAAGAGTTGCCCCCAATAGCCGGCCGGACGTGAGCGACGGGTACTGCGTGCCCAACGCAGGCGATGACTGAGATTCTTCATCATGCCCTGGCTGCCAATGCGGTGCTGGATCACCGAAGACGAGAGCACCACTTCATGGCCAAGTTCGGCGGCCCGTTGACCAATCACGAAGTCTTCCGCCAGAAATTCCTGCAAATAACTGAACCCGCCCATGGCATCGAGAACATTTCGCCGGATCGCAACCGTGCATCCCAGCGCAAACCGCATGCCCTCCAGCATGCGCGCAACCAGCACGCCGCCAAGAAGCTCAGTATTCATTCCAATGGCTTCCAGACGAGACCAGATGCTCTTGCCCGGCCACGGCCAGATAAGGACAGGTGATCAGTCCGACCTGCGGATTTTGAAATTCGCGAGGCCATCTTCGCCAGCAAGTCCTTCCCAGCCCATACGTCACTATCTGACATCAGCAAACATATCATATCTCGCCTCTCGCACCAGGCGATTCAAACTGTACGATTTGGCGTTGGGGATGGTTGACTCCCCGGTAATGATGAGCCGCGCGCTTACGCGACCGGCATATGTCACGAATCACTTTCTGGGCAACTGGCAGCAGCCGGATCATCGGCCGTGTGGACAGCCATGATGATTTCGAACTCAGGATAGGCCTGACCAAACCAACTGCGTCAGATTCTCTTCAAGATGCTCGTCTTGCCCGCAAAGAGGCTTCAGGATGCTGATGGGTGGCTGGTATGCCTGAAGGCGGAGCCTGCACGGCGCGGTATCGGCAGGCGCCAATGATCACGAGCACGCAATATACGAGCGAACCCGCCAACAGCAGTGACAGCAATCCTGAGGCGATTACCATAGACCCTGTATGCTCCCCTGCTGTTGAAAAGTTTGAAGTTGCACGCCTTGAAGGCGAACACCCTCATCCGCCCTTGACCGGCTGATTACTCAACAGAAACTTGCCGCCCGCAGCCGCCACCTGATACAGAGCGTCCGATCCAGCCAGTGCTGTCAGATGTTCCATTTGTTTTGTGTCTGCTAGCAGATAATACCGCGATCCACCCCGCCAGAGAGCCAGGAAAACATCCTCATTGATGAATATTCTGGGCGCTCCCGGAGCATAGGATCCGTACTCCAGATTATTGCTTCGCCCATTCAGCAGTAATGCCGTCCGGTCGGCATAAAAAAATACCGAAGAAAACGAATAATACGCTCCATCAACAATCAACTGCCCTTTGGGCGCCTGCAACAAGGCCTGCGCCAGAGGACGCGATGAGAGATAAGGATCAAACACCCTCAGGGCCATTCGGCTGGCGTGAAAGAATAACATCATCATGACCAGAATGGCGAAAAATGCCTGGCGGCCGGACCATACCCAGCATCCGGCAGCTCCGATCAGCAATGCCACACACGCCAGCGTCAGGGGCATGCGCAGGTAAGCGAAAGACCGTAGCGTCAGATCGCCCATGTGGCCCAGAGATAATGTATAGGCGCCGGGATGTTGCTCCAGTGCGGATGAAATGTCCCCAGTGACCGGCACATTGCGGACCGCGTACAGGATCACCATCGCGATGCTCGCCCCAATCGAAGCAACCAGCGCAATCGCTTCGGTCGCCAGCCTTGTCCAGCGATTATCGATCGCCATGGCAGAGGATAAGAGAAGGGCCAGCGCCGGATAGATGGGCATGGAGTAATACTCCTGCGTGGTGGAGAACGTGAAAAATATCAGCAGGAAGCCTGCCCAGCAGACTGCAAGCAGACGCGTTCGGCTGGCGCGGTCCCCTGCGCCATCCAATGCCCGATAACTGAACTGGCCTGCTCCAACCAGATAGAAACTCCAGGGAAAAAGCCATAACAGATTCAACAGCCAGAAAGTCAGGCGAGGAACAGTGTTGTAATCGTGCGGGTAACGCAAGCCCAAAAAGCGCAACACGTGTTCATTCATGAAGTAAAACCAGAAAAACCCGTGATATTCGCCGGGAACACTGCGCATGGTGAAGTCAAGGTAGGGCGGCATTCTCAAGCTCGCCATTACGTGCCATGGCGCAGCGATCACAAGAAAAATCAATAAGCCGCTAACGGGACGCAGCCGCCTCCAGGTCTCCCGCAGAAAAAGCTGCCGCGTAAAAAGAAGATAAAGAACAAGACCACCGATTGGGATGACCAGAGCAATGAGGCCCTTGAGCATCACGCCAACGGCCATGCTGGCAGCCATCAACGCAGCCCAGCGCTGGGGATGCAGTTCCGCTCCGTCATCGTTCATCGCGCGCTGAAATGACCAGAAACAAAGCGTAATGCACAGAGTAAGCAGCACGTCTGGAATAAGAATGCGAGTAAATAAAAACAGGCCCACTGACGTGGCCAGAGCCAGCCCCGCATACAATCCGGCTTGCTCGGAAAAAGCCCACCGGCCATAACGAAACGTGACCCAGCACAAAACCACGGCGCCGAGCGCGAACGGGAGCCTCGCCGCCCAGTCATGAACACCAAAAATCATGATAACTGACGGCGATCATCCAGTACGGCAGTGGCGCTTTCTCCATGTAGGCCACGCCGTCGAGTTGCGGAATCACCCAGTCGCCGGTGTTCAGCATGTTGCGCGCAAGTTGACCGTGTGAGGCGTCAACATCGTCCATCAAACTGGGAGGAGAAATCATGCACCCGACAAAAATGATGGCGGCAATCGCGATCACAAAAAGATCGGGCATCCACCGCCTGCAAGAATGTTGTCAGCGCCTCAAGGACGCGATCACCTGTCCGCGGGCGCGTCGATTTGATCTGGACTTGCGAGAATATTCCTTATCGCGGAAATAAGCGTTGCTCCCAAACTTCGTTGAGCCCTCCGAATCAGCTTGCCGATCAGGCGATCTGCTGATTGAATTTTCAGTGTTCACGCGGCTCATTATAACGAACGCAATTTGTAAAGCTCTGTTAACCATGACCACTTCACGGTCATGTCCTGTCGGAACCGCAGCGAGTGCCACCATCGCGCATAGCTTGCATTTGCCCGCGTAGCTGACCCTCCATATGCTTTTGGAAACATCATCACTCACAAACAATGATCCATCATTTCCCACGGCAATTCCAACCGGCCTGCCCCAGACCTTCCCTTCAGGCAGTGGTGAATCCGGTCAAAAAATCTTCGTATTCCCCACCGGCTTTACCGTTCTTCAACGGAACACGCACCACTTCATACCCATTCCGCCGGCTTCGATTCCACGAGCCATGTTCGGCCGCAAAGATGTCCCCGTGATATTCAGCCGGAAACTGCTGCCGTTGTAAAAAGTCATTTGCAGGGAAGCGAAAGTGCGGTTGCAGAAGAACATCAGGAGTAATGACTTTGGCTTTCAATTCGGGATGTTTGCCTGTGTGTTTCGGATCCTGATGACCTCCCATGTAATACCACGGCCATCCGTAAAATCCACCGTCCTTTACGTGGGTGATGTAATCGGGTGGCAGGTTATCGCCAAGCTCATCGCGTTCGTTGGTGGACGCCCACAGTTCCCCATCCAGTGGATTCACCGCAATACCAACTGCATTCCGCAGGCCCCAGGCAAAAATACGCATTCCGGAGCCGTCCGGATTAAATTCGAGAATATCGGCACGGTACTTTTCTTCTGGGATGCGTATCCGGATCGTCGTTGTTGGAGTGTGATCCAACTGAAACGTACATCTTTTTATCGTCCCTGGAAAACGCAATGTCACGCGTCCAATGGCCTCCTCCGCGCAGGTGGCCGCCGCCTGGAAGGTCAGCAATCTTCTGGCTCGGGCCGCGTGCTTTGAGATCACCATTCCGATACGGAAAACGGACAACTGAATCCGTGTTGCCGATGTAAATGAATTCCGGGTCCTTGCCTGACGGGAAGAAAGCGATCCCGAATGGCTGCCGTAAACCTGTCGCAAATACCTGCGATTGCTCCGGCTTGCCATTTTTTAAACCTCGGAAAACCTTGATCTCTCCTGTGTGGCTTTCCGCCACAAATAGATCGCCATTGGGAGCAACGCGGAGCAGGCGCGGATAGTCGAGCGACGCGGCGTAGAGTTCCACCTTGAATCCGGAAGGCGCCTGGGGCCATGCGTTCGATGGCCGCGGGACTTCGTCCGGACCGTTATCGACAGACTTGCTGGCGTGTGGTTCTGGAAGATCAGCAACAGTGATTTTCCGGAACACTCCGGGTTTTTGCTGGCTGTAGTCCGCAAAAGCGCGTTGCCCCATCACCGGATTCTGCTGAGATCCAGGACTGCCGCCCTGGGCCACGCCAAGGCACACAAGTAAGCACAACAAAACTGTAACTGATAACTGCATGAAAGATACATGCATTAAAGATATGCGCATGAAAAATATATGCATTAGATCGCGGCATTCGAACTTTGGCTCCTATCGAATCTGATGGCTTTTAGCCGCGCTCATTTGCCCGGAATTTACAGCAGACACTCAGGTTAAGAATGGTAAAAGCCAGGGATTTTACTGTCTGGTTGCCTCAACGCTGTTATTGTTGTCTGAAGCAACATTTGCCGTCGAACGTGTGTTCCTGCATTAAGCAGATATCCTGCGGGACGCCGTCAAGGCAGATGAATGCAGTTGAATTTTTGATGGGATGGGGAACAATCATGTCGAGCTTCCTCAAATTTAAATTGCCCCTGGCGATTTTGATCGTCTGCACAGCAGTGTATGTGGTATATCTGGAAGTTGAGGCGAGTGAAGATACGGATGAACAGGTAAGTGAATCCGCCGTCTGGTCGCCATCGCATGATGAACTCGCGCAGATCAATCATGCGTGCAATGCGAATGCTCCGGGATATGCGCAATGCTTTATTAAACAGATGTCAGAGCTCGGTGCGACGGATGACTCCATCAGTTTCACCCGGCAGTATGCGGAACAGAACAACGGCGTAGTGGCGGTGCTGGAGGATTTTCGCCCGGTTGATTCGGTGGATCTGGCCTATGCCTACTTCCCTGCCGCATCAGAAGCCAAACACGGTTGGCTTCTCGTGAATGGTGTTCCTTCCATTATCAATGTGGATAACCCGGACATCCTGCCTGAAAACCAGATGGAGAAAGATCCACAATACCTTGCGTTACGCCAAAATCATCCTAACGCCAGCATCATCTTTGACGCGGCAGAACGGGCCTCCGGCGCTTTGCCGGAAATGATGACCCTCGGCGACTCCAATCAGCGCTTTGTGGTGCCTTACTCCATCAAAGATGGCTGCCGGGACTGCCCGCTTCTGGGACACGCGTATTTCAGTTTTGACTTTGATCCAACCGGCCAATTGCTGGGTGTGAAGTACGAGAAGTTTTCATTACAGCCGGCACATTGAGCTAAAGCTTTAGCCGCGAACGAACGCGAATGCACATGAATGGGAAAAGCACCGGCCTGCATTCGCCCGATTTGCGGATGGCTGTTTGCGGTGGTCAAACGCCGAAGGTGGTCAAACGCCGAAAAGGTTAGGCTCAACTTTCTGGTAATTCTTCTCCTGCGCCCAGAGATTGAGTGACGTGGTTGCCAGTTCATCCACCACCGGAACGGCGCGGCCGTCCTTCGTCATGTCGATTGACTTAATGTAGGTCTTGCAGGTATCGCAGGCATCAATCCGAACGTAATCAATACCTTCGGCTATAAACACCGGGAGGTTTTCTTTTTTCTCTTCCCCACAGCCAGGGCAGACCAGCCGCCGGAAGTTCCACTCGGTAGCACAAACGGAGCAGATGAGCGAACGCTTGCCGCCGTCGCCTTCAGGACGCATAACCGCAACCTGGGGTTTGGCGCCACAAAATGGACATACAGCCGACAGGATGTTTTCAGCCGGAGGCGTGGACGTGTGGGCGAGAAATTCCGCGTATGGCTGAAGCAGAATTTTGGCGAACAGTAGAAACTCCGGCGCAACTTCGGCGGCTTCCGGTTCATGCTGCCACACGCTGGAGAGCAATTCCCGCCAGTCTACAGGCGAGATTCTCGCCATCGCCTCTGCCGCCTGCTTCAGTGACGTTGAACCAGCCTGTTCGATGAGGCTAAGAAGCGGAGCGCAAAAAGGAAGCAGGACCGTCATGCTATGGTCCTGCTCGTGGCCTATTTTTTCGTACACAGATTTTTGAAAACGGGCAACATGAGCATAAAACGTGAGCAAATCCGACATGACCGGATGCTTCTGTGATAGCTCACTTGCCCGCTCAATGCGAAGGTCCCAGGAAGATTTCAACGGCCTCCCTTGAACGAGGATGTTGAAATACGGGTACGGTCTTCTTTCACTGCCTTGTCATACCAGAGACGGTGATGGGCTTTGACCCACGCGGTTGATACACGGCCGAAAATGATGCCGTGGAGTCCGCCCTGGACGAAAAAGACACCCATATAAACGTGGATGATGAAGGCGCCGATGGTAGCCAAAGCGCCAACGCAGTGCAGGAAGACCACGAGCGGCAGCACCCAGTGGGCGCCACGCGGCATCAGTTCCGGGAACCACATCACGATACCGGTGATCAGCAGAACCAGGGCGCCGTAGAACATGATCCAGTAGAACTGCTTCTGGCCTGAATTGAAATGTCCCGCGGGAGCCACATTGCCGATCATCATTGGTGACATAGGCCTTGACGGTTTTGCGCCATTCCAGGTCATCTTTTGTGGTCTTCATGTCACCGCGCCACAGAGAATGCATCCACCACGTGGCGGCAACGAAAATGAGACCTACCCAGGGATGCCAGAAGCGGATGGTTGGACCACCGCCCAGGACATAGGCAAGCCAGTAAAGATAAGGCGTGAACAAGGCGAGGCCAGTGGCGAGCACATAAAGGTAACTGAGACCTGCCACCCAGTGGCACATGCGTTCCACCAGTGTGTACCGGACGACTTCATCTTCACGCAGGTCAGTACCGTGACGAACAACAATGTTGCTGCTCATTTCTGGATCCTCCCTTCTTCCTCGGCATCCACCTGCTTCGGTCCGTAGCGAACGTAGTGACCGAAGACCGCGGCGATGCCCAGCCCCATGGCCAGACCGCCGACCCACTTCAATGGGCCTTTCCACATTTTCACGAAGAAAGGAACGGTCGGGTTTTTGGGAAGGCCACCGTATTTCTCAGGATTTCTTGGCATCGGCCAGCACGTAGATTACGTGCGTTCCGCCAACGCCTTCGGGATCATAAACGTCCGCATCTTTCCAGCCGGTATTGGCCCGAACTTGTGCGGCGCGTTTGTGGGCCAGGTCCAGCATGTCTTCCTTGCTGCCGAAGTGCAGGCAGCCCGTGGGACATGACTTGATGCAGGCCGGCTCAAGGCCCGCGCCTACGCGGTCAGAGCAGAGCGTGCATTTATAGACCTTCTTGGTGGCCGAGTTGAATTTCGGAATATTGAACGGGCAGCCGGTAACGCAATATTGGCAGCCAATGCAGTTTGCCTGATTGAAGTCAACGATGCCGTTCTGGTATTGCACGATAGCGCCGTCCGCCGGGCAGGCCGTGAGGCAGCCAGGATCAGCACAGTGCATGCACTGGTCCTTGCGCATCAGCCAGCTTACGGAGTTATCGTCATTCACCACTTCGTTGAAGCGGATCAGGTTCCAGAAGTTCCAGGCCGTGTCCGGCATGGTTTGATAGGTGTTATCGAAGGTGGTGTCGCGGAACTCATAACCGTTCCATTCAAGACAGGCGACCTCGCAGGCCTTGCAGCCAATGCAAGTGGTGGTATCCACCAGCTTGCATACGTCGTAGTCGCGGGAAACCCCGCTACCCGGCGTGCCGCCACGATGGCCGGAGATCTGTTTGATTTCCATCAATCCGTTGCTCATGGCAGCTCCTTAGGCCTTTTCCAGTTTCACCAGAAATCCCTTGAATTCCGGTGTGTAAGCGTTAGGGTCAATCACCGTGGGCGAAAGGTTGTTGAGAGGGCCGCGATCTGCTTCAGCGCGTCCATCGCCAATTCCTTTGTAGCCCCAGTGAATCGGTATGCCGATCTGATAGGTCTTCTTGCCACCAATCATCATCGGCTTGATACGTTTGTGACCATGGCCTTGGCGTAGTAGCTGCTTCGGGCACTGCTCACTTTCATCTTCTCGCCGCCCTTGAGACCCATTTCGTCCGCCAGTTCGGCCGGAATTTCCACGAAAGGTTCAGGAACAAGCTGCATGTTCATGGGATTGTTCTTGGTCCAGTAGTGGTAATGCTCGGTCAGGCGGTACGTGGTGCACACGATGTTGTAGCCGCCCTGCGTGGTCCCGTACTTGTCCATGTCAGTCTTGTACTTCTTGACCACAGGACTGTTGCTCTGCTTGGGATGGAACGGATTATCGAGCGGGCTCTCGATCGGCTCGTAGTGCTCGGGAAACGGACCATCAGCCATGCCGGCCAACGGCACGAACAGACGGGCGAGACCTTCGGGAGTCATGATGAACGGGCCCATGTGGTCCTTACGGATCAGAATCAGCCTTGAAGTCGGGAACATCATTGCCCACCCACTTCTTTGCCGTTTGCATTCCACCAGACCTGCTTACGGGTTGGATCCCAGGGTTTGCCGTTGAGATCGCAGGACGCGCGGTTGTACATCACGCGACGATTCATCGGCCATGACCAGCCCCAGTTGGCGTGAATGCCCAGGCCCGAGGGGTCAGAGTTATCGCGGCGCTGTGAATTCGAACCGGCTTCCGGCCACGATCCGCAATAGAGCCAGTTGCCGCAAGACGTGGTGCCATCATCCTTCAACCAGGCAAAGCCGGGGAGTTGCTGTCCCGCCTTCCAGTCTGTTGGCGTCTGCTTGTCATCATGCAAGATCGGCGAGCGCCTTGCCGTTGATCTCTTTGGCCACCTCGGTCAACGAAGGGTTAGTTCGGGTTGGTGTACGCCCACGACGCATTGAGAATGGCATCCGGGAATTTGCCGCCTTCCTTCTGGTACAGTTCACGTACCTTGAGGAATATGCGAGCAAGAATTTCCTGATCAAGCCTGGCATCGCCGGGAGTTGGGACTGCCGCCCACTTCCATTGCAGCCAGCGCGCTGAGTTGACGAACGTTCCGTCTTTTTCAGCAAAACCCGCGCAGGGCAGACGATAGACTTCAGTCTTGATCTGCTTCTTCTCGTCATCGGTGATTCCCGGTGACTCCCAGAAGCTGCTGGTTTCGTCGGGATAGATTTCACCCACCACCAGCCACTCAGCCTTCTTCAGCGCATCAATGTTCTTCTGCGAGTTGGGCCCAATGGCTACTCCGTTCATGCCGAAGCGCGAGCAGGCCTTTGACGTTGCCGCGATACATCGCGTCCCACTGCTCCACCCATGAATACTTGCGGTCAATCTTGGGCAGGTAGTGGAAGGCGAAGTCATTCTCCTTGGTCGCAGCGTCACCATACATGGCCTTCAGGAACGAAACCATGAACTTGGGAGTGTTGGACCAATAGTTGAAAGAGTCCCACTCTTTCGGCTTGGCGGCCTTGGGAGTGGTACGAGTCAGGAAAGTATTGAGATCGGTATCAGCAGGAGTAGGCACCTTCAGATAGCCGGGCAGAATGTCAAACACGCCCGCCATATCGGTTGCGCCCTGGATGTTGGAGTGACCGCGAAGGGCGTTCATGCCGCCGCCCGCGCGCCCGATGTTGCCAAGAAGCAGTTGCGCCATCGCCGCAGTGCGGATGATCTGGGAGCCAAAGCTGTGCTGCGTCCAGCCCACCGCGTAAATGATGGTCGCGACCTTCTTCATGTCACCATCCTTGCGGATGGATGTAAACATTTCCCAGGCTTTCGTGCACTGCTCTTTCGGAATTCCGGTGATGTTTTCCACCATCTCCGGCGTGTAACGCGAATATTGCTTCTTCATGAGCTGGAAGACGCAACGAGGGTGCTCAAGCGAGAGGTCATAGGCGGTGTTCGGAGGCAGTGAAGGCGCCGCCGGCGCCGTGCCGACTGATCCCTTGGCTGATCCCGGTCCCATGCCCTGCAATCCCTGGCCTTCCGCTCCACGAGGACCGGCGGCTTTCGCGCCGTTCGAAGCAGGATTTCCAGGAGCTGCCGTCTTGGCAGTATCCTCCGTTGCCGGACCGTCACCGGCAGCAATCGCCGCCGCGGCCGTTCCAGTCACATTTCCCCCTTCTTCGTAATTCCAGGAGGAAACGTCATACTTCATGGCCGCCAGATCGTAACCGGAAAACAAGCCATCTTCCGGCAGCTTGAATCCCTTCTTCACGATCAGCGCAGCATTGGTGTAATTGGCTACGTATTCCTTGTTGTAGCGGTTGTTCTGAAGGGCGTAATTCAGCAAGCCGCCCAGGAAGGCAATATCAGAACCTGCACGGATCTGGCAGAACAAGTCCGCCTGTGAAGCTGTGCGCTGGAAACGTGGATCCACCACGATCATCTTGGCGTTGCGATTGCGCTTCGCCTCCACTGCCCATTTGAAACCGCAAGGATGGTTTTCAGCCGGATTGCCACCCATGATCAACATCATGTCAGTGTTCTTGATGTCAACCCAGCCATTGGTCATTGCGCCGCGTCCGAATGTGGGCCCCAAACTGGAGACCGTTGGACCGTGTCAAACACGGGCCTGGTTTTCCAGGTAGCAGACCCCCAGGCTGCGCATCGTCTTTACGACCAGATAGTTGAATTCGTTCGTGTCAGTGCAGCCGCCGTTGAATGCGATGTTTTCACAGCGATTCACGGTCTTGCCGTCTTTGTCCTTCTCAACAAAGCCTTCGTCGCGCGTCTTCTTGATGTGACGCCCGATCTCGTCATAGGCTTTTTCCCAGGAAATGTCTTCCCACTGGGTGGACCCGGCACGGCGAACCTGCGGCTTGAGCAGCCGGCGTTCGTTCAGGATGTCCTGATAAAGGGATGCGCCCTTGGGGCACAGCGTACCGCGGTTAATGGGATGGTCAGGATCACCTTCCACATGCACCACCTGCGCGGTCACGTTCTTGGCCTTATCGCCCAGAGTGTGGATGATCACGCCGCAGCTCACGGCGCAATAAGGACAGGTTGAGCGGGTTTCGGTTGTGCGCGCAATCTTCAGTTCTTTCGCTTGCGCAAGGGCCGGTTTGGCGTCAAATCCTAAAAGCAGCGCTGCCGCACTACCGGTTCCAACTTTGAACAACTCACGTCTAGTCAAGCCCATAGCGGTTGCCTCCTCTGGGCGATCACGGCCAGTGAGTACTGAACGAAGCACCTGGCGAGTTTCAAAAAGTACTTACAAAACGGTCCGGCCCAACATACGGGCCGTTGGGGTTGGGAAAATTTGCAGTGAATCTTAGAACCGCAGCGCTGGTTTGTCTATATGTTTCTTGTAAGTTCTACCGATGCATGAGCTGACCTCATCGTGCCAGGAACCCAGCTAGTACATAAGCAGGCTTCCCGCCAGCGGCGATCAGAAATCTTTAATCTTTCAACGCATTTCAGCGCGTAAATCAACTTTTCCGTTCAAGAATGCCCGGGCGGCGCACGCCCTCTAAGCCACGCTTTGCATCGTTCACTGCCGCAGCCCATTGTTGCCTGGCATTCCTGTTATTCTTTTGAGTTTCCGATTTGGTGAGAGGATATAGACCGATGCTGAATATGCAGGGGAAAAATGCAATTGTCTTCGGCGTGGCCAATAAGAGGAGCATCGCATGGGCCATTGCCCAAAGCCTGAGCGCCGCCGGAGCCAGACTGGCCATTACCTATCAGAACGAGCGCCTGAAGCAGGAAGCGCATGACCTGATCCAATCTTTGCCCGGAGCCGAGGCCTTTCAGTGCGATCTCTCCAATGATGCGGAAATTGCCCAGCTCTTCTCCCAGCTCAAGGAACGGTTTCGGGCGGCTGGATGCCCTGGCCCATTGCGTGGCCCACGCTCTGGCTGAAGACCTTAAGGGCGACTTCCTCAATACCAGCCGTGAAGGCTTCCGTCTGGCCCATGACGTGAGCGTCTATACCCTGATTGCCGTTACTCGGGCCGCAGCGCCTCTTATGACAGAAGGCGGCAGCGTGGTGACCCTGAGCTACCTTGGAGCAGAGAGAGTTGTTCCCGGCTATAACGTGATGGGTGTGGCCAAGGCTGCGCTGGAAGCAACGGTACGCTATCTGGCGAACAGCGTGGGCCCGCGGCAAGATCCGCGTGAATGCCATCTCGGCCGGTCCCATCAAGACGCTGGCTGCGCGCGGCGTCGGCGATCTGGGCCTGATGATGAAGACACATGCCGAACACGCACCCCTGAAACGCAACGTGGACGTAAAGGAAGTGGGCGACACTGCCCTGTTCCTCTGTTCCGACCTGGGCTCGGGCATTACCGGCGAGACCATCTACGTGGATTGCGGCTATAACATCATGGGCTTTTGATCGCAATGTCACGAATCACGATTTTTGCCATTTATGCCTCGATCGACTTCCTCATCGTCGGAGGCATAATCTTCGCTGCATTTGCCCACTGGCCCGTGCGGCAGTTTTTCCTGCCGGCTACGCTGTTGTTCTTTCTCAACGGCGGCTGGCTGGTATGGATGACCATCAGGAAGACTCCGCCCGGAGGAGACGCGCCTTAGCCGCGAATTTTCGCGAATAAGAACATAGGAAAAAGTATCTAGACAGAAGCCTTGGAAACCACAGGTGCCATTTTTAATTTGTCAGCTCGTAGAGGCGGAACAGCCAACAAAACTTTTCGATTGGTTGATTCGCGGAATTCGCGGCAAAAGAGATATGCCGTTCTTCCCCGCCCAGATGTTCAATCGCAATCTCCACATCACGCTCTTTCGCGAAGCGAGCAAACTTCTCTCCCCACTCATAACAACGACTTGCCCAATCACCCGATCTCCCGATCTCCCGATCTCCCGATCTTTATCCGCCGTCTCATCCCCGCCCAGATGTTCAATCGCAATCTCCACATCGCGCTCTTTCGCGAAGCGAGCAAACTTCTCTCCCCACTCGATCAGCAGGATGGTGTTTGGCTCCATCAAATCATCCAGAGCCAGGGTGTCCAGCTCGCGCTGCGTATCAATACGGTAAAGATCGATGTGGTAGAGCATCACCTCCGGGCCTCGATACTCCTGAATCAAAGTAAACGTCGGGCTGGTGACGGCCCCGGCTTCCGCCGCATGAAAATACTCCGCGATGCCTTTGACCATCGTGGTCTTCCCTGCTCCCAGATCGCCGCGCAACAGCACAACAGATCCCGGCTTAATTCGGCGGCAAGTTTGCGGCCGAGCGCCGGTGGTCTCTTCGGCAGAATGGGTAGTGAATGTCTTCATCTCTGATGTCTTCATCGCTGGATATAGGCAAACTTGCTATGACTTTCCGCCTCCATCAAGCGCATACGCATCACCGATGCACTGGATAATTTCCGTGGCGAGCATGGATCTTTCTCCGTACAGATCCCGCGCAATGTCGCCCGCCAATCCGTGCAGGTACACCGCCTGGTTTACAGCCAGGCAATTCAGCAAAGTAACTGCCTGGGCTGTTTTGGCTTTTATCTTTTCATTTATTTCCACCCTGGCTTGCTCGTCCGCCAACTGGTCCCGCTTCTTAATGAGGCCTTTCAGCTCTTTGGCCTCGGGATCGTTCTTCGAAAAAACATGCGCTACGCTATCTGAGTTCGCAGCTCCATCTGTGCGGAGGATTCCAAGCTGGCCCGGCCACTGCGCCAGCATACCGGCGACAATCCCTGACAGTACGTCTCCCGTTCCTCCTTTTGCCATTCCGGGATTTCCGGTAGTGTTGATCCAGACATACTCCTGTGGCCCGGCGATCAGCGTTCGATGCCCTTTCAAAACCGTACAGCATTGCGTTTCTTTGGCTACTCTGAGGGCGGTTGAGACCCGATTTTCCTGCACTTCAGCTGTGGGAATTCCTGCCAGCCTTGACATCTCTCCGGGATGTGGCGTGAGCACGCGGATGGCGAGCGGGTTAATGTCTTTATCAGGTTGAAGTTCTGAGATGCGTCCGGTAAAGGCGTTCAGTCCGTCGGCATCAATCACCATCCATTCCGGACAGATACTTACCAGATCGCGCACAAACTCGGCTGTCTCGTCATTGCGCGAAATGCCCGGCCCCACCACAACCACTGACTTACCTTCCAGCCATTCCGCCCTATTTGCCAGCGCCAGCATAGAGATGGTGCCCTGCTTCGTTTCCTCAAGGGGAAACGTCATCAACTCGGGCGCGTAAGCAGCGATGACTGGCTGCACAGACCTTGGACACGCAACCGTTACAAGTCCCGCTCCGGTTCGCAAAGCAGCCAGGCCTGCCATGGCCGCTGCGCCAGATTTTCCCACTGATCCGCCAACGATCAATACATGACCAAAATTTCCTTTATTCGCATCAGATTTGCGCGGGCCGCCGAAGAGACCAAAGTCCGCGCTGGTCAGAACGTCCTCTCGCAATGAACTGTGGGAAGCAACCAGCGAATTTGGAGAGCCGATGGCCGTAACAGCAATTGGCCCGTCAGAAACATGGTCAAAGACGAGGGCGGGCTTAAGTGCTGTAAAGGAAATGACTCCGTCAGCCCAGGCATGGTCCTCTGCTGGAGAAAGTGGGGGCTCTACCGAATCGCTATCCACACCCGACGGAAGATCAATGGCTATCACCCAGCCATCGCACTCTTTAATCTCCGCTACTGCCCTTGCCGCCACGCCTTTCATCGGCGGTTTGAATCCCGTGCCGAGAATCGCGTCAATAATCAAATCGGCATGCAGCGCGTCTTCAACTTCCGCTTTCTCGAAATCCTTTTCCTCTACGATCCACAATGGCGTCAAGCGAAAGCTTCCTGAACATCTCCGCGGCGTCACCGCGCAGTTCGTCAGCAGACTTTGGCCAGAATGATGACTGAGACTTTCTTGCCGGCTTCATGCAGCTTGCGCGCCGCCACGAATCCATCACCACCATTATTGCCCTTGCCGCAGACCACGCACACGGAATCGAAATCAAAATGCTTTTGCGCAAATTCCGCCACCGCGCTGCCGGCATTCTCCATCAATGTGAGCGATGGAATGCCGTACTTCTCCGTGGTAAGGCGGTCGATCTCACGCATTTCGGCGGCGGTAACGATCTTCATCACTAAAACCTTACCATGATGAACGCAAACGACTGAAAACCTGTCACGGAGGCATCGAGAGATCGAAGGGTTTTCTCGTGCCTCAATGTCTCCGTGTCGAATTTTGCTCTTCGAGAGCCGCCACAATACCTCGCTGCACGCGGCTGTGATGGCGACCATAACTGAAATACAGCACCATGCCGATCACCAGCCAGACCGCAAGACGAATCCAGGTAAGCCCGGTGAGGCTGACCATCATGGCCATGCGAGATCAGAATGCCCATGATCGGAACGAATGGCACCCATGGCGTTTTGAATGGACGTGAAGCTCTGGATTGCGGCGACGAATCAGCCACACGCCCGCACAGACAATCACGAATGCCAGCAGATGTGCCAATGCTGACCATCTCATCCAGCACATTGATGGGCAGCGAAGCCGCCAGTGCCGCAACAAAGGTGCCCACCGTAAGAGAAGAAATCCACGGCGTGCGGAATTTTGTGTGGACCCTGCTGAACAACGCCGGCAGCAGTCCGTCTTTTGACATGGAGAAGAACACGCGCGACTGTCCCAGAAGCATGACCACAATCGTGCTGCTCAGGCCCATGAGCGCGCCGATTTTCACCAGCAAACTTCCCCACCGCACTCCGGTGGAATCAATGCCCACGGCCAAGGGGTCGCGCACATCAAGATTGTGATAACTGACCAACCCGGTCAGCACGGCTGCCACCACTATATAGAGGATGGTGCAGATCACGAGCGAGCCAAGAATGCCGATCGGCATATCTTTAGCGGGATCTTTGGCCTCCTGCGCGGCGGTGGAGACTGCGTCAAATCCGATGTAGGCGAAAAAAATGATGCCGGCAGCACGCAGTATTCCTGACCAGCCAAATTGGCCGAAGGAACCGGCTGTTGGCAGGAATAAAAGGATGCCAGTTCGCGGTGGTGAGGTCAGGGTGCTTGATCAGGTAATTCGCGCCGATCGCCGACAAAGATGATCAGCACGCAGACCTTTATGATCACGATCCCGGAGTTGAAGTTAGCTGATTCTTTGATCCCGACCACCAGGATCACCGTGGCCAGCAGAATTGCCAGAAAGCCAAAAAGGTTGAACGTCCCAAAAGTATGCGGCAGAGTGGAAGGATCGATTCCTGCCGCCGCCAACTTGGGCATCAGCAGCTTCACCGGTTCCCAGTGATTGTTGTAATAGATGAACTCGTCCCATCGCGTTCCGGCCAATGAGGCCGGCAATTTGATTCCGAAGTCGCCCAGCAGGCTGATGAGGTATCCACTCCAGCCGGAAGCCACAGTGGCGGCGCCGAAGGCATATTCCAGGACCAGGTCCCAGCCAATGATCCACGCAAAAATTTCGCCCAGCGTTGCATATCCGTAGGTATAGGCGGAGCCTGCCACGGGAATCAATGAGGCGAACTCGGCATAACAGAGTCCGGCAAACACGCAACCCACGGCAGCAAAGATGAATGACAGGATAATGGCCGGACCGGCATGCTCGGCCGTGGCGGTTCCAGTGATAACAAAAATTCCCGTACCGATGATGGCCCCGATTCCCAGAGTGATCAGGTTTGTCGGCCCCAGCACGCGGCGCAGGCTGTGTTCACCTGTTTCATGGGCTTCGTCAAGAATCGTTTTCAGCGGTTTTGTGGCTAGCAGGTTGGCCATTCGATGTCCTCGTGTTCGTAGTGAATAGACGTGCTCATATCGCTAAAAAGACTGGCTATTCTAAAACAAAAAACCCTCCGCCGTAGCGGAGGGTGTTGGTGATTGAACGCAAGAATTATTTGCCGACTTGCGATTGCAGGGCTGTTGCCGGTCCTTTTTGTACTTTGCTGTGATGGCGTCCGTAGGTGAAATAGATGACCATGCCGATGATCAGCCAGATGACCAAACGTATCCAGGTGTCAGCGGGAAGCGAACGCATCAGCCAGAACGCTGCCAGCATGCCTGCGATGGGAGTAAACGGCACCCATGGCGTCTTGAACGGACGCGGCATATCAGGACGCTTGCGCCGCAGTACCCATACGCCGGCGCAGACGATCACGAATGCCAGCAAGGTTCCGATGCTGACCAGTTCGCCGAGAATGCCGATCGGAATCAGCGCGGCGAAAAAAGGCAACAAAGATGCCGACGATGATGGTGGATTTCCAGGGCGTGCGGAATTTGGGATGGATTTCACCGGCCCACTTCCACAGCAAGCCATCGCGCGACATGGAATAGAACACGCGCGACTGGCCCAGCAACATCACCAGCATCACGGTACTGAGTCCGGCGATGGCGCCCACATTCACCAGCAAGCTTCCCCACCAGACGCCGGTCACGTGACATGGCCAGACGAGACCGGGGCGGCAACGTTCAGCTGCGTATAGTGCACAACACCGGTGAGCAGCAGCGGAAACAACAATATAGAGGACGGTGCAGACCGCCAGCGAGCCAAGGATGCCGATCGGCATATCTTTCTGCGGGTTCTTGGCTTCCTGCGCGGCGGTGGAAACAGCGTCAAATCCGATGTAGGCGAAGAACACGACAGCCGCGCCGCGCGCAATACCCGACCAGCCGTAGATTCCGTATTGTCCGGTGTTGGGCGGAATGAATGGCGTCCAGTTGGCTTTTGCCTGCGCCATGTGATGAGAAACGTAGTGCCAGCAACAGCAATGAAGATGAGCACCGCGGCCAGCTTCACGAACACGATAGCGGAATTGAAATTCGCCGATTCCTTGATGCCGATCACCAGAATCGTGGTGACCATCAAGATGCCGAGAAACGCCACCAGATTAAAGATGGCGGTAACGTGGGGCAAGGTGTGCCAGTCAACTCCCGATTCCGTCAAGTGTCTTCTGGACGGTGTTCAGAGGCATCCATTTGCTTCTGATACAGGACCATCTCGGTGCCGGGAACGTTCGTCAATGTCGGCGGAAGATTGATGCCAAATTCCTGGAAGAAAGCAACGATCGTGCCCGCCCAGCCAGAGGCCACGGTGGCGGCGCCGAAGGCATATTCCAGAATCAGGTCCCAGCCGATGATCCAGGCGAATATCTCACCCAGTGTGGCATAGCCATAGGTGTAGGCCGATCCGGCGATCGGAATGAGCGCGGCAAATTCCGCATAGCACAAGCCGGCAAAGACGCAGCCAGTTCCGGCGAAAATGTACGAAAGCACGATTGCCGGGCCCGCCGTATTGAGCGGCGGCCGCGCCCGTGAGAACAAAAATTCCGGCGCCGATAATTGCGCCGATGCCGAGGGTGATGAGATTGACCGGTCCCAGCGCCCGTTTAAGGCTGTGCTCGTTTTCCTCTTTCGATTCGGCGAGCAACACATCCATCGGCTTGGTAGCCAGTAAATTGGCCATGCAGAAATTCTCCTTTTATTTCTTACGCCTGGGCTGGTGCGGAACCGCGGCGTGACCAGATGAGGTACACCGGTATTCCCAACAGCACGATGATCAAGCCAGGCCACGTGTATTGCGGTTTGTAGCGCAATAATACGACATCGATAAACAAAGCCATCACAATATAAATCGCGGGCAAAACCGGGTAACCGAACGCCTTATACGGGCGGTCAGCATTCGGCTGTGTGCGGCGCAACACGAACAGGCCGGCGATGGTCAGGATGTAAAACACCAGGACCGCGAAAATTACGTAGTTCGAGCAGCTCGCCATAGGTGCCAGACAGGCAGAGGATGCATGTCCAGATTCCCTGCACGATCAGCGCATTCCTGGGTGTCTTGTATTTGGGATCAACTTCGCCCGTGGCCTTAAAGAAGAGCCCATCTTTGGCCATGGCGTAATAAACGCGCGCGCCGGAGAGAATCAGTCCGTTGCAGCAGCCGAAAGTAGAAATAAGGATGGCGATGGCCATCAGGCCCGCGCCCGACGCGCCGAACATCTGCTGCAACGCCGCTGTTCCCACGCGATCAGAAGAGGCGTACTTGATGCCGCGCGCCATCACGTCGCGCCGTTGGGGTCGCCATTGAGCGGAGCACATTCAGGTAAATGAAGTTCACTGAGATGTAGAGCAGAATCACCACGCCGGTGCCGATCGCCAGCGAAAGCGGCAGATTGCGTTTGGGATTTTGCACTTCGCCGGCGGTAAAGGTCACGTTGTTCCAGGCGTCGGCGGAAAATAGCGATCCGACCTGCGCGACCGCCAGAATCGTCAGCGACCGACCACAAATGGTCCCCGACGCCAGACCGCTGGCGCGAGTGAGGCAGCGTTAGCCGCCAGAAATCGGTGAAATTAGCAGCCACGGCTTGGGCATTGCGCCCGACGAGAATTCCGGCAAACACCAGCGCCGCCAGGGCGGAAACCTTGGCAATGGTGAAGATGTTCTGCACCAGCGCGCCGGTCTTCAGTCCGAATATATTCAGTACGGTAGAAAAATTACGATGATGATTCCGCGACAGATTCTGGGTATTTAAATCCCATATCCATGTCCGCCCAGAGCAATACCGAATGGGCTGCCACACGCCAACATGGAATGGCCCAATCAACCAGTGACTCGCAGCAACCGATGGGAAGAAATGTCCCAGGAACTTCCCAAAAGCCACGCCGACGGCCGCGATGGTCCCGGTTTGAATCACCAGGAATAATGTCCAGCCGTAGAGAAATCCCCAGAGCGGCCCCAGTGATTCGCGCAGATATACGTATTGTCCGCCGGCCCTGGGCATCATGGCTGCCAGTTCGCCGTAAGACAATGCGCCCACGATGGTCAGAAAGCCGGTGACCGCCCATGCCATGATCAGCAAGCCAGGGCGAGTTCACTTCGCGCGCGATTTCAGCCGACACAATAAAGATGCCGGAACCGATCATGGATCCCATGACCAGAGTGGTGGCGCTGGTCAGGCCCAGACCTTTGACCAGTTCAGAATTGCTTCCGGCAGAAGAGCCGCCGGAGGCGTCTTGGAGCTTAGCTCTGCAGATGTGGGCATATTTGTTCTGTATGTTTTACCGCAAAACGCGCAGAAAATCCTCAACTGCTTTTGCCGGGGAGTCCAGAAGGTCAGCAATCACGGCCACCGAATCGGCCCCGGCTTCCCTGACCTGATGGGCATTGACACGCGTAATCCCGCCAATCGCGACTAAGGGCTTTTGCGTAGCCGCTCGAGCCTGCCGTACTCCTTCCAGTCCAATGACGGGATCGGGATTGGCTTTGGATGCCGTGGCGAAAACCGGACCAATGGCCAGATAGTCGATGGGCATTACGTCGGCTTCGCTGACCTGAGTGAGGTTGTGGGTGGAAAAGCCGATGATCCGAATTCTTTCCATCCTTCACCTGATCGAATATCTTGCGCGCGGCGGCGGGTGAGAGGTCGTCCTGACCGAGGTGAACGCCATCG
The DNA here is from genome assembly GCA_963824835.1 of Terriglobia bacterium. Lineage (GTDB taxonomy): Bacteria > Acidobacteriota > Terriglobia > Terriglobales > Acidobacteriaceae > Angelobacter. The sequence goes on along the minus strand of CAWGRA010000020.1, from coordinate 161,899 downwards.
GCATCGCAGGCTAAGGCGAGATCAGCACGATCATTGATGATGAGCTTTGCTCGGTTGAGCGTGAGTCGCCGAAGTTCCCGGGCGTTGCTGAGGAAGTGCATCGGGCGCCGATAGCTTGTCACGATATTGAAGGATGGTCGCTCCGTGTTTGATCAGCTCGTCCGCATAGCTAGCATTGCCGCCGTGGGATCGGCCTTCGAGCGAAGCAGGGAGAAATCGAGGATCGGGTAAAGAGGTGGAAGTGGCATGACCATTTTGAAATTTCAAATTTCAAATTGGAAATTCGAAATTCCGAGATCGCTACCTGTTCGCTCGCTCTTCATTCAACTTCGCCAGGAAGCGCTCCATGTATTTGGTATCGAAGTTTCCGGCCTGGAAGTCCGGATCAGCCATGATTCGGCGATGCAGCGGGATGGTGGTATGGATGCCTTCCACGATGAACATCTCCAGTGCGCGACGCATGCGCATAATCGCCTCAGCACGGTCTTTGCCGTGGCTGATCAGCTTGGCGATCAGCGAATCGTAATAAGGAGGGATCACGCCTTCAGCATACGCAGCCGTATCTACGCGAATGCCAAGGCCGCCGGGCGTGTGGAAAGTCTTGATCTTGCCCGCGGACGGAGTGAACTTCTCCGGATGTTCGGCGTTGATGCGGCACTCAATGGCATGTCCGCGCTGGCCCTTGCGATCAAGCCGGGGAATGATCTCTTCCATCTTGTAGCCGCAGGCGAGAAGTAGCTGCGATTTCACCAGATCAATGCCGGTCACCAACTCCGTAACCGGATGCTCAACCTGTATGCGCGTATTCATCTCAATGAAATGAAGACTGCCGTCTTCATCCATCAGGAACTCAACCGTACCGGCATTCACGTAGCCGATTTCCGAAAGGCACTCTGAGAGCTTGGCGCCAATCTGCTGGCGCAACTCTTCAGTCACCTGCAGCGAAGGCGATTCCTCCATCAGCTTCTGGTGACGCCGCTGAATGCTGCATTCGCGTTCACCCAGGCTGATGACTTTGCCGTGCTCATCGCCCAGCACCTGAAATTCAATGTGGCGCGGGCGCTCAATGAACTTCTCCATGTAGAGATTACCGTTGCCGAACGCGGCTGCGGCTTCCGCCTGCGCGGAGTTGAAAAGATTCTCGAGTTCGCCTTCGGCGCGGATGACGCGCATGCCGCGTCCGCCACCGCCGGCGGATGCCTTTACAATCACCGGAAACCCAATCTGCTGCGCCCATTCCTTGGCTTCATCGGCGCTGGCAATCACGCCATCAGAGCCGGGCAGGATCGGCACATTGGTTTTCTTCATCGCCTGGCGGGCTTTTTCTTTTTCGCCCATGAGGCGGATTACTTCCGGCGGCGGTCCAATGAACTTGATGTGGCTGGTCTCACACACTTCGGCGAAATTCGCATTTTCGCTCAGCAGACCGTAGCCGGGATGGATGGCATCAACGCCGGTTATTTCAGCGGCGCTGATCACGGCGGGAATATTGAGATAGCTTTCTGACGAGCGCGGCGGACCTATGCAGATAGCTTCGTCGGCGAAACGTACGTGAAGCGAATTGCGATCAGCGTCACTGTAAACGGCTACCGTCTTCACGCCCAGTTCCTTGCAGGCGCAGATAACGCGTAAGGCAATTTCGCCACGATTTGCTATCAATATTTTTTTAAACATTATTTATGTCGCTTCGCTCCAAACCGCTTCAGCCAGCTTCTACGGCCACGTAAATCGATTGAACCTGTCGTCTCGCACGTGTCTCCGGCCTGAGTCTTCGCTTCGCTCCAGATTCGCTGTAGCACGCTTCCGCGCCCATCGAAACGACGTGAATCTGCGGCAACTGTTTTGTTTCTCTCCGTGTCTCCGTGGCAGGTTTTCGCTCACTTCGCACGGATAGCAAACAGCGGCTGCCCGTATTCCACCGGCTTTCCATTCACTGCCAGCATCTTCACGATTTCCCCGGATGCATCCGATTCAATCTCATTCATGAGCTTCATGGCTTCAATGATGCAAAGCACCTGGCCGGCCTTGACCATGTCTCCGGGCTTGATAAATGGTGGCGCCCCGGGCGCGGGCGACTCATAGAACGTCCCGACGATCGGCGACTTTACGATGTGCAGTTCTTCCTGCGGTTCAGCAGCAGGCGCTTTGGGCACTGGCGCCGCAGCTGGCTGCTGCGCTGCGGGCGATGCATAAGAAACCGCTGCCGGGGGCGCCGCGGGCACAGCCGTGACGTGGGATATCACGGGCATGGTCAGCGGATCTGCTCCCCGCTTGATTTTGACCTTAACGTCACCGCGTTCCAACTCAAATTCAGCGATGTCTTTTTCGATCAGAAACTCGATCAGCTCTTTCAGCTCTTTTTGGTTCATGAATGTATGTTGATCTCCGCGGCTACAACGTGATCAGGCTTTTGTCTGTCGGGGTCAATACCTCGTGCCCCGTTGCCGTCACCAGAACCATGTCTTCAATACGAACGCCACCGTCATCGGGTATGTAGATGCCGGGCTCAATGGTTATGACCATTCCGGGTTCAAGCGGGGCCGTTTGACCTTTCGCAATCCGGGGCTGCTCATGAATCTCAATTCCCACTCCATGCCCGGTGGAGTGGATAAAATACCCGTCGTACCCCGCCTTTTTCAGAACATCCCGCCCTGCCCGGTCCACTTTTGCCGCTTCCACGCCCGGCCGGACAGCTTCGATTGAAGCCAGTTGGGCATCCTTGACGGCCTCATACATGCGCTGATGAGAGTCTGAAACTGGCCCCACATGCACGGTGCGGGTCATGTCAGAACAGTAACCCGCGAGTATAACACCGTAATCGAGGATAATAAATCCAGAGTCCGGAATGGCCTGCGCCGGAAGCGCGTCCGTGCGGCAGAGCAGAACGGCTGCCGGAAGCAACAATGGTATCGAATGACATCTTTTCGGCGCCCGCACGGCGGGCATGGAATTCAAGTTCTCCCGCAACCGCCGTCTCGGCCACTCCCGGATGAATCGCAGCCAGCGCCGTCTGAAACAGGCTGGAACCAAGCAAAACAGCGGCACGGATGTGTTCGATTTCATCGGCATCCTTGATCATCCGTAGCTGCTCCACCAGACCCGTAGTGGGCTTGAGCTTAAGCTTGCCTTTCACCGCGTGATTCAAATGCTGAAATGTCACATATTGCAGTTGTTCCGCTTCAAAGCCCAAAGTCTTGACCCTGGCTTTCACGGCGGCTTCGCACGCCTCAAGCAACGCGGACTTTTTGGCGATCACAACGCGCGCACCGGTGACCTCTTCCGCCGCCTGTTGCGTATATCGCCCGTCGGTAAAGAAAGTAAGACGAGCGCCGCGGGCGCCTGCGGTCACCAGCAACACTCCGGCGCTGCCGGTAAACCCGCAAAGGTAGCGGATGTTTGGCAAATGAGTGACCAATAGCACCGCAGTCCCGATCTCGCGAAGTCGGGCAGTCAATCGTCTTTGCCGCGCAAGGTAATCCATACTGTCGATTCTAAACGGGCACGCTGCTGCGTCCCGTGCATGGCTGGATCTGAGAAAAAATAACCCCCGGCCGTGACCGGGGGCTTTTCCAAGGAGTGTAGCTTATGTCTGGATAATCTTCGGAGTGATAAAGAAGATCAGCTCTTGTGTGGAAGTGTTCACGGTCTGGTGCTTGAACAGGTTGCCAAGAATCGGGATGCTGCCGAGGAAAGGCACCTGGGCAATGGCCAGGTTGTTCTGCGTCTGGACCACGCCGCCGATCACCACCGTGCCGCCGTCCGCGACCAGCACCTGCGTGGTGGCCTGTTGCTCGTTGAGCGTCGGGTTCAATTGTGCACCGCTGACGCGGGAGAAATCAGGCACTGTGTTTTCCACGTCAACGTTCAGGAAGATCGTGTTCTCCGCTGTAATCTGCGGGGTAACGCTCAAGCGCAGGAAAGCGTCCACGTACTGGACCGTAGGCGGACCACCCAACTGCTGGTTGGTAACAATTGGAACACGCGTGCCCTGTTTGATCAGAGCAAGAATGTTGTTCTGCGTGGTGATGTGCGGACGAGACAGAATTTTCAGCAAGCCGCGGCTTTCCGCCATGGTCAGGATCACGTCAAGCCGGAAGTTCTGGGTAACGTTCAGGAATTGCAGACCGCTGGTTGGCGCGGATGCCCCCAGGTCAGTAAAAAGAGGAATGGTTCCGGCGGTGGTGCCCTGAATAAAGCTTGGAGGTATTGTGCTGGTTACCTTGATCGGACTATCAGCGGTTGCGCCGCCCACTGCGTTGTGGCCGCTGCCAAAACCGAAGCCGAGCTGGGTACCAATGTCACGAGCAAACGTTCTGGTGGAAGCCACCACACGGGCTTCAATTTCAACTTCCGGAGTCTTGCGGTCCAGAGTGCGAAGCAGGGGATCGATTTTTTCCAGCGCCGCGGGTATATCTTCAATGATCAGAGCATTGCTGCGCGGATCGGCGACCACATCGCCACGGGGCGAGAGAAATTTCTTGATGATGAGAACAGCGTCTTTGGACTGGCCATAGCTCAGATAACGCGTGATCGTCTGCTTGGGAACGGCAAGTGACTGCGCGTCCTGCTGGGCACGACGCTCTTCCGCCTCAGTCTTCAAGGTTTGCAGGGTGGCAATGCGAAGCACGTTGCCCTGGAGCTGGCACTCAAGTCCGTTGTTGTTCAGGACAATGGCAAGCGCCTGGTCCCACGGTACATCGTCAAGCACGATGGTTACGGAGCCTTTTACGGCGGGATCCAGGACCACGTTCAATCCGCTGATTTCATGGATCACGCGGAAGAAGTCTTTCAGGTCCAGGTCCTTGAAATTCATGCCGATCGGCTCACCGTTGTAGTGGCCCGTGGTGCAGGTGCTCACGGCGGTGGTTGCGATCTGGGTAGGCGCCGCTTGTTGCTGCATCAAGGCCGCATTGATGGCGCTTACAGGTGCGCCCAATTTTGCGCTGGTCTGGAAGGGGGCCTGGTTGGCAGACGCCACTGATGTTGCCTGATGAGAGAAGCGTGAGGCGGCAACGTCAGCCTTTGACTGAGTCGCTTCCACTACTTTCTGTTCCGGCTTCTGGTCTTCAGCAATTTCCTTCTTTGGAGCAAACGTCGGGTTCACGATCACCAGGCTTTGTGCCGGTGACGCTGTCTTGACTTCGTTCTGCACAGGGCTGGAGGCTGAGGCGAGCGCAACCGGCTTCTGTGAAGAACTGGCAGGAGCAGCCGGAGTGGCGGCTACTTCCGTGTTCGCCGCCGGCAACGCCGGACGCGCACTGGAGCCGTCACGCATCTTCAGTACCAGCTTGTTGCCCTCGGGAACCACGTCAAAATTTTGCATTGCGGCCAGATCAACCACTACGCGCGTGGTTGGCGGGGCGGACTCATAGCGTGCCGCACGGACTGCCTTGATGCCGTTGCTGTTCACCGCGATATCCCGCGGGCGGCCATCCAGCAGCGAGTTTGGAATGTCAATGACGAGCCGGTCCGGTCCCGTCAGCTTCATGGTCCTGGCCGTGAGAGGACCGCTGCCGGTAATCTCAACATTCATTCCATCATTGCCTCGGGCAATCGAGATACCCTGCACGCGGGTAATCGCTGACGATGGACTGGAGCGAAGAGCGCTGCCTGCGGCGGCCGCAATATCCTCCTTCGAAGGTACGCGCGCCGGAGCGCCGGACACATTGAGGCGCACGCCGCCTTCCACATCACTCACCGTGACGCTGGCGCCCTTCAGGAGAGCGATCTCCACGCGAGCTACTTCCTCGCCGGCCGGGGAGCGGTAGCTCTGGATGCGATAGGAACGCACGCCGGGAGCAAACACCGTGTGGACCTTCGCATCCGGATGCGATAACGAAACCCCTGCCAGATCAACCAGGATCAAGTTGTCGGCCGGCCGGTACTCGGTGTGAGTGAATGTTCCGGTCGCGAGAATGGTTATCTCTCCGGCATTCTCGTGATTTTTCACCAGGACTCCCGACAGTTGCGAAGCGGAAGCTGTTGCCATGGTGGCCACGGCCAACAGGGTGGTTCCTAGCAGTTGTCTTAGCCTCATCTGTTTGTCTCCCCACGTTGCGGTCAATATTTCCGCTTGACGTGCGCGGCTTCATCTACCTGAATCGCAGCATCAGCCACGTATCAATGCTTGATTTACTGACCTCTAACTCCATAACTCGGTCTTGCATTTACAACTCAAAACTCTTAAACCCGCGCCGGTCTAGCTGGTGGGGCTCAATTTCTTAACCACTTCCTTGGCGCTCTCGCGGCCCACGGCATCCCTGACAAATTCACGGAAGATGATCGAGTCACTGGTGATCTTCTCCACGCTGCCGTTGTAAACCTGATCGTTCTCGCGCAGCGTATAAGTACGACGATTGCTGGTAACCACAATCGCCAGCATCTTGCCGCTGATATCGCGGACCGTTCCCTGCAATATCAGTTCCGGAATGGCCAGGCAGCGTTTGCCGCTGGTGCAATTGCCCGCCGGCGAGCCAGTGCTCACCGTGCGAATGGGGCTGATAAAAGGATCTCTGCGTCCCGCGGAACCCATCAGCTTTGTCGGACCCTTTTTCTCCAGGGGTGGCGCTGGCTTGGCCGGCACCAATGCGGCTTTGACCGGCTTGGCCGGCGTCACAGGCTTCTTTGTGGCTGCTGATTTTGGCGTGGTCGCTTTGGCTGCAGTTTTCTTCGTGTTCGGCGCGGCAGTGGATTTCTTTGTGGCTGTGCCGGCAACGGCCTTTTGTCCCGGAGCGACAGCGTTGCCGCCTTTGACTGGCTGTGCAGCAGCACCACGTTTTGGCAGCCGCGTTCGCTGGAGCAGATGGCGCAGTGGCCGCAGCCGGTGTCTTGGTGGCCGGTGTTGCCGATTTGGTTGATGCCGGCTTTGCAGCCGCTGGCGGCGTCACAGCCCCTGTCTTCACCCCCGGCGTAGTCTTCGCGGTGGCCGAAGCTTTCTTACCAGGCGATGATTTGGTGGACGCGGACTGGCCTGCCGTTGTGGCTGATGGCGCCGCCGGCTGAGCTTTGGCGTTGGCGGGACTGGCAGCTTTGGCCGGCGATGGCGTCGGCTTTTGCCTGCGAATCGCCACTCTGCCCAATGGCTGCTGTCACCAGCATTGTGACGATCGCGAAAATTTTTATCAGCTTCATCGTAGTTCCCTTCACGTCTTCAGTCCGTTCTACTTCGCAGCCGGCAAAACTGCTGGAGGTTGTCCCGGCTTGGCCGGTGTTGGCGCCGCCTGATCGGCCTCATGACTGAAGAATGTTGTCGCCGTGCAACTGGCAACCACCGTTTCTCCGGGCGCGTACTGGTATGTGCCCTTCACCTTCGCCGCGCTGGTGGATTTAGTGTTCGACATCTGCAGGTTGTCAATGTTCACAATGCGCTCCAGCTCGGAAACGCGCTGGAAAAAATTCAGGACCGAGTAGTAGGGGCCGTCAATGTCAATCGTGAACGGCACGTCACTGTAGAACTCGTGACTGCCCACCGGCATGGAAGTGTAACGCCGGATTTCGATACCTGATGTGGATGCGGTGTCATGCAGCAGTCGGATGAACTGGTCAGCGTCCTTATCGTCCGGGACAATTTTCTTCTGGATTTCCATCTGCTGTTGCAGAATCGCCATCTGCCGGTTCAGGTCCGCCAACTTTGGCTCAAAGCCCCGCAATTGTTCGTTCTCGCGGTTCTTATCCGTGATCTTGGTTTTGATTTCGGCATTGGCCTGTATCTGCGGATTGAGATACACGTAGTAATACGCCACTCCGACAATCAAGGCCGCCAGGACAAGAACTCCCAGGCGCGCTGCAAACGACATTTCACCAAATTTAGCCATATACCAACCGTCCCGACCTACGAATCAGAATTCTTCGTTATGACTTGGACTGCACTTTGCCCGACAGGGCCTTCTCGCAGATCAATTCGAACTTGAAGGCCTGCAAATCCTTCACGGACGCATCCTGCGATGTTTCCTTGATTTCGACCGTTTTGAACGCGCCGGTTTTGCGTAAATTCGACATCAGATCCGCCACGGCATCCGCGCTCAGAGCCATACCGGTAAAGTCCAGCGCCTTGCCGTCATCGGTCATGGCATCAAGCCAGACCGCGTCCGTCTTGTTGACCGTATCGGCTACAAGATTCAAAAGGTTCATCGGCCCTTTTTGTGCTTCCTTGAGTTCGTCAATCACGCGCACGCGGCGTTCAAACATGTCTGCTTTACGCTTGCTCGCCTCGTATTTCGCTTTCACGTCCGCCAGACGCTGGTTCTCTGTAACCGCGCGCTGCAGGTCTTTTTGCAGCGTTTCATGCTCGCGTGTCACATACATGTAGGAAGCCGCCATGCCGGCAAACAGGCCCAGGAAAACAATCAACCCAAGGACCATGCTGCTTGAGCCTTCACCGGGCATTGAAACCGAGGTGGAAGCTCGCTTGCCGCGCGTTTTCCGGGGAACTCCAAGCAGGTTAATGCGAATCATAGGTTTTCAAAGCTCCTGAGGGCCAGGCCCACGGCCACCGCCAACTGCCCGGGATTCTGTTCCAGAATCTCGTTCTCCAGAGAATCGGCAGGAGGAACGATCTGTTTGAACGGATTGAGAATCTCCACCGGCAGCGAAAACTCCTGCCGCAACGCCTCTACCAGGCCTGGGACCTTTGACGATCCTCCCGCCAGATACACCCGCTCAATGTGTTCGCCGGAAGCTGTGGCGCGAAAGAAGTCAAACGTCTTCTGAATTTCCAGAACAATAATTTCCGTTACCTGTTGCAGGATCGGCTGCTTCGCATCTTCACTGACCGTGCCGATGCGGCGGCCAAGCTTGAGCGACTCAGCATCATCAAAGCTGAGGTCGAGTTCCTTCTGCAGCGAGTCCGTGTACTGGTTGCCGCCCACGCTCACGTCTCTGGTAAACAGCGGCGTGGTTCCCTTCACAATGTTGATGTTCATCACGCTGGCGCCAAGGTTTAACAAGGCCACCGTTGAATCCGGCGAAGGGTTGTAGTTGTACTCGTAACAGTTCTGCAACGCGAATGCATCAATATCCACCACGGACGGGGTCTTGCCGGCCAGCGAGAGGACGTTGGTGTAATTCAATATCTTGTCTTTCTTCACCGCCACCAGAAGGACGTCCATTTGCGGACCGGTATCACCGGGATTGAGAATCTCGAAATCCAGGTTCACGTCGGAAATATCGAACGGAATGTGCTGCGAGGCTTCGGTGGTGATGCCTTCGGCAAGTTCAGATTCGGTCATCGGCTGGACCTTGATGGGCTTCACAATCACCGAGTGTCCGCTCACTGAAGTGGCTACGCTTTTGCTCTTGATGTTGTGCTGGGTGAATAATTTGCTGATCGCAGAAGAGACGCTGCCCGAGTCAACGATCATGGAATCCACCACAATGTCACTGGCCAGTGGTTCCAACCCCAGGTGCGAAACCATGATCTCGCCCTTGGAGCGCTTCAGCTCAATCGCCTTGATGCTGCTGGAGCCTATGTCCAATCCGACAATCGATTTTCCTGATCCAAACATGCCGTCCGCCTTGTCCTTTTGCCTTGATTCCTGTTCTGAGGTCTATCTGCCTGCCGCTTTGGCTGCCCTGGGCTTCTTCTTGGCGCCGCCCATGTTCATCGTGCTCTTCTGTTCCATCCACTGGTCAAGAATCGTTTTCTTGAACTTCCAGCGGTTCCCGAGCTTGAACGCAGGTATCTTTTCCTCGGTCACGTATTTGTACAGCGTGTCAGGACTGACCCCCAGATACTGCGAAGCCTGTCTGATGTTCATCACTTCACGCGAATCTGCCGCCATAAACGTAGCCTCTCCATGGTGGGTTGTTGGCCTCACCAGGGCCTGTGGGAAATACTCTTGTCTTCTCGGGGGGAAATCTTGTGGTCGATGCGAGTTATATCGGGCTTAATTCCTGAGGTCAATAGGTAAGTTCCGGTTTCTACCCATGTTTCCGGTATATCTTTAGGTCTAGTACCTGCTTTTGTCCGGTTGGAAATCAAAATCCTGAGCCGCATTGGTACTAGCACCACAATGAGTAGTGGTGTTGATGCAGACGATGCGTGAATTCCCCCGCCTTGTTACTAAGGCTGCATGACTGGCCTAATGGGTTACTCCCAAGGTAATTAAGCTAAGGACCTGAAAAGGCTGCGAATACACGCGTTTTATCGGGATTTGCGGCGCTTACTGCCGAAAACAACTGCCAATCGCCCGGGTTTTAAACGCACGCCCCCGCGGTTCTGGTCTTGATTGAGTGCCTGACAACTCGTCCCGTTCGAAACTGTTTCCGGGCGTATCAGACGCGGTTGAAGGAAGTTGCTCACTCCATTCTTAGCGCCTGCGTTGGCTCAATCCTGCAGGCTCGTAAAGCCGGTACAGCGCTGGCGATCATCGCAGTCACCAACAGGCTGCCGATCATCGCCGCGAAAACCGCCGGATCCAGTGGACGCGTTCCGTACAGCAGTGACTTGATCAACGTCCCTGCGGCAGCTCCGCCCAGCAGTCCGAGTATCAGACCTACGCCACCGGCGTCATTCCATCCACCAGCACCAGACGCAGCACTTCACCGCGCTGGGCTCCCAACGCCATGCGGATTCCGATTTCTGACGATCGTTGTGTCACCAGGAAATGAAAGCACTCCATACAGACCCACGGCAGCCAGCATCAAGGAGAGCACTGCAAATGAAAGCACCAGCGTGGCGCTGAAACTCTGGCTTGCCGTTGCTTTTCCAATCACCTGCTGCAGCGTCAGCACGTTGTAAACCGGAAGTTCCGGATTAAGCGCCGAGAGCTGTTTCTGAACTGCATTGGCCATCAGCAGAGGTTCCGCGTCTGTGCGGATCACGATCGTCGCCAGCGTGTCGAGCGTGTGGATCACCGCTGAAAATCGGCCGATAGATGGTGGCCTTGATCGGCTGGCCAATCATCATGCAGAGTGTCACCCACAACTCCGATGATCTCGTAACTCTCGGGCTTGTCGCCCGTGAATGCCATCTTCACGTGCTTGCCCAGCGGTGACTCTCCGGGAAAGAACTGCTCGGCAAATTTCTTGCTGATTATCACCCGGTGTGCGTTTTCCAGCCTGTCCTGGTTTTCAAAAACATGTCCGCTCAAAACTGGAATTCCCAGCGCGCTGAAGTATCCAGGATCGGCTTTTCGGATCAAACGCATCCAGTTCCAGGCTTGGTCCCTGCGCCGGATGCTCTGGGATGGTGAAACGTACTGTCGCCTTCATATCCGGCTCCCGGAGCCGTGGAGACCAGTCCCGCAGCCTGCACTCCCGGCAAGGCACGCACTCTCGCCAACAACTCCTCATGAAATGCCAGTCACTTTTTCCGGCTTTGTCATATTGCTCTTCCGGGAGGCCGTATCTCATTGTCAGCACGTTCTGCGTGATGCAGCCCAGGTCGGACGTTTTCAAGTTGAATGAAACTTCGGAAAAGCAGTCCGGCAGCGATCAACAGGACCACCGTAAGAGCAATTTCTCCGGTCAGGAGCAGCTTCCGCAGAGACGTCGCGTGAAACGCTTCCACCGATCGGAGCGTGACGAGTCCTGCAACGCCGAAAGCAGTCCTTTTCCAGTGGAGGAGATTGCCGGTATCAGCCCGGACAACAAGCGCTGCAAACACCACGATGGAAACTGAAAATACCAGAACAGTTGCGTCACGTGCGAATTGCATCCGCGCGGGGAAGGTCTTGCCAGTGTCCGGCAATCCATGCGGTTGCGGAAAATGAGAGCAAAACTCCAACCACGCCGCCGGCAGCGCAAATCAACAGGCTCTCCGTCAATTGTTCCTGGATCAGCTTCCATCGGCTGCCGCCCAGGGCGCCGCGAATGGCCACTTCTTTTCTTCTTGCCGCGCTGCGCGCCACCAGAAGATTGGACACGTTCAGGCAGGCAATCAGCAGCATGCAGCCCACCGCGCCCATCAGCACCAGCAGAGGCGTCTTGGCGTCCTCCACCACGTCATCAATCATCGGCCGCGAGACCACCTCTTCCGCTACCGGCTTGCCCTGGTTTTGCATGTGGATCTGATATTGCAGCGCGCTCACTTCCCTCACCGCTGCGGCCAAGCTCACCCTGTCTCTTCATGCGCGCGATGACAATACTCTGGTGATTGTCATGCTGGTGCAACTCCTGTTCCATGAACGCCGGGGAATACGGGATCCACAATTTCACAGACGGGTCAGGATAGGAAAACTGCGCCGGCAACACTCCCACCACCGTGTATGGTTTCGCGTCCATCCGGATGTGCTTGCCGATGATCGTTCGATCACCGCCGAACCTGCTCTGAAAAAAGCTCCAGGAAAGCATGACCACATCTTCCGCGCCCGCCCGGTCTTCGTCGGGCAGAAAGGTCCGGCCCAGCGCCGGCTCAACTCCCAAAACTGAAAAAAGATTCCATGAGCCCGCGGCCGCATGCACCACTTCCGGCAACTCGCCATGATCGCCGCTTACGTTCCCGCCATAGTTGCGCCACGCCGCCATCTCCTGAAACCCGTGGGTCTGTTCGCGCCAATCCTTGAAAATCAGCCGGAGACACCGGCGTATGTACGCCGATTGCCCTGCCGAAAATGCTCATACAGCATCACCAGCTTGTCAGCGTTCGCGAAACGGCAGCGGCTTCAACAACACTGAGCGAACAACCGTGAACAGTGAAGTGGTCGCCCCAATTCCCAACGCCATCACCAGGATGGCCGTCACGTGAAAACGCCGGGTGTGCGCATCAACGTGCGCACGCCATAGCGCAGATCGCGCCACACGCCTTCGAACCATTGGCCGCTCCACGTGGAGCGGGTCTCCTCACTGAGCACTGTGGGATTTCCAAACCGGAGCATCGCCTGTCTTCGCGCCTCTTCCGGACTCATGCCCAGGCTTACGTTCTCCGCGATCTGCTGCTCCAGATGAAACGCAAGCTCATCGTTCAGCCGCACGGCTTCGCGGTTGCGTTCAAACAGCGTCAGAAAGAACATTTGCAAACGATGGAACCAGCGCATTTGTCACCTCACAGGCTGTCCACAACCAGATCAATGGCGGTTGACAGGCGTTTCCAGCTTTCTTTTTCTTTTTCCAGCCGCGCCCGGCCGGGCGCCGTAAGTGAATAGAACTTGACCTGCCGTCCAGTCTCACTCTCGCTCCACTTGCCCCGAATCCAGCCCTGCTGCTCAAGCCGGTGCAGCGCCGGATATAACGATCCCTGCTGGACCTGGAGTACTTCGTTCGACATCTGCTCAATCCGCTTGGCGATCGCCCACCCATGCCTGGGCTCGAGTGACAGCGTCTTCATAATCAATAAGTCCAGAGTTCCCTGGACCAGATCACTTGGTTTTCCCATACTTGATTATCTACAATGCCCATTGTAGATAGTCAAGGTGTGCATGTATTTTTTGACGAAAGGCTTGATAAAGGTTAGCCGCGGCCAAAAAATAAGGGCCTCGGCCAGAAAGCCGAAGCCCTTTTGTAGATCTGAAAGACGAATGGCTTACGCCAGATCGAACAGCAGCACTTCTCCGCCATCCTTAGCGCCGCTCAACTGGACCGCTTTCTCCTGTGACAGGGCAGCGCCGTCCCCGGCTTTCAGTTCATTGCCGCCCACCTTCACCGCGCCGCGAGTCACCTGCACCCAGGCATAACGCCCTTCGTCCAACTTATGCTCAACCGTTTTCCCAGGATCAAGCTGCACGGCGTAAAGCTGCGCGTCCTGAGACAACTGCACTGCGCCTTCACCGGGTTTTGGCGAAGCGATCAACCGCAGTTTGCCCTGTTTTTCTTCCGCCGGAATTGCCTTCTGCTCATACATCGGCTTCAGGCCTTCCTTCTCCGGCAGGATCCATATCTGGTAAAGATGTACCGGCTCGTCTTTGGAGTGATTGAACTCGCTGTGACGAACTCCGGTTCCGGCGCTCATCTTCTGGATTTCACCCGGACGAATCACTGAACCCGTTCCCATGCTGTCTTTGTGCTCCAGAGATCCTTCCAGCACGTAGGTGATGATCTCCATATCGCGATGAGGATGCGTGGGAAATCCAAAGCCGGGCTTGACCCAATCTTCGTTGATCACGCGCAGGCTGCGAAAGCCCATAAATTTTGGATCGTAATAATCAGAGAATGAAAATGAATGATATGTATCCAGCCACCCGTGATTGGCATGGCCGCGTTCTTTGCCCCGTCGAATCTGAATCATGGTTTCGTCCCCCTCTGCCGCCAGCCTTGGGCCGGCGGCACAGGCCGGAGTGGCTCCGGCCCGTTCTTCCTGAATACGACATTTAGATGCTTTGATATCAAAATAGTTTCAGGGATCGCCATGAGCCCTGCGGCCCATGCACTTCAAAGACAGCTTGACGATAAACATCCAGAGCTGCCAACATCTCTCCAGTGGGGGCATCCATATGCTAAGACTGGAGCATAGATTGAAAATGTCGATCCGCTTATGCGCTGGTTCTTCCCTGCGCCCTGCTAGCGGGCTGTGGACGTGCTGCAGCTACCTGCGGTGCAAGTATTACGGCGACAATCAATCCGAGCTCTGCTACTGCTGACCGACTTGGCAGCAGTTCCTGGGAACCAGGCTTCCAGCTTCGCTTTAGCGTCAACCGAAACCGGCAGCAATTGCCCGCTAGCGCCATAATAACGATCTGGAAGTTGGTCCACCTCAGATCCGGGGAACACCAAGATAAACGCGGCCAGTGGCCTCGCCACATGCCTTGCAACGCACCTCGATCACCTGCCATCATTAGCAACAGCAGCACGGTCGCGGGCCGGCCGTTTACAACCGCAACCCTGAGCTGTCAGTGATCCTGACCGAAACGCCCGTTATTTCTCGAACTTAAACTCCTGGTGTTTCAAGCAGAGGGAGCAGGCTGTTGTAATCATCGGTCCACAAGCGGAGGCCCGCAATCGCTTTTACCGGCGCGCCTGCATCTGCAATCTCTTTCCGCGCCAGAAACTCTTTATCGGCGGTCACCAGGACCCAATCTGAGCTATAAGCTCCCACATCATCATCATCTTCGTTGACCACCAGCAGTGAACCCAGTCCCGCGTGATCGGCTTCTTCCGCCACCACTGGAGGCAGATTCAGAAACAGATTGGACACATGCACAGCCAGAATGCCGCCTGGGATTCAGATGACGGCGGTAAAGCTGAATGGCTTCCGCCGTAAGCAGATGGACCGGGATGGCGTCTCCGGAGAACGCATCCAGCACCAGAACGTCATAGTGCTGTGGCGGTTCCGCAGCCAGCGAGAGGCGCGCATCGCCTGGAACGATCTCAATCTTCGCTTCTGATTCCCGGATATAGCTGAATACGTTACGGGCGATCGGCTCAACCTGGGGATTGATATCGTAGAAACGGATCACGTCTCCTTTTTTTCCATAAGCGGCCATTGTTCCCGCGCCCAGGCCGATCACTCCGATGCGGCGCGACACGGCCGGCACAGCAGTTGTCCACTGGCCAGGCCAACGCCCGATGCATGCGCATAATACGTGGTGGGCGTCTTGCGCAGCTCATCACTGAATATCTGGGTGCCATGCTGAATGGTGCCGTGCATCAGCATGCGCGTGATCGTGGGGTCGGGGGGCTCAGTGGTCTGCGTAACGCGCAGGGTGCCATAAAAATTCCGCACCTGAACAATGGCATCTTCGCGATCATGCCGGACCTGCACTACGATCAACGCCACAGCGCCCACGGTGGCGGCTGCCCAGAACAGACGCGGCAGTATGCCCGATGACCATGTAACTACCATGACCATCACCGCAGTAAAGACCAGTCCGCAGGCAAGCTCATAATTGCCGTTCAAGGTGAGCGGCGCAACAATGCCTACCAGGATGGAGCCCAGCCGCGCCGCCGGCAGCAATCAAAAGATAGAAAGAGGTCGCATGTTCCGGCGCCGGACGCAGCCGGTAAAGCTCTCCATGGCAGACTACGCACGCGATCAATAGAGTCACGCAATAAAAAATGATCGTGACGGTCAGCGGCATGCTGAACCGCGTGTCATAAAGCATGTAGCCCAGTGATCCCAGGGAAACAGCCAGCAATCCCAGCATGGTATAGCGGGGATAGGAACGTGGTCCGTTAAAGGCCCAGACAAAGCTGAGCAGATACGCGATGAGCGGAACAATCCACAGCAGCGGAATAGCGGCAACATTCTGGCTCAGGTGATTGGTAAAGGAACACAACAAGACTGAACCGCAGGCCGCCAGCAAAAGCCATAAGACGCGGTCGCCACGGCTGGGTACGGCGCCAGAAGTGCTGCCGCCGGATACAGTGGGAAGTACCAGCGGCGGAAGTGAGCGGCAGGCGTGCCCGGCTGGCCCGCAGCGAAGCAATGCTGGTGCAGGCAATCACCAGCAACAGGAACCCTGCTAATCCAGACTGAGCTTTGCACCCGCAGGCTGAATTTTGGTTCCACCAGCCAGGGATAGACCACCAGCGCCAGCAGCGAACCGAAATTTGATAGAGCAAATAAACGATAGGGTGGAACAATGGCCGCGGATGGTCCGGCATCGTTCGCCTGCGCGCCATTAAAACTTCGCGCAAACCAGGATTGGAGCAGAGGATTAGTTGCGGACAAAACCAGAAAAGGCAGTCCGATCAGTCCGCTTAGCATTAGAAAGACGCTCACAACGGGATGCGCTGTGGATGCATGCAGATCAGAGCGCAAGCTAAAAACACACTGGAGCAACGCGGCCAGCAAAAGTCCTGAGTAGACAAGGGCCTGGGCGCGTGCGCGCAGCCGGGTCGCCATCCAGTGCGCCAGCAGATAACCACAGAGCAAAGCCGTTTGAAAAAATACCAGGCAGGTGGTCCAGACCGCGGCAGAGCCGCCCAGCAAAGGAAGGAGTTTCTTGCCGGCTATGGGCTCAATGAGAAACAGCAGAAAGCTTCCCAGGAAAATGGCGACGGCATATAAGACTGTGAGCAGGGGCATGAGCGCAACCAAGATAGCATGATGCCGGTCACGGCAGAATCAGGATTGTTCCTCGCCTGTGCCGAGTTTGCGGCAGAGCTTGCCGAGTTGCTCCTGCTCAGCGGGAGAAAGCCGGTTCATCACGTCCACAATGCGCCGGGAGTGCTCAGGAAAGATGCGGGCAATCAGCTTGCGGCCGGCAGGCGTGATGGTGGCAAGCACAAAGCGCTTATCGCGGCCTTGCTGCTGGCGTTTCGCCAGCTTGCGTTTTTCCAGATTGTCAATGACCAGGGTAAGATTGCCGCTGCTGGTGAGAATGCGCCGCGCCAGATCGCCCAGACATAAGGGCCCAACATGAAACAGGGCTTCCAGCACGGCAAACTGGCTGGGCGTCAGGCCGGCTTCTTCCAGTCCTTCACGCGAAAAGGCCAGCACCGTATTGGCCGCGCGCGCCAATTTCACATAACTGCCCAGGGCCCGTTCTTCTTTAGGAGTGCCTTTAAAATTTTTACTCATGGCCGGAAAGAACAGGAACTTTACCGCAAAGATGCGCCTGAAGCAAAACTTAAAGAAAAACCGGGCTGATTTTAGCAGCCCGGTGGTGATTTGAAGCCATGACCCATTCCTTACTGGATGTCAAACTGCTCAGGATGCAGCAATGCATCTGACTTGACCAGGATCGTGCGCTTGGTAAGGTCTTCCATCTCCTGGATCCACTTGCCGCCGCCACCTTTAAGAGACTTGGCGACCTCAGGATTCACGCGCAGCATCACATCGCGCTCAAAATGGCGGGCCATTTTGCGCATTTCGACGTAGATCTCATTGCAGACGGTGGTCACTGACTTGATCATGCCGGTGGCCTGGCATGTGGGGCAAGGTTGACCCAGCGTGCGTTCAAGAGACTGTTTTACGCGCTTACGCGTGATGGCGACCAGACCAAAGTCATTGAACTGCAGCACCTTGGATGGAGCGCGGTCGGACTTCAGCGCCTCTTCCAGCGCCTGCATCACTTTCTGGCGATTCTTGCGTTCATCCATGTCAATGAAGTCGATGACGATGATGCCGCCAAGATCGCGCAGCCGTATCTGGCGCACAATCTCCCGGATTGCGTCCAGGTTCGTCTTCACGATCGTGTCTTCAAGCCGGGCCGTCTTGCCGACATACTTGCCCGTATTGATATCAATGGCCACCAGAGCTTCCGTCTGATTGATCACGATGTAACCGCCGCTCTTCAGCCAGACCTTTGACTTCAGCGCTTTGTTGACTTCGTCTGAGATGTTGAACTGCTCAAACAGTGGAGTTTCTTTGCTATAGAGCTTCACGCGCCGCACCAGCGAAGGCTGGAACCGGCTGACAAAGCGCAGAATACGTTCGTATTCCTGTTCAGTGTCCGCCCAAATCGATGAGAAGCTGGTAGTGACCTGGTCGCGCAGGATACGTTCCACAAGGTTGAGATCGTGATAAATCAGCGCCGGCGCCTTTGGATGATTCTGCACGGCCCTTGATCTCCGCCCATAGATTGATCAGGAAGCGGATATCGGCGCGCAGATCGTCTTCATTTGCTCCCGCGGCTGCGGTACGCACAATGAATCCGCCGGTTGAGTCGCCGCGTTCGCTGGTGACGATCCGCTTCAGCCGGTGGCGTTCCTCTTCCGAAGCAATCTTTCTTGATACGCCCGTGTGATGCACGGTCGGCATGAAAACCAGATACCGGCCGGGCAAAGCGATGTGGCTGGTAATGCGGGCGCCTTTCTTGGCAATCGGCTCTTTGGCAATCTGCACCAGAATTTCCTGGCCTTCTTTCAGCAGATCACTGATCGCCGGAAGCTGGCGCTGAGGAGTATGGGGACGGCGTCCGCGAATGCGACGGCCCGGACGGCGCTGGTCACCGCGTCCACGCCGGTCATGGGGACGACGATCAGAACGCTGGTGCTGCCCGCCGCCGGCGGTACGAGGTTCCGTCTGCGTACCGTCAGCATCTTCTTCCATATGCTCGCCGGCTTCCAATTCTTCAACCTCTGCATCACCGATCAAGCATCTGGGCGGCAGGATGTCCTTCTTCATCAAAATCATCCTCTTCGTCCGCGTCGCCGCCCTCTTCCAGTCCTTCAGCTTCGTATTGTCCGGTGGCGTGCTCGTTGATGTGCGCGTCGCGCACCGCTTCCGTGAGTTCGCGACCCATGGGAACAAAATTTTCTTCTTCCAGTTCTTCAAATTCCCCAAGGTCCAGATCGTCTTCGTACGCGGGAAGATCGCTTTCTTCTTCCTCGATGACTTCTTCTTCCACCACGCCCCGTCCTGTCGCTTTCCAGGGCTGCTCGGTCGCTGAGGTCTCGTTCTCTGCAGGAACGGAAACCGGAGCAGTCGCGGTTGCGGAGTCAAGCTGTGGCGCATCTTCAGACGTAGTGGCAGGTGAGGCATTCGCCACACTCGCAACATGTTCGGCCCTGTCATGTTCAGCGTCCGCATGTGATCGCCTCGCGTGGGCTTCGTGCTCGTGGCTCTGAGCGGGCTGCGTCTCGGCCGAATCACGCTCAGACGAATGACGCACGGCTGCATGATGCTGTTGCGGAGTTTGCGGTGCCTCTTCCAGTTCGACTTCCTGGAATTCCTCGCCTTCCGCATCTTCGCCGTAAAAACCGGAGTGACCTTCATGGGCGCGAAGCGTTCTGCTTCGTGCTTTGCCTGACGGTCACCTTCCAGATTGCTGGTTTCTTCATCGTGTGAAGCTTCAGCGTGCGGCAACGCGACTGCGACACTTTCCTGGCGATGCGAGCTGGCTTCCGCCTGATCGGGTACGGGACCGGCGGACCCGCGAATCTTGACGCAACCCGTGTTCGCGCTCATGACGTCGGCGCGTTCGTCTCATGGCCAGCTACAGCCCTGGACGATCTCTGCGGACCATCGCCCTTGTACTTGGCCAGGGACTCGCCGGGCAATGTCACCGAGCCTGGTGTGAACTGCGAAGGGTCGATGGAATATTCGGTTGACGGCCGTGACGTCCTTACCGGAGCGCTGTGCCGTGACTCGGTCGCCGTTTGTGCTGAAGGCGGCTGATACTTGGAAATTGATTCGCCGGGAAGCACGATCGGCTCCAACTCGGGTTCCTGCTCATTGCGACTACCGTATCGGCTTTCGCGACGCGGCTCACGCTCATGACGATCATGGCGCGTGTCATGACGTGGTCATGACGTGTCTCATGACGATGCTCATTCCGTGCTTCCGAGTGCGATTCGTGACGGACTTCATGGACGGGTTCCGGACGGGGTTCCGGCCGGTTTTCTGGCGTGCTCTCCTGCTGGGGAGCGGCGGTTGGACGCTGTTCGTCACGGTCATAGCGGCCGCCACGGCCGCGGCGACGTCTGCGCCCGCGCCATTTGCGCGCGCCCTCGCCTTTCTGATCTTCTTCGCCCGCGGGCTCGCCATGGGCCTCGCACTGACGGCTCTTCGTCGGATTCTTCTTCGTCCATCTGGGCCGCGGCGGGAAAAATTTCCTGGGCATCCAGTGGGCCGCGGTCTTCGCCACGACCATGAGGCTCGGTGATAACCGGCCGGCTGCGCGAGACGACCTGTTCCAGCCCGTCTGTGTCGTCTTCTTCTTCCAGAAGGAAGTCAGAGACATAAAGGAACGCATCGCGTTCCAGGCCAATGTTTACGAAAGCGGATTGCATGCCCGGCAGCACGCGTGTGACACGACCTTTATAGATGGAGCCGGCGAGCGTGTATTCATTCTCACGCTCGTAATAGATTTCTGTTAGCTGGTCTTCTTCCACCACCGCCACTTTTGTTTCATGGGGTGTGGAAGAGACAAATAGTTCTTTCGACATCGATTTCTCTCCGGTAATACCCGGCCCGGGAGAAGCGTTCTAAGTGGAGACTGTTTCAGAGACACAATGAAACAGACGTAACCGTGGCTACGCCTGCTCTCATAGGTAAGTGCGCGGATTCAATCTTGTTTTTAAGCAGCGATGCGTGAATGCCCCAGAGGGTTGAACCCCTGGTATGGGCCCTTGCAGACTGCGTATGACTTGTTTGAAAAATCTTGGCACCTATACATTTCCGGGGTAGTGGCCACACTGCGTTAATCGCGGGGCCGTTCCCTGCCCGGGTCATGCTCTCTGACTCTACTCTCCGGCTCGCTTCGTGGGCCGGTGCCTTCGTTCCACGTGAAGGCTGACGTTGAATCTTATTCTCAAAGCGCCCCAGGGCGCTGCTCTGGAAACCGTTACAGATCAGTTCACAAACCGGCGCATCCGAATATTCATGACAATCCCCAGCGCCAGAAACATAAACAAGAGTGATGAACCACCATAGCTCATCAGGGGCAACGGAATCCCGGTGACGGGCATATACCCAACCACCATTCCCGCGTTTACCAGGATATGGAACAGCAATACTGCCACCACACCCATCACCACGAACCCTCCGGCGCGATCAGGCGCCGTCTGGGCGTTGTGGATCAAACGCATCAACAGTATAAAGTATAGCAGCAGTAACGCAACTGCTCCCACAAAGCCGTGCTCCTCTGACCATGCAGCAAAGATGAAATCAGTGTGTGGTTCGGGCAGAAAAGCGCCCTGGGTCTGCGATCCGCCGCGGATTCCGCGGCCCCAGATGCCACCATGACCCACGGCAATCTTGGATTGCTCAAGTTGATACCCTGACTTCTGGGAGTCGGCTTCAGGATGCAGAAAGTTGGTCAAACGGGCTTTCTGGTAAGGCTTGAGTCCGTAATGCCAGACTCCAGGAGCTAACACGCCGGCCACCAGAAGTATCACCGCGGCATGGCGGAACTGAATACCTCCCAGGAACAATCCCATCATGGCAACGGGAACATAGGTAAGAGCCGTGCCCATGTCGGGCTGCTTCAATACCAGCAGCATGGGAACAATGACGATCAGTCCACCTTTAACTACATCCCCCAGGGATGCTTCCTGATCGTTCTCCTCGCTGAAGTACTTGGCCATGGCGAGAATCAATACCAGCTTCACCCATTCCGAGGGTTGGAAATGCTGGCCGCCCGGAAGCTGAATCCACCGCCGCGCGCCAAGGTATTTCTTGCCAAATACCGCAACCACCACCAGGGATAGAAGTGACGCCACATAAAGCCAGTGGGAATTTTCCAGCAGCAACTGGTAGTTGACAAAACTCATCAGGAACATCAGGACCAATCCGCCCAGTATCCAGTAAACCTGCTTGATGTAGAGCGGCGTGCCCGTGGTGGCGGCGAACTTTGTTCCATAGGTGCTGCTGTAAATTTCCAGCACACCGAGAGAGCAAATCAGCAGCACAAAGGCCAGCAGGAGCCAGTCAAAGTCACCGAATTTGACGATCCGCCGCATTAGTTTTCACCCGCCGTTCCAACCACGACAGATGTTTGCATTGCCGGGCGCAAAGGCTTCGGCGCAGGTATCTTTACCAGGAAGTTTCCTCCCTGAAGATGGTCCTCTGCTTCGGCCGGATCAGGATGCTCTCCACCGAGCTCCGGAAAATTCCAGACGCCGGCAATCGGCACCGAACCCGGATCAACTTTGTCGCTGAAAAGAAGAGGATTGTTGCGAACGCGCCGTTGTTTATCCACAAACGCCTTGATAACCTGGGAAGCAATGCGCGCGGCTAAAGGCCCGTGTTCTCCACCTTCAAAATAGACAACCACAACAACTTCAGGATTGCGGCGCGGTGTAACGCCTGCAAACCAGCCGTTGCCTCTGAAATCGCCTTTCAGGGCGCTGGCCTTCATGCCGTGCGTCTCCAGATAGTGATGGCTCACTTTTTGCGTGCTGCCGGTTTTACCAGCAAAATCCACGCCTTGCAGTCGCGATGCATTGGCTGTACCCAGCGGACTGATCACATTGGCCATCGCGTCAGTGATGGTGATCCAACTCTTCGGATCAATGGGTACATGGACCACGTCAGGAACGTCTGACTGGGCAACCTTCTTGAACTCGTCGGGCAATTCGTCAGTATTAACGATGTGGGGGCGATAGAACGTTCCGCCCATGGCGATGCCGCCGATGGCCCGCGCCATTTGGATGGGACTCACCGCTACCGCGCCCTGGCCAATGCCCACGGAGACGACTTCACCGGCATACCATTTCTGGCGGAAGGTTTTCATCTTCCACTCTTCAGACGGCATCACACCGCTTACTTCATTTGGAAGATCAATCCCGGTCTTTTTGCCGATGCCCATGGCGGTGGCCCACTTGGCAATCTTGCTCAATGCCCAGCCTTTCCGCCAGCGTATAAAAGAAGACGTCACAAGATTGATAGATGCCCTTGGAAACGATCCACGCTCACCGTGAACGCGGTGCTCTTCTTTCACCCAGCAAGCTTGAATAGCGTGCCGCAAAAAATTCCTCCGCCCTGGCAGTTCACTTTCAGATTCTGCGCCACGCCTTCCTGCAATCCTGCGACGGCCATGATGATCTTGAAGACTGACCCTGGCGCCACCTGCGCCTGAATCGCTTTGTTCAGTAGCGGATGATCTGGATCATTGATCAGCTTGCGTCCATTCATCGCGCGAGATGCGCACGGCGAAATCATTCGGATTGAACGTGGGACGGCTGACCATGGCGAGAATCTCGCCATTGCGCGGATCCATGGCAACAATGGCGCCGTTCTTGCCTTCCATCGCCTGCTCGGCTGCTTTCTGAACGTCAATATCAATCGTCAGCTTGAGTTTGTGTCCAGGGAACAGCGGGGATATTCGCATCTTTAGGACGGCCAACTTCCTTGCCCTTGCTGTCAACCAGCACGCGACGCGACCCATCCTTGCCCATCAGATAATCGTTATAAAGAAGCTCAACGCCGGATTGGCCCACGATGTCACCCTTCTGGTAAAGCTCGAACCTCGGCGAGTTCAGCATGTCTTCACTGACTTCGCCCACGTAGCCAATCAGGTGCGCCATGAATCCGTTTTCCGGATACAGACGGCGATGGACCATGAGCGTTTCGAGCTCGGGAAATTCATCGCGATGCGCTTCAATGAAGGCGCGCTCGTCTGGCGTGATGTCATCTTTGATGATGATGGGTTCAAATGCCGGCTTGTGCGCAAGCTGATAGCGACGGACCTTGTCGCGAATCTCCTCCGGCGGAATATGCAGGCCGTCGCCAATCTTCAAAGCGTCAGCATTCAGGTCACGCAACTGGTCGCGCAGGAGCAAAGCGGAGAATGACGGATAGTTATCAACGATGATTTGCCCGTCGCGGTCCAGCAATTTACCGCGGGGCGCAGAATGGGAACGCGGCGAATACGGTTCTGTTCCGCGCGCGAAAGATACTCGTCACTCTTGCGCACCTGCAAGGTCCACAGACCGTACGAAAGCACAAGAAAAACGACAAGGATGACGTACTGCACTACCGTGAGTTTAAGCGGCGGGATTTTTTCTTCGCGACCGGACATACCTGTTTCGATCTGTCGCCTGCAACAGAGCTATTTTTGAAATTTGGCTGAAGGGGCCCTGCAATTAGAGTACATGATTTCGCAGAAAAGCAGAGTAGGTCTTAGACCCGATGCTGGTTACTGAAGGGCTTAGTTCCATCCCACATGGCCCATACCGGAGCTTGCCACCAGTAATCAGCCGTGGTCCTGATTAAGGGCGCTGCTTCAGGCGATCAAGCAGGGCAAAAAGCACCACCGCCAGCAGCCCATTGGCCAGGGCCGCAACCAGGGTATGCGTCCACCAGAAAGGCTCATTGGCTCCCAGTAAGGCCAGCGATATCACCACATAGACAACGCGATGGACCAGGAAAAAAACAAAGGTCATCAGGAACCGCGAGCCGGGATTGTCCACGTCCAGCTTTACGCCCAGGGACGATGCCAGAAAACCAATAATGGTCTTGGCAATCCCGTTCAACCCGATCGGGACTTCCGCTATGGCGTCCTGAATCGTGCCGATCAAAGCGCCCGTGAAGATGCCGGGAATGGGACGGCGCCGGGCCACGGAGAAGAAAATTGTGACCAGCAGCGGCAGATCAAAAACCTTGATAAATGGAAACGCTTTGCTGACGTAAACCTGGATGAAGATGGCCGCTGCCGGAATGAATAGCGATGCCATCCATCCAAAGCGGTGGACTTCGATTTCCTCGCGGGATGTAAGCGAAACTGACGCGTAGCTCATCGGGGCGGTTTCTCCCCTGCAGGCGCTGAGTTCTGGCTATCTGGCGCCTGGGCTATCCGGAGGTTTGCTTTCCGGCTGGTCTGTGCTGGCAGGAGCCGGCGTGGCTTGCGGTTTTGGCTTCTTAACCTGCGGCTTGGGTTTCGGCGTTGGACTGGGCGAAGCGGCAGGCGCACCCGCCGCATTCGTAGCGCTTGCAGGCAGTCTGGGTGCCGTCGCGCTGGTTGAATTATTCGTGGCCTGGTTCGCGCTGGCCGGCGTTGTAGCTGCCGGCTTTTTGGCGGCTGGCTTTGGTGACGGGCTTGCCGTTGCCGCCGCAGCGCCGGTATCCGGCGTTGCAGATGGTTTGCCGCTAAGCGGGACTGCCGTACCCGGCGTAGGACTTGCCGCTGGTTTTGTAGAGGCCGGTTTGGCAGAATCCGCTTTTTCAGACGATGGTTTTGCGGATGCCGGGTTCGGCGACAGAGCCCGCTTTTGCCGGCGTATCTTTAGATGTCGCATCCGGCTTGTTTACGCTGGGAAGACGCTGGGCAAGAAGGTCCGCCGCACGCATCTGGTTCGTTGATGCGGCAAGACTGCTCGGCAGATCATCCGCGCCTTTAGTGACAATCAGTACTTCTTCGAGCCTGGCCAGATCGGCTGCCGGCTTGATTTTGATGGCGAGAAAAGGATCATTGTCATGGTCCGGAGTCACGCTGGTCACCGTGCCCACGGGAACACCTTTGGGATAAATGCGATCGCCACCACTGGTGATTACCTGTTCACCCACCTGGATGTTTTCGTCAGACATGACATCAGAAACGCGAAGTTCACCCTGAGGTGTTCCGCGAAGAATGCCTTGCAGACGCGAACCCTGCAGAATCACTCCGGCGCCGCTTTCGCGATCATTAACCAGAAGTACCTGAGAGCTCAACGGACCCACATCTTTTATCTTGCCCACAATTCCGTCCGGCGTGATTACGGCCATGTCAACTTTCACGCCGTCACGTGAGCCTTTATCGATGGAGATTGTCCGCGATTGCTCCATCCCGCTGGTGCCAATCACCTGCGCCGCCTTGATCTGGCCAATGTAGTTCTGCTTAAAGCCCAGCAGGGCCTGAAGTCGCTGCGCCTGCTCGGCGTCCTGCTTGTAACGGATCTGCTCCAGCTTTAGACGGGCAATCTCTTCCTGAAGTTCGCGGTTCTCGTTGCGCGCATTGTGAAGATCAATGTAGTTAGCCCAGTTGCGACGGAAGAAATGCCCGGTACCCACAAATGCACGCTCAAATGGTGTGATGGCCGTGATGGTCCATACCCGGATCAGTCGCGTGCCTCCTGAATTGGCGGGGCCGTGCGGCCCTTCACGCTTGACCTGCGTGGCCAGGGCAACCACTTGAATGAACAGGACGGCCATCAGGACGAGCGGATTTTTATACCGGATGAAGAAATTTTCCATGCTGCTTTATAGAGGAGGGTCGTTGCCTGTGTTTTCGCGACTGTAAAAGACGGCCGGGCGGACCTACCAAATCCGCCCGTCCTGCTCTAGTCGATTGAAATCTTCCGCAACAGCTTGAAGTCGCTGAGCATTTTGCCGGTGCCCAGTACCACGCTGGCCAGCGGATCGTCAGCAATGGAAACCGGAAGGCCGGTTTCTTCACGAATGCGTTTGTCCAGGTTCTTCAGCAGCGCGCCACCGCCGGTGAGAACAATGCCGCGGTCACTGATGTCAGCGCTCAACTCGGGAGGCGTACGTTCCAGGGCAACGCGAATCGCGTTCATGATGGTGCTGATGCACTCGGAAAGCGCTTCACGAATTTCGCTGTCATCAATGGTGATGGTCTTGGGCACGCCTTCAATCAGGTTGCGGCCTTTGATTTCCATGGTAAGCGGCTTGTCCAGCGGATAAGCCGAGCCAATTTCTATCTTGATGGTTTCCGCGGTGCGCTCGCCGATGAGCAGATTATATTTTCGCTTGAGGTAATTCATGATGGATTCATCCATCTGATTACCCGCCATGCGCACTGACCGCGAATAAACGATGCCGCTCAGCGAAATCACGGCGATGTCCGTAGTGCCGCCGCCGATATCAACCACCATATTGCCGCTGGGCTCGGTGATCGGCAGACCCGCGCCGATCGCGGCGACCATGGCCTGCTCCACCAGGTGGACTTCACTGGCTTTGGCCCTATAGGCGGAGTCCATGACGGCGCGCTTTTCCACCTGCGTGATCTCAGAAGGCACGCCGATGACAATGCGCGGATGCACCAGCATCTTGCGGTTGTGCGCCTTCTGGATGAAATAGTTCAACATCTTTTCCGTGACTTTGAAGTCGGCGATCACACCATCCTTCATCGGCTTAATGGCCACAATGTTGCCCGGAGTGCGTCCCAGCATCTCCTTGGCTTCCTTGCCCACGGCTTCCACTTCACCGGTGTTCTTGTTGATGGCCACGATGGAGGGCTCGTTCACCACAATCCCTTTGCCCTTCGCATATACCAGTGTGTTGGCCGTTCCCAGGTCAATGGCAAGGTCGCTGGAGAACATGCTGAACAGCGAGCGCAAATTATGAATGCGCGAATTTTCCGATTTAAAACCGTTAGACGACATACCAGCTTCTTTCTTCTTGATCTTTACCGAATATTTTTCGCCACCGAGGTGGGCCTGCTGACGATGGGCGCAATCATCTCTCGCAGAAAAACCGATCTTTGCTTACATCAAGGCCTTGTGTGGGAACATACTACTTTCAAATAAAACTGAAACCGTGGCAATAAGGATTTTACTGGATATTCACCGGCCTAGACACGGTGTTGTACCCGCCTTTAGTGTTCTGTGCCGTAATAGTAATCAAGTTCTCGCCCGGCGGCAGAGGATTGGTAAAGTGGCTGAACTTGCCTTCAGGACCAACCACGGCCTCCTGGCCGTTCACCATCACTCGCGCGCCTGATTCCGTATGCCCGCGAATCTCGAACACGTGGCCATGCTGCATCAGGTTATCAACCTCAAGCACAATCGTGGCCCCGGTATCGCCCTTCTGCACCACGCGTACAAAGTTGATGGGACTGGCCACTGATTCCGTCCCATTTTCCCCAATCGACTGCACCGCCCAGTAGTAGTCGCCCGGCTCCAGGTTCTTCACGAACTCTGTGTGCGGCCAGTTGCGCTCATCCACCACAGGCGTCTTCAGGAACTGATTATGGGAGATTTTGATGTGGTAACCGTGAACACCTGTTTCCGCCGCCCATGCAAAGGTTACGCCTTTGCCCTTGGGGTCAAGCCTCCAGGTATCTTTATCTCGCGGGTCCACCAATTGGGGTGGCGCAATCTCCTTGGTCTTGGCCATCAACTGGGAGTCCGTGGTGAAGCTGAGCTTTTCATTGTCAGTGATGCGTTCACTCTGGTTGCCTCGTATCACCTCAGCACTACCCTTCCTGACCAGGAGTGACTGCTGGTCCGTGTTGCCATCATGGGATGCCTGGGCTGATGTATCCGGCGCGAGGTTTGCAACAGCATCGCCGACTGTAACCGAGGACTTAGATCCGCGACTCAGTCCGCTGGGTGTGGCCAATTCGACTTTGCCGGTGGTCAACTTCACGGCCACCCGCGTATCTGACGTGGCGGTGACTGAGTTCTCCTGGATCACGATCAGCGAATCCGGTTTGATGGTGTAACTGGTTCCATCAGTAAACACCACTTTCGCAATGCCTTCACTGGTGGTCTGCACTGCATCATTGTGCTCCAGCGTTACGTTGTAATCGGCATTCACCCAGACGTTGCTGCTGGCTTTTCTGACGCGGACCGCGCCATCAATGTTGGTGAAGTGGGCTTGTTGTGGACCGGGATCAAGGGTTGTGGCTCCCACGCTGCCGGACCCGATCCCCATTTTGATCAGCAGCTTTTCCAAACCGGCCTCGCCAAGGGACACGGCGCGATTCGTGGTATCAGGAAATGCGAAGTACATTACGGCAAGCGCAAGCCCAAATACGCCCAGAATGCCCATCAGCACGCTGCGATAGGTAATGGTTACGTAGGAAATCTGGAAGGCGGATTTTCTATTTTGCGCCACGTAGTGCCGATTGACGGGGAAGTTGTCCTGTTAATGTGCTACAGAGTACCACAACTTCACAGGTTCGCAGGAGGTACGGCGGAGTGCCCTAAGGTGTTCCCGCCAATCGTCCGTGAGTACACCAACCCTTGTCAATTCAGCAAAATAAAGCAAATACCCACTGGACAGGAATATCTGGGATGGTTCCTTCGGGTGAGCAAAGGGCCAGTGGCCAAATGACGGGGAATGGTGAGGGGTTGCAGCCTTCCGTCGCCGTGAAAAAAGTAAGGCCGCGATCCTTAGCTCGAGCCTCGAACCATGATGTCCGAAGCGCTTGCCGATCGCGGCCAGAAGCAAAGTGAAAGATCGTCTATTTTCTAGATTGAGCTCATGTTGGACAGGAACTCGGCGTTGGAACGGGTCTTGCCCAGCTTGTCGATCAGCAATTCCATGGCTTCCACCGGTGAGAGCGGGTTCAGGACCTTGCGCAAGCACCCAGATGCGAGCCAGATCTTCCTTGGGAATGAGCAGCTCTTCTTTTCTCGTGCCGGAACGCTGGATGTCAATGGCCGGGAACACGCGCTTATCAACCAGTTTGCGATCAAGAATGATTTCCATGTTGCCGGTACCTTTGAATTCTTCAAAGATCACGTCATCCATGCGCGAGCCGGTTTCCACCAGCGCCGTGGCGATGATGGTGAGTGAGCCGCCTTCTTCAATGTTGCGCGCGGCGCCAAAGAAACGCTTGGGCCGCTGGAGCGCGTTGGAATCAACGCCGCCGGAGAGCACTTTGCCGGATGGCGGAACAATGGTGTTGTAAGCACGAGCCAATCGGGTGATCGAATCGAGCAGGATGACCACGTCGCGTTTGTGTTCGACCAGACGCTTGGCTTTTTCAATGACCATCTCAGCCACCTGAACGTGGCGGGCTGCCGGCTCGTCAAAGGTCGAGGAGATGACCTCACCCTTTACCGAGCGCTGCATGTCCGTGACTTCTTCCGGACGCTCATCAATCAGAAGAACGATCAGCACGACTTCCGGATGATTGGTGGTGATGGAGTTGGCCACGTTCTGTAACAGCATGGTCTTGCCGGTGCGGGGCGGAGCCACGATCAGTCCGCGCTGGCCCTTACCCACCGGAGTGAGCAGGTCCATGACACGGGCGCTCACGTTTTCACGCACAGTTTCAAGCTTCAAACGCTCCTGGGGGTAAAGAGGCGTGAGGTTATCAAACAGGATCTTGTTGCGCGCTTCTTCAGGCGACTCAAAATTGACAGCTTCGATCTTGACCAGCGCAAAATATTTTTCGCCTTCATGTGGCGGACGAACCTGGCCGCTGATGGTGTCACCGGTTTTAAGGTCGAATTTGCGGATCTGAGAAGGCGAGACGTAGATGTCGTCTGGGCCGGGAAGATAGTTATAGTCGGGCGAGCGAAGGAAACCATAGCCATCAGGCAGGATTTCCAAAACGCCTTCGGCAAAAATATGGCCTTCTTTTTCACTCTGAGCCTGCAGGATTTTGAAGATGAGGTCCTGCTTGCGCAGACCGCTGGCGCCGGGAAGGTCAAGTGTGCGCGCGATCTTGGTAAGCTCGGTGATGTTTTTTTCTTTGAGTTCCGCAATTGTCATTTGTCACCTACGGGATTTTCTTGAACTGATTCAGGAAGGATTTGTGAACGCTGGGTTTCAGCAGGCGAGATTTACAGCCTCAGGCTAACCCTGAGACCCGCCAGACGGCCAGGTCCGGCGGGATTTTCAGGAAAGAGTATTATGCAGCGCGACGCTGCGGTTCCGCAACTTTTGCGTTGCTGGACACGGTGATTACCGTGTCAGTCTGGTCGGCATCACCCACACGCGCAAAAACGTCATTCATGGTCTCTTGAATTCTGGTATTGGGCTTGTGGAATTTCCGCGTCGCCTTGGAGACCAATTGACACAAAAGATAGCGATTTTGCACGGTCGTGAGCGCGTCATGGATGAGGTTTGAACGCATTATTTTCTCCTTATCAGTTCGATAATTACCTATAAAATCAACAACTTAGTAGAACAAGTACTACATGCAGAGCTCGTCTTGCAAAAAATCACACGAGGCCCAACGAACGGCGCAACACCATATGTAATGGGGATAACCAGAGACCCTTATGCGATATATAGACGCAAGATACCGCGCCTACGTTGCAAAAAACTTAAACTTTTTTTGAAGCGGCTGGTGCCCGGAATTACGACTCAGGATTCGCGGCGACCCTCACTGGAATGCTCTACGGTAAAGGCAAATGTCAATGCCGTCAAGATTTTTTTCATGGCTTCGCAGGATGTAAGTCCTTTACTATCTTCAGGTAAATACCATGATGTCAAAGTTTAGTGGGCAGCCCTTCCAACTTCATTTTTAGAGGCAATATGAACGATCCACGTTATCCCATTGGCACGTTTTCCCCAGATCCCGCACCCACGCCGGAAACCAGGAGCCATCATCTGGAGCAAATTGCCTCCCTTCCCGCCAGAATGCGGCAGGCCCTGGCCGGCTTGAACCCGCAGCAACTCGATACACCCTACCGCGAGGGCGGATGGACGGTTCGGCAGGTAGCGCACCATGTTCCCGATAGCCACATGAATGCGTACGTACGGTTCAAACTGGCCATGACCGAAAATATTCCAACCATCAAGCCTTATGAAGAGGCGGCGTGGGCCCGATTGAAAGATACAGAAGTAACCTCGATTGAAGTCTCACTCAACCTGCTGGAGGCCCTTCACATTCGCTGGGTCAACCTGCTGCGGAGCATGCGCCCGGATGACTTTCAACGCAAGTTGAACCATCCCGAGTCAGGCGTGCAGAACCTGGACCGGATGCTGGCGCTTTACAGTTGGCATGGCAACCATCATCTGGCGCATATTACGGGACTACGCGAGCGAATGAAGTGGTGAGACTTGCGGCGGATCAGCGCGAATGAATGCGAATTTTTAGCTTTTCTTGCGCGGCCGCCGGACCAGTTCCCCACCGCAATTGGGACAGACGCTATTCATGGCACTAGCGCACTCTGCACAAAATGTGCATTCGAAAGTGCAGATAAAGGCAACTCCGGCAGGCGCGAGTGTCTGCTGACACTTTTCGCATTGCGTTTTCATCTGTAGCGCCATTGAGATGTTCTAGCGGCTTCCGCGATTGGAAGAGCTTCCCAGAAACCAGCGCTGCCATTTCTCAGGAAGAAATCCCAGCCGCGCAGCGGACGTTCCCAGCAGCAGCAGACGAATCGATAAACCAACAACCACGACCACAAGGGCAATCGCTATGTTTGTTGAAGTCATGACGACATGCTGATTTTACACCTGATCAGTTTGTTGGAACTCAGTTTGTTAAAAATCAGTTTGTCGGAATAAAAGAGAGCTTCGCGCATTACATCCCGGGATTTCACGATCAATGAGTGGGTCAAAAAGACTACCGTGCGCCGCTCACTGGTTTACCGAATTCTGATGTTTTCCAGATACTGGCTGGTGAAGTCCGTCATATCACCAACTTTCTTCCCCGGCGCCGGCAGCAGCCTGGCTGATAGCGGCTTGTGCCACTTCACTGAGAGACTGGCCACATCGGCGATGATGTTTTCCAGTTCCTGCGATGATACGTCGCCCGGGAGCGGAATGGCATCCAGGCCGGCGCTGCACACAGCCGAATAGGAAAGCAGCGCGTCACGATTGATTCGGCCCGCCTCCCATCGCCGGGCCAGCGCTGAATCTTCCAGAACAGGAAGCATGAGGCCGCTGTAACCGGTTTGAAGCACGGGAATACGTTTCAAAGCGGACGTAATGGTGTAAGTCACGCTCAAGGTCCCGGGTGAGCCAATGGGCCCACCAAGAAGCGATTCCATGGCGGCGCCGATGGAGACTTCTTTCAACGGAACAGGCGTGAGATCAATGCCGAAATAAGTAAAGCCCGTCTGCTTTTCGAATTGCCGCGCAAGCTTCTCAATATGTGTGGCTTCGGCGCCCAGAGTGGCCGTAAGCTGCTCACCTGCGGCCACCAGGTCTCCTCCGGCGGAAGCAAATACCTGGTTTACGATGCCGGCTGATTCAAGTCCGATGGCGAAGCCGCGGACCGGGCTCTGCGCGTAAGAGACGGGAAAAAATGGAGCGTTGCTGGGCGCGAATGAACCTGCGGCGAAACGAAAATTCCCTTCTCCACGGTCTGTATGATCTTCAAGATATTTAATTACGCGAGCGGCAGCATGAATGCCGTTCCAGTGGATTCCGGCGCTGTCACCCACAACCACGAAGCCATTGATGGTCTGGGTGGCCGGCAATGATCTGGGCCAGCAACTCCGCCTGAGTAGGATCGTCCGAATCGTGCAGCATGGCTGGACCAATGTCCGGCGTGAAGCCTTCCTGCTGCGCCAGCTTGTCATAGTCGCGGAAAAAATTCAGTGTTTGCGTGGGAGACAAACCGCGTGCAATCTCGGTGAAAGGCTGGCTGCTGATGCGGATGGTTTCCACTTCATAGCCTGCGCCCGCGAGTTCTTCTTTGATGATGTGCAGGGCACGCAAGGCAAGATTGACCTGTTCGCGATAGTTTTTCCGGTCAAGATGGACAAACGCGGTGACCGTTCGCACCTTGGGATGCGTGCTTCTTGCTGTGGCAACTGATTGAGCATTGGCAGCCGATTGAGCGGTGGTAACTGATTGGGCGGCGAGTGGTAACGATAAAAACACGGCCACCAAAACGGCGGCCCAAAATTGCTTGCACATGGGGGAGAACTCCAAAAGTTTACACAAAGGCGCTTGCGATTTTCTTATGCCCTGCGGAAGAAAGTTCTGAATGCAGCACCCTGGTGCGGGTCAATATTGTGAGCAGCAGTGTACCCGCCTGAGTCTCTGGATGCAATGTTTGAATCGAAACCATCACAGTGCTGATACAGGCCTTTCGTTATTCATGACTCTAACAGGGGCGAAGCCTTGCAGTTGGCTTCGATGATGCTGCGCAGTTCATCCCGTAGGTCAAAAAACTCCAGTCCGTAGCGGAAACCTTCACAGTTCCTGACCACCGCACTGAGCTTCACTTCGGCGGAAGAATAAGGAAAAGTAAGCTCAAGCAGGAGGCTTGTTCCAATCGCGAGCGAACAAGGGATATACGCGCCCATTCCACCCTCGCCCAGCGCGTTGGCACGTCCAAAAGTGGTAATGACTTTGCCATCCTGCTGGAAGGTAGCTTTCAGGCGCACGTCAATCTTATGACGGCTCCATCGTCTCTGGTCCGGACCAGATCCCGGTTGGGTCATGTCAAATTGTGGGCGAGCAGTCCCCTTCTCCATACACCCTGGTTCCCGGCACTTGAGAACCAAGGGATGACGTTGTTGGGGACATTGTACCCCTGACAAAAGGTGGATTTTGCAGCCTTTA
The DNA here is from genome assembly GCA_963824835.1 of Terriglobia bacterium. Taxonomy (GTDB): domain Bacteria; phylum Acidobacteriota; class Terriglobia; order Terriglobales; family Acidobacteriaceae; genus Angelobacter. The sequence goes on along the minus strand of CAWGRA010000020.1, from coordinate 127,497 downwards.
CACGGTCTTTACTGCAACTATTTCGTCCGCGGTTTGAGGCGGCGCTCCATATCGGTGATTACCGTATTCCACATATCGATTTCCAACTGAAACTGGTGTTTAAGCGGTGATTGTGTGGTGTCAACAAAGGCCAGATTGGTTTCCATCTGGCCCAGGATCGCCCGCATGCGGGCAATATCTTCACGCAGCGCGGCCGTTTCGTCTGCGCTCAGGGAGGATGAGTTACGGCTGTCAGCCTGTGTCTTCTCAGTTGCAGCTTTCTCAGGCGAAACCTTTTCCTGATTGACCTGACCGAGCAACAAACTGGTTGAGAAAAAAAGAATGATGAGAAAAATAAACGCTCGCATGCGGCCTCCTGACTACACGATTGTAGTCAATAAGGAGCAGTTGCCCGAGATTAACGGGACGCCTTGCCGGGCATTGTATCCTTCACCACGACTCCGCCTTTCATCACGAAGCCCACGTTTTCCAGCGCACGCACATCCTTCAGAGGATCAGAGGTGACGGCGATCAGGTCAGCATATTTCCCGGCTTCCACCGTGCCCACATCCTTGGCCCGGCCAATCAGGTCAGCAGCGCTACTGGTGGCCGCGCGGATGGCCTGGGCAGGCGTCATGCCGAACTTCACCATGTAAAAAAATTGTTTGGCGTTGTCGCCATGGGGATAGACTCCTGCGTCTGTTCCAAAAGCCATTTTGGCGCCGGCTTTTACGGCGTGCTCAAAATTTTCTCTTTGCAGGCGGCCGATCATCTTCTCTTTCTCAACGTTCTCCTTCGGCAATCCAAACTCGATGGCCTTCCCGAGGATGTAATCGTCGTTGTAGATGTCCATGTCAAGATAAGTCCCGCGCTCCTTGGCCAGACGAATGCCTTCCTCATCAATGAGGCTGGCGTGCTCAATGGAGTCAATGCCGGCGAGGATGGCGTTCTTGATGCCCTGGGTGCCGTGCGCATGCGCGGCAATCTTCCGCCCCGCCATGTGGGCTTCATCGGCGGCGGCTTTGAGTTCTTCGAAAGTGAACTGCGGAGCGCCCGGACTATCGCCCTTGGACAGAACTCCGCCTGTAGCCATGATCTTGATTACGTCCACGCCATACTTTACCTGTGCGCGGACCACGTGCCGGATCTGGTCAACGCCGTCCGCAATGGCGAAATCGCGCTCCTCGGGAAACATGCTGACGCGCGTCTGCGGCGAGTAGTTGTTCAAATCGCCGTGACCACCAGTGATCGAAATGCCAGGGCCGCTGGCAACGATGCGCGGGCCGGGAATAAAACCTTCATTGATCGAATTGCGCAGGTCCACGGCAAGAAATGGCTCAGAGCCAACATCACGCACGGAAGTAAAACCGGCCTCCAGAGTCTTGCGGGCATTGACCACGGCGGCAAAAGCGGATTGAAACGGCGTGTCTTTGAAGCGATAGATTTCCTCGTATCGATCGGCGCGCGCGCCCAGATGCGTATGGCAATCGATGAGTCCGGGAAGAACGGTGGCGTGAGAAAGATCAATCACTGTGGCGCCGGCGGGGATGCTGACTGATCCCGCGGGCCCAATACTTTGAATGCGGTCCCCCAGAATCGTGATCACAACATTTTCGCGAACGCTGTCTGAAGTGGCGTCAAAGAGGTGCCCGGCGTGTACGTACACCGGCTTGAGGGCGGGTTTGGGCGCGGTCTGCGCAACCAGGGTCAGACTTGCGAGTGCGAACAGAATGGGAGCGAGAAACCGCTTCATCTGGAGAAACTCCTTTGTTTCTTTTGCTCGATGATTGGTTATCTTTCGAAAGATATAAAGAAAATGCGAACGCAAGAGTATATGCGGAGTGCGCGCTGTTAAGGAAAAAATCCCAGCAACATTCGACCAGCATGCATCGAATGGAGAAACCGGGCAGGAGAAAACTAGCTGTCCATTTTTGCCGCAAGCGTGACGCGGGAGAACTCCATCCATATACGCCAGCGATCATATTCGCGGCTGTGGGACACCGCCGTAATGGTGGCCCTTTCCGTGCAATTCTTGCTGAAGATGACGCTCAGCCTGGCGCCCAATTCCACCATGGGGCCGATCAGCATGGTGGCATTGACGGCTCCCCACGGGAAGGATGAGGTCGCGTTCCTGAAAAGGCATGCCATTGCTGGCAATACCGCGCAGAATCGCAATGGTACCGCCTTCCGGCACTTGCAGGTTTGCTTCAGACGAAGTCTCAGGTGCTTTGCTTTGCGCGCTTCGGGGCCGTGAAGCTCCCTGGATTTTCAGCGCCGCCGTAAACCGTTACAGGGGGCACACCCAGTTCCCAGTCTTCCGGAGGAAAATAAATTCCCCAGAAATTTTCCGGACGATGCAGCTCAATGCCATATTCGCTGTCATGCGAATCAGCCCACACCACCTGGCCGACGCGCCATTTATAAGGCGCAAGCATGGCGACGCGAACTTCCATCCGCGGCTCCAGCGGCACGGTGGAGCGAATTCTGGCTCCATGACGATTTACAAGGATGGTCTCAGCAGATCCGCTTACATGCGAACCATCACTCTTCTGGCCAGACACCGCCAGGGCAAGCGACACCAGGACACGAGAACTCCTGCGACCACGCTCAGTTCCTGCAACTTGAGGCATAGGGGCTTCGAAGTAGGCTTTTGAGATTAAAGCTAATGGGAACTATAGAACTTCCGGCCAGTGAACCGTATATTACTGCAAGTCATGCGCCGGGCCACCAAAAACCTGCGGGCAATGTCCAATGGTAACCTGCCCGGTTAATAACTCCAGAGAAGCTGGATTTCCCCTTCGCCAGTCAGAAGGCCCAAACCGCAATTTGGGCGCCCCATCTACAGGCCCCCTCTGATCCCCGGTGATGATCCAACGCGCGAGTTATAATTTGCCGCTTAAGGAACGGGGCCGCGGCCTGCATTGAATGAGGAGATAAACATGCCAAAGAACGCGAAGGAAGAAAACCACGAGAAAAACCTGGATAACACATTCGATCGCCGCAAGTTTCTCGCCAGCGCGGGCGCCGCAGCAGCCATGATGGCGGCTCCTCGGTGGGCCCTGGGCAAGCACCCTTACCGCCTTCAATGATGGCTCAGCGGCCTACTTACAGGCATCCGGTCCAAGCGACCTTGCTCCCATTCGCGCGCAGATTGAGAAGAACCACACGCAGGCCGTGGAGCGGTTACAGACATGGATCCGCCAGCCTTCCATCGCGGCTGAAAATCGCGGCATGAATGAAGGCTGCGAGTTGACGATGCAGATGCTCCGCGACGCCGGGTTTCAATTTGTAAACAAGGTAGCCACTGATGGGCAGCCCGGCATTTTCGCCACACTGGATGCAGGAGCGCCGAAGACCTTTGGCCTGTACTTCATGTATGACGTAAAGCAGGTTGATCCGGCGGAATGGTCATCGCCTCCGTTTGAGGCGCGACTGGTCGAGAAGCCGGGATTTGGCAAGTGCGTGGTGGGTCGTGGCGCAGTGAATCAAAAAGGTCCGGAAGCATCATTCCTGGCCGCTCTGCACGCAATCAAAGATTCGGGGCGCAAAATGCCGGTGAACCTGGTGTTTGTGGCGGAAGGCGAAGAAGAGATTGGCTCACCGCATTTTCCGCAGATTGTGCGGCGTCCAGAGACTTTGGCTGCGCTCAAGAAATGCGCCGGAATTTTTATGCCTTCCGCTACGCAGGCGCCCGATGGCCAGGTAACGATCACGCTGGGAGCAAAAGGCGTGGTTGAGTTGGAAATGGTATCGAGCGGCGAGAGATGGGGACGTGGGCCGCGCGCCGATGTTCATTCCAGCAACAAGGCACGTCTGGATTCCCCGGCATGGCATCTGGTACAGGCCCTGAACACGCTGGTGTCAGCGGATGGAAATGATCCGGCCATCCCGGGCTTTGCTGACAAGGCACGGCCCATATCGCCGGAGGAAAAGGCAATGATTGCCACTGCGGCCAAACGCATTGACGAGGCTGCGGCCAAGAAAAGCCTGGGCGTTGAACACTGGGTGCATGACGTGAGCTTTGAAGAATCACTGGAGTTGTTGATGTCAAGACCAACAGTGAATATTGAAGGCCTGGTCGGCGGCTACACCGGTCCCGGAGGAAAGACCGTGCTGCCGCATCGCGCGGTGGCGAAAATTGACATGCGCCTGGTTCCCGATATGAAGGCCGATGAAGCGCTGGCGGCGTTGAAAGCGCATCTGGCAAAGAAGGGCTATGGCGATATCGAGGTAAACATGAGCGGCGGCTACGATCCCACCAGCACGCCGGCCAATGCCGCGTTGATCACCGCGCAGAAAACAGTGTTGAAGCGCGGCGGGATTGATCCAGTGATGTTGCCGCGCAATGCCGGTTCATGGCCCGGCTATGTTTTCACCGGCGATCCGCTCCACTTGCCTGCCGGACATTTCGGGCTTGGACATGGCAGCGGCGCGCATGCTCCAAACGAATACTACGTGATTGAATCGAGCAATCCCAAGGTCCAGGGAATGGATGGCGCGGTGATGAGCTTTGTGGAGTATCTCTACGAATTAGCAGCGGCTGGGTAGCCAAGCGCAACAAATCCAAAGCGCAAGCCGGACTCTGCATAAAGGAAAAACCCATCTCCTAAACAAGATGGGTTTCTCTTCTGAGATGAAAATGGACTACTAGCTGGCTTTTGCCGTTGTCTTGGCCAGGCTGGTGTCATAGCTTTCACCATAGATCGCAGGAACTTTGGCGCCCATGGGACGAAGGTAGGTGGAGAGTTGTCCGCGATGGTGAATGGAATGGTTCTGCGAGAACGTCAGGTAGGCCACGGCAGGAAGCTGGAACATGCCGCGGAAATCGACCAGCCTGGCTAATTGCTCTCCGCTCATCTGCTCAAGCCTGGCAATATTTGTTTTGAACGCTTCGTCATACCAGGCGGCAATGTCAGCCGAATTGCGGACCGTCTCTGGACGGTTCATGGGAGTGAAATCAAACTCACCGGCAGCGATTCCGGTAAGAAATCTCTTTTCCGCCGCGACAACGTGCCATGCCAGATCCAGGGCGCTCTTGGCAATGTTGTCAGGGCGGTAGTCACCTTTGTCCAGCGGAATGGCTTCAATGACCTGTTTGGTGACGGCTTGCTCTTTCTTGATGGTGGGGAGTGCTACAGCTAATAAAAATTTTGCTTGATCCGGGGTGAGCTGTGGAGCGGACATATCTGATTTCCTTCCTTTCGATAAGAACCTGAACATTTTACTTGAACTGGGAGATCCCGAAATGCAATCAACCGCATGCACACCCGTGGCCTCGCCACGCCTCTCTTGCCTCGTAGAGGACGAGAGGTATAAGAGCGAGAGCAGCGGCCGGGTCAGCCCATTGCAAATGGAAAAGAGCATTCAACCCGAGACCGGCAAGCGCGATCCAGGCAAGATAGGCGCAGACAGCACTCTGGGTTGCATCCGCTCTTAAAGAGCGAGCTGGAAATCTGGGCCGCAAGTTTCCTTTTCCCTCGAGCCAACCAGGGCATGATCAACGTGGCGATCAGCAGAAGACTCATGCCCAGATAGCTGGTTTCAGGGCGCAGCGATGGGCGAAGCAGGGAAACCGCCGAGCCGATTGCAATAAAAGCTGCCAGCAAAAGCAGAAGCCATGCAGCGACCCTGGATGCGCGGCGCTCGCTAAGCTCAGTTCCAGAGAAACGCAATAAGACAACACAAGCCGAAAGCAATTCGATCGCACTGTCCCCACCAAAGGCCAGCAAAGCCATGCTGTGAGCGCGAGCAGAGGCATAGATGGAGACGCCGACTTCCACGCACATCCAGACAATGGTAATCAGTTGCAGCCGTCGGATGGCAGCCACATGCGTGGACGGCATCACCATTTCTGAACTCACTCTTTAGATTTTAGAACGGCTCGGTGCGGTAAACGGGCCGTTACGACCAGAAAGTTCTATCCAATGTCCGATATTGAATGGCTTCCGCGATGTGCTTACTCTCGATCTCCGGATTGGCTTCAAGATCGGCAACCGTCCTGGCGACCTTCAATATGCGATCGTGGGCGCGTGCGCTCAGTCCCTGTTGTTGCATGGCTCGTTCCAGCATGCGCTCACTGTCAGTGCCCAGCTCACAATGAGTGCGAATCTGACGGGCGCCCATCTGTGCGTTGCAGTAACCACGCTCTCCGGCGGCGGCAAAGCGATTGAGCTGGATATCGCGTGCGCGGATAACACGCTCCCGAATCTGGGCTGAGCTTTCAATCTTGCTGTCACTGCTGCGGAGTTCCTTGTAATTCACCGCGGGCACATCAATGTGAATGTCTATGCGGTCCATGAGCGGCCCGGAAATCTTGGAGACGTAACGCTGAATCATCTGCGGCGAGCACTGGCACTCGCGCTGCGCCGATCCATGATACCCACAAGGACACGGGTTCATGGCCGCGGCAAGCATGAAGCGTGCCGGAAAGGTAAGTGACATGGAGGCCCGGGCAATGCACACGTTGCCATCTTCCAATGGCTGTCGCATCACCTCCAGCACGTTACGGGGAAACTCCGGAAGCTCGTCCAGGAAGAGGACACCATTGTGCGCCAGGGAAACTTCGCCGGGACGGGGAATGATTCCACCGCCGATCAGACCAGCGTCAGAGATGGTATGGTGCGGAGCGCGAAACGGTCTTACGCCGACCAGCCCCGAGGTTGCATCCAGCACCCCGGCAACGCTGTGGATCTTGGTAGTCTCCAGCGCCTCTTCAAACGTGAGCGGAGGAAGAATACCGGGGATGCGCTTGGCCAGCATGGTTTTTCCGGAGCCGGGAGGACCGATCATAAGAATGTTGTGGCCGCCCGCGCTGGAAATCTCCAGAGCGCGTTTGGCCGTGAATTGCCCGCGAACTTCCTTGAAATCCGAGGCTGAGATGATGTCACCGGCCAGCATCTGTTGCGTGTCCACCTTCATAGGCTGGACGCCGTTACCACTGTTGAGCAGGTTCACCACTTCCACCAGCGACTTGACCGGGTAAACGTTCACGCCTGCCACAACGGCCGCTTCACGCGCATTCACTTCCGGAACGATCAGGTTCGGGATCTTCTTCGCGCGGGCGGCCACCGCAATTGGCAGAGCGCCGCGCACCCCGCGCAAGCCACCATCCAGCGAGAGTTCACCCACCATCACGTATTCAGTCAGCTCCTTCTTGATCAGTCCGCCGTAGGCGCCGAGAATTCCCATGGCCATAGGCAGGTCAAAGCCCGAGCCTTCCTTTTTAATATCTGCCGGAGCCAGGTTGATGGTGATGGTGGTTGGCGGAACTTCATAACCACAGTTACGCAGGGCAGCGCGGATTCGCTGGCGGCTTTCGCGGACAGCCGCGTCCGGCAGGCCAACGGTCTGGAAGTTGTCTTCAGGCTGGCGGTTGGGGCTGACATCAACCTCTACCTCTATGATGTTGGCATCAATGCCGTAAACCGCGGCGCTCTGCGTCTTGAAGAGCATCTTTTCTCTTTTCCTTTGCCAGCGCTGGATTCTAACAAGACTGGGCGTTTTGCAGTAGCAGGAATCACTATGGCCGTTGAAAGGCTGCCGTCAAACGTTAATGTAAAGAAATGTGAGCTGTCGTCCAGGCTGACATCTTACAGCAGTTACCGAAGTGTATGTTTCCATTGAATCCGCGAGGTATTGAAAGTACTATCAACCTGCCCCCCTTCGCCTGAACACATATAACTGCTTGAAATGGACTTATTAAATAAGTTCAGTTCCGTGATTTGACGGGCGATGGGCAGACTTGCGGGGCGACTGTAACATCCGCAAAGCATTTAGGAGCCGAAGTTTTTATGTACGAAATGCCATCCAGCAGAAGAAAGTCAATACGCTATCACTGCACGGGCGGCGTTGAGATGCGACGGAGTGAGGGCGTGCCTGCGATCTTCGGCAACCTCGCGGATGTCAGCCTGGAAGGCTGTTACGTTGAAACCACTTCGCCGTTACCCGTGGGCAATGAACTCTTATTCCAGATGCGCGTGCGTGAAACTATGATCCGTGGACGCGCCCGGGTGAAAATTTCACATCACGCGGTGGGGATGGGTCTGGAATTTCTTCACCTCTCGTCAGAAGATCAGCAGAAACTGGAATTTCTGATGGGAACATTGGCCGGTAACCAGGAGATGCGTCCGGAAAAACGGGCGATTGTGCCGGAAGATCCAATTCGCATTCCCGCACCTTTGACAACGCCCAGGCCCGTCAGCACAAATTTCACCGGAGCCGCGGCCCGCATGCCCGCAGCCGCCGCCATCGCGCCCATAGCACAATCCAATATGAATTCACTGTCCCAGCGAATCTCGCAATCAGTCAACGATTTAAATGGTCTTGAACAGGAACTGGTCAAGGAGCGCATGGATCCTCGTTTGCTCGCGCAATTCCATGATGCCATTGGTCACATACGCCAGACGGCCTGGACGCTGCAGCAGTGGGTCGACCTGGAGAGCAAGGGCGGAGATCCGTTTGAGGTGCTGCCGCAACTGGAAGGTGAACGCATGCAGATGCTGGGCAAGCTGGCGCACAATGTGACCGCGGACATCGATTCCACCAGCATCAACCAATTCACGCTGGGCGTTTCAGAACTGTATGAAACCATCCAGCATCTTTATCGCAGGCTGCATAAAATGCTGGTGGATGAATCAGGCGGATAGCCCGCGCAGTCAGCAAATCATACCAGGCAGAAACAAAAGGCCGCGAACGGTAATGACCGTCGCGGCTAATTTATTTGCATATCGGATCTGACGTTAGCGCCGTTCAACAGCCATGGCCACCGAGTTTCCACCGCCCAGGCAGAGCGCGGCGATTCCACGCTTACCATTGCGACGGATCAACTCATACATCAGAGTAACCAATACGCGACAGCCGCTGGCGCCGATGGGATGTCCGAGGGCGACCGCGCCGCCATTGACGTTCACCTTTTCCGGATCGATACCGAGTTCCTTGATCACAGCCACTGATTGCACCGCGAAGGCCTCATTGATTTCGTAGAGATCCACTTCGTCCGGCTTCCATCCGGTCTTGGCCCAGATTTTGCGAATGCCATCCACCGGCGCCATCATGACCCATTCCGGCGCAATACCGCTGGTCGCCTGCGCAACCACATGGACCATTGCTTCCGCGCCAAGCTCTTTCGCCTTCGCCGCTGACGTGACCACTACGGCAGCCGCCCCGTCATTCATGGTGGAAGCATTGCCCGCAGTCACGGTTCCATCTTTCTTGAAGACCGGCTTCAAATTTCCCAGGGCCTGGGCAGTGGTATCGGCACGCGGCCCTTCGTCTTTGTCAAAGATTACCGGCGCTTCGCCTTTTTTCTTTGCCGGCAGTTCGATGGGCATCACCTGGCTCTTGAACCGGCATTCGCTCCATGCCTGCACGGCCTTGCGATGTGAGTTCACCGCGTATTCATCCATCTGCGCGCGCGTGACGCCGTATTTCTCAGCCACGTTCTCGCCGGTCATGCCCATGTGATAGTTGTTGTAAATGTCCCATAATCCATCATTCACCACCGAATCAATGATCTGGGAATTACCCAGCCTGTAACCTTTGCGTGCCTGCGGGAGTAGATAAGGCGCATTGGTCATCGATTCCATGCCGCCCGCGACAACAATTTCCGCATTGCCCGTTTGGATGGCCTGCGTGGCCAGAGCGACGGCTTTCAGTCCCGATCCGCAAACCTTGTTGATTGTCATGGCGCCCACCGCGGGAGGCAGACCGCCATTCAAAGCCGCCTGTCGCGCTGGGTTCTGCCCAAGTCCGGCGGACACCACCAGACCCATGATGCATTCATCCACCTGCTCTGGTTTGATTTTCGCCCGCTTGACTGCTTCACGCACCGCCATGGCGCCAAGTTGCGGCGCGGTAAAGCTCTCCAGGGCGCCCTGGAACTTTGCGATAGGTGTACGCACCCCGCTGATGATGACCACGTCTTCCATAATGTCTCCCTTAGTGCGATTCCAAACCTTTCATTATAAGATGTCAGCCAGCGCCAAAGCGCTCCACATTCTATGACAAATGAATCTCAATCGGCTCCGGCCGGTTTTGACCCAAACACCGGTCAGCCGCTGGTATCTTTACCTGCAACTCCGGAAAAGCCTCCGAAAAAGCTCCTGGCGCCAATCTGGCACACCATCCTGATCATCGCCGTGCTGCTTTCAAATTCTTTCTTTACCGCGCGGATTACTTCCCGGCTTACACCGCATGACGTGAGTACGGTCTCGGAGAAAGGACGTATTCTTCAGTATGCGTTCACCATCTGCGTGGAACTCATTCTTCTGGGCCTGATCTGGATTGGATTGCGGCTCACCGGCACAAAGCTTCGTGAACTCATTGGCGGGCGCTGGCCGACTCCGGAAGCCTTCTTCATTGATTTGCTCATCGCCGCCGGATTCTGGGTGGCTGCCGCCGTTGTCCTTGGTGGTCTGGGATATCTTTTTGGATTAGCGAAAGGCCCACAAGCCGCCGACGCGAAGCGTCTTGCTCAAATGCTGGCGCCACAATCCGGAATCGGGCTGATCATCTGGGTCCTGCTCAGTTGTACCGCCGGATTCGTGGAAGAAATTGTTTTTCGCGGTTACCTGCAACGTCAGATCGCGATCCTGAGCGGCAATGCATACGTGGGACTTGTCTCTTCTGCGATCATTTTTGGCGCAGGTCACGGTTACGAAGGTACCCGGCGCATGGTGCTCATCGCGATCTTCGGAGCGATGTTTGGAATTCTTGCTCACGTCACAAAAAGTTTGCGTCCTGGCATGATGGCGCACGCCTGGCATGATGCTTTCGAAGGTTTTTTACTTCGCTTCGTCGCGCAAAAAGGTTTGCCGCCGATGCATTGATCATCGAAAGCGATGTCTCCCCGTCGATCATCGAGCAACATCACTTGCATTTTTTGCTTGACTTCGAATTTAGATGAATCTATACAATCATCAATTGCGGTTTTTCACTTAATTACCGCACATCCATGAAAAATGGAAAGGGAGAATAGAAACATGGCAACTAAGAAAAAGGCAAAGAAGAAAGCCAAGAAGAAATAACTGGCTCTTCAATCAAAAAACCCAAGGGGAACGCGAAAGCGCTCCCCTTAGTTTTTGCCGCAACATTTCCTCTCATACTCAATCCTGCTTCAGCGCCTTCCCTTCACACAATTCTCCTGACATGGCCTCGCCGGCAATCGCTCGGGTTCAAGCGCATCATCCACCAGCAACAGACCAACACGAAAGAATCCCATTCCGTGCAGCGGCATAATAGAATCGCTCAAGAGATATGGTTTTTTCTTCCATCGCATTCATCATCTTCGGCGCAGTGATCGGCTGTCTGATCGTCGTGGCTGCTGGCTCGCTCCCGCTCTCAGGTTCTCGATGTGCGTCTTGCCGCTGTGCAGAATGATTTGAACCTGGCCCGCGCGGAGACGCAGAAGCTGGCCGCGCTCAATGCCGAGCTCAACACTAAACGCGCCACTCTGGAAACTACGCTTGAGTACGTGCGCAAGGCCAACGACGAAAAAATTGAGCTGCTTGACCGCGCCACCACCGACCTTCGCGAAGCCTTTCAAGCACTCTCAGCCGATGCGCTCAAAAGTAATAATCAGGCTTTTCTGGAACTGGCCAGAACAAGCCTGGAAAGATTTCAGAGTGAAGCCAAAGGAGACTTAAAGTTGCGGCAGGAAGCGGTCGCCAATCTTGTGGCCCCGATCGGGGAATCCCTGCGGAAAGTGGAAAGCCAGATCCAGCAGATTGAGAAAGACCGCAGCGAAGCCTATGGCGACCTCACTGCCCAGGTCCGTTCGTTGATAGGCACCCAGGAAAAATTACAGGCAGAGACCGGCAATCTGGTAAAGGCACTGCGCACACCCACGGTTCGCGGGCGCTGGGGAGAAATTCAACTCCGCCGTGTGGTGGAGATCGCCGGCATGCTTTCTTATTGTGATTTCTCCGAACAGGAGACCATCAGCACCAGCAATGGCCGCCTGCGGCCCGATCTGGTCATAAAACTTCCCGGCGGCAAGAACGTGGTGGTTGATGCCAAGACGCCTCTGCTCGCCTACCTTGATGCCATTGACTCTACCGATGACGCATTGCGGCTTGCCAAACTGAGGCAGCACGCACAGCAGGTCCGCACTCATCTTACGCAGCTCAGCTCCAAGGGCTATTGGGAACAGTTTGAAGCCAGCCCGGAATTTGTGGTTATGTTCCTGCCGGGAGAAACTTTCTTCAGCGCCGCATTGGAGCAGGACCCAACACTGATTGAATACGGCGTTACTCAACGCGTGATCCCTGCTTCGCCAACCACCCTGATCGCGTTACTGAAAGCCATTGCGTTTGGATGGAACCAGGAAAAGCTTGCGCGCAATGCCAAAGAGATCAGCAGCCTGGGAAAAGAACTACATGACCGTCTGCGTACGCTGGGCAAACATTTTGAAGCCGTTGGCCGCGGACTGGATCGCGCCGTTGAGTCTTACAACATGGCCGTTGGATCACTGGAAACACGCGTGATGGTTTCAGCCCGCAAGTTCGCCGAACTCGGATCTCCTGTCATCGACGATCTCCCGCCAATGACGGTAATTGACACTACCACTCGTAATCTGACGCTCGAATTTGACGAAGAAGAAGACGCTGGAGCGTTACCACCGGCAAGGCCGTAATCGGTGATGGTGGGCGGCATTGACCGAGACGAAGAGAAGTCCCAACCCCTGTCATCCCGATCAAGCGTAAGCCGCTTTGCGGTGAGCGCGAAGCGACGGACCGCGAGGACGCAAGCCGCCTAGAAATACCGATTCGAGGCATTTTCGCGTGGATCTGAGTTTGTATGTTTGTTTTCTCCTGGTCCGGTTAAAGGGTGACATCATTGAGGGAATTGACCGCACTGTTGTAAATTACTTTGTTGCATGCTGTTTCTGAAGAGCATCAGTAAACTCGATTTGTTCAGACCGAAGAGCTCGGGACGAAGGAGGCCGCATATGAAGTATATCGGTTGTGACTTTCATCCGAGCTTCCAACAGTTAGCAATGTTGGACACGGAAACGGGCGAAACCTTGGATCTGAAGCTCAAGCACGAGGGTGGTGAAGCCAGGCGGTTTTACGAAAGCCTTAAGGGCCAGGAAGTGATCGTGGGCATTGAGGCCAGCGGAAACACGTACTGGTTTGAGCACCTGCTGGGACAGTTGGGACATCAGTTGTGGATGGGCGACGCGGCTGCCATCCGTCGCCAGGACGGACGCAAGCAGAAGCACGATCGGCGCGACGCCCGGCTGATCCTGAAACTCATGTTGGATAAGGATGGCTTTCCCAAAATCTGGGTACCGACGCTGGCCGAGCGCGATCTGCGCCAGTTGCTGATCCATCGCCGGCATCTGGTGCGGACGCGGGTGCGGATCAAGAACCAGTTGCAGCATATCGCCTTGAACTACGGCCTGCAGAGAAAAGGCAAGCTGTGGAGCAAGGAAGGTATGGAGTTCCTGCGCAATCTGGAACTGGAGCCCTGGACCCGGCTGCGGCGAGACAAGCTGCTCGAGCAGCTGGTGCAGTGCGATGCGGAGCTGAAACCTCTGGAGATCGCGGTGCAGAAAGCGGCGGACGAGAATGCGCGTGCGGTGCGACTGCAAACGCATCCTGGAGTTGGTCCGGTGATCTCGCTGGCGACGGTGCTGACCATGGGAGATGTCAATCGGTTTGAGAACTCACGCAAGTGGATCAGCTATTTAGGACTCAATCCGAGTGAAGACTCCAGCGGCCAGCGGCGCAGGCTGGGAGGGATCAGCAAACAAGGAAACCCGTTTTTACGATATCTCCTGGTGGAAGGCGCCAGCAGCGCCGCCCGCGGAGACAAAGATCTGGGCCGCACGTACTCGCGACTGAAGGCCCGGAAGCACCACGGTGTAGCCAAAGTAGCAGTGGCTCGCAAACTGGCGGTGCGGTTGTACTGGATGGAGCGGACGCAGATGCCCTATCCAGAAGTAGTTCGCATGCAGGGGAGCCAGAGTCATTCCGTGGCTGCAGTCAAAGCCGAGCGCTTGAGTAGGCCCCCTGCCTCCCATCAGTAACTAGCAGGATGGGAGTTTGCATTGGAAATCATGGTCGGAGTTTAGAGACCGAATACATGGTTGGTGGAACTACAGGAAACTGATTTAAGCAAACACTGCGAGCTCTTAGGTCATGAACAGAGAAAAGGCAAAAGCAAAACCTGCCGGGTAAGGTTGGAAGCTCAGCTAAAAGCAAAGGCGCTTCGCTTCCAACCCCAGCTCCATTGTGGGGGCGCTGGAAACGCCGTCAAGGGTCAAGATGAACGCCAAAAGCGGGCGCCCTTGACTGCGTTTCCAGCGCAACGCACCCGTCTGTCTTTTTTTTGCTTGACGCGGACCGTTGTCGTCATACAGGAATGACAGGGTGAAAAATTATCGCTCGCCAGCCACTCAAAGGAGAATAGTTCAGCTCACGCTCCCGCGGCCTTCTCCAAATCCGAAACCGGAATGAAAACCCTCTGCTCCGTTACGGGACACAGCTTCTTGAATTCGCACCAGACGCAATGTGATCCCGGGGTCGGCTCAAACTCTCCAGCAGCGATTCCCTCAGCCACTTCTTCAATCTTCTGCTGTGCTGTCTCCAGTTGTTTTGGCGTGCGCGAAGTCTTAACCTCGGCGCCGTCCGCCAGATTCAGCAGCACCAGTTCGCGCGGTTCCATTCCCATGTGGCGCACGCCCATGGCATAGATTGAGAGTTGCAAGCTGTCATCGGCAAATCGCGCATCTTTGGGAGTTCCCGTCTTGTAATCAATCACCTTTACGGCGTTGCCTTCAATCCGGTCAATGCGATCGATCCGCCCCACCAGTTCCATTTTCCCGAGTTTGAAATTGATCTTCCGCTCCGTATCCAGCACCTCTGATGTTCCGCGTGGAGCCATGCCGACCAACGCACGCAACTGTGCCTCGCCCTGGTCTTCATACATCTGCTGTTGCATCCGGTCTTCAATGAATGCCTTGGCGAACTCAACCTTAAAAGCCGCTACCAGATCATCAGCGGTCATTGCCGGAGCATGGGGCGCAGGATCGTAATAGTGCTTCAGCACCGTATGCACGGCATTGCCGTATTGCATGGCGGCCGCCGCCTCGCCGGGAATCTTCCAGTCGCGCAGCAGCTTGAACTTCAAGGGACAGGTTGAATAGTTCTGGACAGCATTGGCACTGAGCGCCAGATCATGCGTGGAGAATGCCGGAGGCATCCGCAGCCACGACTCCAGCCTGGATGGTTCCACACTCTCCCGCACGGCGGGTTGTGAGTTCACCATGCGTGTAGTTAAAACGTTCTTCATCGTGGGATCAAGCAGCAGAGGCCGCATGTATCCCGGAGGCGTCTTGTCCTTGCCTCGTCCTGCTCGCGTGGCGATTCTGAGCTGGTCGCGGGCGCGCGTGATGGCAACGTAAAACAACCTGCGCTCTTCCTGCTCGTGGACTTCCTTCCCTTCGCCTACGGCTATGGACCCGCGCAGGGCCGGAGGGAATTCAAACAATCCTTCCTTGAAGCTGGCAGGAAATGAATTGGAAGTCACGCGCATCAGCCAGACATGAGTAAACTCCAGCCCCTTGGCCGCGTGAACGCTCATCAACTGGACCGCGTCGGGTTGCTGCCGTTGAAGTTCATCCATCTGCTCTTCGGTATAGATCGGGATCACGCCGCCGGCCTGATCAAAGTACTTCAGGTAATCCAGAAATTCCTGCAGCGATGCACTTTCCAGAAAAGGTTTTTTCTCCCACGCCGTGGCAAAGCGCAGGACGGCTTGCAGCGCCGGCTCCTCATACTGCAACCCAAATTCTTTTGCCAGAAACTTGATCGCCGCTCCGGCGCGCAGTTTTTCCGCCTGGATAAATTCCCGCGCCTGCTTCACCGCGTCCAGCACAACCAGTCCGGATGGCATCGTCTGGAGCACGCCGCGCAGCGACTTTTGGCTCCCACCGCTCGCCAGCTTTTCCCGTAGTTCCTCACCAGCGATATTGAATTTCGAGAAGGTACAAACCCTGAACAATCCCTCGCCGTCACCCGGATTGGCGACAGCTCGTGCCAGAGCCAGTAAATCGCGCACCGGCCCTGTCTCCATCACATTCATGCCGATCACGATGAACGGTATATCCCGGGCCGCCAGTTCCTCCATCAGCTTTTCCCGATGGATATGCTGGCGATAGAGAACGGCCAGGGTGTTCTTCTCGCCCGGCCGCGCATTGTCACGCAGCTGCTCAATCTCGTCCGCCACGTCCGCCGCCTCTTGCTCATTTGACTGGCTGATGGCCACTGTGACCTGCTCATCAAAGACAAAGAACCCGTTCTGCTGTTCGCGCAGATCGCGGGCAGACCGCAATGGCGCCCGCTTGAACTGGACCTGCTCTCCCAGTGACGGCACTGCCGGATTCTGCGCAATCGCGGCATAGGCTACGCGCAGGATATTGCCTTTCGATCTTTGGTTTTCATCCAGCGTGAGCCCGCGCGTGGCTGGAAAACGATTCTGGAATTCCTCAAATGCCGCGCTCGAAGCGCCGCGGAAACGATAGATTGCCTGGTCCGGATCGCCGACCACGAAGATATTCTTCTCATCGCCGGCCAGCAACTCCGCCAGCGTGATATTGCTCGAATTGCAGTCCTGGAATTCGTCGATCAGGATGAACCGCGCGCTTCTTTCCGCTCGCCGGCCAGCAACTCCATGTCTGTTTGCAACAGCCGTACGGCTTTGCTGATCTGCATGCCGAAGGTGCCCAGGCCATCGTTCTCCAGCAGCCGCATGGAATTGGTATAGGCACGGGCGATTTCCTGCCAGCGCAGCAGTATTTCCGCATGGCCCATCTCGTCAACTTCTTTTGCTTTGCAATTACGCGGCAGTCCTGCTCCGGCAGGGAGTGAATCCACGAATGTTTGAAATTCCTGCGGAGAGACCAGCTCTTCATGGCAGCGATCAAAAAATGCCCGCAGGTCTTTCAGGAATTGTCCCAGGTCAGAAGCTTTGATAAATCGTTCCAGCTCCAGATGCTTCACGCGCTGGCGCAGGAAGACATACACATCTTCGGGCACAAGCGTGTAAAAGCCTTTTCCATTGCGCTGAAGAATGCTGTAGCAGTATGCGTTGAATGTTCCGGCAAAAATCTGCGCTTTGCGCTTGAGCCGCTTTTCAACGCGTTCCTTCAGCTCGGCTGCGGCATTTTCCGTGAAGGTGATGGCCAGAATCTCATCGGGTTGGGCGTGGCCCTGTTCAATCAGCCGGGCAATGCGTTCCACCAGTACGGTGGTTTTTCCCGTACCAGCGCCGGCCAGCACCAGCATCGGCCCGGACACATGCTCAATGGCCTCTTTTTGCTTCGGGTTGGGAGAGAACAAATTGGCGGCCATTCAGTATCGGCATTATGACGAATATAAAGCGAAACATGCAACTGGAATCGGGGCGCGAATGAAAATCTCTGTGGAAAAGAGGGATGTTATGCGTTTACTGCTCGCAGGTTTCGGCCACAGCCACGGCGACCGCGGCAATCGCGGCAGTTTCTGCCCTTAGAATCGTATGTCCCAATGTGGCTGACAGCCATCCATGGTCTTTGAACAACTGGACTTCTTCTTCTGTCCAGCCGCCTTCGGGACCAAATGCCATCGCCAGCGGAGGCCGTATTCCTGCCAGCGCCGACTTCAGTGAAACGCTCTCTTCAACTTCAGAAAGCATGATGCGGGCGCCAATCGCCTCTGCCATGGCTTTCTCCAGTTTCACTGCTTCAGCGATCTCCGGTGGCGACACCCGACGCGCCTGCTGTGAAGCTTCTTTGGCAATCTTGCGCCAGCGCTCCACGCGCGCTTTCCGCGGCTTTGATCAAATGATGCGACGTCCGCGCTGCCACCATTGGCACAATGCGCGTCACTCCCAGTTCAGTGAGCTTCTCCATCGCCCACTCCATGTGATCAAACTTGAAAATGGAAAGATAAACGCTTATCTCAGGAAGCGCTTCGCTGAGAACCTCTTCGCCCAGGTGAAACTCCACCTTGTTTGACGATGCGAACGTAATAGTCCCCAGACGCGCCACGCCATCTGCCACCACGTCATACTGCTGTCCTGGTTGCGCGCGCAATACCCTGAAAAGATGATTGGCGTTGTTATCGAGCAGATAAGCGCGGTCGCCTTCCACTTTGTCGGCAATCCACCTGCGGCGGGTCATACCCGGCCAAGCATCACGTAGGCTGCCGCCGCAAGCCCAAGATACAGGATACCCAGCAGACGGCTCTGGAACACCAGCGCATCCAGGGTGGGATATTGGGCCTGGAAGAACGCCTCAGCCGCGCTCAAAAGCGAAAATACTGTGCCGATCACGATCCAGACCTGGTGACCCCAGGGACTGAAATAGAGTGAACCAAAAATGAGTCCGCCCACCAGGAACAGCAGCGCGCGCCAGCGCATCCTGACTGGCGTTGATTTTTTGAGTGACACCAGTTGCAATTCCGCAAACCGCATGGGAAGCGCCAGCCGGATAGCTCCGGCCAGCCCCGCTACAATCACGATGAACCAGATGTAGTATCTACCCAAAAATTTCTTTTACCTTTTCAAAGAGGCTGCGTGGTTCCGGCTTGTTCTCCATCACTGACGTGTTGCCCAGCTCTTCCAGAAGCTCACGCTGCTTCTTGTTGAGTTTGGCCGGTGTCTGCACCCTCAACTGCACAAACAAGTCGCCCTTGCCCGATTGTTGCAGCGCCGGAACTCCCTTGCCCTTCACGCGCAAGGTTGTTCCTGTCTGCGTTCCTTCGGGAATCTTCAATTTGTGCTCGCCATCCAGAGTTGGGATGACGATTTCCGGCGCCCAGTGCCGCCTGTGAAAATGAAATTGGCACCGAACAATACAGGTCTTTGCCTTCACGCTCAAAGAACGAGTGCGGCTTCACATGCAGAACAATGTAAAGATCACCCGACGGCGCGCCGTACGGCCCCGCATCTCCCTGGTCCTGATAACGAATCCGCGTGCCGTCTTCCACGCCCGCCGGAACTGAGATGTCAATGGCGTGCTCGCGCATCACGCGTGTCTCGCCTTTGCACTTGCTGCATGGATCGGTAATGATCCTGCCCAGGCCCTGGCATGTGGGGCACGTCCGCGCCACGGAGAAGAAGCCCTGCTGATATCGAACCTGGCCGCGCCCCCCGCAGGTAGAGCAGGTTGAAGGTCCCTTATTGGAGGATGACCCGGTGGCCTTGCAGTGCTCACAGGGTTCGTAGCGACGTACTTTTACCTGTGCCTTCTTGCCGAACGCCGCTTCCTCAAACGTAAGATTCAGGTCAGCGCGAGCATCACCGCCACGCTGCTGCCGTCCCGCGGCCGCGACCGCCGCCACCAACATTCACACCAAAGAAGTCGCTGAATATGTCGCCAAAGATATCGCCGAAATCCTGGAAGTTGTTAGGATCGAATCCGCTGAAGCCATTGCCGTTGCCGCTCACGCCGGCATGGCCAAACTGGTCATAGCGCTGGCGCTTCTCCGCGTCCATCAACACGGCGTAAGCTTCCGTACACTCTTTAAACTTCTCTTCCGCGGCGTGATCGCCCGGATTGCGGTCAGGATGGTATTGCATGGCCAGCTTGCGGTATGAGCTTTTGATCTCCTGCTCACTCGCCGTGCGCGCCACGCTCAGTATTTCGTAATAATCTCGTTTTGCCTGTGTCGCCAAATTTTCCTCATATCAAGCTTCTAGCTACTAGCTGCTAGCTGCGTAGCTGCCCTAGACTTTTCCTTAGCCACTATCGGGTCACCGTATCAGGATCGGCCTTCGTGAATTACTCGATCTTCCGACAACCGATCATACAGATCGCCCTACCCGTACTCCGTTCATCCCAAGTATCAGCCGTTCTGGCGGCGTCTGAGTCGCCAGGCGAAATCCTGAGCGAGCGAAGTGAGTCCGAAGCGAACCCTATTCGTTCATCCCAAGATCTAAAGGACTTAGCCGAATCATCCCAAGCGATCTTCTTCATCTGATTCCGCCTTCATTCGCGGAGATTCGCGGCCATTTTTTGCCTTGCGCCTGGCTAAGTGCTAATTGCTGCTCTTCGCCACCCTCACCATCGCCGGTCGCAGCAACCGCTCCTTGATGCGATAGCCGGGCTGCAACTCTTCCAGCACGTGATTGTCCGGCACCTCATCACTGGTCACCATCTCAATGGCTTCATGCACGCGCGGATCAAACGGCTCACCCTGCGCCGGGATCCTCTGGACATTCAACTTCTGCAGAACTTCGCCAAACTGCTTATGGATCAGTTCCACTCCTTTGCGCAGGTCTTCCGGCCTGGCGCTGGCATTTCTTAAAGCCAGACCAAAGCTATCGATCACCGGCAACAAGGCGCGGGCTGCATCCGCCACAGCGTACTCACGAAATTCCGCGTTCTCTCTGGCCGCGCGCTTGCGATAGTTATCAAACTCCGCCTGCAAACGTGCCAGCCTGTCCAGAAGGTTATCGCGCTCCGCGGACACTTTCTCCAGTTCAGACGTCACCACGCCCGGCTTGTTTGCCGGCTGACCGGTTTCCACTGGTTTCTCGCTCACCGTTTCGCCTGCATCAGCCGGGGGAAGCTCATGCTCCGGATTCAGCTTCTGTTGCTCCTCGATATTGATTTCTGCTTGTCCGTTGGACTTACTCATATCAACTGCACCTGGTCGTTTAATGGGTATCTTCTTCACGTTCACGCGGGTCCGTTCAGCAGCTTGTCAAAAAGCTGCGCGATATAGGAAACCGCCGTAATCGTATGCTGGTAATCCATTCTGGTGGGGCCGATCACTGCCAGCGATCCCAGCATCTCATCGCCAACACGGGCGGGCGCGCCGATCAGGACGAAATTTCTCATCTCCGGCACGGTCTCTTCCAGCCCAATCACCACGCGAACGGCTTCCTGTTGCGTGTCCAGATAGGCTGAAAGTAATTCCGCCACCCGTTCTTTTTCTTCCAGCGTCTTCAGCATCTCGCGCAACTGCTCGCGGTCTTCCTGCTTGGCCACAAGGTTGGCCACGCCTTCCACAAAGATGTTGCGGGAAGGCTCGCCTGCCGCCAGCGCGCCGCTCTTGTAAAGCTCTTTCAGATTCTGCATGAGCTGGTCATATTCGCTGCGCTCATGCTCAATCCTTTTGGCGATCTCCGCCTTTAGCTTGTCCACCGTCCAGCCGCGGAAGTTCACATTGATGTAGTTGGCCGCCGTGTCCAGATCAATCTGGCTCAGATCGCGGTCCAGTTTCATCATGCGATCGTGCACAACGCCTGACTTGGTCACCACAACGGCCAGCACCTTATTCGGCCCCTGACGGGAAAAATGCACGTGCTCCAGCGCGTTCTGTTGGCCAGTCTTGGCAATCGCCACGCCTACGCCACTCGACACCAGTGACAATACGTGAGACGTCCTCTCCAGAAACTGTTGGATGTCCACCGTATCCTGAAGGGTCTCAGAAATTAAGTTCTGGTCGGCGGGCGAGATCAGCGCCTTACCCGAAATCTGGTCAACGTAGTACCGGTAGGCCTGGGCGGTGGGCACTCGGCCAGCCGACGTATGTGGCTGCTCCAGAAAACCGGCATCCACCAGATCAGCCATCACATTTCGGATCGTGGCCGGGCTCAGTCCATCCTTATTCTGTCTGGAAAGCGTCCGTGATCCAACCGGCTCCCCACTGGTGATGTAGGTTTCAATAATTGCCGTGAGAATCTCTCGTTCACGCGGACCGATATGTCCTGAGTTGGCCATAAAAATACAACAAGCCGTTTGTTTCCATCAGTTTACATGTTGATGGGAGACAACACGGCTGGTTACATTGTAGAAATTTTAGTGCGTTGTTGTCAAGATAGCACTTGGAGGGCGAGAGTGCTAAATGTTGGAGGCGACGTCGAATTTCCACGGAATTTGGCACAAGTCGATCCAATCCCGTTAGCTGCCCGAATCACCGACATTTAATCCTTATTCCTTGGTTCTGAGCGGAGAGCCCGTGCCTTTTCCCAACCGGTCACCTTGCCATCGGAAAACTCGATTTTCGAAGCCCCATAGTGCCAAACCATGGTCTTTGAAACCTTTCCGCTGGCGGCCTGCCAATAGCTCTCTGAAATCGAGTCAGGCGCTCCCTGAATCGAAAGTACGTCCGCTGGAGCAGCGCCCACTGTCAGGATCTTTCCTTGCGCGCATGGCCCAACTCGATGACCTTCAGCGGAACCTTAGTGCCACTTTTCCAGCTCTGCACTCCATTGCCCGCGAAATACACCCGTGAGTCGCCATAACGCCACTCCTGCTCGTTCGACCAATCAGGTATTCCCTGCACCCGATAAACATCTTCCTTGCTCGAACCCACAAAAAAATATGGGACCATACGCTTGGCTGAATATCCAGTCGCCACGGCTTTCTTCACCCAGAAACACAACCTGCATTGCGCTTCGGGCGCGAAGAATTCGTCACTGGAACTGTCTGTGAAGATGTCTCGGCAGCGTTCTTGGGGCCGGCGATTCCGGAGGTTGGCGGGAAGGCGGTGTATCGCAATACGTTCAACAAAAGTAAAGCCACAAAGGCCCACGCGAACTTGAATCCTTTGCCGGATCGCTCCCACAGGCCTGTACTGATAATCTCCCTCAAACGGATCAACGATGGGAGGTTCGTAGCTGGTACGGCGCCGGTATTCACGCCATTGCGCCGTTGAGCCGTCTGGATATGACCATACTTCGTAAACGCCGTCGGGCCTGCAGGCGCGCAGGAACGCAATACGCCTCGTTGATCTCCTTCAGCTTTTCCTGGGCCAGAAACTGTGCTTGCGGGTTGCGGGCGAACCGGTCAGGATGGCAATCCCTGACCAGACGCAGATATGCTTTGCGCAGTTCTTTCTTTGACGCTCCAGGCTCAAGGCCCAGCGTGCGGTAATAATCCAGCGGGCTCTTGCGATTTCGCATAAGCTGCCCCGCTTCTCCACAAGTTCCGGAGGGAGCATATCAGAATTATCCCACATTTTCTTGTCGCTTCGCTCCAGACCGCTTGAGCGCTCGAATCGTGGCTGAGGTGTCCGTGCTCCTGAATCAGCGCGGTTCGGCGCGCTGAGTCGGCCTCATCCCTGCTCCTGAACAGTGCGTAGTCGGCCACCGCCGCAGCAAAGGCATTTCTTGTCGCTTCGCTCCAGACCGCTTGAGGGATTGGAGCGCAATTTATGAAGGGCTCGAGTCAAAGGCCAAGTATTTTTTGGTTTTTTATGATTCGCGTTCTTTCGCGTTGATTCGCGGCTAATGCTTGACGCTAATGGCTAAGGGCTGATCCTGCCAACTACCAACCACCAATTACTGCTTCTATTGCACCTGAATCACATCACCCGGAGCGCTGGTCTTCTTTACTTCTTCCACGCGGGCGATCACATTCTTCGCAAACTCATACAGAGACTTGGCATGTGGCGAGGTCTCGCCATCCAATGCCACTGGCTTTCCGTTGTCGCCGCCCTTGCGGATGTCAGGATCAAGTTCAATGGATCCCAGGAACGGCACGCCGAACTGCACGGCGGTTTTGGCTACGCCGCCCTTGGAAAAAATATCGATCTCCTGATGGCAATGCGGACACAGGAAGTTGCTCATGTTCTCCACCAGTCCCAGTACGTCCACGCGCGCCGTGCGAAACATCTCAATCGCCTTGCGACCATCTTGAAGAGAAACGTCTGATGGCGTTGACACCACCACGGCTCCTGTCAGCGGAACTGTCTGGAACAATGAGATCACCACGTCGCCGGTTCCCGGCGGCAGATCAACCACAAGGTAATCCAGTTCACCCCACTCCACCTGTTGCAGGAACTGCCGGATGATGGAATGCAGCATGGGACCGCGCCATACCAGTGGCTTATCGCCCGGATTGAGCAGCCCGACTGAAATCACTTTGACGCCGTAATTCTGCAAGGGCTCAATGCGGTTCTCGCCCAGCACGCGTGGCTGCAGATTGGCATTCATCATCAGCGGAACGTTGGGACCGTAAACGTCGGCATCCAGCAACCCAGTGCGATGTCCCATCTTGGCCAGCGCTACCGCCAGATTCACGGCAACGGTGGTCTTACCCACGCCGCCCTTACCCGATCCGACAGCAACAATGTTCTTTACACCGGGCAGCGGGAATGGACCCGGCTGCGGCGCTCCGTGCGTGTGTCCGTGTGCCAATGAGACCCCTTTGAGCGGAGAGTAAACCTTGATTATACGGGAAGTGGACTTAGCCGTTCTTAGTTACCAGCTTTCGTCTCTCGATCTCCTGGTTCCTCAACTCGCGACGCCGGCCCGCATCTTCATAACGTCTCTTCTCTTCCGCTGTCTCGGGAATTACCGGAGCAACCGGATGCCTTCTGCCATGCTCATCCACGGCTACAAACGTCAAATAGGCGGATGCCACATGCCGCGTGGTGCCGGCGATATAGTTCTCTGTCCAGCATTTCACGCCGATCTCCAGGGATGTGTTGAAGACTCGATTCACTGACGATTTCAAGATCAGCAACTCGCCAATGTGCACCGGCAAAAGGAAATCAATATGGTCCATTGACGCTGTTACCATGTGGCTTAACGCATGCCGGTGCGCCGCCATGGCGCCCGCAATATCGATCAGATGCATCAATCGTCCGCCCAGCAGATTTCCGAGTTGATTGGTGTCATTGGGCAGCACCACTTCCGCCATCTGCGATTGCGATTCGCGCACCGGACGCGCCTTCAAATTACCGTCGTTAGTGTTCATGTGAATATTCTATCGCTGAGTGTCGCGGCATGGAGGCTTCGGGATTCCTGGACTTTCGTGGATCGCAACCATGAAATAGGACTGCCGGTTGCCACGTCGTGGAATTCTCTTCAAAAAACAGTTTCGTCATCCCGACGTCCGTTAAGCGAACGCGCGCTGTCTTCAGCGCGTGAGTAGGACGGAGGATCTTGTGGGATTAGGACTGCCGGTTGCCACGTCGGGGAATTCTCTTTCAAAAAATAGTTTCGTCATCCCGACGTCCGTTAAGCGAACGCGCGCTGTCTTCAGCGCATGAGTAGGACGGAGGGATCTTGCGCTTGATTTCTTTGGGCACCTTAGAAAAGGTCAGCTCTTGACCGCCGCCTTTTCCCGCGGCCTTCTTTCCAGATATCCTGCCAGATAGCACTCCGCCTGCCGCTGCACGATCTCATCTGTGAGAGACATAATCCAAGCTCCAGCCACGCAGTCATACTCCACAATCCCATGACTTACCGGTTCGTGCTTGCGTTCATACACATACTGGAAGGCGATCTTTGAACCTTCATCCCTGCTCAGCGCGAAGCGGACGCAATCCGCCTGGCGGTCCACCGGCATCCGCCCACACTCACTCGCATATCCCAGATTGCAGAAATCCCGCAGCTCTGTATCAGTGGGAGTAACGGCGTCAGCGCCGGCGCGACACGTACCGCAATATCCGGCGCCCAGCGGCAACCGGGCCGGGAACGCCCAGCCAATTGCAAACGATTTCTCAACGGGGAAAAAGAAAGGGCAAGCCACAACAAGGCCATCTTAGTCGCTTGTGCTGTGGATTGTGTACAATTTTTCTGCCATGACTGAACCGAATCGCATGCAGATGCTCGCCACGTTCCTGGAACAGAACCCCAATGACGCTTTTGCCCGCTACGGTCTCGCCATGGAGTACTCCAAAGCCGGACAAACCGACAAAGCCCTGGCAGAGTTCAACCACCTGCTGCAACTCCATCCTGACTACACCAACGGCTACTTCATGGCCGCGCAGACGCTGGAACGCATCGGCCGCCGCCCCGAAGCAAAGAAGATGCTGGAAAACGGCGTTGAAGCTGCCAAACGCACCGGCAACAAACATGCTTTGTCAGAAATGTCAGGAATGCTGGAAGAAATTTCTTAGGTTCTCAATCCCGAGCAGAACGAGGGATCTATCCGTGGGCTTTTTTCTCACGAGCGTCTGCGGGTTTCCGTAATCTCCCCAAGCCTCGTGATCCCTGTCATGTTGAGCGCAGTCGGAGCGCATGCGACGGCGCAGCCGAAACATCCCGGTGCAGCCGGTTGTAACGATGCCGATACAGGGCGTTCAACCGAGAACGCGATGGTAACAGCCGGATGGTCTGAAAGCTAACAGCCAGTAGCTAGCGGCTGTTTCCCTTTCCCGCCGCCTCCGCAATCACCTGTGACGTCGGCTTCATGTTGCCGCGCAATGTTCTCTCCACCAGCGCCGGGGCATTCTCATACATCTTGATGACCAGCCAGTAATACCATGGCGTCACCACTTGTCTTTTACGTTTCAACAGGCCATTCAGAGTGTCCTTGGCAACCACGTCCGGGCCCACGCCATATTCCACTGAGCCGCCAACGCGCTGCGCATTGCTTCCCTGCACCATGTTCTTCGCAAAATCGGTGGCGATATACCCTGGACAAACCGTCAACACATTGATGTTGTAGCGCTTCAGCTCCATGCGCGCAGCCTTCCCCAGCGCATTCAGGGCGTGCTTGGTGGCTCCATAGCCTGACATATACGGCACGCATATATGTCCTGAGACGGACGAGATATTCACAATATCCCCGCCACCCTGCTGCCGCATGATCGGGATCACCGCCTGCATGCACTCCATCACTCCGAAGTAGTTGGTATCGAACAATGCCCGCAACTTTGCCATGTCCAGCTTCTCTACTGAATCATTCAGGCCAAACCCGGCGTTGTTCACCAGAATGTCAATCCGGCCAAACTTCTGCATCGCCGCCTGGACAGTGGCGCGTATCTGCTCGCCTTTGCTCACGTCACAACTCAGTGCCAGCGAATTCTCCGCGGTGCCGCCAATGCGCTGTGCCGTCTCCTGCGTCCGGGCCAGGTCTCGTGCACATAGCACAACTTTGGCGCCTTCGCGCAGAAACAGCTCCGCAATGGCCTCGCCGATACCCATGGACGCGCCGGTGATCAGCGCAACTTTGCCCTGAAGTTTGCCCTGTGATTTGTTCTGAACATTCATGGAGAAATTTTGTAGTCTGCCGCTCTGCTTTAGTCAAGACCAGCGCGCCACTGGTTGGCCGCACGCGAATCACTCAATGCCGGAGATTGGCAGGTTAAAATGTCTGAGTGAGCTTGTTGCCCATATTTCCGCTTGAACTGGTGCTCTTTCCCGGAGCTCCGTTGCCTCTTCACATCTTTGAGCCGCGCTATCGCGAAATGATTACCGAATGCATGGAGCAGAAAAAACCTTTTGGCCTGGTGCGCGCCCGGGAAAACGCAGTGGCTGAAGTTGGATGCACTGCCGTGGTACTCAAGATCACCAAGCAATATGAAGATGGGCGAATGGACATTGAAACGCGCGGCAAGCAGCGCTTCTGCCATCGTTGAGCTCAATCATGATCGTCCTTTTCTTCAGGCCGAAGTCAACTGGTATGATGACGATGAGCCGGCCCAGCCCACGGAAGCGGAAACTGAAACCGCTATTGAACTACACGGACAGTTTCTTGATGTGCTTGGCCAGAGCGCTGAGGTTGATCGCAACAACCCACCCATTTCATTCGAACTCGCCAGCGATCTGCCCGTTGATCTGGATTTCAAGCAGACCATTCTGGAAATGAAATCCGAAGCTGAACGGATTGAAACCCTGGTGGAGTATTACCGCGCTGCCATCCCCAAGCTGGAAAAAAATATGCGTGCCCGGGAGAAAGCCAGCACCAACGGCCATGTGCACTAATCGGCGAGGGCTGAATAAGCTGTGAATCGCGCGTCCGGCATCCGTCATCAAAACGGGAGCACTCCAAATCGAGGCGTATAATCAACGCTAGAGGGCCCTTCATGAATCTTCCTACTACCTTGGGCGAGCTCAGGAAAAGTACTTTTTCTGAACAGAGACTCCGGGCGCGCAGAACCAAAGACGAACTCAGGGACAACCTGATTGCCCGTATCCGCTCCGGTGAAACCATCTTCCCGGGAATTATCGGCTATGAAGACACCGTAGTTCCCCAGCTTATTAACGCAGTATTATCACGCCATAATTTTATTCTTCTCGGACTCCGTGGGCAGGCCAAGAGCCGTATCCTTCGCGCGCTCACCACTTTGCTTGATCCACAAACGCCATACATTGCCGGATGTGAGATCCATGACAATCCTTACGATCCCATCTGCAAGCGCTGCCGTATGCTGATGGCCGAAAAAGGCGACAGCACTCCCATCGCGTGGCTTACTCCTGACGATCGCTACGTGGAGAAGCTGGCAACGCCAGACGTGACCATCGCTGACTTGATTGGCGACATTGACCCGATCAAAGCCGCCCGTGGCGGCCATGAACTCGGCAGTGAATTCACCGTACATTACGGATTGCTGCCCCGTGCCAATCGCGGCATCTTCGCCATCAACGAATTGCCTGACCTTGCCGGCAAGATTCAGGTCGGCCTCTTCAACATCATGCAGGAAGGCGACGTTCAGATTAAGGGCTATCCGATCCGGCTCAACCTGGATGTTGCCCTGGTCTTCAGCGCCAACCCGGAAGACTACACCGCTCGCGGCAAGATTGTTACGCCGCTGAAAGACCGCATCGGGTCTGAGATCCGCACGCATTATCCCAGCTCGCTTGAAGAAGGCATCAGCATCACTGAGCAGGAAGCCTGGGCGCTGCGTGACGGGCTTGAACTGCACATTCCCAAGTACGTCCGCGAAGTGATTGAGCGTGTGGCATTCCTGGCCCGCGAAGACAAAAAGATTGACAAGCGCTCCGGCGTCAGCCAGCGTCTTCCCATCTCCGTTCTGGAAAACGTCATCTCCAACGCCGAGCGGCGCGCCTTGCGTAACGCTGAAGGGTCCATCGTTCCCCGCATTGGCGACATCTATGCTGCGCTTCCCTCCATTACCGGCAAACTCGAACTGGAGTACGAAGGCGAGATGAAGGGGGCTGATACAGTGGCCCGTGAACTCATCCGCGTTGCCGTGGCTAAGACCTACGACGTCTATTTCAAAGACCTGAACATGCAGCAGGTTGTTCAATGGTTCGAGCTCGGCGGCGAAATCAAGCTGTCTGACATTGCGGGAGCCCAGGAAGTTCTGGACGGAATCAAAAATATCCAGGGACTCACGGAAAAACTGGCGCCCGTTGGAATCAAGGCAAAAGAAAAGCCTGAAGTGCTGGTCTCCGCGGCTGAGTTCGTGCTGGAAGGGCTGCACGCGCACCGCCGTATTGGGCGCTCAGAAGAAAGAGTGTTCCAGGCCGACAAGCAGGCGAAGCGCGCTGAACGTACTTACGAACGGGAAGAAGAAGAGCCGCGCGAAAAGTTCCGCGGACGGCGGCCGTATAACTAGAGGTAGCTCTGGTTCTATGGCTCTTGGTAAGGTCTTGGTTTTAATCCCGAGCGGAGCGAGGGATCCCTACTGCAACAAGGGATACGAGGGGAAACAAGACAATTCTGCACGATGGGGATTCAAAGATTGTAGGATCCCTCGCTGCGCTCGGGATGCAAGACAAGCTAGCTAGCTAGAAGCTTTTTATGAAATACACCAAATTCTCCAAGTACGTGGGCGACCTGGCCGACGAAATGAGCATGGAAGACCTGCTCAGCGCGCTCTCTGATTACATGCTTGAATCCGGCTTTGAGAGCCAGTACTCCTATTTCCAGCAGATGGACGAACACTCTCTGGAAGCGCTCCGCCAGGCCATTCAACAGGCGCTTGAAGCCGGCGATTTCCTCGATCAGGAAATGCGCGAACGTCTGGAACAAATGCAGATGGACGGCACCATGGATGAGCTGATCGAAAAGCTCATTGACCGCATGCAGCAGGAAGATTACATCTCCGTGGACCAGCCGCCGGATCCCTCGCGACCTTCCAGCGCTCCCGGCCAGACCGGCGAAGCTCAGAGTGAAGTGAAATTTGAAATCACTGACAAGAGTCTCGATTTTCTCGGCTTCAAGACTTTGCGTGATCTGCTCGGCTCGCTGGGACGCTCCAGTTTTGGCCGCCATGACACGCGCGATCTTGCCACCGGCATCGAAGCCAGCGGCGCCTCCAAGAGATACGAGTTTGGTGACACCATCAATCTGGACATCACGGAGACGCTATCGTCCGCCATCAAGCGTGAAGGGCTGCACCTGCCGCTGAACATTGAATACTCTGATCTCCAGGTCCACCAGTGCGAATATCAGTCCTCGTGCGCCACGGTTGTGATGCTGGATTGCTCGCACAGCATGATTCTTTATGGCGAAGACCGCTTCACGCCGGCCAAGAAAGTCGCCATGGCGCTGGGCCATCTGATCCGAACGCAATTCCCCGGCGATTCGCTCTCTCTGGTGCTCTTCCATGACTCGGCGGAAGAGATGCCGGTCTCGCAGCTCGCGCGCGTCAAGGTGGGCCCGTATTACACCAATACGCGTGAGGGCCTGCGGCTGTCGCAGCGCATTCTGCAACGCCAGAAGAAAGACATGAAGCAGATCGTCATGATCACTGACGGTAAGCCTTCCGCCCTCACGCTGGAAGACGGCCGCATTTACAAGAATGCCTTTGGCCTCGATCCGCTGGTGGTCAGCCAGACCCTGGAAGAAGTCTCGCGCTGCAAGCGCTCCGGCATCATGATCAACACTTTCATGCTGGCTTCAGATTATGGGCTGGTGCAGTTCGTGCAGAAAGTCACGGAGATGTGCCGCGGCAAGGCCTACTTCACCACGCCCCAGAACCTTGGCCAGTACCTGCTGATGGATTACATGTCACGCAAGATGAAAACGATTCATTAGTCGGGTCGATTTGTTTTCAATCCCGAGTGCAACGAGGGATCCCTACAGTCTGTGCGAATGTGAAGTTGCTCAGCACGAGCCAGTCATGAAAGTAACATCGCCGATTTGCTGCGGCTTCACAATTATGGCAATCCCGGCGATTTTGGCAATCTCTCTTCCCCGCCTACTCCTGCCTCTTCGTTGCGCCCACCAGTTCCTGCGCAACATCTGTCACCAGTGGCTTGCGGAAACGACGCATCTTATGCGGTTCCAGCACGCGCACTCGACGCGCCGGCAATGTTACCGGCTCAATCTTTTCAAATCGTCCGCTGCGCACTTCAACTTTGAAACGAAACCAATCGGTACGATACAGCCGGCCTGCGGCATAGAAACTTACCGAAGCGGCAATTGGACCGGCGAATTCTTTTCCTGTCAGGTTTAATATTCGGTCACCCAGGTGGCTTGTCCACGCTGTTCCGCCGATCAGCGGATCATTCAATTGCTGCTTCTCCAGCGGCAAAGGACCCGCGATATTACGAAACTGCACGATCTGCAACAACACTGATGTCTTGGCCAGATTGGTCACAATGATTTTTGCATCGGTTGCGCCGGCCCGCTCCAGGCGGATATGCAACTCTGGCGCCCACTCACGTTCAAACTGCTCATGCGCCAGTTCCACCGTCCGGTCGGCGGCATGAGCGTAGCGCAGATTGGCCCGCGCCAGAATGATACTGAGAATCGTCGTTACCACGGTTGCCAACACGGGAATCAGGTTGACCAGCGTGGATAGCGGGACCGAGTGTTCTTGCAGATTCATGGAACTTCCCCCAGAATTGGCCAATCAATGTAGGGTCAGGTTCTTGTTAGCGTACCCGCATTGCTGGTATAGGGCGAAGTGCGCTTCGTCGCGGGTCTTTGGTAACTGCCGGCTGCTTGCAGAAGAGTAAAAGCGTTGAGACACAAAAACTGATAAGAACTCATAAAACCAAAAGAGGGACCCAATCGGGTCCCTCTTCAAGTAGAAGGTTCTTCTGCGACTATCCCTGTTGTTTTACCGCAGCTTCAGCGGCCTGGAAGCCGATCTTGGAGTGCTGGCCATCACAGAATGGCTTGTTCGTTGACGCGCCACAGCGGCACAGGGCCACAGCCTGTCTTTCCAGTGATATCAAATTTGTTGCCGTCTGCGTCTGTGATTTTCAGACTCGGCCAGATCGCCTGTTACCAGGTAAGGGCCATTCTTCTTGGCCAGGATATTAATTGCCATGCTCGTTCCTCCAGGGATTAGTCCACATGAGAGTTCAACGTCAGAACAAATCTACATGGTGAACGATCATCCGCGCAAGCAGCCAATTACTTGCTCTTCTTGAAGGCCACATTCACCAGCAACTTGTCGCCTTCAATGTCCACAACATTGCAGAAGGTACGCTCGCCGCGGCGCTCAAAATCCAGCCCCACACGGGTAGCACCCACTCGCATATTGCGTACCTTGAGTGACTCGAGGAACTCAGGCAAGGTGGGATTCACGATGTTGAGTTCTTTCCGGTGCGCGCTGGGCCGGATACCCAGCACTGACATCAGGATCAGGAAGATTGCATCCCGACGCCCAGGCCTGCGGCGAGCATGAAACCGGATACTGTACCGGATTGTCAAACTCGCGCCGCTCAATTCCGCAGAACAGCTCCGGCAGCCGGTAATCACGGAAATTCAACGCTGCCTGTATGAGCGCGGTAAAAAGTTTGTTTGCAGGTTCGCGGAACTCATACAGCGCCATGCCATGGGCCGTCATGGCATTGTCATGCGGCCACACCGACCCGCGATGATAGCTGAGGGGATTGAACACACGCTCTTCCTGTGACATGGTCCGCCAGCCCCAGCCTGTAAACATGGATGGCTTCATAAATTGCTGTGTAACCGCCCTGGCCCTCTCCTGCGAAAGCATCCGCGTAAAAAGCAGTTGGCCCGGATTGGATGAGATCACCTGGCACTGCTTCTTGTTGGCATCAAGCGCCAGACGCGTAAAACCCTCGCGCCGGCATCCAGTACGCTTTCTCGAAACGCTTTGCCATCTCCGTGGCTTCGCGCTTCAGCCGGTCAGCCGTACTGATGTCACCAAAGCTGCGCAACAGACGAAGCCATTCGATACTTGGCTTCATAAACGTATCCCTGGACTTCACAGAGAGCGATGGGCGACTTTGCCTGTTCGCCGTCGCGATGCAGAATGGCATCCCATGAGTCTTTCCATCCCTGATTGGCCAGGCCTCGTGATGAACGTCTCTGATATTCAACGAAGCCGTCACCGTCCAGATCGCCGTGGTGATCAATCCACTCCAACGCGCGATAAGCGTGTGGAAGCATGTCCTTCACCAGTTGCTCATCGGCGGTCCAGTTGAATGTTTCGCTCAACAGAATCAGCCATAACGGCGTGGCATCAACGGACCCGTAATACGGTCCAAAGGGCATCTCGCCCGCACGGGTCATCTCGCCTTCGCGATACTCATGCAGGATCTTTCCCGGCTCTTCATCACGCCAGTCATTTATCTCTTTCCCTTGATATCTCGCCAGCACCCGTAAGGTTTCCACCGCAAGCTGAGGATTGAGAAAGAGCGACTGGTAAGCGGAGATGATGGAATCGCGCCCGAACATGGTTGCGAACCATGGAATTCCCGCAGCAATCACGTGCTCTTTGCCTTCGGGAATCTGCAAGGCATGAAAATCACCCTTTGCCGTCCCCAGCAACTGGTCAAAGATGCGATTGCTGGAATTGAAATGCGATGACTGTGATTCCCACTCTGCAAAAGCTTCTCTGCGCTGGCGAAGCTGTTGCCCGAAATCCGGCCGTTGCGCGCGGGAACGCTTGCCCTCAACCTGCGGCACAATAGTGGTCTGTAACTGAAAACGCTTGAATGGCGGCAATCGCAGACGCCAGCGCCCGGTGGTGCCATCCACGGAATCTGGCTCCGGGGAGAGATGAATGACCGTGTCACGCGCAATATTGTCACGCCCAAGGTAATGGAAAATGAATGGTGTCATTGTTCACGATGGGCAGGTAGTAGTGCCCCGGTTCCTGGCTGCGCCACGCCGCGCACCTGAAAAACATCCATGAAATCGGCTTCATACGCCAGCTCGATGTTGAGCTCAAGCTCATGAAAATTGAAATTTTCAAAAGTCAGGTAGTCGTAGAGCGTGTCTGAACTGAGCAACTGCTCGCGGCGGATGTGCACCGTGTTCTCGGGAATTTCATAGCTGTCCCTGAGCGTGCTCTGGCCCGTGGTCAACTCGATCTGGGACACAAATGTCTGCTCCGTGCTGGACGAAAGCACAACGGTGCGATAACCGCCCACGCGCAGTTCCAGACGGCTCAGGAAGCGCGTGTCATCGTGGAAGAACCCTGAATCGGGCGCCCCAGGAGGCATGATGTCGCCGGCCATGGTGGTGGATAGAAATGTTTTTCCATCGATCAACGTGAGATTGTTGCTCTTCCGTGGCTCGGCATTCTGGTACGCAACCCGAGGCTCCGGGTAAGGAGACGGGATTTCGATCAGTTCATTCTGAGGGAATGACTACCTTTGCGCTCATCTTTTCAGTCCTTATTCTGGCTTGCGCTCGGGTAATTTTGATTTACGCGACTTGGCTGATGGTAGTCCGGTGGGATTGCGGTGTTGCTGATGATGGCCGAGTACAGTTCAATGTAATCTTCAACCATGCGTTCGGCGGAAAAGAATTCCTCTACATAGGCCCGCACTGTGGCCGGAGCAATATCCAAATTCTTTGCGCATACAGCCAGTTCTTTAGCCGTGTTGCGCACTCTGCCGCCCATGCCTTCTTTGACAATCTCTTTAACTGACCCTCCAGGCATTGCCAGTACTGGCGTGCCGCATGCCATGGATTCAACCAGAACCAACCCGAATGGCTCATCCCATTGGATGGGAAACAGCATTGCCATGGAATTACCCAGCAACACATTCTTTTCTTCCAAGCCCCACTTCGCCGACGTACTCAATGAATTTCCCGTCCACGTGCGGTTTGATCTGCTGTTCCCAGTAAGCGCGGTAGCACAGGCTGGATCTCTCCGGCGATTTTCAGGGGAATCCCGGCTTCTTTTGCAATCTGGATGGCTAAATGTGTTCCTTTTTGCGGCGCCAACCGGCCAAGGAAACACAAGTAAGGCTCTTTCTGTTCCTGATATTGATAATTTGAAAGATCAATGCCGTGGTGGATTGTCTTGATCTTGGGAACTCTCAATTTTTGCCTTGGAAATCGCTGATCGTGGCGAAAGTGACCTCCGGGAAATGCGCTGTAATAGCTGCACAGCGATTCCTCATATGCGTGATGCACGGTGTAAACAAATGGTATATCCGTGAATCGGGCCAGGCTCAGCCCGGGAGCATTATTCAGATGGATGATGTCCATCCGTCATGCATCGCATCTTCAACCGCCCATGCGGAGTGATTGAGTGACTTAAGATTGGCCTCTGCTTCGCCCACAATCGGCCAATCATCTTCTTCATACAACCACTTGATCGGAACGGGAAGGCTGGATTCGCCGTTGGTGTAAAGCGTAAGGTCCACGCCTTTTTTGGCCAGACCTGCCGCAAGTTCCCCAATGAACAGCTCAGTTCCCCCATATCTTTTGGGTGGCACAGAGATAAACGGAGGAGCTACGATTGCAATTTTCATGGGTTAGGTTTTAGAGGTACTTTATGAAAGATGCTCGATATCAAGCCACATGTTTTCTCGCGCGGGACCATGCAAATGCGCTTAATTACGCTTAGCTCTTGGCTTCTGTCTGTTTTCGACTCTCTTGTGCGGGACTCTTCGGTTCTGGCCAAAACTGCGTCAGCCGCAGTTTCAAATTCGATTGCTCTTGCCTCGTTGGTGTGCGCGGCAAGCACGCGCTCGCGGGCTGCCTGCCCAATTTCTTTCAACTCAGCGCTCTGAGTAATTGACAATGTAGCGCTCAACGTCACGGCCATCGCCGGGCAAAAGAATTTCCTGCCCTGGCGCAAAGAAAGTTTCAAGCCCCGGCCAGTTGTCTGAAACAATTGCAGCGCCGCAAGCTGCGGCCTCGAATAATCTTACCGAAGGCGAAAAACCCGCCATCACCATCTCACGCCGCGTAACATTCAACGTCATGCGCGAAGAAGCAATAAAATTGCGCATGATGTTCGGGATTGAGGTGAGTAATTCTCTCCACATTCCCCGGCCACGCGATTGATTCTGGATATTGCGGTCCTGCCACGATGAATCTGTGGCCAGGCAGGGTGCCGCCGGTGCGCATAGCAGTTGATCAATCTTCGGCTGACGGTCTGGAGCATAGGTGCCCATGTAACTCAGGTCGCAGGCGAAAGCCGGGCTTGGGGGAAGCGGCTGGTGGCGTTCAGGATCAACCGAGCAATAAAGCGGCAGCGCACGCCGGAGCGCCAAATCGATTTTCGATTTCCCACAGCAAAGCGGCCCGCCGGTAAAACTGAAATAAATGTCCAGTTCGGGCAGATGCCGCGGCAGCAGGTAATCAGTGGCGGCGTCCTGCCTGAGAGACCTCACCGTGATCGGCGTATCAATGTCATAAAACGTCTTTACCGCGGACGCCCGAATCAAGCACCTCATCGAGCGCGGCGATGCCGTCAGGAAAATACGATCCCACCATGGCAACATCAGAATCCTGCAACTCTCTGCGAACGATTGGAAGCACTGATTTCCAGTCGTCATAGAATCGCATGGAACAAAAAGGCGGCTCCGGCAGATCACGATTGTTCCGGTACCATTCCACCTCGCGTTCAAAGAACACAATGCGATGGCCGCGCGCGTGTAATGCGCTGCATAGCGCCCGGAATGTGGTGGCATGCCCGTTTCCCCATGACGAGGTAATCGACAGCCCGAAAATGGTAATTTTCATTTTCTTAATTCCGCCGGTCAGGCCGCCACCGCGCGCCAGTCAGTCAATACTTCAACCAACTGCTCCGCGCGAAGCTGGTACGTGTGCTCGTGTATGGCTTTCCGGCGCATGTTCTCACCAATCTCTTGGGCCCGCGCAGGTGTTATCTCATTCAGGTGGCGAACAACATCCTCAGCGTTCGCGGCAATCAGAATTTCCCTGCCGGGAACAAAAAACTCTTCAATCCCCTTCCACTCGTCGGTTATGAGGCAGGCGCCGGCGCCGGCAGCCTCAAAGACCCGTGTAGGTGGCGAGAACCCGACCCCAGCCATGGATTCGCGATTGATGTTGAGCACCATGCGCGCCGAACTATTCAGGCGATTGAGATCATGCGTGCCGACATGCCCGATCCAGCGGACATTTTCAGGCATGGCTTTGCCGGCCCAGCCTTCGCCGCCAAGGATAAACCGTAGATTGGGAGCGAGTTCCGCGGCGCGGAAGAAAAAGTCATCGACCCGCTGTTCGCGATCAGGCAGGCGATTGCCTACAAACAACAGGTCGCACTCAACGTCAGGATCGGATGCCACAGGATGATGAATGTCCGGATCAAGCGCGTTGTAAATCGGTATGCAGTGGGCCGCGCCCAGACGCAAGTAATGGTCCACCACGGCAGGCCCGCCACCATAGGTGAATATGAAGTCGTACTCAGGAATATGCAGCCAGAAAGGATCTTCATGGTTCTTTCAACCCGCGCGAGCGTGGCGGGAGCGTCCACATCCCAGAAAGCAACGCGCGTCATACCTGTGCG
The DNA here is from genome assembly GCA_963824835.1 of Terriglobia bacterium. Classification (GTDB taxonomy): domain Bacteria; phylum Acidobacteriota; class Terriglobia; order Terriglobales; family Acidobacteriaceae; genus Angelobacter. Next base: position 90,184 of record CAWGRA010000020.1, on the reverse strand, counting down.
GCAATGAAGCACGCGCTCCTCCAGCAATTCATCAAACACGCCTACACCGCTGTGTTTGATGACCAGATCATGATCACAGGCTGACCTCAGCAGAGAATCAAGTTCATCTTCATTTTTATAGACGATGGAACGAACATAAGAAAAATCGCCCTGGTCTGTCTTTTGCTGGCGATTGAAGGCATCTGGCTCGGCAAAAGTAACCTGGTGCCCCAGACGGCTGATCTGGCGATAGATGCCGCGATAATACGTAGCTGCACCGTTCCAATAAGAAGAGGTGATGCTGGAACCGAACACAAAAATTCTCATGCTGCAATTTCCTCGCAAATAGAGATGAACTGCCGGGCCCGGTGCGCGCACGTATGGCGCTCACGAACTGTCTTCATGCCCTGTTCGGCCAGTTGCCGGCGGGCTGAGCTATCACGGAGAAGCGCGATCAGAGTATCTTTCATTTCCTGGCCGTCTTTTACCACCAGAAAATCTTTGCCCGGCCGGAACAGTTTCTCTTCATCGCTCCACGGAGCACATACCAATGGAATGCCGCAGGCCAAAGCCTCAAATACGCGGATGGTGGGAATGCCGGACAGCCCATTTGAATATTGTCGTCGCGGAACATGAAGCGACACGCAGGAATTTGAATAGACCTCAGGGGAAAGCAGGTTGGGCAGATAACCCCGATACTCAATTCCCGCGGCGTTCAGCCTGGCAATGGCATCTTCCGGATAGCGCACGCCATGCACCACGGTCCTGCGATTCCGCATGGCAGCCGCCGGCTCAATGAGAAACTCTTCCAGCTCTCGGGTACGCTCCTCGTCACCCCAGTTTCCAATCCACACAACGTCAATGTCCTGGGATAAATCGAGTGGCTTGAAATAGCTAACGTCCGCTGCTTCGTGGAAAGTCCAGGTCCGCGGCACGCCAAAGCCATCCGCGTAAATGCGTCGTATGGCTTCGCCAAACGCCAGCACTCCGTCCAGAAGATGAAGATCGAATTTAAGGATTTCCCCGGCGCGTGTGTAGGCGCGATGATGGCTGTCATGTAACAGGCATTTGAAACCATGTTTCTTTTTTAAGCCGAGAACCTGGTTGACCACGAATGGGTCATTCCATTCATGAATCAGCGTAACGTCAACATCTTTCAACTCGCTTTCCAGAAACTTCGGAAACGCTGCATCCGACGATTGGTAAAAGCGAACATCCAGTTCGGGATAGGCATGACGAAAGCTGTCAATGGAAAAAATCGCCTTTTCGCCTTCCTCATGCACCAGATTATTGAGTGACCAGTTGCCCAGCTCCTCATAACAGCGAACGACGTGTCCCATGCGCACCAGTTCCCGCATCAAGCCACGGAGAAAATGAGCATTGCCGTGATTCCAGTCAGAAACCAGGGAATGGGAAAACAGCGCGATATTCAACTGCTGGTTCATCTTGCTGCCACGCTTTCAGGCACCAGCGAATGATACAGATCCAGGTAGGCGCTCACCATGCAACGGGCAGAGAAGTTCTGGCAGGCATGCTGATAGGCTTTTTCGGCATATATCTCGCGCCGCGCAGGATCATTGCTCAAGCTATGGAGTACCGCCTGGAGATGCTGCGCGTCATTGTTCCGGAAAAAGATGGCCGACTCGCCCCAAAGCTCGCGGAAAGTTGGAATGTCACTGGCAACAATCGCGCAACGCGAGAGCGCAGCTTCCAGAGGAGCAAGCCCAAAAGGTTCATATTGAGAAGTGGCCGCATAGATCGAGGAAGAGGCCAGCATTTCCGATAGCTCACGGCCGCCCTGCTGCGGTTCCAGATGAACATTTGCAGGAATCTCTTCCTTTACGAAAGCGTCGCTGTTGGATTCAGGATGGCGCTCAGCCCCGACAATGTGGACTTCTCCGGGCATTGGCTCACGAAGCAGTAGTGCTGCGTTTTTACCGCTGTCCCACAAGCGCCCGATCGTGATGATCTGGCCATTTTTGGGTGCGTTGGGATTGAACAAAGCTGGGGTACGGCCGTTATACACGACCTCTCCCCGGGCCGGCGTGAGATAAAACTTTTGTATCTGCTGAAGCATCCATCGCGAAGGCGCAACCACGCAAGTGGCTGCCGCCAACCCGCGTGTCACCGCCGCACGGTACCACCGCAACCATGCTGATTCCGCGGGCGGAGTCTGATGCACACAGGACCACCAGCTCAGAACATCACTATGCGCCACTACCACGCGCGGGACATCGCACTGGAGGGCTCCGTAGTAGTACTGGCTGAAGTGAAGGAGGTCCGGCTTGACTTCGCGAACAAGTTCTTGCAGGTATGCCGAAGAGGACTCCATGTCTTCTTCAGAGTTCTGCATCCACTCAAGCTTGAAAGCAGTAGGGCGGTAGTCCAGGCCCGCGGACGCCCTCCATCCACCGCGTCTGCTCTTCAGAAGGGATCTCGCCAAAGCTGACCAGCGTCAATTTCACGCCAGAGCCGGCCAGACCTTTAACCAGTTCGCGGGTATATGTCCAAACACCGCCAAGCGTGTCAGCGGTGATCAAGATATGCATCTTCCAGTTCCTTTAAGGGGACTGGTTTCTGCTCCTGGATGTCACTGTATCCTTTTTGAGCAAACGTGCTGGTATAAAACTCATGAGCTCTCTCCCAGGCCTGATCGTCGGGTAGAGCACCAAAAGTTTGCTGATACAACGGACTTCCGGGAAACGGAAACATGGGTACCGGCTCACTCACCCATACGCCCCTGGATCTTAGATGCTCCTGCCAGCTCTGAATCTGCTTGCGATCGTCTTTATCAGTCAAAATCAGGTTGGCCTGCACCCAGGGAATCCTGCCGCGGGCATAGACCAGCAGTTCGCTGATCCGGTCCGTCTGCATCCGGCAGTTCTTATTGAGTTCATCGCGGCCAGCCTCAGTGATTGATTCGATACCACATTCCATGGAAATACAGTGCGCCTGGCCCAGCAGGTCAAGCGTCTCTTCATTCCAGAGATCAATCCGGGTCTGAAAACCAATCTTCAGCGGGCGCTGGGCAATGCCCTCCAGCAGCCGGCGAACATTCTTGCCCACGCCAAAGATCTCGTCAATAAAATAGATGTACTCCACTCCCCGGCCGATCAGGGTATCAACTTCATTTAACACAGCTCTCAACGCTGCGTTCGCGGAACTTATTGCGAAACAGGGTCTTATTGCAGAACGTGCACGACCAGGGACATCCACGGGCAAACTCAAGCTCAGCGCCCAGCCCATGATCCTGAGTAAACACGTGATGCCGATGGCTGTGCTTCTCAACGGCATAATTATTAAAGTTGAGCGGCCCCAGTGACCGCATGTCTGTGACGCCAAAGCCTGGAGAAATATGAATACCTGAATCCGTGTGGTAGCAGCAGCCGACGATATCACTCCACGGCTGCCCGGCAAGTTGCGGAATCGTCTCGTCTGGTTCACCGCGTAAGACCACGTCACAGCCAAGCTTTCTCATGGTGGCCGCTGGAGTAGCTGAGGAATGTGGCCCAATCGCGACTTTTACCGCGCGGCGAATCCAAGCCGCGAAACCATTCCATGGGCACTCGCAGCTCTGGTGGAGGACACCGCCAGAAAAGATAGGAAGGCGCGGTTGGGATCACCAGGAAATCGGGGCGCGAAACGGTCAATTCTTGCCTTCGTTTCCTCCAGCGAAAGATTCTCCGTCTGGGCATCAACCACCAGGGCGTCATGACCTGCCGCCAGCACCTGGTCATGAGCAAACAGCAGTTCCAGCGGCACGTGCGCATCAGGACAGCCGAAATAGGTGGAGCCTTTGAAGTTCCAGTTCGGATTGACAAGTGCGAATTTCACGCTACGCTCCCGGATGGCTCTGCCGCAATCTCTAAAGCGGCGCAAAGCTGCGGACATTCCGCTCAGGACCTGGTGGTTCTGTTCCCAGAATGCTTTCAGCAGCCGCAACGTCTGCTGCACGCTGATTTCAGGACTCCACCCGGTGGCAAGCCGCAGTTTAGTGAAGTCAGTGACGTATAGGAGTTGATCGCCGGGGCGTGGCTCGGCGGATGTGATCTCAAGCTTGTGCCCCGTAAGCTTTTCAATGTGCGCGATCAATTCCAGCAGTGACGTGGTGTTCTGGACACCGCCGCCGACGTTGTAGATCTGGCCGGCGGTGGTTTGTTGTGATCCCCGGAGCAAATCCATTGCCCGAATAAGGTCCTGAACTGCGAGCACATCACGCACCTGGCGGCCGTCCCCGTAAATGACAATGGGCCGTTGCTGCAAGGCTGAATAAAGAAAATGCGCCACCCATCCCTGGTCTTCCGTGCCAAACTGCCGCGGCCCGGCAATGCAGGACATGCGAAGAACAACCGTCGGGATACCGTAAATGCGCCCAAAGTCATGAACATACTGGTCGGCGCCGCCCTTGGAGCATCCGTAAGGTGAATGAAAATCGAGCGGCTGCGACTCTGACACACCATTGTGACCCGGGTAAACATAACGTCCCGCCTGGCGTGTTGGCTTGCCCAGGCCAAGATCGCCATAAACTTTATTGGTGGAGGTAAATAACATAAACGGCTTGTGACCCGCCCGCCGCACCGCATCCAGAATGTTGAATGTGCCGCCCAGGTTGACCTCGAAATCAAGGCGGGGGTCAAGAATGGAAGTTGTCACCGCAACCTGGGCCGCAAAATGATAGATCTCAGTCGCGTCAGCTACGGCGCGTTCCACCAGCACCCGGTCACGTACGTCAGCAATTGTGATGCGCAGGCGATTCGACTTTGCCGCTACTTCTTTCAACCACTCAAGATTGTGCTGAACTCCGTTGCGGACCAGACTATCGAAGACGTGCACGCAGGCCGAGGTCCGCGTGAGCAGATAATGGGCGAGGTTGGATCCTATGAAGCCGGCTCCGCCAAAAATCAGAACGGACCGGTCTTTTTGACCACGACCATTACCATTACGATCCTTGTGATTACGATCTTTCACAGGTTCGACCCTTTTATCTAACAACTGTGACATCTCCTTAGGCGGTTAAACCATAATTGCTGAGTTGGGCCGCAGCTTCTTCGGCCCGGTCTTTCGGCTGTTGCAGATCTCAACCAGCCAACCAGCTTCTCCACGCCATTAGCAAAACGTACGCGCGGCTGATATCCAAGATATTTGCGCGCGGCGTCGAATATCGGCAAAACAATGGCGTATATCCCCGGCCCGGTACTTCTGGGTAAACTCCGGCGCAACCCGGGTATCCAAAGCATCGGCCAGTGCTTCCGCGACTTCGCGAATCGAAATTGGCTCTCCAGACCCGATATTCAGGGCCCTGCCATCAGCGCTTGAGCTTTCCATGGCCAGCAGGTTCGCCTGTACCACGTCCTCAACACTCACGAAATCGCGCATCTGTTTACCATCTTCAAATACCAGTGGAGCTTTACCATTCATCAATCGAGCGGCAAAGATGGCCGCCACTCCCGTGTATGGGTTCGAGAGCGCCTGCCGCGAGCCGTAAATATTGAAGTAGCGCAGGGCAACGACCGGCAAGCCGTAAGTACGTCCGAACAGGAGCGCCATTTCCTCCTGGTCTTTCTTTGACAGTGCATAGATTGAGCTGCACTGCAAAGGCTTCGATTCGTCAGTGGGAATCGGCGTGAGCGCTTCGTGGCACACAGGACAAACCATCTCCCACTGCTTCAGTCTTCAATTGTTCCTGTGCCCGAAGATCGGGAGCCACTTCACCGCAATGAGCACAAAGGTATTTGCCTTCTCCGTAGATGGACATGGAAGAAGCAAGCACCAACTTCCCACCTTTGACTTGCGACTGAGAATTTCCTGGAGGAGCACCGCCGTGCCCTGGGTATTTGCGCCCATGTAATGCGATATTTCATACATGGACTGGCCCACACCCACGGCCGCCGCCAGGTGAAACACAACTTCAATCCCCTCCATCGCCGCCCGCACAGATGCAGAATCCTGCATGTCACCGCGCATCAGTTCGGCATCGCTGGAAAGGTAATCCGGCAGGGTTTCTCCATGGACCTGTGGCGAAAGATTATCCAGGACGCGCACCTCGTGGCCGGCTTCAAGTAGAGCATCCACCAGGTGCGATCCCACAAAGCCTGCGCCGCCCGTCACCAGAACCTTCCTGGCCATTACAGTTTTGCTCCAATCAGTCTGGAATTTTGTTTCGATCTTTCCGCTTCAACAGGTGCATACTTGCGCACCGCCCATAAGGCAAAATCAGCAAAATCCTGCGCTCGCTTGGGCGGACTGGTGTAATGCGGCACCACTCCCATGTGTTCCGGGGTAAAACAGAGAGTCAAAGTGGTAGTGAACGGCTCAAGCGCTTTCATCTGGCGATCAAACCATGCTTCAGCGTTCTCCCGGTACCAGTCCGCCCAGCTCACGCCTGTGCGCAGATACTTCACACCTAGTTTCTGAAGCCAATCCACCGCCATATCAAGACGGTGGTCCTGGTAATGAAACCACTGGCAGATTCCCAGTCCCTCGGGAAAGCATTCGGCTGCCTGTTTTGGCGAGCCGTCTTCCCGAAGCAATCCCATGTAGTAATGACGATAATAGGCGCTGCCTTCGGCCTCTTTATGCCGCGTAGTTGCGGTCCATGTAGCCGGCAGGTCGAGCAGGCTGTACCAATGCACCCGATCAACAATCGGCAACAGCAGTTCGGCGGTACGATGAATCCCGAAACGTCTGTACTTCTTCTGCTCCGAAGGACGAAACACCGGCCTCAGAAACCCACACGGGTTTTTGCGTGACCGCGCGTATCTCATCGATCTTCCGGGGCCATTCATTGATCTGCCAGTGGTTCCAGTCCAGCGGGAAGCCGTGAACTGAAACCACATCCACGGCGTCCAGCACGCCGTGCGAGCCCATCAGTTCAATAAAATTAGCATCAACGGGAGAAATACCGCCGAGCACAATCGGGAGCGCGGGATATTCGCTACGGATGGCCTTGCTGGCTGCGATGATCATCTCCGCGAACATCTTCCACTCGGGATCAACCTTGAAATCCCAGTGGGACAGGTTATTGGGTTCGTTCCACAGCATGACTGCTTCAACCATTGACGCACCTTCGCAGAGAGCCGTGCGGACCTATAGCGTGCCCGCGAGTTCATGATCAAGTAAGTACTTTCCATCTTTGGTTACGGCCTTTGGACGGCAAACCCACGTTTCCACCTCCGGATGCGCTTCAATCTCCAGGCCGGAGCTGCGCAACATGGCTTCCATGCCGCCGTGATTTGGAATCCACCAGTTGGTCGGATCACCCGCATAGGATTTCTCGATGAAATACATTCCCGGGAAATCACGATCGTTGAAGATTTCCTTGTTCCAGAAATGGTAGTCATCCTGGAGTTGCGGACTGACCAGTGACCCGCGAATCATTGTCTGAAAAACCAGATGCCCGCCAACCTTTCTTAATCACCTTATCCAGAGCCAGCAGAGGATAGCGCAAGTGATAAAACACGCCCATGAAAAGCACGATAATCAAATTGGCCGGCAATTTGATCCACGTCATAAACGGAACGCTTCTCAAACTCAATTTCCAAGTCCCAGAACAGAAGCAACGAAGCGGGCCTGCGCCAGATAGCGATCATCAACGTCCACGCCAAGCACCCGGCTTGCGCCCCGACGTTTAAGTTCCACTGAGTAAAATCCCGCGTTGCAGCCGATGTCCAGCACTGTGGCGCCTGACAGGTCTTCGGGCAATGCAGGAGCAATACTCTTCCACTTGATGCGCGGAAAATCTCCAAGAAATGCTCGGGAGCGGTGGGCGTGCCCATCAGGTCAATGTTGTGAAACCACTCCCCCAACTCGGTGATGCGGTTGGCCAGGTTCCTTGATTGTTCCAGATTTGTCGGGATCATCGCAGGTCGCGACGTTGGTTCCGATTGTAGCCATCGATTGTGTCGCTCACTATCTGAGTTCAATGAAGCGTCGTGCAAGCTGAATAACACTTTTAGAATCACCGCAGGGAACATAGGATGCTCTGGCCGGTCAGCTGCCCTTCAGCGCTGGCGTAAGTCGGCATACTTGATCGAGTTGTGTGGTTATTTGACTGTTAAGCAATATCAGCCAATACGCTGGCGGGAGCCCTGAATCGCCGGTACGTTGAATATCTTTTTTAAGTTGCTACTTAAATTGCTCTTCGTCCGGACACCAGATTGATGACCGCAACTACCAGGGCGATCACTAATAGAAGATGGATCAGACTGCCAGCCACGTGAAATCCCCAACCCAGCAGCCATAAAATTATGAGAATCGCGAAAATGGTCCACAGCATACATCCACCTCATTATAGGAAGAGCAAATGGAATCCGCTTTTTCCTGCAAAATAAGAAGCAGCTTCTCAGGAACAGGTTGTCCGGAGAAGCTGCATTTGGCGCTGGGCGAGGTGTTAAACGATCAGGCTGATTTGGGCGGTGGCATCATCTGGCTTGCGACCCAGTTTTCGGCAATCCCATATTCCCGCAGCTTGCGGTAGAGCGTGGTCTTGCCGATGCCCAGCAGTCTGGCAGCCATTTGCTTGTCACCCTTGAGCTGCTCCAGCGTGCTGATGATCGCCTGCTTCTCCATTTCTGCCAGTGGAACAATGCTGTTGTGCACCGCACTGCCTGTTGTCGCGACCAGAGCCTGGCAGTTTGCACCAGCGGAGGAAGGTCGGCAAGCTCCAGGAGCGAACCATTTGCGGTTGCTGCCGCCCGCTCCAGGCAATTTTCCAATTCGCGAACGTTCTGGGGCCAGTCATAGGCGAGCAGAGCTTTCATGAACTCCGGACTGGCGGTGTAAGCAATCCCTTTGTCGCAGATGAGATCTGGTTAAGAACAACCTGGGTAAGTAAGGGGATATCCTGCTTGCGCTCACGTAAGGGAGGCAGGCGAAGGTTGACCACGTTCAAGCGAAAAAACAGGTCGCGCCGAAAGGTCCCCTGCTGTATGGCGGATTCCATATCACGGGCCGTGGAAGCGATGACCCTCACATCCAGCGGCACTGCTTTATTGCCTCCCAATTGCTTGATTTCCCTCTCCTGTAATGCGCGCAGCAATTTCGATTGCAGATCCAGAGCCAACTCGCTCACATCATGAAGAAACAGCGTGCCGCCGTTCGCGGATTGAATCAGCCCTTCCTTTGCCTTACTGCTGCCGTTGTATCCACCTTTTACATAACCGAATAGATCGGCCTCAAGCAGTGCAGGGGCCGTTGTGGCGCAGTCCACGGCAACGAAGGGCCGGTCACGGAAAGCGCCGCTTTCATGAATTTCGCGCGCCAGTCGGTGCTTACCCGTTCCGCTCTCTCCCACAATCAGAACGGGATGTTTGCTGGACGCCACACGAGTGATGATGCGCAGCACCTTCTGCATTTCAGGCGACTGGCCCACCATCTCCACGTATCCGGACGCGTTCAGATCACGAACGGAAGAATGGGCAGGAGAGTTCCGCAGCTTAACAACAGCTCTCTCCAGCAGAATGCGCAATTCTTCCATATGAAACGGTTTGCGCAGGTAGTCAGAGGCTCCGCTTTTCATGGCCCCCAGGACCGACTCCACGGTGCTCTGTGAACTCATCATGATCACTGTTGCGTCAGGGTATGTTTGTTTAATACTGCGAAGCATTGAGTGCGCCTCTGGGCCGGCTACACGGGTTTCAAGCATTAAAAGATCAGTCTTGCGAATTGTGAGGTGGCGGAACATTCCCGCCAGATTATCTGCACACAAAAACCGTGATTCCAGAATTCTCAGCCACGGACTTGCAGCTCTGTCTGAAACTGTGGTCATCATCCACGATCAGCAGCGAAATTTCGCGCGGCATCGCGCCTTCCCGCAAAGCTTGTTCTGCGCCAGCCATAAACACCCGCTCTCTGCCCCGGATGCAACATAAGTTGTTGGTATGCTGTAAGCTTCCCCTCCTGCATATGACTGAGGCGAAGGTTAAGCGAACTTTCCTGGCCGTTGAACGGCGGTATTCATTCGCGCAATTGTGTTTAGTGAGGTCTTCTGGATTGCCGCTGCACAATAAGGCGCTTAGAAAAGCCTGTGCAGAAAAAATCGACCCTCTATGCAGAAGTGGGCTGCTCGGGACTGTCTCCGCTGACCAGTCTCATCAAACGGTATTTTATTCAGGAACAATTCTGCTTGCTCAAGGCAGACGCTTCCGGAACCGTTTTCTTCTTCGCCCCAACCTCCCGCCCGGCTCAGCTACGGCAAAGTGGCAGGAAAGCGATTTTGAAGAATGGCGTAGTTGCGGCCACATTCTCTTCCATCGCAACCGAGGTTTAAACTAAACCAGCCGTTGGCAGCCAGCACGCGTGATGAGAAAATGTTCTGTATTCGGAACAGCAAGTACAATCACGGACGGACATTAGCGCTCTGCCACATGGTTCATGCCGAGGTTTGCCGTTTCACTAACGCGAGCTTGACTTAAGGCAGAGCTACACGATACCTTCGCCGCATCGCAGCCAAGCACTTTTGGGAGCCAATCATTTGCCACCGCAAAGAATCATTACCTTTACCACTGACTTCGGCCTTACGGAACACTACGTGGGAGCGATGAAGGGGGTAATCCACAGCATCCACCCAGCGGCGCGAATCGTGGATATCACCAATTCCGTCCAGTCGTTTGACATTCTTGATGGCGCCATCGCCATCTCTCAGTCCTACCATTATTTTCCCAAGGACACCATCCACGTAGTGGTGGTGGATCCCGGCGTTGGCGGCGTGCGCCGTCCCATTCTGGCGAATGCCGGCCAATTCATGTTCCTGGCTCCGGACAATGGCGTCTTGTCACTTGTGTTCGAACGGGAAGAACGAGTTTCAGTAAGGCATCTGACTTCACGAGCACTATTTCCATCATCCGGTAAGCAATACGTTCCACGGACGAGACATTTTCGCCCCCGTGGCCGCCTATCTCAGTAAGGGAGTTGATGGCGCCAAGTTTGGCGATGAGATTTCAGATTTCACCCGTTTCGCGGCGCCCAAGACCTAAAGCGGTCGGGGGAAATAACTGGAAAGCGATTGTGCTCAAAGCAGATAAATTCGGAAATCTCATCACCAACATCACGGCAAAAGACGTCCCTCAGATCTTTGATGGATCTCCTGCAAGTTTCAAACTGTCCGTTGGCAAAGCAGAGGTGAGCAAATTGAATACCAGCTATTCTGCCGGAGCTCCAGGAGAGTTGTTCGCAATTGTCGGCAGCACAGGTTTTCTGGAAATCTCGTCAAACAAAGCGCCCGCATCGCGGCTGGCTGGAGCCGATAAGGGCAGCGAAGTTTCTCTGGTGCTGGTTTGAGGCTGATGGAAGCTGATCAACGGTATACTGGATTCTGATGCGCCAGCTTCTTCGCTTCTTCTGGAATTCCACTCGCGGCCACCATCTGGCTCCGTGGCGAAGCCCTTATCTGCGCTGGCGAATGGAAACCTATTCCGGCCTGAAAATGGATAAGATCGGGTTCTGGGAGTTCTGGGGATTTCTCATCCGGGAAAGAAAACAGCTTGGGCGATTTCTCCGCTGGACAGCCGAAATGGAAAATTACGCCCGCCCCAAGCCGAAGAATCCCTAGCATGAACGCGATAAGAGTATTGAGCAGTCTTGTATCGGCAGAATATGCCGCCTAATCTGCTGCTGATATCGAATATTTCTTGACCAGGTGGCGGAAGGATCGATAGGACACTTTCAACAGTTCCGCAGCTCGAGTCTGCACGCCGCCTGCCTGATTCAATGCCTGTTCCACCAGGGAACGTTCGATATCCGCTACATATTTATCAAAGTCCAATCCCGCGAACGGAACGCTGTGGTTTCCATTGGCGGAAGCTGCGGCGGCGCGCGCGCGGGGAGATTCAGTGTCCATTTGCACATGCAGCTCATCGCGGTTTCCATGGCCACGGCGCGCTCAATGGTGTTTTCCAGTTGCCGGACATTGCCCGGCCAGTCATATAAGCGGAGCATGGCCTTGGACTCAGCGCTTATCCGCACAATACTCTTTTGCGCGGCATAGGCGTACTTCTTGAGGAAATGATTGGCAAGTAAATCAATATCGTCACGCCTGTCACGCAACGGCGGCACGTTGATGGGAATAACGCTTACACGGTAGAAAAGGTCTTCGCGAAAAGTGTTGGCGGCAACCATATCACGCAAATCCTTGTTCGTGGCGGCAATCACGCGGACATCAAAAGCAACTTCCTGCACGCCTCCCACCGGACGCAAGGTACGCTCCTGGAGAACCCGAAGCAGCTTCACCTGCATTCCAATGCTCATCTCACTTATTTCGTCCAGAAATATGGTTCCCCCGCTGGCGACCTCAAACAGGCCCCGCTTATTCTGGCTGGCGCCGGTGAAAGCGCCTTTCACGTACCCAAACAGCTCACTCTCCAGCAGTGATTCCGGAAAAGCGCCGCAATTGATAGAGACAAATGGCTCACCGGACCGCGGCGAGCATGTATGCACCGCCCGCGCCACCAGCTCTTTTCCCGTCCCGCTCTCGCCATAGATCAGAACTGTACTGCCAGTGGGAGCAACAGTACGGATGGTTGACTTCAATTTCTCAATGGCCGCGCTTTTACCGATCATATTGTCCAGCGAGTTGCGCGACGCAGCGTCCCTTTTTAGCGCGAAATTTTCCCGCTGAAGGCTGAGTGTCGCCAGCGCTCGACCTACAGAAAGTTTGAGCTCATCCAGTAATCCCGGCCCTTTATGGATGTAATCAAAAGCTCCGCCCTTTACCGCCTGCACCGCCGCTTCATAATCTTCCACCGCCGTAATGAGAATCACTGATGTTTCGGGTGAAGTCTGTTTGGCAAAGCGCAGGACCTCAAGACCGTCAATATGCGGCATTTTGATATCAGTGATCAATACTTCATAATTGGCGGAGCTTAGCTTTTTCATGGCCGCATCGCCGCCGTTCACCGCCTCAACACGGTGGCCATCTTTACGCAGCGAGATATCCAGCATCTCGCAAATTGAACGCTGATCATCACAGACCAGGATGCTAGCCATGTGAGACCTCCGCATTCACCATGTCAGTCGCCGGCGCAGCATCATCCGCGGCCTTGGCGTGCAGCAACTCCAGCACGAACTCAGCTCCACTGCCGGGGACAGAGTGGGCGTAAACCTTGGCGCCATGGGCTTGCGCAATCTGGTAAACAATCGCCAGCCCAAGTCCGGTTCCCCCTTCAAACTGCGATTGAAACGGCTCGAAAATTTTGTCCATCATGTTGCGCGGAATTCCCGGACCAGTGTCCCGAATCCCAACCCGCCAGAAATCTCCAAGAGCTTTGATGGAGACGGTAATGGTGCCTTTGCCATCCATGGCGCGCACCGCATTCTCCAGCAGGTTCCAGAAGACCTGCTTCATGCGGTCACCATCAATGGCCGCAAAGGCTTCCGCTACGCTGTACTCGCGGACCACCTTCAGCTCAGGCGAATGAGCGCGATTCTCCAGAAGAAGCAAAGCGTCTTCTATCAGCGGGACAAGGTCCATGCGGGAAAGCTTGTAACTCTTCTCGCGCGAATAAACAAGAAAGTCCGAAATAATAGAATTCAAGCGAGTGGATTCCCTGGTGATGATATCCACCAGTGCGCGCTGATCATCATTGAAAGGAGAGATGCTGGAAAGCATCTTGATTGACCCCGAAATAGAAGCAAGTGGATTACGAATCTCATGAGCAATGCCGGCGGCCAGACGACCGACGGCTGCAAGGCGGTCACGCATACGAATTTCCCGCTCCAGCCGGCGCAGTTCCGTCCGGTCCTCAAAGGTGTAAACATAACCAATGATGCCGTGCTCGGGAACGATTAAGGCTGTAACGTTGATACCAAAAGTTTTTTCCTTGCCCGCAGGTGTTAACCCCCTGACCTCACCCTGCCCTGACTGGGCTTCCACATGGGGCAGGCGATCAAGGAACAGCTCTGAAACATAGCGGCCGTAAACCGAAGAGGGCGTGCGTTCCAGCAGTTTCTGTCCGGGAGAGTTCATGAGCGTAACGCGCCCTTCCAGATCAGTGGTAATGAGACCGCTGCGAATGGAATGGACCACGTTTTCATGGAGTGCCTGAAGGCTGAGCAGTTCGCCGCTCTTGTCCTGCAACTCCAGTCCTGCCTGGCGAAGTTTCGCCGCCAGGGCGCTGGCGAGATGGGCCACGGCCATGTAGGCGAAAAAATTAATGAGAATGACGGCCAGTAAAGACTTGGAATCGCCGCGCGGAGTGAGCTGGTACGTGGGAAGCTTGTCAAAATAATTCAGTTCCAGCAACGCCCCGAAAAGAATGAAAGATACGGCGGCAGTGAGGTAGGCCCAGTACCGCGGCAGCAACACGCTGGCCACGATAATCATAAGCGGATAGAGGCAATTGTAAAAAGTATCAATGCCGCCGGTTACATAAACCACGGCGGTGATAAACGACCAGGTCGGCAAAAATCTGCGTAATTGCCTGGAGCTTATATTCCTGGGAGAGTGAGTGAAGGACAATAAAGAAAAAAGAAACGGTGTACCAGACCAGGATGATTGAAATAAACAGGCGGACGGGCACATTCGTCGGCGTGAGGTTAACTATGAGTAGTTCAACCGCCAGCAGGAACGAAATGATAATGACGCGGACCTTGACCAGCCATGCCAGCCAGGCCCGCTCATTGAACTTTGTGTCCATCTCCGCCTGTTTTCCTGAGCTGCAACCGGTTGCCTAAGAGAGCTTGGCAATCATCGAGAACAGCGGCATGTAGAGTGAAATTACAATTCCGCCGACAGCAACACCAAGGAAACCGATCATGATCGGCTCCAGCAGTGTGAGCATGTCTTTGGTTGCCGCGTCAACTTCATCCTCATAGAAGTCGGCTATCTTCTGCAGCATGGCATCCATGGCGCCGGTGGCTTCACCCACGCCAATCATCTGGGTAACCATGTTCGGAAAAACACCGCACTCCTTCAACGGATCCACGATGGTGCGGCCCTCTTCCACGGCTTTCCGAACCTTCATCAGCGCATCTTCAAGAACGGCGTTACCCGAAGTTCTTGCAGTGATGGCCAGACCTTCCAGAATAGGAACGCCCGAAGTGATGAGCGTACCCAGAGTACGGGTAAAACGGGCAACAGCGATTTTGCGCAATACCAGGCCCATGACCGGCAGGTTCAGCAGCATCTTGTCAAACAAGTAACGGCCGCGGGGATTCTTACGAATTTCCCGGATGCTGATTACCAGAACGACGATAAAGAGAAGCATAAGCCACCAGAATCGCCCAACAAAGTTGCTCAATCCGATCACAATCTTTGTGGGAAGCGGCAGGTCCACCTGCATGCTGCTGAACATGTTGGCGAAAATCGGCACCACGAATTTCAGCAGTGCTCCAACCACCAGGACGGCCATGCCGATGACGGAACTTGGATAGATCAGCGCTGACTTGATGGCGGAACGCAGCTTAACCGACTTTTCCACGTAAGTGGCAAGACGCTGCAGAATGGTATCCAGAATACCGCCCGCCTCGCCGGCCTCAATCATGTTTGTGGTCAGATCATCAAACAGCTTGGGGTACTGGCGCATGGCATTGGAGAGAGTTGAACCCCCTTCCACCGTCTGCCGAACTCCGGTAAGGCACTTCTGGAAATACTGGTTCTCCTGGTTGGCAGCAAGAATTTCCAGACACTGCACCAACGGGAGGCCGGCGTCAATCATGACCGAGAACTGCCGGAAGAATACGGCAACCTCCTTAGTCGGCACCTTGGCGGCGCCAATCTTCGGCAGGGCGAATTCCTTGCCCTTCTCCTTGATCGCGCCGGGAGTGATGCGCTCGCGACGCAAGAGCATGGTCACGGCAGCCTTGCTGTCAGCCAGCCTTTCGCCTGTGATCCTCTTACCCTGCGAGTCTGTACCTGTGAACGTAAATACCGGCATACCGATGGCTCCTCTCGAACTTGTTGCCTACCAGCAAAAAGGGTTCTGGATGCTTAACGTCTTGCGGTCGCCGCTGCCGACGCTGCCGCTATTTTGGTTGCGATCACGCCGCGGTTGATCATGTCCTGCAATTCGTCCGGCATGGAAGAACGCTGCAACGCGGTTTCAAGCGTGATCTGCTTGTGGAAATACAATGTAGCCAGGGACTGGTTGAAGGTCTGCATTCCAAAACGGTCCTGGCCTGACTGCATGGCCGAATAAATCTGGTGGATCTTATCTTCGCGAATCAGGTTACGCACGGCCGCGTTGGGCACCAGGATTTCCATGGCCATCACGCGTCCGGCTCCGCCCACTTTCGGCAGCAACGTCTGGCAACAGATACCTTCCAGCACCAGGGAGAGCTGGGCGCGTATCTGGGATTGCTGGTGGGATGGAAACACGTCAATGATACGGTTGATGGTTGAGGCCGCGGAGTTTGTGTGCAGAGTTCCGAACGTCAAGTGGCCGGTCTCAGCGATGCGCAGCGCGGATTCAATGGTTTCAAGGTCGCGCATTTCGCCGATCAGGACCACGTCTGGATCTTCACGCAGCGCGGCACGCAACGCATCACTGAATGACTTGGTGTCAGAGTGGACTTCGCGCTGATTGACCAGGCAGCTCTTGTTCTGGTGAACAAACTCGATGGGATCCTCAATGGTGATGATGTGGTCATGGCGCTCACTATTGACCTTGTCAAGCATCGCCGCCAGAGTTGTTGATTTTCCCGAGCCCGTGGGGCCGGTTACCAGAACCAATCCGCGTGGCTTCTCGCAAAGCTTGCCGATGACCGGCGGCAGATTTAACTGCTGAAAGCTTTTGATCTCGAACGGAATCACGCGGTAAACAGCGCCAACCGCTCCGCGCTGGTTGAAACAGTTACCGCGAAAACGTGCCAGTCCTTTCAGGCCGAACGAAAAATCCAGCTCCAGATTTTCTTCAAAGCGGTGCTTCTGCGCATCCGTGAGAACGCTATAGGCCAACTGCTTGGTTTCCGAGGGCGTCAATGGAGGCATATCCAGAGGCTGCAAATGACCGTGCACGCGGACTTGCGGCGGCGAGTTGGTGGTAATGTGCAGATCGCTGCCCTGCATGTCCAACATCTTTTTCAGTAAATCGCTGAGCGTAACGTTCATGAATGCGTCCTTTGTCCCCTAAAACTTGAGCAATTCCCTAAGTCTTGCGCGCCCGGTTAATGAATGGTTTCACGCGCCACTTCTTCCAGCGTGGTCACGCCATCCTTTACCTTGATCAATCCGCTGCGACGCAGCGTGATCATTCCGTGCTCGATGGCTTTCTTTTTCAATTCGACTGCCGAGGCGCCGATAAGAATGAGCTCGCGGATGTCATCATCAACTTCCATCACTTCATAAAGACCGGCGCGGCCTTTATAGCCTGTTCCATTGCAAGTGGTGCAACCGCGGCCTTTGAAAATTTTGACGGTCTTGGATTCTTCCGGCGTGTATCCAGCTTCTATCTTGGCCTGCGGCGGCAGGGGAACTTCTTCCCTGCACTCGCGCGCAAATGCGGCGAACCAGACGTTGCGCGCAAATGAGGTGCACGGCGGTGGCCACCAGGAAAGGCTCAATGCCCATATTCATCAGACGGCTGATGGTTTCCGGGGCGCCGTTGGTATGCAGGGTTGAAAGCACCATGTGGCCGGTAAGCGCGGCTTTGATGGCGATTTCAGCAGTTTCAAAGTCACGGATCTCGCCCACCAGAATTACGTTCGGGTCCTGGCGGAGAAAGGCGCGCAATGCGGCCGCGAAGTTCAAGCCGATGGATTCTTTCATCTGCACCTGGTTGACGCCGTGCAACTGAAATTCCACCGGATCTTCCGCCGTCATGATGTTGGTATCTGGCTTGTTCAGCAGTGAAACCGACGAATAAAGCGTATTGGTTTTTCCGGACCCGGTAGGCCCGGTGACCAGAACCATGCCATAAGGCTTGAGCACGGCATGCTGAAATTTCTCCAGCGACTCCGCTTCAAAGCCGAGCTTGGTCATGTCCAGGCGAAGGTTTTCCTTGTCGAGCAGCCGCAGCACAATTTTTTCGCCCCACAAGGTGGGCAGCGAGTTCACGCGGAAATCGAGCTGCTTTTTCTTCCCGCCAAGCTGCATCTTCAGCATGATGCGTCCGTCCTGCGGCAAGACGCTTTTCGCTGATGTCCAGCTTGGCCATGATCTTGATGCGTGAGGTAATCGCGTCTTTCAACTTCATGGGCGGAGACATGATCTGTTGCAGAACGCCGTCAATGCGGAAACGTACGCGATACTCCTTTTCGTATGGCTCGATATGAATGTCGCTGGCGCCCTTTTTTACAGCATCAGTCAGGATGATGTTTACCAGCTTGACGATTGGCGCTTCGTCCGCCGACTTCTCCAGTTCGGCAAGATCCAGGTCGTCCTGTTCCGCCTGAAGTTCAACGTCAGCTTCATCCCCCATGGAAGCCAGAATGTCGTCAACATTTTCTTCGCTGACGGAAGCGCCATAAGCCTTGTCGATCGCATCCATGATGGCCGATTCGGATGCCACCACCGGCTCAATGTTGAAGCCGGTCATGAACTTGATATCGTCCATGGCAAAAACGTTGGTGGGATCAACCATGGCGATGGTGAGTGAAGCGCCCACCCTGCTCAGCGGTAATATCTGGTAACGCTTGGCGGTTTCAACCGGAATCAGTTTCACCACGGAAGCGTCAATTTCGAAATACTGGAGATTGATGGCCGGCACGCCGTACTGGCGCGAGAGAAAGTTTGTGACCTCCTCATCGCTGACAAAACCGAGCGACACCAGCGTGGATCCCAGGCGAGCGTTGGGGCCGTGCTCGCGCTGGGCCCTGAGGGCTTTATCCAGCTGCTCTGACGAAATGATCTTCTCTCTAACCAGAAGATCGCCGAGCCGTTGTGACATAGAGTTCCCGCTGATCCTGAAAAAAGATTTAACTCAATTTTGCATTCACTGAAAATGGCTGGAGGGGCAGCCGTTGTCTTCATGACATACGTGAGTATCGCGATTATTTGCCCAGTGACACAAATTGTCAATCGGCGTTTATCCTCTAAGGTTCATGCACTTAAGGGCGACAAGTTTTGGCGGTAGGGATGGATAGGGGAAACGCCGGAAGGGAGAGAACGGAGTGATGCGAACGGCGGTTTCTGTACGATAAACCCCTTACGAAAGCCTGCTCAAATTACGATTGTTTCCTGGTATTCGCCGAAAACGCCGCGCATGGCGTCCGCGATCTCACCAACGGTGCATAGGTTTTCAACAGCGGTGAACAATGTGAGGCATCAGATTCGAGCCGGACTGGGCAGAATCTTTCACCGCCTTGAGCGATGATTCCGCAGCAGCCCTGTCGCGACGATCACGCAATGCGCGCAGCCGCTCCACCTGCTTACGCTCCAGTTGCTCATCAATGCGCTGGACCGGCACGGATGCATCGCCTTCAGTCTGGAAACGGTTCACGCCCACTACCACCTGCTCCAGACGATCAACACTTTGCTGGAACTCGTAAGCGGCGTTCTGAATCTCCTGCTGGATAAAACCAAGTTCGATTGCCTTCAGGGTTCCGCCCAGGGCATCAATTTTGGACAGATACTGGTTGGCTTGCCGCTCCAGGTCATTGGTAAGCGACTCAATGTAATAAGAACCGGCCAGAGGATCAATGGTATTGGCCACTCCGGTTTCAAAGCCCACGATCTGCTGGGTACGCAAAGCGATGCGCGCAGCCTCTTCGGTCGGCAGGCCCAGCGCTTCATCAAAAGAATTGGTATGCAGAGACTGCGTCCCGCCCAGCACTGCCGCCAACGCCTGCAAAGCGGTGCGAACTATGTTGTTCTCCGGTTGCTGGGCCGTAAGGGTGGAACCGGCGGTTTGAGTATGGAAACGCAGCATGAGAGCGCGCGGGTTCTTTGCCCCGAAGCGCTCTTTCATAATGCGGGCCCACATGCGACGAGCCGCCCGGAACTTGGCAACTTCCTCCAGAAAGTTGTTATGAGCGTTGAAGAAGAATGAAAGCCGCGGCGCAAACTTATCCACGCTCTGGCCGGCAGCCTGGGCTGCCTCCACGTAGGCTATGCCGTTGGCCAGGGTAAATGCGATCTCCTGGACCGCGGTACTGCCCGCCTCCCGCATGTGATAACCGGAGATGGAGATGGGATTCCATTCCGGCAGGTGCTCATTTGCGTAGGCGAACATGTCCGTGATGATGCGCATGGCCTGCCTGGGAGGATAAATGTAAGTTCCGCGGGCGATGTACTCCTTCAGCACATCATTCTGCACGGTCCCGCTCAGCTTACGCATGTCAGCGCCACTCCGCTTAGCCACGGCAATGTACAGGGCCAGCAGAATGGATGCCGTGGCATTGATGGTCATGGAGGTGGAGACTTTTTCCAGGTTGATGCCGTCAAAAAGCCGCTGCATGTCTTCCACGGAGTCAATGGCCACTCCAACCTTGCCCACCTCGCCGATGGCCATTGGGTGATCTGAATCCATGCCTATCTGGGTAGGAAGGTCAAAGGCCACTGAGAGCCCTGTGGTGCCGTGGCGGAGAAGATACTTATAGCGGCGGTTGGACTCCTCAGCATCTCCCATGCCGGCGTACTGCCGCATGGTCCAGAGTCTGCCCCGGTACATGGTGGGCTGCACACCGCGGGTGTAAGGAAACTCCCCGGGGAAGCTGACGTCCCGGTCATAATCCCAGCCTTCAAGATCCGCAGGCGTATAAAGAGGATGAACGGAAACAGATTTTATCTGGGGTTCTTCGGAGACGATTTTTACTTCATCAGCCATAGGCCGGAGGGCACTACTTTTTCAGGGTACGATTGGCTTTCCTGAATGAAACCAGTGTAAACCAAAGAGATACCGCCAGAAACACGACGGCTTCCCAAAATCGAACACGGTCAGCGAAGTGGTTCAATCGGTACTGGTGCCACAAGCTCCTGATGCCAAAGATGCTGAAAAGAATAAAGAAAAGACCTGTAATTTGAAGCCAGAGGGCGTAAAAGGTGCGTCCAAAGGAGATTGCGACGGTTTTTCCGCTGGTTAAGATCGCCCCCACAAGGCGGTCTTTCTTCTGGACATTCTTTAAGACTGTGGAAACCTGAGACATTTCGATTATTGTAGCCCGAAAATTGACCGAATTTTACGCGAAACTATGGGAACGGTAACCGCCGTAACGTGCATCTTATCTTTCAAGGGGATTTTCGTGAACAACAGGCTCAAAAAGCTGATGAAAGATCTCGGCGATGCCATCAACGGTTCGCTTTCAGAATCCGAACAGATTGCGGCGGTAATCTCGAAAATCAAGGATGAAGGTTTCGACATTTTCCTGGTCCTTGAGGCCACCATTGGCTTTAACAGCCGTGAGGACGAGGCTGCGAAGGCCGGTCCAGAGCTGGTTGGAACCCGGCGCAGGAACTCAGATCCGCAGTTCTCGATCACAGCCCATGACGTGCGCTTCCTGAAGTCTTTGCGGATCAGCGTTGAAGACGCCGCGTAACCCGACGCAAGGCGCAGCCGGGCCACACTCAGAGCAGCCGCAACTGCATTACTCTTTTTCTGTTAGCATTTATAGTTCGTTTGCCTCGTTTTCCCGAGACAAGATTCACACCAAGGCCAACTCATGAAAGACACTCTGGGAGTACTGCTGGCTGGTGGCGCCGGAGAACGCCTTTATCCTCTCACGCGCGACCGTGCCAAGCCGGCGGTGGCGTTTGGCGGCAACTATCGCATTATCGATGTCACGCTTTCCAACTGCATCAACGCCGACCTGCGGCGTGTTTACATCCTGACGCAGTACAAAGCGCTCTCACTGAACCGGCACATCCGTGAAGGATGGGGATCAATCGTTGCCACCGAACTGGGCGAATTCATTGAGATTCTTCCTCCCATGAAGCGCGTCAGCGATAACTGGTACCTGGGCACAGCCGACGCCGTGTACCAGAACATTTATTCCATCGGCTCCGAGCAGCCAAAATACGTTCTGATCCTTTCCGGCGACCACATCTACAAAATGAATTACCAGTTGATGCTGGACCAGCATGTGGCGGCGCAGGCCGACGTTACCCTGGCGACGATCCTGATTGATCCCAGTGAAACGCCACGCTTCGGCGTTGTGGACGTGGACAGGCATGGGCGCATTTCCGGATTCGAGGAAAAACCGAAACACACCAAGCTGCGTTCTCCTTACAACCCTGAGATGGTTTCGGGCTCCATGGGCGTTTATGTCTTCAACACAGATGTTCTTCTGCCTGTATTGCTCAAGGATGCAGAGGACCCAAATTCATCTCACGATTTCGGCAAGGACATCCTGCCCAGGATTCTAGAGCAGTACAAGATCTACTCGTATAACTTTATTGACGAGAACAAAAAAGAGGCGCTTTACTGGCGCGACGTTGGCACCCTGGAAGCTTATTACGAAGCCAACATGGACCTGGTATCAGTCTCTCCGGTGTTTAATTTGTATGACAAAGACTGGCCTATCCGTACGCATCAGCGCCAATATCCACCGGCCAAGTTCGTGTTTGGCGAGCCCGGCCGCACGGGTACAGCCATTGATTCCATTGTTTGCCCCGGCTGCATTCTTTCCGGAGGCATCGTCAAGAACAGCGTGCTATCGCCGGACGTGCGCGTGAACTCTTACACCGAAGTTGACGCCAGCATTATTTTCTCGCACGTGAACATTGGCCGGCATTGCCGCATACGCAACGCCATCATTGACCGTGATGTTCACATTCCTGAAGGCACAGTCATTGGATTTGATCCTGAAGACGACGCGAAGAACTATGTGGTAACCGACTCTGGCATCACTGTGGTCACGCGCGATTACTCATTATTTGAGAGCCCAGTTCCAGTTGATTACTTCACTTCAGAGTAGCGAAGGCAAAACCCGGCAAACCGAGTGAGTAGAATGGACGCACACGCCTTACGCGGTGCGTCATTTTTTTTGCGAGTCTGCTGGGAAGCACTGAACCTGATCCCATCATCATTATTTAGCGCGGGAGTTGAATGAAACCACCCTCGGCGAGAGTTGAAGACACTGTTGACCTTCTGCATGGGCAAAGTGTGGCTGACCCATATCGCTGGCTGGAAGACGCCTCTTCACCAGAAACAAAAGCTTTTGTGGAACAGCAGAATGCCTACACACGCCGTGTGCTTGACGCCGTTCCTGGAGTTGACCGGGCGGCGCTGCGTGAGCGCATTGAACAGTTGCTGACCATCGGCCGTGTAGAGCCGCCTCATGTGGCGGGTGATTATTACTTCTATGCCCGTCGCGATGGACGCCAGAACCAGCCGGTGATTTACGTCCGCAAGGGTGTGGATGGCCAGGACCGGGCGCTGATTGACGTGAATGCGCTTGCCCAGGACGGTACCATCGCCCTGGACTGGTTTTATCCTTCCACTGACGGCAGGTACGTGGCTTACGGGACATCGCCGAGCGGGACTGAGATCAGCACGTTGCAGATCATCGAAACAGAATCCGCCAGGCTTTTACCGCTGAAGATTGAACGCACTCGGGCAGCCTCAGTGGCATGGCTTCCGGACGACTCGGGCTTTTATTACACCAAGTATCCTCGCCCGGGCGAAGTTCCCGCCGGTCAGGAAGTTTACAACCGGCGAGTTTTCTTTCATGAGATCACGACAATGGGAAATTTTGAGGGGTTGTTTGATCCTCAAGTCTTCCCTTCAGCGGAGATCACCATACGCCCGGAGCACTGGCCCGGGGTACGACTTTCCGAAGATGGCAGATGGTTACTGGTGAAAGTTGAGGAAGGCTGGTCAAAAAGTTCACTGTTCCTGAGAGATCTATCGAATCCGGAACCGGATTTTGTCCCGTTAACCGCGGGCAAAGATTTTCTTTACGATGCCGACATTCTGGATGGTCACCTGTACATTACAACCAATGAAGGGGCCACACGATACCGCGTGTTGAAAGCTCCGTGCAGCCATCCAGAGAGTGAAAACTGGAAAGAGATAATTCCTGAAGCCGCGGGTGTGCTGGAACAAACGCAGATCATTGGACGCCGTCTGTTTCTGCGTTACAGCCGCAACGCCATCTCTGAACTGAAGATCGCTGACTTGAATGGCAAAGCCCAAGCGGATGTTTCCATGCCGACGCTGGGCAGCATCTTTGCGCCACTCGGCGGCAAATGGGATGGCGAAGAAGCGTTTCTTGGATTCACCTCATTCGCCATCCCGCCCACGGTTTACCGCGTCAGCCTGGACGGCGTGGTCACACCCTGGGCCAAGATTGATTGCAGCGTGAATCCGGATAACTTTCATGTGGAGCAGGTGTGGTTTTCATCGAAAGACGGCACCCGCGTTCCCATGTTCATCGTGAGCAAGCAAGGCGGCGCCAGGACCGGGAAGACACCGACGCTGCTTTCCGGCTACGGTGGTTTCAACGTGGGCCGCACGCCCGTATTCAACCGCAATGCGATGTTGCTGTTGCTGGAACAGGGCGGCATCTATGCCGATGTGCAACTGCGCGGTGGGAATGAATTTGGCGAGGCGTGGCATCGAGCTGGAATGCTGGAGAGCAAGCAAAACGTTTTTGACGACTTCAGCGCAGCCGCTGAGTTTCTGATCCGCGAGCGGTACACCGATTGTGACCATCTGGCGATCCAGGGAGGAAGCAATGGCGGGCTGCTGGTGGGAGCAGCCATTACGCAGCGACCCGAGCTTTTTCGTGCCGCCATCTGCCAGGTTCCTCTGCTGGATATGGTGCGCTACCACAACTTCCAGATCGCCAGGCTCTGGATACCGGAATATGGCTCTGCCGATACACCGGAACAGTTCAAATATATTTACGCCTACTCGCCTTATCACCACGTGAAGCGCGGAATTCAATATCCTGCTGTTTTTTTTATGACAGCGGATGGTGACACGCGGGTTGATCCCATGCATGCGATCAAGATGGCGGCGCTACTGCAAGCAAACGCGGTAAACGGCCCTGACAGGCCAATCCTGCTCCGTGTGGATGTGAAGGCAGGACATGGGGCCGGGAAGCCGATTGGCAAGCTGATGGATGACGCGCTGGATCTGTGGACTTTTCTGTTTTGGCAGCTCGAAGTGAAACCGAAACAGCAGACCTGAGAGTTTTGCGATCAAGGAAAAGACCTGCATCGAAATGCAGGCCGTTTCCAATCATCGCTTTTCGGTGGAACGTTAGCTGATGCTCAGCGGCTGCATGAGTTTAAATCCAAGGCGCCGCTCGGCGCCGAAGCCAACTTCTTTTTTGCCGGTTGCATAGGCAGCGCCGGTTCCACCCGCTCCACCAACCAGCGCTCCAATGGCTGCACCCTTGCCGCCGCCCGCGAGTGCGCCAATCAGCGCTCCACCAGCGGCGCCACCGCCAATAAAGGCCATATCGCGCTTTTTGAAATTGCCACCGCTCACAAACAAGCTGGTCGTCCGTACAGGAGTGCTCTTGCCGTTGACGGTAATGGAAGCAAGAGTGATGCGAAGATACCCGGAATTATGAAGACGTCCTGAATCGCGAGCGGCCACCACTTTGCCGATCACAGGCGCGCCTTTGGGTGCGATCGTCTTCTCATCTATGACCAGGGGCTCGTCCAGGACCGCGGTGAATACCTGACCTGACTGAGCTGTCGAGCTGGACAGCGGCTCCTGCAAGCGAACATACACGGCTGTGTTGGCCGGAACAACGAGCGGCTTCGGCCCAGTGAATGGAGGATTTTGAGGCGTGGATGTATCAGCGGACGCGGACGAAGGTCGCGCGTCAACTCCATTGCAACCCGCAAGGCCAGCAGTTGCGAGCGCGAGGACAAAGAAGAAACCTAAAAACTTGTTCCCTTTCATGACGACTCCCGGAAAGTGTGGGGGGACACTGCCGCAATTGTGAGTTGCACGAAGGGTGCCATTGCGCTTTTCTCATCAATTTCAATGGCTTAGCGATGCCGGGTCCCACCGCGCGAGTAGTTTTTTCGTAAGCGGTACGCATTAGGAAGACGAGGCGCGGCAGTGGCGACTTCCCTAACGTTGAAATCCACGGCCGAGGCGGGCGGCGTTTGCGAACTACTGATTGCCATTTCCGGCGGAAGCCTGCGTACTCGTGGAGGGCTGAGGCTGCATCACAATGCCATCAAACGGAGTGATGGCAACCAGGCGGTCCCCAATGGGGCGCACGTTTCGGACCAGCCAGCCGGCGTTGATGGGCGTCCAGTTGCGGCCGTTGTCAGTGCTTTCAAACACATTCATGGAAGCCGCGCCAGTGGCCAGAATGCGCTGATTTGGTTCATCAAACTGTACGCTCATCACGTTGGAAAGGCGCAGTGAGGTGATCCGTTTCCAGGTGTCTCCCACGTCACTGCTGCGGAAAATTCCTTCGCGGGCAGCCAGCCAGATGTTCCCTTTGCTATCGATTGAGACCGAGTTAATGATGAAATCGGGATCCAGAGGTTTAGGAGTGAGCCAGATTTCGCCCGCGTTGACCGAAACCGCGATCACGTTGCGATTCGCCGCAACCACCATGCGGTCCGCAACAGCGAGACTGCTGACATATCTGAGCACCGGCAAATCCTGCTTATGCCAGCTCTGCCCGGCATCACGGCTGGTCAACAATCCTATTGAGGTTGCGGCGAACGGCGGTCGTGTCCGAGATTTCAAGAGCGTTAATTCGGGCCGTGAGTTCGCTGGTGAAAGTCTTTGCAACCACGGCGGCTTTAGTGACCGCATTTGTCCTGACCGGCTCGGGCTTAGCCGGCTCGGGCTTAGCTGGATCGGCGAAGGATTTTTCCTCAATCAAAGTATTTGCCGGAGCCCAGCGGGACTCACCGGATCTCAACAGAAATATGCCACGGTCTGTCCCGGCCAGCAGTGAGCCAGCAGGTAATCTTCGCAGGGCAAAGATATCGCGGCCCTCAAGGCCCTCACTGATCTGGTTCCAGTTTTGCCCGGCATCGGTGGATTTAAATACACCGCCAAACTCCTTGTCGTTCAACAGACCCGCATAGATATCGCCAGGCGATTTCATATCGAGAGGCTGCGACTCAAGCGCCTTTGAATCAACCATTTTTGAATCAACTGTTTTTGAAATCACAAGCAGGGTGGCCACTTGACGATGGGTGAACCCGCGATTTGAGGCGACGAACGTTGCGCCGCCATCATCGCTGGCCAAAACGCCGCTGCGATCGGTGGCAAGTAAGACGCGCGATGGCCGGCGGGGATCGATCAAAACATCATTGATAATCACGTTGGCGCCGGTTGTTCTCTTCCAGGTTGCGCCGGCATCAGTGGACTTCCACAGTCCTTCGGTGGTTCCGGCATAAACCACGTTGTGATCACCTGGATCCATCTTCAACATGCGGGTGCGGCGCGCGGAATAAGGAATGCCCTGGATCTTGCGGAAAAGTTCGCCGGCATTCTGACTGCCGTAAATACCCGAACAGGCGCTGATGAAAACGTTGGCGGGATTTGTGGAATCGATCACCATGGAAAAGACATCGGAATCGTCAATCACGCCCTTTTTGATATTGTGCCAGGTCTTGCCGCCGTCTTCCGTCTTCCAGGGAAGATGCCATGTGCCGGCGTAGATTACGTCAGGATTCTGCGGATCGATGGCGATGGATTCAACGTTCTTGATTTCGGCGTGATGTTCCGGGGAAATCCGCTCCCAGTTATCGCCGCCATCACGGGTGCGGTAAATTCCATCCAGCGCACCCGCCACCAGGACTTTTGGGTCGGAAGACGCCATGCCGAGAGCGCGGACTGACTTGCCGTGCATGTCCGCAATCAGGTCCCAGGTGCGACCGGCGTCTTTGCTGCGGAATATCTCGCCATCGCGGTCAGGCGATTGTGCATTCCATGCCGCCACAAAAATGTTCCTCGGATGTACTGGATCGATCACCACATGGTCCAGCACCATCTCAGCCGCGCTGCCAAGGTGCGCAAAGCGTGACCAGCTCACTCCATTGTCAGAAGAAAGATAAATCCGGCCGGCGCTGGTGCCGAGGAATATGCGATCTGGATTGGCGGGATCAAGGGTGAGGCTGCGGACAGTGCCACCGTCAGGGCCGAGCGGCTGCCAGGCCTGCGAAAAAAGCGTGCGCCTGGGGTACTGATGCAGAAGAAAACCAGCAAGAGAATCGTGATGAGTGAAATTCGGCGCCGCATGTGCTATTCAACGAACCTCAGATGGCCGCAAAGATATTTCCGCAAAAATGTTGAGTAGAGAGATTATGAAAGGGTGACATGCTGATTTTGCGGCAACAAGTTACTGAAGGCCAAGCATATTGCAGGCGGAGAATCAGAGTGGATACCCACCATGAGGAAGCTCGCCGTGAGGTAAAGGCGGCCTGGGCCGCCTCAAGTGATCAACAAGCAGGGCCTAGCGAAGGACAACAAGAATCAACTGGGTCCCATTTTCCAGCTTCACGTTCGATTTCTTCGAGATGATCACGAACCGGCGCCGGTTGGATTGCTGTCAGGACTGAGCGTGATGTTTTTGATTCCGTAAACACCCCGCATGCCAGTGCTGGCGTTGAGTCTCTTCGGGCCGATCTGGAGAGATCAATTGCGCGTTACCAGGCTACCGGGGCTCTGCTGCCAGGCGTACTCTGAACCACTGGAGTGGCTCCAATGGAATTGAGTGAGGCCACAGCCGAAGCAGTTGCTCCGCTCACTCGAACTCTGGCCTTGACCGCTGTTACCTCGACCTGTGGTATTGATGTTGGCCTTGGCGCGCCAACAATGGCCGGCGGCATCATCTGGTCCGGTTCGTCCACCCGCGAACGTCTGATCACCGGGGCCAGCAGCGCCTGCAACTCCAGCCTGGATAGGCAATTCGTGATGATGCTTCAAGAGTACTTTGTCAAAAACAATGCCCAGATGCGATTCCGGATCAGCGTCAGTACTTGCTCTTACCTCCGTGACATGGCCAACGAGTCTGGATTTCATTGGGAGCAACGATCTTCCCTTTCAGGACCAAAGCCTGGGTCAAGACGGCCTTGACCTTGTCACCAGCTTTCAGTTTCTTTGCGTTGACGCCATGAGAAAACTCGGCCATCAATGTTGTGCCTTTGGAGAGGACTGCCATATTGTCAGAAGGCGCTTGGCGGGCTGATCCGGAGTGGTTTGCTGAGCTGTTGGTTTCATCGGCGGATCCCGCCGAGGCTGGTTAACGGAAACCTGTGCTCCGCTGACGAGATTCGCGGCCAAACATAGACTGGCTGCGAAAATCATGACGACAAACACGATCGAGCAGCGATTCATATACCGCTCCTTCGAAAAGAAGTACCCTGATTTCGCCCGCTACTTTCGTGAAACTCGGTGCCACATTGTGCACCATCCTGCAAAGAAATTAAATGCCTAAATCGCATGAGTTGTCCCGAAAACATGCCCTTTCACAGTCGCAACGTACATCTAACTTTTGGCGGTTCTGCCGCAAATTGACTAAGCTGGTGTAATCTCTGAGCAAGGGGATAGACGTTGACCACACAGGAAAAGGTCCTGATTGTAGAGGACGAAGAGAACGAACGTTCCGGTCTGGCCGAGCTGATCTCGGCCTGGGGATATCGTACCGAAACAGCCAAAGACGGCCTGGAAGGCCTGGAAAAAGTGGCCACATGGTTCCCGGGCATTGTTGTGACTGACTTCAAAATGCCTCGAATGGATGGCATGGAGCTGTTGCAACGGCTGGCCGATCAGCCGCAGCCTGTGGCGGTGGTGCTGCTCACAGCCCAGGGCAGTATTGATGTGGCGGTGGACGCGATGAAGGCCGGCGCCTATGACTTTATCCAGAAACCTGTGGATCCGGCGCGGCTGAAGCAGATCCTTCAAAATGCCGCCAGACAACGCGGCACGTCGCTGGAATTGGAGGCCACGCGCCGCAAGCTGCGCGATACCGGGCTTTTCGGACAGATGGTGGGCAGTTCCAAGGCCATGCAGGAGATCTTCCACCTGATTGAAATGGTGGCGCCCAGCACTGCCTCCGTGCTGATCACCGGTGAGAGCGGTACGGGCAAAGAGATGGTGGCGCGCGCGATTCATGACATGAGTCCGCGCAAGAACAAGCCATTTGTAGCCATCAACTGCTCCGCTATTCCTGAAACGTTGATTGAGAGCGAAATTTTTGGCCATGAGAAAGGCGCATTTACAGGCGCCCTGGAGCGCCGGGCCGGTTGTTTTGAACTGGCGGAGGAAGGCACGCTCCTGCTGGATGAGATTGGCGAAATGCCGGCGGCAACGCAAGCCAAATTCTGCGCGTGCTGGAAGACCGTAAGTTGCGCCGGCTGGGAAGCAAGGTGGAAACACCAGTGGACGTGCGAGTTCTGGCCGCAACCAACAAGGTGCCTGAAGACGCGGTGGCCAAGGGAGAATTGCGCGGCGATCTTTATTATCGCCTGAATGTTTTTAACATCCATATGCCGCCGCTGCGTGACCACAAAGATGACCTGCCGCAACTGGTGGAAGCATTATTGAATGACATGAACAAGAAGCACGGCCGTGATGTGGCTGGAGTGACCGAGAGCGTGCTCAACCTGTTCCAGTCCTACCATTGGCCTGGCAATATCCGCGAAGTGAGAAATACGCTGGAGCGCGCCGTGATCGTCTGCGAGGGCAAAGTCATTGACCAGCGCCACCTGCCGCCTAACTTCGGCAGCAGTGGCATGAAGACTGCATCTTCTGACGGCGAAGGCATACGTTTACAGGTGGGCACAACCGTGGGAGATGCCGAAAAGGCGCTTATCCTGAAGACGCTTGCGTCCACCAACAATAACAAGACCCGTGCAGCGGAAATTCTGGGAATCAGCCTGAAAACGTTGCACAATAAGCTGAAGGAGTATGGCGCCGGCTCCGGGCTTGCCAATGAAGCCGCGAGCTGAGCCTCACCAGGATGCCTTCACTGCGCCTTAAGACCAAACTGGTCATCGCTATCACACTCATGGTGGTAGTGATTGTTGCTTCCCTGTCAGCGCTTTATATCTACGAAGTGATCTCTCAACGCATTGAAGAGCTGGATAAAGATTCGCGATCCACGGCTTTGCAAGTGGTAGCCGTGGCCACCAGTTCCCTCAAGGTAGACCTGCGAGATGCAAGGATCGACCTGAACGATCCCAAACAGGTCAACGCGATTTTGATTGATCTGCTGGAAAGCGATTCGGCAGTGAACTCACTGCTGGAATATTGGATCAGCGAACAGGACGCGATACTGGACATCGCCATTACGGATACCAGCGGGCACGTGATTTCCCATTCAGACCAGTCAATGCTCGGCAAGACTCTGCCACAACGGGAAGACCTGGGCGACTTTGTTCATGCACGAATCAGAGACAAGCTCAGGATCATCTACGGGCCTGGCCGTGTTTATGAGCGCCGCGTTGGACTCCAGAACAT
This sequence comes from Terriglobia bacterium, assembly GCA_963824835.1. Classification (GTDB taxonomy): domain Bacteria; phylum Acidobacteriota; class Terriglobia; order Terriglobales; family Acidobacteriaceae; genus Angelobacter. Next base: position 58,943 of record CAWGRA010000020.1, on the reverse strand, counting down.
GGATGGCGCGCCGTTCGGCGAGGTGCGGCTGGGCGTCTCCACTACCTTCCTGCGAAATGAGATCAAGCCGTCAGTGGACCGCGCGATTGCGTTCTCACTGAGTGCGATCTTTATGTCACTGATCGTTTCCGCCGCGGTCTCCACCATTGCACTACGCCCGCTGACGCAGATCAACAAACGATTGGACGCTTTGACGTCAGGCCAGGCGCTGCCGGTAGAAAGCGAGTCTGGCCGGTCAGACGAATATGGGGTTGTATCGCACAAGATTGAACGACTGGGGCGCCAGGTCCGCGATGTGAAGGAAGTGTTCTCAGCGCTGAAAGAGAACCTTGACCAGATGATGGCCAACCTTCAGGATGGCGTGATGCTGTTTACCAGCGACTTTCGCGCCGTGCTGGTCAGCGCTTCCGCTGAACGTTTTATCGGCAAGCCGCGCGGAGAGATGCTGGGCTGCCTTCCGAATGAAATTTTCTCCAGCAAGACTCCGCTCGGCCGTTCCATCCTGGAGGCATTTCAATCCCGCCAGCCTGTGATCCAGGAAGAAACCGAAGGCGAGCACGGGCGGCACGTGCAGATATCCATGGACTTCATAGAAGAACATGGCGAGCGCATTGGGGCGCTGCTTACCTTGCGCGATGCTGAGTCTGTCCACCGAATCGAGGACGAAATTGAGATTTCGCGACGACTGGCGGCGATTGGCCGGCTGACATCCGGCGTGGCCCACGAAGTCAAGAATCCGATCAACGCCATCGTAGTCCACCTGGAAGTAATGCGCCAGAAGCTTAAGGAAATTGACCCGGATACTCGACGGCACATTGACGTGATCGGCAGCGAAATTCAGCGGCTCGATCGCGTGGTGCAGACGCTGGTGGACTTTACACGTCCTGTGGAACTGCGGCTCAACGAGATCGACTTGCGCAAACTGGTGGACGAAGTTGTTATGCTGGCCAATCCCGCGGCTGAGCAACACCAGGTGAAGATTGAACGCCAGCCGGGAGCGGAAGCCGTTATCACCCGCGTGGATGCTGACCTGGTGAAGCAGGCTGTGCTGAACATTGTCATCAACGGCGTGCAGGCCATGCCGGAAGGCGGCGAACTTCGACTCTCACTTCGACGCGAACCGGAGAGCGCTCTGTTGACCATTCGCGACCAGGGTCCGGGAATTCCCGCGGACATTCGCGACAAAGTCTTCAACCTGTATTTCACCACTAAAAAAGGTGGCAGCGGTATTGGGCTGGCCATGGCTTATCGGGTTGTGCAATTGCACCATGGCTCGCTGGAATTTACGTCCCTTGCGGGCCACGGAACAACTTTTTACTTGCGCTTCCCTCTGGCCGAAACTACAAAAGGTGAACCAGCTCGCGTACAATCAGAGGATTCAGTCAGTAAAGCATGATGCCGCTTCGTCTAAAAACGGTCTTGCTGTTCCTGGCTTCCGTCCTGGTGGTTATTTCTGGGTGCAGCCAGAAAAAACCAGTCCTGGTGGTGCCCAGGGAACGCCCTATTGCGGGAGTGCCTACGCCTACGCCCACTCCGCAAGCACAGGAAAGTTCCGCATCGCCCACGCCGCAGCCAACGCCGGAAGCAACGCCTTCTGTCCCTGAGCAGGCACAGGCCACGCCCGCAAAAAAGAAACATCACATCGGCAAACCGTCACCATCAGTGAAGGCGAACCGACTGACGCAGTGGCAAAAAAGAATGATGGCCCACAGGAAGCAAAAAGCGCGGAGCCAAACGCAACGCCCGGCCTGATTGCACCGGCAATTTCCGCCAGCGACGCCGCTCGCGACCAGACCGCGGCAGAACAGCTTTTACGCAACACTGAAACAAATCTCACCAGCATCGGAAAACGCCAGCTCTCTTCTGACGAAGACGCTGTTGTCTCGCAAATCAAAAACTTCATCACGCAAAGCCGGCAGGCGCTCAAAGACAACGACCCTGCGCGGGCCAGGAATCTGGCCCTGAAGGCCAACCTTCTCTCCAACGACCTCACCAAGTCGCGTTAGCACGGATACCGAATCTGTTATCCTTCCGGCCATGACTCTCTCCGTCTGCATCATCACGTTCAACGAGGAAGCCAACATTGTCCGCACGCTGGAGAGCGTGAAAGGAATTGCCGACGAAATCATTATCGTGGACTCCGGAAGCACAGACGCGACTCTGGCTCTGGCGCAGGCCCGCGGCGCGAAAGTGTTTGTGGAACCATGGAAGGGATTTGCGCTGCAAAAAAACTCGTCGCTGGCGAAAGCAACCAGTGATTGGATCCTTTCCCTGGATGCGGATGAAGAAGTGAGTCCGGAACTGGCGCAAAGCATTCTTTCGCTGTTGCGGTCAGGCTACCGCGCCTGAATTCAACGGATACATGATGAACCGGCGCAATATTTATTTTGGAACCTGGCTGAAGCGATGCGGATATTATCCTGACCCCAAACTGCGACTGGTAAAACGAGGCACAACGCAATTTGAGCTGCGGCCCGTGCATGAAGACATGAAGATGCCGGGGAGAAAAGGCCATTTGCAAGGCGATCTTTTACACCATGCATATAAGAACCTTGAAGATTTTCTGGAACACCAGAACCGTTATTCTTCTCTTGGAGCGGAAATGGTGGTCGCCAAAGGCAAAGTCGGATTCAGTTTCGTGAACATCGTGCTGCGTCCGCTGGTCCGATTTCATCTACAGCTATTTTTTTCGCGGAGGCTTTCGTCGACGGAAAAGTTGGCCTTCTGGTGCTGATGAACCATGCCATGTACGTAAGCTGGAAATATGCGAAGGCCTGGGAGCTATCATAAAACGAGCTTTCAGCAACAGTCCGAACAGAGAAATCTCACCTGAGTCAGGCTGCCGCCGCCACTTCAGCTTTTCTGCTGGCGATCAACATCAGATTGCCCCGGCCAACAATTGAGAGCAGCGCCGTGAATTGCGCGTTGCTCATGCCAAGGATCACATGCGGATTGATGCGGATGAACTCCACCAGAAAACGCTCTGCTCCGCTTAACATCAGGAACTCACCGGTCAGCACTCCGGCCGGCATCGGCTTCCTTGCCCGGCGCCAGAGATACCAGAAGATCAAAGTACCGGCGAGAATCTCATAAATCGGCGTGGGATAAACATTGCAGTTTGCCGGCCAGCCCGCCTCCACGCATTTGGTGGTGGTTGGAACCTGTCCGTTGGGAAACGCCATGCCCCATGGCCATGACCATGAAGTTGGTTTGCCGTAATCACCATCACCCGATACCAGACAGCCGATCCGTCCAACCGCATAGCCAATCGCAGCCGCGGGACTTGCGATATCCAGCATGCGGATCGGATTCAGTCGTAATGCCTGCCCAGATAGAGCAAAGTCGCAATCCCGCCGACGAAGCCGCCAAACCATGCAAAGCCGGAACGAAACCAGCCAACAAAACCCCAGAAATTACCCATGATCGCAAACGCTGAGTCGATCTTCCGGAGTATCAATGGTGTGCCAGATCTTGGCGCCCAGAATGCCGGCAATGGCCACAAACGCCACCACGTTATAAGGATCAATCGCCAGCTTGCGTCGCCGGATTTCCGCTGCCAACGCCAGATAGGCGGCGATGAATGCGAAGCACATGAACAGGCCGAACGTTGGCAATTCAAAGCTGCCAATATGAATAAAGGGAAGCAGTGTTATTTCCTCAGTTGGAGATTTCTTTCTCAGTATATATGGATCGCCGTCAGGAAGCGCCCAGCGGCTTACTGGGAAATGTGCGTGATGATCACGTCAGGCTGCTCTGCTGTGGCCCGAACCGCCAACCTCGCCGGCACAATCAGCATGCGCGGCATCCCGCGCTCTTTCTTGCGATAGCGACGCAATTCAGCCATGCTGGTAACGCCAAGTTTTTCCGCCAGCATGGAATTCGCCGGCACGTCACTGATGTCAAACAATTCGGGCGGAACAAACGTCTGGTGTGCAGCCATCAGCAGATCAGTCTCGCTGCGGAAATCATTGCTCAATGAAGGATCAATCACGAAACAATAGAAGATGTCCCACTCGCGGACCTTGCCATCCACCGTGTATTTGTTCACCACGCGATTGTGGTCGTACTCCGGACGCGCCGCGGAATGATACTGGCCGCCAGGCACCACAACGTAAAGATTCAGCCGATTGTCCAGCGGCTTGCCTTCACTCAGCCGTTCGCCCAGATTCCACGGTCCAAAGCTCGCCATGCGATTGGTGCCTGTGTGCTCCGGCGCAAAAACAACTTTTTCCCCATCGTGATACGCGGGAAAAGGCTTCACCGTCCCCACCGGAGCGGCAAAGCCCAGCGTGCCTGCAAGCAGCGCAAGCTTCGTAATCGTTTTGGCGCCAGGCGAATCACGGGCAGTGATTATGGACTCCCTTCGCGCGCTCCGGCAAGTCACAAATTCCACAGCGCCTGATGCTAAAGTGAATAGAACATGCGTAACATCATGCAGCACCGCGCCTTGCGCCTGATCTTCACTGCCAACCTTATCTCCATGATCGGCAGCGGGCTCAACTCGGCGGGCGTTACCTGGTACATTCTGCAGGCCACGCATTCTGAAATGGCGCTGGGCACCATGCTGATGTTGCAGACCATCCCTGCCCTGCTGCTGCTTCCCTTCAGCGGCGTCATCATTGATCGTGAAGACCGTCGCCGTCTGGTCATGGTGCTTGATGCGGCTCGCGGCCTGGTCGTACTCACCATCGCCGTGCTCGCTTTGAACGGACTCGCCAAATTGTGGGAAGTCTATCTCATGTCCATTCTGGTGGCGGCCGGCTTCTGGATGTTCTGGCCCACCATGAACGCGCTGATCCAGGAACTTACGCCTGACTCCGCGCTGGCCAGTTCCAACAGCTTCATCCTCGCCGGATTCCAGGGAGGCTGGCTCATTGCCGGCGCGCTCGTCGGTTTCGTTTACAACCACATCGGACTCGGCGGCGTGCTGCTGATTGACTTCTTCACTTACGTTCTCTCCTTCACCTGCTATCTTTTTGTGCGACGCGGACGCCACGTGGTCAAGCCCCTGATCGCCGCCGTCCATGCCAGTCCCGTGCGACAGTTCTTTCATGAGCTGCGTGAAGGTATCGCCTTTCTTCGTCACCGGCCGCGCACCATTTTGCTGGGCGTAAGCTGGGCCCTGTTCATCGGAGGCATGCTCACGCAGGGCATCATCACCGCTCCTTTCAGTGACCGCATTCTGCATGCCGGCGCCGTCGGCTATGGCTGGCTCAATTTCGGATGGGCCATGGGAGCCTGCGTCTGCGCGCTGCTTACTCCAGCTCTTTTGCGAAGCAGCGGCCATCGTAAAGCTATCGGCCTTGCCATGGGACTGCTGGGTTGCTGCCTCATCGCTCTGCCCTTTGTCGGCGACCATCTCCGCCATCGCGTTACTCTGCCCTTCGCCCACACGGCCGTAAGCTGCTCACCAGCTCCGTACGTCGCCGGCTCTTCGCTTGCCACCTCTTCTCTTAATACCGGCTCTTCGCACAGGCTCTTGAGTCTGGACCGCTCTTCATACCGGCTCTACGCGTTCGCAACCGCGCTCTACCGTTGCAACCGGCTTCTACCGCTTACAACCGGCTCTTCCTTGCCACCGGCTCTCGTTGCAACGGCTCTTCCCTTGCGACCGGCTCTACCCTTGCAACAGGCTCTTCCCTTGCAACTAGGCTCTACCCTTGCAACCGGCTCTTCGCCAACTCTCCTTGTAACAGGCTCCCCTTACCGCTTCCGCTGCCGCCACCCTTCGCTCACCGCGGCTTTTCCGTCACCACCGGACTGCTCACCGCTATCCTTATATATTTCGTCATGGGCTGCTGCCGGGCGCTGGGAGGCGTGGCCATCACCACCGGCATGATGGAATCCGTGCCCAGACACTTCATGGGACGCGTGCAGAACACGTTCTATTTCGCCGGTACCTTCCTTCAGCTTTTCTCCTCCTTTGTTGTGGGCACCGTGGCCCATACCCGTAGCCTTGCTGGCGGGTTCGCCATCGTCGGAGGCATCTACCTTGTCGCCTTCGTCACCGGAACCTGGCCCGCCACGGACAAAGAGCCCATCTCCGAGCCGAAGGATCCGGTGGCGGCTGTGAAAGCAGCGGTGGGCAATTTCTTCTGATTTTTTGGCAATGTTTGGTAGTGTTGGCAATTTCTTGGCTGGTACAGCAATTAGCACAGAAGGGAGCTGTGAACAGCAAAATCCTCCAGCCGAGGGCTCCTCGCCCCAACAAGCCAAAACCGCGGGGACCCCGGTGCTGTGCCACACAAGTATCCAAGATTTTAAGTTTCCAGCCTTAGCTGTCGGTCTTAGCGGCTGTGGAAATGATAGCTGTCACTTCACTCGTTTTCCGGGTCATTACATATTGCCCAGCTGCCGTAGCTGCCTTCGGCATTTACCGCCGCGACCCATCGCTGCGCAGCCGCTTGTTTGATCTCTGCCCGAGGATCGTAGCCCTTTGGTTTCCAGGATCAGATGGATCGGCGGATTCGATTTCAGCCGAATAATGAAATCCGGCATGTAGTCATGCATCTGGTCGTTGTAGAGATACGGAATTGCAAAACCGAGACCGGCATTTTTGACAAAGGCATCTACCAGCGGATGCGCCGTCGATGAAATATGCCGCCTGTTGCTCCCATGACGCCGTATCGGGCACAACGTAATTCACATGGCTGCGCAGACACTGCCGTGGATCGCGGCTCGTCCAGAAATCCACCTCTTCCGTCGATCCGGCTGCACGCCCTGTTTCGTAGAGTGGTATCTCTGGCGTTTCTCCCTGTGCTGTATCCGGGCGGATGTTTTCCGTCAACACTTCAATTAGCCACCCGTAATACGGCGAGAGACCAGCATCTTTGATGTCAGCCGGTCTGCGAACCTCAACGTGGCTCTTTCAGATACTGGTCAACTATCCGCATGACCTGCGGAAAAAGAACATGTGCGGGAGCCTGGCATTGAGGCTGGCGTACATAGTACTTAGTCAATCCAGATGCAATATCGAACACCAATTCCTGAAAGCGCTTCTTTGCGCGATACTCTTCGAGACTCACCTTTGTGATTTTGTTCGGCCCGTTCAACGACAGTCGCCCTACATTGTTCATGCTCAGACCCTTTGCTTCGTATTCTGGCGGAATGGAATCGGGCGTGCAGCACAAGCATCGGAACTTTCTGCCAATCCACCACGCACTCTGTTCCGAATCGCCTGCGTGTAGCCTTCCACGCGTGGAAAGCGAATCTCGAATTGGGCTTTTTCAGGTATGGCATGTACATGGTGCCTCTTCACTCGCGGTGCGGACGGCGCCCCGCGATGTCGCCTTGAATGGAATCACTTCAAAGGGAACGCCGAGAACGTTCGCGACTTCTTCGGTGAATTTCCCGTCTTCGTTCACTTCATAGCTGGCGCGTCGCAATCCGCGCCCCACCACTTGCTCGCAAAGAAGCTGCGACATGAATGGCCGAATCCCGATGATGTGCGTCACCGTATTGCAATCCCATCCTTCCGTGAGCATGCCCACGCTGACAATGCATCGCACATCGCGCCCTGGCGGATGCATTGGCCGTTCCAGCTTTTTCGCTAAGTCCTCGAATCCTTCCGGATAAACCGGCCGGCCTTGCTTGTCAGTGGACCATCCCGTTTTGCCCACCGTGTCCAAGGTGTAGCGCATCCAGCGCGATTCGTCGCTCTTGGCTTGCTCTGAGTCGGTTTCGTGCACTACTTTGGAATCCACGCGAATCGTGTTCACCTGGCCGTCACGGTTTCGGAATCCCTCAATCCCGGCCTTGGGAATGCCCGCGGGGCTTCTTCCTTCGCCAGCCAATCGTAGATCGCCTTCGCGATTCTCGTGTTCTTGCAAACGAGAATGAATACCGGCGGCCGGGGATCATCGTCAGACCGCGTCCACTCTTCCAAATTCATCTGCCACTTTGCGCCTAACATTGTGACTGGATGATTTGACCTACTTCAGTACTGCTTCCGGCTTAACCGAACCTTTTCGTCCGCCACGTTCGGCTGCTGTCAATTTGGTCATCAGCCACTGCCAGATGTTGAAATACGCGGGATAGTCCTGGCCGGTAGTGTCACGAATGGCGAGCTGCGGAATCTTCACGAGACCCGATTCAATCGCATCCACCAACCCAAAATCGCTGACGATCCACGGAAATGGCTTGTTCTTCTCCTGCCCAATGCGGCCTAAGAAATACGGCGTGGCCGAAAGGTCCACGCAGAAATTGATGCCGCGCTGCTTGTTGATCTTGTCCAGTCCATCCACCCAGACCGTTGCTTCATCCAGTTCGGCAAGCCAGTCGTCGCGTTCGTCCTCATCAAGCTGGTCCCAATCTTCCGGCTTTTCCTGCGAAATCCGATAGGCGTGGTGTGCTTCGTCGTTTAGAACCAGGACGTTTTGCTTGTCGCCGATGTCCCGGCTCAGCACCGGGAGATCAGCGCCGTGTCACTCTCGACATACCGCTCGGATTCGACTTTCACTTTCTTCAGACTTCCGTCCTTGTCGCGCTCTTCCGAGACTACCGTCACCGCGCCCATGGCCACCTGCTGATCCAGACTTTTTGGAGTTAAATACCGTGACCCTCGGGCGGTTATGTTCTGCTGCGAATATTGATTGTCTCGGTAGTCCTGACGCCCGACGCCGGCCTTGCTTACCTTGGAACTGACGCCGCCCACTTGCATGCTTCTTGGTTCGAACACGTGCCAGTTGGTCACCAGGACTTTCCCTGCGATAACTGCGGCATCAGGTGTTCCGGTACCAGATCGCGGGTGCGATAGATGGAGGCATCACCTTGTTGCGGGTCAAGTTCTTGCAGGCGATCGCGAATTGTCACGTTAGGGCAAACAACCAGCACTACTCAGAAAATCGCGCCATCACTATGGTTGTTGATTTTGTTGAGAACACTCCACGAGCATAGCATTCCCATTACCGTCGTTTTACCCGATCCGGTTGCCATCTTGCAGGCATACCGCTGAAATCCCGTTACGCCTTCGGCGCGTCTGCTCATCACTTGGTTCATCTCGGGGAACAGCAGACCTTGCAGAAAATCATCTGCGCGCTTCGCGGAAGAAGATAACGGTGAGGGCGGCCTCAAGCTGGGCAAAGAAGAGCGCTTTTCCGGCCTTCCCGTGTCCACCACTGGATCAACTCAAGAGTTGTGCGGCTAACGCCGGGATAGCCTGCCTGCCTGCCATCCGGCCAAGCCTTTCACGCACGAGATTAACCAGGCCAAGTTCGAAACCGTAAGGAAAATCTTCTGAACGCTTGAGCAGGCGCCGTCAGCCGTCCAATTGTCGCGCTGATCCTTTGGCGGAAAGATGATCGCCGGTCGCCGCTGGGGATTTTGTTCCGAGCCACGCAACTCCGGCTGTTCGCCTTCGCGGATGTACCAATACCGAGAAGGTTTTTCAAATGGGCGATTTAAGATTGGCTCTGTCTACTTCAGGATGTATGCTCATTTTTCAATGTTCGTAACCCCCACAGCCGAGGGCGGCTGTGCCACACGTTTCTTTTCCCCGTCCAAAATCTTCTCCGGTTTCCGGACGCACTTTACCCGCCAATTCCCCCAGGAATATTTAACTCGATCCATATTTCTGCTAGGTCCATACTCTGGCGCCGGCACAGCCGCCCCCCGGCTGTGAGCTTTCTGTTGCTGTCGCTTTTTACCTGGCTTCCGCCAAACTTTTGACTACCAGCAATTCATTGCCTCGGTCATCAATGACCTTCACTGCAACCTGTTTCTTTTCTCCGGCTTCAAAGGGAGCGCTTACGGAACCAGAAAGATGGTCCCAGACTCCCTCTTCATATTCACCTTTCAGAGATTTCTTCAGGTTCTCCCATGCTCCAGTCCTGGGAAGAATGCCTGGGAAACATGGAAACAGAGGCCGTTGTAGTCCGTGTCCAGGGACCAGGCGGGAACATCATTCCCATTTTTGTGCAATGCTTCCATATTGACCGGATCGAAGATATCAAGCCCCATCAACTCGACTTCATACACTGTCCATTCTTATGCCCATCCCTTGGAACGGCTTTCCTCAACTCAACATCCGGCAACCCGGTCACGCTGAATATTCTGGCTGGACCTCATGTTCTTGAGCAGATCACCCATGGATAAATCTGGTGTGGCCTGGACATATGTGGCAGGGACGCCGAGTTGCGAAGCATGTTCAATGTACTGGCGAGCATTGGGCTCAATGGCAAAGCCGATCACATACAGATGCTCATAGCCTTTGGATTTCATGCTGGCTTCATCATGAGCGTTGCGAACCAGACTCTCCGTGACAGCGCCGTTCTCCGGGCCAAACACTATGGCAACAGGTTTTTGTGAAAGCGGCAAAGCCAGCCCGCTTTTTTCTTTAGCCTCTTGCACCGCTTCAGCCAGCGTGGCCCGGCCATTGGCCGTGGCGTCTATCATGGCCTCGGCCGACAGGGAGAGAGTCTTGTCCGGCGGGCGGACATTTTTAAGTGTCACAGTCTTATTGCCTTCGAGGCGGACTACGGGAGACTTGCGTAGGACTTCGTGTTCATCCGGTCAATAAAATTCCCGTGGTCCTCTGATGATTGTGTAGCACCGCCGCCCCAGGCGGTATCTTCTTCGGAGTGTTCCCAGTCTCTGGGAGTCGGTATGGTTGCTTCTACACAAAAGGGCCCAGTCACCCTGGTGATCGAATAGTCTATTTCTGGCTTATCTCTCAGAACACAATTGGCGAAGCCGGTTCGTCACCAGCGATGCTGCTGAGAGTGTGCTGCAACGCAATCCCGTACCCGTCTGCCTTCTTGTTGCCAGAAGTCTCCTTTTCCTTGAATAAGAACCCTGAAGCGGGGCCTCGCGACTCGCTGTTCAGCTTAAAATACGGAAAAGTCGCCGATAAAAGGCGTTGGCGCGCAAGGGCTAGTGGGACTCGACTTACGTCTGCGGTAATCCACCGTCTGCCTTGCTTTTCTGCCGCATAGGCCGTGCTCCCACTGCCGCAAGTCGGATCAAATATAAGATCGCCCGGTTCCGTGGACATCAGAACACATCGTTCAATAACTTTTTCACTGGTTTGCACCACGTAAATCTGGTCGTCGGTAAAACTTCCGGTTCCAGTGTCTGTCCAAACATTTCCAAGCTCCGTCCCCGGCATATCTTCTAGATCCATGACGCCGGACAGGCTGCGTCCAGACTATGATGTATCCGACCCTTCTTCACCAGTGAAGGCATTCCTTTGTCTGGGCTGACCGACCAATGGCGGTTTCTCCCAGGGCCATAAGGTTTTCCTTCGAACACAAATTCAACGCTCCGCGTAACGCTATGGTCCTGTGACGTCAACGGATACCCTCTGCGGCAGACTGACCACCCTTCTGGCACGAGTCCGGGATTAGCGAGCTCTTGAGGTGTTAGTCGGCGTGTCTCGGTGGTGCCATCCCGGCGTGCGTATACGTATTGCTTCGCACCTGCCTCGCCAGGCTTTTTTTCCCGAAAAAGGGGTACGACCGGAATCGTTCTTTGTCTCGGCAAAACCACAGAAGATAGCTAGCATTTTTGTAAAACTCCTTCACCTTCTTCTGAACTCGTTTTCTGAAAAACTATCGTCGCTACAAAATTTTGAACACCGAACACTTCACTCATTAAGTCGCGCACGGCATTAACATTTTCATCGCTAATTTGGACAAAAATGCTTCCGTTCATATTTAGCAGCAATCGTGAAAGCAGGAAACGATCCCTTAAATATGTCAAATACGAGTGCAGTCCTAGTTCCCAAGTGTCACGATACGCCTGCACCATCTCCGGCTCACGCGTCATGTCCTCATCGTCGTTGTGGCTCACGTCGCGCTTGCGGACAAACGGCTGGAAATTCGACCGAACTTCACGCCATACGGTGGGTCGATATAGATCATCTGCACCTGCCCGCCCATCCTTCGTAGTGCAGCAGCGAATTCATCACCACCAGCGAGTCGCCCAGGATCATGCGGTTCACCCACTTGTCCTGATGCTCATAGGCCTTGAGCGTCTGGTCCACAATGGAGTGGCAAGGGTCACCAAAAAGCTCAAACATGTCTGCCTGTTTGTCTCGCCTGTGCCCTTTCAATGTTTCCAGAATGGCCTTGGTGGAAAGCCGCTCATGAATAAACAGCGGCAGGGTAGGCACATCGAAGGACATTGTTTAGCTTTACCTGACCAGTTCAGAAAAGGCGTGCTCATGGCCTTGAGTTTGCCTAAAGATTCCTGGGCTGCATTGAGATGCTTCTCCACAGCCGAGGGCGGCTGTGCCACAAGATTCTCTATGGCCCCGGGGGCTGTGCGCGCAGGTCGCTCTTTGGCCGAGGTCGGCAGTACCCCACGCCCTATTTCAGCCACAGCTTTCCGGGCCTCTGCCATCTCCCTTTCCGGCGATGGCCAGCAGTTCTTCGCCCCGCTCCCGTGCCGGGTTCTGCCCGTCCCATTCGAGAGATGGAGCCAGGGAATCATCATAGCGATACTTTTCCGGTGCTTTTTTCTTCTTGAATTGGGCCTGCGTGCCTACTTCAGGCCGCATAGGGCTGGTTGACTCGGATGCTGATAGGTTTCTGCGGTCTTCGTCTTGAGAGACTTCTTAGTTCCCTTGCGTGGCGGCATTTATATCGAGATAGCTCCGGGTTCGCGATTCTATAACGAAATATACGAAAGCACGGGGAAATTCAGCTCTTCTTTGTGCCTTCCGAAATTGTGTGGCACAGCCGCCCCCGGCTGTGGGTTTTTATGTATTTGGTTCCGGCTTTGGCGTTCGACTGTGACTCAGGCCCTTCTTCAGCTTGTGGTTGTTGTTTAACTTTTAGCTGCCCAGCTTCAGGCATCTGCTCCACCCAGAGCCACTTGTAATCTTCTGGTCTGGCAGCCAAACCTGCTTTGACCGGATTGTCACGAATGTATTGAATTTTTTGCTCCAGGCTTTCCTCACACCGGGCGACATGGTCAAAGGATTCATCCTGCCAGAGATGGCCTTTTCTCCTGAGAGCCTTGTTGATGGTGTGTGATGATGCTCCCTTGATGGAGCCTACGATTTCCTCAAGGGTGAATGGCTCTGTGTTTGCACTCCTCAGGGGAGTGAAGATGATGTGCACATGATCGGGCATCACCACGGCGGCATGGAGCCGCATTTTGGAAGCGTTGTCATGGAGACAATGCTGCATTGCCAGATCTCTGGCGATCGGAGGCAGGATTTGGGCAGAGATAGTGTTGAAGGTAACAAGATGGCTCGACCATCTTTCTGAATGTGGGGGAAGGTTGCGGCGATATTTGTATTTCCTTGGTTTCATATTGACAAAATTTAAAGCTGAGGGTGGCTGTGCCACAAAATCAAAAGCAAAACCCCACAGCCGAGGGCGGCTGTGCCACACGTTTCTTCTTGTTTTTCGAGACTCTGTTACCTATTGATAACTTCGAACGGCAGAAAATAAACCAACCTTTCGGGAAATTCAAATTTTCTTTGTGCCAGCAAAAGAAAAGGCCGCACAGCCGAGGGCTCCTCCACCCCCACCCAATCAACAACAACCTCCCAGCAGCAACAAGACCCACAGCAGAAAGCTCCTCCTTCCGGAGCACTCACAGCTGAGGGCGGCTGTGCTACACAAGCATGGGTGGGTTCAAAATTATTTTATAGCAGGCACACAGCCGAGGGCGGCTGTGCCACACAAGTATGGTGGGCCTAAACTAAAGATTAGTTGCTTTCCTACATTTCTCCTCCCATGATGGTGGAAGGGGAATTGCGGCCGATACTCACCCGCTGAGCGCGCGGCCGCCGTGCGACAGCAGTCCCCTTATCTCGACGAAAACCTACCTGAAACTTCAACTATCTCCGGGCTGAGAAAAGTGAATACTCCATGAGCTACTACTACACCCTGCCGGATGGAAGGCAGATGAGCCAGGAAGAATTTAACGATTACAGGACGAAAAAGATAGACGCCGAGATAGCGGCGGAGCGGCAGGCGCAAGATGAAGCTGCGCGGCTGGTAGCGGAGCTGAGCGAGGCCTACAAGGCATGCGCCAGGATTTATGAAGGAGCCATCCGGAACTGGTCCGCAAGGTGGGCGGGGCGGAAGCGCAGGAGCATGATCTTTATCTGAAGCTGCGGCGGAACCTGGAACGGGCGGACGAGGCTCCGCGGTGCGAGAAAGTGCGCGAGGATGGGACGGTCTGCGGGAGTCCGCAGATGAAGGGATACGCTTACTGCTACGCCCATGAGCGGATGCTGCAAGCGCGGCCGAAGAAAGCTAGCATTGCCGCCGGTGGAAGTGCCAACGGTATCCGACTGGCGATCATGATGGGTGCAGAAGGCGCTGATTGATGACGAGATCAGCGAGAAGAAAGCCGGGCTGCTGCTTTACTCGCTTCAGATTGCCGCCAGCAATGTGAAGAACACGACCTTCAGCGACGACCAGAAGGAAGTGGTGACGGAGATGCCGGAGGAACCAGCCATTAGCACTTTGCCATTAGCCGTTATTAAAAGCCAAGACAACATCTACCACGGAGACACGGACGCACGGAGAGGTGATGGATCGGGTGATCCGGTGATCGGTGGATCGGGTGATCGGAAACCAGCGGACAGCAGTCAATCAGCAGCACTCGAAATCCAGAAAAGCCTGAACATAGCTGGATCGGGTGATCCGGTGATGGGTGGATCGGGTGATCGGAAACCAGCGGACAGCAGTCAATCAGCAGCACTGAGGAAATCCAGAAAAGCCTGACCGTTGCTGGATCGCGTGACGTGGTGATCGGTGGATCGGGTGATCGAGTGGGCGCAAAAGGAAAATTCAAAATTCGAGAGCTTGGGATCAATTTAGCTAAGTCCTTTAGACCTTGGGTGAACGGGAGGGCAGGGGCAGAAAAATCGGGTGATCGGAACATCGGGTGATCTGGTGATCGGAACAATAAGCCGCGATCGAAGGCCCAGAGGTCCAAGGTTGAGTGGCTCGCCGAGATGGCGGGTGGTCGCGAAAACGCGCAAATGTAACTCTCAGCACACGGGACGGAACGTCGTAACCGAAAAAAGCGAATGCAAAGGAGCGCCCCAGGAAAAATGAGCATTCAGCTCGCGAATCGTTTTTTTGCGAATCCTTCTTTTGCCCCTTGACGTGCCTTTTTACTTACGTTACTATTTACTCACATAACGAAACGCTAAAGGAGCACACGCAATGAAAACCGCAGAAATGACCATTGAAGACCTACACTGGACGTGGAACAGCAGATCGAGATCAAGGCCCGCCCCCGGAGAAAGTTTTCCCTGCCATGCTGGAACGCTTCGGCAAGCGCAACACCACTCCCTCGGGCGAACCGCTGCACTTGAACATTGAAGCCAAACCCGGTGGACGCTGGTATCGCGATCGCGGCAACGGCGTGGGCCATCTCTGGGGATTTGTCCAGGTGATCAAGCCGCCCTCACTGCTGGAACTGAGCGGCCCCATGTTCATGTCATATCCGGCGCAGAACCATGTGGAGGTCAAGGTGGAAAAAACCGCCACCGGCAGCCGCGTGACGCTGCGTCATCGCGCCATTGGCATGATTGATCCTCGGACATCGCCAGGGCGTTGGACAGGGCTGGGGCCACATCCTTGCCGAACTGAAAAAGGATGCTGAGTAAACGTGAAGAAAACGCCTCAGGGGATGGGCCGTGCGAAGCCGCGAATCCGGCGACGGTTCGGCTTCGCCAACCGAACCGGAACTCCCGGCGCAAGACAGGCGAGGCCCAGAGAACCAGCTGGAGACGCACGGCAACCGTAAATAACGGACAAGACGCCCACAAAAAACGACCTCGATCCGGTGTGGAAGGCGCTCTCTGATCCAACCCGTCGCGCCATCCTGGACCTTCTCCGCGACCAGCCGCGCATGACCACGGAGATCGTGGACACATTCCCTCACCTCACGCGCTTTGGGGTGATGAAACATCTGGAAGCTCTGCGCGAAGCCGGACTGGTGAATACACGCGAAGAAGGCCGGCAACGATGGAACTCATTGAACGTGTTTCCCGATTCGCCAGATTTATGAGCGCTGGGTGAGCCCCTTTCAGGAGCTATGGGCAGGCCAGTTGCTCGGGATCAAGGATCTAGCCGAGGAAGCAGTCGCGGAAGACGCTCGTGCCGATAAACGTCCGGAAGCAAAGACGCGTTCTCCGCGAAATAAAATAAGAACCAACATTCATCTTCATCCTAAGGAGTATCTTTGTGGCACAAATAGCCGAGAAACATGCAACCATAAACAATCAGACCTTAAACCAGGATGTCCGCCAACACCCGGTAGTCACCGAGCAGGAATGGATCGCAGCCCGCAAAGACCTGCTGGGCAAAGAAAAAGAATTCACCCGCCAGCGCGACGAGCTGAGCAGGATGCGCCGTGAACTGCCCTGGGTCAAAGAGAACGAACAACTATGTATTCGACGGCCCTCATGGCAAGGAAACACTGGCCGACCTTTTCGGCGGCAAAAGCCAGCTAATCATTTATCACTTCATGTTTGGCCCGGGATGGCAGGAAGGCTGCCCCAGTTGTTCCATGATGGCCGACCACATGAATGGCATCCTCACCCATCTGAGCCAGCGCGACGCGCGCTTCGTCTCCGTCTCGCGGGCGCGCACCAGTCAAATTGAGGCCTTCAAAAAGCGGATGGGATGGAACTTCAAATGGGTTTCTTCCTTTGAGAACGGATTCAACCGCGATTTCAACGTTTCCTTTTCACAGCAGGAAATGGCCGCGAAAAACATGTACTACGACTACCAGATGCAGAACTTCCCTGCCGATGAAGCGCCGGGGCTGAGCGTCTTCTATAAAGATGATGCGGGAAACATCTTCCATACTTACTCCACCTACGGACGCGGACTGGACATCCTGCTTGGCATTTACAACTTCCTGGACATGACTCCCAAAGGTCGTGACGAAGACGCACTCACATTTTCCATGGCCTGGGTTCGACATCATGATCGTTATCCCAACGATTCTGACGATCATGACTCTAAAGACGTCCAGTCTTCATCGAAGGTCCAGGCCGTCCAGACTACGGCCATCCAGAACCAGAGCCAAACCGCGGCAGCTCCCTGCTGCTCACATGAGGTTCAGCTTAAGTCATGAGCGCCTGCTGCAACCAACTGCTCCATAGCTCGAGCAACGAAATATCCGCAAACGTGGCGACGGACGGCCTTCCCGCTCGGTCGTCGCGTAGGCGGCGCTCACGCATGCTCACGCAATGGCCTCTTCCTGCGCTCGCCCTGATACTCCTCCTGCCCAAATGCCCCGTCTGTCTGGCAGGTTACATTGCACTTTGGACAGGACTCAGCCTCAGCGTGGCAGCATCGTCTTATCTCCGATGGTCGCTGCTTGGCCTCTCCATCGCAGCCATTGCTTTGAATGTCGTCACCTTGGTACTAAGGCTTGCAAGTAGAAAAATGGCTGAACACACCGGTCAACATTCTTAGTCCTAAGCCCGCGAAAAGAATAAAGATGAAAATTCTTGCACAATAAGAAAATTCAAAATGGATTTGAAAGTCATTTCTCCACTCGTAAGTTACTGTAACCACAAAGATTATCAACATCGCCCCGCGCGCACAGATGGCATGTTAACTGCCTTGACCCTGTGCAGGTACATATCACTGGGTCAGCCTCACACTCCTCTTTTCATGGAAATGCTTACTGTTCAACGCGAAATCAGCAAAGCAGTTGCACCGCCAAACAGAGTGACTTGCAGGAGCTGTGAATGCCCTGGAGGAATTTTGACCTCTTTATTGTGATCTAGGGAGGACGCGAACAGTGGCGACAATCGCGAGAAAAATCAGCAACGGACCGCAGCTTATTGATCAAATTGACCGGCATCGCTGGGCGGACCTGGGGAAAAAGCGTTACGTCCGTGAGTACGTGCTGCCACTCAGGCCGGTGATCATCACAGACGGTATTGAGCACTGGGCGGCGCGGAAGAAATGGGCGCTGGAATTCTTCAAACAGAAGTACGGCGATATGCCCCTCACCATCGACGGCCGGCAACTCACGATGGCGACCCTGATTGATGAAGTGAACGCTTCCACCCTGCAAAAGCCTGCGCCCTATCTCCGGAACCATCCGGTAAAAGATCTGCCGCTGGAGTTGCAGTCTGATGTGCAGCCGATGCCGGAGTGCGCAACTCCAAACTGGTTTCGAAGCCGTTTGCTGACAGCCTGGAAAGATTTCACCTACGTGGAACTTTACATCGGCGGAACCGGCGCCAAATTTCCCGTACTTCATTATGACGGCCTGCACACACACGCATTCCTGATGCAGTTGGAAGGCGTAAAGGAATACATTGCCTTTCCACCCTCACAAGATCACCTCATGTATGCCGGGCAGGGTGAAAGAGAAAACAAGTCGGACGTGGACAATATTGAAGCCCCGGACCCGCGCCGCTTCCCGGCCTTCTCTCAAGCTAGCGGTTTTCGCTTCAAGCTTTTTCCCGGCGAGACGCTCTTTGTTCCTTCCGGCTGGTGGCACACCGCCGGATCCTCTCTCCATCCATCACGGTCTCAATCAACGGAGCAAATGCGGCGAACTGGAAAAACTTCAGCCGTGATCTCCGCAAGACTTATTGGGGTGGCCATAAAGGCAAGGCCGCACTTGGTGCAGCCTATCTCGGGACCATTGGTACCTTGATGCAGATCAGGGATTAGCTGAGCCAGTCCGGTCACGTGGCCAACTCAGGCGCGAACTTAGCCTGAATCGTGCGTTTCACAAAAAAAGAATTCAAGAGGAGCTCAACTTACGAGAGGCATGACTATCAGCCGTGACAAATTTTTTGCCGGTGACCGCGTTGTGGTGCGCTCGCCGCGGGAAATCCTTTCCACCCTTGATTCCAACGGCGCACTGGACAGCCATCCCTTCATGCCTGAAATGCTGGCTTGCTGCGGTAAGTCATTTCGCGTCCATCGCCGTGTAGAGAAAACTTGCGTGGACGTAACGCCGCCGGCTTGAGCCGAACCGCCGTTTCGCAAAAAATGACGTTGTCACACTGGAAGGCATACGTTGCGATGGCAGCGCCCATGATGGCTGTAATCGTGGCTGCCGCATTTTCTGGAAGGAAGCGTGGCTTCGGCCCGCGGATGGCCCGGAAGAATCCGTCCCCGTGGACGAAGCCGCACTCGCGGAACTGCGTTCACGCCTGAAGGTGAAAGCTGACGATCAACATTATTTCTGCCAGTCAACGGAGCTGGTCCGGGCAACCGAACCGTTTCCCGGCAGAATGAAGCCCTGGCTCGTGCGGATAGCGTTGCGGCAGGTCCGGCAAAAAGATCTCCCCGCACGGGAAATGGCCATGCTCTTCTTTCGCTGGCTCCGGCTCAGGCTTCGTCGCGCTTTCTCAGGCGATGAAAAACTTCGCGGACCACAAAAGAACGGCACACCGGTTGAGGTGCTCGATCTCAAACCGGGCGAACTGGTTCGGGTCAAGTCCTTTGATGAGATCGTCTCCACTCTTGACCGCAAGAGACGCAATCGAGGTCTCACAGTTTGCCATGAGATGACCCGATGCTGTGGAAACGTGGCGGAGGTTCGCTATCGCGTGAATCGCCTCATTGATGAGAGGACCGGCCAAATGCGGGAACTTAAACACACCGTGACACTGGAGGGCTCTCAGGGCAAGAGCGCTTTATGCGATGAGTGTCTCTGCTGGTCGGAAATAGGCGATTGTCCCCGCGGCGAGTTGATGTATTGGCGTGAAATCTGGCTGGAACGACTCAACAACGGCCACGGTCACGCTACGTTCAAGAATGAAGAATGAGAGATAAGCATGCCAGCGTTTGCAGCTTCGGCGGCTAAGGCCTGGATTAAAACAATAGAGGCCAGTCACACAAAGGTAAATCCGGTGAACATGAAGGAGACAATCCATGTCCGCTCATTGTCCCTGCTCTCCTGCAAACACCAGATAGAGCAGCTTGCCCGCTATTTGTGCCCGGATGAACGCGAGAAGGCTGCCGATTTCATTTCCAGGCTGATCGTGACCGTTATATAGCGGCACATGCTTTATTGCGGCTGCAACTCGGCGCTCTTCTCCATCGCTATCCAAAGACTCTGCTCTTTGAGTACACGAGCTACGGTAAACCGTTCATTGGAAATTTCGGGATTGAATTCAATCTCTCGCACTCCGGTGACTGGGTCTTGTTTGCGTTTACTCATTCCGCAGAAATCGGCGTGGACATTGAGCAGATCCGTCCCTTGCCGGACATGCCGGATGTTGCCAGACAGAATTTCTCCGCGGCGGAATTTGCGCTTTGGCAGGCAGCGCCCGCATGGGACCGCACGCAAGCCTTCTACCGGTGCTGGACCCGCAAGGAGTCTTTCATCAAGGCGATCGGCGAAGGACTCTCCTGCCCGCTTGACAGTTTTGAAGTGGCCTTTGGACTGGATCAGCCCGCTCGTTTAACCAGCCTGAAAGGCGATGAGGCATTGGCAGCCCGGTGGTGGATGGCCGATTTACCCGATTTTCCGGGGTATGCGGCTGCCGTGACCACACGCACTGCGAATCCGAACGACATAAATATGGTAGTGACTGAATTAAACCCCGCTGATTTTCGGGATAACGGTCGTTTGGCTGACAATCTTCCGGAATAAAAAGAAGATGCACAGAATACGTTTGTATCAGGTGAGTCGTGAAATTGATTGAAAATGCGTACGAGCTTTCGCCGATGCAGCAGGGCATGCTGTTTCATGCGATGGGTGAGCCGGGCTCCGGCGTGGATATTGAGCAGATCGTCTGCCGTTTGGACGAGCCGCTCGATACCGCTGCCATGTTGCGCGCCTGGGACCTGATTGCTTCACGCCACACCATTCTGCGGACCGCGTTTGTCTGGGAAAATGTCGCCGAGCCGCTACAGCAGGTGGAAGATTCCGTTCGCATCCCCTCTGAACTTTTCGATTGGCGCGACCACGGCCTCCGCAGAGCAGATCAGCGCGCTGGGACCAATTGCTGGCCGACGATCGCCGGCAGGGCTTTGATCTGTCATGCGCGCCGCTGATGCGGTTGCACATCGTGCAATTCGGCGAATCTGCCTATCGGATTGTTGTGGACCTTCCATCACGCTCTGCTGGATGGCCGCTCGTTTCCCATTGTGCTGCGCGAAGTCTTCTCGGCGTACACGGCGTTTCGAGATGGCGTGCAGAGGTGGGCCGCGGCTCTTGCCGCGCAAACCTTATTCTGACTACATCGAATGGCTGCGCACGCAGGACCTGCCACAGGCTGAACAATTCTTTCGCGAAATGCTGAAAGGCTTCCGCGCGCCTACGCCGGTTCCGTCTTCTGCCCCCGGCCATGAAACCCGCTGGGGAGTAGCGCAATCCTCGTCTTTCGCAGGAGCTCACGGAAAAGCTGAGCGCTTTGCGCAGACCGTTGGCGTTACCGTGAACACCCTGCTGCAGGGAGCATGGGCCCTGCTCTTCATCATCACAGCGGCGAGCAGGACATTCGTTTTTGGCGCGACCCGCGCCGGACGCGCGTCAACCTTGAATGATGCCGACGCCCCCATTGGCCTCTTCATCAACACTTTGCCCATGCGCATTTCGATGCGGCCCGGATACTTCCGTGGGTGATTGGCTGCGTCAGGATCCGCGAACAGCACCTGGCGCTGCGGCCCTATGAGCAGACTCCCTTGCGTGTCATCCAGAAAGCCAGTGAAGTTCCGGGCGGCGTGGGATTGTTCAAAAGCATTCTTGTCTTTGAAAACTATCTGCTGGATACAGCGCTGCGCGCGCAGGGCGGTGAATGGGCCAACCGCCATTTCGAATACATTGGCCAGACAAATTTTCCCGCTGACCCTGATCGCCTATGCTGACCGCGAGATGATCTTGCGTCTGGAGCACGACCCCAAGCATCTTGACTCCGCGGGTGCGGAGCGCGTGTTGGGCCATCTTCGTACGCTGCTTAAGGAATTTGCGTGGACGCAGCCCGGTCAATCTCAAGCGTGCCGTTCTTAACCGAAGCGGAAACACGCGAGCTGCTGGCGCCTCCGCGTGCCGCTTCGCAGGTCAGAACGAATGCCTGCATCATCGCTTTGAGTGGCAGGTGGCGCGTACTCCGGATTCAATCGCACTCACCTGCGACGGAGAATCTCTGACCTACGCAGAACTGGACCGTCGCGCGAATGCGGTGGCTCATCGTCTGATCGCAATGGGCGCAGGGCCGGAAGTTCTGATCGGGTTATGCGTTGAACGCAATCTCGGCATGGTGGTGGGTATTCTGGGAATTCTGAATTCCGGCGCCGGATATCTGCCCATTGATCTTGAGCTATCCGCCGGAGCGCGTGGCCTTCATGCTCGAAGATGCCGGTGTACCGGTGTTGCTTTCGCAGCGCAGCCTGGCAGGCCAGCCTGCCCAAATATCAGGGCACAGCTCTTGTTCCTGGACGATGTTACAGAAGGAATGCAAGAAACGCCTGACAGTGGTGCAACAGCCGCAAAATCTGGCCTACGTGATTTACACGTCAGGCTCCACCGGCAAACCCAAAGGCTGCCAGATCACTCATGCCAACGTGGTGCGTCTCTTTGATCAGACAAACCACTGGTACGGCTTCCAGCCAAGTGATGTCTGGACGCTGTTTCATTCCTGCGCTTTTGATTTCTCGGTCTGGGAAATCTGGGGCGCGCTGCTGTATGGCGGCAAAGCTGGTGGTGGTTCCGTATTGGGTGAGCCGCTCGCCGGAAGCATTTGCGGACTTGTTGCGCCGCGAGCGCGTCACGGTGCTGAACCAGACGCCATCCGCGTTTCGCCAGCTAACGCCTTTCGTGCTCGCCGGCATCAGCCCTGCAGAGCAGACGTTGCGCTATGTGATTTTCGGCGGCGAAGCGTTGGAACTGGCCAGTCTCTTGCCCTGGATGGAACGCTACGGTGACAGCAAGCCCGCGTTGATCAACATGTACGGCATCACGGAAACCACCGTGCATGTGACTTACCGGCCCATCACGCTCAAAGAAGTGCGTGCCGGATCAGGGAAGTCTGATTGGCGAACCGATTCCTGATCTCGCCGTGTACGTTCTCAATCCGCAAGGACAGCCGGTGCCGCTGGGCGTCGCCGGAGAAATGTACGTTGGCGGCGCTGGTGTGGCACGTGGTTATTTGCATCGCCCGGAACTCACCGCGCAGCGTTTTATCAAAAATCCATTTGCGGTCAGGACACCTCTATCGTACCGGCGACCTGGCGCGCCGCTTGCCGAATGGCGACCTTGAATACCTGGGCCGCATCGATCACCAGGTCAAGATCCGCGGCTTTCGTATTGAGCTGGGCGAAATTGAATCCGTGATCAGCTCGTACCCAGGCATTCGCGAAGTGATTGTGATCGCGCGTGAAGACAAACCCGGAGACAAAAAGCTGGTGGCCTATTACTGTGCGCCGCAAGAGGTCGCGCTGGACGCGCTGCGCGCACATATGAAGGTCCGGCCTGCCGGACTATATGGTTCCCGCCGCTTTTGTGCGCATGGAATCTCTGCCGCTGACCTCCAACGGCAAAGTGGACCGCAACGCTCTACCGGCGCCGGACATGTCACGCGCCAACCGCAAGAGACAATTATGTTGCGCCACGCACGCCGGCCGAACAGTCTCTGGCGCGCATCTGGGGCGAAGTGCTGGGCATTGAAGCGCCCGGAGTGCACGATAATTTCTTTGAGCTCGGTGGCGATTCCATTTTGAGCATTCAGGTGATTTCCCGCGCGCGGCAGGCCGGGCTGGCCATTTCACCGCGCGACCTGTTCCAATCGCCGACCATCGCAGAACTCGCGGCATCCGCTCCGGAAATGGCCACCGCGCCTGCCCAGGTAGAAGTTGCATCCGGCGAAGTTGCGCTTACACCCATTCAGAAATGGTTTTTCGCGCAGCCGCTCGAAAATCGCAATTACTGGAATCAAACCTTCCTCTTCAACGTCCCGCCAACGATCAATGTGGATCGCCTGCAACAGGCCCTGGCCGCCGCAGTCGCCCATCATGATGCATTCCGTCTGCGCTTTGCACAAACATCATCGGGCGTGCGACAGACGTTATGCCGATGAAGTTACTTCTGTCACGATCGCTGCGCGCGGATCATATCTCCACGCCGGCGGAAATTCTCGAAGCCGCCGAGAAGACGCAGAGCTCTCTCAATATCGAAGCACGGGCCTTTGCTTGCAGCCATGTTTTTCCCGATGGGCCGAAACGAACGGGCCGGCTGCTTCTCACCGTGCATCATCTGGCTATCGATGGCGTTTCCTGGAGACTGTTCCTGGAAGACATTGAGAGTGCTTATCTGCGTTGCAGCAGTCAAAGCCGATCGCCCTGCCGGCGCAGACAGCTTCTTACAAAGCCTGGTCCACCGCACTGAATGCGTACGCGGAACGGCCTGAGGTGCGCGATCAAATCGACTACTGGCGCACGAGTATCCGACGTCACAGCAACGGAACTCCCACTGGACCACGCTTTGGCCGCAAAGGCGACGGAACTAAACACGGATCTAGTTAAATAACGAAGAATCTACTGAAACCGTGACGGCCACGCTCACGGCAGAGCAGACCGAATTGCTGCTGCGGCAAGTCCCCGCTGCGTACCACTCGCAAATCAATGACATATTGTTGACGGCGCTCGCGCGAGCTTTCTGCCCTTGGACCGGGCGTGAATCTCTTGCTGGTCGATGTCGAAGGACACGGGCGGGAAGACATTGGAGCCATCGACGTCTCACGAACCATTCGGCTGGTTTACCAGCATCTATCCCGTGCGCTTGTCACTGAAGTCCGGTGCGCGGCTGGACTCTGCGCTGCAATCCATCAAGAGACAGCTCCGGCAGATTCCAGATAAAGGAATTGGCTACGGCCTCTTGCGGGACCAGCTCACAGAAGGCCAGTTCCACAGGCTAGGTTCTTTTCAACTATCTTGGCCAGTTCGATCAAATGCGTCGCCGGGTCACGGCTGTTTTCATTCGCGGCGGAGCCGGTGGGTCTCTGGCATCATCCCAAAAACCAGCGGACGCACTTGATCGAAGTTCTGGCGCGCATCGCCGGCGGACAACTGGAAGTGCAATTCAACTTCAGCCGCAATGTGCATTCGCGTGACGACTGTGGAACAAATCGCCGCGCGTTATTCTGCCGCGCTCATTGAGTTGATCGAGCGCAGCAGCGCCGCGGACGCGCAACGCTGGTCAGTGGCGGATTTCCCGCTGGCAAAACTGGAAGAGCGCGGAGCTCGCGGCAATATTGAAATCACACCCCGCGCTCGAAGATATCTATCCCCTGTCGCCCATGCAGAAGCTTTTTTATTCCATGGAAGCCTCGGCCGGCCAATTGGGTTTTGAACAATGGCGCTTTGTTCTGCGCGGTCCGCTGGATACTGCGGCGCTGCGGCGGAGCTGGGAACGAGTGATCGAAAGGCATCCCATCCTGCGAACTGCGTTTGTTTCCGATGGACTTCGTGAAGCCATGCAGGTGGTCCTTGCCGCCGCGCGTCGCTGGACTGGACTGAGATCGATCTGCGTAATTGCACTGACGCCGAACAGCAGCAACGCCTCTCGCAAACCATCGCGGCCGACCGCGCAAAGAATTTCGATCTTGCCGCCGGACAATTGCTGCGCCTGATCCTCATGCGCACCCGCGACGACGAATGGCAGATGATGTGGAGCACACATCACCTGCTGATCGACGGCTGGTCATGGCCGGTCATCTTCCATGAACTCGCGAACTTTTACACCGGCAAAACGTGCGCTACCTAAACCGCTTCCCTATCGCGACTACATCGCATGGACGCTGAGCCGCTCCAACGAATGACGCGCACAGAATTTCTGGCGCGAGTATTTGAGCGACTTTACGCCGCAGCCGCTGCACATTGGCCAGCGCCCGGCCGTGGTTTCCGTTCTCCGGCGACGCCAATTTCGGCGAAGAAACAACGCTGCATTGAAGAAGACGTTACGCTTACATTGCAGAACGTGGCGCGGGAGAACCAGATCACGCTCAACACCGTGCTGCAGGGTGCATGGGCGCTGGTGCTCACCCATTATCAGGCTTCCGCCAGTCCGGTCTTCGGCGCCGCTTATTCCGGACGTCCGGCGGAATCTCCGGCATCGAAGGCATGGTCGGGCCCTGTGTGAATAATCTGCCCCTCGCGTCAACATTGCTCGCAGCGATGCCGGTTTCAGCATGGCTAAAAGCAATTGCAGCGCGAACAATTTGATGCCAGCCAGCATCAATACAACTCCATTGAGCAGATTCAGGGCTGGAGTGGCATTCCGTGGCGCCATCGTCTTTTTGACAGCCTGATCGTTTTTCAGAACTACGCCACAGGCGAGCCACGGAGCGGTTGAGTGAAAACGTGACCGTGGAAGTTGCGGACGCGCCGGAATCCACCAACTATCCTTTAACGCTTACGGTTGTGCCCGGTCGTAACCTTCGACTGAAGCTTTTGTACCGGCCTGAACTATTCGAGGCTGCCAACATCCGCCGCGTCTTGTCGGATCTGTGTATCGTACTTCACCAGATCGCGAAACGCCCGGTGCAACGTTGAACGAGATCATTTCGCAATTGGCGCCGCCTCCTGCCGTTGCACTCGCCGGTTCGGCCTACAGTCGGCGCCACAGACGCTGAAACCACACCGCGAACTGACATGGAGCGCACCATCGCCGGAATCTGGCAGGAGCTGTTCGACAACCCTGCGCGTCAGCCTGGAAGCAAATTTCTTTGATCTGGGCGGCCACTCATTATTGCTGGTGCAGGCGCACCGGAAATTGCAGCAGGCCCTTGGACGCAGCTTGCCGATCGTTACCTTGCTGCAGTATCCAACGGTGCGAGCGCTGGCCAGGCAACTGGCCGGAAATGGCGACTCGCGTCTGGCCGCGCAGGCCGTAAACGACCGCGCACGCCGCCAGCAGGAAGCCATGGCGCGCATGAAGGCGGCAGAAAGAGGTAGATCGAAGACGGAAATATGTCACAGCCGGAACAAGATCGATTCGTTGAACGGCGTGGCCATTATCGGCATGGCGGGCCGTTTTCCCGGCGCGCGACAACGTGCGTGAGTTCTGGCAGAACCTGCTCGCCGGCAAGGAAACCATCTCCTTCTTCGACGACCGGCGAGCTTGAACCCGCGCCCAGCGAACCCGCGGAAATACGCAATGATCCTCATTACGTCCGCGCCCGCGGCGTGCTGGAAGGCGCAGAAACTTTTGACGCTGGATTTTTTGGCATCAACCCGCGTGAAGCGGAGTTGATGGATCCGCAACACCGCGTGTTTCTGGAAACCGCCTGGGAAGCTTTTGAAGATGCGGGCTATGATCCTCTGGCCTGCACCGGCCGGTGGGCGTGTTCGCGGGCATGGCCAACAACACTTATTTTCCTGCCGTGATTGCGCCGCGGCGAGCCGGTGAAAGTCCGGCGGCCTACGCTGCAAACCATGCTCGGCAATGAGAAGGATTATCTGGCAACGCGAACGTCCTACAAGCTGAACCTGCGCGGGCCCAGCCTGAACATTCAGACGGCGTGTTCAACCTCTCTGGTGGCGGTAGCCCAGGCCTACCAGTCTTTGCAAGGTTACCAATGTGATATGGCGATTGCTGGCGGCATTTCCGTCACCGCCCGCAAAAGCGCGGTTATCTGTATCACGAAGGCGCCATTGTCTCTCCAGACGGACATTGCCGCGCATTCGACGCGCAAGCAGGAGGCACAGTTTTTTCCAACGGCGTCGGCGTCGTGCTGCTGAAACGTCTGTCGGACGCCGTGGCCGACCACGACCATATCTATGCCGTGATCAAAGGCGTTGGCGTGAACAATGATGGTTCAGCTCGCGTCAGCTTTGCGGCTCCCAGTGTGGACGGCCAGGCTGAAGCGATCGCCATGGCGCAGGCATTGGCCGGCGTGGATGCCGGCAGCATCACCTACGTTGAGACACATGGCACAGGTACCGCGCTGGGCGACCCGGTGGAAATCGCCGGGCTCACTCAGGCGTTCCGCCTGGGCACTGAACGCAACCAGTTTTGCGCCATCGGCTCGCTCAAGAGCAATATCGGTCATCTGGATGCCGCAGCGGGAATCGCAGGGCTGATCAAAACTTCGCTGGCGCTGAAGAATGCAAAAATTCCTGCGAGCCTGAACTACACGCAGCCGAATCCCAAAATTAATTTCGCCGAAACACCGTTTTATGTAAATGCCAGATTGCGGATTGGCCGGCAGGATGAAACGCCGCGCCGCGCTGGGGTTAGTTCGTTTGGCTCCGGCGGCACCAATGCGCATGTGGTTCTGGAAGAAGCGCCTGAGCGCGCAGGCTCCGGTCCGGCGCGCGCAGAGCAGTTGTTCGTTATTTCGGCGCGAAGCCAGACAGGCTCTGGATCAGGCAGCCAGCAATCTGGCCGCACACCTTCATCCAGCGATTCCGGTTTGAACCTTGCCGATGCGGCTTTTACGTTGCAGACCGGGCGGCGGCTATTTTCGCGCATCGCAGAGCAACAGTGGCTCGCACGGCAGCCGAAGCCGCTGAGGCGTTGCTCTCTGGCGATCCCAGGCGCGTGTGGTCACGAAAGTGTGAGCACGCTGACGCGCCCGTGGTGTTCCTGTTCCCGGGCAAGGCGCGCAGCAAGTCAACATGGGACGCGGTCTGTATGAAAGCGAACCCATTTTCGCGGCGCAAGTGGACGAATGCGCTGAAGTGCTGCGGCCTTTGCTGGGACTCGATTTGCGCATCTTCTTTATCCCCAGCCGGGACATGAAGAAGAAGCTTCGCGCCAGCTCAAGGAAACTTTCATCACTCAACCCGCGCTGTTCGTTGTGGAATACGCGCTGGCGCAACTGTGGATGCAATGGGGCGTGGCGCCAAAAGCCATGATCGGCCACAGCCTGGGTGAATATGTGGCGGCTTGCGTGGCCGGAGTCTTTTCCCGCAATGACGCGTTGCGCATCCTTTCCGCGCGCGCCCGCATGATGCAGGACTTGCCCGCCGGAGCCATGCTGGCAGTGCGTCTGCCGGAAGCCGAAGTGATACCGCTCCTCGGGAGAACAAGTTATCCATCGCCGCTCTCAACAGCCCCGGCATGACGGTTGTTTCCGGGCCCTTCGATGCCATTGATGCGCTCTGGCTGCGCTGCTCGAAGAAAAGAAAGTGATGTACCGCCGTCTGGCGACTTCGCACGCGTTTCATTCCGCCATGCTTGATCCCATGCTGCCCGGCTTTGCCGAAGTAGTGGGCAGTGTGCGAGATGCATCCGCCGCAGGTGCCTTTTGTTTCCAGCCTGACCGGCACATGGATCACGGACGAGCAAGCCACCAGTCCCGACTATTGGGTGCAGCAGGTACGCCGGGCAGTGCGGTTTTCCAGTGGTATTGCCGAACTTCTGCACGATCCGGCGAACATTCTGGTTGAAGTTGGGCCGGGGCAAACCCTGAGCACTTTGGCGCGCCAGCATCCCGCCAAACAGGCAGCGCAGGAAATCGTGGCGTCACTCAAGAGCGAGGAGAACGTTAAGCCGGATCTGCAATCGAAAGACACTCCGCATAAGTCCAGGACAAGATCAAGGTCCATGCTCGAAGCCGTGGGACGCATCTGGACCGCCGGCGGCAGCGTGGATTGGGCCCGCTTCCATGGCAATGAGGCGCGCCAACGCGTGCCGTTGCCGACGTACCCATTCGAACGGCAACGCTATTGGATCGATTCGCCGGTAGCCGGCTCACGCCATCAGTTCAGCCACGGCCGGCGCGATCAACAAATCCAGCGAATCGCAGGAGCAACCGATGACAGTTCCAGCAACCGAATCAAAACCCGGAAGACACTTTGCAGTGCACAGCAGGAGGCTGCGCTGGTGAAACTGAGAGCGCTATTCAGTGACATCTCCGGCTTGTCCGCCGATCAGTTGATCGCGTCCGCGCCGTTTCTGGAAATCGGGCTCGATTCGCTGCTGCTGACGCAGGCCTCCACCGCCATTGAAAAATCATTTGGTGTGCATGTGACTTTCCGGCAATTGCTCGAAGAGCTTTCCAGTCTCGATGCGCTGGCCGCGCATCTCGCGCCCAGCATGCCTGCTCCTCTTCAGCTGCGCCCGCTGTCGCGCGCGCCTGTGAGCATGCCCCGCGATTCGCGATTCGGCCGCAACGATGCGCCTCTCGGCCGATTCCTGCTTCTATTCCATCGTCTATTCCAGGGCGGAGTTGAAGCACTGGTGCGCAAGCAACTGGAGATCATGGAGAAGCAGCTGGAGATGCTTGCGCAATCCGAGCTTGCGCAATCCGCGATCCCCGCTGCTGCGATCTCCCGCAGCCGCTGCCTGCGCTCATCGCAGTCGCAACGCGTCCGTCGCATACCAACTGCGCCGCGTCGGAAACAATTTCTTCCAGCGCCAGCAGTCCGAGCGTCAAGAAGCCGGAGATGTCCAGGCATTTGGTCCGTACAAGCCAGTACAAAAAGGCGTGGCAGGTGCGCTGCCGGACCAGCAACAAAAAGCGCTTGATGCACTCATCGCCCACTACACGACGCGCACGAAAGAATCCAAGCGCCTGACCGCAGAGCATCGCGCACACTTCGCCGATCCGCGTACTGTTTCGGGCTTCCGCCAGATCTGGAAAGAGATGGTTTATCCGATCGTCACCGAGCGTTCGCAAGGCTCAAGACTATGGGATGTCGACGGCAACGAGTACGTGGACATGACCAACGGCTTTGGCTCCATTCTGTTTGGCCACCGGCCTGATTTTGTGATCCGTGCCGTCAGCGAGCAGATGGACAAGGGTTTTGAAATCGGCCCGCAATCGCCACTGGCAGGAAAAGTGGCTGAGCTGATTTGCCGTATGACTGGCATGGAGCGCGCGGCGTTCTGCAATACAGGTTCTGAAGCCGTGGTCGCGGCGGTTCGCACCGCGCGCACTGTAACCGGTCGCGACAAGATCGCCATGTTCACCGGCGACTATCACGGCATTTTCGATGAAGTACTGGCGCGACCGCAAACCGTGAATGGCGTGCTGCGCTCTCGCCCGGTTGCGCCCGGCGTGCCGCAATCGGCTGTCGACAATGTTCTGGTTGTCGATTACGGCGATCCGGCTTCGCTCGACATTCTGCGCGCACATGCGCACGAATTGGCCGCAGTGCTGGTGGAACCCGTCCAGAGCCGCCGGCCTGACCTGCTGCCCAAAGAATTCCTGCAGGAACTGCGCACGCTTACAGAGAAATCAGGCACGGCGCTGGTGTTCGATGAAATCGTCACTGGTTTCCGCGTGCATCCGCGCGGCGCGCAGGGATACTTCGGCATTCAAGCCGATGTCGCCACCTATGGCAAAGTGATTGGCGGCGGAATGCCCATCGGCGTGATTGCCGGCAAAGCCAAATATCTCGACGCGCTCGATGGCGGCCAGTGGAATTACGGCGACGCCTCCGGCCCGGAAGCCGGCATGACATTTTTTGCCGGCACCTTTGTGCGGCATCCACTGGCGCTGGCTGCCTGCTGGGCTTGCCTGAATCACCTGAATGACAACAGCCCTGACTTGCAGCGCAATCTGAATCATAAAACCCGGCAACTGGTGGAGGCGATGCTGGATTTTGCGCGGCAGGCCGGAGCGCCGATTCAGATTCCATCACTTCGCTTCCTGGATGTGCTTTCAGTTCCCGCAAGATGTTCCTTACGCGAGTCTGTTCTGGGCGTACATGCGCGCCAAAGGCATTCACATGTGGGAAGGCCGGCCAAGCTTCCTCACCACCGCGCACACAGATGCCGATATCGAACTTGTGTTGAACGCTTTCAAGGAAACGATTGTCGAAATGCAGCGTGGCGGATTTCTTCCCGGCGAACCTCCGCAGGAGGCGGCCACCGCCGCGCAACCGGGCGCGCGGCTCGGCAAAGACCGTGAAGGTAAGCCAGCGTGGTTCGTTCCCGATCCCGAACGGCCCGGCAAGTATTTACAGATTGCGGAGGTCCAATGAGCCTGAGCGATGTGAAGTCATACATCCCGGTTGATTTTGATCCGTTCGGTGACGCCGCAGCCACTCCTGTCCATTTCCCCATGACGGAGGCGCAGCGCGAAGTCTGGGCTTCGGTCCAGATGGGCGCTGAAGCGTCCAACGCCTACAACGTCTGCCATGCGTTCCGCGTCCGCGGCGCATTTTCCATCGACGCGATGAAAGCCGCACTGCAACAGCTGGTGGACCGCCACCAGGCGTTGCGGCTGGTGTGCGACCCGGATGGTGAAACCCAGCACGAACTCGCTTCTGCCGTCATTCCCGTAATCACCGTGGACCTTGCGGCAATGACGCGCCGCCGAACGCGAACGCGAAACCGCACACTATGTCGACCGCGAAACCGATCTTCCTTTCGATCTGGAAAAAGGTCCGCTGTGCCGCGCAGTCATCCTGCGCGAAGACCGGCAAACACATTTGATCATCTTCACCGCGCATCACATTGTGTGTGACGGCTGGTCGGGCGGCATCCTGGTTCACGATCTTGGCGATTTGTATGAGGCTGAAAGCGTAGGCATGCGCGCCTCGCTGCCGCCCGCACATTCGTTTCAATCGTATGTGGAGGCGCAGAGCAAGCCGCACAGCAATTCAACAAGCCAATGACGGCGGAGAAATATTGGAAAGCGCAGTTTGCTTCGCCGCTTGAGCCGCTGGAACTTCCGCTGGACTTTTTGCGCAAACCGGTGAAGTCGTACGCGGCAGAACGCCAGCGGCGGCAGATATCCAGATGCGCTCTATCGTGACATTTCCCGCGTCGCTGCGCAGAACGGTTGCACCGCTTACGCCATGATGTTCGCCGCCATGCAGGTGCTGATTCACCGCCTGACCGGCCAGGATGATTTTGTTCTAGGCACCGTGGTGGCCGCCCAGGCCACCTGCGCAAAGCGCCGCCACCATGGTCGGCCACGGCACCAACGTCTTGCCGGTCCGCGTAAGCATCAATCCCGACGCAACGTTTGAGGAGCATCTGAAGTCCGCCCGCCGACGTCTGCTGGACGCGTTTGATCATCAATCGCATTTCGTTCGGCTCACTGGTGCGGTCACTCAATCTGCCGCGTGATCCCAGCCGGACATCCTCTGGTCGCCGTGACTTTCAATTCTGATAATGTGACGGCGCCGTTCCACTTTCGCAGCGTGGAAGCGGAGCTGCTTCCTCGCCCAAGAAATATCGCCACGTTTGATCTGGAATTCAACATCCTGAAAACGGCCACGGCAGTGTTCGCGGAATGCATACACAGCACCGCCATCCTGCAACCAGCCACCGTTCAGCGCTGGCTGGAGAACTATGAAACGCTGCTTACATCCATTTGCGCGAACCCCGCGCAAAAATGGCCGACCTGGCATTGATGACGCCGGAGCAGGAACGCGAACTGCTCTCGCCGCCCAAGTCGCTCTGGCAGATAGACGAATGCGTTCATCATCGCTTTGAACGGCAGGTGGAGCGAACTCCTGATGCAATCGCCGTGACCAGCGATGGTGAATCACTGACCTATGCCGAACTCAACGGTCGCGCCAATGCCGTAGCGGAACGGCTGATCTCGATGGGTGCGGGGCCAGACGTTCTGGTGGCTCTGTGCATGGAACGCAGCGTGGGCATGCTGGTGGGCTTGCTGGGAATCCTGAAGGCAGGCGCAGCATATTTGCCGATTGACTTACGTTATCCCGCCGAACGCGTGGCCTTCATTCTGGAAGATGCCGGCGTTCCTTTGCTGATCTCGCAGCGCAGCCTGGAAGCGCCTTGCCGCAACATCAGGCGCAGATTCTTGTTTCTGGATGACGTGACCGAAAGCCGAAATGAAAATCCTGGCAGTCGCGCCACTCTCGACAATCTGGCTTACGTGATTTACACCTCCGGTTCCACGGGTAAGCCCAAGGGCGTGGAAGTTCTCCATCGCGGCGTCACCAACGTGGTCCATAGCTTTCAGGAACTGCTGCACCTTGGTTCCAGACGACGTTCTGGTGGCCACGACCACGCTGTCCTTTGACATCCACGTGCTGGAGTTGTTCACGCCCATTCAGGCCGGCTCCAGGCTGGTGATCGCCACGGATGAAGAAGCGCAGGATCCTGCGCGTGCTCATCGCGCTGCTTGAAAGCAGCGGCGCCACCATTTATCAGGCCACGCCGGTCCGCTACCGCATGCTTCTTGATGCAGGCTGGAAGGGCATGCCGCACCTTCAGCTCTTGTGCGGCGGCGAAAAGCTGGCACGCGAACTGGCCGACCAACTTCTTCACGCGTTGCGCCACGTTGTGGAATGTTTATGGCCCAACCGAAACCACCGTGTGGTCTTCCGCCGCACAGATTGAAGCCGATGGCCAGCCAATCACGGTTGGAACAGCCCATCGCCAACACCACGTTTTATGTTCTTGACACACACATGAAGCCCACGCCGGTGGGCGCTCCGGGCGAATTGTTTATCGGAGGTGATGGCGTAGCGCGTGGCTATCACAACCGCCCGCAACTTACGCAAGAACGTTTTGTTGCGGATCCGTTTGGCGAAGGTCGCATTTACAAAACCGGCGACCGCGCCCGCTACCGGGCTGATGGCACCGTGGAATTGCTGGGCCGCAATGATGATCAGGTTAAGGTTCGCGGGTTCCGCATTGAGCTAGGCGAAATTGAACACGCGTTGCAATCCATACCTGACGTGCTGCGCGCCGCCGTGGTGGTCCACCATGATGGCGAAGACCAAAACATCATCGCCTATCTTGTGCCGGTGCCCGGAGTGCCTTTGACGCCCGCGGAATTACGTGGCGCATTATTGCAGACCTTGCCCGACTATATGATCCCCGCCGCCTTCGTGCTGATTGACGCGATGCCGACAACGCCGAATGGCAAGCTCGATCGCAAGGCGCTCCCTGCTCCTGATTTTGCCGTGGTAAGAAAGACCCGCGACTCGGTCCCACCTTCAACCCACACGGAGATCGCACTCGCCAGGATCTGGGAGTCACTGCTGAAAATTGACAAAGTGGGAGTTCACGAAAATTTCTTTGACCTTGGCGGACACTCCATCATGGCGGTAAGGCTGATGGCGCAGATTCGTTCGTCATTCGGCGTCCAGCTGCCGCTGCATCACATTTTCCGGACACCCACCATTTCTGGTCTGGCCGCACTCATTGAGTTGAAGCTGTGGACAGAAAGCGAAACGCACGGAGGCTGAAGCAGCGGCAGTCCGGCCCACAGGTGGAAATTGAAATATGAGCACATTTGATTTCCTGTTTAAACTGAGAGCAATCCGGCGTGAAGATCTGGGTGGAAGATGACCGGCTGCGCTGCACCGGACCAGAGCAGGTTCTGGTGGCTGAGGTGCGCGAACAGTTAAGCGCGCGCAAGCAGGAGATCATTGCTTTTTTGCAGTCAGCGGAGAGCGCTGGCGGAGGTAGCTCCTCTCGTGGTGCCCATACAGCCGCTGCGGCACCCGTCAGCCTTTGTTTGCCGTGCCCGGTCATAATGGCGACGTGTTTTGCTACGTGGATCTGGCCCGTCATCTGGGCACTGATCAACCTTTGTTTGCCTTGCAAGCGCCTGGCACTCGAACCCGGCCAGCATCCATTGACCAGCATCGCGGAAATTGCAGCGTTATTTGCTCGCGACATAATCGCAGTGCAGCCTCAAGGGCCATATCTGCTGGCTGGATTTTGTGTTGGAGGATCCATCGCGTTTCGAACTGGCCCAGCAACTCACGGCAAAAGGCCATCGTGTTAGCGTTTGCTGGCACTGTTTGGCTCTCCCTGCCCAACTGCATTCGCCCCTCGTTATCGCGCCCACGCTGCGTGCCAAATATTGCTGGACGCGTGTGCGGCATGGTTCCGCTCTGGGCCAGAGACGGCCAAGTGAATGGTCACAGTACCTTCGCGAACGCGCGGCGGAACGGCGGGCTGATCGCGAACGCGAACGCCATGATCCGTTGCGCCTGCGCCTGGCCGAAACAACCGTTGAAGCATTCAAGGCCTACCAGCCAAAAGCTGCTGATTTTCCGGTCCACATGCTCATGCCAAATGACCGGCCGGAATCTCTTCTTGAAGACAGACCACTCGATTGGGGCCTGTTCGCGAAGAACTTCACCATCGCCCTGGGCCCGGCTGATGGAGACATGAACACCATGCTGCTTGAACCTCACGTCAGGCATACTGGCTCAACTATTGCAGACCAGATTGGAAGAAGCTGCTCCCCCGCGAGCCTGTCGTCAAAACCGGCTAGGCTCTACTTGGAATGGGTGTCACGTCTCCCCGCGTTCCTGATTGCCTTATCTACCACAAGTACCTTTGCAGCTTTTAGCACTTGGAAATTTTTGCGGAATGAAGTGCGTGGTCAAAGGATTTGCGTTCAAGCTCCAAATCGCCATGCTGTGAGCGCCGTAGTGGCGACGCCTGAAACATCAATTTTCTGCGAAATGAAATCCCTGGTTGAAGGACGCATGCCTTTGCCTTCAGGCCCCAATCGCGACGCTCTGAACGCCGTAAGCGCGACGCCTGAAGCACTTTTTGCGAGATGAAGTGCGTGATCAAAGGATGTGCGTTCAGGTCCCCAATAGCGATGCTCTGAGCGCCGTAGGCGCGACGCGAAGGTAGCCCACTCTGGAGGCGAGCGAACGCGAGCCGGAAGGGTGGGTAAGCGTTAAAACAGAACAAAGCCCCGGCAGGGGCAGCACAGAAATGCGGAGCGCATGCTCACGGCTCGGAAAATTCGCATCATTTAGTAGCTTTGTATCGTATTTATTTGACTAAAAACGCGTACGCATGATAAACCCTCTGCATATCAGAACGAACCAGGGAGAACAGAAACGATGAGATTGCTATTGCTGGCGACTATGGTCGTGTTGAGCTGCGGAGTGATGCCTGGACAGTCGCCGGCAACGGCAGCACCAGTGCGCCGGCTGCCGGACATAACTGTTCTGTTGCAGAGGATGCAGGACGCGATGAACGCGCAACAAAAACAGATCCTGGAGCAACAGAAACAGATGGAGCGGCAGCAGCAAGAGATTGAGAAGCTTAAGACTCAGTTAACCGCGCAAAGCCAATCCCCTGGTATCGCCCGAGCACCCTGCGCAACTCGTTGACGCTTCCTTGGAAACAATCTCGCCGGATATGCGCAATATTTCAGAGCGACGCCGAAGGGTTAAAGAGTCGCCACTCTCCTTCCGCATCGGCGGAACAGACTTTACTCCGGGCGGATTTATCGATTTCGAGAACGTTTTCCGAACCACCAACTCGGGCTCTGTTGTCACCACCAACTTTGGCGCGATTCCTTTCAGCAACACTGCTCAAGGACATCTCACCGAAAATCGCACCAGTGCGCAGTTCACCCGCTTCCACCTCAAAGTCACGGGCAAATACGGCGCCAATGACGTGATGGCCTACGCTGAAATGGACTTCAATGGAAATGACGCCGCCAATGTTTTCGGCACGGCAAACAGCCATACCTTCCGCCAGCGCCTTGCCTGGATGGATTTGAAGAGAAATAAATGGGAGTTCAT
This sequence comes from Terriglobia bacterium, assembly GCA_963824835.1. Taxonomy (GTDB): domain Bacteria; phylum Acidobacteriota; class Terriglobia; order Terriglobales; family Acidobacteriaceae; genus Angelobacter. The sequence goes on along the minus strand of CAWGRA010000020.1, from coordinate 21,603 downwards.
GGGCGGCCAGACCTGGAGTTGGGTGACGCCGAATCGGAGAGGCCTTGGCCCATTACCCAGCGACCTTGCGCTGACATACGACGAAGACGGCAATGCCCAGGTGGGCGTTCCTTACACTCGAGCAGCGGAGTTCCGAGCGGTTTATCACCCGAATGAAAAATGGGGATTCGGAATGGGAATCGAAAACGCCGAGCAGTACACCGGCTTTGGCAGCGGTGAAGTGACTCTTCCGAGCGCATTTGCCGCGCAACTGGGCCCACAACTCGGTCCCATCAACACAACCAATACCACTCCGAATGTGGCGCCGGATGTGCTGGCAAAAATCGGCTATGACACAAATTTTGCCGCGGGAAAACACTTCCATGCGGAAGCAGTTGGTCTGTTTACGGCGGTTAAGACCACCATTCTACCCGCGCCGGTGCGCACCTTCCGGAGTAATACCAAGGTTGGAGGCGGGATCGGCGCAGCTTTCAATGTGGATCTGCTCAAAAACTTTCGCGTGCTGGCAAACGGACTCTATACAGATGGCGGGGGCCGTTACCTGATCGGACTGGGCCCCGGCACGGTTATACGGCCGGACGGAACTCCCTCGCTGGTCCATTCAGGCGACATTCTAGTTGGTGTGGAATATCAGCCCAGGCCAAAAACGCAGCTTGGCGCATACTATGGCGCCGTTTATTTTCAACGCAACTTCTTCGTTGACACCAGCACAGGCAGCGGCGGAAAAATCATTGGATTCGGTGGTCCCGGATCGGCCAACAACAATAACAAGTCAATCCAGGAACCCACTTTTGATTGGACTGCAAACCTTCTGGCACAACCCGCAATATGGTGCAATCAACCTGGTTACTCAAACCTCATACCTAACGCGGAGCCCCTGGTTCGTGGGCGCTGGGGGCGCCAAAGAACGCGCACCTCATGATGGTCTATACCAGCCTGCGCTACGTATTACCGTAGTCAGGCCACTTTTTTGAGCAAGCAAAAATCGGGACACAGGCAGCCAGACTCGCTGTGTTCTTGATTAAGTTCGGCGCGGAAGGAATCAAACTAGTCATGGGCTCGAAACTTTCTTCAAAAGCTCCGGCGAAAGTGGGGCTTTCCTTATCGAATGGTTGGAGAACTGGCTGGACGGCAGATTTATGTCTCAAAAGCAGCCTTTAACGTCTGGATGTTATAATCCGCTCGCCCTTAGCATGCCTGAAACTCAAGCGTTATTCGCACTTTTGTTGAGATTGTGCCGAATACGATAGTCTCTTGCTCACTTTGATCAAATCAGGAAGAAGTGGCTGCGCATTGCATATTTATGCTCACTTCCAATTTCAGGATTCCGTAAATACTGATAATGGAATATGGCCGATTCGCGGCTTATCCCATCACCTGAACTCTCGTCCAGTTCTCCGGGCTTCGAGCAAGTGCCGGTTTTCAGACAAAAAACATTTTGATTGAAACAAGTTAAGGCTCTAAGGGCCGCCAAACGGTTCACCATCACACCCGGAAAGTGACCTCACATTCCAAGAACCGTAATTTGTTTCGCGTTATGCATCCTTGCTTTGCGGAAAAATTCAATGCGCCAGGAGCTGTCATTTCATGTTTTCTCAACCTGATTCGCACAAGCCTGACTATTTTGAAGTCGAACAGTTCCTGTTTTTTCTTGACTTTGAAAATATTCCGACTACCCTAGTTGGCCGAACGGCAACCCCGTATCTTTTCGTTGCGAAAGGAGAGGATGGGGTTTGTCTGTTTCCCAGAAGAGATCGTTCGGTGCCTCTTAAAGAGGACTAAAAATACACGTATTTGTGACTACCGTTGGAGGCAGGAGGCTTTCAATCATGATCCGCATCTCGACCCGTATTTGGGCAGTAGTGCTCGCAGTGTTCGTTATGCCCGTTGGCGCAATCGCGTCAGGCAGTGCAGCGAATAAAAATAATGAAAAAGAAAGCGCAACAACGCGCCGGCTGCGACAAGTCCTGCTCCAGCCGCCGCGATGAGCGCTTCCACAGATCCGTTATTGCGCCTGCTGGTCACTAAAGGCGTTCTTAACGCTACCGAAGTAAACGCTCTGGCTGGCGTTCCCGCCGGCCAGGTAAGAGATCGCCTGTTGTTCCTGCTTAAGGACAAGGGTGTTCTCTCCGCTGCTGACGTGGCTGATCTGAATTCAGCCGTCCCAGCCACCCACCACAACCACCGCTTCCCAGGCCGCAACAGAGCCCAGCACAGCAACCGCTGCCACCACCACCATGGCGCAGGGACAGAGTGGACCTCCACAACCACCCAAGACTCCGGCGCCCTCGGGCCGAATTCCGGCGATTGCTCCAATTCGAGTCCTGCAGCTCGATCCGTCAAAACACGAAGGTTTCATTCCTGACATCAAGATCGGCAAGAACATCAACCTGAAGCCTTACGGTTTCTTCAAGGCCAGCGCCGTATATGACACGTCATCGCCCTACGGCAATGATTTCCCGCTGCCGGGTTTGAACGCGGCGCCGAACACCGTGGACATGATTCCTGAGTTCCATATCAAAGCCAGGTTTGCCCGCTTTGGCACCAACTTTGAGTGGGTTGAAAGCCCTAATGTGGTTGTAACCGCGAAAGTTGAAGCGGATTTTGAAGGCAACTTCGGCCGCTCGAACAATCGCAACATCAGCACTATCCGTTCCAATATGTTCCAATTGCGCCTGGCGTATGGCCGCATCGACTGGAAACACGACGATAACAACAGCTTCTTCCTCGTTGCCGGACAGGACTGGACACCGTTTGCTTCCTCCACGCTGCCCAACCTGTTTGAAACCACCGGCCTTGGCGTGGGCTTCGGAACGCTCTATGAGCGCGATCCCCAGTTCCGCGTCGGTATGGAGCATAACTTTGGCGGCTTCAAAATCGGACCGGAATTTGCCATCGTCATGCCGGCTTTCGGCAACCTTCCCGCCGATCTCACAACCGCCGGCGTAGTCAACCCTAACGGCGAAGGCATCGGCAACCAGCTTGGATTTGGCGAACGCCAGGGCGCGGATTCCGGCAAACCGGAAGTCCAAGCCCGCGTCGTTGGCCAGTGGCAGCTTGATCATGCTGCTGGTGTCGCTCCAGCCCAGATCATCGTCAGCGGCGTTCGCGGTGAACGCACTGTTGATGTTGACGCAGCCGCGGTACCAGCGGCTTTCAAAGCAGCTTTCCCACATGGCGCCCAGATCGGTTCCACACGTCTGGCCTGGACTGGTGAAATCCAGTTGCCCACCCGCTTTGCTACTATCATCGCCAAGTACTACAACGGCAATGACCTGCGCTACTATTTCGGTGGCCAGATCTTTGGACCTTTCAATGACACGCTTGGCTTGACCGGCGTTACAAATGCCCAATCGCTGGACGGATCTTCAACCGTTGCCTTCGGCCTGCGTGGTGGCGTTCCCGTAATTGCCAACTCGCTTCCTCCGCGCGCACAGGGTGGATTTGTCAACATTGGCATTCCACTCTCGCGTCTGGCACATGCTGATCCGGCAGGTCGCAATGCCGGCTGGGCGTTCTATGCTCACTACGGATATGACCAGGTGCTTGCTCGTGACGTTCGTCGTTTAGGCGGCGGTCGCGAAAAAGGCGACCTGTTGGCTGGTACGCTCCAGTACAAGATGAATAACTGGGTGACTTTCGTTCTGGAAGAATCCGATTACCGCACCCGCGCTCTGCCACTGAATGCTACCGGTAACTTCCCGGTGTTCGCTGGCCGGCCGATGCGCGATTGGCACGATTTCCGTTCAGAATTCGGCCCTCTCTTCACCTTCTAACTTCAACCTTTCAAAACAAAGAGGTCAGGCGAAAATGCCTGGCCTCTTTTTTGTTTCCAGCTACAGTGGTCTGCTTACGGCAACACCCATCTCAAATTGCTCCATACCATGGTGCTGCGAGCGTTCTTGGGCTGGCCTGTCGGCACGAACCAGGGACTCCGCGTCAAATAGCTGATCTGGTTGTTCACCTGTAGAGCCCCGTACTTCGGGTCTTTCCAGAACGTATAGATCAGATCGAACGAAGGCTCTTGAATGGCGCGGTTGGCTGCCAGCGCGTTCGCGGTCGCCGCTCCAGGAGCACCATAGCCGATCAGAGGTTTAACTGTCGCAGTGGAGGTGGTGTCCGCGAAAAAGTTACGCTGGAAGTAGTCACCGCCGTAGTAAGCGGCCAATAGCAGCTTCTTGTTGGCCTGATATTCAAAGCCACCGATTCCGGCGAAGGCGTGCACCAGGGAAACAGTTCCGTTGGGGCCGAATCACCGCTTGCGGCCCGCTGCCAAAGATATACCTGCCGCCGCCGTCGCTATAGAACGAACTGGCAATCAAACGGAAACCCTTGACCACTTCGAGGTTGACGTTCACAGAACCGCCTGCACCGAATTTGGTGTCTCGCGAGCCACCAAGTGCCGGCAACAGTCTCACGGCTGTAAGCAAGCCAACTGCTTCCACGTGAAAGTGTTTACCGCCGATGTCATGGTCATAAGCGATCTTTGGAATGAGATCAGGCATTACGTTGGGTGTTGATGTCTGGTTGGCTGCATCAAACTGCGTGGAAACAGAAGCCAGCCCTGTGGGCAAAACCACCTGGTTGCTTTGTCCAATGAACTGGTCAGGGCTCTCGGCGGCAAGTCCTATGGCCCAGTTGTCATTGGGATGGTAGGCAACACGTATTTGTGCTGACCTCGTCCACGTCAACCCTGCCTGGTAATTTGAATCTGTGTCCTGACTGTAGAACACATCGGCTGGATTGGGGGAGAGCCCCACACGATTCGGGGTCAACCAGCTCCATGATTGTCCGCCAAGCACTTCCCACTTATCGCGCCGAACGTCTACCCAGTAGAGCCGGATTCGATTTGTATGGCTGTTGCTGGAGACAAAAGCGTTGGCAGGGTCATTGCCATGGAAGTCCATCTCGAAGTAGCCGGTGGCGTTATTGCCCTTGAAAATGCTGTTGGCCTTCAGAGAGATACGTGAGTTCTCAGCGGTAAAACGCGTCTCCGAAAGCTGGCCAGGTACTGTGTTGTGATAGGGAATGGAAAAGAAGTTGGTGCCATAGCCACTGCCTGGATTGGTGCTGCGCCAGTAAGCAGTCATATCCATGAAGCCCCCGGGCGTGAAATCCGCGCCTCCGATCCGGAATGAAAGTGGTGCTTCCCTCACCTTTTCCGCGCCACTCTGCTTTTCCGGATCGCGCTGAATGACTGGCATTTTGGGAGCTTCGGAGTTGGTAAGTTTCGTGTCCACTATCCGGGGAGTCTGGTCTTGACTGGTCTGGCGTGTTTGCCACCGGACTGGCCTGGGTCCTTAGTTCTTCGATCTCCTGCTGCTGCCGGGAAATCTGCTTTTGCTGCTCCGCCATGGCTTTTTTCTGCTCTGCCACAGCTTCGCGCAGCTGCTTCAGTTCATCACTGATATTAACCGCATTGGGCGAGTCAGCGTTGCCGCTGCCCGATTGCGCCATGCCAATGCCGGATATCAGAATCAAAAAACAGAATGTCTTCAACAATTTCACCGAAGTATTTCTCCCTTCGCCCCCGAATCTTTTAATCAGGAACTGCGAATATTCGCGTCTCAAATTGTGCAACATTGAATCGAAACTTGTCTTCACTCACCTGACCAAAGTCTTGGCCAGCGCCCTCCACGCACAACACCGTACCTTCCAGTCGGTAGCAAGATTAAACAAAGACCTGCAATTGGCCAACACGCCGTACTCAGCACCCGATTAGTAAGTCCCCTGCAAGGTTCTGATATCCGCGTGAAACACTCGTTAAAGGAATGTTAAAACCACGTTAAAAGTGGGTGCTTGCGTGTGGAAAGATCGGAGATGGGAGCTTTTGGAATTTGAATGATGAGGCTAACCAGACCGGAGCTATTAACTTCAGCGAACACATAGCTGGCCAATGAATGCGCCATGCACGTCCGATTTTCTAAATAGGCCTGCTACTGGCCGGCTGATAAGAAAGTGCTGCAACGGCTAACTCATACTGGTATTTCGCCGTGACCGTGCTGATTTCGGCCTCGGTTTGCTGCAACTGCACCTTGCTCAATCCACAATTGAGCTAAGACCGAGGTTATAGCGGGCCTGGGCCAGGTTGCAGTGACAAAGTCGCCTGATCAAGCAGCTTGGCGGCCACGTTTTCTCTTTCGAACGTACTATTAACGTTCAAATACGCGACCCTCACCTGCCTGGCAACGGTATCCTTTATATCGCGCACGCTTTCCGCGGCCGCACGGGCCCGGTATTTCGCTTCGGCCGCGCGCGACGAGAACAGGAACCCGTTAAACACGGGAATATGGACGTTCACGCCCACCGCTCCATAGGTATTCGTTCCAAGGCGATTACTCGCTACCGGTGTAATGCCCGTTGCGCCCAAAGCAGAAATATCCGGAAATTGAAGCCGTTCTTCAGCCGTCATCAGATGCTCAGCGGAGCTTTGTTCCAGTTCAAAGGCTTTTACGTCCGGGCGGTTTGCCAGGGCCATTTGAATCACCTGGTCCACTGTTCCGGCCAACGGCTGCGGGGCCTTCAGGTCCACCAATTCAATAGGCTTCTCGCTCGGCAGGCCGAGCGCTTCCGCCAGGTTTGCATAAGCCGCATCGCGATTGCTCTTCGCATCCACCAGAAGCAACTGCGCTTGAGCCAGGCTGACATTGGCAAAGCTTAAATCCAGCGCTGAACGCAGCTTGGCCTTTTCCAGTGCCTGCACCTGATCAACCAGCACCTGCCGTGAGCGCACGGTCTGCTCAGCAACCTTCACCAGCACTTCAGTTGAAAGAGCGTTGTAGAAGGTCTGGTCAACCGTAAAAACGATTTGCTCTCGCGTGGCCACGGCATTTTGCTCCGTCGCCTGGGCGTGCAGATTGGCCGCCGAACTGAAATTTCTGGTCCTTCCAAAATCTGTGATCAGTTGGCTGGCCGTGGCCCCCGAAGCGGCGCGATCAAAAACACTCGGATTGTTCAACGCTCCGGCGGTGATCCGGTTGCCATCACGGAAAGTAGTCACGCCCGTTGCATTGATGCTGATCGTCGGGTAAAACGCCGCTTTCACCTGGCGCGCAGCTTCCCTGGACGCGAGCGCGCTCAATGCCGCAATCGTGATCCTGGGGTGGTTCTTGATCGCCATTTGCTCGGCATCGTGCAAACTGAGCTTAAGGGGAGCATCTCTGGGATGATGAGCTACCTGGGGAACCTGGATTGGCCGCTGTCCCATTCTGCTCCGCAGTAGGCGAACGCTTTCCCGGCCTCGGCGCTTCCCTCACTAGTCTGCAAACGCGACCAGTTGGTTGCAGCAGCGCTCGGCCGGCGCAGGCGCAGCAGGAATGGTCTGGCAAATCGCCTGAGGGCCGGAAATCAGCAAGATTGCGGACAAAACAAATACTGAGCTCTTTGAGTTCATTCGCTCCATTTCCTTCGCATATTACCTTTAGATCTGGGCCTGTTCTTCATGGCGATGAACAAGCAGGTAAGCCGCTGGTACCAGGAACACCGTTACGACCACTGAAACAGTGAGACCACCAATAATGGCTCGAGCCAGCGGAGCATATTGCTCGCTTCCAGCTTCCAGAGCCAGCGCCATCGGTGCCAGCCCTAAAATCGTAGCCAGTGATGTCATCAGGATGGGGCGAAGGCGGAGCCGGCATGCCGTGGCCACCGATTCACGAATTGGCTTTCCTTCGCTGCGCAAAACTCGGGTCACGTCCACAATCAGAATACTGTTCGATACCACGATGCCGGTCATCATGATGACGCCCATCAGGGACATCACATTCAGTGTGGTATGGGTGAGCAACAGAACAAGAATCACTCCTGTTATTCCCGGCGGCACCGCCAGAAGGATGATGAAAGGATCAATAAACGATGCAAACTGGGCCATCAATATGAGATAGACCAGGATGATCGACAAAACCAATCCAAGGCCAAAGCTCTTGAACGATTGCCGCATGCCCTCCACGGATCCACGCACGGCGATGCGAATGTTTTCAGGCTTTTGAATGCCGGCAATTATCTTGTCTACCCGGGTAGCCAGACCACCCAGATCCTCGCCAGAGGGCGAAACGTAAATATCAATCACGCGGCGGAGCTGGTAATGGTCCACTTCCGTTGGGGCCTGAATGGACTTGATTTCAGAAACGTCGCCTAGTTGCGTTGTGCTGGTACCCTTATCTGATCGCAACGGGATTTGCTTGAAGTCCGCCATGGACCGAATTTGTGCTTCAGGATATTGGACGGTAAGCATGTAATCATTCCCGGTTTTTGGGTCAACCCAGTAACTGGGAGCTATCATCTGGTTTGACGCAAGCGCCGTGATCACGTTGTCAACTACTTCCCGGGAAGAGAGGCCGAGCCGGGATGCCATTTCCCGGTTCACATCCAGTCGCAACGCGGGATAATCGAGGTCCTGCGGAATAAGTACATCGCTCACCCATGGAGTTCACGGATCTGGCGCGCCAGTTCAGCGGCCGTAGGATAGGCCTCGTGCAAGTTGTTGCCACCCACCTGAATATCAATTGGGGCCGGCAGCCCTAGATTGATCACGGCATCCACCAGACCGCCCGATTGGAAGTAGCGTTGCCAATTCCGGCAGATCTTCGGCGAGCTTTGTACGCACGCGTCTCATATATTCGTAGCTGCCGGTTTTGTGCCCTTCCTTCAAACTGACCTGGACCGTGGCTGTATGCTGGCCGGAGTTGCTGGTGTACATTGAAGAAAATCCGGGAGTCACGCCGATATTCGAAACAATCATTCCCATATCTTCGGGATTTACTGTCGCGCGGATTGCCGTTTCCACGCGGCGCACATACTGATCAGTGAGTTCAATTCTGGTGCCTGTGGGGGCCTTCAGGTTGATCACAAACTGGCCGGGATCTGTACGAGGGAAAAACGCGATGCCCAGCATCGGATAAAGCGCCAGGCTGAAGATGAAGATTCCAATCACCCCCAGAACAGTGGCGGCGGGCCGCAACAGGGTCTTCCCCACAGCAATGTCATACCTGTCAAGCAAGTTCTTATAGCGGCGATTGAACCAGTGGACGAAATGCCCGAAAACTGATCGCCTTTGATCATGGCCGGTTTCTTCATCTGCTTCGAGAACATGAATAAATTTGGCGCAAAAGAGTGGCACCACCGTCAGTGCGACCACGTAGGAAGCAAACAAAGACAGCACTACCGCGCTGGCTAGCGCGATGAAGAGGAATCGGCTGACTCCATAGAGGAAAACTACCGGAAAAAATACGATGGCCGTGGTAAATGTGGCGGCTAGCACGGGTAAGGCAACTTCCCTTCCTCCCTTCCTCGGCGGCTTCCTGGGCAGGAACACCCATTTCAAGGTGGCGAAAAATATTCTCCAGAACCACCACGGAATTATCGATCAGTCGCGACAGGGCGAGTGCAAGCCCGCCTAGAACCATTGTGTTGATGGTTCCACCGCCCATGTTCAAAATCAAGAAAGTGGCAAGAGCTGATAATGGAATTGAAAGCAGGACAGCCACCGTTGCCCGCATGCTTCCGAGGAACACAAGAATCATGAGCGCGGTTAAAACCAGCCCAATCCCGCCCTCCACACCCAGGTTTTTGATGGCCGTCTTCACGTAAATCGACTGATCAAAAACCACCTTGGCCGATAGGTTCTTGGGCACGTCGGTCAGATCACTCACAATGTCCTTGATTCCATTTACGATTGCGATTGTGTTGCTGTCACCGCCTTGCTTGAGCACAGGCAGGTAAACTGATTTCTGTCCATCTACGCGAACGATGCTGTTTTGAATTTGTTGCGCGTCCATGGCATGGCCAACATCGCCCACCATCACTGACGCGTTTCCAACTGTCTTCAGGGGCAGCCGATTGATCTCCTCCGTGCTCGGCAACTGGCTGTTGGTATAGATATTGAAATCTTTGGGACCGATGCGGACGTCACCCGCAGGCAGGATCATATTGGAGTTGTTCACCGTGCGCACAACATCCATCAGGCTGAGCTGGTGTGCCTGAAGTTTCACCGGGTCCACATACACCTGGATCTGGCGGTATTTGCCGCCGAAGGGCTGCGGCACTGATGCGCCGGGCACATTGGCCACCTGGTTGCGCACATTGTATTGCCCCAGATCACGGAGCTGCGTCTCAGTTAATCCTTCTCCTTTGAGGGTGATCAGGCACACTGGCAGGCTGGAAGCATCAAACTTCAAAACCACTGGCGGCAACGTTCCGGGCGGCAAACGGCGCAGGTTAGCCATGGCCAGATTTGAGATAGTGCTCACTGCGGAATCCGCGTTGGTTCCCGGCTGAAAATAAACCTTGATGAGACTCACTCCCGGCAGAGAACGTGATTCCATGTGGTCAATGCCGCTGCCCAGCGTAAAGAAACGCTCAAAGCGCCCGGTGATGTCCGCCTCAATCTGCTCAGGCGGCATGCCTGTATAAAATGTTGCCACTACCACCACGGGAATATTGATACTCGGAAACAAATCCACCGGCATGCGCGCTACCGTGGTGATTCCAACCACCGCGATGATCAGGCACATCATGATGATGAAGAATGGGTACTTAATTGAAAAACTCGGCATTACTGCGCGCTCCCTGCTTCAAAAGTACTAACCTTTGGAGTCACGAGTTGACCAGGCCTGTAGGCAGAGAAGTTGCCCACAATCACCTTGTCTCCGGCATTCAATCCTGCAAGCACCTCTACGCGGTCTGGCTGTTCCAGCCCGACCCGGATTTCCCGCAGTTCCACCCGGTTTTCCTGGTTCACCAGGAAAACAGTTGTCTTGTCATTCTCATGCTTCAGGGCCTGCACTGGAACCGTGATTGCTCCCTGCCGGTTATCGAGCAGCAGTGAAACATCCGCGTACATTCCAGGGGAAAGCTTTCTTGCAGGATTGGGAACATCCACCTCCACCTGCATGGTGCGCGTTTGCCGGTCAAACGAATCCGTTAAACGAGCCACTTTACCTTTGATATGCTCTCCGGTTGCCTGAACACGGATGTCAGCGTCCGTTCCAACCCGCACATGGCTCGATACCGATTCGGGCACGGGTAGCCGCAGACGAAGGATGTTGACCTGCGCAACTTTTACTACAGGTAGAGAGTTACTGTTAGACGTACCCGCCTGGATCAATGATCCTGTATCGGCATACCGCCAGGTGACCACCCCGTTGAAAGGCGCCACAATTCGGGAATAGTCCTGCATCGCCTTCACTTGTGTCTGGTTTGCCTGCGAGCCTGCCAGCCCTTCCTCGGCTGCGGCCAGCGCTGATTTGGCTGCTTCCACCTGCGCCTCTGCCGATTGGTCCCTGGCTATGGCATCATCGAGTTCCTGCTGGGCAATCAACCCCGGTTGAGTTTTGAAGACCTGCTGCAGGCGCTCGGAGGCAGCGTGGACCGAAGCATGATTAGCATTTGCGCGAACGACTTCACTGCGCAAACGCAGGATCTCCTGCTTGCTGTGCTGCACGCCCGCATCGGCTCCCACCACCTGCGCATTTAATTCCGGCACTTCCAGCACCGCCAGGACCTGCCCGGCTTTCACCTGGTCGCCAATATCAACACTGATCTTTTTGATATACCCGGCCACTTTGGCGTGTAGTTCAACTTCCTGATAAGGCACGAATTCGCCGGCCACTGAAAAGCTGTTAGACACCGTGCCTCGCTTCACCAGCGCTACCGCCGCCAGCGGCTTGCTTGCACCGGAACTGTTAACTACCGGCTCTTTTGCGCGCACGCGATAAGCGAAAATACTACCGAGCACCAGGCAGATAAGGACACCTGCCGTAATCAAGGCTGGATGCTTTGTACCGGCCCACATTTTGGTTTTCTCCGCTTTTGGTTGACAGAACAAGTAAACAGAATTTCAGAAACCCAACGCCCCAATGGCATGAGTGGGCCCCGCTTCAGAACTGACCGCAACTGTTTCATACGGCATAATCGTGCTACCTGAATATGCGCAGAGTAAATAAGTAATAAGAGCTAAAGGAAATTACTAGACAGTTGCGGATGAAAGAAGGAGGGCAGGAGGGGGACGAAACCAATGAAGCGATCGAAAAAAAATGTCTTTGCAGACCGGTTCGGCAACTTTGACCGGTGCACCTGGCTTTTCTGCCTTGCAAAAACATAAAGACACGAACAGCAAAACGAGGAAAGGTAAAGGAGCTATCTTGGTATGCGTTCCGGATCTTTCACTTGAATCAGCCCAAATTCGGGTTTGCGAAGACGAATTGCCTCCCGGAATAAGTAGGCCCAACTTTTAGATAAATTGCGAACATGAACAGACACATCACCACGGCAATCACAAAGGCGCGGCGCAAATGATCGGTTCGGTTTCGGGTACTCAGAAACATCGGAGGATACTGGTGACATAATACAACAAAGGAATTATTGCGCAATGGAAGCGCATGGGCGCTAACTCCATTGTTCTTAGACTTTTGTCAGGCGATCGCCGGAATTTTACTGTTCCAGGAAATAGCTGTGACACGTCTCAGACATTCACCAACCTGAGTTCCGTCAGCCCAATGTGGGCATCATGAACTCAGCTCCACGGCGGCCGCCGGTTGGCCAGCGCTGCGTAAAAGTCTTATATCGCGTGTAGAACCGCACGCCTTCCATGCCGTGAATATGATGGTCCCCAAACATGGACTGCTTCCAGCCGCCGAAACTATGGAACGCCATGGGGACCGGAATCGGAACATTCACCCCGACCATTCCCGCGCTGACCCGATTGCCGAAGTCGCGGGCAGCTCCGCCATCAGCCGTAAAAATGGAAGCGCCATTGCCATATGGATGCCGGTTGACGATCTCAACCGCACTCGCCAGATCGGGCGCACGAACTACGCCCAGGACTGGGCCAAAGATTTCTTCTTTATATATCCGCATTTCCGGCCGGACCTCATCGAACAGCGAGCCGCCCAGGAAGAAACCGCGCTCATGTCCGCGAAGGGAAAACTTGCGCCCATCCACAACCAGCTTGGCGCCTTCCTTCACTCCCAGATCAATGTAACCGCGGACCTTCTCACGGTGCTCGCCCGTTACCAGTGGCCCCATCTCGGCCTCAGGGCTGGTGCCGGGAGCAATCTTAAGATTCACCACTCTTGGTTTCAGGTGCTCGATCAATTGATCGGCGGCATTTCCCACGGCCACAGCCACTGACACCGCCATGCAACGCTCGCCGGCTGAGCCATACGCGGCTCCCATCAGCGCGTCTGAAGCAAGATCCAGGTCCGCGTCCGGCATCACCACCAGATGGTTCTTGGCGCCGCCCAAAGCCTGCACGCGCTTTCCTTGTGCTGCTCCGCCCGTGTAGATCAGCCGGGCTACGTTGGTGGAACCCACAAAGCTGATGGCCTGTATATCCGGATGCGCGATGATTGCCTCCACCGCCTCGCGCGCACCTTGCACCACGGAAAACACGCCTTGCGGAAGACCGGCTTCATGGAGAAGCTCAGCAAGCTTGATGCTGGGCGATGGATCCTTTTCCGAGGGTTTAAGTATGAAACAATTTCCGCACGCAATCGCCACCGGGATCATCCACAGCGGTACCATCACAGGAAAATTGAATGGCGTGATTCCCGCTACTACCCCGAGCGGCTGACGAATTGACCATGCATCCACTCCACTCGACACGCCGTCACTAAATTCACCTTTTAAAAGGTGCGGAATGCCGCAGGCAAACTCCACTACTTCCATGCCACGCATGACCTCGCCTTCGGCATCGGAAAGCGTTTTGCCGTGTTCCGCCGTGATCAGGGCGGCCAGCTCTTTTCGATCACGTTCCAGCAGTTCTTTTAAGCGGAACATGACCCGTGAGCGGCGTAGCGGAGACGTAGCAGCCCAGGCTGGAAAAGCTTCCACCGCGGCCTGCACGGCACGGTTGACGGTGGCTGCATTCCCCAGCGCTACCTGGGTGGTTACTTCGCCCAGCGCTGGATTGAAGACATCAAGATACGATGCGGCGTCATTTTCAATTCGACCGCCAATGTAGTGACCAATACAAGTTCCCGTAATCATTTCGAATTCCTCACGCCATGCCAACTTTGCTGTCGGCAGATGCCGTCACCGGAGCAATTCCTGACTGAATTGTTGCCGTTTCGTTAGGAGGAGCAGAAAGTTTTGATCAACTCATCTCCCTGCATAGATGAACGGTTTCTAGTGTTCTAATTTACCATTCTCAAAGCTGGACCGCGGCATTATCGTGCTCCGAATGTGAGGTTCGCATTTCATGTCACAGAAAGCCTGCCGTAACAGCAGCTTCGGTTATATAGCAGTTTTCTTGAGACAATTGCCGCAACCGGGTCAGCGCCAAAATCCAGATTAGGACTACCAACTTGAGCAGTTTCGGCTTTTAAGTTTGAAGACCCACATTGTCGGGGGGAATTAACATGAAAACAACTTTGCTGTTCGGCAATCCACTTACAAGACGAAATTTTCTGGCCGGCAGCAGCATGGCGCTGGCCGGCGCACTCTGGGGGAAACAGCAGGATGCAGAGAATCGCGTTCCGCCAAAATCCGCCGGACCAGCCGATGCACAATTGATCGAAGACCTGGTAGCGGCCAACCGTATCCTGGCCGATCAGGGAGTGGTGGATGGATACGGTCACGTCAGCGCGCGCCACAATCTTGATCCCAACCGCTATCTTCTGTCCCGCTCACTGGCTCCTGAACTGGTCACCGCCGATGACATTCTGGAATACGATCTGGACAGCACTGCCGTGGATGCGAAAGGCCGCCAGCTTTACCTGGAACGCTTCATTCACGGAGAAATCTACAAGGCCCGGCCGGACGTGAAGGCGATTGTCCACAATCACTCGCCTTCCATCATTCCTTTCGGCGACAGCACCGTTCCACTCAGGCCCATGTACCACATGGCGGCTTTTATCGGCGAAGGCGTGCCGGTTTTCGAAATTCGCAAAGTTGCAGGGACGGGTAACATGCTGATCGGCAACTCCATTGCAGGTCATGCACTCTCGGCCACGCTCGGTAAAAAGCCGGCCATCCTCATGCGCGGACATGGCGCCGTGGTGGTGGGACCATCATTGCCGGTTGCGGTTGGACGCAGCGTTTATCTGGAAATCAACGCGCGTTTACAGATGCAGGCCACCATGATTGGCGGTCCAATTACGTATCTCTCGCCCGAAGAGGCGCAAAAAGCAACTCCCCCTGACAACTATCAACGCGCCTGGGACCTTTGGAAACGCAAGGCCATGAAATAGACCGGCTTTCACGGCCGGGCGACGATTGGGGTTGAACCAACCAGTGCTTGAACCGGTAAGCCTCTCGGCATTCGCGTGACCACTGAACCTGATCGGGTTACGGTTCGCTTTGATGACGGCAGGGTTAAAAAAGATCCAGGCCATGTATCTGAAACCGGTGGTGAACAGTACCAGCAAGAAAGCGTCCTGATTAAAAAGCGCGCGACAACCTGACCGTGTTCCACGAGAGAAATGTCAAAGGCGCCAGGGATCTCGACGCGAGCCTCATCTTGGTCCCGATGATATTGAAGAATACGCCTCGATGGTTGTATTTCAGGTCGGTCAGTTCGTCGGAGAAATCGGTGAAGTTGTACCCGACGCCAGCCTTCAGGTTCTTACTGATGTGACGATACATCGCGGCCAGAACGCCGCGGCGGTTTTGATTAATATCCGGGAGGCCAAGCTGCCGGACCTCGGCCAAGGTATCCCATTGTTTGTGGAACTGCCAGTCCACGCGCACCACGGCGAGCTGCGCGGTGTTGTCGAAGAAATCCGGCTGCACGCGGTCCAGGCTGGCCTCTCCCAGCCGGTATGCATATTTGCCCCCCACGGACCAGTTGGCTGTGAGGTCATAGTTAACGTCGAGCGCCGCGATGTGGCTCTTCTGAAGGAACTCTGTGGCGGTTTGCTGCAATCCCAACTGATCTGTGGTTGGGACGTTATAGAAGTAGGTGTACTTCACCAGAGCATTGAACCGGTCATTCCGCACCGGCCGGTATGCGTAGCCGACCACTCCCTGGGTATAGCCGCCGGCATAAAAATCGCCCAGCGTGCTATCGCTGATTGAGTAATCCAGCTTGCCGAGCAGGCGCGAGCTGGGGCTCAGTTGGTATTTGAAATTGTTACGCAACAGCACCACGTTCTGTATGGTATGGCTCAAGTCAGGCTGTTCCAGATCGTCCCGGCGAAATTCGATTGCGCTTGAGAACTGTATCGTGGTCAGGCCATAGCCCATGTGGATTCCGGCGGCCTTACGATTGGTCTCGCGCTCCAGTCTCCGAGTCGAACAGCTTGCCAAACTCCGCGCTGCCGCCGAAATTCCAGCGCTCTTTGGTGACGAGGTTGATTCCGGTGGCGTGCGTGAGACCGCTCTGCGAGGCGCCAGTCTGGTAGCGCTCCTCGGCGTAGATGCTGGAGCTGTCAGAGAGCCGCGTTTTCACGCCCGAGACCAGGTTACCCCAGCTCCCGCTGTGGACCAACTGATCGTTGTCTGTGCGCTCGTTTTCCAGCGAATAGTTCAGGTAAAGACTGCTCCGCTCGGAATAGAGAAAAGTGGTGCCGATCTTTCCGCCGGGACCGAGATCTCCGTCAGACGCCTCACCATCGATTTTGAAGCGTTTCGTCAACCGATAGGAGCCGCCCAGTCCGATGCGGCTGTTGTCTGGACGGCCGCCGCTTGTTGCGACCGTGTCCTGGCCGAAAACGTATGCGCTCCAGATGTCACTCGGACTGAATTTCACCTGAGCGACTGCGTCCGTGCGCTCGCCCTGCTCCTGGGTCAGTGGAACAACCGGCTGAGTTGTCCTTACGCATGTCGTCACGCACACCGGCGCTGAAACTCCATTGATTGGTCAGCCTGTAGCCCAGGTCCAATTCCATCGCCCGCGTCTCGAGCCCCTGGTCCTCGGTCTTCTGATCGCCTTTGGCCATCAGGCTCAGGCGAGTCGTCACCGGCATTTTGAACATACCGCCATATTGCTCGGTATCCTTTATCGTCATCTGTCCCGGCGCCGTGTAACCGGCGTCGATCTTCTGCTCGTAGAACTGGAGATGACCGTCGTGCCCCTTAAAGAAGTCGCTGAGCCCGATGCTCAAGTCGGCGCGGTAGGCCGCGGCTTTTGAGCTGGCGAAGGACTGGTCATCAGGCCCCTGAAAATTAAATCCGCCATCATTGGATTGCAGCGTAGGTGAGAGGAGACCCGTGGTGCGGCCTGCCTGCACCTTGAACCAGGAACTGGCGCTTTTCCGCAAGGTCAGGTCTGCGGCCCCAAGGTTGCCGGCGGAGTCGCCGTCATTGGAGTTGGCCGTCAGCCCGACTTTCATGTAATTGTTGATCCAGTAACTGCCCTGACCTCCCACCGCGACCTGGGCAAGGTTATTGAGACCCGGCGTGTACTCATAACGCACCACTAGAAATGACTCGTCACCGCTCAAGCCGCTGGTACGCACCAGAAGATTGTCGCCGGCGGTCGCCGAGAGCGGCTCGGAAAGCAGCAGCCGGCCCTGTATGTAGTCGATGTCGTAGTCCACGTTTGGCCGCAGGTTAACTACCCCCGTGACGATGTTTGAGACCTTGTCGCGGACTTCAATACTCACGCTTCTCGGAACCGGTCAGGATGTCCTGGTGGTGCAGAAAGTAGATTGACCCACCGGTCCCGAGGAATGCCTCATAGGCCGGCAACGTTCCCGGCTGGGCGGCGAACCCGTCCACTGAGACCCGTCGCTCGCCGAAGCTGGTGGTGGGTTCGGAGCCGAAGTGCGCGTCGGCTCCATACAGGCCGCGGTCGACGTGGGCCAGATCGTTGGCCACATAGTCGGCCTTGAAGTTGCCCCACATCCCATAATCCTGGCCATGGCTCGCTTTGACGTAGAACTTGCCCAGGGTCGGCGCCGTTTCATCCACGGCGCCGTCGTCGCCGAACGAAGGGTAATAATAATCGGGATTGATGCGCCGGAATAACTCGTCCGGTGTCTTGTCCAGGAAATTGCTGAACAGGTCTTTCACCGGGCCTTCACGGGTATCCGCGCTCGCCGTCAGATGCCAGTTCTGACTCACCTTGCCGTTCAAGTAGAACGCCAGTTGGCCATCGAGCGACGAATCGACAGGCTGCGCTGCATTATCTCCCTGCTGTAGTTTTTCCGCCGCGCTCACACTATTCTTCGATACCGTCAAGTCAGCGACACCGAAGAAGAACAGGTCGCGGCTCTTGAACTCCAGATCGCGTAGATAGAGCGAGCCATTGCCGGCGTCGTCGAGGACCGCCACTTCCACGGTATGCGTGCCGTTCGGGAGGATCTCCTCCGCAACAAATTTGCCCTTCGGGTCAACCGGAACCTGGTGGCCGGCTAGCCAGACAGTGTGGCCCGCCGGAATACCGCTGCCCTGCACCTTAACCGTGCCGCTGCCGAGCGTAATGCCCTGGCGTGCCAGGTCGTTCTCGCCGTAGGCGGCCAGCAGCGCCTGTGATGACGGCGTATCAGACTTCACGAAGTTTCCCGGTGCTGCATCGTGGTAGAGCCATAGCGGCCGTGCGTCGGTTTCGTCGAAATGCTCTTTCGGGTCATAGGCGCGAAGCAGGTACTTGAGTTGACGTGCCGGGCCCGCCAGAATTTCCGGCGCCGGCTGCCATTCCGCAAGCCCTGCGTCATCCACCGGAATGACTACCAGCGGTGCGGCCTGCAATGACTGCTGGTCGAATATTCGGATTTCAGCACGCTTGATGAAGCTCCCATAGTTGCTGTACATCCGGAAATGCACGACAGGTAGAGCAACTTCGCTGATGGGTTGGTTCACGACCACAGCGACTGGATCCGCCGCGACGGCGAGCCGCCGCCGCGACTCGAGATTGTCGAGGCCGAACCGGATATTGGCCTTGTCGAGTGCCACGTCAGTGCAGCGCTGCACGTCAGAAGAGCTGCGGTCCAGGTCATCGATCGGCTTACCATCGACGGTGATGTGCATCACGTTCAGATCGTACGGGCTCTTCGGACTCAGCTCCTGGGTCTGGCGAGTGATGTCCACGCCCTCGTAGTTGTCCAACGGCAACCGCTCGTCATACACGACCTGCACGCGAACGAACGACTCCTGGCTTTGGATGAAGCCGAGGTTCACGACGTCATCGGACTGGACGTAGCCGCGTCCCTCGTGTTCGGACCGGGCGCCTGACAACAGCGGGTCCTTCATGAGTGTGTCCATGGCGTGGCGAGCCCGCGCCGCGGAAAGGCCGATATCGTCGCTGTACACGGACGCGGTGCGGCGGTCAAGCCGCTCGTTCTTTGTGTAACCTATAAACCGCAGTCGCGCGTTGGTGCGATCCGCGATGTCTGCAAGTGCGCGATGCAGATTTTCCGCATAGCCGGGCGGAATTATGAGCTGACCGTTCTCAACCTCGATGTTCGGTATGCTGCCCGATTGAGGATCGTAAACCCTGGTCACCGTTTCATCCACATCGTCAGGGCAAAGTTGTGGTTCCTCAGATAACTCTTGAAGTGGATCGTCGTACCAGAATTCCACTTCGATGCGGCGATTGATCGCCCGTCCCTGCACGGTTGCGTTGGAGGCAATCGGGTGGGAGCTCCCGCGACCATCGCTTTCGATGGCCGAAGCAGGCAATCCCAGAATTCCCTGCATAGCCAATGCGACGCGATGCGCTCTTGCCTTCGACAATGACAGAGCATTTCCATAGACGCTTTCATCGCGGCCGGTCAATGGCGCGTCGTCGGTGTAGCCGATGAACCGGACCGTTACGCCCTGCTTATCATGAAAGTTATTGAGCGCCTGCTGTACTTGTTTAGTGAAGGCGTCAGAAATGGGAACAGTCTCGTCCTCGTACCGCAGCGGCATGACTAGATTCTTGACTCGCGTCCGCGGCGTTTGGCCTTCCTTGAATCGCATTTTGCAGACGGTCTCCACGCGGCAGACCTTGATCTGCTTGATGTCATCGGTCTGATTCGAGTTGAGCGCCCATTGCTTCATTGTCTGGTCGCTGGAGAGATGCCGCTCTGCCTGCTCTCCCGGCTTGGCGATGTTGACCTGGCCAATGCACACGGGGGCCGTCATCATCAGGAATCCGATAATCAGCAGTAGATGGCGTTGGATACTCATACGGTTCACCTACTCTCCGGAACGCGCAGGTCGGACTTCTTGGGCGGGGCGCCACGACGCCAGAAGACCTCAGGCTCAATGGTCAGAACATAGCTGTCTTTTTCCGAATCCCATGCGTCAGTCAATTGCCGCTTGACCGCTTGCATGCGTCGTTGCACCAGGGCCTCATCCTCGGTATCGGCAACGTAGGATAGCCGCAGCATTGACGGTGCTTTGCGCAGCTCCGTCAGCAGCACGTCCAGGCGTGGCTTCCACTGCATGCGGATTTCCGTCGTACCCGGCTCGAACGCCGCATCCGACAGATCAATGGCTACCACGCGGTAAATTGACGCGCCGAAATCAAATTTCAGGGCCTTTCCGGCGGTGGCGTGCTTGATCTGTACCTGATCGGTGGACAACCGGTAGCCACTGGGAAGGCTCCTGTCGTCGAGCTTCAGCTCGAAATTGCTGCCGCGGATCCCGTTGGGCGTAAGCGCGCAGGTGATGTGGAACCGCCCGTACTGGTCCGTTGTCGCTGCCAGGCCTCGTGCCGTCAACACTCGTACGCCGGCCAGGCCTTTCTCGCCCGAATCCTGGTAGCCATTTCGATTCACGTCATCGAAGACCTTGCCAAACACGTCTGTGCAGTCGAACGTCTGGTCCGGAACCACGCGAACGGTTGCGGTCGCCACACCGGACAGCGCCTGGCCAGTCAGTCCCTGCATGGCCTGCGCCCGGTTGGTGAACTCGCCTTCGCTAACACCGGCGCCGACTGCGAGCAACAGCGTGATCGTGGGATGATCATCGCTATTGAAGTTGAGGCCGTTCCAGGTGAGCTGGCCCGCGGTCACCGTGGGCTCAGTGGGCACACCATTCAGGCGTGCGGATCCTTTGATATAGCGAAAGCCAGCCGGATAGCGATCCACAACCTGCACACCTTGCGCGGACGAGCCCAGCAGAACACCGATCGTGATGGTGTACGGCACCAGTTGCCCGCGAGTGACGTTCAGCAACGGCGTCGTCTTGGTGATCGAGATTGATCCCGCGGTCTGCGGGTCAACCGGAATGTGGTTGTTATAGATCTGGTTCGATCCGGGCACGGCGGTGCCATCCAGCCTGAGATTCAAGTAGTACTTGGTCCCGGTGCTGCCCGGAGGCAAGGAAGATGCCGGCGCGAACTCTGATCCCTGTGCTTCGCAAAACGGGACGGCCGGAAGCGCATCTTGCGCACTACCCGCACAAGCAGGTACAGAAAACGGCGCGGTCGCTGCATTAGAAGCCGGAGGTATCGCCTTCGATTCACCGGCCACAAAAGCCGCCGATGATGAGGTCACCTTGATGAAAAAGCTGCCGCCGCTGGAGCAGGCAGGATCCGTGAAATTGAGGTCAAAACGGTAATAGCCGCCCGTCTGGGTAATCTGGCCTTGTTGGGCCGGATCGTCGAAGCAACTTGCCGGCAATGTCGAACTGCTGCCGGTGCTCAGCATGTTTACGGTCATGCCCGCAATCGGAGTGCGCGTCGTAGAGTTGTACACCACGCCGTTTGGCGCGATCGGCAAATTCAGATTTTGG